>JALVZQ010000008.1 GCA_027037535.1 Acidilobaceae archaeon | reverse complement strand
ACTCGCGGGGCTGGTATTACCGCGGCGGCTGACACCAGTCTTGCCCCCCGCTTATTCCCCCGCCTACCTACAGCGGGGAAAAGCCCCCTCTAGGGGGGCACTCGGGGTAGCCCCGTCACGGTTGCCCGCATTGCGGAGTTTTCGCGCCTGGTGCGCCCCGTAGGGCCTGGGCCCTTGTCTCAGTGCCCATCTGGGGGCTCCCGCTCTCACGGCCCCTACCCGTCGTCGGCTTGGCGGGCCATTACCCCGCCAACTACCCTGATGGGGCGCAGCCCCATCCTCGGGCGGTACCACGGGCGAACCCCCGTGGCCCCTTTCGGCGGAGAACCGTTCCAGGCCTCCCCGCCTATCGGGGATTAGCCCCAGTTTCCCGGGGTTATCCCCGTCCCGAGGGTAGGTTAGCCACGTGTTACTCAGCCGTTCGGCACGCCCAGCGGCGGCTGGGCGTTCACCTCCCATGGCTTAGCCCTACCCCGATAGCGGTCGGGTCCGGCAGGATCAACCGGAGTTACGGCCGCGGCTGCCTCCGCAGCCTGAGGGCTGGGCGCAGCCGTGGGCCGCCTATTCGTGGGCCCAGGCCCGCCCGGGCTAGCAGGCGGGCTTGTCTCGGAGCCCCATGTCAGGCCTGAACTTCCCCGGGATAGATTCCCGGGGGTGTTCAGGCCCCCATTTCTCAGCGTAATTGTTCCGGCGCGCCGTGTTTTGTGTTTCACCCCGGCGCGCCGAGAGTAGTCTGTATGTCGGGGAGGGAATATAATGTTTTTGGGTCGGTATGAGGGGTTCTAGTATTACCGTAACACGAGGAGAACCCCTGGCTACATGATTTATACCCGTTCCGAGGTGCGGGACAGGGCCGTGGAACCAGGATTGTAGGGGTCTTTGGAGGTGTTCTCCGCTCTTTGAGAATAAGGGATGTGCCCGCGGCTGGAGGCTGTAGGAGTCATCCATGGATACTCTTCCTCGGGGCTTTGCCCCGCGTCCTCCCCGCGCCGCCGCCGGGAAGCCGCGGGCCATTAATAGTAGGTTTGGTTTAGAGGGGATAAAGTATTGGTTCGGTGGATGCGGCGGGCTCGGCCCTGCGCGGGGTCTTCACCTAGGAGAGCCGTCCTCGTGTGGACGAGGGTATCCGCCCTTTCGAGCCTCGTCATTGTCCCGCCATTATACATACGAATCCTTCCCCGCCCCTATATTTGCGTGGCTCCTCGGGGACAGGATTGTCGAATGGACTATAGGTTAGTGTACCATGTATTAATCTCGGTGTTAGCCCGGTGTGACGTATAAGTGATACTGTTTCCTGGACAGTGTAGAATTTCGCCTTAGAGTAAAACACGTGTCCTTCTCGACTCTTTCTTGTATAGTATTTGCCCCATACCGAGTCTCTAGGTACAATGCATGTTATGAGCCGTCCTTCTTTTCTCAGGACCCTTACAGCTTCTTCCAGTATTAATAGTGGATCATCGACAAAGCACAGGGTTACTATCAATAAGACAGTATCGAATACCGAGCTACGAAACGGTAAACGCTCACCTCTTCCCAAGACGACATCTATGCCTCTCCTACTAGCATGCTCTAACATCTTATATGCTGGGTCGATTCCATATCTACATCTAAGCCTGCTGGCGAACCACCCAGTTCCAACACCTATTTCCAGGCACTTTCCAGGATCCGTGCCCAGCATACTCGTGAGTAGACGCAGCTCGTTCTCAGCTGTTATTCTATGCTCTTCATACCATTTATCATACCGCTCTGCCAGCGCGTCGAATATCATCCAACTCGTCAAAAAGCTCCCCAAATAAAGATTATACCTGCTGGAGACCGTTATAGATAACTCTGGGGGATGTCTAGGCAGGGACGTTCCGAGCACTCTTGCAATGACGAAGGTCTGGAGCGAGAGGAACCCCTATATCCTGTAACGTATTAGATCCTTAACAGCCTAGAAGCCGAGTGCTCTCTGCAACAAGTGTGAGGGAACAGCTTAATATCCACTCGCTTTACAGGATAATTGAGAACAATAGGATGAGGAAAACTATGAATGCCTTTCCCTAAAGCCAGGACTACTCATCCCCAAATAGCTTACGGTGCTACAAAATGGATCTCATGAGCCTACTAACGGGCCTAGAGAAATATGGTCCTCCCGGACTCTTCCTAATGGCATTTACAACGAACCTCATACCAGGGTTTCCCGCACTATATCTAACATTCGTCGGGGCATACGGGGCCCTAGTCCACGACCCAATAAAACAACTCATAGTAGTCATAAGCGCCGGAGTAGGAGCAGGCCTAGGAAAAGTAGTCGTCTTCTACACGAGCAACGTATTAGCAGGAAAATCTGAGACCATTAGAAGAAAAAGAGACGAATACACATGGATCATCAACGAGTCTAAGAGAGGAGTATTCCTCCTAGTACTCTTGTTCGCGTCCCTTCCCCTACCAGACGACGTACTATACATCCCTCTGGGAATCTCCGGATTTAACCCAATATGGTTCGCAACAGCAGTTATACTAGGAAAAATACTCCTAACCGCTCTAGTATTATTCCTAGGCATGACCTACTGGGAGCTCCTGGAAAAATACTTTGGCTCCGAGACAGCAAACGGCCCCCTAGCACTAGTAGGCATAGCTGTAGGAACAATCTTAGTAACTGCAATAATATTCTCAATAGACTGGAAAAGAATCTATCTAACCTACAAAGAGAAGGGAATACTATGGGGAACATACGTCTTCCTCGAAGAACTCTTCTACGTATTCACGCTTAGACCCCTGAGAAAATGGCTCACAAAGAGAACCACCTCGACAAATAATCCCCAGACATCAACACAATAACACTACAACAACCCTTTTCAAAACCCCGAACAATCCTAATAATATCCCCGGGGCGATGGCGAAGATAGCGGTCTCCGAAGACAATGAGGATAGATCAACCAGCGGAGCCCCCAGCAGATAACACAGACTTTTGCCGTTTCTTGTCTTATAGAACCAGATCAGCTAATAGAAACCAGGCATAATATTAAGAATCCCAGAAAAACAAACAAGAATAATGTACGACTGTACCGAACAATGCTCGAGCCATCCAAGCCAACTTAACTCCATACAATAACGGTGTAAAACAATGAAGCTAAGCCCAGCAAAGGCATTCATAGCACGCTACGGAGAAAGAGGCTACCTAGTACTAAAAGCAATACTAGAGGCTCGAGCACACGCCTGGACAGGAACCGAGCTTGGAGACTTCTCCTACAGACACGTAAAAGAGGCTATAGAAAAATACGGACTCTCCTACAATCCCTCGCCACTCCTAAGAAAGCTCGAAAAAGAATACGGCCTAATAGAAACAACCTATCGCTCATCAACACAGCACTGGTGGCGTATAATCGACCCAAAAGAAATAGAGCGTACAATAAAGGAGTATGAAGGAAAAGAAGACGAACCAGACGGATACGAGGAGGACTACAGGGCCCGAATGCTCAGGATACAGTTCCTGAGCCTCGACCCCGAAAGAATACTAGAGACACTACAAAACCTGTCACGAAGAAAACGACTATCATCATATGAAAAGAAGCTCCTCAGACAGATAGTCTTCGAAGACCTCCCCCACATAGTATCCTTCCTAGAGCAGGCCTCGGCAGAATACTCCTCCGAACTCTCAAGAGAGATAGCAATGGCAGAAGCAATAATCTCCGCTGCAGAATCACTTGTAGCTGGAAGAAAACCTTCCGGAGCAATCCGTCTCAAAAGAAATAATATAACTACAAGACTCCTCGACTAACAGCAAACTCTAGTCTATCGAGAAGAGCTTTAAACGCCTGCTTCAATACAAGCTTATTATCATAACCGGCGATAAGTCTCATCGCCTCCTCCCTGTTTCCACGCAACCCCTCGACATATCTAATAATGTTCCTTGTCGCACGTATCGCATCATCAACAACCGTGACTGTGGCCTTCTGAGCAGTCCTACTGAAGGGATTAAGATCAATTGCAGCCACCTTTTTACCCCATCCAACAAGTGCCTCTGTCCGATCGCCATCCTCTATCGCTAAAAGAACGAAGTCAGCTAATGCAATACCTTCCCTACAGACAATTCCCCTCTTACTCTCAAGCCCTGGAACATACGTTTTCTCACAACTAGGAGGAAGAATACGTTCTACACCATGCTCTCTAAGGAACTCATAAATTCTCGCAATCCTCTCCTCCGTCCTATGAAACAAGTTCACCTCTACATAGGCGCCGGAAACTCTTGAGAGCTCAGCGATCTCATCGGGGGCTAGCGCCGCATAGTTTCCATTCACACTAATAATAGGCCTATTGGATACCACAAGATAAGATGCAACAATCTTTTCAGCATAATCGGCGAACCCATGAGTTTTTTCTCCCAACAGATAATCGAATGCTTCGCCACGTCCATGCGCTATCAACCCATGGAGTACAACTATTCCCTTCCTATACCCTTCAACAATCTTTTCCCTTGTCATCAGCGAGTGATATCTCGGATGAGACTTGGGGATATCCGTCACTCCACCACACCCTTGGACCATGCTCGCTCGGCATCAATCTCCTTACATGATATCTCTCGGCCAACAATATATCTCTCACATCCAGAAACTGGTCTGCCTCGATAAAAAGCACAAGCAACTTTTTCTTGACATAATATCCGATTAGCCCAGGTAGCCTAGAAAGAAACTCTTTATCTATCCCGGTCGTAGCTAGAAGCTTCATCTGCTCCGTGAATCGCTGGGATTCCTCTATAAACGACTCGACCGTCTTATCATCGCGGATTCTCATTACCGAGTTAAGAGCAAGATCTCTTCCATACCCTATATACCGTTGTCTCAATAAGTCCCTGGTATGCATGGATTCTCCAAGCTCAACAACTAGTATCTCGATACCCGATGGAAACGGAATACAGTCTGTCCTACCTATTCCAGGGGCCCCAGGCTGGTATCTTATAACGACTCCAATACCACAGGATACCGATAATACATCGCCCAGTCCTGTCCTTTCCTCTATCTCTGCACGATGCGCCGCCCAAAGCGCGTCCATATAACTTAGCCCATTCATTGGAGCTGTCGCAAGAGCATAAGTTACAGCCGAGACAGCACTTACAGCGTATCCTTTAGCCGGCGGAAACGGTGCTCTAATAATAGATGGATGCTCCTCTACTCCAAGGATTAAAGCAGTTCTCCTCATAGTAGACGTAATTAGGGGCTTGTCTCCCGGAACACACGTCTCAAAACGTGGTTCGACAGCTATCCCCACACCCAATGATCCCGTCAACAGATAGGAGCTTGTATACACCGGGACAAAAATTGAAGTTATGTGGTGAGGTGAAGACGCACACCACGCCACGGCAGGCACCTTTATAGACTAGACTTGAATAGACGCGGCATTCTCTTACCGGATATGTTAGCAGATACTTAGCTCCTAGCAACTATATCTAGAGGAGGCGTCGGCGGCATCCTTCTCTTGTGCTCGGACTTAACGTATAGCTCGTAGACTTTCCTCACTTTTTCTAGCGATATACCCGTATAATCAGGTATTTTTTCTAATGGTATGTTCTTGTCGAACAATGAATAGAGTATGACGTCTATTTCATCATATGATATACCGAGCTCTCCCTCAGCTGTCTGGCCTGGCCAGAGCCTAGGACTACTCGGCTTGAAGGCTATGTCACGAGGTACACCCAGATACTCGGCAAGTCTCCTCACCTGGCTCTTATAGAGTATACCGATCGGCAACATGTCCACGGCTCCATCGCCATACTTTGTAAAGTAACCTATTAGGATCTCGCTTCTATCACCGGTACCTGCAACGAGAAGGTTGTTCTTATTGGCATAATAATATAATATAGTCATCCTAATCCTAGCCCTAAGGTTTCCGAGGGGGACCTTGTCTTTCTCCTCGTCCTCATATATTGGTAGGCTCGACTTGTAGACGTCGACTATGGGAGAGATATTAACAATATGTGTTTTTACACCTACTAACTCTGTAAGATTCTTAGCGTCTTCGACGTCCTTACTTGGTGTTACAAGAGCATCTGGCATTATAAGTGCTGTTACCCTGTCTTTGCCCAGAGCCTTTACGGATAAGAAGAGCACCGTCGCAGAGTCTACTCCTCCACTAACTCCTAGCACCACTCCTTTAGCCCCAGCACTCTCTACTCGATCGGCTATGAATTCCGCTATTTTCTCAGCCGCCTTCCCGTAATCTATCGAGACGACATCGTTAATCGTTATCTTCTCCACCAACCTCATCACCCTCCGCTTATAACGTTAAGAACCGTATCTAGTATTCTCCTAGCAAGTATCTCTTTATTTATCTTCCCAAGCGCCTCCTTTATAATATATTCCTTCCTTCTCCATAATAATAAAACATCTAGGAAATCAGAGCCGAAACCTGCGCCAAGCGCCGCCACATTATTCGCCACAACCACATCTGCACCATACTTATCCATCTTCTCCCTGGCTGCATCAACAAGATCCTCGACTGACTCAACGGTTTCTGCAGCGAACACTACAAGAGATCCTACTTTTCCAGAAACTGCTTCAACAACCTTGGGTGTAGGCACAAGCTTTAGCTGGAGAATCTTCCCACTCTTTATCTTTCCAGAAACTGATTTTTCCGGCGTATAATCGGCTGGAGCAGCCGTCGCAACCATAATATCAATCTTATTATTCTCAATTATCCGCCCAACAGCTTCCCTCATATCTCTAGTCGTGTTAACCCATACTTGATCTACAAAATGCGGGGCTTCGACCTTCATAGCGCCATGAACAAGCACAACCCTAGCTCCTCTAGCCCACGCTTCAACCGCTACCTCTACTCCCATTCTCCCACTGCTGGGATTCGATATAAACCTAACAGAATCCAACCACTCCCTAGTAGCACCCGCTGTTACTAGAACCGTTTTTCCACGCAGATCCTCGCCCCGGGATAAATAAGCCGCGGCAGCTCTACCTACAAGCGCGGGATCAGGATATTTTGCTACGTCTTCTTCTATTATTGGAGGAATAATCTTTATTCCGTCCTGAACTAATAGGTCTATAACTCTTCTGAACGCTCTACTATTCATCATGTTGTAGTGCATCGCGGGCACGACTACTACCGGTTTCCCATGCCCCGCGAAGGACACTGCCATTAGACTAACAGGATTATCTAGGACGCCATAAGCCATCTTTGAAAGCGTTGAAAGAGTTGCAGGAGCAACAATCATACCATCACATCCACGCATGAGCGAAATATGCTCTACTTCTCCTCCCATATCTATTATCGGGGCCACTCCAGAAGCCCAGTACAATAGTTTTTCTCCCACAAAGTCCAGCACAGGGCGCGTGGCTGCAAATATTACGTTTGCTCCACGCCGAATAAGCCATCTCGCCATATCTATCGATTTGTAAACTGCTACGCTTCCAGTAAGCCCCACCACTATACATTTCCCTGCTAGATACTTATTGACGCTGCCATGTATATCACTAGTAGGATGCCATATCTCCCTACCCCATAGCGATTTCTTCATCAACAATTATCACGCTCTACCCTATAACTAGCACCACTATCTGAATAGTAGAATAACGGGGTAATCTATATTCGCTCCATTAAACCAAATGAAATACTTGAAGAATCATAGGCAGAAGACTCATGGCCCAAAACACTCTGTTTGCACCGTGGTGGTATAGGTAATGGTGATATCAGAACCCCTCAAAGCACGAGACAATAAGACGGGATTCATTATACGGAAGGCGAAAGTAGAAGACTTACCGTCAGTAATGTTAGTGAACATGAGATCGCTCCCGGAAAACTATTGGTATGGATTCTTCCTATCTATTCTAAATGAGTGGAGAGAGAGCTTTTTTGTGGCAGAAATCGATAACACAATTGTCGGTTACTCCATGTCACGTGTAGAATATACCGTGGACCCTGTTCTGCTCGGTGTATATAACGAGCTAGAAGAAGGATCAGTAGGAATAATAGACAAAATGAAGCATATACTCTCTGCTCCTACACGAGTAGGACATCTAATCTCCATAGCTGTACTGGAAGAATATAGGGGTAGAGGTATCGGCAGCGCTCTTCTCCAACATACTATTGACGCTATGAGAAACGTATACAAGGTCGCGTCTATTTACTTAGAAGTCCGTGTCTCAAACATAGGAGCTATAAGGCTATACGAGAAATTCGGCTTTAAGAAAGCAAGAATAGTGAGAGAGTATTACAGAGATGGAGAAGACGCGTATGTTATGGTTCTTAAATTATAGATTAGGGAAATACTCTCTAGTATCTAGTTTTAAAAACTTATACTACCATTCTATCCCTAGCTCTGATTTGAATCTAGAGTAGAGGTCTTCTACTTTGCCTACCCATTTGTTAAGGTCATCGGGGTTCTCTGGATACTCCTTGTAGAGGTTCTTTATATCCTTCATATAGTTTCCTACCGTTCTTAGCTGAAGCAGCATCACTGGGCGTTTGAGCATGCTTATGAGGATCCGTGCCTTGTCGACCACGCCTAGGTTTGCTTTTAGCTCTCCATCGGCGCTTATTGTATATGCGTCGTCCGCCTTTACTACTCCGTTCTTAAGAGCCCACTCTATTTCTTCGTCGGTCAGCGACTGCAGGTATATCCTGAATATGTCTAGTGCCGCTTGCTTTGCTCCTATACCTTTCATATAGTCTAGATTTGTCTTCCATAGTGGACCGTATCTAGAGAAGTCGCCTTTTTCGAATGCCTCGACTATAGCCTTCGACGCATAGAAGGCAGCGCTCATAGCATATCCCATTCCTCCACCGTGAACGGGGTTCACCGTATATCCGTTGTCTCCTATGCCTAGAAAGTTATCCCATACAAGCGTATTTGCCGGTCTTCTTGTTGGTACCATTGCTCCTGCATCTGCCTTTACTCGTTTAATATTTCTCAGCTCTGGACGATGTGCCAGTTCTTTTTCATAGATCTCCTTGGGGCTCGGATATCCTCTTCCTCCCTGCACTCCTAGACCCACGTTAACGCTACTAGGCCCCTCTGGGAAGAACCACCAGTATCCTCCAGGAGCAATCCTCTGATTGACATAGATCCTAATGTATTGATAGTCCTCAATGGTATCTTCTAGATCTAGTATTTTCCTATATGCTATGTTCGCATCTGTCGGCTTCAAAGGCTCGTTCACCGGCCAGGTTTTAGGAAGACGCCTCCTCAGAACGGCACCGGTGCCCGTTGCATCTACTACTATCTTTGCTTCAAAGATCAACTCTCCATTCGAATTCTTCGCTTTTACACCAACTAGTTTCCCGTCTTCAAGTATCGGTGCCTTGACCTGTGTTTTCAGATACAAGTCTACTCCAGCTTTTTCTGCCTCCTTAAGAAGCATTTTTCCATACTCGTTCCTGTCAATTATGTAGCCTAGACCCTTTACACGTAGCCGTATTTCCTCCGATGGACTATAAATGTCGATTCCTTCAACACGATTCTTTAGCGAGGGACCTGATGGCTTTGGAAGACCTGTCTCATCGAAATGATGTTCTCCTATCGCATCACCACAGGGTTTCCCCCAAATACCATTCCAGTCTACGAGATCGATGCCGGCAACCCTCAACCCAGTATTTCTTAAGAAGTAAACAAGCGATGAACCAGCGGGCCCCAGACCTACTACTACTACGTCGTATTTCAAACGATTCTCCGACACTATCTCCACCCTATCTAGACTACTAGTAAGACCACTTTTCAAATGCAGTATTAAGCGTAGATAAATATTGGTCTTCGATAAAAATGTGTATGATAACTGTTTTTCCTCCAAATGAATAAGTACACCAGAATACTATATTCTTCTAAAATGGAGGTGATTGAAATGGAATGGAGAAAGCGAAGAAGCATATTCGACATATTCGACGAAATAATCAGAGATATCGAGGACACCATGAGGAGCTTTGAAGAAGAATTTGAGAGACTTCTACGCGAAGGAAGTACCAACATACGCGGACCATACTATTATGGAGTAAGGATAACTATTGGTCCAGACGGTGTTCCACGAGTCGAAGAATTTGGAAACATTAGAAGAACAAAGCTTGGTAAGACCATAGTCTCAGAAGAGATAGAGCCTCTAGTAGATGTAATAGATGCAGACGACGAAGTATGGGTAATAGCAGAGCTACCTGGCATACCAAAAGAGAAGATAAAGGTTAAAGCAACAGAAGACTATGTAGAGATCCGCGCCGAAAACGGTAAGAAATACTATAAGAAAATCGAGCTACCGGTAAAAGTCGATCCCAAGTCTGCAGTCGCGAAATATAAGAACGGAGTACTAGATATCAAGCTAAAGAAAAAGGAAAAGAAGGAAACAAAAGAAGAGACAGAAATTAAAGTAGAGTAATGCTCATTAAAATAAACACATCTACGGGAACTCTAACCACTCAGGCTTCTTTCCAATACAATAATCATCTAGCGGTTCTTCCTCTACATCATCCCCTACAACCTTAGAAGCACCCTCATAATCACATATAACAAGCGTAAATCTCTCTAACCCATCAATAGCTCTCTTAAGCCACTCCTCTTCCTCACGGCACCGTTCATTAACTGAGTCCTTACATGCAATCGACAAAGCCTCCTGGAACCTGAGAAGAACTCCCTCAACCGTAGTTATAAAACCCGTGCTTGCCGGACCCGGTACCATCTCATAGCCTTTTTCTAATATTGCTAGATAAGCATATGCTGATTTAACAAGCAAGTATCTCAGCTGTTTTTCTCCCCTGACATAAACGATAATCTTCTTAGGACGCGTTGGCTCAGCTAACTTTACATCTCTAAACTTATAGCCACAATTAGTGCATATACCTCTAGTTATCAATATCCTGCCAAAATAATCAACAGTATACAAATATGACGATACTTCGAGGGATTTTTCCCCACACAAAGGACATATAAGCACATCCTTGTATAGAAGAACGGGCTCCCTCAACTCTACTTCTCCAATTTTATCCTCGTCCAATATGCTTTCCCTCATCCTAAAAGATCAATAGCCTCCATTATACTCTGAGCAACAACTCTAGCCATATCATCGGTTTGTTTCTTCAAGCACTCAGACAAGCAAATCCTATAGCGTTCCCTAGGAACATTCCTGCATGTCTCCATTCTGCATCTTTTTTCTAGCTTAAAAATATCTAACACGTAGACAACCACGTTATCCTTAACAAACCTCCTCAGATACTGGTCCGTTCCAGAAACCGCCACTATTCTAGACACTATGCTTGAATCGATCAAAGACGAATCAAATATGAAAGCATGAAGACTAGACGATAAAGATCTGGCAAACCTCTCTGCTATCTCTCTTGGATCAATTATCTTGCCTCGCATTAGCCTAACACCCCTTTATCAGTTAGACACTTTATTCTCCTATGTAACCCCCGTTCTTGATTTATATCATTAAAACTAAAATAACGAATGACACACCATAAAATAATGATTAGAAAGGATATTGGGAGGGTTCAAAGAATGGCGGCGACAGGACAAACCAAACTTCTCGACATAAAGAGGTATTCGAGTGTCGGAGACCTAATTAAGGAGCTCGACGCAGAGATAACTAGACTAAAGGGTGAGCTAGGAGAGCTGCTCAGGAGACTTGAGAGTGCCAAGGCAAAAGCAGAAGTACTCGTTAAACTAGAAAATCTACTCTCTACTGCAGGCGGAGGAAAGCTTGGAGGTACCGAGATACCTCTCGGCCAGGCTAAGGCTATAATCAACCCTACTCCTAAGCAGGAGTTCGACATACTCGTCGATGTTGTGAGAAGCCTCCAAAATAGAATAATAGCTCTGGAAAGAGTAAGAAAAGACATGGATCCACTAGTGAGACTGGGCGACATAGATCTAGCACTTGAAGTAATATATGAGAATGGGATTCCGTCACGGATCCTTGTCAAGATGTAGCTCTAATAATTTTTATTAATAACAATTATAAAATTATTCCATGGTCTCAGGCAGCCCTACTCATCACAAGGTCAGCGGTAATACCATACATCATCGACCAAAACCTTTTTAATAAATTGTAATAATTATTCCTTCTCCTCTCTCAGTATATCTTTCGACCAATTTCTAATATACAAGGTAAGAACCATATAGTTCCTCTTTGCGGATTCAGGATCCATACATCCAGTTTCATAAATAGTACCCTCCTCTAGTATGGCACGTAGACGTTTCCACTCTTTTGGAAATCTGGAGTCTTCGCATGGCTCCATAGATATCTTTTTTACCTGACCAACCATGGCCATTCCTTCTAGCTCTATCAGTTTCGGGTTCAATAACTTATCCTTCATTTCAACCACCATATCCACCTTATAATAAAGTAATTTGTACCATCTATAATAGTATTGACTATCAGTCTTGAATCCTGGCCAGATCAACTGATACTGTTTATTTAAATTATATAATTTATATCACCAAATACATAGAGCTTTTAACTCTCGTAAAAAACCACTCCACTAAATACGGTACAATTAGGTGCAGGAAGAATGAGCGAACGAAAAAAACGCAAGAGAATGACTCTTCCAAAGAAAGCAGAAGATATACATCAAATAGTTCAAGAAGTAGAAGAAAGCCACGCGCATGACCACCATCACCATCACCACCACGCTGGCGATTTAGACGAGCTACTGCTAGTTCTTGAACTACTAATAGACTCAATAAACGCTAATGTTAACAATCTCTCGTCGAGGGTCACGCAAAACTCATATGAAATCGCCAGACTTTACAAGATACTATCCTATTTGGTTAAGGCCATAGCTACAGAAGACCCCATAGAGAAAAAACAATTTTTAGAGAAAACCATAGATCTCCTGTCAGCTACACAGCCCACACCTAAGAAAAACTAATATCGGAGATCTTAATCGTGAACCGAGATCTCTCCAGGACATTCTGTCAGTCCTAGATACACTACTTCTCCTTTTTCGGATGCTAGTCCAGAAACCGTAATTCTGCCTCCTCTATAGAATATTTCTCCGACATTGTACTCGTACGAGACGATAATTCTACAATCTCTAGTTGTTATCCAGGGAGGATATGTAAGGGCTGTTATTTGACCAGGCTCAACAATAGAGTTAACAGACACTCTTTTTACGGGGGGTCTTCCTTCTATTATCTTAGCTAGACGAATTATGTTTTCAACATCGTATCCTATCCATGTCGCATGGACTCTATCGTTGTTTGACCAGGCTTCCCCTCTTCTCCAAGAAAGGGATATCATCGGCTTTACAATAACTCCTCCGAGAAGTTTTCTCTGAATAACTGCTTCAGGATTATTCTTAAAACCGTATTTCTCGACGAACACTTCGTACATCACTTTGACGTTCTCGGATCCGTAAACGACGATATCAAGGTCAGAATCCTTATGAAAATATCCACCGGCATATGAACCAGTTACACCAACATCTTCTATCGAGAGTCCAGAATCATCCAGTATTTTCTTCAAAATACCCTGTATGTTTCTCTCAGAGTCCTGTATCTCACCGCTGATTATTCTCTTTATCGCTTCTTTAGGAGTAATTTTGAAGAATATCTCTTCAACTCGTATTATAGGTATTTGCCCTCCATACAAGTCAACGGTTTCCATCTTTATATTTGATCTCCTGACGGCTCTTACTATTCCTACGGGGCCATACCCCCTGATTACTCTGCAGAGACTAACACTTCTCAGACGCCACGGACTTGTAGAATTACACACCTTGTACTTAGGCATAAATACACAATAACCGTTAGGCGCTGGTAATCCGAGAGTCTGACCAAGTATAAGGGATCTGGTCATTACCACTTCGCCATAGCTACATCTTAGATCTTCTCGATATGCATACACCATATTCCACCCTCCCAGTCAGGCGTAATTATCCACTGAGACCTCCATATGTCGTAGTGGAGTCTACCCCTAATCAGATAACGACCCTGGGTGAGCTCAGCATACCGTGTCCTCCAGGTTTCTAGGATAATAGGCTCTGTATGCCAGTTATCTGGTAGATCCTCGGAAGATTCTATTATTCTAGCATTAGCTAGGATATATCTGGCCGGGATAAGATATGCCTCTATCCCTGGGTCTTTAATTATTGCTTGTAGCATTATTTCTCCGTAATCTATGTATCGTTGTCTCCATTCTATGATTGTTGTTATCGAAGAACTTCTCAAGACTCTTAACGTGTATGGAATTGTGTTAAAGCATGAGTCTAGGAGGCTATTATTAATTTTATTATTATTAGTTGAGATGTCGTTTTTTCTCCTCCTAGAAATAATTTCCCGGAATCTACACTGGCGTATTTTTCCTTTCCTCTTATATGATTCCAGCATTTTGAATAATTCTTCGTCATAATTAATAACTACTAGATCTACGTCGCTTTCCTTTCTCTCACAGCCGAGAGCCCACGAGCCGGTTAGACCGAGCCCATATGATTCCAAAATGTCAAGTAACTCTCTTATACTTCTGGGAAGGCGATTCTTATTTTGAGAATAAGATGAAGAAGGATTCACTGTTGATACTATTAACTTTTTCTCCAATATAGGTATTCGCCTACCAAAGTATGGAATGTATCTACATATGGGATTCTCACATAATGAGACTCTCCCACGGATTTTTCTACATCTATCCCTCATGTAGGGTTCCACAATGTATCCTGTGATTGGATGCTCATATCCTCTAACATAGTAGTATGATATCTCTCCGTTGACCGAAGCCTCTATTATGCAGGAATCAAGGCACATCATTGAAATAGACCCCGGGGCTGGATTCTTCTAGGTATTAGATGAGTACCGTCGCAGGAACCAGCATTGAACCATTCCTTTCCGTAGAGGCCCTCTCTGCATACTGCATATTCGAGGCCATAGTATTTTGCGGACTCGATAACTGGGCGGAGCAAGTTTATTCTAAGCTTTTTAGGGAGATATCTATAACCTTGCACATACTCACCACTACTATAAAGTTTCCGGAGCCTTTTCGCGATATTTGATCCTAGAGAACCGAGTAGCCTGGCAAAGTTGTCTGGTCTAGCTTTATAAGTTGACGTTACAATAAACCTAATACCGATATCTGCTAGCTGTCCTACGAGCTCCTCTATATCGTATGGGTCATCGTTCACATACGGTATAATTGGATCTATTCTTACGCCCACAGGTACTTCATTATTTACCGCGTTTTTCGCCGCCTCTATCCTCTTCTCCGGAGACGGGGCACCCGGCTCTAAGAGATATGAAATACTGGAATGTATAGTGGTAATTGTCGGCGTAACCGCTGCATTCCCCTTTTTTATGAGTTCTAGGTCTCTGACCGCATATAATGTGCCTTTTGTTGTTATGAGAATTCTTCTTCCTAGCGGTATAAGAATCTCTAACGCGGATCTTGTGAGCAGATAATATGCTTCTTCCGGAGGGTAGGGGTCGCTACTAGTACCAATATTTATTGGTATTTCGGGACTATACTTTGTGAGATCGCGTTTTAGTCTTTTTACAAAGTTCTTCTTTGGGGAACTGTCGCGGAGCCCTATATATGCCGTAGCGTAGCAATATAGACATTTAAAACTGCATCCGGTGTATGGATTGAGACTTAGTTTGAAGGGACATGTACAGAGAGGACTATTCCAAGGATCGAAAGGGTTTGAGTAGGCGGTGGCTACCCTTAAAGTTCAACGTTGGCATGCCTCATCCTCATCTGGTCTTCTGAAACTCCTAGCTTAACCATTAGACTATATATTATGCCGTCAAGGAATACAAGTGCCGTGTCCTCGAATAGGGTTCCAAGCGGAGCAAATGGTTCGTGTATACCCAGTATCTGTCTTGCAAAGTAGTCGTCCATCTTTGTACTCTTGGTCCTACCCGGAACTCTTACCACTATATCGGCAAGCTGCCCAAGGGGACTATCTGGATAGGTCGTTATCGCTACGACCGTAGCGCCGACCTGCTTAGCCGTTTCAGCTGCAGTAACAATTATCTTTGTCCTACCCGATCCAGAAATAGCAATTACAACATCGCCTTTATTGACGCTTGGAACTATTGTTTCGCCTAAGACATATGAGTTGAATCCCATATGTAATAGTCTCATCGCGAAGGCTCTTCCCACAAGACCACTTCTTCCTGCTCCCATTACGAGGACTTTTCTTTTTGGACTCGCGTAGGCCTCTACTAGAACATCTAGGAACCTCTCGACCTGGCCAGGGTCGATTGCCTTAGACGCATCACTGATAAACTTGGCGATTTCCTGCATAGCGTTCAGTGCTAGGTCTGCATAGTTCGAGTTCTCTCCCATCTACTACACCTGCTGTATCCCATGTAGCCTTCGTTTACTGGAGGCAAAAATAAACACTTTCCCCGGGGACTTAATAATCAAATGGCCCCGCCGGTCTCACGTCCGCGGAGACCCGGAAGCCCGGGAATGAAGATGATCGCGGAACGGTGAGGCGGGGCACATCCTCAACCAATGAGCATTTTGTAGAATCCTTGAGATTTGGAATGAGGGGCTCAAGACCGGCTCGACATAATCCTCATCGGGCTTATAGAGCCCTCAACAGGCTAGGGGTCTATCATCGCCCGAGACTATGATATTCGGTTATGAATTTAAGGGCTAAAATTTGCTGGAAGCCTAGAAAGATATTTAGTCTGTTTGTTCTAAGCATTCTTCTGTTTTAATTTCCTGTTTTTTCATCAGCTCGTTCATTATCTCGTAGATCTTGTAGAGCATCCTACTACTTGCAATGAGCTCTTCTAGATCTTCGAGTCTTTCTCCCCATATCCCGTCTATCACTGCTACTATCTCTCTCGAATGCTCATTACGCTTTTTCTTGAAAACTCCGATATAGACTGGTATAAATATGGAGGCTATCCTTGTCACTCTTCCAAACGCTTTAACAAGTCTGTCAAGCTTAGATACGTCTATTCCCGGCTCAAGCACAAGCGAGCACTTTGAAGGTCTACCTTTTGATAAATATCCTTTCTCTTTTAGATATGTGAAGACTTTGTGGCTTATCTTCTCTTCTAGAGGTTTTAGCTGGAATCTTTCTAGCCCAACGCGCTCTATTATACCGTAGTCTAAGAGTATTTGAACGATTATCTCGGCTTTCTCCGAGGATCCCACGATCTCAGATATCTCGTCTAGTGAGATTTCACCGCGCTCGCCTATCAAGGTAATGAGAGAAATTACTTCGTCTTCTAGCTCGCCGAGCTGTCCTATACGTGTGTCAACAATAAGATTATCATCCTCGAGCTTAACTAGGGATCCTGTGGCGAGTTCAAAGCAGAGTTCTGCTTCTTCAGCTGCTATTTCGCTTGCTTCTTCTAATTGGCTATGTAGGAGGAGTTGGTAACATCTCATTGGATAATATGCTAAAACGTGTCCCAGAAATTCTATCTTTCTATGGTAAAGCATGCTCTCAAGGACGCCTTTTAGCGAGGACTTAATCCTTGTCTCGAAAATCTTTCTTGCCTCATCAATGCTAATGCGTGGTCGTACCGTGTAAACTTCCTCGGGAAGGGTTTCCTTTATTATGGCTTCTTTACCTATAATACGAATACCATATGCTTTAAGGGCCTCTGCCAAGTCTTTGCTCGGTTGAGCCCTAGGTTCTACTATTAGGAAATCAAGATCTTTAGCTACTCTAAGGTATTGGAGGGCTCCGATTGTTTCTGGTGTTATTTTCTCTGTCTTTATAATTGCTCCCTTTATTTCTAACCCGCTAATCTCTACGCGAATTATGCAGAGCTCATCGATCGTTGCTATGCTGCTGATCCGGTAATCGCGGTGGCATTTCATCTTATTGTTTTCTTTTTCCACTTTAATCCCCGGAGCCTGTCTTAGTCTACCATATGCTAGATTTCATGTAAGGATTAATAAGGTTCCTGCAGATTACTCTTGTTAAATTGGCCGTGTATGTTCCCCGGGTGCTGGTTATTGGACTCTGAGTTTCAAGGAGAGAAGATTGTCGTCGAATGTTGTGGCTCTATACTAGAGGTTACACGTGCAAAGAAGGGCTTCTATGTCTGCCCAGTGTGCGGAGAATCAATTTTCTTCTCGGAGAAGGATCTCTTCCATCACATAGTTAGCCATGCACTAGATACAATAAGATATCGACATAGGATACCAAAGTTTAGGAAATAGGGCTCCTAAGGAGAGCCTCTAGCATCTTATTTAATTATAGTATGGTTATTAAGTCGTCGTCAAATATTGCAGTTGTAAGGCTCGGGGGCTCTCTCATATCTGAAGGTATCGTGTTTATTTCGTCCAGATCGTATAATTTTCCTATGTTCCTAAGAGCTTCGAGTATTATCTTATCCTTTAGCTCGCTAAGCTTTATATCGTCGTCCACGATCTCTCTTGTTATTACTAGCTTGCTTCCAAAGACGTCTATTACAGCTTCTACTTCACCGAAGCATATTCCGGGATTCGCAAGGTTCACATTTACAAGTTCAAAACCTAGATAAAGCCCATACTCGTCTTCTAGAGCTTCAAGTGCTTTTCTAACCGCCTCTATTACCTCTATGCTTGTAAACATTGTTATCTCGATTTTTATCGATGGATACTCGTAGTCGTTGATTCTTCTCGGAGGAGACTCCTGCACGGATATAACACCTCAAGCCCCGAAAGTATTCTTCTCATCCAGAACCACTTATATAGGGAAAAACCCGGTATTTAATAGGTAACATTTAAAAATGAAATCATAGGACCCGGGTCCTCTCTAATAACTCTAGATCCTCAGGTGAAAGCCTCCAACCCATAGCTCCTAAGAATTCCTCGACGCGATGTTTCTTCTCTGTCTTAGGAATAGCGATGACCCTTGGCCTCGATATGACATAATTTAAAGCCACTTGTACCGGTGTCTTCCCATACTTTTCCCCTATTCTTGTAAGTAACTCTAGTCTTGATACAGAGCCCCTCTCTATAGGGGTATAAGCCTGGATCGTTATTCCATGGTCAACAGCGTAGGGTATAAGCCTTTTTTCTGGCTGGCGATAAACAACACTATAGCGTACCTGGTCGACAACTATCTCGTGCTTCCTCGTAGATACTAGTGCTTCCTCTAGTTGTGAAACCTCGAAATTACTAACACCTATATATCTCGTATATCCCTTCTCCGCTAGATACTCTAGTGCCTCTATTTGAGACTTAATATCCACAAGACTATCCGGCCAATGGATCAATACTAGATCAACCTGTGAGAGGCCTAGCCTAGATAAACTAGCTCTTATAGCTTTCTCAGCCAAATCCCTACTCCTAAATCTATGAGGCAATAGTTTAGTTGTTACAAAAACCCTGTCTCGCCCCACACGCCTAACTACTTCACCTACTATCTCCTCGGCAAGACCATCTCCATACATCTCAGCCGTATCAATATTATCTATTCCGTTCTCAACAGCGTACACCAAGGCTTCTATAGCCCGACTCCTATCACGTATGTTCCACGTTCCAAGACCTATCGCTGAGACCCTCTCCCCCGTTTTACCGATCTCTTTCTTATCCTCATAGCATATAGGGAATAGCGGCAACCCGATCACCCTACTACTAACCATTAATTAACCGTATAACAAAGCCAAATATTATAGGTGCAAGTCTATGAATGAAGCCAAAAATCCTCTAATTAAAGTCCTTGACCTTGTAAACACTGAAAACAAATGGAGACTCCAAGAAACAATCAACTTAATAGCAAGCGAGAACGTCATGAGCCCTCTCGCGCTAAGAGCTTACCTAAGCGACTTCATGTTCAGATACGCAGAAGGAAAACCCTTCAAAAGATACTATCAAGGGACAAAAATAATAGATGAACTAGAGGTGTATACAGCACAACTAATCGGAGGAGTCCTAGGAACCGAGTACGTGGAGCTTAGACCAATAAGCGGAACAATAAGCAATGCAGCGGTGTTCCGAGTACTGGCAGGGCCTGGTGATAAAGCAGTAATAGCCCCCGTACAGGCAGGAGCACATGTAAGCCATACGAAATTCGGCACGCTTGGAGCGCTCGGTATAAAACACATTGAAATGCCATACGATCCAGAAAACATGAATGTAGATATCGAGGGGGCCGTAAAGTTAATAGAGGAGGTCGAGCCAAAGTTCGCGGTTCTCGGAGGAAGCGTATACCTCTTCCCTCACCCGGTTAAAGAAATAGCAGATGCAATACATAGTGTAGGAGGCAAACTAGTATATGACTCTGCTCATGTATTCGGACTAATATTTGCTGGAAAATGGAGAAATCCCCTACAACACGGAGCTGATGCAATGACAGCATCAACACATAAGACATTCCCAGGACCACAGGGAGGCCTAATAGCATTTGCCGAAAAAGACCTCTATAAGAAAGTCTCAAAAACAATATTCCCATGGTTCCTCAGCAACCATCACCTCCACAGAATACCAGCTCTTGCAATCACAGCACTAGAAATGATACAATATGGAGAAGAATACGCCGAGCAAATAATAAAGAATGCAAAAACACTAGCGGAGGCACTGGCTAGCGAAGGATTCAAGGTTATAGGAGAACACCTAGGATACACGCAGAGCCATCAGGTCCTAGTCGACGTCAGAGAACTAGGCGGAGGAGCAAAAACCGCTAAGTTGCTCGAAGACGCCAACATTATTGTAAACAAAAATCTCCTACCATGGGATCCCCCAGAAGCAGTAAAGGATCCAAGTGGGCTAAGACTCGGCGTACAAGAAGTAACTAGATGGGGTATGAATGAAGAGGAAATGAAAGAAATCGCGAGATTAATGGCCGAACTACTAATCCATAAGAAGCCTGTAGAAGATGTAAGAAGAAAAGTAATAGAGTTCAAGAAGAACTACATGACTATCCACTATGCGTTGGAGGGCGAGGTTACAACAATATTAGATCTAGTAAGATAATTCCCTCCTCATCTATACCGGCTTTTACCCAAGATAAGAAACACCTATTAGATCCGAGGCACCAAATAATTAAATCGCGCGCCGACCCGCGGACAGGGCCGCAGGCCCTCTATAGGATGAGAGCGGGGACTATACAAAACCACATAAATTAACACTTTTCCTAAATAAGCGTATTATCGAGAACACGCAGAATTCATTTAATGAGGTGGAAACCCTTGGAGGAAACCATAGAAGAAAAACAACACACAGCGTGGATCATAAGCGTAGGCAACGAGCTACTCATAGGTAGAATAGTTAACACAAACGCTTCATGGCTAGCAGAACAGTTAACACTCCTAGGCTACAAGGTCGAGAGAATAATAACCGTGCCAGACAATGAAGACGATATAGCAGAGGAAGTAGGCCGAGGATACACACGAGCAGGAATCATAATAACTACAGGAGGACTAGGTCCCACCTACGACGATATGACCTTATCAGGGGTAGCTAAAGCCTTTGGCCTCCCCCTGGAACTTAATCCCGATGCGGTATCAATGGTAAAGAACTTCTATTCCTCAAGAGGGCTCGAACTCACAGAAGACAGAATAAAAATGGCCTATTTACCGCGAGGAGCCAAGCCGCTCAGAAATACAGTGGGCGCAGCGCCAGGCTCCCTACTTGAAATAAACAATGTCTTGATAATCTCTCTACCAGGAGTTCCCTCAGAAATGAAAACAATATTCTTAGAAGAGGTTAAACCTATCCTGGAGAAACGTGTACCTAAAAGAGCCATAATAGAATGTGGTATAGTCGCCCGCAAGGTGCCTGAATCAGGGCTTGCACCATACCTAAAGAAGTTAGCCAAAAAATATCCAACCGTCTATTTAAAAAGTCACCCTAAGGGCCATGAACTCTCATCTCCAATCCTAGACATCCGTGTATTAGCTTCTAGCAGAACCCTCCAAGAAGCTAAAGAACTAGCAACAAAGATACTTTCCGAGCTAGAAAACTATGTATCGGAACTAGGAGGAGAGATACGTGAAAGACATTGTAGGTCTCAAGATTAAACTCACATTACTGATTGCAGGTTTATCATCGCTTATCTTCATAATAGCTAGCCTATATCATGTGAAGCCCCTCCTCATGGTCTCAGGAGTAATTCTTCTCTTATCACCCTTCATATCACTACTGATAGTTATGCACATAGCTGAGAGCAAAGAGGAAGAAAATACATATACAAGGGAATAAAATAACCTGTTTATCTACACACTATTCTCTGGTGAGATTAGGTGTCCATGGAAAAACCAAAATTCCCAGTAATAAGAGGACCTAAAGAAATAATCGAAAGGATAATAAAAGCTCTTAAAGAAGTATATGATCCAGAAATCCCAGTAAATATCTATGATCTAGGCCTAGTCTACGAGATCAATGTAGAAGGAGAGAAAGATAAGCCGATAATACACGTGGTAATAACCCTTACAGCAGTAGGATGCCCGGTAGCAGGTGTTCTCGCCGCGTATGTAGAAGAGGCTATCAGAGACGCCGTACCAGAGGCACAGGACGTAATCGTAGATATAACATTTGATCCTCCCTGGAGCCCTGACCTCGTCACCGAGGAAGGAAGAGAGATGCTAAAGGCTATATTTGGATATGATGTTGTTGAGCAATGGAAGCAACAGTTCTCAGCGAGACAACCCCAAACCTAATACCTCGATTAAAACCGGTATATTAGAGAGTATAAGGCCTAAATTATAATCCCCAGGTAAACAGCTTTCCTATATGGTGTGTTAGTTGGATCAGGTAAGAGACGAACTTAGAGAAAAAATACTTCAGTTAATCGATGAACACAAGAATAACTGGGTTCTAGCCGCGTATTATAGTGATCCCGATGTAGACACGATTATGAAGAGGCTTGTGAAAGAGTGGGAAAAGAACGGTGAAGAAGGAAAGCCTATAGATTATGCTACGAGAGAAGAGCTAGAGATACTATATCTCAAAGCGAGGAAATACGCGTTTATGAGCGAGAATACTGCCCGTGCAATAGCCATGAGCAGGATGGGGAGTGAAGAGGAAAAGACCCCTGCTATTCTAGGAGTATTTAGGAAGCTTTTTTCCAGGGACCGATAGGTGGTTTTTCCCTAGGATAAATATAGTCCTTGGGAGCGTTCTTGAAAGGCTCTAAGTACTTTCTAAGAACCTTGGGAATCTCTACAACGCCGTCTTCTCTCTGATAATTCTCTAGGATAGCTGTAATGGCACGTGTTGACGCGATAGCTGTACTGTTGAGTGTATGTACATAGCCTCTCTCCATTCCTCTGCGCCGTATTAAACGTATACCGAGCCTGTAGGACTGCCAATCGGTACAATTGCTTGCACTAACCATCTCCCTGTATCTTCCCTGAGCAGGCATCCATACCTCTAGGTCGTATTTCTTGACAGCGCAGGCTCCAAGGTCGCCCGCCGCTATATTAACGATCCTATATGGGAGTCCAAGGCCCTGGAACAGTTCCTTTGCATTATTTATCAGCTCCTTATGAAGTTTTCTGCTCTCTTCTGGCAGGCTATAAATAAACTGCTCTACTTTGTGGAACTGGTGTACTCTGAATATGCCCTTGAGATCTCGATTACCTGCACCGGCTTCTTTTCTGAAGCATGGACTTATACCGGCGAGCTTTAACGGGAGCTCGTCGTCGTAGATTTCTTCTTTATAATATAATGCCGCTAATGGGTGTTCTGATGTTGATATCAGGTATAGATCCTCTCCTTCTACTTTATAAATCGCGTCCTTGAAGGTTTCTAAGTCTATTACAGCAGATATTATCTTATGGCGTAGCATGTATGGCGGCGTTACTATCGTGTATCCTTTGCTGGTTAGGTAATCTATAGCATACATTATGAGGGCCATGTCTAGCCATACTATATCGTCGAATACATAATAGAACCTGGACCCAGCTACTTCCCCTGCCTTTACTGTATTGCCGAGTTTTAATACGTACTCCAACATGTCAGCGTGTCCCACTGGCTTCCAATCAATAACCTCATAATCTACTTTGAACCCGTACTTTTCGGTTTGCTCCTTGAAGTGTTCTATGTGTTCTTTCCAGACTTTCGGCGTTCCCCAGAACTCTATTGGAAGAGAAGCCTCTTCTCCGCCTTCAGGAACATCGTCTTCCACAATGTTAGGTAACTGGTACAATAGTTCTTTTCTCAACGCCTCGACTTCTGCTAGTTTCTTTTCTAGATTTTTTAGAGTAGTCAACAACTCTCTAGCTTTTGTTATGAGTTTTTCTCGCTCTTCTCTAGATTTTGCTCTTCCAATTGACTTGCTCACCACGTTATGCTCGTGCCGTATATTGTTTACTTGAGTAAGGAGCTTTCGCCATTCGCGGTCAACTTCATAGAATCTATCGGCGAGAGAGGGATCTATACCTCTTCTAGTCAAGTGACGCCTGTATTCCTCTAAGTTGTTTCTAATTAATTCTAATATTGACCAAGCCAATGTATTCCACCTTTCTTCCCTACTCCCATAATAATACACGACGAGTGATCGGGATTAATAGTATGCCGGATAAAAAGCAAAGAGCCTGAGGATCATATTACAGGCTCCCCTAGAAACTATACATTGATAGGGTCTCGGTTTGTGGTCCACTCTTCACCACGATCTGACTGGCTAGGAGTCCTCATCGACCCCTTCACTCTATTATTCCAATACCAGGATATTTTTAGTTAAAATTCATGAAGGACTGCTCGCCTTATCTTGCTGGTAGCTCATTAGGATGAGAGCTGCTCGCCTAGTTTTCTCCTAGCCTCTTCTCGCGCTTCCTCAAGTATCTTTTCAGTCTCAGCCTTATATCTGGCATCCACGAATACGGATTCCAACGTCTCATCTCCCGGAGCCTGCTCAAACATAACAGTGAGTGCAGCTTCTAGCTCATAGAGACTAGAAGTGATGCCAGGTGGAAGCGCCGTAAAGTATTCTGTTGCGTTTTTTACCAATACAAGTACAGGGGCTATTAGCTCTCTAGTAGCGATCCCTGTAGCGGTTATCGTTGTTAGTCTTAGAACTACACGCTCAAGTACTAGCTCTAAAGCGGTGAGATACTCGTCTAGGCTTGTCTGGCCTAATGCTTTGAGCTTTGCTCTTGCCTTTTTTACTTCATGGAGTGCTATCTTTGACAGAGTTAAGGCGTCTACAGTTGCTTTTCGTAAGTCTCTATGTTTCCTTATAACAGGCAATTCTATCCGTTTCCCCCGGGGATACACTGTTTGCATATAGTTATACTTTACGGCTTAATTAGGATAAACCCCAGAAATGGCGGAGACCTATGCGAAGAGAGGTTTAGAGAGCAAACAATACTATTGGTTTATAGTTTTATAGAGCTACCCTGTCCATTGATATATGTATACTATTACTGCTGTGAACGATACGGACTGTGTTGTTGGGTTCTGATTAACGATCGGGCAAGCTACTGATATTGCAGCCGGCTTGAAGTATTTTGTGGGCGGCGGAATTACTGGTTGCTGGCTAAGCTGCCCTCCTCCTGAAAGGCTAGCCACAACGTATGGTAAGGTTAGTGTACTATTCTCTATTAGTGAAGCGCACTGCGATGAGTCGAATATCGCGTAATTCTTTAGTTGTAGTATTCCGTTAAGTGCTAGTTTGTAGAGCAGGGTGTTAAGTACAGTTGTAACGTTTTGTTTCGGTTCCCCTATGAAGCCGGGGAAGTGAAGATACCTGTATCCATAACTGTCTACATATTCGCTCGAGTAGGTCGTAAAGAACGGTGCTGTCGGGCTGAATGGCGGTATTCTATATGATATCTTTAGCATTTGTACTGACTTTCCAAAGTCTGCTACTCCGTGGACTATTATACCGTATTCTCCGGGGTTTTGTGGTTGTCTAGCTGATCCTAGCATTGGGTAAAGTATTGTCACATTGTTCGCCATATCGTAGATACCGTTGAACACCTCGTAGAACACTATATACGTGTTCCCTGGCTCTGCCTTGAATATGTCGCTTAGAATATATGAGGCTGTTCCTTCTTCTCCCGTTAGAAGCTCTGCTAGATATCTTATCTGTGTCTCGTTCCAAGTCGCTCCATCGGCCACGGTTCTACGTCCAGTATTAACGGTTATCCAGAAGCCGTAGTCCCACCAGCTTACTATTAAGGCGTCTTCGCTAGTATTGTTCTTTATCCAGTCGAGCGCGTTTAGCCATGCGTTATTTAGAGGAACAACTGTCTCGGTACCGCCTGGTGTATTCACTGTTAATGCTCCTAAACCTGAGGTGAGTATCTGTGGTGCTCGGTAACTGTTCTGTGTGTATGCTGTTTTTCCAAAATATATACCACTAAATAATATTATAATTATAATGAATATTGATATAAGAAGTCTTAGAGGATCGGAGACTTGGCCCTTCTTAATCTTTTTCTTTGACTTAGACTTTTGTGCAGATTGCAGACTTATACTTCCCGAAGTTAAGTCCGCTATACCAATACCAGCAGCCAATATTGCATAAAACGTCGATATCTGAGTGTAGTATGAAAGCTGCATGTTTAGAAACATAGCAATTATCATAAATATATAAAAGAATAACTTGAATTGGTCGCTTATCGTTGGCTTGGTTTTTAGCACAATACGTGAAGATAAAAACGATGCGAATCCAGCGATTCCCAATAAGAGTGGGACTCCATATTGTCTGAGAATAACTTGTATTGATGCTGGCTGGTTCTCCTGTACGCTCTCCTGCAGCGGACTTATGTTTCGAATACCTATCGATTGGAGAATTCTGGGATTATTTAGACTTATAAGGCCGCTGTATAGTGCAAAGAATCCTACAGCTATTACTACTACTATTATCCATGCATGTATTCTTCTATCAATACCGTTCTCTAGATACATTGTTATTTTCTTTGACTTTGATGCAAGGAGTTCTAGGTAGTATAGCAGAAGAGATCCTGTTACACCTGCACCTACATTAGTTATAAAATATGAATACCCTATCCTAGGAGCTGAATCAAGCACTAGCATGAAGGTTACAGCTGATATTAAGTACGACTTAAATCTCGTAAATGATGGCTTGCCAAATATTAGTGGATCTAAAAGTATTATTAACGTATATGAAACAACTACATAATGATATCCTCCCCATAGCCATCCAATGGATCCTCCAAGTATGCCTGCAATCACTCCATATATAGTAGTTCTTCTAAAGTCTCCCTCCATGGATGCTTTCACTGCCTTGTAAAGCATCAGGTAATGAGCTGTTATGAATGGTATAGAGAAACCTATTTTCTCTACGAATCCGACGGTTGTTCTAACAATTGCTCCCGGCATTAATGCGAAGAACGCAGCGGCGCCAAGTGCTCCTAGCTTTGATCTTGTTACCTCATACACTGTAATGAACAAGAGTATAATTGTGGCAGCTCCTGCAAATACGGGGAAGAGCGCTACCCATTCCTTGAGCGTTAGACCGAAAGCCTCCCCTATAGGATATGATGCTGCCGCTAGCCATGCCATGCCGACATATTCTGTGTGGAGGAAATCTCTTCCTACAGGCCACCAGAAGTCTTTTACGTTCGATAATCCTTCCAGAGATGTGAGACCATTCTCGACGAAGTATTTCGCTTCCCAATACACTATCCAAGGATCGTTTGCATCCAGCTCTATACCATATTTTAATGCTGGAATTATTCTTATGTAAACACCCAAAGCCAGTATAATTAATAATAATAGGATCGTTATAGGAGCAGAAAACCGCGTAATGAATTCCACGACCTTACCCGTAAAGTTACCGTATTCTCCGGATATAGGACCTTTCTTCTTGTTGCCCTTTTTCGTCAAGCGCTAGCCCCTCCAATACTCGTCCGTGTATGTAGTATTACTAGTCTCGAACCATATAAGGATCTTATTGTTTTATTTCTTCATTTTTATAGTTTCTAGGAATCACAAAATATAGAATTCCTTAAACCTCCTACGCCCACTTTGATCACATAACTGAACATGATATTCTATTATTTATTCTCGTAACGGCAGCGAAGAAACATGGTGTTCTCTATGGCACGGCCAAAGAAAGTTATCATTATGGGAGCTGGAGGACGAGACTTCCACAACTTTAACGTTTTCTACAGGGACAACCCCGACTACCGTGTAGTCGCGTTCACCGCTACTCAGATCCCTGGCATAGAGGGACGTCGTTATCCGCCTGAGCTAGCAGGCAAACTATATCCCTCTGGAATACCAATAATCCCTGAAGAAGACCTCGTCACAGTAGCTTCTAGGGAAGGAGTAGACGAGATAGTCCTAGCATACAGCGACCTTCTCTATACTGATCTCGGAAATAAGCTCAGCGCAGCGCTCTCCTCAGGAGCCACCTTCAAGATCCTAGGACCAAGAGACACGATGCTAGAAAGTGCTAAACCTGTGATAGCAGTAACTGCCGTTAGAACTGGAGCAGGGAAGAGTAGCGTATCAAGAGCTGTAGTAAAAGAGCTAACTGGGAGAGGATTGAAAGTGGTCCCAGTCCGCCACCCAATGGCGTATGGAGACCTAGTAAAAATGGCAGTGCAGAGATTCGAGACATACGAGGACCTAGACAAATATAATGTTACTATCGAAGAACGAGAAGAATACGAGCACTACCTAGATATGGGCTTAATAGTATACGCCGGTATAGACTATGGAGAGATACTTAGACAAGCCGAATCCGAAGCCGACATCATACTCTGGGACGGCGGAAACAACGACTGGCCTTTCTATGTTCCCGACTATATGATAGTAGTAGCAGACGCTATGAGGCCTGGCCACGAAGTCGGAAGCTTCCCCGGCGAGGTGAACACGAGGCTCGCCGACGTAGTCATAATCAACAAGATCGACCAAGCAGAGAAAGACGCGGTAGAAACAATAAAGAAGAACGTTAAGCGAGTTAATCCAAGAGCCGAGATCAGCCTAGCTGTAAGCGAAGTAGTAGTAGACAAACCCGAGCTACTAGAAGGAAAGAAAGTAGTTGTAGTAGAAGACTCTCCGACGGTAACACATGGAGGCGCACCCTACGGGGCAGGATACGTTGCTGCACAAAAGTATGGTGCCGAAATAGTAGATCCTCGACCCTACGCTAAGGGTATAATCGCAAAAATGTTCCAGGAATACCCCCATATGAAGAACGTTGTACCCAGCACAGGTTATAGTCCCCAACAGATAAAAGATCTAGAAGAAACGCTCAACGCTGTCCCAGCAGATGTAATAGTAGCAGGTACACCGATAAAATTGGAGCGCCTAGTAAAAGTAAACAAGCCAATAGTCCAAGTAAAGTATGATATAAAGATAATCGAAGGGCCCACGATAGCCGACATGATAAACACATTCCTAGACCGTGTAAAGAACAAGCTTCACTTCTAACACTCTTTCACCTTTCACATAGATACCTAGAACACCTAGAATACAATCATATTGTTTCGTCTGGAACTGTTTGGCGGGTAAGACGCGATGCTCGTAGTAATTGCCTTAGGAGGAAACGCTCTCCTAAGAAAGAAAGACTCCGGACACCCAGAAGAGCAATGGCGAAACGTCTCCTTAGCCGCTGAACAGCTAGCTGAAATAGCTAGAGAAGGAATTAGCCTAGTGATTACACATGGAAATGGTCCGCAAGTCGGATATCTGCTCGAAGCATTCGAATCCCTCCCCGCCTCGAAGCCAAGGCAGTCTCTTGATATCGCGGTCGCAATGACACAAGGATGGATAGGATACCTACTACAACATTCTCTTTCCAAATACCTAGCCAAGCTCCGAGTTAGAAGAGACGTAGTTAGTATAGTTACCAGGGTCGTGGTAGATAAGAACGATCCGGCATTCACAAACCCGACAAAATTCGTAGGATCATACTATAGCCGCGAAGAAGCCGAGAGATTATCAAGAGAAAAAGGATGGATAATGCGTCCTGATCCCCGAGGAGGATGGAGAAGAGTCGTACCTAGTCCTCGGCCCATCGATATCGTTGAGAAGAACGTTATTAGGAGCCTAGCGTTGAACGGCGTTATAACGGTTGCCGTGGGAGGCGGAGGAATCCCAGTCGACAAGGATCTAACACCTGTGGAGGCCGTTATAGACAAAGATCTCGCCTCGAGTCTCTTAGCCAGACTAATCGACGCCGATAGATTCGTTATCCTAACAGACGTTCCCGGCATAGCTATTGACTATGGCAAACCCACGCAGAGATGGCTGAGAGAAATAAGCAAAGACGAGCTCAAAGAACTTTATGAGAAGGGACTCTTCCCGCCGGGAAGCATGGGTCCTAAGGTAAAAGCAATAATCGAGTACGTAGAGCATACAGGAAATACTGCTGTTATAGGAGCCCTAGAGGAGGCTTCACGAGTATACAGGCTAGAGAGCGGTACGATAATATATCCCTGAACTGTCGTCTCATCGTTATTTTATAACCTTTATAAAATAGCTGCAGACACCAGTCTCAAGAGGGTGTAGATAGAAATGGTCACAGCACGAGAGGCATTTGAAGCAAAGAAACTTGCATCTAAGTACGGATCCGTTGGAAAAGTAGCTGCCAGCTATAGAACTGCAGGCTACAAGATAAGCGAGAATATCGACGTTGATCCAGGAGCCAAGTATAACTTTATCGCGTCTAAGAAGGGAGAGAAACTAGTAGTGAAAGTATACGAGAAATCAAGCAATGTTCCCCTAGAAGTATTAGATAACCTCGCATCCGCTGCAAAAGAGTTAGAAGGCAAACCACTACTCGTCCTCTATGGAGGCGGTCCCAAGCTAACGGGCGAGGTACGCGAGAAAGCAAAAGAGCTCGGAGTCTCAGTCAGGAGACTCAGGATGTAGTCTCCTCAACCTCCATCATCTGAAGGCCTATTTTCCTATATGGACAAGTACGCCAGTAGTTCTCGCATTTTATAGCCGCGTCCTTTGTAAGATATCTTCCTAGAACCTTGCATTTTACCAAGTAGTATCCTTCTGCCTCCTCGTATTCGAAGAACTCGCATCCCGAGGATGGCCTATGATATATTGCGTGTATAGCTGTATACATTGGCTTCTTCAATGTATTTTCTCACCACCCGGACAATAATAAGAGTAGAGTAAAAATATAGGGAGGGAGCCTCAGAGCTACTTAAGCTCTTCTAATAATTTCTCTAGAGTCTCCTTTACCTTTGATAGCTTGGCGCGTAGTTCTTCCAGCTCCTTTGTATCGCATCCTGCTACCGGTATTGCCAGCTGTAGCTTTCCTCTCTTCAGCATGTCATAGGTCTCGAGCACTAGTTTTCCGGCTTTTGTCTTGCCCTGGAGATGATTTCTAATCGTAGCTTCTGTCCTGCCTAGTTCCTCGGCGATCTTTGATATGGGATATCCTGCCTTGTCTCTAGCAAGGGCTCCGGCTGCTACTGCAAGGCTATCTACCCATGTCGTGAATTCTTTTGGATCTAGTACCTCCTTTAGTACATCCTGTCGGAATAGTGTTCCTATGATAAGTGCTATTTCTAGTTCTCTTACTTCTTTGGCGCCCATAGGTTTTATGGGAACCTTAGTGAAGTCTACCTCGAAGGTGTTCTCTGTAGTCACTTTCTATCACCCCATTATATTATAATAGAATGTCTCTAGGAGTACATAAAGATATGGTTAATTCCTATCTCAATAGTATAATTAAACAATTATTAATAGCAAACCCGAGAATATAACTACGCTAAGAAGAATATTCACCTGTTACGGACTAGTCTTCAGCGCTAATTCCATAATTATATTATCTAGACAGAATTTTCCTCGCATAACTGTCTGGCATATTCTCGTATCCTAAGAAGTAATCTCGCCAGATATCCAGAGAGATACGAATATCTACTCGAATGATGCTTCTGTATCGCCAAATCTATTTCATTCATAAGTCCACAAGCCGAGAACTCAGCCGCATATGGATTCTTGTGGAGATCCTCTACAAGCGTATTCATTCTATTGTAGATATTATACATGACAGGTCTCCAACTATCAACCGCCTCCAACAGGTAGTAATTGTTGATCTCGCTGGCTTTATCACGTAGCTTCTCCAGCTTCTCTATAGTTCTTCTAAGATCGCACAGTAATGCGTCGCCTAGTGGATCGGTCAGCATGCCCCCTCCCTTCTGATGAGTTTTTCGACCTCTACAGATATAAGGGGATAATCACGTTTCCAGGTCTATATTGAAATGTTAATTTTAAAAAATATTTTTATTAATAAAATATTTTTGGTATAAAAAGTTATACACCAGATCTCTAACTCTCTTCAAGGGTGCTAATCATAATGTTCACCGGCAAAGAAATAAGAGAACCCGTCTCATGGATCCTAGGAATAGCTGCTATAACTGTTTCACTCGGAAAAATAAATAATATAGTAAACCCTCAATTCTATACTAGCAGTATATTCATAGGGGTCCTAACAGGCTTCATAATACACGAGGCAGCGCACAGGTTCGTCGGAGCAAAATACGGCTTCAAGACCGAATTCATCGCATATACTCCGGGTCTATTCATAACTTTTCTAACGGGCTTCCTTCCGGGCATAGTTATACTAGCTCCGGGATATGTTAAAACTCTAGTATACAGTTATACTCCTAATGTAGAGAAAGCCATGTTAAACTCTGTAGCAGCCGGCCCCGAATCAAACATAGCTATAGGATTACTATCATTCCTAATATATCATATATCTGGAAACCCCTTCTTTCTTGGAATCATGAGTGTTAATGCGTGGATGGCTCTCTTCAACCTTATACCTATACCCCCACTGGACGGTAGCAAAATCATCAAACTAGATAGAAAGAGATGGGGAATCGATATGCTTCTAAGCATCATATTATTCCTCTTTTAGAAGATTATTGCTTCATCATAATGTTTAATTACTAAATTTTTAAGGTTACTAGACACTCTCTAAATCATTTAGGAGAGGCTTAGTCTCTAGCGCGGCGCATAAGCCATATTCCTAAAACGGAGGTGAATTAAAATGGCGGGTCAAGCCCCAGAAGGACAGGACGCGTTCAAGAAGAAATGGATCGAAAAAATGATAAAGAGCGCCAAGAGATACCATAAACTATGTCCGTACTACGATAAGAAAACAGGCCAGTGTCTACTTATGGTAACCGTAGAGGGACGAACAGGTAGGTGTGATAGAGACGGTAAATTCGATGGATGCCCCGTCTTCACAAAGTTCCTGGAAAAAGTCTACGACTACTACAAGTCAAGGAAGAAGGTATTGCCTAATGATTTCCAAGACGTTGTGAACCAGGCCTACTTTATATAATTGCAGTAATAAGTGTGACCTACATGTTTTTCTCGGTGCCTAGCCAATGGCAAGATAGGATAAAGAAAGAGAGTTCCCTTATATCAAGGGATAGTCTTCGGGCTCCTCATAAATCTCTTCTTCTGGACCGTAAAGTCCTGCTAGATAATAGTATCCTTCTCTATCAACCGCTACGAGATTCTCCTTTATTAAGCGCCCCAGAGCATACCTAATCTTATCCTCGCTTGCAAGCCCTGACAAGTAGCTGTGTAGCTGTCTAATATTCATCTTCTCATTCTTGTGCAGGAGATCAAGCAGTATTTCTTTGAGTTCATCCTCCGTAGGGGCCGTATAAACAACTATCTCGGGATCCTCGTATACTACCTTAAGGTTCTTAGTTATATGCTCTCTCTCTGTTAACTCGTGCTCGTTTTCCATGACCTATCCACCACCCTTGATACTGGTTAAATAGAGCCTATAAGGTTTAACAAGATTATATTTAATCGCCGAGACATGAACCCTTAACATTATATAGTTGCCCCGAACAATCAAAGAGCCCGGAAGAACCAAGCACCTCCGAAGAACCTGCTTGGATTCTAGAACAGTAATAATTAGAGACCATAGGTGACAGGAATAGTGAAGCGTGGACCGAGAAGAGCTCTAATCTTCGGACGATTCCAGCCATTCCATAAAGGACATCTCGCAATAGTGAAATGGGCGCTAGACCAGGGATACGACGAAATAGTCTTCTTAGTCGGTATGGCTTCAGAAAACTATACTCCTAGGAACCCTTTCACTGCAGGAGAACGTATAGAGATGATAAGGCTCTCGCTGAGAGACGAGGGCCTTCCCCTCGAGAGATTCATCACGGCAACCATCAGGACTCTTGAAACAAGCATAGGGAGCGTCTACTACGTGTTATCATACGTGCCCCGGGTAGACGTTATAATGACAAGGAACCCGGTAATATCAAAGATCTTCGAGGATGCGGGAATAGGAGTAGTCCAGCCCCCCATATTTAACAGGGACGAATGGAGGGGAGAACGCATAAGGATGCTCATGGCAAAGGGAGATCCGAGATGGATAGAGACCGTTACTCCGTCAACAGCAGAGTTCCTTTTAGAGATCGGGGCCATAGAGAGGCTTAGAAAATCACTCGCCTCCGACTAGCTATCTTCTAATCTTATATCTCAGGATCCCGGCGAGTCCCCCGAACGTGTTCTTGAACCATTCTGCCTCCGGCAGACTGCTAGGAACTACTATTACATCGGCGCCGCTTAGCTTACCTTTCTCCTTCCACACGTCGACGTCCTCTCTATCCTCGTGGACTAGTATTGTCTTAACCATCCCCATGTTTACTGCTTCCTCGACTTCTTTTTCTCCATAGACGACCATTCCAGTATCTTTTGCGAGATGCTTCTTGAATTCCTCGAGTGCATTTATAGCGTCCCTATATTTTTGCACCTGAACTATGCTAGAGGCTTTCATCACGACTTCTTTCAAGCCCTGATCTCCCTGGTATGCTACATCAACGAGATCCCTCGAGACGAGTTGTTGGAGCCTATAGTCGAGGTACTTGCCTTTTACAAAGTCACTCTTTGCAAGCCCCGGGCCGGCAACGATTATTCCTTTCAGCTTGCCTTTCTCAAGATATGGTAGGAGCTGTCTCCCTGCGTGCTCTGCAAACCTCTTGAAGAAGTTGTCAACCATCTGTTCTATTATTCGATCGAATCTCCTCTGGCTCTGCCCACCCATCTTGTGCTTGCCCGGTATATAATCGCTTATCTCTTCGAGAACCTCTAGCCTAGTACCCTTCAATACGCCTATGGTTCCCTGATCCCTCTCCACGATCAATATGCCTATTACGTCCTCGGCCTCAACCATCTCGTCTAGGAAGTCCGTGATAAACCTCTTATCCGTCCTATAATAGAATACTGGGACCTTCTCCGGTGGGCTGAATACATAGCATATGAAGTCGCCTGTATCCATGTTCTCTCCACAGAATAATACTAGTCCATTAGGCGGGACCTTCGGTATCATCTGGAGCCTATCCATAGCCGCGGCAAGCGCTCTTTTAACCGCCTGCCGGGTTCTCTTCAACTTTATGTTGTCTGTTATAGAGTACTCTTGTCTGAGAAGATTCATAACATCGCTTATGGGCCTACCAGGCGGTATATAGAGGCTCAGTAGCACTGTGGCAGGCGCACTCCACTGTTTGAGTTCCTTCAGTATACTCTTCAGCTGCCGCTTCGTCACCTGTAGTTTCTCTATATCCACCGTCGTCCTTGCCATTCTCTTTAACCCGTTATTCCTTCCAGTGTCTGGACGAACTTATATTGTCTTAGCCCAATAGTATAACAATATACGGCTCGGAGGGAACACCCATATGGTAAGAATACTCGAAGCAGACTGCCACTGCCCCGACAGGAAAGTTATAGAAGAAGCAGTAAGAGTCCTCAGGAACGGGGGCGTAGTAGTAGCAGCTACAGACACATTATACGGCTTACTCGCCGACCCCTTCAACATTTCTGCGCTCGACCAGGTTTACACAATAAAGGAGAGGCCACGCGACAAGCCACTTCCCCTACTGCTAGGGGAATCCCATCACGCACTCAAGACTATAGAGCCCTCCCCCCTCTTCTGGCGCTTAGCCCTCGAGTACTGGCCCGGGCCATTGACGCTCGTAGCAAGGGCTAAGGACTCTCTGCCAGGCCATCTATCTCGATGGAACAAGATCGGTGTAAGACTCCCCGACTGCCCGCTCACAAGGATCCTCGCCAGGGAGCTCGGAGGAGTAATAGTTGGTACCAGCGCCAATAAGTCGGGCAGGGAGTCGCCTGTAACAGTCTATGAGTCTGTCTCACAGCTAGGAGAGCTTGTAGATCTCTATATCGACTCGGGCCCTACCTATAGACGTGCTCCTAGCACGGTGGTAGATACTACTGGAGAGAAACCAATCGTGTATAGAGAAGGATACATTACTAGGGAAGAATTAGAGGAAACATTAGGCCTAGCGTAGCAGCAAGGCCAGTATCGCTTTCTGGATGTGAAGCCTGTTTTCTGCCTGATCCCATACCAGGCTCCTCTCCCCGTCCATAACCTCGTCTGTGACCTCTTCTCCCCTATGGGCGGGTAGACAATGCATGAATACAGCCTTGCTCCCAGCATGCTCCATGAGCCTCTCGTTCACCTGATACGATCTTAGGAGCCTTATCTTGGCCTCTCTCTGCTCTTCCTGGCCCATGCTCACCCATACATCAGTATATACCACGTCTGCTCCCTTGACCGCCTCGTAGGGATCCTCGTAGAACTCTATTGATGCACCCGACTCGGCCGCCGCCTGCCTAGCACTAGCAAGTATCTTCTCGTCCGGCCTTAACTGGGGAGGCGAGGCGATCCTTATGTTGACTCCCAGCTTGGCTCCAGCAACGAGTAGGCTGTGCAATACGTTGTCGCTTCCGTCACCTACGAATACTAATGTTACTCCCTTCAACCTGCCGAGCTTCTCGAAGATAGTCATATAGTCTCCGAGGGCTTGGCATGGATGGCTGAGGTCGCTCAAGGCATTAATCACTGGGACATCCGCGTATCTGGCGAGCTCTTCTATCTTAGAGTGCTCCTTTACACGTGCAACTATACCGTCCACGTATCTAGACAAGACCCTCGCAGTATCCGCGATGGTCTCGCCCCGCCCTAGCTGGAGATCCCGCCAGTTAAGATAAAGAGCACGAGCGGCCAGCTGGGTAGCTGCCACCTCGAAGCTTACTCGTGTACGTGTGCTGGGTTTCTCGAATATCATCGCGATAGATCTACCTTCGAGTACAGGGATTACTTTCTCGCCTGCATAATATCTCCTCTTAAAGTCCAGGCCTGTCTCTATAATGGCTCTTATCTCGTCGGGAGAATACTCGGTCAAGCAGGAGAGGCTTCTCCCCTTCAAGTTATACAGGGCCACGAATATTTCACCGTTTACTATGGCATAGTAGACGGGTTATTTTACCTTGAATACAACTATACCCTCCACGGTGTATTAGAGAAATGCATAGGCAGAGGAACAGGGAGAACAGGGCTATAAAAGAAGCATTACTCGGCCAAATCTCTGCCAATAGCATAGATCTTGACGAGGCCGTGGAATGGCTCTGGGAGGACTTCGGCATAAGGGCTAAGAAGGACTGGGAACAAATAAAGAAAATAATATTGAGAGAAAAAGAGATCACGCCCCAGGATCTAGCAGTATTCATGATAGATAACGATATATTCCCCGAGGAGGGCGCATGGGATGTCATGCCCCGCAGAGGCCTGCGAGGCCGCATCGCTGATAGAGAAGATTAGCTCTCCCAGGAGAGGAGGACTCAAATCCTATAGGCCGGGCCACGTAGTCATACTCCTCAAACTCCTCAGGGCACAGGGACCCCTAGGAAGACCTAGGCTCACCCGGTTACTGGGCCTGGGAGAGGCTTCTATCAAGACTCTCCTCTCGGAACTCGAGAAGACAGGACTAGTAGAGAGGAGCGGGAGAGGGCACATCCTCACGGAGAAGGGAGAGAATATACTCTCCGCGATAGAAGACACTATAAGCCTGGAAGAGGTTGAGGCACCCATATTTGATACGAGGAGTCTCCGACTCGTAGTTGCGTGTGTCGAGCCTCCTAGGAATCTCACCCAAGTATACCTGTTAAGGGACTACTTGGTCGCTGCCGGGTGTACCCGATCTGTTATCGGAGGATATGTTGACGGGGAGATCCGTTATCCGGGTGTTCCTGAGGATATTGTGGAGTTGTTGAAGAATACTAGTGTTAACCGGGGGGTTAACATCTATGCTCCCCCAGAATGCCAGATCCCCCTAATAGACTCCGCGATGAATTTGATTCTCCGAGGATGTGGCTAGCGTTTCCAGTTTCCCTGCATCATATGGTGTTAACTCCCCGGTTAACATCCTTTACCAATAATTACTACAACCTGGCAAGACATGTTTTCTTGCTGTTTTCCAGATATTAGAAAATGGTATTATCCTTATCATTATGCAAACAGTAATACTAAGAGCTATCAAAAAGATAGAATAATGATGCTCGGAAACTCAATAATACGGATCAATAGTAGTAGTAATAATTATAGTAGAACTTGTAGAGCCATAGAACCACAGATCTCTAAGTTTTATAGAGGATTCTAGATACTGCATTCTTCTAAGAGCTCTTTGGCCTGTTTGGATAATCCTATCCTCATACCTAGCTTTGGATCCGTATAGATGTATATTAGGTTCTTTGTCTGAAGGCTCCGAGCCGTCCTGAGGAGCCATTTGTAGTCTGCCTTCAGGAGATCCGCTATCTGGTCCAGATACATGTAGGTGTTACCCCACTTCGTATAGTGGGATAGTAGTGCCGTGAATAGTTCGAGCTCGTCGTCGTCGAGCTCGTTCTTGAGCAAGTCTATGACGCAAGCCGCTGTTTGGGCCCTTTCTTGTAGTTTATTTTCTGGTTTACGTTTTAAAGCCGCAATAAATGACAAGGAATCTTTTTCCTCCACTGCACTGATGGTTTTTCTTTTGTGTTTTCTTGTCGAGTTAATTGATTCGCTTGCAAGGATACGTTGTGCTAGTAGAGCTAATCTGTCAAATTTCTCGTCGGAGGCTCTCTCCGCGACCTCCTGAGCGTATTCTTCTCCTTTCTCGGTCAGGAACCAGAATCCACTGTTGTACTCGACGTATCCTCGTGTTTTCCAGTATGATAGGTAGCTGGCCACGTATCTACTGTCTAATCCTAGTATCCCTGCTATCTCGGCGCTCCTCATGGGTTTGCTTAGTAGGAGTACCATTATCGCGTCTACTAGTTTGCTCCTGGGCCCTCCTCTTGTGTGGCCTCGTTGTCTTTTCAATTGTTCTCGTATGTGGTTGATAATGTCGTCTACCATTCCCTATACCCGATGATAATATTGTGGGGGTGTTTAGGTGATACGTGGAGAATCTTGGTATTATCGTGTTGTTATCCGGGTAGTTTTATACAGGGAAAATGTTAACCGGGGGGTTAACATGAGAAGGATAACGCCATCGAGAGATACCGGAGTTGTCAACCAGTTTTAGAATTCTTTATCCTATATACTGTTACAGGCTCAAGTGCTAGTCGTTCTATTGTTATCTGCGAGGGATCGTTCTATATTATATTAAGGAATATTGATTATGAGAGAAGTATATGATCCTGATAATAGTTGCGGAGGACTCTAACATAATATTGTCTTTATAGGTCAAAGAACTCGGTGAGCCTTCTCATTCTCTTCTTGAATCCTAGGAGGCGCGACTTAGCGTATATCTCGTGTTTGTTTTCCAATACTAGTAGCTTATCAATGACGTTTTTGACCTCCAGTGTAGTCGATGCCCGGGCGAGTGGGGGTTTTTCTAGGGCTTTACGTGTGGTCTCGCGGATGTGCCAGTTTCCTACTGGGGCATAGTATGAGGGGAGGATTTCTCTTATTATGACTGTGTCTGCCTTCTTTCCGCGCTTGTAGAGGGCTTCTAGGACGGCTAGTTTTGAGGCGCTGTAGCCTCCGTCCTCTATTGTTTTTCTACCTAGAGGATCCTCGTAGAGATAGTATATGATTGGCTTGGGCGAGGTCTTCGTCCACACGGTTCTCGGGTGCCAGGCCTCTATCCATTCTAGGCTTCCTTCCCCGGGGAGGAGCACTACTATGAACCTGTTGCCTAGGTACTCGTGGAAATACACTTCTACCTGGTCTACGGAGGGCTTGCCGCGTAGAGCCCGCTGAAGATGCCGGCTGATTATCTCGTCTACAGCAGTTATAGTCCATCTGGTAGGCACCACTCGCCGGTTCCTGTATCGGCCTAGGAAGCCTAGCGAGAACGCCCTCTGTATAGTGTATACGTCTACGCCGGAGAGATAAGCCTCCCATACAGCGTCTGAAGCATATGCATCGTCCCATACAAGGCGTTCAAGCCTCCGGTTCATAACTGGGTTCTCCTGAACCAGTATCTTCTTCGCGGGGGCCGAGGGACCTATGGGCTTTGTTATCCCAGTGAACCTGAGCCTGGGGACAGGTATCTTCTCGAGGAGGGCCTCGGTCGACACGGGTTTCTCTGAGAGGGCTGTGATGCCGAACTCGCTGGAGTATAGGGAGTAGGGGTCGTTTGCCTTCACTCTTACGCGGGCTCCGAGGAGGCTCGATCTCAGCCTCAGTATTCTTGCAAGAGAGTATCTTGCCCTGCTCCATCCATGCGGGTCATCGTATACGCGTGCTTGTTCTCCGGATATGCTTGGCGGTATATAGAAGTAGACGTTGAGGCTTGGGTATCCATGTTCTCCTACAAGGAGTCCGGGCGGGGTTGATCCCTCGACCTCGGGTCCACGTATTCTTAGCACGGTTCTTGCCTGGGACTGGAACATTTCTAGGATTGGGCATCGGGGTAGCCCGCATAGCTTCTTGTATCCTTTGCACCGTGCACAGAGCTCTGGCGGGATACGTGGCATAGATCTAGTCCTCCAATATCTCGAATCCCAGGTCTTCCAGTATTTTCTCTATCTTCTCCTCGCTTTCTTCTCCCTCAGGCTTGAAGTACTTGACTAGTAGAACGTCTCCCTCCTCGATAGTATAGTCTGGGGATACAGGTATTATCCATGAACCCTTCTTCTCTAATGCTATAACTATGACTCCTCGGTCCGGCAACGAGAGGTCGAGGAGTCGCTTACCCGATACCTTGTCTGTCGCCCTAATCTTCAAGTAGGCCTCCTCGGCCTCCTCTAATGCTTTACCTATAAATGGGAGGTATCCTTCTCTGCGCACGATCTCGCTCATCTGAACGGCGGCGTCTGCAATAGTCTCCATCGCGGAGGCGAATATCGCTATTGAGACAAACTCCTTTGCGTAGCCAGGGTTTGAGGCTACGTAGGAGTATTCGAGTATCTCGTGGAATAGTGTATCCACGGAGTCCTCCATTTCCCGTATTAATCCCGCGATTCTTGGGTCTCCATAGATGAGGGAGTGGAATGCGAGGTCGAGCATTTGCCGGGCCAGGTTCTTTATTCTGAGTATCCTGAGTGCAAGGTCGTCTCCGGCGAGTGCTGCGCTCAGGCTTCCTAGACCCAGGGTTTTTAGAGAGTGGGTGTCTCCTACTTCTTTTGCTAGATCTGCTATCTCCTCGTGGGGGCCTCTGGCCACTAGGATGTCTCCTTCTTCCACGCTCGTTAACTCTGGTGCTACGAGGTATGATTCTCCTCTTTTGACTATTAGTAGGTCTACGATGGGCGAGAATTCTTTAACGGGCTTGTTAACATGTAAGAGAAGTATTATCTCGTCGCAACAGTTAACCACAGAGCTTATGTATTCGTGTATGGGATATCCTCGAAGTACGAGTCCTGCTAGGTCCCCGGCGGCATCTGTTATCTTGTCAAGTGCTCGTCCGACCTCTGCAACGCTTACAGCTAGATGGGTTTGTTCTGGGCTCCTGACCGCTAAGGAGATCTTTGCTATTAGTTCTTTTACGTATTCGTCGACTTTTCTCTCTATTTTGAGGGTCTCTACCGCTACTGTCTTGTCCCCGCTAGCCAGGGTATAGAGTGAGAGGTCTACTGCTACGCTTGCATAGTGTTTTATTAGTTGGAGGAGGTTCTTAACGGTATATTGCCTCATCTGGAGACACCGGTTCTCGCCAATGTGTAGAGGATTAACGCGAGCTCCCCTATTGGACCTATTTTTCCAGGGGAGTCCTTGAAGTATATTGGTTCTCCTAGCTTCAGCTCCGAAGAAGAGAACTCTGGGTCAGAGCCCGAGACTACTACTAGGGTTCTTCCGTTCATTTCTTCCATGTTTTCTAGATCTAATGTGTTCTTGGAGTAATCATAGGTGAGTAACAGTATCCGGTCAGGGCGTAATAGTTCTACGGCATCGTCTAGATCCGGCAATACGATGAATTGCCTGTTAAGCTTGAGGGAGATACGCATTGCCTCGGCGACGCCTGACTGTGCTGCCCCACCGTAGGCTTTAGTAACCACAAAGGCCTTGGCCCCTAGAGAATAGGCTGTCTTTACAGAATCTACGAGTCTCTGGACGCTGCTCACATTGTGGAGTACCGGTATTATCTCCATTTTCACCGTTCACCATCATAGTATTCTAATATGCTCGTCTTAATGAATTCTGCTATTGCTTGCGCGAGAGGGGGAGGGACTGCTTCTCCCACGATATCGTATTGTGCGTCTCTGCCTCCGAGAAACACGTGGTAGTCGGGGAATCCCATTAGGCGTGCTTGTTCTCTTACTGTTAGAAGCCTGTCCTCGTATGGATGGATAAATCTCGATGTACCCATCACGGTTGGGGCCGGTCTCCTGGGGTCTAGTCTGATATAGTTGGGGAGTCTTCTTTTTGCGCCCTGATATGTGATTAGGGAGTCGCCCCAGCGAAGCCTGTGGACTCTTCTCCGGTGGCGTGAGGGTATGTTTCCGGGAGAATCGTGGTTCGGCGGGTATGGGGATCCGGGAGAGGGTAGGTTGGATAACGCGTCTATCACTGTTTTTCTAGGTTTTTTCGATGGCTTGATCCTATAGTTGGAGACGAATACTCGCGTCCTCTTGCTCGGGGTCCCATATTCTTCTGCGTGGAGTACGTTGAAGTAGATATCTGGGTAACCTACCCGTTGGAGCTCTCTTCGTATAGCTTTCTGGATAGGCCTTTCCATGATGCCAGGAACATTCTCGATAACGAATACTTTGGGTTGTAGGTCTCCTATTAGGCGTATGGCGTGCAAGAATAATTGCCCGGCCGGATCAGTATAGAGCCTGTCTAGAGGATCCTTTTGTCTCTTAGGGTTTGCCCCCGTGAAGGGCTCGCAGGGAGGGCTAGCGATTACTACGTCGAAATCTCCTCGGCCGTACCCCGTGTAATCTTTTATCGTTCTCCCTGTTATCTCCTTGACGTCATCGGCTATGAAGAATGCCTCGGGAAAATTTGCCTTATAGGTTTTACCGGCTGGAGGAAAATTATCGACCCCAACAATGATATCATAGTATCCGGTCTCGGCGAATCCCCGCGCGTATCCTCCTCCACCGCTAAAGAAGTCAGCTACTCTGTATTTTTCTCTCATCTTCTATTATCTCCTCCTCGAGGCGCTTGATGTATTCTGAGAGTATCTTTTTTATCTCGGTGTTATCCTCTTCTTCGAGGACGCTTCCACACTTTGGGCAGATGAACTCGTAGCTATACGCCTCTTCGAACGTGTATCTCGTCTTGTCCCGGGGGCAACGGTAGAAGTAGTTTTCTTCCTCGTATTGGAGACGGTACTTTAGCTTTTCTAGGACGGCTTTCTTCCTCCAGAGGAGGACGCTGTTGAGGAGGTTGACGTCTATATACCAGTAGAATCTTGTAGCCCCTGTCTCGGGGTGTTTGCCTCTTCTATAACGGGCGAGTTTATACATGTAAAAGGTCCTGAGAATCCTTCTCACATCGCTCTGCTTATAACCCATCTTCAAGGAGATGTCTTCATCGCTTAGCCCCGAGTCTTCGCTACTGGCTAGGAGTGCTTTGAAGATTGTAAGGGCCTTCTCCGGGTCTAACCTGTTCTTCCTGGCTAGAAGATCAACGAATAGCAGTAGTGATCTAAGCCTGTTCTCGCTATTTTGATCTCCGTTCTCAGCATTTTTCATCTTCGATCACCTTCTTCCCGCGTGGTTGGGGAATTATTTTCTTGCGGGCTCCAATATATGACTTGTATAGTTCGCGGCCCCTATATAGTCTATCTAAGAATACGGCTAGGGCCGCTACCTCGCTATGGGGCTGGTTCCCGATGGCTACATTATAGTCTGCTATTTCGTAGAAGAATCCTTCTACCTTCTCGGCGCCCACTATGATTAGTTTATCCCGGGGACTTGCAGAGATTTCCCCTATCACGTCGTCTACTGGGAGCCCATACATGGTCAAGTGAATTACTTCTCCTCCGTTTTCCTTCCATTCTTTTACGAAGCGTTTAGGATTTATTCCACATTCTATTTTGAATGGCCCTCCCCAGCACCGTGTCACTTTATGGAGCGAGTTAACCACGTGTTCATCGCATTCTCCGGCGAGAACCATGCCGTGGGCTCCAAAGGCCCTCGCCGTTAGACCCACGTGTGTTGTTATTCGTTTATCTCTCAGGGGCCTGTGCCCTAGCCTTAGCACTATGATTCTTGGTCCTTTCATCTCTTCCTGGCACCGGGAGGATATCGGTGAGCGCTAGGAATAATTGGTCTATTCCTTTTCTCTTCTTAGCAGATATCTCTACGACTCTATACTCCGGGACCGTGGGGGGAATATACTGGGGGAGACTGTTTTTCACTTTTACTACTATTTCTGCTTCTGCAACGTCTATTTTGTTAAGTGCAATTATTACGGGTCTACCGGAGGCCCCTATTCTTGCTAGGATATCGAAGCCGGACCTGATTTTTTCGTGTATTATCTGGAGAGGATCGGAGGAGTCTATTACGAATACTATTGCATCGGAGTAGACTATTTCTTCTAGGGTGCTGTAGAAGGATTCTATTATTTCCGGTGGAATGTCTCTTATAAAACCTACAGTGTCGACAAAGATATAGTCTACCCCATTGTAGTTTACTCTTTTATGCTTTGTATGAAGCGTCGTGAAATATTCCCTCCCAACAGGCTTCGACTCTCCCGTCAACACGTTGAATAAGCTTGTCTTCCCAGCACTAGCGTATCCTACAATAGATACGTGCACAAATCCCTTCTTTTCCCGCGACCCCCTCCTTACACTCCGTATTCTACGCTGTTTCTCGAGTTCTCTCCGTATTCTAGCCAGCTTGCTTGTAAGATGCCTATAATATGCGTCGATAGCGTATCGTCCCGGGCCAAGAAAGCCGGGAAGCTCTCCCATCTTGCTTCTCCGGATCCACTCCCTCACTATCGGTATCTCGTGTTTTATCCTGGCAGCCTCTATTTGCAACTGGGCTTCTCGGCTTCCCGCGTGCTTAGCGAATATCTCTAGGATGAGCTGTACTCTGTCAATAACACGCTTTCTGGATTTCTTCATCAGCTGGAAGATCGAGGATGGGGAAGGACTACCGTAAAAGATGATTGTTGTGACTGATTCAGGTAACTCGTCGGAGATCATGTATATGAGGCCTTTACCCAGCCGGTTACGGTACCTGGTCTTATACACGCGTATTATCTTGTAGCCAGCTGTTTCTGCGAGGGCTAATGCCTCGTCGAGCTGGTCTATTTTTTCTCTCGGGATTACAAGAATGGCTTCTTCCACGTTAGTCTTCATCCCTCCTGACTACGACGACGTCTCCTAGAGTCAGGGTACCGGGTGGGGGAGCCTCGAACTCTTCTTCTAGCTCTGTGGGCTCGAGTATCCGTATTTTTAGGATCTTCTCGATTCTCTTAGCGAGGTCTATTGAGGGCTTCATTTTCCCTGACTCTATTTTTCTCAGCATGGATTCGCTTATCCTGAGTTTCTGTGCTAGTACGCTGAGGCTCCATCCCTTGCTTTCTCGTGCCTCCCGTATCCTTTCATAGTAGTCTTCCACTATATCGTATAGTTCGAGGGAGACCTTCTTGACAGGCCTAGTCCTTCTAGGGGCCTGGGTTGTCTTCGCTGGCCTCTGTTTTACTAGGATAGCTCTCCCACTCCTTGTTAGTTTCAGATAGCAGCTGGGGCAGAGTATCATCTCTACTCCGTCTACAAGAGCCCTATAAGGCCGCCCGGGTATGGGTGATCCACATACTTCACAGTATAATTGTTCCTTGCCTCGTGCCAAGGCCATGCATCCTCTCTCCTTTATATTCGCGGCTCAGCAGGCTTTATATTGATTAGAACAAGATTACGGTGGTTATACATGATAAATACTTAGATATTATCGAGGAGAGAAAGAACCTTCCTCCTTTTAAGCTCTCATGGAAAAATAAGTTTTACGGTGACGCTTAGCGTGTCAGTGAGCAGTGCCAGCCGACGACGATCAAGCGAAACACCGTACATTGACCCAGAAGACCATATAAGGATTCTACAAGAAAGGATACGGGCATTACTAAAGCAGAAAATGGATCTAGAGCGAAAACTTGAGGATACTCGCAGAGAGATATACAAGCTTATGAGCCCTCCATTCATAGAGGCTACAGTGCTCGAGGTCCTAGACAACGAGAGGGCCATAGTTAAGAGCACTACTGGCCCGAACCTAGTCGTGAAGATATCTCAGAACATTAATCCTAAGGATCTAAGACCTGGCATGGTCGTGGCCCTCAATAATCGGGGCTCCACTATAGTAGAAGTATTACCGAACAGAGTCGATCCCACGGTAAAGGCAATGGAGGTAGTCGAGCGCCCGGACGTCACATTCAAGGATATCGGAGGCCTAGATGAACAAATACGAGAACTCTACGAGGTCGTAGTGCTCCCCCTCAAGAAGCCAGAGGTGTTCAGCGAGGTCGGCATAGAGCCCCCGAAGGGCGTATTACTTCACGGACCTCCAGGAACAGGAAAGACGCTGCTCGCGAAGGCTGTTGCCCGAGAATCAAACGCCGTATTCATAAGGATAGTTGCAAGCGAGCTCGTAAACAAGTTCATAGGGGAAGGGGCAAGGATAGTGAGAGAAGTCTTCAGGTATGCTAGGGAACACGCTCCCGCCGTTATATTCATAGACGAGATCGATGGAATCGGTGCAAGGAGATCAGAGTTGGGGACAAGCGGTGACAGAGAAGTTCAAAGAACCCTTCTCCAGCTTCTCGCCGAAATGGACGGATTCGAGCCGTTATCCAATGTCAAAGTTATAGCTGCTACAAACAGACTAGATCTGCTTGACCCAGCACTACTAAGGCCCGGAAGATTCGACAGGATAATTGAGATACCGTTACCCGACTATAAGGCGAGAGTGGCGATACTCAAGATACATCTCAGAAAGACCAAGCACTCAAAAGACGTCGACATAGGTAAGCTCGCCGAGTTAACGGAGGGCTTCAGCGGTGCTGATCTCAAAGCTGTAGTAACGGAGGCTGGCTTCTATGCTATAAGACAGGGCAGAAAGAGGATAACTATGAGAGACTTACTAGACGCTGTTGAGAAGGTCAGGAATAGGACTAGGTCCTCTAAGAACAAGGATAGGGGGGCGGGGGCCCATATCATCTTCTAGCATGTCTACTCATTTTTATTAACTCTCCAGGGCCTCCACCCTATCACATAGGGAGTCTAAGGAGTGAAGCGTAGAAAACCCCTGCCAGGAGAATTAATCAAGTTGAGAGCAATACTCTCATACCAGTTCGGAGACGATGTCTCGAGCCTCCTCCTAGGAAACCCTGATGAAATAGAAGTAGACGTTACTTCTAGGGGAAAAATAAGAAACGTCTATAAGTCTGGCGAGAGGATACTAACACTAAGGCCTAACGATAACTTGTATAGCCTAGGCCTAGGAGCTGCTAAACTCATAGTCTCGGGTACTAGTCCGCCGAGACTAAGGATAATTGTAAGAGGGGATAGGGAGTTGAGAGGGAGCGTCTTGGCTAGAGATATTGTCTCTTATGACGAGGATCTCAGGCCAGGAGACGAGTGTGTAATCGTGGACCGAGACGATAATTTAATAGGTGTAGGAAGAGTTAAGATTTCGCCGCATATGATAGATGGCTTGGATAGAGGAGAAATTGTAAGGATCAGGCATAAGAGGTGAGACGAGTTGGATAAAACGTTTGTCGATATAAACCTCGATGTACCAGTCGAAGAGCTTAGCGAAGCTATTATTGTGACAGGATTCCGAGGATTCGGAATGGTAGGTTATCTCGTCTCAAAACACTTGGCCCTCGGCCTCGAGGCAAAAAAGATAGGATACGTATTGACGAGGCCGAATCCGCCATTCATTGTAGTGGAAGAAGATGGAGTAGGGATGCCTTTTGACGTCTATTATAGGGAGGATCCCAAAACAGTAATCGTCGTGAATAGGGCGCTGCCCGAGAAGGAGATCGCGGACGAATATGTAGAGGCCCTAGTCAGGTTTGCACGGGAAATTAATTCAAAGTTCATGGTTCTTGTAGGAGGCTTGAATAAGACATTCATGCATGGAGAGGAAGAATACGGGTATAGACATAAGCCGAATAAATACTATCGGGGTCCTAGGCTCAAGGCTCCCGAAATGGAGACAGGACTAGGAGTAATGGGCCCCCTAGCCCTACTATATATCTATACAGTCCACTACAAGGTTCCCTCAATCATAGTGCTCCCGTACTCGACAGTCGAGGAAATAGACTATAATGCGGCGTTAAAGGGTGTACGTGTAGTAGCAGGAGAAATCCTCAACGTAGAGGTAGATACGTCTCTACTGGAAGAATACGCGGAAAAATGGAAAGTTGAGCGGGAACGCCTCATGGAGATGCTCGGTCCCATGTTATCGGGTAAGAACGAGGGAGAGGACGAAAGCGACCGCCACAAGGGAATCTATATGTAGAGAGGGCCGAAAGGATCCTCTCCTATAATTGTCTTAGGAACCGTTCAAGCTCCTCAGAGAGCGATCTATAATTACTTGATTGAAGAATCATTACGCTATACCTGTCTATCCCCGGCATATTGTTTAGGAACATTAGGATTTTCTTGGCTATGGTTTCAGCATGCCCTCTATCTATATCAATATCTGGTCTATGAACGTGTATAGTTGGATAAACACCACATAGCTCTTGTGGTACGACTATTAGGAAGGGATCATAGTATAGAACATATTCCTCTCCTTTCTCCAGGTCCTCGGGCTCTGGGCAATGATCGGGGTCCAGCGGGAGGGGCGCTAGTATAATCCTTTTCACGTCTCTTCCCAGGCGAGGAGTATAGTTTTGTATTTTTTCATGATAAGATAAGAGTCTCGGGTTTCCCATGCTATAATAGTCGTAGGCCCTTATCCCGCGAACTACTCCTTTTACACGTGGAGAATATTTCGAGTAGTAGTCCTTCATCTCGTAAATGGCCCGGAATGCCTCATATAGTCGTACATGGTGTCTGCTTAGTGATTCTAGGAGCTCCCAGAGTCTCCCCTCTTTTATTGCCTGTTTTGTAAGGTCGAGATAATACTTTATCATACAAAGATTATGTCTCGCTAGGATCCTTATTTTCTCCTTCTTAGGAAGATTCTTTATTTTCTCAGCGTTGTAGTCGGAGCAGTCGCCACATCTGCAGGGGAGATATGTTATTCTGTCTAGGCGCTCTACACCGAAGTCAGTAAATACTCGATCATCCCTCGCGTATAATATATAGGATGCACTGTCGAAGAGATCTACTCCTAGAGCCACAGCGTAGGGTATTATTAGTGGATGGCCGGCGCCGAAGAGGTGAACCGGTTTACCTGGTTTGAGATGTTTCTTGGCGGAGACCACTATTTCCAGGACTGTCCGGTAATCGTACTTCTCTAAGAAGACCGTCGGGCTACCTATACCATATATCGAGAATTCCTCGAGCCCCGATGCTTTCTCGGCACTATACTCGACTAGGTCAAGATATTTTCCTCCCTGGACGGGTAGAACCCAGAGAGTTTCAGGATAATCAATAATTATTCTCCGCGCCTCCTCGACTCTTCTCAGAGTAACCGAGACGCTTCTTTCAGCGGCGAGACGGTCGACGTCGCCTGTAGGGATATCGAGGATCACGCCTATATCTACGCCGATTTTTCCTTCAAACTCTATGATTTCTTTGTTTGTTATGTCTACGGAGCCGTATTGAAGGATCTGATATGCTCCTGAGTCAGTCATTATCACGCCGTTGAAGCCTAGAAGGCTGTGGACACCTTGTTCTAGGACTTTTTCTTTATAGCGTTTGTATAGAATGTATGCGTTTGTTATTACTTGGTTGAAGCCTAGCTCTCTGATTTCCTTGAGAGGTATTTCTTGTCTTTCGACGTCAACCACGGGGAAAAATGCAGGGGTCTCGATCACGCTAGTTTTCGTATATAGTTTGCCTATTCTTCCTGCTAGGTCTGCGTCTTTGATTTCGAACATTTCAGTAAACCCATCACTGGACAAAGAGAGATTTGTGGTTTAGGGATTAGACCCGGACTCCTTTACGCCGCATGTATTCTCTGAAGAGCGTGTTTACTCTGTGGGCAAGTGGTCCGGCGCCCTCGACTCCGTCCTTCGAGACCTTGACGCTTCTAGCTATCTCGACGACGTTGATATCCTCGTATACCCTTATCTGGTGGGGAGGTATTCCACCGTGCTTTATTAGAAATTCTGAGAATTCTTTAGCGCTGAAAATCGATCCTTCCTCAACAAGTATTTCGGAGATCGTGCTCCCATATATTATAGCGATGGGCCAGTTATTGTTCTCGTTGTCGACGGCCGCCTCAAGCGCTATACTTAATGTAGACTGATCAAATCCCGCGAGTTTACCCTTGTATGTCCTCCCGTTGACTAGTTTTACGATGATCACCTTGTCGAGCAAGGTGTTTAGCTTGACTGTGAACCTTCTTGCCGCGTCACTGGCAAAGACCATTTTTATCCCCTTGTACCACCGTAGCCATACTGGTTAATTTAGATTAGGGGTCGGAGCCATGAAGAAGAAAATGACGGTAACGGTGACGGGTGTAAAGCAAGGCGAGATAAAAGGCCAGTGGGTTGCAGAGGGCAAGGCCAAGGGCTACAGAGTAAAATTCGATGTCCTCGAGGAACTATTCTCTGTTAAGGAAGGCGATAAACTCTTATTCGAGATTAGGGATTCGAAACCGCAAAACCTAGGGAACTATGTATTTTGCGGGCATGGATATATAGTCAGGGACCTCAAACGGGAGCATAAAGAGGCTCCTAACTATACAGTGTTCAGTGTATGGGGCGTTATCTTTAGGTTCGAGCCTCGCTTAGAGGAGCTTGAGCCAGGCAAGAAATACTACTTATGCATTACCCGGGTCTAGACAACCGCAAGAGGCCCTTTAATCCAGCTCAGGACAACAAGATTATTCGCTATAAACAGCCGGCATTAATCAAGACGTAGCTGGGCACATTTGATAGCATATGAGTTATAGAGAACACATAATTGCCACTGCACGACAATACGTCCATCAATCAGTCTCTCCCACGTATACAATCATGGAAATATCATTACCGGAGAAAGACCTTGGACTGGTTAGAGAGAGCACCTATTATACTAAGGCTGATACCGGCTATAATCGCAATAGCGCTTATAGCTTATGCCTTCAGGGCACCAGGCGCCATAGTCTTGTTTATAATAGGACTAGCCTTTCTAGCAGCGGTGATTTCACTGAACAGAGTAAACACAGCCGATATAACAGCGAAAATAAGGCTTCCATTAAAACCCGGTCCTGGAGATAGACGTACAGCTGAGGAGTTGGGTGAAAACCCCAAGGTCTTTCAGATAATATATAGTGATCCAATAGTAGGGTCCAAAATAGAGGAATTTCTTTTATCGAGAAGCACTAGTAGGCCCTCCAATAGGTATGCAATTCTACACGAGTTTGTATCCGGGTCGAAAACTACTTATCTTATAATAAATGGGGAAGACCAGGATATCGAGTCCGAGATAATAGAGAGTGCAATAGCCTCGTTTCTAGAAGGAGTAAGTATACGTCCAGTAAAATCGCCTAACCCAGCCGGGATAATACCTAGTAGGTCTAACAAGATCGGACATGATAAGGATCGCGTATTCATTGGGTACCGATTAGACACTCCTCGACTCGAACCTGTTTACCTGTACTACAGGGATTTTGAGGGCCATATCGGGATATTTGGGTCAACAGGATCAGGTAAATCAACTACACTAAGAGTTCTAGCATCACGGCTACTTAACCAGTACAATGCGGGGATTTTAGTTTTCGATTGGACGGGGGAACACAAAATACTAGCTTCTAGAGGGTTTAAAGTCATTGATGTGTCAACGGGAGAATTGCCTGCTGACATACTCTCATGTAACGGTGAAGACCGTAGAGATTATGCCTTCGAGGTATTGACTCGTGCACTCGATCTCACAGAGCCCCAAGCATATCTTCTTTCTCGGGTGATGCCTAATGCTAGGAGCCTGAGCGAATTATATGGCATGGTGTTAGAGCTACCTGAAGATTCTCGATGGGATAGAGAGGTAAAGAGAGCGCTTCAGCGAAAACTAGGCATGCTTGTCTTAAATGAGGGTAGGAGGATCTTCAGGGATTGTCCAGGGGATTTAGCTAAAGACAGTGCATCAGGGATTGTCCTCGATTTATCGAACATAATGAGTCTCCACGTGAGGAGGTTGTACGTTATAATGATGTTATCGATTATTTTCACGGAGGCATATAGAAGATATAGTTCTCAGGGAGAAAACATTCCTTTAATGTTTGTCTTCATGGATGAAGTGCAGAACATCTCTATGGCCTCCGATATACTAGCGGTTATACTTTCAGAGGCGAGGAAGTATGGAGTACACATAATATATGCTACGCAGAGTCCTTCGGTAATGGATTCGAGGCTCCTACTTAATACTAATACAAAGATAGTTCATTCACTGAAATCGAATAAGGACAAAAAACTTATCCTAGAGACGATGGGCATGGATGCAGACTGGTTTTCTAGGCTTGACAAGCTACCTACCGGTACGGTTGTATTGCAGAGTATATCACAGCCCCAGCCTATACTTGTCGAGATCCATGCGGATACTCCATCTGGCGACTAGATTCTGTACGTCTGGATCGCTTATCCAATCTATTGAGATACCTGTTCTCCACTCCTCTAATTTATCGTATAGTAATTCAAGGGATTGTATAGCAGTTTTCCGTGACGTATCAATTTCAAGAACATCGTGCGAGACGTCGAGTAGCTCTTCAGCTATTATGTTGAATGCTTCAGAGAGAGCGTTTTCGATAATTTTTTGCTCTGGCCAGTTCCTGGTCTTTAGTCTATTGTAGAGCTCAACTGGATGTGCTCGTAATAATATGATTAATGGGATTTCATAGTCTAGATCCTTATAGGATAGCCATAGTGAGGGATATATTGTCTCTAGAACAATACATTTGTCTTCTTGGGATTCTCTTACGAGAGTTTCCACGGCAGAGGATATTTCGTCGTCTACGATTTCAGTGAAGCGTCCTGTAGGATCTGTCCGTGTGAGGCCGTGCTCTTTCAGCAGCGTAGATGTACTTGTCAGAGAGCAATCTATTTCTTTCGATAACAAGTTGCCTAAAACAGTTTTTCCTGTTCCCGGGGTTCCTGTAAGGATTATTATCAAGACGTTTCAGCACCCTTATACTGGAATCATGTATGTGGCGAGAATATACTAATATCTGAATAATTCGAAACTTATAGGATTATGGATTTTTGGAAAAATTAAGCGGGGAGAGATGCGGGTTACTTCTTTTCTTCTTTGTCTTCACTTCTCCTTGCGGCTATTATGTCGTCTATTCTTAGTATCATTGTAGCTACTTCGGTTCCTGCTTTGAACGCGTTTGCTTTTATTCTTACTGGCTCTATTACTCCTAGCTCCGTCATGTCGACTATTTCTCCGTCTTCGACGTTTATGCCTGCCCAGAGCTTGCCTTCTTCGTGGGCGCTTCTTAGCTTCATTAGTATCTCTACGGGGTCTAGTCCTGCGTTGAATGCTAGAGTCTGTGGTAATGCTTCAAGGGCCCTTATCCATGCCTCGATGGCTAGCTGTTCCTTGCCTGGTACAGTCTTAGCATATTCTCTTAGCCTCTTTGCTAGTTCTGCCTCGGTGGCTCCTCCGCCTGCTACGATCTTGCCGTCGATTACGGCGTCTGCTACTGCGCTTAGAGCGTCATGGAGTGCTCTGTCGGCTTCTTCTACGAGTCTCTCGAAGCCTCCTCTTATGAGTATTGTTACGCTCTTGGGGTTCTTTGCTCCCTCGATGAATATCATTTTGTCTTCTCCGACTTTTCTCTCCTCAACAAGCTCAGCATAGCCCAGGTCTTCCTCGGTTAGGTCGTCTAGGTTCGTTATTATTTTTGCTCCGGTGGCCTTAGCAATCTTCTCAATATCACTCCTCTTAACCCTCCTAACAGCAAGAATACCCCTCTTAGCAAGGAAATGCTGCGCAACCTCATCAATACCCTTCTGAGTCACAACAACATTAGCACCAACACTTGCAATTTTTTCTACTTTCTCTGCTAGTATCTTCTCTTGTTTCTCTAGTAGTCGTTTTACTAGGTCTGGGCTTGTAATGCTTACTTCTAGGTCTATTTCGGGTTTTTCTATTTCTAGTGGTGTGTCTAGGACCGCGATCTTTGCGTTTTCTACTCTTCTAGGCATGTCTGGATGTACTACTTCCTTGTCGATGACTATTCCCTTGATTAGCTTTGTGTCTCTTAGGCTTCCACCATGCTTCTTGATTATCTGTACGTTGTTCAGGTCTACGTAGTATTTGTCTCCTCTCTTCTCTACTATGGTCTTTATTGCTTCTACTGCGATGTCTGCGAAGTAGTCTGCTGCTTCGCCTACTGCTTTACTGTTTAGGCTTGTTAGTGCTATCTTCTTTAAGGTCTCATAATCGTCTATGCTGATTGGTTTTCCTATCTCATATAGGATCTCTAGTGCCTTTTCTAGTGCTTTCTTGTATCCCTCGACTATTATCGTGGGATGTATGTTGTTGTTGAGTAGTTTTTCTCCTTCTTTGAGTAGTTCTCCTGCGAATATTACAGATGTCTTTGTTCCGTCTCCTGCCTCCTCATCTTGTCCCTTAGCGATTTGTACGAGCATTTTTCCTGCTGGATGTTGTAGGTCTAGTTTGTCGAGGATTGTTGCTCCATCGTTTGTTATTGTGATGTCTCCTAGGCTGTCTACTAGCATCTTGTCCATTCCTTTGGGACCATAAGTGGTCTTGAGGATTTCTGCGATGGCTCTTACAGCCATTATGTTCGAGCGAACTGCTTCTTTTCCGTAGGAGCGGGAGGTACCTTCTTTGAGTATTATAACTGGTACTCCCATTGATTCTAAGGGTAGTGCCGCCATGTCTTGTCACCTTATCCTTTTATCGTTCTCCAATCTCTAAGGTAAGATTACTTCTATATAAAAGTTTCGGCGAATAATAATCAGCTACCAACCTGTAAGTTTTAAACCTGCAACATGTTCACAACCCACAGGGTGAGGTAGTGATGGGCAAAGTAAGGACAACCCTGGTAAAAAGAACAGCCAGAAAACTACTCGAAAAATACCCTGATCTCTTTAAGGGAGACTTCGAGCATAACAAGAGGGTAGTATCGGCACTACTAGAATTAAGAAGCAAGAAAATCCGCAACCAGATAGCAGGATATATAACGCATTTGATTAATGCAGAGGCAAAACGGGCAAAGAAGGCATCCAGGTAATTTTATTAATTATAATATTCATGTTATTACACATGGAACTCCTAATATACTCCGTGAGAGGCAGACGACTAGGCCTCCTGGAGGGGTATAATGCCAAAAGTAAAGCTACTAGCGAGTCTACAAGAAATTGTAGGAAAAGACGTCCTTGAGTTAGAAGATATGAGTCTAGAGAAGTTGTTTAGAGAACTAGCCGAAAGATATCCGGGGCTAAGAGATATTATAGATGTCGAAAACGTGGAGGGAAAACCCGGATACATAATCTTCGTAGACGGTAAAGACATACGATTAGTAGATAAAAACTATGTACCCAAGGAAATAGTAATCCTCCCAGTAAATCATGGCGGGAAATCTGAGAGAATAGAAATAGAACAAATATCATGGGAAAAAATAGATCTCTACACGAGGAAAATAGCCGAAAAGATAAGGAATAGTGGTTATCAACCAGACGTGATTGTAGGAATCCTGCGAGGAGGACTTGTACCGGCTCGCCTGTTAGCAGACGAGCTCGGAGTGGATGATATAGGAGTAATGGAAATCAAACTATACAAGACGATAGGGTTACGAGGAGAGAGGCCATATCTAAGACAACCACTTGTCCTAGATATAACAGAGAAGAAAGTGTTGCTAGTAGACGATATAAGTGATACAGGACTTACCCTACAGTTAGCTATGGAGGCAGTGGGATTCCATATGCCCAAAGAAGTGAAAACAGTCACCCTCTATATTAAGCCATGGACTAACCTAGTGCCAGACTATTATGCCGAGGTAACAGAAAACTGGATAGTGTTCCCGTGGGAGAGAAACGAATATCGAAGATTGATAGAGGAAGAATAACATAACACGAAATATTTTAGGGAATGCCGGTGCAAGAGGCCTTGAAAAGACTCGATTTAATGGGAATAGAAATAGGAGTCGAGGTACTCTCGTTAAAGAGTAGCTATGATCCCGAGGAATTCGTTAAGAAATGTGTTTCTATAGGCGATCTAGTCATTGCAGGCATACCATCTCGTCTGTTACAGAATTTAACAATATGTTCTATAGCACTAGCATACACGTATACAATAGAGGACGAGCTACTAAATGACCGGATAAAAAACCGTAATCTAAGATTTATTGCTAATCTCCTTGGGCTACGTCAAGTAGCAGACGTAGTACAGGAAATCGACCGCGTTGAAAAGGTAATAATAGTAGGCCCGCCAGAGCAGGTAAGGAAGGCCTCTTTGAGTATTATCGAAATCTGTGGAGGCGATGTCGAGATATTAGAAGAGTGTTCTGGAGATTCTCTGTGGTCTATCACTAGTAAAAGAATAGAGAAGCTGTCTAAATAGGATGTGGGAGGGCCTCTTCCGATGGCCTCCAGGGATTATAACATATATTCCATGTCTCCCGGTATTCTCGGAGCATAACCTACTAGTTCCCTTACAGCCGACTCCAGCTTGTTTCCTAGCTCTATTACGTGTTTTGCAGGATACTCTGGATCCAACGGGATCTTTATGCTGCTTCTCTTTCGTTCTGAGTGTAGGTATGGTCTAGCCATGAGTGTCTTGGTCTGAATCTCTTTTTCGCCGAGATAGACGAGTACGGAGGGTTTCACTGTCGATTCTAATCGTCTTACATCCTTTGAGAGCCCAGTCTTTGATGCCAGTACAACACCTGCCCTGAATCCTTTATCTATAAGTTCTTGTTTTATCCGGTATGCTAAGGATTCTATTTCTGAGTCAATATCTGTGCCTTTTCTTATCGCTAATATCGCGAACTGCACAGGTGCTAGTGTGAATGGTAGTCTACCCTTGTAGTAGTCCAGGTATACACCTAGGAACCTCTCGAGAGACCCCATGAGGGCTCTATGAATAATGAACACTGTATCATAACCGTAGACTTCCTTGACGAGATCGTATAGGCGGAATCTCCTGGGAAGATTAAAGTCGAACTGTATGGTTCCTAGCTGCCATTCTTTTTCGGTTTCTCCTTCACGGATCTTCATTACAATGTCTATTTTAGGCCCGTAGAATGCGGCTTCTCCTTCTTCCTTATAGTATGTTATATTGTATTTTTCGCTTATTATCTTGGCTGCTTGCTCTAGGATGCTTTCGGCTTTGCTCCATTCCTCGTGGGTGCCCATGAAGTCTTTTCCTATTAGTTCTCTGTCTGAGAGGCTTAGTCGTAGGTAGACTGTTTCGCCTGAGACGTTGAGATGGAAGAGTTTTTCCATTAGCTCCCTCATTTCTTCGAAAACGTTGTAGACTGACTCTACCGCGTTTTCTTCGGGTGTTATTATGTGGGCGTCGTCTTGTGTAAATCCTCGTACTCGTAAAAGGCCATAGAGACTGCCGCTTGGCTCGTAGCGGTGTACTCTTCCTGCTTCGAATATCTTGAATGGGAGCCTTACCTTGTTACGGTGTCTTGCGAGCTCGTGCATGAATAGTAGTATATGGTAGGGGCAGTTCATCGGTTTTATTGCGAAGTCGTGGTCTTCTATTTTGAAGAGATACATGTTTTGTCGGTAGAAGTCGAGGTGGCCCGATAACTTGTAGAGGCTGCTGCTGGCTATTATGGGTGTTTCCACTATATGGTATCCTCTTCTGGCATGGAACCTAGCAAGGATGTCTATCAGTGTGTACCTATAGTATCCACCGCCTATGCTGAAAAGAGGGACGCCGGCTCCTGTATAATGGCCGAACTCTCTGTCAAGTATAGGTACTCTTGAATCTGGTCTAACCACTAGGTCTTGCTCGTAGGCAAAGTCGATATGGTTTTTCTCCACGGGGGCTCCCTCACGTTCCAGAGAGTGAATTAGTAGCCTCGTAAAATAAACTTAGCCGCTATATGAGGGCTCAGCGAGGGTGACATCAGCACATCGGAACACGGCAGGAGATTCCTCGCTGCCGTCACCACTCATCATGGCCTATGTTGAAGGAGTCGGTTTCTATAGTGATAAGGTTTCTCCATAGTTAATCTCTTAGAATTAGGCTATTGGACAGTGGGATCTGTGTAACCCTATTATAAAAACTATTATTTGTCGAGTATTATTACACTATAATCGTCCTTGATATAAGTATCCTGGGGGTTCTACGGCTTGAAAATATGGAGACCTCCGAGAGAAGTAGTTCAAAACGCGAACGTATCTGCGTTAATGGAGAAGCTTGGTTATTCGAACTATCACGATCTCGTTAGAAAAACTACAAGAGATCATCGATGGTTCTGGGGATCGTTGCCGGACTTTCTGGGAATAGAGTGGTTTAGGCCTCCGAGAGAGACAGTAGATCTTTCGCAAGGGCCAGAATGGGCCAAATGGTATCGAGGAGCATTGTTTAACGCGTCATATAATGTCCTCGACAGGATAGTTACTATGGGTTACGGTAATAGGGAGGCTTTTACATGGGTAGGTGAGGATGGAGCCGAGAGAACATATACTTATAATGAACTTCTCGACGAGGTTCAGAGATTCTCGAATTTCCTGGATGAGGTTGGGATTAAACCAGGCGATGTTATAGCAATCTATGCCCCTATGGGCCCTGAATCCATCATAGCAATGCTTTCTGCAATGAGGATAGGGGCTATCGCGAGCCCTATATTCTCCGGCTTCGCGCCTGGAGCAGTCGCAGAGCGTATTAAGTCATCGAATGCAAGGATTCTTTTTACAGGCGACTATTATTTTAGACGGGGCAAAAAGATAACGCTACTTGATAGAGCACTAAAGGCCGATGAGATCTCGGGACGCATATCCGAATACATTATCGTGGCGCGTAGAGGAAAGACAACTGATCTGCCCGAAGATGACAGGATAATAACATATGACGATACGATACGAGGAAAAAGAGCTTCTCGGGAACCAGAGGAGCTAGACCCGGAGCATCCTGCCCTCCTACTCTTCACAAGTGGAACGACGGGTTCTCCTAAAGGAGCAGTCATAAGCCACATCGGCTCCGTGATCCAGCCGGCGAAAGAACACTTCTATAATCTCGACACGAAGCCGGTATGGGACAATGGCAATGACAGGCTCTGGTGGATAACGGATCTAGGGTGGATGATGGGTCCATGGCAGGTTATGGGTGCGCAATTCCTCGGCTCTAAACACCTAGTAGTAGAAGGCGCTATAGATTATCCTTCGAAGACAAGGATGTGGGAGCTAATAGAAAAATACAAGGTCACACAGTTTGGCTTTGCTGCTACCGTTGCACGGTTATTGAAGACGTTGACGCCTGAGCCCTCTGAGAATAACGACGTCGAGTCGATAAGGATACTGGGCAACACTGGGGAACCTATAGATCCGGATACATGGATCTGGGTTGTAGAAAAGGTAGGCGGAGACAAGGCGCCAATGATTAACCTAAGCGGGGGAACTGAGATATTCGGATGCATACTCTTGCCAAGCCCCGTCGTAGACCTTAAGCCGAGTACGTTATGGGGGCCTGGACTAGGCATGGATGCAGACGTTTTCGACGATACAGGAGAGCCAGTACGAGGATCGCCAGGCTACCTTGTCGTAAAGAAGCCTTCTCCGAGCATGACGCGGGGGCTATGGAAAGACCCCGAGAGGTATATTAGGACTTATTGGTCTAGGTTCCCGGGAGTATGGTATCATGGGGACCTCGCGTATATTGACGAGGACGGTTACTGGTTTATTCTGGGACGTGCAGACGACGTTATCAAGGTCGCAGGGAAAAGGATAGGTCCGGCAGAGATCGAAGCAATACTAAACGATCATCCAGAAATAGTAGAGTCGGCCTGCATAGGTATCCCCCACCCCGTGAAGGGAGAGGTCGTCTCATGCTTCGTCATTCCAAGGAAAGAATTCTCGCCGGGACTCGAGGAAGAACTAAAACGGAGGGTAGCCAATAGCCTTGGCAAGCCCTTCACACCCTACTCGATAATTCCTGTCAGAGATCTTCCAAGGACGAGAAGTGGAAAAATAATGCGGAGAATAATAAAAGCACTATTCAGGGGAGAAACCAGGTTCAAGACAGAAGTAATGGATAATCCTGAATCAGTCGAAGAAGTCAGAACAGCTATAGAGAAACTCAAAGAACATCTTAAGGCTTAGGCGATTCAGCATAGAAGATAGCAAGTCCAGGAGCTATATTGTAAGTAACAATTTTTTCAAAGTACTTAGATAGCAAGTCCTCTAATTCCTCCTTTGTAAGCATAACATTAATTGTTTCAAGGAAGTCAGTGTACTTAGTGATCCTAGCAGCGCACCTGCTCAGCATCACCGCTATTGGAACAATTATCCTAAAATAGAGCCCGACTATTATTCTTCCGAGTCTTCTAGGCCTATAGATATCGAGAATAGCCAGTTTACCGTTTTCTCCTAGAACCCGGGCAAACTCGGCAACCGCCTCCTCAAAGTCAAGCGCGTCTCTAAAGCTGAACATCGCAGTTATACCGTCTACCTCGTTATCTCTTAGAGGGATTCTTTCGAACCTGCCTACAAGCGGGCGTACATCTATACTATTCACTGTCTGAGTCAACGTCTTAACAGCTATATTCAACATTTTAAGAGAAGGATCCAAGAGATAGAGCATTGCATGGGGCTTCATCTTGGCAATCAATACGGAGGAGGTACCGGGTCCACAACCTGCGTCGAGGACACGCTGGCTGTCTCCGAGGAGCCGTATTGTTTTTACACGCAGCTTATTGACAGTATTGAGGCTCATGTATTTGTTTACTTTCTCATAGCATCCATGCACCGCTAAATCCTCAATTGACGCGACAACCTCGCTCCATAGTTCCTCTCTACTATTCACCTCTGCTCACTTCCCTATTGGGGCCAAACGACGGTGTTTCCCCAGTATCACTCGCTCTTCACCATTAAGCGACGGGATATAATAAACTAAAGAATTATAGTGGAGGGTGTATGAGTAGTGGTAAGGATAAGGCTCCCGCCTCCTCCAAGAAATATTGAGAAATACACGTTAAGAGACGCCGTGGAGAGGTTTCTAAGAGAGCTATTAGTGGCGGGAGCCAGTAGTAAAACTGTGAAAGTCTATAGGGCAGCGCTAAACGATTTTCTAGCTAGGATAGGAGAAGACAGGAGAGTCTCAGATATTGGTGTTGAGGATTATCTATTATGGCTGTCTAGGCTTCGAGAAGAAGGGCCTAGAAGGCCAAGAGGTGGAAAGAAGGAGAACACCATACATTATTACTCGTTATTTGTTAGAAGGTTTCTTTCATGGATAGGGGTCTCAGCGGATCTACCTGTGCCGAGGAGGGATGAGGGCTCGCTAGACACAGTTCTAAGGGAAGACGAGTTAGAGAGGTTAATTGGTGCCTCGAGGGATATACTCGATCTCTTAATAGTAGTCCTTTTAGCAGAAACAGGTATGAGAATCGGCGAGTTACTAAGTGTTCGGGTAGCAGATGTTGATTTCAGAGACGCATCTATACGGATAAAGGGAAAGTATGGTAAGGAGAGGATAGTCTTTTTCGGGCCCCGTACAAGGACTATTCTGGAGACATATATCGATATGATGCGCCTAAGGCCCAGAGACTTTCTCATACCACTATCGTATCAAGCTGTCTATAAACGTCTTAAGAAGCTGGCTGAGCTGGCAGGCGTGGATTCATCAAAAGTTAGACCACACGTGTTAAGACATACATTTGCAACAGAAGCTCTACGAAGAGGTATGAGTCTAGTTACACTACAGAGGCTTCTTGGACACTCTAATATAAGGATAACCCAGAGGTACCTTCATCTCGTGACAGAAGACTTGAAGAGAGACTACTTCACAGTGTTCTATGGCGTGCCTAGAGCAGGCCTAGATACTATGGCTTACGGCGTCGATGAGTATGGAGCTGATAGAAGGATTAGTGGGGCCAGGGCCCGCAGAGCAGGCAAGATCCTGTACTAGGCTAGGGAAAAGGGCACATGTCTACCTAGGCTTTGTAAGGAATGCTACTATTTCTTCTGTTCCTACTTCTCCTGATAGTTTATCAGTTGCAAAACCATTCTTAAAGTAAGCTATTGTAGGGTACCCTGTTATTCCATTTAGTTGCATTGTGGATTTTAGGAATCCTTGATAGTCTGGGTCCATTAGGTTACCTATTACTATGGCGTACACGTCTGTGCCTGTCTGGTTTATTGCTTCTAGTAGATGTGGCCACGTACGCTGGCAGTGAGGGCATGATTTTAATAGGAACGCAACGTAGGCTCCTTGATCCATTGCATCCCTCAAGGTATCTAACGTGACTATCTCTGCCTTATTCCGGGACAGATGGATTATGGCGTCCCATGTGAATATTAGATCACTCGAGATAGGGGGACTGCAGAGCCACGTAGAATTATATTCTACTTTATACGAGGTATTGCTCGGTTCTACGTCAACCGTCTTTAAAACCTGTAGAACGTCGAGGGTTTTGTTTTGCTCGGGTAGATATGAGTATAACCTGTATTTTGCAAGGTAAAGTATCCCGTTTGAGTCATATACGTGTTCTATGGAGATGTTATATGGCCCGATAGTTATATTGGCCGAATAAACGTAGCTTGTCTCATTCGAAGAGATCAAGTCTAGGTTTATACAGAGTCCTTCTCCTATAATGGGAATTGCTAGAGGGAGACTTATAGTTTCTTGGCCAAGTTCGTCGGCTGGTACCATTAAGTTCGCGTACGACATGAGAGAGTTCTGCGTCTGGTTCCCCACAATGGACACGTTGAGAAGAGGCCATTCTTCCTCCTGGTTAATTATGATTGTAAGGTTTGAAGATAGGTTTCCTTCTTCAAAGTACATAGTCGAGTTTATTGTAATACGGCTTCCTGGCCCAAGGGGTAGAACGGCAGTTTCGGTTTGAACGCTCGGGGCCTGCTGTTCTCCGCCCTCGTTTCCTCTATACAGGTTGTATCCATAGTAACCGGCCGCAGCTACTAATAGTACTATGACTAGTGCGATAATTGCTTTGTTTGAGGCCATTTTTATCAGCTCGAGATATTCAAGAGGTTGATCGAGTTATTTAATCCTAGTATTTGAGGGTTTATAGGGAGGAATGGGCTTTGACGGCTTTTGAGGCTATGAAGTCGAGTAGGACCTCTCTAGCTCCTTCACCTATATCCAAGGCTCGTGCATCTCTCTGCATCCGCTCGGTTACACTCCATAACTCCAGTCCTCTTCCTCCTAGGATCTGGGATGCTGCCCAGGCAGCGTCTTGGGCTAGTCTGGCGCCCTCATTCTTTGCTATGGAGGCCTTTGTGGGGTCGATAATCCAATTGTCTTTACCTTTCTCGGCTAGATCTGAGACTAGTGTTTCTAGGAGAGTGATTCTAGAGTATATGCTTGCAATCCTCCATTTAATTCCTTGGTAATCTATTAGTTGTTTCCCGAATATTGTCTTAGAGGCCCCTGTTTTTACAATGATTGAAAGAGCCGAGTCCGCGATACCGAGCGCGATCGCTGCATATCCTAGACGACCCAGGTTTATGCCTGATAGGGACTCTTTTAGACCTTTGCCTGGGACACCTATTCGTTTGCCTCGTGCATTACGATATCTCACTATTGACGCTCCCGTGCCTCTAAGCCCGGATACTTCTAGGAGGCTATATGTTATGTTTTCACTTCTGGGAACCATGTAGAGTGTGGGTCCGCCGGAGCCGAGGGCTAGTACGACGAAGTAGTCGGCATAGGGAGCGTTACTGGTAAAGATTTTTTCTCCAGTTATAAATATATCAGACTCGTTCTCGTGCGCGCTTGTCTTTAGTGAAGATCGAATATCTGTTCCTCCTCCAGGCTCTGTAACGCTTAGAGCATAGATGCCTTCTTCCTCCGGTCGTCCAGCCGCCAGCCATGCAGAAGCGTTGACCAGAACAGAGTGGGCTACTCCGGGCGAATAGAATGCGAGGGAGCGGACTCTACATAAGAAATCGGCAAGATCGCTTTTGCCTGGACTAAAGAATCCCTCGTTTCTTAAATCATTGAGGATCTCTGAAGGAATCAGATTTTTCTTATCTATATCGGTTGCGGCTTCTGAGAGAAGTCTATGGGCTACTTTCCTGTATTCGTCGCATAGCATGTGTATCGACAACATAAGCACACCTAAGATAGTAATCGATACACAGAGTACTATAATTACTTCTATCGTCTAAGCCTATTATTTTGAGTTTATTGCGAGCCAAGCCAGTAAAGTATATGGTCGTTTAACGCTATGTTTCCTTGGAAAGAAATATCTAGGCCTAGTAGGAATTTTCTTCTATAGGAGTGGTTTTCAACGGGTGCGGGGGTGCCCGAGCCCGGTCAAAGGGGGCGGGCTTAAGACCCGTTGGCGTAGGCCTGCGTGGGTTCGAATCCCACCCCCCGCACCATAAGGCTGTCGCCTTATCATCCACTTCATTCTTGAAGTGTTCGAGGATTTTCCTGAGGCTTAGGTGTAGTAGGACCTTTTTGCGTTTTGTTCTGGGATCGTATTCTTCTATTACAAGATACCTGTATGTTTTACCGTTTTGTCTAACTGTTTTTATGAACACATACATTTTGAAGCCCGTTTTTGAAGCCTTATACTCCAAGCACTCTAATACATCGTAAGACACGGTAATACGCACCCGACTCCAATTATAAGGCAGGACGGCTTCAAAAAATCATGGTTTACGGCTTCAAAAAGTCCTTGAAGCTGTTTATCCCAGGTCCTAGGAGTGCTTCTTGAGAAGTGCCAGTTCCTATAACCATGCGCTATGTATTCATCTTCACGGTGTATCCTCTTGGAGAAGACCAAGACCTCTATACTCGTAGATCCACGTCTATGGCAGCGGTTCAAAAAGGAAGTAGGCAGGCGATTCAAGGGTAGACGGGCAAGCATTCCACCAGTAAGCAGTGTTGTAGAGGATCTCATAAGGGGCTGGCTAGAGGGACTCCACAGGGTAAAGATCCCACTATACGAGGTAGCCTATATTCTGAGCAACGAGCCAAAGACCCTATTACGTTATGCTAGGGTGAATCCTGAACAGGCCTTCAAAATATTTCAGGCTAGGCCACAAGCCTTTCTAAGACTAGTAGCCACAGATTTCACGCCTAGAAGCCCAGACGAGGCCGAGACCCTATATTATGTTGTGAGAGAAGACAAGGTGATCCTAGTCCTCTACGACGACTGGGATAAGGAGTGGTACGACAGTGGAGACTACAAATACTTCATAGGAAGTGATCAGGGACCGCCTTACTTCAACGACCACGCATTAGAGGTCTTGCTAGGGGAAGGCTATCCCGAGATAGTAGCTGCCTACCATCGAGGCCTAAGGGAGATATGCGTGTTCCAAGGCGTCACCTTCAGCCTACGCGACCCCGAGGGATGGCGCAGACTCCTAGGCATCCTGAGGAGTCTAGCATCTAGCGGTGTAAAGCCAGTCAAGACATATCTTGAGGACAAGGAGTGTGATGCCTATAGAATCACGGGAGAATCCATGGGAGATAGTGGAGAGATAGAAAATGGGATCAGATTCCTAGAACTCCTAAGCAAATGGCTACCTAAAAACACCACTATAATATAGGGATATACGGAAGGGTTTGAGAGTAAGGAGTAAAGAGTAACCCGTTGAACTCTCTACCCTCTTTACAAGGAATACTAGGAAGTTTTTCTACATTAAAGAACCACTCTACATTGATAAATAAGGTTTTAATAAACCCTTGAGAGGGGGAGAGGGTATGGGAAAACACCAGCTAAAGCGGGAATAGGCATGGCCAGTAGCAGTATCAAGGTTTTCAGAGCCAAACCTAATAGAAAGCTGCTTAAGCTATTGAGGCGATATAGCGATCAAGTGCTCGACGTCATTATCATTATGCAACTAGATAATCAGCAGGTCGGAGCACTAGTGAGGCACTACAAGCTAGAGCCTCTTAGTATACCTTGGAAGATTTTGTCTAATGGTGTGTAGGGTACCTGGGGGTGTGGATAAGGTTCCTGGCATCTCCTAAGACTGCCATCCTTTTTAACAACAAAATGTTAATCTAAATATATTTAATTTTCTAGAATAAATTTTATTATACTGTTATAACTTTTAAATAATATATTTATTTTATCTAATAAATATTTAACTTCTTTACTAGACGGTACGCAAGGCGTTAGCTGTTGTAGAAGCTTATTAGTTTCCGCTTCAGTAGGACTGCGTAAAATTTCTTCGATTTTATTTACTATATCTTCTCTTTTAGGTACTATTTTTCCTTGTTTTTCAACTTGATGCAGATAGTTATTTACTAACTCTCTTACCTCGTGTATAGTGTTTAAAAATTTTTCTGCCTTATTTTTATATATTTTTCCAATATATTCCATTTTTTGACCTATTTTAGTATTGGAACAATGTTTCATACAGTTTTTTGGCAGAGAAATAGAAAAAATACTATCAATAAGATATTCTGTTATAATTCTAGATATGATTATTGCTGAAAGATAAGACTCTAAACAGTAATTTCTTAGCATTTCCATATAAAGACCTTCTACTTGTTCAATATACAGCAGCTCGGTGCCCATCCCGTTTCTAAAAAGCACTTTCCTAGACTCTTTAAGATATTCCACACCCTCGGAGTATACTTTTTTTACATATTCAAGGAGTTTTTGGTTACACGCCTTTCTCTTTTGTGTTAATACCCAAGAATAATAAGCAAAATCGTTCATTGAGATATGTAGACATTGATTGTTAGGATTCATAATCGTCCCCCCTATTTATTTTCTCTAAACATTCTATTCCTTTTTTAATAACATCAGTCCAAGATAGGCCCAACCTGTCCTTGCGCTTCTTCAGCTCTTCGAACTCGTCATTATCAAAGATAACGTGAACCCTCTTCACCAAGACCTCTCACCTAGCTTAGATACTGTGAGAGCAAAGCTTATTAGGCTTACCTAGTTAGTATTACTAAGTGAGCTTAGCTAAGCTAAGTAAGAGATGAGGTGATGTAATATGGTGCATGGTAGTCTTGTGTGGCTGTTGGATGTCGAGGATCTGCGCGCCGTGTATTATTGGGAGCTTCGAGGTGTTTGGCTGGCCTTGAATGATCTAGCTAGAAAGTATTGGGATGATCTGCCTGAGCATGTTAGGCGGGCTATTAAGAGGACTCTGAATGATGTCGAGGCAGAGTTATCGGAACTCGAAGTCGATCTGGTCAGTATACTTCCTGAGAAGAGCCTTGTGGTTAGAGGAGAGCGTGTCTAGGCGACAGTGTTTTTCTCCCCGACAACGTAAAATTTTACTTTTCTCGATGGCGGTTTTTCTACTGGACCTGGCCCATAGTCCTTCCATTTCCCTTCTACAAGGAACATTCTGCCCAGGAGCCCTTCCTCGGCCAGTTTCCTTAGAAGCCTCGTGTAACGGCTCCATTCCTCGCTTGTCACCTTGCCCTTCTTGGTCTCAAGCCATTCCTTGAGGTCCTGATAGGTAAATGTCTCCTGACCAGTCTCCTCGAGGAAACTTCTAACAGGCTCGGGGAGCTTGACCAATCGCCTTGTTACGGTATGCGTGGAAACCATAGTATTTATCAAGGTGTAGAGTTCTGGATCCTTCTCCCTGAGCCTAGATAAGCCTGGTGGGTATAGCCGCTTCTCCCTTACAGCTCTTAGAACACTCCTAAGCCAACTAGTGTAAATCCTGGAGCAATTACTATGTCTCTCACAGCTAGCATCTAGAAACTGTTGCAGCTCTTCTAGGGCCTCTTCTATGCCTAACCCCTTAACGTTCACCAGGTATCTCGAGGCCACATAGAGAATGAACCTCTTCCTACCGTCAGGAAGACCGTTCTCTAGGATCTTCTCAATCCAGCCCCATTTCGGTCTTGAGCGTCTCGCATGGGGCCTCTTAATGAGGGGTATAACCACCCTTACCAGAACTATGCCTAGAGAGCGAGGATCCAGAGGTTCGCCCCACTCGAAATCCCTCGGATCCACCCTGTTCAACCTATAGTCGAGGAGTAATGCCAGCCTTCTCCCTCTCCCTCTAATATTAAAGGTATGGGGGACTCGGATCAGATGCCTATAGTCACTGAAGCTACTAGTGTCTACTATCGGCTTCCCCCTACACCCCCTAGGCTTGAACATCTCTATAACGCGCTCACCTATAACTCTGAGCTCTTCATGAGTAGCTAGACTCTTCAGCGGTATATGCAGGTGGGCCCCTTTGTACCCGCTTCTCACGATTACACTGTCAGCCCCATAGTCCTGCTTCAGGGCCCTTGCAATCCTTAGGGCTTCCCCTACAGCACTCCAAGGGTCTTCCTCGCAGTCGAAGTCAAGTGTTAGCACTGGATACCTAGCCTGAGACCTATCAGCTACAGGCTCGGGAAACCTCGCAGAAGAGGCCATCACATTCCTTTCCCTTCTAACCCCCAGGATTAGACCAGCTCCCGTCTCGGGGAGATGAAAGAGGTTCCTAGTAAACTCCCTGTTGTCAGGGCCGCTGTGCGCTATCTCAACGAACCAGTTGAGCCCTAGGTGTGTGGCCAGCCACTTCCTGTAGAACTCCTCGAGACTGCCAGGGTCGGTCAAGTCCCGTCTCGAGTCGGCCATACTGCTCTGCAACTTGACCGACCTAGGAGTCATCGAAGAACCCCTCTAACCCCCTATGGTCGGTCAAGTCGGTCGAGTCGGTCAAGTTTCCAGGGGATATACTACTTATTACGTGTTTTTTCTTCCCATAGTTCTTGTCATTCTCTAGATCATTGTTAGAAGTCTGGCCCGTAGATTCATTTTTTCTGTGTATATTCCTCAAACACTTGACCGACTTGACCGACTCTGCCGACCCTTCTCTAGTGTATTCGTATAGGCCTGCCTTCTCCCAGAATACTTCTTCTGGTATATTGTAGTATCTTCTCTTGCTTGCCCCTTTACCCTCTGCCTTCCTGTAGGCGTTGAAGCCTAGCCTTTCTAGAACCTTGCCTATCTTCTGCGGGTTCCATTTCCTTCTAATCTCCTCTGCTCTTCTCCTGCATTCGGGCTTAACGGTTTCCTTCTCAGCAGTATCCTGGCCCTCGACCTCTAGGCAGTTCTCTTCCTCGAGGATTCTGTGTACTATTATGCGTTGGAGATCGCTAGCAGTGAACATTGCTATCTCGTACTCTCTGCCGTCAAGGTCTTTGATCCGTGTGAGCGTGCTTTCTATTGCTGCAAGCACTGTTTTCTCCTCTATATAGATGTCTTCTCGTGAGGCCCTCTTCTCAAGATCCTCGGCGATATAGTCTAAGACTGGAGCCTCAAAGCCACCTAGTAAGGCAGCTGTTAGGAGAGGCCACCATATCTCCCTTTCCCTGCCCTGCACCATGCAGCGATCTAGGATTTCGGCAGCCCTCTTCTTAGCGTCTAGGATCTGCGGCAAGCCTAGTAGCCTGAGCATGTATAGCTTATTCCTTAGATCTCTATAGTCGCTCGGCAGGGGTCTTCCTTCCTCTTAGGAATACCCTTCTCCATCAAGACGCCTATGATCCTTTGCAGCAAGTAGTCTTCCTTTGGCAGGTCTTTGAACGAGAATATGCGTGGAACTACTGAGTCAAAGAGCTTGAGCAGTATGCCGTGCTTTGTGGGCTCTGCCCTTGGTATTGAAAGCCCCCTTTTGTAAGACCCTGCAAGTATTAGGGGCTGGTTTCCCTTCAGGGCGCTCTCATCTATTCCTATCGTCGCCCCTACAGCATCAGCCAGCCTATACAGGCTGGCTGATGCTGTAGGATAATCACACCTCTTCTACTCATATACGTAATCGTCACATTTGTTCTCGTCTTACCGCTACCGTAAGGCCCGTATAGCCAGAGGAAGGGTATCGCTGTGAATACATCATGGAAGTATGTCATGAGAACGTAAGATGCTAAAACATAGTATTTCCTCTCATCCTTCAAGTAGACACTTTCTCTAAGCCTATCTAGTATTTCACTAGCTACAGAGGGCCAACTGATCCCCTTTAGAGCCGAGTCACCCATTTCAAGTACGGCCTCAAAGACTTTCGCATCTGCGAACGTAGTAGAGCCGACTACAACGGCTGCAGCGGCCCTCTTAACCCTAACAGGACGGCCGCAGACAGTTATTGCATGATCTCGCTTAGGTGCAAAAGGCTTTACTTCGCTAAGCCTTAAGCCTTCTCCACTGCGGGTGTAGATTGCTATAAGGCCTACAGGCTCTATTCTTGCTAGTCCGCTTTCTGCTCGGCTGTCTCTAACGTAGGCGTAGGTTGTCTCTGCTATTGCTACGCAGTCTCCGAGATCTATGAAGGCCCCGTGCTCTGGCAGTTCGAAACCGTCACTAGCAAGAACCTCGAGGAACCCGTCCCCGCTGGGTATAGTGAAGAGGGGCTTGTACTGCTGCGTCAGAGCTTCTCCTAGCCTAGTCAGCCTCTCGGCCTCTACCCTCTCGTCCCATTCATTAACTAGCTCTCCAAGAACTCTTGCTATAGTATCCACCGCAGCGCTTAGACCTGCATGGGTTAGTGGTTCCTCAATAGAATCCCTGAAGCAGGAGTCAGTCTTTCCAGGCAGGCACTCGTATGCAAATGTTTCTCCACTGTTGAGCAGGTGCACGTAGATCTTAACCTTCCTGCTGTTCCGCCTCTTCCTCTTGACCCCGACTAGTGCTAAGATCTGCCTGTCTATCCCGAGGGAGAGGACGATCTCCCTCTCATCAAGCTTTACCTGCTCGACCTCTACTACGGGGAGAAGACTACTCATCGTTCACCACCCCCACGAGAAACGGGCACTCGTTGGTCGCGATTAGGCCGCAGAGTGAGCCGTCTGCGGTGCAGTCTGTGAGGCAAGGATAGTTCTGGAAGTGTTCGAAGAGCTTGTCAGTAACGTGGTACGTCTTATTGCTTCCATTACTCCATCTCTCCATATATCCGAGTTTGGCCAGATAGTTTAGAGCCCAGCCAATTATGGTCCGTTTCCTGCGCGTGTCTTCAACGCCCAGAGTCTTAACTATCTTCGATATTGTAATGTATGCTGGTGACCCCCTACCATTCCTTCTTAGAATCCTAAAGTACTCTAGGACAAGGCCTAGACCAAGGGATAAAGCCTGACAGTAGCCTCTATTGCCCCCAGTTTTAATTAATTTTCCTACACGATAAGAAGAAACAGGGATATAGGCTCGATAATCTTTTATGCATTGAGCCGTGCTCCCCACTCCATTCCTCACCTCTCCACAAAAAGTATGAACCTCATCCTCTGACTATGATCTCAACATACACCCGCTTACCGATAAGCCACCTGAAATCCTTGCCTAGATAGATTATCGGATCATTGTTAATCTTGCCCACCTTCCTAGACCCAACAGGCAAACGAGTTAAGGGAACTTCCCTAGGACTAGATTCAGCAACCATATAAGGCCACCCCTAAGATATTTAATACTGTGACATCTAATAAGTAGCTATGTGACTAAGAGAGGCCAGATAACCATGACATGTGTACAAATGAACATGCAAAAGTCACACTGCCAACCACCCAGCCCAGAAGAGTTGGAACAGCTCAGACAGAAGTATGGAACCAGAAAACGAAGGTTCAACAGAGCCGCTCGACTCGCCCAGATAATGTATACCCTCACAGCCTGCGGATCCCGCAACATGAGGAACCTAGCTCAGATAATCGCAGGTTACACTGGAGAAGACCCTGAAATAGTACGCCGCATACTCTACCGTTACCTTAAACTCCTCACCGACCTATGGTTCGTCGAGAAAAGAAATATGGAGCTCAGGATAACACCTATAGGCCTTTATGTGATAGCACGCCTTAACAGAATCAATTTCTTAGATAGGCCATTCTCACAATATATATCACGCTGGATAGCTTCACGCTTAGAAGAATGGGAAGAAGCACTATGCGGCCTGAGAGTGTTTCTCGAGAACCTAGACGCAATGCGATATTTAGAGATGGAAAGCTACTATCCATTGGCCGAGATCCTAGCTATGGTCGAGAGAGGAAATTTCCCTAAAATACCCTTAAATCTAACCGAGAAAGAAGTTCTTTATAATCTACTCAATTTCGAGGAGATAAGGCGATTAGATAAAAATGACCCTGTCCTAGTTCTCCACAATCTTTCAGATATATTCGCTCCATACTTTGTTGGTACATACCTATATGAGCTACACAAGGATCTTCCAGAGGAGTTTGAGAGAGCACTTATGAGACATGATGCAAGACTAAGAAAGGTCGCAGCCCTATTGAGAATATGTTCTTACAAAGAGTGTCCAGAGAAGGCTCTTGATATTTTGCTTGAAGATCTCTTCGAAGAAAGAGGCTTACTTTACTATTTAAATAATTTAAATTTAATATTTTTAGAAAAAATGACTAAATGGCCTCAGGGAAAGCCACCCCTGTCTTCAGCTCTTGCTCTGATTACTGCTGGAGTATTATTACCACATGATAATGTAGAATATATAATATTAGCTTTAAAGAAAAGTGAGAGGAAAATGAACGAATTCCTTGCAACGATTCTAGTTGCTTACTCTTTAGAATTACTTATGGATAAGCTCAGTGAGATATCGCTAAATATCGCAGTGGTATCGAAGTATCGGAGTAGCGTTATACCTAGGGCTTGGGCTCTTAAAGATGAAAGATATCGTGAGTTGCTGAGTGCTATTCTTATGCTTGATAAAGTGTTAAACGAGCAGCTAGAGTTCTCGCGCGGAAGTAGAGATTCTCGGGGGTAGCCTTGTGGTTAAATGTTGTTTGTCTGGTCCCGAGCTACATCTTGTAGGTAGTTTTTGGCCATTTCGCGTATTCCTTTTAACTTTATTATTACCTTAGCTCATTTAGTGAAAAACGCTATTTAAGGCTCTTTGTTGTTTAAGCCTGTTAATGACAAAAGGATAAAGGTACTACCCGCTACAAAATAATTCAGGGTAAGGATATGATTCGGACGGTTCAGGAGAGTGACAGGCTAAAGGCTCTTGCCTGGCTGCTGAAGTATGCTGGTGTTAATACTGGGGAACTTATGAAAAGGTTCGCGACAAGGGTTAGAGTACAAAAACTAGTCTATCTGCTTAGGGATGCAGTTCCAGAGTTTAGGGGATACGAGTTCAGCCTCTACATTCGAGGCCCCTACAGTCCAGAGCTAGCAGACGACTATTACAAAATAATAAATGAGAGCATAAACATTGACAAGCTAGCTAATAGCTATACACCGCCAAGAGAAGCCGTCGCACTACTGGATGAACTCGTGGATATTAACGATCTTAGGTTACTGGAGCTGGCAGCCACGATTCTGGATGTGTACAAGGCATATAAGAGGAACCCAATAGTAGAGCTCACTCTGGATAGGCTAATCCGTCATCTAAAGATTATAAAGCCATGGGCAAATAGGGAGCAAATCCTGCGAGCACTTGAACTTCTACGACAACTAGGTTTCATCGATTTTGACTAGGGAATGAGGGGATAGGAATCGCAACGAGCCTACTACATTGACACTAACTTACTTGTAGGGCTCTTCTGTGATAGAGATCTCTTCCACGAATATTCTAAATGCATCTTTGAGAGAGCGAGAACCGCTGGCATAAGGCTAAAAGTGTTGCCGCACATCTTAGGAGAGGCAATAATAGTGCTGAACAGAAAATTCAAAGAAAATAAGTGTACGACCCGCGAGCTTGACCGTACTCTATCTAAACTGCAGGATATTGAAAGGAGCTTTCCACCACTTGACTTAACGTCATATGACAGAAGCGGTTTCTCAGCCTTCTTCTATAGTATAAGTGGACAGTATGAGAGATTTGCAAACGAGATTCAGCATGTTGGGGTAAATGATTTCCTGTTATTACTTGCCACGTTTGCCGATAGCGAGGTCAAAGGAGCTATTGTGACCGAGTCGAAGTTGCAGAATTCTCCTTTAATAGTTGTGCTCGGCGAGATTTACGGTATGGAAAAGACAATAAAAGAGGCTCCAGAAAATGTTTTTAATATGTGTGTTCACTACTTACATTAGCATCTTTAAGAGAGTGTTGGTAAGCCACTCGGCATATTTCTTGTATTCTTGTTTTGCGGTTTCTCTTAGGTAGACGTATCTTTGTCTTAGGACTGTGTTTGGTGTTCTGCCCTGTATGAAGTCTACTATTATCTCCTGGATTCCTAGGGCTATCATTTTCGAGGATACGTATTTCCTCACGTATTTTGGCGGGATTAGGCCTAGCCTGTAGGCCTTGTGGCTGACCCAGTCGGCTGAGACCTTTAGTCTTGGCGGTTTCTCTATGCTGAATGCTAGGAATGCTTTCTTGCTGCCTCTGTAGAGTTGTAGGGTCTGGAGCCATATTCCGTTTTCGAGGACCCATTCATCCTTCTCTAGGGCTTTCTCTACTTCTGTCGCCCTTAGCCCTGTGTAGAGTAGGAGCTTGTAGAACCAGCATAGGTCTATGCTCTCCCTGCAGGCTCTAGTTAGAGTGTCTAGCATTTCTTTATCTGATGGGACCCAGAGATCCGCCTCGCTCTTCCTCGACTTTACCCGTTTGAACTCCTCACACGCCTTCCTATTCCCCTTTTCCTCGCATAGATAGCGCATTAGCTTCTTGTATGCAGTAATATGCCATCTACTATGGTCTATTGGTTTCTCTTCCCTGTCTATCTCCTCTAGTCTCCTGATGTAGCCTTCGCAGACTTTGGGGCTGGCTTTCTTCATACAGTACGCCTTGAACTCTGAGAGGAGCTTTTGAGAAAGGCTTATGCCCAGTGTTTTCTTCAAAAATCCAGGTTTCCACTGATGACTTAGAACATCTCTGTTATCTAGCTGTCCACTCGATAGAGTGGGCTTAAGACCCGTTGGCGTAGGCCTGCGTGGGTTCGAATCCCACCCCCCGCACCATATTATATATGGAACATTAGAATCGCTTGTCGTATGGATAGTATTTTTCTTTTGGATACTATAACGATAAGTTGTAGAGGGGATGATAGGGCTCTGCCTCCGAATCCCCTTAAGGGGAAATGTGGATGAACGGGTCTAGTGACCCTCTCTTCTCCTAGCTGGTAAACTGCGCTTTGTCCCGTACTAGTATTAGAGTTCGATTAGGTGCCTTGTGAATTTTGTTAGGAGTCTTGCCCCGCTTGGAGTTACAACTGCTAGATCCTCTATCCTTATGCCGTGGATCTTGTCAAGGTAGATTCCAGGTTCTATCGTTACTATCATGTTATTTTCGAGTATGGTTTTGGATCCAGGTCTTAGGTATGGTTCTTCGTGCACGTCTACGCCAACGCCGTGGCCTAGGCCGTGGATGAAGTATTTCTCTAGTCCGTGTTTTCTCAGAATTTGCCTTGCCTGTGTATCTGGTTCTCTCGCCTCGGCTCCAGCATAGATTGACTCAATTGCCGCTTCTTGTGCTTCGAGAAGTGCTTCGTAGTGTTTCTTGAATGTGGATGAAGATTTACCCCACCAGAAGGTCCTTGTGGAGTCGCTTCGATAACCGTGATATACTGCTCCCCAGTCCACTAGTATTGGTCCAGACGAGGTCAATCTCACTTGTCCCGGCGTATAATGGGGATATGCTGTGTTTGCATAGAAGGCTATAATGGAGGGAAATGATTCTCCCCAGGATCCAAGGGATAACAACTCCTTGTATAAAGTGCCTGCTATGTCTGCTTCGCTTACACCTTCTCTTATGTAGAGGAGGGTTCGTCTAAGCGCTTCTTCGGCGATTTCGACAGCTTTCGTTATGAGGTCTATTTCCTCGGAACTTTTTATCGACCGTATCTTTGAGAGGTGTCTGCTGAAATCTGATAACTCGGGGATTTTTTGTTTAAGGGATGATGCCAGTGAGTGGTTGATCATTCCTAGGTCAGCCGCTGGTTTCTTGGCTTCACATCTTTTTACGATTTCGGCGGCAGCCTCGGTAAGAGGAGCTTTAACAATATGACTTTTCGGTACTGTAGTTTCTAGGGCTTCGTCTGCCCCTCTATACGCGACTTTAACGGTGTAGCGCTTAGGTGCCTGGCTTGACATTCTCGAATAATCTAGGATGCTTGTTACAAGGGTCCAAGAACAATTATTAGATAATATGACTATACCGCTTGGACTCCTAATCCCGGTCGCATAGAGCATGTTTGAAGGATTTGCGAGTATGACTAGGTCGTGGCCTTCTGCCTCAGCTTTTGCCAGGATTCTTAACGCGTTTTTTACGAATAGTTCTTCATAGTTCTGCACAATACTACACCGAGTGGATAGTACAATGGTTTCCAGATAAAAAGTTAGGATACTATCCTCTAAGAGGACCTATTTTAACGCATGGAGAATCGATTATTTTACACGATAAAATTATCGTAGAAGTTGTTAGTTCTTATTCCTAGACGATTCTTATTCTATTGACCTTCTTTCTCTGCCACTTGTATCTTCTTATTCTACGGCTTCTACCGAAGCCGCAGGCTGCACAATAGCCTTTAGCAACGTTGAAGGCTCTTCTTCCGCATCTTCTGCACACAATGTGTGACTTGCTTCTTCCGTGTTTTCCAAAGCTTGCTGTTCCCTTGCCCATTCGTTACACCTCCTCTAGAAGATTGGACTGACTACTATGACGTTGTCTCCTCTTACTAGTACGGTTCCTAGGTTCCGTGTTTTGCTCGGTTCTGATGATACTTCGCGGGCATTCTTTAACAGTATGTTCAAGTGTCCGTCGTAGGCTTCGAGTGTTCCTGCCAGCATTCTACCTCCTTTGAGCTTGATTAGTACTTCTTGGTCTAGGAATTCTTGTAGTACTCTGAATGTTCCTCCTTGTCCGGGCATTTTTGTATTCACCTCAGCTTGGTTTCCTGTATTTGTCCACCAGCCATTAGTCGGTGTGATGGTTTGTTTTTAAATTCTTAGCCCTGCAAAACTGGATAATATCTGGTGCATGTAATGGTAAAAGGCGTAGACGAGATAAGGGTTAGCCGTAGACATGTACTCTCGAAAAAAGAGCTGAAGAAACTTAGGAAAATTATAGAGGAGCAGTATCATGGGTTTCCAATGGAATCCATTGTTCCTGGAAAGGTAGAATATGCAGAGGTCGGAGGAGTAGAATTCTATATTGTCGAGGGATTACCTGCCTTCTTTGCACAAGGAGAAAGACTAGTCCCGGTTCTGCAGTATCTATTAAAGAAAGGATACAGGTGGTTGCCTAGAGTCATTGTGGATAGAGGGGCAACTAGCGCTGTGGGACGTGGAGCAGATTTAATGATCCCGGGGATACGGGGTCTTGACGACTTCGATAAGGGTTCAATAGTAGTAATAGTTGACGAGGAAGCAGGTGTTCCTGTAGGGATAGGAGAAGCACTCGTCGACTCTTCTTTTATACGTGGAAAACTGGAGAGTGGCGATAAGAAGGGCAAAGCAATTAAGAACATTCATAGACCGGGGGATAAAATATGGAAATATGCCTCGAAACTGTGAATATATTCTAGTATTGTATCATAGTATGCATCCGCGTGTTTCTCGGATATACGCGTATAGACTCTAAGTTCTCCGGAATGATTATCTCTGGGGCTCCCTTGAATCCTAGTTTCGACCATTTTTGCTTAATACTATGGGCCAGGCTCACTAACGCAGCTGATTCACCGTGGTTTAGTATAATGTTTCTTGGCTTGGGCTTCAGATGTTTTAGGTAGAGCAGTAGCTCACTCTTCGTGGCGTGGCCAGTGAAACCTTCTATTCTTACTATTTTCATCCTAGTCTTTATAGTTCTAAGCATTCCGTTTTCTTCAAATGTGATTTCCCGTTCTCCTTCCATTAGACGCCTTCCGAGGGTTCCTGGAGCCTGGTAGCTTACGAATGCTAGAGCGTTACGTGGATCTTCTGCAAAGGCCTTGAAGTATTCTATGATAGGGCCTCCCTGCATCATCCCACTGGTCGCCAATATTATTGCTGGCTCAGTAGAGTTCAATGCCTCCTGTCGCCGTGCCTGGTCATTCACATATATGATGTTTTCGGAAAGGAAGGGGTTTTCTCCCTCTTCTATAGCATTTCTAATAGCCCTCGATAAATGATCTATATAAGCTGTATATATTGCTGTGACCTCGTATATCATTCCGTCAACGTATACTGGGATATCGGGAATCCTTCCTTCCTTACGAGCACGGTTCAGTACTGCTAGGATTTCTTGTCCTCGTCCAACCGCCATTACAGGGATAAGAATCTTTCCTCTCTTCTGGTATATTTCATTTATTAACTTAATAAGATCTTCTTCTGCTTCCCCCCTTGACTGGGTTTCTGTCGCCCCGTATGTTGACTCGATTATAAGTGTCTCTACTCTGTGAAACTGGTATGTTGCCGGAGGAAGCAAGCGTGTTCCCGTGTCTCCCTTAATCTTATAGTATTTTATATCGCCTGTGTAGAGTATATTGTAGAGTCCTTGGCCTATGTGAAGGTGCGCTACTGCGCTACCAAGAATGTGTCCTGCGTTAGAGAAGGTTAGTTTTGTATCTGGAGCTACGTCTGTAACCATGTTGTAGGGGACGGTTATAGTGTATGTAAGCATGGTCTCAAGGTCTTTCAGCGTGTATGGAGGATCTCTCCCCTCGCGCCTCGCGAGCTCTATATAGTCTTTGAGGACGAGTATGGCTATGTCTCTTGTAGGCTCCGTCATGTATACTGGGCCACGGTAGCCATATTTGAAGAGGAACGGGAGCATGCCGATATGGTCTAGGTGAGCGTGAGTTATTACGACTGCGTCAAGATCCTCTATCTTGAACTCGGGAGCGCTAAAGTACGGGAATGCGTCTGGTCCAAATCCTGTTGGCGATGCACCTGCGTCAAGGAGGATCTTTGATTCTCCAGTGTCTACTAATATGGCGCTTCTTCCAACTTCGCCGAAGCTTCCTAGCCCTATTATCCTAATGTATCTAGTACCGATTCTTACTTCCCTGAATATTCTCTCTCCTATACTCATTAGTGCTTTTCTGCGCTCTGAAGACTTGCTTAGATAGTGTCTTAGAACAGATGCTAGCGTAGTGCTCATTAATGGGGGCTTTTTAATTATATGTGCTCTCCACCCTGTTGTGGCCAGAATCATGTTAGAGAATTTTCTCTGGTTATCTGTTATTTTTTCCGGGTGATGGGCTAGTATCTTTACTTCTCCTAGTACCTCGTCGAATTCGATGTCTGAGGGTGAAACTCCAGCCTCCTTAGGTATTATTTCCATTAGATACTTGACTGTGGCTTCTTTGGGTTTTCTAGCCTTGCTGTCTGTTCTGACAACTATTCGTTTCCTGAGGTTTTTCGCGATCTCCGAGATTATGTTCTCGTGCTGGAGAATGTATTCTGGTTTCTTGACGTATACTGCGATCTCTGGGCCTTCGAATTCTATCCCTGTTATCTCTGCTTGTCGTAGAGCATTCCAGATCTCCATTATTATTCTTCTTCGGAGTTTTTCCCCGGATTCTATTCTGTTTTCAGCTGATTTCGTCATGTTTTATTGCACCTTTTGTTTTGTACATATCTGTCTAATACGGTATAACGCTCCTCCCTAACACATGATAGGGAGGAACAATTCATGAACGACTCTTTTTAAGGGCTGGTTAAATTCTATGGCCGAGATAACCCTTTGGATAAACGTAGAGAAATAGGGTTATTAAAATTATTGTTTAAACGGGACAAAGCGTTCTTCGAAGTAGTTCTCTGGACCAATTATTACAACGTCTATACCGTCTCCTGTTGCCGAATCCCTTAGTATGGCTGAGCGTATAGCTTTAGCTGCTATTGATACTGCTTCGTCGAGTGTAAGGTTCTCATGATAATGTGATTCGAGGACCCCATACGCGACCGGCGATCCCGATCCTGTAGCTGTGTAGGTTTCTTCTGTTATGCTTCCGTAGAGATCTAGTGTGTAGAGTCTAGGCTTAGTATCGTATCCTCCCACGATTAATTGAACAATGTATGGAAAGTATTTCGAAGAGAACAATATATTTGCTAGTAGTGTCGCGATGCCCTTTACCGAGAGTTTTCTGCCATGGGTTAATAGATAGAACCTGCTCTCCTCACGTATAATGTCTGCGAGAGCCTGCGCGTCTGCCACAAGGCCAGATATAGTCATAGCGCTGTAATCGGTCAGCTTTACAATTTTCTTTACTCTTCTACTAGCGATGAGTGTTCCGGCCGTGGCTCTCTTATCTGCTGCTAAGACTACATAGTCTCCTACTATCAATCCTACAGTGGTCGTCCCATGTATAGCCTTGGCGGCAAGATTATCTCTGTCTGCTGGTATCGGTATCAACTTATGCTCACCTGCCTTGCTTGGTAGGCTAATAGTCACCAGGGATAATCGTGTCTATTAAACAATTATAGGTTTATCTAGATCGCTCCCGGTATACTGATATAACCCGGGAGCACTCTAATAACAAAACCTGATATGAGGATGTACGGAATGAAAAACGCTGGGATCCACATAATAGATCTGCCACGTAGAGTTGTTGTCGGCTCAAACATAATTGGAAAAATCGGTGATTATGCGAGAAGCTTATTCCCGGACGCGGAGAAAATAGCCGTTATAACTGGCAAGATTGTTGGCAGAAAAATATATCCTCTTGTAGAGGAGAGTATGCGGGAAAAAGGCTTCGAAATAGACAAGGTAACTGTACAGGATGCTTCAACGATCACGGCCGAGAAACTCATCGACGAACTCGGAGAAATCGCCCCCGACATTGTTGTGGGGCTAGGTGGTGGGAGAAGCATAGATCTGGCGAAATACTCTGCTCACATATTGAACCTAAGATGGATAAGCATTCCAACAGTCGCGAGTCACGACGGTATAGCGTCGCCCTTTGTGAGTTTAAAGGGCTTCGAAAAACCCATCTCGAAGAAGGCGAGGATGCCCGAGCTCATATATATTGATGTAGAGATAGTCAGGAAAGCACCTAAAAGGAACAATATTGCCGGTTTCGGAGACTTAATCGGAAAATTCACATCAGTAAGAGACTGGAAGCTTGCACATAAACTAAAAGGAGAATATTATGGAGAATACGCTGCAAGCCTTGCTCTCCTCAGCGCAAAACACGTAAGCATATCCTATAGAGAGATCAGTTTAGGCACCTCTGAAGGATACAGGGTACTCTTAGAAGCTCTTGTAAGTAGCGGGGTAGCAATGGGAATAGCCGGAAGCACCAGGCCAGCAAGTGGCTCCGAGCATCTATTTGCTCACGCCTTATCAATGATATCGAAGAACCCACCTTTGCATGGCGAAGCAGTAGCTGTAGGCACAATTATGATGGCATATTTGCATGGGATCAAGTGGAAGAGAATAAGGCACGTGCTCAGAACAGTAGGAGCTCCTGTCACAGCAGAAGAGCTAGGCGTAGCAGACACCGATATAATAGAAGCCCTAGTCATGGCGGCGAAGATAAGACCGGAGAGATATACTATTCTCGGAGAAACAGGTCTTACATATGAGGCCGCCGAAAAACTAGCGAGAAAAACAGGGGTTATTACATAGAGTAGGTTGTTAGACGCCAGCTAGAGCACCGTGTTACTCTCCGCTCTTCTCTTCTTCGCTCTCGATACTTGATTCCTCACTGGTTTCTTCTGATTCTTCTTCAGTTTCGCTCTTTGCTTCCTCGTTTTCCTCGGATTTCTCTTCCTCTCGTTCTCTCTTAAACTTGAAGTTTATAGCTACAGTAACTTCATCAAGCTCGGTTGTTTCATAAATGTCGTTTAGGAACATTTGAAGTAGCGAGTCTAGGTCCTTTAGTACGACTATTTCTGGGGGCAGGGTGACTCTTGCCTTTTTGTCTTCAACGTTTACATTTACTTTTTCTTCGTCCACGCCGAACCAGCGTGCCGCTAGATACTTTATTTTTTCCTGATCCGTTTCTAGTTTCCTGGTTATTTCTAGTTCTATTTTCAGGGTTTTTCCAGCAAGGGGATGGTTAAAGTCTATGTACGCGAATCTCTCTGTTACCCTTATGATTCTGCCTCTTCTCCCCTGGACCTCTAGTTCCTCGCCTACGACTGGTCGTATGCCTTGCCGGCGAAGGGCCTTTACGGGGACTTTGACGATTAACTGTTCATTACGGGGCCCATAGGCTTTTTCTGGAGGTGCTATAATTTCTTTCTTCGTCCCTGCATCAAGCTCTCTTATTACTTCCTCGACTGCGTCAAGGAGCTTGCTCTTACCAATCACTATGACGGCTTCTCTGTACTGTTTATTCGGGTCATAGATTCCTTCTTTTTCTGCTATTTCTTTCTTTGTAGTATCCACGATTACCTCCTTGTCTCCTTCAACTGCCTTTATCGTGAAATGAACTAATACTACGTCTCCGTCTTTCAATGGCATTTCTTATCATCCTCCTTTTCTAAGGTACCATCCCAGGTCTTTAACCGGTCTAAGAACGAGGCGCCTCCCGTATTTAGTATTATCCTCGGAGACAAGTCTTCCCCATCCAAGAGCTTCTCTGAGAGTATTTTCTACTAGTACGGGTCCAAGCGAGTTATAGCTTACTATGTTTTCGCCGAATACGGGTCTTCCATAGAGGAAGTATTTTTCTCCTTCAGGGTTTAGAGTAACACAATTGATGTTTTCTGGACAAAACCGGACTAGTTTATGAGCTAGGAGGAGACTGGGCTCAAACTTGTTTTTGCCTAGGATCCCTAGGTAGAACCCTATACTGTATGCATTCCATTCAAGGTGGTCTTTAAGGAATAAGAGAACACTAGGGGAAGGATCGAAGACGTCCTTAAATGGGGCTCTCGGAATATCAAGAACGTATAGGTGGGAATAGCATCTGCTCGGCTCAACGCCGATCGAGGAGCAGAATCCGTCTATAATCATTTTCTCGGAGCTGGAAGCTTTCCTTATCATTTTTTCTTTCTTAACTTGCATACGAAGAATCCCTCATAGCCATGAATATGGGGCCAGTATCTTCCACAGTTTTTAATCCTATCATCCAGCATAAACCCGAAATACTCTGTTATTGCAGGTGAAGCTATCAGGCCGTGAGGCTCTATTTCTATATTCGGGTATTCCTCCAGGATCCTGTTGATCACAAACTCGCCTTCTTCCGCGGCAAGACTACAAGCGGCATAGACTATTGATGCGCTAGGCTTAGCGAATTCTATTGCTTTTTTTAGCATTTTCACTTGTAGTTCATGTATTTCGGCAAGGTCCCAGATATTTCTATTCTTTTTTCTCCTAGGGTCCTTCCTGATTATTCCCTCGCCTGTAGAGGGTGCATCTAATAAAACGGAGTCAAATAGGTTGCTGAAGCCTAGGCTCAGACTGTCTCTTCTCAAAAGTATATAATTAGAGAAACGCATCCGCTGGATGTTTGACCGGAGACTCTTGATTCTTCTTGGGTTTTTCTCAACTGCTACTAGAAGGCTCTTGTCACGTGTTATCTGGAGTATCTGTGTGGATTTGCCTCCGGGCGCGGCAGCCATATCTATTATTGTTCCTGGTACGGGTAGGTCCATGGCGTGAACTATGCTCATTGAGGATGCTCCTTGAACATAATAGTATCCTTGGAGATACTCGTGCGTCGCCCCGACACTTATTGGGGCATAATCTACTCGGTATCCGTATCTGCTAAATTGTGGAATGGGGGTTAGCCTGAATCCTTTCTCTTCGAGCCTATTTTTTAGTTTGTTACAGTCTATCAGGTAATCATTACAGCGTATTGTTTCGGGTAAGGGAGCCTCGTTTGCTTCGAGCAGGTCCAGGACGTTGTCTTGTCCGAGCATCTCAATGTATCGTTCGATCATATAGGGCAGGTATCCGTACTTCTCAGCTAGTTTTCTTGCGGTATATGAAGCATTCTTCGCCCGTTCTAGTACTATCCGTAGCATATTATCCAATTCTCGGCACCACGATTGTTCTGTTGGATGCTTCCATAGTTCAGGCATTAATTTTATCCGAATAACTTTAATGATACCCACAGGAATTAATCTGAATAGACATTACAAGTAATTCAGAATAGTCAGTATAATGGGTGATGGGAACATGACAAAAAATAACCAGAAGAATGCTAAGTTCAGGAGGCTTATAGTGCCAGGACGTTTCCAGCCTCCCCATAGAGGACACCTTCACGTCATAGAGTTCGCGTTGGATCACGCCGAAGAAGTCATAATAGTTATAGGATCCGCCCAGGACAGCCACTCATTAAAGAATCCATTGACAGCCGGAGAAAGGTGGATGTTACTAGACAAGCTTCTAAGGAAAAGGCTCGGGGACGATTATTGTAAACGAGTCAAGATCGTCCCCGTCCCGGATATCAACATGAACAAAGTCTGGGTACAGTATCTTCGCCTTCTACTCCCATATTTCGACGGAGTCGTAACCAGGAATCCTCTCGTCTCAATGCTTTTCGAAGACATGGGTCTCGCAGTCATTAGGCAGCCTCTAATAAATAGAAATAAGTGTAGTGGGACAGAGATCCGAAATAGGATAGTTAAGGGCGAGGACTGGACTGAATGTGTTCCAGAAGAGATCCTGGAGGATCTTAAGAAGCTTGGTTTTGAAGAGAGGATTAAGCGGTTGATGGAGGATGGGTAACAACCTAGTTATAATTGATGGATCAATGGGAGAAGGAGGAGGCCAAATACTTAGAACAACTATAGCTCTATCAGCAGTCACAGGTATTCCTGTAAAAGTCATCAATATTAGGGCGAAACGAAAGAATCCGGGTCTAAGACCACAGCACTTAACGGCGATAAAAGCTCTTGTAGAGATAACCGGTGGACGGGCAAAGGGTCTATACGTCGGTAGTACTAGCATTGAGTTTCATCCGGGGACTATAAGAGGAGGCAACTATTTCTTTGATATAGGTACAGCGGGTAGCATATCGCTTCTTCTCCAAGCAATACTCCCTGCACTGGCATTTGCCCAGGGACCTGTCGAGGCTACAATAAGAGGAGGAACAGATGTCAAAATGGCTCCAACAATCGACTACATGAGGATGGTGCTCGCGCCACTTCTCAGCCTATTCGGATACAATGTTGAGATAGAGCTAGTTCGCCGCGGGCATTATCCGCGTGGAGGAGGCCTCGTAAAGCTAAAAATAAGGAACCCGCCGAGAACGTTGAAGCCAGTGGATTTATCTACACGTGGAACGCTCAAGAGTATAGAAGGAATAAGCCATTGTGTAAGGCTTCCACGGCACGTTGCAGAGAGACAAGCCAGGTCTGCCCGAATATATATCAAGAATAAGTTAGGCATAGACCCCCAGATCAGACTAGAATACTATGAGAAAGGAAAAGATCCTCATTTAGGCCCAGGAAGCGGTATAGCTCTCTGGGCCGTATTCGATAAGTCGATAATGGGAGCAGATGCACTAGGAGAAAAAGGAAAGCCCGCGGAAAGAGTCGGAGAGGAGGCTGCCTCCAGGCTGGTAGAAGATATCTTGACGGGGGCATCCGTGGATAGATTTGCCTCAGACATGTTGCCGGTTTATATGGCGCTTGCTTCAGGCACTTCCTATTACAGTGGCGCTAGATTAACAAGCCATGCACAGACTGTGTTTAGATTACTAGAGCTAATCCTAGGCGATAATATCAGAATAGAATACAGTGGCAGACCGGATGGGCCTTTTAAGGCATTAATCAAAGGCATGGGCTTGGCGAGATGAAAAATACCGTAAGTATATTTTCCGGATCACATTATATGCCGAGGATTTATCGCTAGCTATGAGCTCGATATACTCGCTGATTGCCCCATTATCGAGTTCTCTACTTGCATAGTCTAATGCTTCTTTCAACGAATCTCTGTCCGCGATATCGATTTTATTTATGCCAATGATTATTGGTTTATCCTCTATTAGTTCTTTAACGGTATTTAGCAGGTTGAATTGCCTAGCTATGCTCATATATCGGTCTCCACTAACATCTATCAGGAATAACACCACTCCAGGTAACTCTTTTAGAGCGGCTATAGCTCGTCTCTCAACAGGATTCATCTCGTTTATATCTCTATCTAATAGACCAGGCGTATCAATCACTTGGATTTTATCATCTTCTACATACGCGTGGCCTATATGTATACTTGTAGTTGTAAAAGGATAAGGCGCTACTTTGGGCTGGGCTCTGCTGACACTTCTGATAAATGTCGATTTCCCGGTGCTTGGTGCGCCCGCAACAATTATTGTCGGGAGTTCTGCCTCTATTCCAGGAAGATGCTGTATGAATATCACTAGGTTACGGAGATAGTCGAGAGATCTCCTGCATTTCTTATACAGGGATAGGATACGTCCCCTAGCTTCTGAGCCAGCCTTGAATAGCTCTCTCTTATTCTCTGCAGCCATTAGGTGAATACGATATTTATCGTAGAACTCTCTCGACACTCTTCTGGCCCTGCTAATACATCTTAGAGAGTCACGTATCTTTCTCTTATCGAAATCTATCTCTATTATCCTCCAGTAGAAAGGATGAAGCGAATCGAGAAGCCTTGTAAGGTCCCTTATAAAGTCGGTTTTCGATATAGCTATATCAAAGGTAGCCTGCAGTCTTGCCATTTCTCTGTCGAAGAGTGTTTTACCTCTTCTCGGATACCTCGACTTGATTCTTTCTAGGATTTCATCATATGTCGGCACATGTATTTTCTTAGCTATTGCCGCGGGATCCCTCACGTATTTCTGTACCGGTCTTTTTTCTTGTTTCTCCAATGTTCCACTACCCATTCTTCTACACGGTCTAATTGGTTCCTATATCTCTGGATGAGGCCGGCGAGTGTTCTAATATTGACACCTGTTATTGTGTGAGCAGTCTTTATCGCGTTCTTTTTTGACGAACCTTCCAGGGCCTCGATAATGTACACGATTAGCGCCAGCTTAACGTGTCGTTTTCTGGTTTTGAGATCGGGTATAGTAGTTTCGAGAAGTCTAGAAGTCTCTTCTAGATTTAGGTTATGGGTTTTAAGATAGATTCTTGTCCTGGACTCGATTAGGCGGACGAATTCTTTTTCGAAGACGCGTTGTTTTCTGCTTGATTTATGGGTCCGAGGTACTGTATTTATTCTAGGGAGCCAGTATACTTTTCTCTGTCGTTTCTGCTTATAGAATAATTTGTCTTTGTATCTTGGCTTTGGCAAGTCCTCTATGGTGTTTTCGCTTATAACGGAGCCGCATTCCGGGCAAATTACTAGTCCCCTTTCACTATCCCATACTAGGCTTGTTGACCCGCAATACGGGCATTTTCGATTACTCGTGCTTAGCTGCACGGTATGATCCCTGCTGGTCGCTTAGTGGATGAGTTATTGATTCGTGTTTCTCGATAAATATACTCTACAGTCTGTGAGTCCGCTCCGGAAATATCCTGGAAATAACGTGGAGAAGTTATAGGATATCACGAGAGTCATTATGCTAAATAATTAATTACTCTGTGTTCTCCAGTACAGTCTGGTATTGAGAAAAAACGGGCGACATGAGAAGACAAGGGTGATGTTAATAGTGTCAATGTATTTTGGAGCGACAGCTGTCGGGATAAAACTGAGAGACGCAGTAATATTAGCAACTGATAGAAGGATGGCGTATGGATCCTTTGTTATGAGCAGAAATGCAAAGAAGATATTCATGCTGGATAAACGTATCGGAATAGCCTTCGCAGGCCTCTACGGGGATCTACGCGGCTTATTTAGGATACTTGAGGCAGAATACCGGTTTATGAAAATGACTATAAACAAGGAACCGTCGGTCAAAAGCATAGCTAAGAGATTATCAATGATACTCTACTCGTATAAGGCATTCCCATTCCTAGTAGAGATAATTGTAGGCGGTATAGATCCAAATGGGGAAACAGGCCTCTACGTCCTAGACTCCTTAGGGTCGCTAACAGAGGAGCCATATATAGCAGTTGGCTCGGGAGCGTCCATAGCGCTAGGATTTCTAGAAGACTCGTATAGAGAAGACCTAAACTTAGAGGAAGCAATAAATGTTGCTGTAAAGGCTGTAAAGGCTGCAATAGAAAGGGATTCATATACTGGAGACGGGATAGATGTTGTAGCTATAACTAAGGATGGCGTTATAGAGAAATCATACAAGCTCAGACTTGTCGAGGGTTAGTAGTCCTTGGAAGAGGTTTTTGATCCCTGCACTGGTGTAAGGAAAAGATTTGATGTGTCAAGAGCATATAAGGCTCAAAAATACATTGCGAAGAATGCCGTCCTAGAAGATAGGTTTAATCAAATAAGAATCGTTGTAGGCCTTGATGTTTCTTATCCTAACTGGCGCTTCTCTTCTTGGGGTATTGGTGTAGCAGTGGCTTTAGCGTATCCATCTATGAAGATCCTTGATTGTATAGCGGCAGTTGCCCGGGTCTGCGTCCCCTATATACCTGGTCTCCTAGCCTTCCGGGAAATGGCGGTCCTAGCACCGGCGCTTGCCAGGCTTCAAAGAAGAATAAGCGTGGATCTCATAGTTGTCGACGGCCATGGAATCGCTCATCCCCGTAAGGCGGGAATCGCTACCCATGTAGGAGTGGTATTTGATAAGCCTTCCATAGGTGTTGCTAAGAAGAAGCTCTACGGAGAATATCGTGAGGAAAGGGATGAATTATACATAGTGGACGACAAGCAGCGTCCTATTGCAGGCGTTCTAGGTGAAGGTTCAAAACGAATATTTGTAAGCCCAGGTCACAGAGTTTCGCTTACCACTAGTATTCGGCTCATTAAGTCAATGTTGAGAAGAGGCAAACTCCCGGAGCCTACACGAATCGCTGATAAAATCACGAAGGATCTTAAGAAGAGAATTACTTCTGGTCCTCCTGGCAGGGAGGTACACTACATTCGATGCTCAGGCAATAGGATTCCCGACATATTCTCTTAATCACGTCGCTGCTGCTTCTTAGTCCTGGCTCAAACTCCTCTTTTTCATCATAACGTAAAACCTTGACCTTTTTCCCGAGGAGCTTTTCAAGATAACTTGCGAGCTTCTTAGGATCATATGGTTGATCCGGACCGAGCACAACGATATCGGGTTTAATCTCCATGAGAGGCTTCATTTTGTCGTGTAGGTCTCCCAGACGGGCCTTATAAACGTATTTGATCGAGGAAACTATCTCAAGCCTACTCTTCTCGGACAGGACAGGCTTCTTTCCCTTAGTCTCTAGGACATTCTTGTCTCTAGCTATCACAACATATAGTTTGCCCAGGCTAGAAGCGTATCTGAGTAATCTGATATGACCCGGGTGCATTATATCGAATGTGCCGCCTACAAAGACTGTCTTCTCTTCTCTTCGTATGTTGGTCCATTCGAATTCGGCGTATCCCATGTATTTGAGACTATCAAGAAGTCCCTCTGCATAGGATACTGAGACTAAGGCTGTGTCACAATCGTTAGTTCCTATGAAGTAATAGGTGTCTTTGAGATAGCGATCTATAGCGTCAAATAGCTTCGGATATTTTTCCGCTAGGTCGGGACTGGATTCTTTCAGACTGTTAAATGTTGCTATAAGATTATCAGCGTATTTTCTTGCTCTATTACATATTTCGCTATTCATACTCCTTGGCACCAATTATTGAGTCTTCGAAGGTCTCCCTAAAATAATACGTAATCATCGATGGTAACCCATCGAACATTATTAGCCTAGTCGAGAATGGGAATGGGAAGGAGCCCCGCTATTTGGGGTTTGTGGCGGGCCCGCCGGGATTTGAACCCGGGACTTCCGCCTGTGCGGCCAGTCGCCTCAGCACGTCTACGGGTTAAAAGCCCGCCGCTCTTCCAGGCTGAGCTACGGGCCCATTGCCTAGTTATCGGAATATTGTAGGATCCCTTTTTATAATTTTACTGTGCCTTTTCAGGGCGTGTTTCATAATTGTTTTGATGTATGTCAATGTTTTGTTTAGGATAAGTATATAAGGGTTAATTGACATATACAAAATATTTCGACCGCTAACTCTATAACCCCGGATAAGATCTCTTCTTTTTGGCGTAGGTTCCGGGGGATAGTGTAACATTGGTCTCGAGATCGAGGAAAAAACGATTAGATACGAGGATACTTGAACACGAGCTTGTCCCAGAGCATAGAATATTGTCGTTGGAGGAGGCAGCGGAGCTTTTGAGAACCCTCAGTATTAAGCCAAACCAGTTGCCCCGGATCAGTATAAATGATCCTATAGTTCAATTGCTTGGGGCAAAGCCAGGAGATATTATTGAGATAAAGAGGAGGTCTCCTACTGCTGGAGAATCTTTGTATTATAGGATAGTAGTGGTATTCTAGGGGGGGGGCTAAAGTTATGAGTATAATCAACAGCTCAGGAGATATTCTAGACAAGGATACGCTCTGGACAGTGTTCTCTTCATTCATAAAGGAGACGAGCCTGTCTAGACAGCACTTAGACTCGTATAACGCTTTCGTCAAGCATAGGATGAAGCGTATCATCGGTAGTGTTAAGGAAATTACGCCGGAATGGAGACGTATTGCCGGGCGTAGGACCCGTATATCGGAAATAACGATGCCAGACGTCAAGGTGATCATCGGCAAGTTAAGGATCGAGAAACCAATGGTAAAGGAGGCATATGGTAGCCAGCACCGTGTCCTACCGATGGAGTGTAGGATAAGGAACATCTCTTACATGGCCCCCTTGTTCGTCGAGATGAAGCTTATCATTGGAGGAAAAGAGGTCGATTCAAGAGAGGTTAAGATAGGAGACTTCCCCGTTATGATAAGATCCGAGATAGATCCATTATCAAAGTTTAGTCCAAGCGAGCTAATAGAGGCCGGAGAAGACCCATATGATCCTGGAGGATACTTTATTATAAATGGTAGCGAAAAAGTCGTAGTAGTCCAAGAAGATCTAGCAGTAAACAGGATAATCGTAGGGCCATCCACAGCGAGCACAGCTAAAATCACGCACACGGCAAAGGTAGTCTCAACTGTACTAGGGCTTCGAAGACAGATAATTGTTGACAGGATGAGTGATGGAAGCCTCGAAGTAAGCATCTCGAGGCTCTCCTACAGGATACCCTTCGCCGTCCTCATGAAAGCACTAGGACTAGAGAAAGACGTAGAAATAAGCCACGCCGTCTCCGCCGACGATGACGTGCTAAGAGAACTTTTACCAAGCCTAAACAAAGTAGCTCTCACAGTTAGAACAAGGGAGGAAGCACTTGAATTTATAGGAAATAGACTCGCACCAGGACAGCCGAGAGAGATAAGAATCGCGAGAGCAGAAGAGTTCTTAGACAAGCAGTTCCTTCCGCACCTAGGGGATAAACCAGAAGATAGGAGAAAGAAGGCGTACTTCCTAGCAGAAATGGCTAACAGAGTACTTCAGCTATATCTAGGTAAAAGACCAGCAGACGATAAAGACCATTATAGTAACAAGCGTCTAAGGCTGGCAGGAGACCTAATAGCAGAGATATTTAGAGAGGGATACAATGCCCTCGTGAATGTGATTAGGAACCAGCTCGAAGAATACATAAGCCAGAGACATCGCTCAAAACCAAAGCTAAACTACATCGTCAGAGCCGACATACTAACAGAGAGGCTAAGAAGCGCTCTCGCAACAGGGAACTGGGGCAGGGAAAGAACCGGGGTAAGCCAGGCACTAGACCGTACAAACTGGATCAGTCTTCTAAGCCACCTAAGAAGAGTCATATCCCCGCTAAGCAGGGGGCAGATACATTTTGAGGCAAGAGACCTCCACGGAACACACTGGGGCAGGCTCTGCCCCTTCGAGACCCCAGAAGGCATAAACTGTGGACTCGTAAAGAACCTAGCACTAATGTCATATATCTCTGTAGGAGTCGACGAGAGCGAGATAGAAAAGCTCCTCTACGATCTAGGAGTGATTCCGCTCGACGAACTAATAAAGGAAGCCGTAGAAGCCGGCGAAGCACCAGAAATAATGAGAGCAGGCACTAAAGTATTCCTCAACGGCAGACCAATAGGATTCCACGAGAACGGAGCATGGCTAGCAGAAGAACTAAGGAGGAGGAGAAGACGCGGAGAGCTAAGCTACGAGATTGGAGTAGCCCACATAGTTGACGAGTACATTAATGAACTCTATATAAACACAGACGAAGGACGACTAATGAGACCAGTCATAGTCGTAGAGAACGGAAAACCAAAACTAACAAAAGAACACGCGGAGAAATTGAGAAGGGGAGAGATCTCGTTCTGGGATCTAGTAAGAGAAGGAGTAATAGAGCTCCTAGACCCTGACGAGGAAGAAAACGCGTACATAGCAGAATTCCCCGAAGACATAACGCCAGAACACACACACCTAGAACTCTGGGTCCCCGCAATAGTAGGAGTAGCTGCAGCAACTATACCATTCCTAGAGCACAACCAGAGCCCGAGAAACACCTATCAATCAGCAATGGCTAAGCAGGCCCTAGGACTGTATGCGCTGAACTATAAGTATAGAACTGACAGCCACGCCTATCTACTCCATTACCCGCAGAAACCCATAGTGCAGACAAGAATGCTCAGCCTCATGGGCTACAACGAGAGGCCCTCAGGCCAGAATATGATAGTAGCACTCATGGCCACCACCGGATACAACATAGAGGACGCGCTAGTATTTAACAAGACCAGCGTAGACTACGGACTAGCCCGAGCATTCTTCTATAGAGTTTACACAGCGGTAGAAAACGTATACAGTGGAGGAGCAAAAGACAGGATAACTGTACCGTCACCGAAGCTCTACGACCATAAAGGAGACCAGTACTACACTAAGCTGGGTCCAGACGGTATAGTAGAGCCAGAAGTAGAAGTAAGAGGAGGAGATATTCTAGTTGGTAGAGAAAGCCCGCCGAGATTCATGGGAGAGGAGAGAGTAATAAGCCCTACAGCGATGATAAGACGCGATACTAGTGTTCAATTAAGATTTGGAGAGAAAGGAGTAATTGACACGGTATTCCTAACTCAAACTACTGAGAGACAAAAACTCGTCAAGATCAGGGTAAGAGACCTAAGAATCCCCGAGATAGGCGACAAGTTCGCAAGCAGACACGGACAGAAGGGAGTCATAGGAATACTACTCCCAAGATACGATATGCCATATACAGAAGACGGGATAGTGCCAGACGTGATCCTCAACCCACACGCTATACCCTCAAGAATGACCGTTGGACAGCTACTAGAGACGATCGCAGGAAAAATAGGGGCAATAAAAGCAAAGTTCATTGACGGAACACCCTTCTTCAAAGACGACATCGAACAACTCAGAATAGAACTACTCAAAGCAGGCTACGATCCGAACGCTAGAGAAGTAATGTACGATGGCAGAACAGGAAGACTCATCGAAAAACCAGTCGCGATAGGTGTAACGTTCTACCAGAGACTCTACCATATGGTATCCGACAAAATGCATGCAAGAGCAACCGGTAAAGTACAGCTCCTAACAAGACAGCCAACAGAAGGAAAGGCTAGACAGGGAGGACTTAGATTCGGAGAAATGGAGCGCGACTGTCTAGTCGGCCACGGCGCAGTGGCACTGCTAAGAGACAGACTCCTATATAACAGCGATAGATACACTATGTATGTATGTACAAAGTGTGGCCACATAGCATGGTACAATAGAAGGAAAGGCGTATACGAGTGCCCGATACATGGAGAAGAGGGAGACATAAAGCCTGTGACAGTCCCCTACGCGTTCAAACTATTGCTCCAAGAAGTAACCAGCATGATGATCAAGCCCGAGATAAAAGTCATGGACAAGATAAACATCCTAGAGAAGATCCTGCAGAGACCTGTCGAGTCAAGAGTAATCAAGATTTCTCCCAAATCAAACGGGGGAGAACAGGTCGAGGAAAAAGTAGAAGCCGCAGAGAAGAAGTAAGGGGGTGAAGGCCATGTCATATAATGGTGGCAGAGATAGATTTGAGAGCTACTTGATCGACAGGATAGTAATGGGGGTACTTCCACCCCACGAAATCAACAGAATGGCAAGAGTAACAGTTACAAGGCCCGATCTCTACGAGTCGGACGGATCACCAATCACCGGAGGTCTCCGAGACCCACACTTCGGCGCCATCGAGCCCGGAGAGGTATGCCCTGTTTGTGGAAACACGCGTGAGAACTGTCCAGGCCACTTCGGAAAAATAGACTTAGCCAGACCAGTACTAATACCGTACTATACAGACTATATCAACGTCGTGCTCCAGGCCACTTGTAGGCAGTGTGGAAGGCTTCTCATACCAAGCGAAAAAGCAGAAAAATATAGGAAGATTTATAGAAGGCTAAAAGAAAAATGGCCTAAGCTAGCCGCCAATTTCGTCAAAGAACTTCGGAAAGAAGCGGCACAGACAATGGAGTGCCCCTATTGTGGAGCCAGACAGTTTAGAATAAGATACACCCGTCCCATAATATTCTACGAGGAACGCCCAGAGGGAGAAACACGCCTCACGCCGCTCGAGATAAGGGATAGACTGGAGATGGTTAGAGATGAAGACCTAGAACTTCTAGGAATTGATCCAAAACGAAGCAGGCCGGAATGGATGGTTGCAACAGTTCTCCCAGTACCCCCACTCGCGGTCAGACCACCTATCACCCTGGAAACCGGTATGAAGTCGGAAGACGACCTCACACACGCTCTAGCCGAGATAGTCCGACAAAACCTAAGGTTGAAGAACTTCCTCTCGTCAAATGCTCCAGAAACCATGATCGAGGAGGCATGGATAACCCTACAATACGTGGTCGCAGCATACATAGACAACGAGTTGCCGAACGTGTATCCTCTGACCCAGAAAAGGGTAAGAACCCTCAAGACACTAGCTCAGAGACTCAAAGGAAAAGAAGGTAGACTAAGAGGAAACCTCTCAGGAAAAAGAGTAGACTTCTCGTCCAGAACGGTGATAAGCCCAGATCCATACATAAGCGTTAACGAGGTAGGAGTTCCAGTAGACATAGCCAAGATACTAACAGTTCCTATGAGAGTAACTCCATACAACTTAGAGGAGGCGAGAAGATATGTCCTCAACGGACCATACAAGTGGCCAGGAGCCACGTTCGTATACAAGGCCAGAAGCGGGAGAAAGATCGACCTAAGATACCATAGAAACTACAAACAGATGGCTGAAAGCCTCGAAGTAGGAGACATTGTAGAACGACACCTAATAGATGGAGACATAGTTCTATTCAACAGGCAACCGAGCCTCCACAGGATGTCAATACTCGCCCATAAAGTAAGGGTAATGCCCTACAAGACATTCAGGCTTAATCCACTCGTGTGTCCTCCATACAACGCTGACTTCGACGGAGACGAGATGAACCTACACGTAATGAGAAGCGAAGAGGCTAGAACAGAAGCAGAAGAGCTTCTATTAGTAGAACGCCACATAAAGACGCCTAGATACGGAGGACCAATCATAGGAGGAAGACAAGACTATGTCAGCGGTGCCTATCTCTTAACCGTCAAGAACAGGTTCCTAACAGAAAAAGAAGTAGTAAGGCTCCTAGCAGCCGCGGGCTATAAAGGAGAACTCCCAGAACCAGCAATACATGCCCCAAAGAAGCTATGGACAGGCAAACAACTTGTAAGCCTCTTCCTACCAAAAGACCTAAACTATACAGGAAAAGCCAAAATAAACAGCGGTCCACTCTCCTGTGACACCATTGACTGTTTCCACGACTCCTACATAGCAATTTACGAAGGAAAACTGTTAATGGGAGTATTCGATAAGAGCGCTATAGGCGCGGAACAACCAAACAACGTACTCCACGTAATCGCACTCGAATACGGAGATTCAAAAGCAAGAGAACTACTCGATACAATGTACAGGATGTTCATTAGGATGCTCGACATGAGGGGTCTCACGATCTCGCTCTCAGACGTAGACATACCTCCAGAGGCCAGAGAGAAAATTAAGGACCTAGTAGAAGAGGCGAAGAATGAGATCGCGGAGATGATAAAAGAGTTCGAGGAAGGAAAACTAGAGCCCATACCGGGAAGAAGCCTCCAAGAGACCCTAGAGCTCAAGATCATTAACAGGCTCCAAAAACTACTGAAAGACGCTGGCCAAATCGCAACCAGTTATATGGATCCGTTCAACGACGTATTCATAATGGCCAAGACAGGAGCAAGAGGAAGCGACGTCAACATAACCCAAATGGTAGCAATGCTAGGCCAGCAGACAGTAAGAGGTAAACGAGTATGGAGAGGATTCCGGAAGAGAACACTAGCACACTTCAAGCCAAACGACCTATCGCCCGAGGCAAGAGGATTTGTTAAAGGCAACTTCCGCTACGGACTCAGGCCCACAGAGGTATTCTTCCACGCAGCAGGAGGAAGAGAAGGACTTGTGGACACAGCAGTAAAGACCTCGCAGAGCGGATACATGCAGAGAAGACTCATGAACGCTGAACAAGACCTCTACACAGCATACGACGGTACAGTAAGAGACCTCTACGGCCAGATCGTACAATTCAAATTCGGAGAAGACGGAGCAGATCCGATGATGACCTACCACGGAAAAGCAGTAGACGTCGATAGGCTCATAGAAAGGTTCGGCGTGTTAAAGGAGGCATCTAAGTAAGGGGTGATAGAAGTGTTCGAGGGAGACTTTAAGAAACTAGTCAATATGGCTAAGAAAATCCTTCCAACATCAATTTACCAGGAACTAGAGGAGAAAGTAATAAACTCGGAGAAACTAACAGAGGAGTCAAAAGAAAAAATACTGAGAGAAGCCCTGCGACAATACGTCTTGTCTCTAAGCCAGCCAGGAGAACCTGTCGGAGTAGTCGGAGCACAAAGCATAGGAGAACCTGGTACACAGATGACTCTTAGAACATTCCACTACGCTGGTCTAATGGAGTTCGACGTTACACTCGGTCTACCAAGACTAATAGAAATAGTAGATGCACGCAGAGAACCATCAACGCCAATAATGAAAGTCTATCTCGATGAAAAACACAAGTATGATAAGGAGAAAGCCCAAGAAATAGCTAGGAAACTAGAATATACCACTATCGGCAAGGTTCTCGACGACTTCGAGTACTTCCTAGGAGACAACGTAGTTACACTAAAACTAGATCCGGAACAAATGGAGGACAAAGGTGTAACAGTAGAGAAAGTAATAGAAGCACTCAAGAGAGCGAAACTAGGAGAAATACAAGTAGACGAAGAAGATCCAAACACGATCTACATAACGCTCTCCGAGAGAGTACTACCACCAGAATACATGTACCATGTAAGCGCATACAAAGACATCGAAAACAAAATAAAGAAACTCTACCTAAAAGGCGTCAAGGGCATAAAGAGAGCAATAATCCAAGCAGAAGAAAAAGAAGTAGACGGTAAAAAGATAACAGAATACATGATTATGACTGAGGGAAGCAACCTAGCGGAAGTCCTTAGGATCAAAGGAGTAGATCACAGAAAAGTTCGTACAAACAATATACATGAAATAGCAAGCGTCCTAGGAATCGAAGCAGCAAGAAACGCAATTATAGAGGAAATAAAAGAAGTCCTACAAAGCTCAGGTCTCGATGTAGATATACGGCACGTTATGCTGATAGCCGACTTAATGACAGTCACAGGAAAGATAAAACAAATAGGAAGACTTGGAATCGCCGGCGAAAAACCGAGCGTGCTAGCAAGAGCAGCATTCGAGATAACGGCAAAACAACTCTTCGATGCTGCAGTGAAAGGAGAAGAAGAAAGGTTCCTAGGTGTAACAGAAACGATAATAGCCGGCTTGGTACCTAGAGTCGGCACTGGGATAGTATTATTAACAAGCCCGGGCATTACATCGCTTGGGGATAGTGGAGAGAAACAGGAAGAGGAAAAATAACGATATATAATAATATAATAGACGTCAAGACGGAGGTGGATAAGAAGTGTCTGTATCGCTTGAAAGAGAGCTCAGGAACCTGCTCAAATCCGGTAAAGTATATCTCGGAGTAAAGCAGACCCTCAAGTCACTACTTCACGGAAAAACAAAACTAGTCATAATAGCAGAAAACATACCGCCAGAGTACAGGCAAAGAATCGAGTACTACGCAAAGCTAAGCAACACACCAATAATAACATACAAGGGTTCAAGCGTTGACTTGGGCCTCGCAATAGGTAAACCATTCAGAGTTTCAGCAATGGCCGTAATCGACGAGGGCTCATCCCGCATACTAGAACTAGTAGAGTAAACAACGAAATACCGCTGCTAAAGCGCATCGACAGTTAGGATCGGTGACTAAGCGTGGACGACAACGTAATAACTATGGAGGAACTACGATACATATCAATGTTCCAGGACTTCACAGGAGCCGTCGCGTATCGATGCATAAAAGAAGACGAAGAAAACAAACTCTACTTTCTAGTAAATCCATCGGATCTAGGAAAGGCTATCGGCAAGAAAGGATCAAACGTCAAGCTACTATCACAACTTTTCAAAAAGAAAATAGAGATAATAGCATATTCACCTGAACTATCACTAGAAGAAGTTGTGAAGAATCTATTCCCAGGCGTCAGCATTATCAGCGTAGAACTACAAGAACGAGGTAATGAGAAACGAGTACTAGTAAAAGTTGAGGAAAAAGACAAAGGCAAAGCAATAGGGCGTGAAGGCAGAAACATTGCCCGCGCCCGGCGCATACTAAAAGCACTTTATGGAATAGAAAAGGTCATAATAGTGTAGCTCTTTCCTACACTTACTGTTATAAACCATGAAGGTACAAAATCTGGTGGAGTGGAGGGATAAGGTTGACAGGAAAAAAAGCACCCTCAGGACTATTCGCGGCAAGAAAGCTTAGAAGAAAGAGAATGAAGTTCCGCTGGAGCCAGAGAGAGTTCAAAAGGAGAAGACTGGGACTAAAGAAGAAGTACGATCCGCTAGAAGGAGCACCAATGGCAAGAGGAATAGTACTCGAGAAAGTAGGAGTAGAAGCAAGACAGCCCAACTCCGCTCTTCGAAAATGTGTACGTGTACAGCTTGTCAAGAACAAGAAGGTAGTAACAGCTTTCGTGCCAAGAGACGGAGGTATACTCTACATAGACGAACACGACGAGGTTATAATTGAGGGAATTGGTGGACCCAGAGGCAGATCAATGGGAGACATCCCAGGCGTCAGATATAGAGTAGTAATGGTAAATGGAGTATCGCTTAAAGCCCTCTGGGAAGGCAGGAAACAGAAGCCGAGAAGGTAAGCAGGACTCTTTTTGACTCGTATACCTACACGAGAATTCTATATCTAGGGGCTTCTATTTTCGACGAAACCCTCTCCATGGTTCTTTTAATATTCGTCTTCGAACTCCTCTTCTATTTCCTCACCGTCTACTAGGCTCTCCGCTACGTAGATCGGAGCCTCAGAGACTAATGAGAGAAAGATCGCATGACTCGGTATCATTTTTAACCTGAGTGTAAGTCCATCACTTTCAAATTCGACAGTTGCTGTATAGAGCCCGGTAGACGAATCGAGCTCGTCTATTACTACACGTTTAAGGGTACCTGAGAAGAGTTCTCTAAACCCTTCATGATTAGCTAAAAGATCGAACAGGCTCTGCCTCCTAGGAGGCGCATCGCCCTCGTTTATCATCCGTATAGCTTCGGCGACCTCGTATGGAACATTTACTAGAATAAACGGACGATCATCTTCAAGTATGAGTCTAAGACCTACAATATAGGCTCCAAATCCGAGAGACTCGTCCTTTAGTATCCGTGTAAACGGGTATACTGCAACCACGCGTATCAATCTATTATCTGCAGTATTCTCCATTATCATGCACTCCCCGCTACTATTAATCCGGCTCAATAGCATTGAGTAGTCCAATATATCGCGTCTCAACGAGAATCTATAAGATTTAGCACCAGGCTATTAGTAGTAGACGGAATCCTTCAGGATAAAGAATATTATAACCAGTCCCTTCCATAGCACGGATGGAGCTAGGGAGGTTGCAAGTAATGGCCGAAGAAATAACATTGCCAGAAGACCTTGAGGTAAGAGCAGACGCCATAAGACTATTCGGAAAGTGGAGCTGGGTAGGGGTCGAGGTCCGAGATCCTGGCCTTAAGAGATATATAAGTCTGCGGCCAATATGGCTCCCACATACCGGAGGCAGACACGAGCACAGGAGATTTGCAAAATCACAGATCCCAATAGTAGAGAGACTAATGAACCAGCTGATGAGGCCAGGCAGGAATGGAGGCAAAAAACACCTAGCATACAATATTGTAAAAACAGCTTTCGACATCATATACTTCGAAACAGGAGAAAACCCCTTACAAGTCCTCGTCAGAGCAATAGAGAAAGCAGCACCCAGAGAAGAGACAACCCGTATAATGTTCGGAGGAATTACCTACAGAGTATCAGTAGACGTCTCTCCTCAGAGAAGAGTAGACCTAGCCCTCAGACACATTGCAGAGGGAGCACGGCAGTGCGCATTTAATAATCCAAAACCAATCGAAGAATGTCTTGCCCAGGAGATAATCCTCGCCTCGCGGGGAGACGCACAGAGCTATGCGATAAGACAGAAAGAGGAGATAGAGAGAATAGCCCTCAGCTCCAGATAGCCTCCTGAAGATATTCTCATAATTTTTACTATACGAGTCGATACTCGCTTTCTCTATGCGAACAAAGCCCTGATACAGGGCTTGTCCAGTATGCTGTTAATAATCCTCTATTTGTCTCAGTAATACCCTCAAGCGGTGTTTTTATAAAGCCCTTCTATACGCATAGGTTTGACTGGTGCGCATACACGCGCAGTCTAAAGTAGAGGTGAAGGAATAATGGCCGACAAACCCCACATGAACCTAGTGGTAATAGGACACGTAGACCACGGTAAGAGCACACTAGTAGGACACCTACTATTCCGTCTAGGACTCATCGAGGAGAAGAAGCTTAAAGAGCTAGAAGAGCAGGCAAAGGCAAAAGGAAAAGAGAGCTTCAAGTTCGCATGGATACTTGACAAGATGAAAGAGGAGAGAGACAGAGGTATAACAATAGACCTAACCTTCATGAAGTTCGAGACAAAGAAGTACGTGTTCACAATCATCGACGCACCCGGACATAGAGACTTCGTAAAGAACATGATCACAGGAGCAAGCCAGGCAGACGCAGCAATACTGGTTGTATCGGCAAGAAAGGGAGAATTCGAGGCGGGTATGAGCCCTGAGGGACAGACAAGAGAGCACCTTCTCCTAGCAAAGACAATGGGCATCGAGCAACTCATAGTTGCAGTAAACAAGATGGACGCACCAGACGTAAACTATGACCAAAAGAGATACGAGCAGGTAGCAACAATACTCAAGAAATTCATGAAAGGCCTCGGCTACAAGGTAGACCAGATACCATTCATACCAATAAGCGCATGGAAAGGAGACAACCTAATCGAGAGAAGCCCCAACATGCCATGGTACAATGGCCCAACACTAGTAGAGGCATTAGACAGCCTAAAACCGCCAGCAAAGCCAGTCGACAAACCACTCAGAATACCCATCCAGAACGTATACAGCATTCCAGGAGCAGGTACAGTACCAGTAGGTAGAGTAGAGACAGGAGTACTAAAAGTAGGCGACAAAGTAGTCTTCATGCCACCGGGAGTCACCGGAGAAGTAAGAAGCATCCAGATGCACTACCAGGACCTACCCAAAGCAGAGCCTGGAGACAACATAGGATTCGCAGTAAGAGGCATCGGAAAGAACGATGTAAAGAGAGGAGATGTAGCAGGACACCTAGATAACCCACCAACAGTAGCAGAAGAATTCACAGCAAGAGTATTCATAATCTGGCACCCAAGCGCCGTAGCCCCAGGATACACGCCAGTAATACATGCCCACACAGCCAGCATAAGCGCAAGAATGACCGAGATAGTAGCAAAACTAGACCCAAGAACAGGACAAGTAGTAGAAGAGAAGCCAAGCTTCCTAAAGCCAGGAGACGTAGCAATCGTAAGATTCAAACCGATAAAGCCAATGGTAATCGAGAAGTTCAGCGAGTTCCCACCACTAGGAAGATTCGCCATGAGAGACATGAACAGAACAATCGGTATTGGAATAGTCACAGACGTCAAACCAGCTAAAGTAGAGATAAGAACCAAGTAACGGGGAAAAGATAAGTTTTTCCCCAATTATAATAATCCTTATCACCCTTCAAAGTCTAGAATGGTTTGATGACGAAGTATTCTTGAAACCAACAGGAGTAGACCTAGAGTCTTGATTATGTCGCCTAGTAAAGGGGCAATAGCGATTTCTCTCGTGAACACTGTTAACGGCAGAGAAACACCAAAAACAATTATTCCGGCAAGGAACAGCGATGCACCGATAATACTAATACTCTGGAATTCTCTGAACAAAGCATACGCCACAGGCAACTCCAAAAAATAAGATAGCACGATCAAGCTGCCACCATAGAGCGGATACTTGTAGCCGAGGAGTACTCCTGTGAATGCAAGTAATAGAACCAACGGTGCTATGTCTTTAAAGACTCTCTCCGCATGTTCCACGGCATCCATATAAAAATATCTGGCCAAGACACCTAGAGCAACGAGAACAATCATAAGCATAAAATAACCGTCCCTAAATAACATCTCGAACCCGTACCTATATACAATCAACAACAAGTAAGCAATAATCAGTGCGGCGGTTATGCTAACGAGATTTCCATATAACATTCCCTTATCCTGTTTTCCTTGCAAGGGCGATATATTGTTCTTTTCTGTTTCCTTGGCCATTTCCTACACCTTCCGAAACGATTACTATTAGGTATTCATTTCTACAAGGAAGAATAATGAGACTATATAGACGAGTCAATATCTATCTCAACAGAACAAGTAACTAATCGCTAAACCAGTATTTCCAAGGCTAAGCCTAATAAACCCGAACAACGAACAATGGAGGGACTGGTGGAGAGAAAGTGCCGTTCAAAATAAGGATATGGCTATGGAGCACTAACAAGGAACACCTAGAAAACGTAGTAAACCAGATAAAAGAGATAGCGTTAAAAACAGGCACACCCATAAGAGGACCAGTCCCGCTTCCAACAAAAAGACTCGAAATACCGGTATTCCGCCTCCCGCATGGTGAAGGAAGTAAATACTGGGAACACTGGGAGATGAAAATACACAAAAGACTAATAGATCTCTACGCAGACGAACGAGTCCTAAGAAGACTAATGAGAATCCAGGTCCCAAAGGACGTCTATATTGAAATCAAACAGATAACCACAGCAGCATAGAGTCCTAACATGTTCTTTTCTGCGTAATCCAGAAAGCCCTGCCTTTTCCCCGACTAGAGGTCTTCTCCCGAGAACAATAATGCAATAGCAATATCGAATATAGTCGTAGGCAGGAAAAACAATATACCCGGAGCCCCTTTATAGTACAATAAGGAATATACTAGGTGCCGGTGCCGGGGTGCCCGAGCGGACCAAGGGGACGGGCTGGAGACCCGTTCCCCCACACGGGGGGCGCGGGTTCGAATCCCGCCCCCGGCGCCATACTTCTCGTCTAAGCCGACGCAGAAGACCGTTGCCTTTACATGCCCCTCTTTGGATTCTTACCAGGCTTAAGCATCGGAGGAGGCATCACAACAATAGTAGTCTTCTCGGGCAGAGAATGCCTCGAAACAGTAATAGCGCGTGTAGGACTCCTATAGCGTCTCGCCTTGGCTATGTTCAGGAACTTTTCTAACGGATCTAAGGGCAACGTACTATATGGAATCCAGTAATGTACTGGGATGACTAATCGAGGACCAGTCTCTTCTACTAGCTTCCACGCCTCATAAGCATCAATAGTATAGGTACCGCCCACGGGGAGTATCAGTATATCAACATTAGAAAATGCATCTTTCAAGCCATCCGGTTTACTAATATCACCTATGTCGCCGGCATGAACAATTTTCATTTCGTTTATCTCTAATACATAGACAGTATTTGTTCCCCGTAGAGAGCCTTCAGCCTTGTCATGATATGAGAGATGCCCTGTTATTTTGATATCGTCTAAGGTAAAACTACCTCTTCTTCCAACATAGATATTAGACTTCGAAGGAATATTGATTACTTCGACAGCGTTGTGGTCATAGTGATCATGTGTTATTAATAGGTAGTCTGCAGTTATCCGGAAAGTCTGTATGTTGAGACTTCCTCCATCATGCGGATCAATAGCTATTCTCGCCGAGCCTGTATCGACGAGTATGAATGAGTGCCCGAACCACTCTACGCGGATTTCTTCTTTTGTCATTAGTCTTCTCCTTGATTGGTTAAACCGCGGTCATAGCTTATATAGGAATAACACGGGATATACGTTATCCTGGGATCCGAGTGGCTATCAAGTACTTGGATAAAACAATTGCCACGATTGACGACCTAGAGCTCGAGAATAGAAAAGTTCTACTTCGTATCGACATTAATTCTCCCATAGGTAAGAATGGGGAAATCCTAGACGATACCAGGTTCAAAGCCCATATAGGCACGATTAGAGAACTCATAGAAAGAAAAACATCAATAATTATATTAGCCCACCAAGGCCGTCCCTTCTCTACTGATTATACTCGTCTTAAAAAACACGCTGAGCTACTCTCAAACCTTCTCGGAGAAGAAGTCGCCTATGTTCCAGACGTGATAGGTCCGCACGCCAAGCAAGTTATCTCAGAGCTTAAACCAGGAGAGATAGTCCTCCTAGATAATACAAGGCTCCACGCAGAAGACGCAATCGAAGCTTCGCTAGACGACCAAGCGTCAACAATACTTGCCAAAGAACTCTCAAAGCAAGCAGACTTCTATGTGAACGACGCATTCGCAGTATCCCACAGGAGACAAGCCACGGTCATAGGCATACCCCAGCTAATTCCGGCAGCGGCGGGGCGGTTATTGGAGAAAGAAATCAGGGTTCTAACCAGGGCAATCTCAACAGATGAAAAGCCTAAAGTGTTTGTTCTTGGCGGGGCGAAACTGAAGGATACCGTTAGAATTATTGAGTATTTGATAAAATCAGGTGCGGCAGACGAAATACTTACCACGGGCTTAGTAGGACTGCTATTTTTGATGGTTTCAGGTAGAGACGTTGGAAAAGCTACAAAAGCTATCGAGAAAAAAACTGATGAGAAGACTATGAGTCTCGCAAGAAAACTTATTGCCGAGAACGTGAATATCCGGGTGCCCCTGGACTTTATCTCGGAAACGAATGAGGGCCTAGATATTGTACCGGCAAATAGGATAATAGGAGCCCCAATGGATATAGGGCCTTCGACAATAGAATACTATACCTACAAGATGAGACGCGCAAAAATAATAGTCATGAGAGGGCCGGCAGGAGTAATTGAAGATCCTAGATTTAGACGTGGTACAAAGGAGCTAGTGGAATATGCATTAACAAGGACAAGCGCATTTACGATATTTGGCGGGGGCCATTTCAACGCTATACTCTCTGCGTTACCAGAAGACGCAAAGAGAAGAATAGGGCATATTAGTACGGGCGGAGGAGCACTTCTATATTTCCTATCCGGTAGAATATTACCCGGGCTAGAAGCTCTATCAATTTCTTTCGAAAAATTCTTCAATAGGTGAGATAGGAATGAAGGCGAAAATAGTGATAAACGGATATGGTACAATAGGTAAACGTGTAGCTGACGCGGTATCAGTACAAGACGACATGGAGATCGTAGGCGTGGTAAAGAAATCACCCGACTATGGTGCATTATTAGCAGAGAAGAAAGGTTATCCACTCTATGCTCCAGACGAAGAAGCTTTGAAGGTATTCGAGGAAGCAGGCATCAAAGTAAAAGGAACTCTCAACGATGTACTTTCACATGCAAATGTAGTAATAGACTCGACTCCAGGCGGAGTGGGAAAAAAGAACAAACTAATATACGATAAGTACAGCGGGTTGAAACAGATCTACCAAGGAGGAGAAAAACCAGATGTAGCCGAGAAATCCTTTAGCACCCTCTGCAACTATGAAGAAGCACTAGGCGCAGATAGCCTAAGAGTAGTATCATGCAACACCACCGGGCTTCTCAGGCTACTCTGTACACTAAGAAAAATCGCACCTATAGAGCAAGTAAGAGCAGTAATGATAAGGAGAGCAGCCGATCCAAGAGAAATAAAGAAAGGCCCAATAAACTCAATTGTCCTTAATCCAGTTAAGCTACCCTCTCACCATGCTAGGGACGTGAATAGCGTTGTCCCCGATATAAACATCGTTACTGCCGCGGTGGTTGTCCCGACAACGCTAATGCACGTCCACCAGGTAACAGTAAGGTTCAGGGAAAAGACGACGCTTGAAAAAATAATAGAAGTGCTAAGTAGCGCGCCTAGAATAATGCTTGTCGATACAGGTAGGACTGGTATAAAGAGCACTGCTCAGCTGATTGAGGCTGCAAGGGACATGAGGCCTAGAAACGATATACCAGAACTCGTTGTCTTCAGGGATTCTATCGCACTGTTGAACGGCAACGAGTTAATGCTGTTTCAGGCCGTTCACCAGGAGTCAATAGTAGTTCCAGAAAATGTTGACGCTGTAAGGGCAGTCATGAAGCTTGCTAAGACAGCGGAGGAAACCGTAGAGAAGACAGATAAGTCTCTAGGACTTCGAAGAGAGTTCTTCTACTAGGTGTTGTCTTTTTTGCCCCACTACAAGGACACGATTTATTCTTTATGATTATTATGTGACTAATTTAAACAAAATATTATATGATCATATATGAAAATATACTCGGTAGGACAAAATAATTCATAAGGCGTTGCAAGATGGTCGACGCATCAAAATTCGCGGCGGATAGACTCGTATATTTCAAGGCTTCAGAGATAAGAGAACTCCTTAAGCTTACAGAGGGACGAGAAATTATTAGCCTAGCTGGAGGCCTCCCCGACCCCCGAGTATTTAAGAAAGAAATGCTAGCTGAGATATCCAGGGAAGTTATAATTGAGCAGGGAGAAAGAGCTCTCCAATACTCTCCAACACTTGGAGTTACATCATTCAGAAAAGAACTAATGGAGTTCGAGAGGAGGCATGGTCTAGCTATTAGAGACACAGACGATGTAATAATTACCGTCGGGAGCGAAGAGTCATTGTACATAATTACACGAGCATTAATTAACCCTGGAGATATCGTGATCGTGGAAGAACCAACATATCTCGCGGCAATAAACGTATTTAGGCAATATGAGGCTCAGATGATAGGTGTTCCAATTGACGAATATGGAATGAGAACCGATATACTTGAAGAAAAGCTAAAGCAGTTGAAGGCCGAGGACAAGCTACCTAAACTATTATACTCTGTCCCCACTGCCCAGAACCCAAGCGGCGTAACAATGAGCAATGATAGGAGAAAACACCTAGTAGAGCTAGCCTCAGAATATGATTTCCTAATAGTAGAAGACGACCCATACAGTTTCTTCTTATTCGAGGACGTGGACTTCACATTTATAAAGAACTATGATAAAGAGGGCAGAGTACTCTACGTATCAACACTCAGCAAGATACTCTCCCCCGGACTAAGAATAGGATGGACAATAGGCGACAAGAACCTTATCAACCTATTTGAACTTACAAAGCAAGCTATCGACCTTCACACACCAACACTAACACAGTATATTGCCGAAAGAGCACTGCAAAAAGGAGTAGTTGATATTACAGCGAACGAAGCACGGAACCTCTATAAGATCAAGAGAGACGTCATGCTGGCAACATTAGAAGAAGAACTCTCAGATTATGCAACTTGGATAAAGCCAATAGGGGGGATGTTTACAATGGTCGTACTAAAAGATGAGACCATAGACACCAAAGAACTTCTACTAAAGGCATTAGACGAAGGAGTAGCATATGTGCCAGGTAAGAGCTTCTATGTAAGCAACAAAGGAAAGAACACCATGAGACTAAACTTTAGCTATCCAACACCGGAGCAGATAGAGAAAGGAATCAGAATACTCTCAAAGGTAATACGGGCACATGTAAAAGCTCTAGCTAGATAGGCGTGTTAGCATTAATAAGATGTTAAACTATCTTTTTCCAGCTTCTCTCCTTATAATACTAGGGTAATACCGATTATATTGTATCGGTGCAGTAAATGCAGGTACTCAACCACGTTATCAGTAAGAGAACGCGGAGAAAAATAGTAGAAATCCTAGCCGCTACACGGAGCATGAGAGGACTCGCTGAAGAAATAGGAGTATCCCCGGCAGCAATACATAAGTATATCACGGGAAAAACTCATCCCAGCGACGAAGTAGTTAAGAAAATGATCGAGCTAGCCGACTACGAAGAGACAAGAAAAATAGCAGAGGCAATTCTCGACGATTTATCTACTGCACTAGACGAGTTCATATTATGGGCCCTCGAAAAAGACGTGTTAACTAACAGAGACCTAGATAGGCTAGAAGCATCGATAAATAAAGCACGACTAGTTCTCCGAGGAAGAGGCAGGCTAAAACTACTAGTTTAACGCTCTCTGAGTCTTATCATACCCCACTTCTCGGCGGCTTCAATAGCCCAGCTAGCCAATAATCCAGCAAGTATCTCGACTGCAGAATCTTCGTCAACGTTAACGCCATATCTTCTTAATGCTTTGACAGCGTATTCCGAAGATATCCTCTCTTTAAAAGCTTCTTTGAGGGCATCAAGAATATCATATAAATTGCTAGAGCTCTGTGCAAGTTCAGCAACTTTCCTATAATCGTCCTCGTTCAACATACTCTTTTCTAAGAACTCCTCTTCTCCAGACTCCTTCAGCTCTTTCCAGTAATAGTACAAGGGCTCATAAGTTGAAACAAGCTTGCCAGAGGCAAAAGGAGGCATCCATTTTTTAGGATCGCTCATTATTTAATCACTCTCCTTATACCATAGAGACTAGGGAACAAGTAAAGAAATAGAATCTTTCGAGTCCCTCGTCAGCGGCCTCGAATAGAACTGGAAAGGTGAGTTAATTGGATGTATTCGTGCTTGACACTACTGCCATAACTGAAGCACGATTAAGAAAGTACTTTGACGTCAAGACACTGGAAGAAGTAGTGGAGAAAATAGCCAGTCTCCTAATGAAAGCTAGGCTATCATTGAATGCCCGCTTCTATATGACTCCAAACACCTGGAGCGAGCTCCGCAGAATACTAATAGGGTCTAATGTGAGACTTGACTTGATCCATGATTTATCTACCTGGATCACCATAAAAGCCCCCGACAAGCTATCCATGCAGATACCTGCAAGTGTATTCTCAGAGTACGTCTCAGATATCAGAAGACGGCTCTATAAGGGATTAAGAGTAGCCGAGACAGTTGTTAGAAAAGTCGCTCGGGATTGTGAGGGAGACGAAGAATGCATTGGGACCGCGATCAAAGGGCTAAGAGAGAAGTATCGTGAGGCAACAAGAAAAGGACTAGTAGATAGCGTTGAAGATTTAGACACTATACTGCTAGCATTAGAACTGAAAGGCATCATTGTTACAAGTGATTATGGGATCAGAAAGCTAGGAGAGCAACTAGGAATAATAGTTGTCGATCCAGAGGACTTCGTTATCATGGTAGAACGTATGCTTAAAGGCCTTACAAGAATGGAAACGCAATGATAATTTTCCGAGGAGAATTATAAAAAACCCATTACTCTATCAGAGAATTATGGGTGTATGCCGCCGTAGCTCAGCCCGGTAGAGCGCCGGCCTCGTAGCGGTCGGCATGAGGGACTCCGAAGTCGCGAGAAAGCCGGTGGTCGCGGGTTCGAATCCCGCCGGCGGCTCCACAATACTATTCCAAATACTATATAATTTCATTTTGATAGTCATTTATTGAGTCTAATCTCTTGGTGGTGGCCTAGGACATGAAAATATACACGCGGACAGGTGACGAAGGACATACTTTTTGTATGGCAAAAAAGGGACGAGTTAAGAAATATAGCAACGTAATGATGTTTATGGGCGCTCTAGACGAATCGAATAGCTATCTAGGCTTCACGAGATCTATTTGTAGTACTGAAGCTAACATAGGTGCTCTAAAGGATATAATCGAGTTTCTGGAATATGCCCAGAAGCTACTGTTTAACATAGGATTTGAAATAAGCGGATCAAAAAGATTTAAAGGAGACGAAGACTCTATCCTTGAAGCATACATTGATAAGTTTATGGAAGGAATAAACCTGAAGGGCTTCATTATACCTTACGGCACTCCATGCGTCTCAAGTATACATGTGGCAAGAAGTATCATTAGGCGCGCAGAACGAGAATTTTTCAGAGCACTAGACACGGATCTAGCGGAAAGGCGAGAAGAACTTCTCTATCTAGGTAAATTATTGAACCGGCTAAGCGATGCTCTCTTCGCCGCGGCATTGAGGGCTGCAGTAGAAACGACAGGGATAGAATATGTATAGCCTCTCGGGGGACGGGCGTCTTTCACCCCACTGGCCCATTAACTGGGCCAGTGGTCAATCGATGGCGTAGCATTCATCGGCTCCAATACAGATCATAAAGGCTCCAGCCGTTTATTTTTATCTAGTCGGGCCTAGAATAATAGATGTGGGTGTCAGTAGTTGTCAGGAATCCTTGAAAATGAGATCGAAGGTGTGGTAGTGAGACTGCAATATCCCGATGCTAGAAGTTTCAAGGAGCTGGTTGAGGTTCTAGGCAAGATCATTGACGAGGCTAGATTTACGATTACCAAAGAACATGTTAAAGTGGTCGGAATGGATGCTTCCAAGACAGCCCTAATAGAAGTGGTTATGCCTTACGAATCATTTATCGAGTATGAGATCCTGGAAGATAGGGAAGAAGTATATATGGGAGTCCACCTGGATAGTCTCGCAAATATGCTCAAGAAGGGTAAAAAAGGAGAAACACTAACATTCCTAGTATCAGATGACAAAGTTCTAGTCCGTATAGACAGTACAGTTATCAAAAAATTCCTTGTTCCTAACATAGAAGTTTTAATTGATGTGCCGGAAGAAATAAAGCTTGACTTCGACGTAGAGGCTTCGGTCATTAGTGATGCGTTGAAAAAAGCACTCCGTGATGTAGAGATCGTTGGAGATATCGTAGAATTTGAGGCATCGGAAGAGGCGCTTGTAATAAGAGCAAAAGGAGAGGGTCGTAGCAGGGCCGAGACAATATTCTCGAGAGAGTCTGTCGCTCTTACTTATCTCGACGTAAAACAACCATCTAAGAGTGCCTACGATGTTGTGTATTTGAAGAACGTGTTGAATCTAACAAAAATAGCTGAGTCAGTGGACATCCGTTTCTCGACCGACAAACCATTAGAACTTGTATTCAAGAGCCCGGAGGGAAGCAGGGTTAGATATCTCGTCGCACCAACAGTACTATAAATGGTGTTACAGATCAAGCACTGGAGGAAAATGAAAGATAGGGGTATTTAGAGAGTTTCCTCTATCTATATTACTTACATACTAGTCTTAGCCGTGCAACAACAAAATCTTTCTTGAGGAGCGATAATAGTGGTGCTGCCCTAGGCCCACTATTCTTTCCTGTGAAGAGTAGGTAGAACTCTTTATAGAATCTCTTCCTCTCCCCGCTATCTAGGCTGCTTGTAACAGTTATCATGATATCCTTGATTTTTTCCTCTGTCCACTCACCCAGCTTATTGAGTTCTTCTCCGAGCTGGCATAGAAGTTCTCTGTGCTCCAACGAATCTAATAGTACTCCTGGTACATTCTCTAGTATTTGGACGCGGTATCTTTCTCCTCCATATTTCTCTACCCAGTTATATGATCGTATGAGCAGGCTCTGGAGCCAGTCCCTGCTATAGTCGTCTAGGTCTTCTTTGATATGTCCTGTTTTCTTGAGCCGTTCCACAGCCTCTTCTATGTTTGTAGGACCTACCAGTTGGGCTAGTATTGATGCATGTGTGTAGGGGACTTGTACGGGTGGCTTTTCTGGCGGTTCTCTTGGATGGCTTAGCTCATAGGTCCTCTTTAGGTATTCTTCTTGTTCCTTGTCGTCAATTGATTCTATCCCGAAATAGATTCTCTCAGCCCTATAGTATGACTCGTAGTATTGGGGTATTCGATCGAGATCTACTACGATCTTCTTATGGGGGTGAGTATAGAAGTAGAGGAATCGGAGAATCTGTGGATGTGCTATTTCAAGCCACTCCCTAGGTGTTATACCCACGAAGCCACTACTTGTCATATCCCTACTCTGTCCCATCTCTCTGATAGAGACCCACTCATACCATTCTCCTTCAGGCGGCTGGAAACCGATAACATTAACTGCTAAGTCTACACAGCTATCCCTGCTACCTCCAGGAGTAGCGTGGTCTTTGCCATAGGGCTCAAAGTCTACGCCTAGAATATACCATACGCCGGCCCACTCTATTCTCCAGTTAAGCTTACTGTTAGAGACGTCAGTTACTCCCTCGTGTCCACAATACTTGCATCTATAACGTACTCTACCGTTCTCATCTACGGAGATCGCCACAGTCTTATCGATTCGACCACATTTTTCACATATTGGTTCTACAGGTATCCAATCCTCTGGATACGGTTTTCTACCACGATACTTGTTTATTACCTTCCTAAACTCGTCCTTCTTTGGAAGAACAACGTTCATTATGAAATCCCTGAATTTAGACTGGTATAGATCCGTCGTTGTGACAACCTCTATTTTTCCATCGGTGAATTCATCCAGATAAGGGCCGAAATCCGACCAGTAATGTTCGACCCAGTTTTCGTGGCATCCATAAGGATCAGGCACACTTACCAGAGGACGCCCTGTGTATTCTTTAGCCTTATCAGGATCTTTGAAAGCTGATCTCTGCGAGGCTTTACCCTTCCATGGATCCTGAGTATATAGTGTTAGCAGTTGTTTAATATTGAGCCCTTTTTTCTCTAGTATCCGTCTCAAGGTCTCGGGTAGTAGAATCTCTCCTCTTAGCCTGCCAATATGTTGTATACCTGATACGCTCAGCCCACCATTAAAGACGTAGACCTGTTTATTTCGCCTACGGAGTCTCTGTTCTAGTTCGTCTGCTAACTTATCTACCCAGTGTACATGCTTGCTCATGATTTCTCATCCAGGGACTCAATGTGTATCATACATAGGTTTTTAATATAACCTGTATCCTGTACACAATCCTTTATTATAAAGTGGAGTAGGTTAGGATCGATAATAGGGGAGGAAATGATTAATGAAACGCATCTATGCTTGCCTGCGGCTGATGCGGATAGTTAATAGTGTTATGGTTGGTTTCGCTGTGCTTGTAGCCCTTGCCATAGCTACTGGAAGAGACTTTTTCCGGTTCAAGACATTAGACTATATTGCTGGTTTTCTCGTCGGGTTCACAATCTCTGCATCAGCAATGGTTCTAAACGATATTGCCGATATAGAAATTGACAAGATAAATACCCCGAATAGACCTCTCCCGTCGGGAATTATATCTATTAGACAGGCTTTCATTTGCTACTTTGTGCTCGTATCTATAGGAATAATAGCTAGCCTGCGAGCAGGTCTTGATAGTCTGGCAGTTGTGATAGCCGCGGTAATTGTTAGTGCACTATACGATCTTAGACTCAAAGCGAGTGGGTTTATGGGAAATGTCGCAGTTGCTTTCTCTACTAGCCTCCCATTTCTGTATGCTTTTACCTTTACTAATAATCCCAATTACACGGTACTCGTGTTCTGGGCAATGGTTTTCCTAAGCGTACTTGCAAGAGAGATAGTAAAGGATATAGCAGACGTAGAAGGTGACAAGGTCAAAGGAGTCAAAAGCCTTCCAATACTAATAGGAGAAAGAAAAGCCGCATTTATTGCAGGAATGTTTAACCTTTTAGCAGTCTTGCTGAGCCCTATACCCGTTGTCTACGGACTAGTCAACGAGGCCGTATATAGTGGTTTCGTGATAATTGTAGACTTCGCACTTATCTATTCGTCATACAGAGTGATTATTAATCCAAGCCGAGAAGAAGCGTTACGTCAGAAACGAATAATGCTCTATGCCATGATGATTGGATTAATGGGATTCGTGCTTAGTGTATTAGTATAATTTGGTATAATTAAGGTGAGTAGAAATGTCTAAAAATATAGAGATATTCCCGGAGCTTGAACCTGCGAGAAGCAAGGAAATAATTCTTGAAAGACTCGGCCGTCTAGCTAAACTATACAAGAGAATAGATGTGCCCGACGTACCACTCGGAAAACCCTCTATAAGCTCTCCTCTCCTCGCCCTCTATGCTTTATCCGAGCTAGGAGCCTACCCGATAATGCATCTAAGGGTGAGAGACCACAGCATTGTCTCCCTGAAATCTATTATAAAAACCGCAGTCTATCTAGGACTCCGAGACCAACTGTATCTCACCGGTGATCCACCTCTCCAAGGAAATTACTGTCCGGGAGCATGGGTTCCTGAAGACGCGGTTTCCTACGGGAACAGTTATGGGGTAAACACTGGTCTCCTACTGAGCTCTAGAAGAAGCATCGAAGAGATCAGAAAACGAATCGACGCAGACGCCAAATACTATTACATAACTCGTCTAAACCCGGAGAACTTATCTATAGTAAAGGAGATAATGAGGCTTATCGATAGGAGAGAATCAGAAGCCATGCTTGGAGCATATATTGTGCTAGCCAATGAGCACAATAAGAAATATCTAGAAGAACACGATATACCATATATCCCAGTAGAGGATATTGTTTCTTTCCTCGAAAAAATAGAGGCCCAAGGCGTCATTGAGCGCGTGATCTTATCAAGTCCCGGGAACTCGGATCTTTTAACTAGATCAGCGTATATTCTAAAGGAAGTAGGATACCTAAAGTAGGCTCTGACCCCTATTAATTAATACCAGGAGCAAAGGACATGGATCCAGTCGACACGATTAGGAGACGAATAAGGGAAGAAGTCTACAATAAGCTGGAAAAGAATGATGCAGCAAGGCCACCATATCCTATAAGAGGGAGAATTCCAAACTTCAAAGGAGCCGAGCAGGCAGCAGAACTCCTAGCTAGAACTCCTGAGTGGAGGAATTCAAAAATAATCAAGGTAAACCCAGACTCGCCACAGCGACCGGTCAGACTGAAAGCGTTAAAGGAAGGAAAAATACTAGTCATGCCTACTCCAAGAATAAGGCAAGGATTCCTTCTACTATATGGAAAAGACATACCTGAAGAATACAAGAGGTATGCTTCAACTATCCGAGGAGCGTTTAGATTTGGTGTACTCCTTAACACTATTCCAAAAATTGAATCATCTATAAAAAGAATAGAGCTAATAGTTGAGGGAAGCGTTGCTATAGACAAGAATTGTAACCGACTAGGAAAAGGCGAGGGATACGGAGACATAGAATACGGAATACTCGCAGAGCTAGGAATAGTAGATGAAAAAACACCAATAGCTACAACGATACACGATCTCCAACTAGTAAATAATATTCCGAGAAAACCACACGATGTCCCTGTCGATCTAATCGTAACAAATACAAGGATAATTAGATGCGGGAAAAGAGGTCATCGACCTAAAGGCATAGACTATAACTCACTGCCAAAAGAAAAACTCGACGCAATACCATTACTAAAGGAACTGTTAAAGAGGCGTGGAACGGGCTAATCTTGAATTACCAGGACGTCTATTTAACTAAATATGGTGACGAAGAGTGAAGAAGTGCTTTGAGCTATCAAATGGTGCAAAGCTAATCGTAATGGAAGGCGATATCACACAGATTAGTGTAGACGCGATAGTAAACGCTGCAAACAGTCTCATGATAATGGGAGGAGGCGTCGCAGGAGCCATAAAGAGGAGAGGAGGCCAAGTAATAGAAGATGAAGCGAGGAAAAAGGCCCCTGTTCCGGTCGGTAAAGCAATTTCAACCACTGCCGGGAATCTTCCAGCAAAATACGTTATACATGCCCCGACAATGGAGAGACCAGCTATGCGAATACCTCTTGAGAACGCGGTAAAAGCAACGAAAGCCGCCCTCATAGAAGCAGAGAACCTTTGTGTCAAGTCAATAGCGTTCCCAGCCATGGGTGCTGGAGTCGGTGGACTCAGAGTTGAAGAAGTTGCTCGTGAAATGGCGAAAATAGTGGACTCGCATGAAGCAAAGTGTCTCAAAGAGATAGTGTTTGTCGCATGGGGAGAGAAAGCATATAATGAAATGCTACGGGGAGTGATCAAAGCGCTAGGCAGCGAAGGATACGATTGCTGATATCTGGGCTGATAGAATGCGGAAAAGAGTACTTCTCGCAATAACAGGAGCTAGCGGGGTCAGAGTAGGGTTTAGGCTAGCAGAATATCTGGCACATCGTCGAGACACGATTAGCTTCGATATTGTTATATCGGAAGGGGCATTAAAAGTAGCGTATCTAGAAGAAGGAATGGATCGAGAATCAGTGTTAGAGACCCTGTCTAAGTATACTAGAGTTTATCTAGAACACGAGTTCACTAGCCCATATGCTAGCTCGAGTAACGCACCTGACGTTATGATCATAGCTCCTGCCAGTACGAAAACGGTTGCACTGATAGCCTCTGGTATTGCTGAGAACCTAATAGTTAGAGCTGCTCTCTCAGTCTTAAGACTAGGGAGGAGGCTTGTTATAGCTCCGAGAGAGACCCCGCTAGGCATAGTGGAGCTGGAGAACATGTTGAAGCTAGCTAGGGCCGGAGCAATAATAGCTCCACTAATGGTGGCATTTTATCATAAGCCCGAAAACATAGATGACATTGTAGACTTCCTCGTAGGAAAGCTACTCGACGCGGCCGGAATAGAAAACAAACTATACAGGAGATGGGGAGAGTCAGCCTAGTAGAAATCGTCTCTAAACTTGAATTTCCTCTCCTCCCGTTCCAGCTCCCTGAGCTCGTCCTCGAAGTCCCGGGTCTTCTGTTGCCTTACTGCAAAGGAGCATCTGCCATCAGGCAACATTGCTCTTTTTTCACAGTAAGCAAATCTACAGGAAGCTCCAATACACTTGTCTCCTATCCAAGAACAGAAGGGTACACGAATTACTCTACCCTTATATTGTTCAGTAGTGATGCGGAGAGCATTCTTCGAGCATCTAAAGAAGGGGCACAGAGGGTTACATTTATCCCCTAGGGGCCTAGGCCTAGGCTGTCTACTTCTTGGACCCGGTCCTCTATGTGGTCTTGATCTATGGGGCCAGTTGCTCAACCCAAATCACACCTCTCATCTCTGTATATTAAGATCGTACAGTTACACTGCTCTCGTTTTCCTATGACTGACTGATAACTAGTTCCACAAATAATTAAGCTAGGGTTTGAACCATTTAAACATTAAGTAGATGACATCGCTTTCACCACCTGTTATTGAAAGAATAAATGTTTTCCTAACAGTATGGCTTAGTCTCCCGGCCTTAACAATCTCTACCGGATCAATAGTATACTTGCCGGGATAAGAATGAACTATGTAAGGCGAGTGATCGATTCCAGGACCATGCCTATAGACGGTGAAGTCTGACCCATATTTTAGACCGGATCTTACAACAAACCCACGGTTTCTAAGATCCTTGTATACAGGATACAACATATTGAATCTAGGGATTCGTTCACGAGCCCACTCAACTAGTTCCTCATAGTTTACAGGATCTCCACTGCCCCTATATACTTCAAGTTTTCCTAGTTCTAGGAGATAAACTGCTTCAAGTGGATCGAGTATAAGAGGTCCCCGTGCTTCTCCCGGTTTTGGCTTATCGTATCCTGCCGGTTTCCCGTAGAATTCTCTGAAAAGCTTCTCTGATTCATCGAGATCGGGGACGATAATTGTGGTCGAGTACATTAGTGCTTTGATCTTACTCATAATACTAGCCTCCTATACAGTACCTGTTACCAGGATTATTAGCGAGATATTCTTTATTACTAGGGATAGGTTTCTTTCGGAAAATTATGAGAGAAAGACTAGTATGCCGAAGTTAAAGCTAGTATTTTTAGATCGATAGCGATGCGTTCTGCTTCGTCAAGCGCATCCTCGAGTTTATCTATTATCTCCCTGTATACCGTGTATGCTATATAGTTGTCGGGGAAGAAGTCTAGTAGTTTCTCCATTAGGTCTCTGTAGGTTTCGTCTGCGTCCTGTTCTATTTCTTTTATCCTATCGACTTTAGACTCCATGCTTTTTAGGATCTCGGTGTTGCCACGTGATATAGTCGAGAATGCCCTAATGATGCTTGAGGTTTCGAATATTGCTTCTTCAAGCATCCGTATCATTTCTCTAAGTCTATTTGATAGCTCGGGAATTTCAAGGTCTGAGCCGAGCTTTTTCTTCGCGAGGAGAAGTCTGTGGATTACTGCCTCAATATAATCTGTTATCCTTCTAAGACCCATTGCTATACTTATATAGAACTCCTTTGAATCTATTAGACCCATTCTCCCCGATGCAATGAATTCTAGTAGCCTGGATACTGCTTGATCTATCTTGTCCTTAGTGATCGCTACGTCTTGCCTATATAGTTTATCTAAGACCTCTTGGCTTGGAAGACCACCCTCCTCGGGCATATATCTGAGGAGCTGGCTTACTACGCCGTCGAGTTCTCGGGATATGTATATTAGCTGCTCTATTATAGTTGTTTTACTCAGGTTTCCCGTTCCTGCATACATTTAGCCCACCTATATCCGGTAATGCTATTAGGTTTGGTATACATGGTACTGTTCCGTATTCCTGCTTAAGGGGGTGTCACACCGGGTAATATAAGGATTCCCTTACTTTTCTAGATTTAATATTTTGTCAAGGGTCTTGTAGAGGTCCATGGAAAGAGTATAGAGTTTATTTATCGAGTCAAGGCTCCTGCTCACATCTATTATGCTGGAGACTCTTGCAATACTGTTTTTATCGGTTTTGTAGCCTTCCATCGCATAGTAGCCTGCTATGGTGTAAAGGTCTATGAGAAGCTCGTAGTCAAGTTCATTACTGTTTTTTACTATGCTTTGGGCCAGTTCCATTACCTCGATTATCTTTTCTCTTAATCCTATCGCGTTTAAGAGTAGTTCGCTGATGCTTTCAATTGTAGCGGGATCTGCTGTGTCTAAGATTATTTTTGATAGGGTTTCTGATACTCCTAATAGTTCCTCTAGGTTGTTTGCGGTTATAGATATTGCATAGCGTATCATTTCTTCCTGTTTCATAATGTACCAGCCTTCTGCCTTTATTGAGAAAGTTGATTTATGGGGATATATTTTTATAGATAATTATGAATTATAATTGATAAAAATCTTTTGTTAAAAATTGTTAAAAGAAGTAATTCTTACAAGAGAAGACAATGCTAGACTAGACGGAAAGCCGCACGCCGAGTTTTTCAGAGCCCTTATATGGCCGAACAGTTGCTATACTATTATCGCTTATTCCATGCTCTTCCATGAGATCAGGGTTTACGTGGACCCTGTTTTCTTCGACTTCTTCGTCTATTATGGCTTTGAAGGCGAACCTATGTCTGCCTGCAACCGTTATCTCGAGTAATTCAGTTATACCCAGTTCCCTTGCTAATGAGGGGCTTATCTTTGCCTCTTCAGGTTCCAGGCTGTAATCGTACTTTAGCCTTATTCTTTTCTCAGTTACTTTTTTTGACCTTGACTTTATGGCTGAAGCTGGTGGGATAACTGCAAGCATACGAGGTAGATTAGGCTTCTCGAGCTTTGGGGCCTCTTCATGCTCTCTAGGCTGTTTTTTCTCCTCCATATTATGACACCCTGTTCAACTAGGAAGCCTATGTACTTATCGGTGTGCCGAGTTTATCTATTTCCTCGCCGAAGTATATGAACTTTCTAAGTATATCGACGATAGAGGCTATAGGTATCCTCACCTGGCGCCAGGAATCTCTGTCTCTAAGGGTTACTGTGTTATCTTCGAGGGTTTGGTAATCTACGGTTATCGCGGCAGGAACACCTATTTCATCGTATCTTGCGTATCGTCTTCCAATGCTACCACTATCGTCATATAGTATATAGAATCCTGCTCTCCTCAGATCATCATATATTTCTACGGCGATTTTTCTCAAGCTGTCGTCTTTCTCTATTAGCGGTAAGACTACAGCTTGGATAGGAGCTATGTCTCTAGGTAGGGATAATATTATTCTCCCTTCTTTTTCTCGATATGCATGTTCAAACACTACATATGTTACTCTTTCTACTCCGAAGGAGGGCTCGATCACGTGAGGAATATACTTCTTGCCGGTGATCTTCTCATGGGTCTTGTATTCCAGGATTGCATCGGGCGGTATCTCATAGTCTCCTAGTTTTAGAGGCTTTTTCTGTAGATAAGCGTTCTTCAGCTCCTCTTCAGGAATATTGGCTAGTAACTCGAATACCTTCTTAGCCTCTGACCTGAAGGTTCTCCCAATATAGGATTTATCTACAAGGTACCGGGTTTTCTCTACGATCTTTGGCTCATCGAATGGTTTGAAGACTGTCAGATCCTGCCCGCTGTATTGCATGTGCCTGCTAAGATCGTAGTCTCCCCTGTAACTGTGCCCGGAGACTTCGACCCAACCCCATCGTGAGACTCTGACTAGCTGGTCGAATGTTTGACTCGAGTAATGTGCTCTCTCATGAGGGCCCTTCTCTTCGAAATATACCTCGTCTCTCGGGATACCTAGTGAAGCAATAAACTCGTTGCTAACAGCCATCCAGTAGCCTAGGCATGGGTGCAATATGAGTTTTTCTTCCACCGCTTCTCTTACAGTTACTTCCTCCGGGCCGCGTTCTTCTACCTTATACTTGTACGGGAGTATCCTTATCCTAGTACTAGCGTGTCTCTCGAAGAACGGGCAGCTTTTCTCCTTTTCCTCCGGGTCGATAAAGTACTCCATCTCCATTATGGTGAACTCTCGTAGACGCATCATGGCTTGGCGCGGGCTTATCTCGTTTCTTCCTACTCTGCCAACCTGCGCGATCCCTAGAGGCATGCGTGATCTCATAACTTCGTAGACGCGTTTGAACGCGACAAACATGCCTTGTGCTAGTTCTGGTCTAAAGTAGCCAATGTTTCCTTCATAAGGACCGATGTGGGTTTTGAATAGTAGATTGAAGGTTTTTACTTCTCCGAGCTCTCCACCGCATACAGGGCATTTGATATTGTTCTCTTTAATGATCCTAGTCATATCTTCTGGTGAGAGGCCCTCGACATCTATTCCGAGCTTATCCTTGATAAGATGGTCTGCCCTGAATTTTCTGCCGCACCTTGTGCATTCGACTATTGGATCGGTGAAGTTTTCGACGTGGCCGCTTGCTTCGTATACTTTTGAGGGTCCAATTATTGGGCTCTCGATCTCAATTACATAGTTGCTGTGGTCGCGTACAAAGTATTGTCTCCACTTCTCTATTATCCTGTTCTTGAGGAGTATTCCATATGGGCCCATATCGTAGAATCCTGCTACGCCACCGTATATTTCGTAGCTTGGCCAGAAGAAGCCTCTTCTCTTAGCAAGCTCCAGTACTTTTTGGTACTTGTCTTCAGCCATCTCTATGCATCCTCTTAGACCTGCTAATTGTTATGGAAACCATAGCACCCTTATCAATATTATATACTCTAGTGTGGACTAAGACAACTAAGTTAATATCAAAGACTCTCTCCTAAGATTGGGGGAGATCAAGTGTCTCTAAGAGAGTTCTACACGATTCAAAACCCGCTGGCTTTCAGCGGGACCCAAAGGCCATATAGCGAAGCAGAGGTCGTTATTGTAGGAGTTCCGTTTGATTCGACTAGCTCTTTTAAGCCTGGATCTAGGTTTGGGCCTAGAAGTGTCAGGGAGGCATCTAACAATATAGAGTCCAATGGGATACTAGCAAATAGATCCTATATCGAACAGGTCAAAATACATGATATGGGTGATCTGTCAGTCGTCCCCGGAGATACCCTCGAAACATTAAATAGGCTAAGCAAGGTCTCCGAAGAGATTATCCAAGACGGAAAACTGCTCGTAGCTATAGGGGGAGAACATACTATTACCTACGGAGCAGTCAAAGCTATGGCAAATCTAGGAATGAAGCCTTGTATAACTGTCATAGACGCTCACTTCGATCTTAGAAAAGACTATCTCGGCTACTCGTATAGTCATGCATCAGTAATGCGCAGGATAATAGAGTCAAGTCTCGCGGACAGGATCGTCTACATTGGAGTAAGAGCGTATGAGGAAGAGGAAATATTATATGCTGAAGCCCATAAGGACAGGATTCTATATAAGACACCTATAGACGTTGAGCGAGAAGGATACAAGAATATAACTGTAGCAACGAAGAGGTTCTTGTCACAATGCCGCTATATCTATGTAAGCATTGACATAGACGGGATAGATCCTTCATATGCGCCCGGAACAGGGACACCGGAGCCCTTCGGATTATCCCCGTTAACAGTTGTAAAGATCATAGGAGGTATCCTCGACGATAGACTCGTAGGAATCGACTTAGTCGAGGTCAATCCCCTCGTAGACTGTAATGATATCACTAGTGTTCTCGGTGCTAAGATGTTACAGGAGGCTATTCTTCTCTACAAGTTTAGTAGTAGAGTAAAGAAGCAGTCCCAGAGATAAAGATAGCTATATAGCATAGACCCTACGTGGAGCTATGACAGGACTCCTGATTTTTACAAGAATACGTCCTCCACACCGAGTACATAGAATATTGTCTTGTTGGTCGAGCTCGCTCTTCTTCATTATATGACCACAATATAGGCACATATAGTATACTTCTCTGGGCTTGATCCCGTAGGGTAGAACCTCTTCTTCGATACTCTCGCTTTCTAGCATCTCATCAAACTCGTCCCAACTGCTCATATACCGGCACCTTTCTAAGAGATGACCCTTTAAGGGTTAATTATCCTTTAGATCCATGTTTAACTGAATAGAATAAAAACGAGGATCCAGAATGGGCACAGAGAACCTCCAGAAAATCGCGGTTATAGGTGCTGGGTATTCGGGACTTCTTACTTCAACGGTACTCGCACGACTTGGATATAGTGTCGATATATATGAGGAGCATGATAAGGTAGGGTTTCCAAAACACTGCACAGGCTTAGTCTCCCAGGAAGTAGTAAAATTTCTCGAACACATATCTCGGGACATTATAGAGAGCCAGTTTTATAAGATAAAGTTCATAGATGAAAAAACTAATAGATATTTGGAGATAAGACTGGCATCACCTGTATATCGTATTGATAGAGTCAAAACCGAAAAGCTCCTTCTTAATGAAGCAGTACGATATGGAGCGTCAATAAGGTACGGTCATAAGATTAAAGGAATCCGTGTTAAAGAAAACAAAGTATCGTTAGTAGCTAGCAACGGTGAACAAGCTGATTATGACATAGTAATAATAGCTGAGGGACTAGGAGGAGGACTTAGGAAAAGTCTTGGGGTACTCCATACTCCTATATGGTCCTATGGGATTAACCTCGACTATGATATAAACGATATAGCGCCCGAGAAGAACATCATAGAGATACACGTGGATAGTGGCATTCCTGGAACCCTTTACGGATGGCGCTTCACTATTGCAGAGAAATACGTTGTTGTCGGTGGGTTATCTTTTGATCCATTAGGATTGCGACGATTAATACGTAATCTCTCTCCAGCGGAAAAGAAGCGCCGAGAGATATATGGAGGGAGAGTTGTTCACGGTCCTCCACTACCATGCAAGAAACAGGGAGGAAGCATCTTTATCATAGGCGATGCGGCATCAATGAATAAACCATTGACCGGAGGCGGCCTCTATCCTGTAACAGTTATGGCTAGGATTTTACAAGATAGGATTAATCAGGGAGATAGTCTGCAAGAAGCATTATTGCAATCGTATTGTACGGTAGAGAACATGCTTAACAAGCAGTATAGGTTTATTAGAGAACTTCTCGACTCAAGGGCACTATCGCTACTACTATCATACGCTTCTAGGCTCGGGCTATCTAATATAGTGCTAGAATATGATAGACATGAGTCTGTGCCAAGACGGGTTTTAAAGCAGAAGCCTCTACAATCGCTATTATTTGGGATACTAATACTGGTAACTAGGCCTAGACTGGCCTATCACATGGTACGAGGAATGATGCATTGAGGAAAGCAGATATAGTAACGCTAATAGGCGGATCCCTAACAGGATTAGCACTAGTAACCGGGTTAACGGGTGAAATATGTCTTGCAGTGAAACTATTATTATTAGCGTACTTTATGGACGTTATAGATGGATGGGTTGCGCGAAAGTATGATGAGCCGGATGAACGTGGACAGATGCTTGACAGGGTTTTGGATAGAATATCGCAGGCAGTGGTTCCATTCATCCTTTTCATAGCAACTTACGAGAAATACTTGGAGAGATACAGTCTAGGCATAATGTACATATATGCATCAATAATGATGCCGGCAATATTCTATAGACTCGTATACAGGACAAGGCGGAGCCTAGATTATTTCCCGGGAACCCCCTTGTTCGTTCACGCCTTAATATTGTTAGGAGCGGTCATCTACGGCTCATATTATAGTTTTTATTCATTCATCCTCCTCGGAGCCGCACTAGGCACAGCTCTAAATATACCATATTTCAGGAGAAGAACGGGCAGTGGACCCAGCCCAGCCGTTGCTGGCAGGGCTCTAGCCATCCTACTATTGGTAGCTATACCTTGTGCCTCAACAATATGGCAGGGCTTTGGCATAGTCTTACTGTCCATCGGAGTTTTATACGCCGCTGTTGGATGGATCATTTACCTTGTTCTAAGCTATGGTGAGAGTACAAGATAGGATACCACGAGTGTCTGAAAACAGGGTATGAGGCGTTAGAATAGTAAAAAAGCATTGAATCCTTACTCTATTATCGTTATGTTCTCTTCAGGGAACCCCATTTCGACCAGTAATTTCTTGACGCGGTGACGATGATCTCCTTGGAGCTCTATTCTGCCATTTTTGGCCGTTCCACCAGTGGCTAGTTTGCTTTTTAGCTTGCTTGCTAGTTTTCTAAGATCGAATTCTTTCTCGTTGATTCCTTCAATAATTGTTACTTCTCGTCCGAACTTTCTCTTCTCGACTCTTATCTTTATGATTTGTTCTTCTATAGAAAGTTGCTCGCAGATTTCAGGAGGGAGTCCTCCGCACATCGAGAGATCCGTCATGGCTTTGCTGACCACCTATAACGCGGCTTACTCTAGCGTATTAATCATTATTATTCTCGGGGTAATAAACATTTACATGTGCAAAAGTCGAAAGCCATGACGTCATCACAGATAGTGATATTTAATTTTGAGCGATCCGCCTAGAGATCATTGGAAACATGATCTGGGTGATGCACGAATGGCTTCATTCAATAAAGAAGAGTTCAAAGAATACATTGAGACTCCAAAGGGAAAAGCACTATTCTATAATGTAAGGAAGATAGATGAGTTCGGCTATGGTAAACTCGACAGGCTACCATATTCTATAAGAATTCTACTGGAAAACGTTATCAGAAACCATGACGGATACATAGTTAGGGACGAAGAGGTACTCAGCGTAGCAAAATGGGAGGAAAACGCGGCCAAAAAAGACATACCTCTTCATCCGACAAGAATAATAATGCAAGACTTCACCGGAGTCCCAGCAGTAGTAGACCTAGCAGCAATGAGGGATGCATTAAAAGAATTCGGTTATGACCCAACCCTACTAAACCCCGTTATACCAGTGCACCTAATAATTGATCACAGCATCCAAGTAGACTACTTCGGCACCTCGTATAGCCTAGCCTGGAACATGAAAAAGGAATTCGAAAGAAACGCAGAGCGATACACTCTTCTCAAATGGGCCCAGAAAGCATTCAAGAACTTCCGCGTAGCACCTCCAGGCAAAGGAATAATTCACCAAGTAAACCTAGAATATCTAGCCAAAGTCGTATGGCTAAGGGAGAACGGCGATAAACTAATCGCATACCCCGACAGCGTCCTCGGAACCGATAGCCACACCACCATGATAAACGGTCTCGGAGTCATGGGATGGGGAGTAGGAGGAATAGAGGCCGAAGCCACACTCCTAGGACAACCATACTACATGCTGCTACCCGAAGTAGTCGGGGTAAAACTAGTAGGAGAACTACCAGAAGGAGCGACTGCGACAGACCTTGTCCTCTACATAACAGAAAAGCTAAGAAAGGTGGGAGTCGTAGGAAAATTCGTTGAATACTTCGGCCCAGGAGTCAAGAACCTAGCGGTACCAGACAGGGCGACAATAGCGAACATGGCTCCAGAGTACGGATCAACAATGGGCTTCTTCCCGCCAGATGAACAAACCATGAAGTTCCTACTACTAACAGGAAGGGACCCCGCATATGTAAAGTTTGTAGAGGAATACCTAAAGAGGACAGGCATATGGTACGATATAGAGAGCCCGGTACCAAGCTATACAAAGATAATAGAAATAGATCTAAACGATGTAGAACCCAGTATAGCAGGACCAAGCCATCCTGAAGACAGAATACCGTTAAAAGAAGCCAAAAAGAGAATCAAGGCAATCCTAGAAGAATACTGGAAGCAGAAAGGAAGAGGACCAGCAGCTGTACAAATAGAAATAGACGGAGAAAAAGTAGAGTTAACAGATGGAAGCGTGGTTCTCGCCGGCATAACCAGCTGTACCAATACAAGCAACCCAAGCTTAATGATAGCTGCGGGTCTAGTTGCAAAGAAAGCAGTAGAGCTTGGACTAAAGCCAAGGCCCTGGGTGAAGACCAGCAATGCGCCTGGAAGCAGAGTCGTTCCAGACTACTGGAATAAGCTAGGCCTAATGTCATATCTAGAAGCAATAAGATACCATGTCACAGGCTTCGGCTGTACAGTATGTATAGGTAACAGCGGTCCCCTGCCAAAGGTCGTTGAAGACGCTATAAAGGAGAAGGATCTATGGGCGGCAACAGTACTGAGCGGTAACAGGAACTTCTCTGGTAGAATACATCCACTCGCACGCGGCAACTTCCTAGCAAGCCCACCACTGGTAATAGCATATGCCTTAGCTGGACGAATAGACATAGACTTCTACACAGAGCCAATAGGATACGATCCCAACGGAAACCCAGTGTACCTGAAGGATATCTGGCCAAGTCAGAAAGAGATACAGGAAGCGGTAGAGAAAGCACTGGATCCCGAGGCCTTCAAACAAAAGTATAGCAACATATGGGAAGGCGACGAGAACTGGAAGTCACTTCCAGAAATAGACTCGCCAACATATCCCTGGGATCCGAAGAGCACGTACATAAAGAAGCCACCATTCTTCGAAGACATGCCTCTCGAACCACCAGAACCCCAAGACATCAAGGGAGCTAGAGTAATAGTATATGCGCCAGACAGAGTAACAACCGACCATATAAGTCCCGCGGGAAGAATACTTCCAGGTACAAAGGCAGCAGAGTATCTAGACGAACACGGAGTAAAACCCTATCAATACAACACATGTGGTTCGAGAAGAGGAAACCACGAAGTAATGATGAGATGCACATTCGATAACCCAAGATTCAGAAACAAACTAGTACCAGACAGAGAAGGGGCATGGACTATATTCTGGCCGACAGGAGAAATAATGCACATCTTCGACGCAGCCAGGAAATACAAGGAAATGAACATACCAGTAATAATACTGGGCGGTAAACAGTATGGTACTGGCAGTAGCAGGGATTGGGCAGCAAAAGGACCAGCCCTACTCGGAGTAAAAGCAGTCATAGCCGAAAGCTACGAAAGAATCCATAGAAGTAACCTAGTAGGAATGGGAATTCTCCCATTAGAGTTCCTACCAGGCGAAAACGCCGAAAAACTAGGTCTTGATGGAAGCGAAGAATATGATATTATAGGTATCAGCGAAGGCCTCTATCCAGGAAAGATACTAACAGTAAGAGCAAAGAAGCCAGACGGGAAAATAATAGAGTTCAAGGTCAAAGCACGACTCGACACACCAATAGAAGTCGAATACTACAAGCACGGAGGAATACTACAATACGTGCTTAGAAAAATAATCAAAGAACAAAAGAAACAGTAACTTAAACCCCTTCACCACACATTCCACGAATTTTTTCCGCGATCTCCAAAGCCCATTTAGGAGCCCTGCCGCTTATAGATATAAGGCCTCTATTCTCAGTAGAGACAAGCGTGTATCCTGCTATCTTCTTTTTCCTAATCCTAGCTACAATAACGTATCTATTTATGATAGCTCCAAAGGATCTATCATCTATTCTAGCATAACAGTCTATCTTAACCCTGTATATTTCAGGTATTCTTGAGGCATAGTAAACCAGGCTCTTAGCAGTTTTAGACGAGATCCCTAGCCACTCTGCAATATCCTTAGGTTCTCTTATTCCATAAAGGTGGGAGATAATAATTGGAAGCAACCATGGATATTTAAGCAGTCGTTCTCCGCTTGTCAAAACTACTAAACCCCCTAGACACGATACTCAAGGTGGCGGCGATGAGATCCGCTGGGTTAGAATAGAGGGTCTCCCGATGAGAGATTCACGGACCATTCGAGCCGCCAACAATATTAGGTATCCTTACTTACTTTCTGTGGCAAGAGATTCTTTCAGCAGGGACACGGTTTTTTCCAAATGATTTATTCCTTCTTCGAGCAGTTTTCGACCCTTCTCAGTTATACTATAGGTGTCGCCTTGTTTTACGAGATAGCCTAATCTCTCTAAACGATATAGAACCGTGTATAGCGTGACTGTAGAGGGTTTGAACCCAAACTTGTTCGCGATTATTTTTCTAACGTTGTAGCCGTATGTAGGTCCTTCAGATATGAGTGATGCTAGGATATAGAGCCATAGAGTTTCCACAGTAGTTTTCTTATAGAGTCTTGCTAGTGGGGGATTTTTCTCTAGTTCCATGCTGTTATGCACCATTACAGAGATTTGTGGGGCTAAAGTTTTATATTTGTCATCTCAGAATATTCATGGATAGAGATATTTACGGGTGTGAATATTGGCGAGGATAAAAGCAGCAATAGTAGGAGTAGGTAACTGTGCATCAGCTCTTGTTCAAGGAGTATACTATTACAAAAACGCTGAGGAAGACGAATTCGTCCCCGGAGTGACAAGAGTCAAACTAGGAGGATACCATATCGGAGACATAGAATGGGTAGCCGCATTCGACGTTTCAAAGAACAAAATAGGAAAAGACCTAGCCCAAGCAATATTTGAGCCTCCAAACGTCACACCAAGATTTGCAGAAATACCAGAGAGGCTCGGCGTATACGTTAGCCCAGGACCAGTACTAGACGGCGTAGCTCCCCACATGAGGGAGAGATTCAACCCGATAGAAAAAGACGTATCCCTAGGAGAAGTCGTAGACGTGCTGAAGGAATCAGGAGCTGAAATACTCATAAACTTCCTACCAGTAGGAAGTGAGAAGGCCACAAGGTTCTATGCAGAAGCCGCACTAGAAGCAGGAGTAGCATTTATCAATGGAATGCCAGTTTTCATAGCTAGCGACCAGAGCGAGGGATGGCCCAAGAAATTCGAAGAAAAGGGAATACCCGTTACCGGCGACGACATAAAAGGTCAGCTCGGAGCAACAGTATTTCACCGAACACTTGTGAGACTTATGCACATGCGTGGAGTAAAAGTCGAAGAAACATATCAGCTCAATATCGGAGGAAATACTGATTTCGAGAACATGCTAGTGGAAGAAAGACTTAGGAGCAAGAGAATTAGCAAAACCCAGGCGGTGACATCGATTCTCCCCTACGGAGAGGAACTCTACAAAAACGGAAAAGTCAGAATAGGTCCCAGCGACTTCGTCCCATTCCTCGGTAACACGAAAGTAGCCTACATCTACCTGAAAGGTACAAGCTTCGGTGGCTTCCCAGTAACAATAGAGGCCAAGCTCACGGTCGACGATAAGAGCATGTTTGCTGGAGCAATGATAGATGCTATAAGAGGGACAAAAGTTGCCATCGACCGAGGTATCGGAGGACCACTAGTAAGCGTATCTGCACCGTTCTTCAAGCATCCGCCAGTACAAGCTCCAAGCGATGAGATAGCGCTTCAATGGTTCGAAGAATTCATCGAGGGCAAAAGGGAAAGGTAGTGAAGGAGATTATTTTCCTGTAGGTAATTAACATATAATTCCGCTACCTAATTATTTCCTAATATAATGTTTAGAAAAACCTACTTTGAGAGAGCCTTTACTTTTTCAAGGTATTCTTTGAGTGCCTTGATATTCCATTCGTGCACGGTTTTACGCCTTGTATCTACATACAGGCCAAGTTTCCTTGCCTGCTTAACGGTTAATCCGACAGCCTCTAACTCCTTAATGCTAAATCCTCTCCCACGCCTTATACCTGGATCGACTGGACCCTTCTTTACGAGATGAGGTTTCTTAACAACAGCGTATGGAGGCTGTAGCTCTTTTCCTACCTCCATGACACTAACACCTCCTCTCCTTACTGATCTGGATTGACTAACCGGATAAATAATTATTATGCGGGATCAGAATTCTCTGAGTAATAAACTGAGTATACAGGTCTTTGAACGTCTGCTAGCTCAAGGATCTCGCATAGTTTGCACAAGTGGCGAGAGGGACTGGTTGGCTCCCCACACTTCTTGCACCGTGAGAGGGCTTCAGGCGACAGATTACGGGCTTCTTCTTCGAGTACTTCGTCAAGTAGTTCTAGTATGCGGAGAAGGGTTCCTGGCCTGCGGGACTCGATGACGTATAGCATGTCTCTAACCCTGGCCCTCAGCGTTGGGGCGTAACGTATGAACATGCACTCTGTCTCTTGTAATGGGAACTTTTTCATATATGCGTAGGTAGCGCTCTCCCATTCGTATATTTTCCGCAATGGCTTAACCCTGGGCACTATAAGTTTACTTGCAGGCGAGGCGGCTGGATGAAGTCGTAGCAATCCTATTCTATCACCTCTAAGTAGATTAACAACGGCTGTCTGTACCTCGTCGTCTAGATTATGTGCTGTAACTGTCTTGTCAGCGCCATACATTCTAGCATAGAAGTTAAGTATACGTCTCCGAGATATGCCACAATAAGTACATGGAGAGATACGTTTACCTTTTCTCCAAGCCCTCATAACAAGTTCTGCTAAGCTGTGCCCCGTATATTCTCTAATACTGGTAACGATGACATCGACTCCATACTCTCGTGCAACTACTTTAAGCCTTCTTATATCTTCTTCTCTGTTATACCGTGGTATACCCTCGATAATAGATACTGCCAAGATCCTAGAAACAGGATGGATCCTAGCTAGGATATCTAAGAGCACATAACTGTCCTTACCACCGCTCAACCCTAGCAGAAGCCTGTTTTTAGGACCAAACATTTTCCAACGTTTAATCTCAGCTATAGTCCTGGCAGTGACATCTTCGATAAAGCATTGCCTACAGAGGGCTTTACCGCTATGTTGCTGGAACACTACCGCGTCTCTAATGCCGCACACGCTACACTTTACCATATCTATCACTATCCTTCGTTATCCTATTGTCTATCGCTACCTCTACTCTCCGCATTGCAAATAGCTTATCTTAAGGAGTTTAATACACTGTCCATAACACGGAATCAGGTTAGGGAGAATAAAGAAATGGATTGTGACTGTGACGTAATAGTCCTAGACTTTGACGGAGTATTAGTAGAACCAGTAGACGTCTATGAGTGGGCTCCAGAGCACGTCCGGGCGAGGAATCTAGGACTATTACTCTTACAGAATATTCCGCATCATATGAAGATATACATAGTTTCTGGAAGATCAGCTAAATGGCTCTACTTCATAAAAGATACTTTAAAATCTATGGGCGTATCATTATCACGAATGGAATTCTGCCTTAACCGGGAAAGAAGTGAAATAGACCACAAATTATACTGTGCAGAACGTATACTAGAAAAGGAAGGTTGCATCTATGAATGGCACGACGACAACCCATATGTTCTAGAGAGTCTAAAGAGATACGTGTGCGGGGCTCTGGTTATTCACCGAGGAGAAGGATGCTGGGTTATAAAAGGATCTAGCAGGCTAGGACAGCTCTGTAATGAACGATGAATACGTCTAAGAATTCTAAGTGTGGCCCCCCATAGTATAGCCCCGCTATCTAAAATGTAGCCTTCGATAGCTAGACGTCTATTCGGGTGAAAGAAGATTCTCGGAGGACGATCAAGAATTGAAAGATTCTCCCAGAAAACCTCGTCTACCTCCTCACTGTTAGGACGATAACAGATTGGTCCAGAGACCACCCCTATTATGGGAAGTATTTTTACCTTACCAATACGGGTAACCTCTATAGGAAGAACGCCCTTAATACTAATACTACCTCTGTGTATCCATGCCTCTTCCCAGGCTTCCCTTAGAGCTGCCTCAACAGGGCCTTCATGTTCCTCTATATGACCTCCTGGAAGAGCCGCATCACACGACCAATACGTTTTCCGTCTGCAGGATTTCCTCACTAGGAGAACCCTAGGCGGAATTCCCCAGAGAACAGCGAGTACGCTCGCATCGACGTCCTCTGATCCATCAATGTTTTTTCTTAGTGGACACGTGTCAAGGCTCAATTATGTTCCCCGCTATCACTATCCTACATATCGTCAGTATTGCACCTAGAGCAGGGGCTCATGCGCCTCACATGCGGGCCTTGTCATCACCAGCCACGGAACAATGGAGATCCGCGGCCTCGAGACCCGGGTTCCCTGCTAATGATATGGTCATCGGCGCACACATCACTTACTAAAACAATGCTGTGAGAGGCTAAAAATTGAGAGGAACAATAATCCTTTATTACTCCTTTCCCTTAATAGAAGCATTATGGAGGAAGCCCTGGGCCCGTAGCTCAGCCAGGCAGAGCGGCGGAGGCCCTGGAAGCCTCCAGGGTCTGTCGAAGCTCCAGACCCGTAGGTCGGGGGTTCGAATCCCCCCGGGCCCACCACAAAGGTGTAGGCATCGGGGAGGGCTCCTCACTACATCTCTATAAGATCTTCTTTTCGAATGACGTCTACTAGCCATAAGGACGTTCTATGTTCTTGAAACGAGAATATTGGCTAATTCTTATTAGAGGTGTAATAAGATAGATAGTTTCAACGGTGTTTGAAGTGGTAAGAACACCGTATATAACTAGGATACTAGATGTCAAAGACAAAGATACGATAATCGTCATGGGGATAGGCAAGCCGAAAATAATTCAATTGCCTGAAGAAGTCGTAGAATGGGTCTCTGAGAGCAAGGTAGCTATAAGGATACTTGACGAGCTCATAGGGCATTATAAGTTTAGAACCAGACTAGCACATCCCGGGGCCATAAGAAGCCTCATTCTACTACTGTACTCAAGAGCTCAAGGAGTAGCTCCCTACAAGATAGCGAGAAAATATGGAGTAGCCCCCGAACAATTATACAGGATAGAGCGTGGATTGAAAAAAGACGGACTCTACGAATTCGTAATAAACCTATTATCGCTGGAAGAACACGGAAAACCCTAATAAACCCATAAGAACATAGAATGGTATCCGGGCCGGGGAGGATGCCGGGGTAGCTCAGCTAGGTAGAGCGCCGGGCTGTTAACCCGGTGGTCGGGGGTTCAAGTCCCCTCCCCGGCGCCACGTAACTGGACTCTTATTAAATGTCTTCTCTCCTGCATAGTGTTCAATAGGTATTCTGCTTTTGGAGGCATAAGCATATGCTCGGATCCTTCTCCTAGAATGAATATATTTTTATTGTTTCCGTAGATCATGATTTGCTGGTGGAGGAGGGAGTATCAAGATGCCGCTTAGGCCAGCGAGATGCTATACACACTTCAGTGGACCACCCTATACGAGAAAAGAATATATTCACGGAGTCCCACAGCCGAAGATCACTAAGTTCGAGATGGGCAACAGAGACATGATGGAGGTCGCTGAAGTAAAGGGAGAACTCATCGCAATAGAAGCAGGCCAAATACGCCATAATGCTCTTGAGGCTGCGAGAATCGCGGTAAACAAGTTCCTTGTAACAACAGTGGGTGACGCTAATTTCTATTTCAGAATAAGGGTATATCCCCACCATGTACTTAGAGAAAACAAGATGATGGCATTCGCTGGAGCAGATCGACTCCAGGACGGTATGAGACAAGCATTCGGTAAACCAATCGGAACCGCAGCAAGAGTGTACCCCGGACACGTTATACTGGAAGTATGGGGCAGAAAGAAAGACGTTGAGGCAATAAAGGAGGCATTAAGGCGCGGCGGAGACAAGATGCCGATACCGACAAGAATTATTATCAAGCCATTACAATAAACCCTCCTAGTATACTGTTCTTGGACCTATTTCCCTTATTTGATTCCCATTATAGTTAACGTAAAGCAGAGATATCTCTCATGATGATTTTCATTTGGTCAAAGATAGATTATCAATTAAGTAATACGTATTAGGTCGCAGACTATACGTATGCTACGATAATATTACTAGATAGACCAGTACTAGACACCTGGCAGGAACGGTGCGGTACAGTGAAAATGCAAAAGATGGTTATCTCATATAGAAAGAAAGTTATGCTGGGAATTCTGATAATAGGAGTACTTGTAGCCTCTCTCATGTTATACTTAGCTTATAACAACGAGACACAAACAAGCAATGAAGCAGCGAACGGTACGTTTATTCCGCCTCCGTCATGTAAGGCAGGATGGTCAGAACAGAGCCTCATAGTGCTTGACGACCTAGGAGACGTCTTTATCGTGGTCCCAGTCGGCAATGGAAGTGTAAAGATAACAGAGACACTTATCTATGTGCTGGAGCAAGATTACCCAGATCTAAACTATAGCGATATTGGATTCTTAGAGCAAATACTCTCGTCAAACGATAATATTTCTATATTAGAAAACAATCCATTCGCAACTAATATAACGGTATCGCCAAGCAAAGGATACAAGATATTTCTACCAAACTCGACTGGAGAAGAATGTGCAGTCGCAGCGGCTAGAACACTGTACAAGGATGCATCAAACATATATCTCGAGTACTTGGGTTATACTGTTGTGCCTTACGATGACTCCGCGTGGCTATATTATAATGAAAGTCTACCTTCGTGGAGGGTATATGTAAACGGAGAAGTGGTATCCGTGATATGGATAGATCCAGATCTAGGAATACTTGTGGCTGAAATGCAGTCTAACGCTATGTATCTCTGGGCGAAAGTCATAGTAGGTGAGAAGCAATAACATGCAATGATATCCCATATAATATAGAGTTACCGGAAGACCTCTGTGCTAATAATAAGCTGGGGAAAATCGTGCTCCAGTTGCCAGAAGGAATGAAACCCCTCAGCATAAAAATAGCTGACTGTATCAGGCAAAAATGTCCGAGAGCAGAAATCTATATTCACGGAGATCCGAGCTATGGCGCCTGCGACCTATCCTATCCTGAACTCGAATACTATTTGTCACCTGACCTAATCATACATATAGGACATACGCCTTATCCACCAGAGCTTGCCAGCAAAAAATCCTCGCCACAGGGGAAAACACGAGTCGTCTACATTCCGGCAGAAAGCCGTCTAGACGTAGATGAGAATCTTCTAGAGGACCTGCTACGTTTTATCGAAAAATATGATTCCGGTAACATAGGAGTAGTTGGTACGTTACAACATTATCGATTAATCCCAAAGATAGTTAACCGGCTCAGGAGACGGGGATATAACGCATCTACATCTCCTGCGAGACCCCCCTATTTTGTAGAGGGCCAAGTCCTCGGATGTGAGTACGGTAGCGCACTCATGCTCAAATCGGATCTCTATGTTTATGTGGGAGGAGGCCTCTTCCACCCCCTAGGACTATATCTTGCCACGATGAAACCCGTCATAAAACTCGATCCCTACCATCAAAAAGTAGAAGACCTAACACCTTACGGTGAAAAAACGTACAAAAAGAGAATGTACAAGATCATGCAGGCGATGAACGCAAAGCACTGGGGACTAGTACTAGGGTTAAAAACGGGGCAATATAGGCCATGGCTGGAAAAACAATTATCAAGCCTCCTCATCTCCAAAGGGGTCAAATACGATGTCTTCCTATTCGAGAAACTCACAATAGAAGCATTACGCTCCCTACCACAAGAAATAGATGCATACGTTGTAACAAGCTGTCCTAGGCTTCCAATAGATGACCTCGCGGACTTCGAGAAACCAGTACTTACTCCAGGAGAAGCCGTTATGGTCCTAACCGGCAAACTAGAACGATACAGGTTTCCATGGTGAGCCAGTAAGTTGGCTTACAATGTGAAAAGTAGAAACGAACTCTCGATTATCTTAGAGAAGGAAGTTCCAGAAATACCTGAACCAAGCTTTAAGTTAGAACAGTATACGACTCCAGGCGACCTGGCGTCACTAATAGCATGGGATCTACAATACAGAGTAAACCTAGTAGATGCTAGGATACTAGACCTAGGAGCCGGTACATGCAGGCTATCAACCGCAGTGGCTTTGCTAGGAGCTAGTTACGTTATAGCAGCGGAATATGACCCGAAACTGCTCGGGATATGTAGAGAAGCGCTCTCACGTCTTAGACTAATGGATAGAGTTCAGCTTGTAAGAGCCTGGATCCGCAAAGATCTCGGCCTCTTCAAGGCAATAGACGTTGTTATCTCCAATCCTCCCTTTGGCATTGCGAGAAGAGGTGCGGACCGGGAGTTTCTCGAGTATTCATTTAACATCGGAGCTCGCATACTTTATTTTATTCTAAAATCAGGGAATCTAGAGTTTCACAAGAGGATAGCGGAAAACTATGGATATAGTACTTTTCTATTAGCACGGTATAGGTTTCCTATAAAAGCATCCATGTTGAAACATCGTAGTAGGATAAGGAGGGTTGACGTAGATGTCATCGTCTTCGTTAAAGAAACAAGAGAATAAGGAGGTAACGCCAGGAGACATATTGGCGATCATAGAAGAATATGATGCGGGAGAGGGAACATATGTCGATCTAGAAAATGGAGTAGTACGTGCAGCAGTTGCAGGAATAGTATACTATGATGATAAAGCTAAGATCGTATATGTGAAACCAAAGAAAGACCCACTCGTTCCTCGAGCCGGGTCAAGCGTTATTGGAGTGGTTACCCAAGTAAAACATGACGTCGTCATATTAGACCTTGTAGGAGAAGTAGACCTGCATCCGGTTCCTAGGTTTAAGGGCGAGTTTTCCGGAAGATTCTCTGGAGCTATAAATGTAGCCAATATTGCTGACGAGTATGTGAAGGATATCTTCGACTACTATAAGCTAGGCGACATAGTCCTAGCAAGAGTACTAAACAACAGTAATCCATATCATCTCACAACTGTTCCACCCCAGTATGGGGTAATATATGCTACCTGTAGCAAGTGCGGGGGCCTACTACACCCAATAAACAACAGGAGCATGAAATGCACCAGGTGCGGACGCATAGAGAAGAGAAAAGTATCTGCATTAGCGTCGTCGAAGATACTCTCCATAAAAATAAAGAAAGGATTAGTCGTATCTCTCAGCTAACTATAATTATAACTGACGAGGCTGAGTAAATGGCGAAGAAACATAAGAAAACAACGATATACATCAAGTTGCCTCCTCTAGCACGATCAGAATTCGAGAAGTTCATGGAAAGACTAGGTAAATTAATCCATGGAGACACAATGGTAGCGTCAATAGAAGGTAATGTGCTACGGATAAATCTCTACGGGAGCAAGCTGGCCGCGGAGAGGACGATAAAGGAGATACGGAAACTTGTGAAGGAGTACTCTATAGGATCCCGGATCCTCAAGAGATACTCTCTCAAAGCATTATCAAGGGAGGCCAAAACAGCTATTCCCGGCGATGTTCTAGAAGAGATACTGAAGTATAAGGGATATGAAGCCGAGTATCGAGGAGAGTACGTTGAAACCAGTGCCTCTCCCTCGATAGTATATGAGGTCGCCATGCTGTTGGGTGAAGCCATCAGAGCGACAGCTATGCTTCATGCTACAAGAACAGCCAAGAAGCTAATGCTCGCTCTTCTAGTACTTGATAATAATCTAAAACCTTTCGAAATAATAAACATTGGAGAGGCACTGGGTTTAATTGAAATAGATCAGGACGGGAAAGTCCACTTAACCATGGACTGGAGAAAAGCGCTTAAAACCATGATTGATAACATTCAAGTCAAGGGAGGAGAATAAACATGGAAGAAATGAACCTAATAATACGTAAAATAGAGCCGCAGACCTACGAGCTAGAGATACAGGGAGAAGATGACTCTATAGGAAACCTCCTTGCAACGTACTTAGAAAATCTCGACGAGGTACAATTATCATACTATAGCAGGCCACACGTATTAGAAGACAAGATCGTGGTCTACGTTAAGCTGAAGAAAGACATAGACATAAAAAAGGTAGTTGAAAAAGCTATCGGACAGATCCTAGAGGATATAGAAGACCTCAGGCAAAAGTATCTGAAAGCTCTTGAAAAAATAGGCGTGTCGCTAGAGCAATGAAGGAAGAAGCACGGATTTTTGTGAGCAAGTGCAATCCTGATATTTGCATAGGCGTTATAGTTAGAGGCATAGGAGTCGACGGAGTGGTCTCCGGTAAAAATTGCAGGGAAGCATGCAGCCAATTATCTAAAAAGGGTTATCTCGGCGAGCTCCGCTACTTTATCGGAGACTGTTCGTGTGGGCTGGTAGAATCCCCTATAAGCACGCCATATATTGAAAACCTTCTCCGGGTCTTGGACAGGGATGTAGGCTTATGGTATAAGATTACTGTTGAATTATTGAAGAATAAGGACAACGAATAAAAACTATTCGTGGAAATCGGTATTCCTGGGTCACCGTGGAAATACATGTACTGGCGGAAGAGGTTCCGTATGCACGGTTAATTCTTAGACATCTACGAGATAAGAACACGGGAGTATCCGATTTTAGGAGATGGATGGAGAAAGCAGGTATTCTTCTGGGAGTGTTCATTTCTCGAAGTCTCTCCTGGAGAAGAATAGAGGTTGAAACACCACTAGGGTCGGCGGTCGAACTAGATCTAGAGACGCAGCCGCTTGTGGTAAGTATACTTGGCGCCGGAGTATATTTGGCCAATGGAATAATGAAGTTGTATCCTGAGGCACCACTGGGGCTTGTCTCTGCCAAAAGAATAGAAGATGGCTCCGAGGTAAGGATAGAGGTCTACTACTCTAGATTACCAACTGAGTGGAGAGGAGAATCAATAGTTGTTGATCCAATGCTCGCGACCGGATCAACAATATCACGGGTTATCGACGTGTTAAAGAAGCGTGGATCAAGCAAGATAATCGTAGGAGCTGTTATCTCATCGATCCAGGGAATCTCATATCTTTCATCTAAACATCCTGATGTAGAAGTCTACACACTAGGTCTTGACAAAGAATTAGACGCAAGGAACTTTATCGTTCCTGGACTAGGAGATGCGGGAGATAGAAGCCTCGGCGTTGTTTTCTAAATTACCTAGAGTAATCTCCTATACAATAATAATCCGAGTAAGAGGGCTCCTATTCCTAGTCCTGCTATGAGCCCAGTTTTCATAGTGTTATTATTCTCCGGATTATCATACTGTATGTTGACACTGTACGTGTCTGTTAGATCTGAGGTAGTGTTCGTCGAAGTTTTCTCGGCTAGAGATTCATTTGGTTCCCCGGAGTTATTGCAGTAATAGACTCCACTGTATTCTCCATTCAGGTATATTATAACGGTCTTGGGCTGCATTGTTAGATTGATCGATATGCCTTTCCGGGTTATTACTTGGATAACGGGTTGTTTGGGAGGTTCTAGTGTAATGTCCAGCCTCAAAGTATTATTATCAATGTAAGTATAGTTGTATGTGATATTGTATCCGGGTGTTGGTAGAACGATTAACACGTTCAAGTATGGTGATCCTTGGACGTTTACGCAAGTGACCGATTCTATTTTAGGCAATGTATCGTCACCTAGGACTTGGATACTATTAGCTACTACCATAACTAAAAACGCTAGTATTATTAGTCGATACCGATACCCAAGCATTATTCAAGCACCGATCCAAGCTTTCTATAAATCACTTTAGCACTTTATAGGATTCTCTCTTTCTTCACTTGTGGGTTTAGCTGGAATAACACATATGAACCACATACCTCTCTCGCTCCAATACTCGTGTTCCACATTCGGCGGAATATAGATAGCTGTGCCTTCGTTGACATCATAGTATTTTTCGTCTATCCTGACCCTGCCCGAGCCTTTTATGATAAAAATCTCGTGCTCCCATGGATGGAAGTGGCCTTTTATATGTGAATTCTCGCCCATCCTGAACAGTCTCATATAAAAGTTTCTCGCTCCATCTTGTTCGGCGATTAGCCAGCGTATAGTAGTATTGACAGCCATATCCTGGGGTATAATTTTTTCCTCGACCTGTGTATAGTGGGCTACTTTTTCTCCACAATGAGAATCCTGATTGCTCATAATATCGCACCCAACTATTGTATGAATTAGGAAGCCCAGGAAATATAACATATCCTAAATATGTTTAGCAGAAATAATAATGAACAGGACAAAAACGAATAACCTAAGGTTTTGGCCTTTAACTGATTATGCCCGAATAACTTTCCAGGGATACTTTAGCTGATCCTAGTAACACGGCTTCAGGCATACACATAGATAATATATGCATCCTTCTTCTGGTATAATCGATTCTCTCAATAACTGCTAAGGCTTCTTTACCATTACAGAGCGCGGCCGCGATGAGTCCTCTTTCCCAACCCTCATGGAGGATCTTTATGCCGGGAAGCCTAGTTTGTATTTTGTGCTTCGTGACTACTACCAGTCCATTAGGTCCTTTTTCAGCGTAAACAACATGTTTCACAGGAAGTAGCGAGTAGTCTTCCCTGCTCAAAGAAGACTCGAAGAATAATGGACCTCCATATACGGGTATGGCGTCTAGATTTATTGAATAACGTTTTGCACCTAGTAATCGTCTAGCTATGAGCCTGTCACGATGAGTTCTTCTCTCCTCGCGCGTCTTCTTAGTTGATGACGCGAGACATGGCGATTTGATAATGTTTGTATCAGTGAACCGTGACTTAATATACTCGAAGACCTTGTCATGGAGCCCCATTAGAATAATGTTATCAGCCTTAATAGCTGTGGCAATAGCCGTTTTTGATTCTATCCCCTGCCAAATAGATATCCATCCATCAGTATCAATTACTATGTGTCTATTATTAGTCAAGAGCTTCGAGGCACATCCGAAATATTTAGTTAGGACGTGTAATGGGGAAAACGCGCCGACAAAACAGTTCTCTGTGTTTCCTGTAATGGATCCAGGTATAATGGGGCCGTTAGAGGCTTCAAGCTTGGTCACGAATCCTGGAGCGTAGAGCTCGTTTTGGCCGATATCAATAGTTGCTAGGATTATTGGTTTTCCTTCGACGAGACTTATATTAGATATAAACGAGAATAGGGTGCTCTTTCCACAGTCGGTAGGTCCAATAATAAGTGTCTTGTCATAGTCGGTGCTTTGAACAGCGAGGGAATAATATGACTTATATGCATTGGTGTTGACCCGTGAAAGTGGTTTTGTTGCTTCTATCGCAGAGCTTGATATAGCATATATAAGCACGCTTCTGCCTGTAGGCACAGTTAGTTGTCTACCTTGTTCTTCGATAACATAACCGTTTACTGCAATTTCTCCATTGATTAGTCGGATACTTGAAGGTCCTGTTAAGAGCCAAGCTGTTTCTCTAGGTAGCTCCTGTCTAAGGCCACTGGCGTCTATATTCATTTTTCTCAATATCCCCATGGAATGAAATATTGTCTTGGAAATCTAAAATCGTATCCATTACGTAGTACACGTTCCTATAACTGGTATCTTTGACTGGAAGAATAATTTTGGAGAAGGGCCTGGCGCCGCGGCCGGGATTTGAACCCGGGTCACGGGCTGCCTGTAGGCCCTCCTCCGCCCCCAGGAACATCAATTGTTTGGAGTATGGATCTTAAAAAGTTTTCTATGAGATTTCTTATACTAACATTATTTATTCTAATTTGACATATACCGTACTGTGAACTCTGTCGTCTTCTTATTTTCTTCACTTTTCTATTATAGCTATATATTTTTATGTTATTTTCAGGTATATTTAAGTAATTTTTACAAAAATTTAGTATCTCTCCTTCGTCAAGTATTGCGATACTTTTATTATAAGAGACGTATATTTTTACTTTATCTTTAGATATTTTCATATAATTAATAAAAAAATTATATACCATTTTTATAATTTTAGGATCTGTGTTTGTAAATGTTACTCTGCCAACATTTCTGTGTTCTTTTTTACCAAACCCACCTTCCGCCATCAAGAGGCCTGCTATAAAACATTCGTAACATCGAGTCATTTTAATGGTCATGTTTCTACCTAGGTAAAACTGTTAGAGTAATACTATATGTAGTGCACGTTACACCATAATAGACCTTTCTGGGTGCACCGATAATTATGGGGGCGGAGGTTGGGCCTTTGACAGGCCCGCATACTAGGCCAGGCTATACTACCGCGGCACGGGCCATGATTTTCTAGACACGGGATGGATTATAAAGATTATCCTGTGTCTAGTGCTTCTCTAGTATGAAGATAGTCGCCCAGAGATCTCCATGTCTTACTTTTCTGGCACTTGTTATTTTGAATCCTGCCTCTCTAGCATATTTTGCGAAGTAGTGTGAGTCGGCAGTAATTACACCAGCTTTTCCGTCGGGAGCCATTATTTTGTAGAGGCTGGGCAGGAAATCTCTATAGAGTCTTCTGACGCTAGTAGGATCCCCCATGCGTATCCCGTATGGGGGATTACTTACAACGAAATCGACGCTATCTTCAGGAATTATTTCCTCGAGTCTTCTTGCATCGTGTACATAGAAGTGTATCCTGTTATAGACTCTTGCAGCTAATGCGTTTATTCTTGCTCCCCGTATGTGTTTTGATAACTTGTCTACACAGAGAATCTTTGAATTCTCGAATAAGAGAGCTGCCTCTATAGCAACAGTACCTCCTCCGCACATTGGGTCCATAATGACACTGTTATCATGGGCTCCTATGAGTCTAAGCATTGAATAGGCCAGTGTAGCTTTAAGGGCGGCTGGATGATCATATATTCTGTATCCTCTTCTGTGAAGGCTTCTTTCGCCTGTAATTTCTATACCCAGTCTGTAGATATCCTCGTCTATCTCGGCATAGACTGTTATGCTCGGCGAATTTAATCTGACGAGAGGAGCACTGCCATATCGTTCAAGATAAACTCTCCCTATAGCGTCTCCAGTTATCCTGGCTACATCCATGCTCGTATACTCGTGTCCTTCACCTATTCTCGAAGCTCTAACAGCGAATGAGGCTCCAGCAGGAATATACCTGTCTATGCTCGAGTTCTCGACAATTGCATAGATTTTATCGAGATCAGAAACAGTCTTGCCAATAGTGTCCTGAGCCAATAGTATGTATGCGGAGTGAATGCTTCGTAGCTTTATCAGCCGGGTCATAACATATTCGTCCTGTTCATCCTCAACAATTATCCTTCCCTTATACTCCTTGCGCAGAAGTATCCTTGCACTAGGTAATTCCTCGGTGATCTCCTTAGCAGCGATGTCTTCAAGGCCTGGATTGCATGTAACTAGATACTTTGTCTTCACAGCCTTCGATCCTCCTACAAGCCTTTGATAAGAGATAGACTAGTAGATCTATTTCTCTCTTGCGAGTAATGTTCTTCATCGCTATTCTCTTAAGGGCGAGGACCACGTCTTTCTGCTTTATTTCGTCATGTATGAGGATTTCCGACAGGGCTCTAGTATATGCGTCAAGTAATCCTATAGTCCTGGAGCTAGGCTTGGTCGTGGAGGAGCCTCTAGTTCTAGCTTGATAGAACTCGTATAGATATATTGCTGTCGCGTTCGCAAGATTCAGAGCCGGATACTTGGGACTACTAGGTATATGGCTAAGTATATCGCATTTCCTGAGCTCTTCGCGTGTCAAGCCAACGCTTTCTCTACCCATCACGAGTCCAACAATACCATCTATCTCGGAAAAGAGATCCGCAGCCTCACGCACGGTTATGGGTTCCCTTAGCACGTTTCTCTCACTGGTCTTGGCAGAAGTACAGATGCTGAGATCAACGCCTTCCAAAGCCTTGTTGAGTGAGTCGACTATGACCGCGTTATCTAGTCTATGTGCTGCATGTACTGCGTACTCTTTAGCCTCCTCGAGGCTTGCTTTAGGATTAACTAGGTAGAATTCGTCTACGTCAAAGTTTTCGCAGAGCCTCGCTATCATGCCAAGATTTACTCCACCTTCTGTCTCTACGAGAACTAGTCTCAATCTAGTCATTCTATCACGTCTCCCTGAACTTCCGCTCAGCGTATATCGCATATATTTTTTCCATGAAGAATCCTCTGGCCAGTTTCAGCTTAATATCGAAGCCTCTTGAGGATAGGCATTCTTCAACGTCGAAAGGAGACAGAGAACTATATATGAAAAGAACCGAATCCGCAATATTAGCTGATTGAAGACATGCCCTTCTAAGAACCCCGGTATCCCTCCAGGTGTTGACCAGAAATCCCTCACAGTTATCCACGTCATCAGTATACGGGAGATAGGGAGGGTTAACTATTACAAGATCCCATGTTCCACGTATGCACTCTGCTAGATTACACCTGATAACCAGTATCTCGCTCGGAAGATTTCTCCTAGCGTCCTGCACTGCGTAAGGCGAAACATCAACGGCAACTAGCAGGTCTGGATCGAGTAATCTATGGGCTGCGAGGGCTAGGATCCCGGTACCCGTGCAGAGGTCAAGTACCTTAGAGAACTCGTAGTGTCTCCTAGCTAGTTCTAGTATAAGTGACATGCCTAGAAATGAGTCGTCTGAAGGGGGATATGTACAATCATCGTACTCTATTTCCTCACTTATCTCCTCGATAATATTTGAACTCGATATATCTCTCTTCCCAGTGAATATCATTCTCGGCTACCAATGCTCTATTAGATGTTATGTAGAGATCCTAATTATGTTGTTCCTCGATTAGGGACAAAATGGTTTCCGGATCTATGTCTCTTACTCTTTTTCCTGGATCAATACTATGCGGAGTCCCGGGAGCGCACCTCGCAACTATCTTAGATGCTCGCCTATTTCTTTGACTGAACAGACATGCAGTCAATTGTTCTAGAATATTATATTCTGGTTTCCAACGACGCTTACGCTTTAGTAAAAGAACAGATGATTCCACTTTTGGAACCGGGTAAAACCATGAGCGCGGGATGAAACCGACATGCTCAACATCGAAAAATAGTCTTGCTATCACGGTTAACCTACCATAATCCCTGGAGCCTGGATGTGCGAGAATCCTCTTGGCTAAGTCATACTGGACACCTAAAACCAGGACATCTACATGGTTGTTTTTTGCAGAACGTGCTATTATCTGGCTAGTTAAATTATATGGTGTGTTAGAATAAAGACAGCTTCCTCTCCATGCGTCTAGCATCCTTAACCCATCTCCTATTACGACAAGGACATTAGGAGTACTCAATAGTATTTCTTGGGAGGCCACGGCTAGACTTCTATCTATTTCGACGCCTACTATCTTAGGAACAATCCTCGAAGAATAGAAGGTGATGAATCCAACGCCTATCCCTATCTCGAGGCAACTGTTGGGAGTGAGAGCTGAGAGTGTATCTGTAAATAATTTAATTCCTTTACGTGAAACGAGGAAATGCTGCCCATATTTCTTCTTTGGACGTAGTCCGTGTCTACTTAGAATCGATAGAAGTAGTTTTCTAAGGTTTTGGTGTGAGTTAACTTCTTCGATTATTTATCACCGTCTTCTCATGTGTTTTCTAATGTAATCCATGTAATTGAGGAACGGTTCGTTGGATCCAGGTGGTGGGGGGACGAACAGGTAGTATCTTGCTTCTCCACGTATTTCTTCTAGTATTTTTTCGACTAATGCATCTACCGGGTCTGCCTTTATGATCTTCTTTATATCGTTAAAGGATTTGAAGGGTCGTCTTTCCCTTGTTCTGATTATTTGTAGAAGTACTCTCTTGCCTATTCCTTTCAGTAGGTTTAGGCTATGTAGTCTTATGTTTATAGGAGCAGCTGTATTGAAGAATTCTACGAAGAATTCTTCTCTATCGGTTATAGCTTTTCTCAGAGCTTCTTCTAGAGTCTTCTTCGCGAAGTCTGATAGATCATTATAGGTTAGTGGTCGTCTAGGCACTACTAGTATCTTTGTAGGTAATCCGCGTTCTTGCGCCACGCTCTTTAATGCTTCTAGGCTCGTCACGACTATTACTCTGGGATCTTCACTCTCAACTGTCTCAACGATTATTCTCATAGTTTTAGGATCTTTAATTTCAAATGGATAGCAGTAGATGTGCTTGTCCGCGCCAGGTATACAGGCTAGATACACGGTCTTAGTTAATGGTCTTCCTCCCGGTCCTATCTCAATTGGAAGAGTTCTTGTGATTTCTCTTGCTAGTGAGACATACTCTAGGGGTTCTACTGGTTCGAGGGGGATTCCGTCTAGCAAGATAAAGTTCCTTAGTCCAAGTGCTTGTGCAACAGGCCTGTTACGATGTTCCCTATGTGGATCAGCGTAATATCCTTTCGGAAGATAATCGAGTATAATTGCCTCTATCTCTGTAGCTGGATGCGAGACTATCGGGGCCGCCTCATGCCTCTTATCGCGGTATCTCTCCCTCGGACCCTTCATCTCCCCACAGCTCCACAATAATACTTATATGTAAGTTATAGAATATAGATCTAGCCTATAAGGAATATAGCTAAAACGCTCTCAACGTTTCTAACTCCTAGTCATACAATCATAACTATTGTATTGGAGTAGGGTTTTGAGCAAGCGTTCTAAGATTGCTCTTCTATAGTCGGTTGGCAATATTTGTCAACTATAGACTTTATTTTGTCTACGACTTCTTCATTGTATTGTATCTCTTTCTTCATCTCAAGTATAGATCTTATCTCTCCCTTAGTCGAGGGACACATGTTAGCTACCACTACCGCTAGGTCCTCGTCTATAGACGTTTCATTTACTAGCTCATTAACTAGTTTCCTCGCTGTTTTTGAGTCGAGAACAGCGAAGGTCTTTAAATATTCCCATGCTCGTTCCTGTGTTACTAGTATGCCACCGCTACTCTCCTGTTTTCTTTTTTGCAGGATCTCTTTTGCTTCCGACCAAGTTAGGCTCTTAGATGAAAGTATCTTCCTTGTCATTTGTTATCAGCCCCTACTAGTATAGGTGGTCTAGCCTTAATTATATGAGGAAAAGAGCGAATATTTTAGCTAGCCTTTTAGCGGGCGTAGATGCTCGGGCGGTACGTATAGTATCTTCTTTTTCCTACCAAGATATACCTCAACCTCGTATGCCCTTCCACGCTTACCTGTTATAACACCTGTTAGGCCATGGAATCTCCTATGGGGCATTCCATAATGGAACGAAGGATCTATTTTTATAGCTACTCTCTCACCTAGCTTGTACTCTCTCAGGATAACCGAGAGTTTTGGGATAGCCCCTTTTTCCCTTACTTTTTTGCGAAGTAGTTTCCTTGTTCTGTGCCTGTAGCCCCTTGGCGGCTTTACCATTTTCCCGACACCTCTCTAGGTGTGAGCATTGAAGGGTATTTTAAGGATGCCCTCTTAGTTTTACAGATACTACATCGAGCTCCACGCATCTAGCGGGGGCTCCTAGAACCTCGCTGAAGCTAGGAGTAGTCCGGCCCTCATCTCCGCTAACAAGTTCCTTGATATAGAGGCCTCCCTCCGCGTTTATGAGGCATTCGAAGACGTGTTCCCATATCTTAAGGCATTGCATTGAGTATACTTTTCTCCTACGTAAAATGTTGGGTCTCCTGTGGAGTACCCGGCTAGGCGTCTTCTGCATTATGAGCCTATCCACAAAGAAGGATTCTAGCTCCTTAAGCTTATCATCGTCGATGGGCTCCTCAGAGACTATAAGGGCCTTATAGATCTTCGAGGTTTTCGCCATATCATCCTTGTATAATTGCACGTCTTTTCTCGAGGCATAATCCTCGAATCTAAACGATACATAGTTACTCGACTTATTCGCTTCTTGTTCTAGCTCTCTAAGAGGCAGGTGACGTTTCCGAGGAGTCTTGAACTCAAAGATTGCTGGTCGACCCGATCCAAGCATTCTTGCATCTACATCTTCTCTCCCTGCCGCGTGTAATACGACTCTCTCCGCTCCAATTATGCGGAGAACGCTCCACAGTGCTTCTTCTATACTATAATATTTTGGCCCGGAGGGAGTAGGCCAATAGGCCTGACTTATCATACGGCCGGTTTTCCAGTATCGGCCCTTTATCAATAGGCTATTTACCTGGAGATAGATTGCGCCAGCCGGGTATTCTACGAGGAGTGTTGCTTCTGGGTTATCGAAGTCTACTGTAAGATCCTTGTCGAGGGATTGTATTAGTTTTCCTATTTCTCTCCTGATCTCTGCCTTTATACTTTCTCCAAAGCCAAGCCTAAACTCTAGTTTAAGCTGGTTCTCCCTGTTTATTATTGATCCACTAACTTTTGCCCCGACAATAAACCGCTTTATATCATAGGCTTTTAGGATAGGTATGCTCCTTCTGCTTACGTCTTCTATAAAGCTATCTAGCAGTCCCCCGCAGACCAGGCATCTTGTATTTTCGTCATTGCCTAGACCCAGCTTTCTCAATAGGGGTTGAGCATGTTCGCCTATGTTTCTTGCTATGGCTTCGAATTGTTCTTTCTCTATCTTCTCGTTTCGTAGCATGTTGTGGAGCTCCATTAATACGACCCTTTTTATGCTTTCTCCCCGTTGCCTGTTTGACCATCCATATCCTAGTTTCGCAAATAATCGCCCTAGACACCTATCGCATAGAGGATACTTCTTCAGTATCTCTATAGCAGTGCTTGTCACGTATAGGTACTCGTTGCCCTCCTCGATACTCAACTTATGCACCCGTTCCTCTCTCGAAACCGTGTCCTTTATGGCCTCCTAGGAAGGTATACCGAGGGTCTAAGAATATATCTAACTACTAGGTATCTAGTACGGAATAGGAAAAGAAAGTATGGGTGGGACTAGTGCCGGTTAAAAAACCTAGAAAGCCTAAGGGAGGATTAAAATTCTGCCCGAAATGCGGCTCGTTAATGTATCCTAGAACGATAGGGGGTAAGAGACAGTTATTCTGCCCAAGCTGTGGCTACGTTATGGAGATTAGCGAGGAAGAAATAGACGCTTACAAGATAAAGGTTAAGGCCAAACGGAGTCCCAAGGACAAGATAATAGTGGTAAACGCCTCTCAACCTCCTCCGGACGCCTTAGTGTTGAAAGGGCAAGTGAGATGTCCTAAGTGTGGACACGACGAGGTTATATTCTGGATGATGCAGACTCGGTCTGCCGATGAGCCACCGACACGATTCTATAGGTGTACGAAATGCGGTCACACATGGAGAGAATACGCTTAGATAAAGAGGAGCTCCTTGAAGCCTCTCTTAACGCTGTGAGAAGGCTGGAGAAGTATCTTGTAGAGGCATCTATTCGAACCCCTCCAACAGTTTCTTCGAGGCAGTTGATAGAAGAATCACTAGAAATAGTCTATGCATTGCGGAACATGCTTGCGTTATTACGTGATGAATATGGCGAGTAAATAATCGAGGACAACTAATAATATTCGGTGGATAAAACAATTAAGTAAAAGGGTGAGGTGCTTGTTCCGATTCAGATTTACAGATGCTAGGACTTGGAGGTATATGGTTGCAAGCATAGAGAAGATAATTGACGAAGGGGTTTTCGTCGCATCACCAGAAGGCTTAAGCTTAAGGGCACTTGACACGAGTAGGGTAGCAATGGTTGATCTCTACTATCCACAGGACTCCTTCAAGGAGTATGAAGTAGAAGAAGAGACAGAGTTCGGAGTAAGTTTTCCTCTACTCAGCAAAGTACTACGTCGTGCAAGGAAAGACGATGAACTCGAGCTCAAAATAGAGGGTAGCTACATAGAAATAATCTTCCATGGCAGAGGAACTAGGAGATTCAGGATCCCCCAAATAACATTAAGCTATGAGAAATTGCCTGAGCCTAAGATATCATATACTGTCACAGCAAGACTCCTAGGCTCGACATTTAGGGAAGTGGTGAGAACAATAGAGCCTATCGCCGATGCAATAGTCTTCGAAGCGGATGAAGGAGGAGACAAGCTCTACGTAAGAGGAGAGGGAGACATCGAGAAGGCCGAACTCATTCTATCAATGGAGAGAGGAAGCCTTCTAGACCTAGAAGTAGAATCACCCGATAAATCAATGTATACGCTCGAATATTTCTCGGAGATGATCCAGGCAGCACAAGCAGCAAACATAACTGTGATCAGATACTCCATGGACGCTCCCATTAGGGTAGATATGGAATACCAAGAAGGCGGAAGGCTGACCTTCTATGTATCGCCGAGGATCGAGTAGCAAGGAATACATAGATCCATCACGCTTCAAAGAATTCAAAACACTAGTATTAGCACTATACTCTCTCTACTACAAGAGCACGCCGAACATCGAAGAGCCAGAAAATATCATGAGGAGAGAATTCGCGTTCCAGTTTTTCGACGTAGATTCATACGTTAGACATCTATCCTTCGATACATACGAGGAACTTCTAGAGTTTCTAGCAGAGAAACATCCCCGCCACGCATATTATTCTATTGCAGAATACGAGCTACCCGAAGCAAAGAGTATGGAAGAGAAAAACTGGCTGGGCTCAGACTTATTGTTCGACTTGGACCTAGATCACCTAGAATACTGTAAGGATAAGAGAATAGAAGGCGATAAAGGATACGTTCTCGACGATTCATGCTATCAAGAAGGCTACAGGTTAATGCTAAGGCTCAAGTCCATGATAAAACGCGACTTATCGCCGGAGGAGATAATAATCTACTTTACAGGGCATAGGGGCTTCCATATGCGCGTAATCTGCGAAGAATGTAGGGGTCTGGGCAAAACGGCTAGACGAGAGCTTGCACTGTACTTTGCCGGCCAGGAGGTCGATCCATACCTGATTTTTCCCTCTGTACAAGTCGTGAAGAGAGGACGAAGAAAAACAAGGCTGGTCCCTGCACTTCCAGAAGAAACAGATCCAGGCTGGAGGGGATGGATAGCACAATACATTTATGATAGAAAAGGGAAATCGCTAGTGGACGTTTTCGGAGAATCATGGGAGTATGAGGTTCTTAAGATAATTAGCGATATATCGGTTCCGATAGACGTCATGGTTACACAAGATCCTAGCCGTCTTACCCGGATTATAGGTAGTTTACATGGTAAAGGACACTTACTAGTGACGGATGTATCTTCAGGGCTCAGAATACATTATTCTAGGCTTTCACCATTTAAGGGATGGGTCCGCGTAGAATACGTACAGGACGTCGAGAATATTACGTTCATGGGCGTAGAGTTGTCTGGCCAGAAGAGAAGTATGGCTGAGATACCCGCATCAATCGCCCTCCACTTAGCTGAGAAAGGAATAGTTAGGCTCCTAGGAGGCGAAATATATGTCTGAAAGGATTCCCGCGGGGGGGCCATATAAGGCGGCGGCAGGGCTTCACGAACCATTAAGCCTAGAACATTTAATGGAGGCACGTAGGGCTGCCAGCATATACTGTGTAAGCAAAGACGAATACTGTTGCCAGTTCCTACGCCACCTAAAGAAAGCGTCGATACTTGTTGCGAAGGCTCGTATAAGGGATCTTGCGGAGAATACGAGTTACACCGGTATCGACTCAGGCATCCTAGAACTATATAATAGGCTTGTGGAATTCTATGCAGACTATATTTCCGCTAGTCTCCTCTCATACGGTGAGAACCCAGTTATGCATTTGAGAACTAGTATTGAGCTGGACGGAGTAAAGTTAGAGAAGGGAGAATATGTCGAGATGGATCCAGGAAAAGCAGCGGCACTATACGTAGCCGGTGTAGCAGAGCCTGTAGAAACGACATTTATTAAAATAGGTACAGCATGTATAGGGGAAGAGGAGGAGAGGAGAAAATGAGGTTTCCGAAGAGGATAAGGACGTATTGTCCACGGTGCAACACTCATACAGTACACACGGTACAGGTGTATAAGCACGGTAAGAGGAGGACCATGTCCGAGGGTCAGAGACGATATATGAGGAAACAGGAAGGATATGGTAGCAAGAGGAGGCCGGAGCAGAAGAGATATGCTAAGGTGACTAAGAAAATAGTACTTAGAATACAATGTACACAGTGCGGTTATAGAAGACATATCTTAAGAGTAAGATTAAAGAAGATAGAGCTCGTAGATGTCACGAGGTGATGAGGGGCCATGGCACAGTTCTTCATTGCAAAGAAGCGGAAAATACTCGTGCCCAAGCCCAGGAGCAGGTTCTTACTAGTCGTATGTCCAAACTGTGGCAATAAGCAGGTAGTATTCAGCCACGCCACGTTCCCCGTAAGATGCTCGTCATGCGGTACACTACTGGTTAGACCCACAGGAGGAAAGGCCCAAATCCTAGGCAAAATAGAGAAAATCCTAGGCTAGTCAATCATTCTTAATTTTAACCCCTATATCATCTACTCCTTAACAAATGTGGATTGTAACGGAGATAGTCATATTTCTAGACAACGCATATAAATATCCTCCCAGTCTCCTATCCCCACCAGTGGTGTTATAATATATGGGGGATCCCATAGCAACAGCCTTCAGAAAAATAATAGAGGAAATATACTGGGTCGACGATCTGAGAGAAGCAGAGGAAATCCTAGAGAAATATCTTAAAAATATGGACGAGGATCTCAGGGAAGTTCTACTAGAGAGAAGGAGAGAAATATGCAACGGTAACGATGCAGTAATCAACTTAATAAAACTAGACGCACTCGCTGAGGCAGCCGATGAGGACCAAGTTAGAGACGCGCTCACCCTAAGGAGCATGATTGACACACTATTCTTGTCTCAATGTACCCAGAAATGGTCGGAGCTCGACCCGAAACAAAAAGCTTGGATACTGGCACCACTCTACAGGGCCTCATATGGATTAGAGTTGGCGATGAAGAAATGGCCTGAAGCAATTGATTCCGTCCACTTAGAAAATGTAGAGAAGAACCTAAACATAGCATTCGAGAGGGCCCGGAGTATATCAGTTATAAAAGAATTAACAGAGTTCCTAGACAAAAAAGCAAAAGAAATATTCGGTGAACTAGGATTAAGCGACCAAGATCTCGAGCCAAACTAAACCCATAACTAACAATTTTACGGTTATCTTGTCTACCATAGATAAATTTACAAGGGCAATGATGACTGGTGGGCTTTACCGACTTTACATATGACGAGTGCGGTCGTAGCTGAGCCCTCGGAAAAGCCTAACTAGCATACGGGCCCCAAAGAGTATTCAATGCGGAACCTCCTTCAAGGAGGCCTTATACGCTAACCGATTCGTCATAATATGCAGGATAACGACAAGAGGAGCTAGGACAACAGCTGTTACCAAATTGTATCTATAACCGCCTATATACAGGACAACAAGTGCCCCAATGTAAAAGTCCAATTGATCCAAAAGCGGTGCAGGATCTCCACGCTCCATACCGAGTCTCCTCTTGATAAAGGAACCTATAAGGTCCCCAATCATTGCACCTATTCCAGCCAGCAATCCTGCACGGGCAAACCAATACAAGTCGCTAAATAATACTCCCTCAATTATACCTACCAGAAGCCCTGTTAGCACCCCAGCAACAAATCCTTCCAGAGTTTTCCCCTCTCCGAGAACACGTCTACCATCAATCCATTTACGACCCATATCAAGTGGCGTTCCTCTACCATATATCCGCCTAGCGACAACTGGAGCACCATTAGCGGCGAGAGCTGGCAGTACTAAGAGGAGTAGCTTTATTAGGTCTTCTGCTAGAGCCATCTTAGATCCTTACCTCTTATCTCGTACATCAATGTCTTCCGGTGGGGTCTAAGAGACTCTGCTAAGAATTTATCGTTAATCTTGGAGGTTCTGATAACTATGTGCGCCCACGGTATGATATAGGGGGCTCCGCTTGGGAGGAGTCCTTCACCGGATACCTGGGCTGTATATAGTCCACCTGTACTTCTGGCGACAGAAGATAAATACATTAGTATTTTTCCGTTCTCTATTCCGGGCTCAGATCTATAGTGCCAGTTTACACTATCTATTATAATGAATTTACCGCGAAGCGAGTTAGATGTAACGAGTCTTACTAGTTCGTCGAGTGTATGAGCTACGTGATATTCGGCGTGCTGGATCTTCCTCAGGAAGAGAGTTGTTCCGGGCTCTGTAGCGATTAGAACAGGATCTAGGTTCTTAGATTTGGCTACTAGATAAGCATAATAGGCTAGATGAGTCTTACCTGTACCGGCTCTACCATAAACCAACGTAAATATACCTTTCTTAATCCAGCCTGACGGTATACCCATTGTTTCGCTATGGTTCAAGTTTTCTGCACCGAGTTTCTGACCAAGACTATTAATCGTTCTTGTCTTCATCTCAAACTAGGAAGCCGGAGACTATTGCTTGGAAAAATAACTATATAGATAATGTTATCATGGGACTAGCTAGAATAATGGAGGTCTCCTTGAAGGCCTTCTCATTGTTCGTGTTAATCTCCTTATTTCAGCATCCTGCATGCTATCGAGCATGCTTGCCTTGTTTCTTAAAGCTTCATAGTGTTTCTCTATTGCAGATATTATTCCGGCTGGAGGCTTCTTCTGTTCTAGCGCGTCTTTGCCCTTACTTGTTATTCTGAGCTTTCTATACATGTTGGGCTCTGTCTCTACGAATCCTACGTAGAGTAGGGCTACTAGATCGTTCTTTACTTCTGGGCTATAGGGGACGTTTCCTACTTTTCTGATCGTATAGCCTAGATCTACGTTGTACTCGTCCTTTAGCTCTTTCAGAATATGGAATAGGGTCTTTTCATGCATTGGGCCCAGCTTCTCTATCACGTAGAGTAAACTTATTTGTCTCTCGTTCTCTAGGACTTTCTCCGGTGTTATGACTTGTACTGAGATTATCTTAAGCTCCTTTCCGCTCTTTTCGTCTTTTCCTCCTTTATCCTTGTCTTTCTTGGCCACGAGCCCTGCACCACTCTATTCTAGAGCATAATCCAATAAAAATAACTAGTAGCGGCTCGACGATAATTAAAAGGGTAGAGGTAGTGAACAGGCGGATAGCATTAGCGTCTACTTTGATCATAGTAGCGGTCATTGTATCTCTTATGGCTCCGCTCCAGTCTGCTGCCCAATTCTACTCCGGGCAGCAGGAACTAGTAACAAATATTCATCTGCCCGCAGTCGAGAGCAGTGGAAAAGGAACAATTATCAATGTTACAATAACTATTATACCTGGTGGAACCGGTAAAGTAGAGGTCGTTTCCAATGGTAAGGTAGATGATACTACTAAATACAGTATGATGCAGGCTACTGTTACCGGGGCTCTTCTTGCTGGGTATGACTGGAGATCGTTCGATTATAAGATAGTGTTCCTCAACACGAGCGATGTCGCCGGCCCCAGCGGTAGCGCTATGACAGCGTTCGCGATATACTCGCTTCTATCAGGTTCCCCTGTACAAGAGATATTCCCTAACATGACCATGACCGGTGCGATCTCGCCTGTAGGATTATACTCTGCGGTTGGAGGCATTATAGAGAAATGTACAGCGGCAAGGAACCTTGGTCTCGCATTCTATTATCCAATGGCAAACTATGACCCAGAATTAGAAGTAGCATGTCCACAAGCAGTACCGGTCTCAGGATTTATGAGTTCTATGCATGCTCTTACTGGTGTAACGATGAATGCCTCGTATATCAACTTGAATCTTCCCGGAGAATTTAACGATGGCATGAAGAACGCCTCTGACGTGATGAGGAACCTTACTCTTCAAGTATTGTCCTCTGTACCCTTAGAGAATCTGGGTCCAGATCTCTTAACAATATACAATATGACAATAACGGCACTAAATGAGAGCATAGAATACTATAATGATCACCCCTATGCGTCGGCCAGCAAAGCATTCTACGCCCTATACAGAGCATATCAATTATACTACATGTACGAGATAGCTACGCTCCAATCAAATACTGGTGTAAGAGAATACATCCTTTCAGAATCACAATCTCTTGAAAGGAACCTCACTATGCTGAGAGAAAGGCTTGATAGTATTGATCACAATGGAAGCGTTTACTATATCGAGTTCCTTGGCATAGCCTATAGTCGGTTAGCATCAGCAGAGTCAAGTCTAGAGAGAATAAACGTGCTCGTCTCAATCAACATCCCAGAAGCAGTATCAGAACTAGCCTACGTGCATGCTAGAGTATACAGTATACTATCATGGATCGATACGGCAGAAAGGGTGAAGAATCTATGGCCGAGACTAGACCGAAACGATACCAGATTACTAGCAACGCTCATGGGAGACTTCTCACACATATCAACACAGTACAGTATAGCACTGGCAAACTATATGATAGATACATATGGTAACACTGTAGATGCAGAGCTCTTGAGGAAATACGTAGACATCCTCCAGCTACTCCTAGACGAGGGAGACAGATATGCGATGCAAGCAAACTACGTAGCAGCCCTAGGATTCTATAGAGAAGCCCTTAGTCAAAGCATGAACAATATCTTCTCAATAATCCCCTCGAGTAACACTACAGTCATCGAGTACATCTACAAGAACTATATAGCAGAAGTAGTAAGTCTCTATGATCTGATCACGCTGAAAGCCATAAGCTCCGGCATAATTCCAGGACTCGCACCAGCATATATGGACTATGCTCTTCTAGAGGCGAAGAACAGTAATTACGAAACGGCCCTATCACTAGGCAGAGCAGCCCTGGCCTCCTCGATAATATGGTATCTATACGCTCTAGCTAAGAATCCTGGAATAGAGACAATGCCAAGACAAGAAACACCCGAGATATTCATGCCCACATCACCTGGCAACACACCAGTGATCCTTGTAATGGCGAGTCTACTACTGGCAGGTATATTAGTAGGATTACTATACTCGGCTAGACTACTCCGGAGTACGATAAAGTCAGTAAAATACTAGAATATCTAGAGTCCCTATTACATGTAATCGAATAGAGTTTTCCTAGTCTTAGGCTTATTACGGATTTCCTCTAGGATTTCTGCTAGCCTTCTAAAATCTTGTTCCAAAACTTCTCTTAGGCTCGGATTATAGAGTGCGGCGGCAGGATGATAAGTAGGATATAATGTAACATTAACGTCTTCTACAACTCCTGTGTAAGGTTTGCCATGTATCCTGCTTAGGGGGGCCCATTTCAGCCTCGCTGTTTCAAACAGTGTTTTGCCCGAGTGACGGCCCAGGGTAACTATAATTCTGGGCTTGATAATTCTTATTTGTTCTAGAAGATATGGAAGGCATGCTTGTATTTCTTCGGGTCTTGGATCCCTATTTCCAGGCGGCCGGCATTTAACAATATTAGTTATATAGACTTCGTCTCTGCTCAAACCGATTTTTGTTAAAAGATCTGATAATAGTTTCCCTGCCATACCCACAAATGGTCTTCCTCGTTCATCTTCCTTTCTACCGGGTGCTTCCCCAACAAACATAATTTCTGAGTCTAGTGATCCTTCGCCGGGAACAGGGTTTTTACGGGATTTATGGAGAGGACACCTAGTGCACTTTACTATTTTATTCACTAGATGCCGATATTCTTCTCTTTTTGATTTCATTTAGAATACTCCTCCTCCACACCTTATCGAGTGAGACAATATAGTTAGCCGCGAACCCAGTCACTATGCCGAGGGCCTGTCCTGCGAGGGGACCTAGTAGTCCTAGCATTGTTGTCGCCTTCATCACGGTGAACGTTGTGATTATTCCACCCAGACTCGATAAATGATACGTCCATAATCTCCTGAGCCAGTTTTCTTCTAGGTTTGTCTTAAACGTCCAGTACTCATGGAATATAAAGTTGAATAAGATACTGATTTCGATGCCCGCAATGCTAGCCAGGTCTATTGGTGCTCCAAGCAATAGTAGAAGAGCCATTATGGTTAAGTTCAAGACAGCGCCAAGGGCTCCCACCGATGCGAACCTCACGAGAGGAGACAAGGTCATCGCATGTATGAGGAAATCTATAATCGTTTTAGCGCCTAATTTACTCTTGCCGTATGCCCTGTTCCTAAAGGTATAAGGTACTTCTTCTACTTTCTGGTAGGGTGACTTTTCTAGGATCTCCATTAGAATCTTGTATCCACGTGGGCGTAGCAGGGAAGGATCTATTATAGACTTCTTCACGAGGAAGAATCCACTCATGGGATCGCTCGTCGACTTTGTGCCAGGGACGAGGATCTTCGAGACTAGAATCGCGGTCTTACTCATGAGTAGTCTAAAACGGCTCCAGCCCTCTACTCCTCCGCCAGGAGCATATCTTGTGGCGACCACTACATCGGCTCCGGTAGAGACTGCTTTTGACACGAGCTTTGGGACGAGCTCCGGGGGATGCTGTAGATCAGCGTCCATAACTACTACGTATTTACCTCTTGCCCATGCAATTCCTCTGAGTATAGCGGTAGCTAAACCCTTATTCCTTCTCCTTAGAAGGCATCTAATCCGGTTATCGCTGTTTGCGAACTCTCTTACTATAAGACATGTACCGTCAGGCGAGTCATCATCTACTACAAGTATCTCGAAGTTGCTGAATCCATTTAATTCCAGGATGTTAATAAGCTTCGGGATAAGTATCCTTATGTTATCTGCCTCGTTATATGTAGGGATAACCACAGTGAACAAGGGCTGCGTATTTGTTGATTTTGCCAGCGTCAATTTGATATGCCTCCTTTTAGGAGACAACGAGTACCCCGTTATTCCCCGATATTATTAAATTATAGATACTAAAACTCATATAGTTTAGGTCTCACCTCATCCGGCAAGTCGTCTTCATTCACGATCTCAAACGTGAACGGAGGATTCTTCGTCTTAGGACCTAATACTAGGTATTTCCCAGGATCATCCTCAGGTTTATTCTTAAATACACGTGCTTTTAGATACCATCCGTCTCTCCTAGCTATGTACACGTACTTTCCATGTTTTCCTCCCATTCCGCCACACCAAACAGTTTAGTCTAGCAAGGTGTACTTAAAAATTACAATGTGTGGTCTATGTTTGAGCAATGAACTTATCGGCCGAAGGGAAAAACTTAAACCCCCGAACAACAGAGAGTATGATATGGCAAACCCGCCGTAGCTCAGCGGCAGAGCGCCCGGCTGTAGTGGGACACGGGCGAGGTGGGACCCTCCTTAGAAGGAGGGCCCTGCAGATACCGGGTGGTCCGGGGTTCGAATCCCCGCGGCGGGACCACCCATCCTCCACATAAACGTCTATTTCCAGAGACGGGGCGAATATTATATAAGGGCTCAAAAACCTATAGATGCTGAGGAATCGTAAAATTACAATATTTATAATATGATGGAATCTTGGGATAATGTGATTTGTTAACGGCTAGAACTTGTTAGTCTATGGAGGTATCTCTCCGGCTTCTTTCTTCATTAGATATCTGTAAATCAAGAATCTATCGTCCGGCGAGAACCGCGGAGGGTGAGGAACCCTAACAGGCCCACCGCATACGGGGCACCGATCCCTTCTAAGCGTGTATCTTCCGCATCTAACGCATTTTCTAAGCAGCCATTTCAAGAGTATTCACCGCCTTTTTCCGACACTTAGATTCATGGCATGGGAGGACTAAGGGATCAAGAGGTATTTAATAACTGCTAGCATTATGTCTTTAGTCTTTCGTAGCTCATTTCTACCTTGAGTTTAGTTGCCTTCTTCTCGGCTCGTTTAATTGCTTTTGATAGTGCTTTCTCTAGAGTTTTAGGGTCGTGGCCTGCGAGATCGATACGGTATTTTGGAGCCCCTATAGTATATATACGGACTTGATACTTGTCTTCACCTCTCAGTGCTTTATCTATCTCCTTCTTTATGGTAAGTAGTAGTTCTCTGATTCGCTCTACTCCATCAGGCTCTCTGCTTGTCGCGGTTATAATCCCACTTATCTTTACTTGTTTGACTTCGATATGTGTTTTTGCCGCTTCGAGAACGGGCTTGATCCAGTCCTCCGGTATGCCAGCGTCTCTGAGGGCTTGTTCACCATATATGACGGCGTTTTCTAGACCTGTCATTGCGTCTCCATACGCGTCTTCAAGTTTCCAGATGACTTCTCTGTATGCTTCGTCGATGCTTTTTCCTATTTTTTGGGCTACGAGAATAATTAATGTCGCGGCTTTTACTTTTCTCTTGTATTGCATCATTTTACGGCGTTTTTCTCCTTCCATTACTCTCTTCAGGCTTACGTCTACTTGTCCTCTCTTCTTGTACACTCGTATTACTTTTACTACTATCTTTTGCCCCGGTTTAACGACTGTAGCTATATTTCTAACCATTCTACTCGCTACTTCGCTCCAGGGCAGGAACGCTCTCATTCCCCCGTACTCGTCTAGGCTGAGGTAGGCGCCGAAATCGTATACTTCTTCTACTGTCCCTACTACGAGTTCTCCTACCATGGGTAGTCTATGGCGTGGTTTCAACACTGTTCCTGGCGATGACATTTAGTTTCACACCCTTGTAAGCTATGTACGGTTCTCAGAATAAATTATGTGTTTGTCTGTTCCCGTTTTGATATGTATTCAAGGTTCTGTTCCAATATGCGTGTAAGCTTATTCCTATTCATTAGATCGACTAGGAGCGTCTTAAAGTCATCTACTATTCTCCTCGCCACATCTGTTTTATGTCTAACTCCCGGCAGCAAGGCTTCGGGATAATCTAAAGATCTTAATTCAAGATATATCGCTTCAATTATTAAGAGTAGCCTTTCTGCTAATTCGTACTCGTTATTTCTTATCAGTTCTAGGCCTAGGCGTTTCAGCTCTCCAGCGAGATCGCCGAGTCCCTGTAGATATGGAACAGGTGGTATGTTTAGTTCTTTATATCCTGGGAGTTTACCATTCGTGATTATTTCGATGAAAAGCTTGGCTTCAACGTACTCGCTGAGAGCATTGTTGACGAGCCCTGTATGGAGGAGTTCTGGATATGGTTCTGCGAGGGCGAGGAGCTCTCTTGTTTTGTTTTCACATACTTGTAGATGCTCTGTTGCCTTGGCCAGTTCTCCTTTCAGAGCTTCAACAATAGCCCATCCAGAGCGTCTTATTATCTCTCTTGTAAGTTTGATTATTTTTTCCCTAGTGGTGTCTAAGGTATCGAGCCTGTTTTTTATCTCAACTATGTTAGAGGACAGGGTATCTTTAATCGATACTATGGAGTCTTCATTTAATGATTCCTTGAGCAGACTTATTAGGTCCACTTGTTCAGCACCTGATAAATAGTTTCTATCCTCTAATAATAATATTGGGCGGGCGTAGACAGCGTTGTAGAGGATAGTAAATATATAGTCCGTAGCTTCATAGGGTTTGCAGGGGAGAAGAGAGGATGTCGACAGTAGAAATAAGGAAAATGGATGTCTACGACAACGTGAACCCACCAATATGTACAAGCTGTGGCAGGATAATAGCTCCGGGAGAAAAAGCTGTAGCATTTCTCTGTCCGAACTGTGGGCAAGCAGTGATCTGGAGATGTAGTAAGTGTCGTGCACAGGGAACACAGTATAAATGCCCGAACTGCGGCTTCATTGGACCATGAAGAGGTGAATGGGGAAATGGCAAGAGTAGCTGTAATAATGAAAGTTCTTCCAAACGATGTAAGTATACAGCCCCAGGAACTACTTGAAAGAATCAAAAAAGCGCTCCCAGAAGACTACCAGATAATGGGGAGCGGAGAAGAACCCATTGCCTTCGGACTTAAGGCGCTAAAGATCATAATAGCAATACCTGAAGAAACGGAAGGTGGAACAGAGAAGCTCGAGGAATTCCTGAAACAAGTAGAAGGCGTAGAAGAAGTAGAAGTCGAGACAGTTCATAGACTGAGCTAAACAGGTTTCCCTTCCTAGCTTTATTATTGTTTGAATAACTTAATTTTCCTGACTTTAGAAATGTTGATTTTATAATGATAGAAGAATCTAATTATCATTATGTAATATAGACTATCAGTATCGATTATAGTTTATAATCCAGGGAGAAGCGCATCCCTTACATGGGCTAATGAATGGGGATACCGGACCCAGGTAGCTACGAGCTAACAGTATTACTAGGCCTCGCAGTAGCCTTCTACATGGCATGGAATCTTGGCGCGAACGACGCTGCAAATCCTACGGATACGGCAGTCGGTGCCGGAGCACTAAGCCTTCGTAAAGCAATATTGTTATTCGTCGTGTTCGCGATTCTGGGAGCTCTCCTCGAAGGATATAGGGTAATCAAAACTATCGGAAAAGGCGTTGTAAAAGACCTGGACCCGGTAATGGCTCTCTCTGCTGGTCTAGCAGCAGGTATATGGGTGACGATCGCTACAAGAAAAGGTCTTCCAGTTTCAACAACGCACTCAGCTGTTGGTGCAGTACTAGGAGTCGGCCTCACTCGAGAATACTTAGAGAATGTAAATGAATCTATTGATTGGGGAGTAGTAGTTAAAGTTGTTATGAGCTGGATTACTAGCCCGATAGGAGCAATACTTCTCGCAATACTCTTATATAATGTCTTAAAATTCATCGAGGCAAAATTTCTTGCCAGCCGAAACGCAGACAAGTTCTTCCGTTATCTACTGATATTTAATTTAGCGTTTAGCGCATATGCTTTCGGAGCCAATGACGTTGGGAACGCGACAGGTGTATACGTTACAGCTGTCTCAAGTATAACAGGTATGCCGGACGATAATACTATGAGATTGCTGGCATTATGGGGAGGACTGGGAATAGCACTAGGAGCACTTATATGGGGTTACAGGGTAATAATGACTGTAGGATTCAAGATAACTAAGCTCGACTATGTAAGTGGAGCAGCCGCAGAGTTGAGCAATGCTTTAATAGTGTATCTCTTCACGAGGCTTGCAATGCCTGTATCTACCACTCATGCCAGCGTGTCATCGGTTATAGGAGTTGGTATAGCTAAAGGCAAGGGGTTAAAAGGCATAGATAAATGGACCGTGTTAATAATCTTGGCGGGATGGCTCGCAACGGTCCCTGTAGCCGCCGGCCTGGCCTCACTAATATACACTTTACTTTATTTTATCTGATTTTTATCGATGAAGTAGAAGATCCCGGGGGTGAACTAAATGGCTGGTACCTGGGCATGGATAGGACGTAGGAGAGAGGAAGAAATACTTCGTCTAGAGTTAAGCCACATAGATCACATATATGACGTAGCTAAATATTCCCTTGAATTAGTAAAAGCGTTTATGGAAAAAAGCACCGAGGAGCTTGTCGGTTATTATGAAAAGGTATCGAAAGCAGAAAATAAGGCTGATGAAGTCAAGGAAGGAATACTTAAGGATCTCTCTGAGGGAGTCTTCCATCCAATTGACAGAGAAGAGCTACTACGACTAGTCCTAGTGGCAGACGATATAGCTGCACATTTGAAGGCTGCTTCAAGAAGACTACTCCTATTCTCGAAGACAAGTAGTAAGAAGCCCTCTAGACAAATCTTGTCTGGGATGGAGCAGATAGCAGAGTTAGCTGTTAGAGCAGTCGAAAAAATAAAGGAAGGGATCGAGGCCGTGAGGAAAAACCCAAGGCACGCAGTAGAGCTAGCAAGAGAAATAGAGAGGCTGGAGGAACAAGCCGACGATATTAGAAGTGAAGTAGAGGAAAAAATACTCGAATGGTGTAACGATGAGGGAGAAACAGGATCATGTATAGCATTGTACAATGCTCTGGAGAGCCTTGAAACAGCTACAGACAAGTGTGAGGATACTGCAGACGTTATACGAAGCATAGCAATACTAAACTTATAGAGCTAATACATGCTTTTCCTTCACGTATCAAGGGATTCAAACAGATTATACTCTAATAATAATTATGGTAGTACATGACATATCTATAAGAGGCCTAAATGAGAGAAGAGAGTTTGGGTTACCAAGAGATAGACGGAGGTGGTAGCTGACAATGATACACAGCAAGGAACCAACCGAGAACGAAGTTATACTAAGAGTGGAAAAGGCAAGACAACGAGACCATGGCAAGAGAAGGGTGAGGATAGACTTAAGTGTAATGAAAAAGCTGGGAATAGAGCCAGGAGATATAGTAGAGATTGAGGGTAAGAGGAAGACAGTCGCTATAGCCTGGCCTGCTCTCCCGGAGGATCACGGGAGAGGAATTATAAGAATGGACGGTATACTTAGAAAGAACGCAAATGTAAACTTAGGCGACAAGGTAATCGTTAGGAAAGCCAGGGTCAAGCCAGCCCAAAAAGTTAGACTAGCCCCTACAAGCCACACAATATCTGTCGACGAAGGATTCAAAAACTATGTTAAGAAAAAACTTAGAGGCACACCACTAGTCGAAGGAGACATATTAATAGTGCCTGTTCTTAGCCAGGAAATTCACTTAACAGCAGTTCTAACAAAGCCAAGAGGCCCAGTAATAATAACGGAGAACACTATAATAGAGATCCTCGAGAAGCCAGTCGCTATGATCAATGTCCCAAAAGTAACATATGAAGACATCGGCGGGCTAAGAGATGTAATAGTAAAAGTCAGAGAACTCATAGAGCTCCCGCTTAGACACCCAGAGCTATTCGCTAGGCTAGGAATCGAGCCTCCGAAGGGAGTTCTACTCTACGGTCCTCCGGGAACCGGTAAGACCCTGCTTGCAAAAGCAGTAGCAAACGAGAGCGATGCCAACTTCATAGCGATAAATGGCCCGGAGATAATGAGCAAGTTCTATGGCGAGAGCGAGCAGAGACTAAGAGAAATCTTCAAGGAAGCCGAACAGAATGCTCCAAGCATAATATTCATCGATGAAATAGACGCAATAGCCCCAAAGAGAGACGAAGTAGTAGGCGAAGTGGAAAGGAGAGTAGTAGCACAACTGTTAGCCCTTCTAGACGGCCTAGAGTCTAGGGGCCAAGTAATAGTTATAGCTGCCACCAACAGGCCCAACGCTATAGACCCGGCGCTCAGAAGACCCGGAAGATTCGACAGAGAAATCGAAGTAACATTACCCGACAAACAAGGCAGGCTCGAGATACTGCAAATCCACACAAGACACATGCCCCTAGCAGATGATGTCGACCTAGAGAAAATCGCTGAGATGACAAAAGGATATACAGGCGCAGACCTAGCAGCACTTGTCAAAGAAGCAGCCATGCATGCGCTTAGAAGATACCTGCCCCTTATAGACATAGAACAAGAGAAGATACCTGTAGAAATCCTCGAGAAGATGGTAGTAAAGATGGAGGACTTCCTCCAAGCATACAAAGAAATAACACCTAGCGGTCTTAGAGAGATCCAGGTCGAAATACCAGAAATAAGATGGAGCGATGTAGGAGGGCTAGACCAGATAAAGCAGGAAATAAGGGAAGCCGTAGAGTGGCCGCTCAAACACCCACATGTATTCGCGAGACTCGGAGTAAAGCCCCCTCGAGGTATACTCTTATTCGGCCCTCCTGGTACTGGTAAGACTCTGCTAGCCAAGGCTGCCGCTACTGAGAGTGGTGCTAACTTTATCGCTGTCAGGGGACCAGAAATACTAAGCAAATGGGTGGGAGAAAGCGAAAAAGCAATACGTGAAATCTTCAGGAAAGCGAGACAATACGCTCCAACAATAGTATTCTTCGACGAAATAGACGCAATAGCGCTGACGAGGGGCGCCGATGTAAGCAGCAAGGTCGGAGAGAGAATACTTAGCCAGCTACTCACAGAGATAGACCAGATCACGGAAATGTCAAATGTTGTAGTTATCGCAGCAACAAACAGGCCAGACATGGTGGACCCAGCACTACTAAGACCAGGCAGGCTCGAGAAACTAATCTATGTGCCGCCGCCAGACTATGAAGGCAGGCTCGAGATCCTAAGAATCCACACGAGGGAGATGCCTCTTTCGGAGGATGTTGATCTCTCAGAAATAGCCAGGCTTACAGAAGGATATACCGGCGCGGATCTCGCGGCACTCGTAAGAGAAGCGGCAATGTTAGCGCTACGGGAAGACCTAGAGGTTAAAGAGGTTAAAATGTATCACTTCCAAGAGGCACTAAGAAAAGTAAAGCCTAGTGTAACAGACGAGATGTTGAACTACTATAAGAGATGGCTGGAGACCTACAGACAAATGAAAGTGGAGAGAAGAAAGATGCAGCCAACAATTATGTTCTAGTCGTCTCATTCTTTTCATATTGCTTTGAGATATCCTGGAAAGAAATGATATTTTAGCCAAACATGTACTTTGTTTATCGATGGGTTCTAGCGGCTAAAGAGTATTCCTAGACGTACTGAGAGGATCTAGAGGGGTTGAGTAAGTATGGTAGAGCCTATCTGGGTGGATAAGCATATCGTAAACGCTGTATGCGAGTCAATAGAGAAACTTAGCAAGAACGGAGAAGTTCCGGTAGAGGAAGTCTATTTAATCGAAGACATATCTAAGCAAGGGATATCGCTCTCACGCCGGGAACTAGTAAAGGTACTTATCACGTTGGAGACCATAGGCAAGATATCCGTTGAGGCATCTGGCCCGAGAAACGAGTTCAGAATAAAACTTGTAAAAAGAAACACATAGATAAAAGGGATTTATAATGGGGATGATTCATGGGAGTAAACCTCAGAGAACTCATACCCGACAGAGCTAGGAAAGAAATAGAGTTAAAGGCTCTAAGGGGTAAAATCATCGCACTCGACGCTTATAACATGCTATACCAGTTTCTAACAGCAATAAGGCAGCCAGACGGTACACCCCTAATGGATAGGCAAGGCAGGATCACAAGTCATCTCAGCGGACTATTCTATAGGACTATTAATATTATAGAGGAGGGGATCAAGCCAGTCTACGTATTTGATGGGAAGCCTCCGGAGCTGAAGAGAAGGGAGATCCAGGAAAGAATGAAGAGGAAGGAAACTGCAGAGAAGAAGTATGTTGAGGCAGTAAAGAAAGGGAAAATAGAAGAAGCAAGGAAATACGCTGTACAAGCCGCGCATTTAACCAAAGATATGGTAGAAGAGTCAAAACGGCTTCTAGACGCTATGGGTATACCATCGGTTCAAGCACCTGCGGAGGGAGAAGCTCAGGCAGCGTACATGTCTTCTAAAGGGGACGTGTATGCGGCGGGAAGCCAGGACTATGATAGTCTTCTATTTGGCGCGAAGAGGCTTGTCAGGAATCTAGCTATAACGGGGAGGAGGAAGCTTCCAGGAAAAAACGTATATGTAATTGTTAAACCCGAGATCATTGAGTTAGAAGAGTTGTTGAGAGAGCTTAACATTACTAGGGAGCAGTTAATAGTAGTAGGGATACTGCTAGGAACAGATTATAATCCCGGTGGAATACCAGGATATGGGCCAAAGACCGCGCTCAAACATGTTAGAAGTATTGGGGATCCTGTAAAGGCGTTAAAGGCGGTCCAGCACTTGTATAAGGAAATAGATCTCTTAGAAGTGTACAATATGTTCCTAAACCCCCAGGTGACAGACAACTATAAGATAGAATGGAGAAAGCCCGACAAAGACAAAATAGTAAAGATACTAGTCGAAGAACACGATTTCAATCCAGACAGAGTATCAAAAGCATACGAACGATTATATAAGGCATATAGAGAGCATCTGCGGGGAAAGCAAACTAGCCTCGACTCCTGGTTTGGTTAGAGCTCGCCTAGAATCCTCTTTAAATCAGGCTTTTTTAGTCCTAATCCATGCCTTTTTTCTTCCGTCGAGTTCTTCTTTATGAATTCAAAAAATATCTCGGCCGAGAGTTTTCTCTCTAGATACTTCTTGACAAGGTCTGCGATTTCTCCGGAGAGTTTAGGTGCTGCATCTAGAGGTACTATTATGGTCACGGTTTCTGATCCATCAGGTAGATAAACTCTCTTCATGTCTATGACCTTGTAGGGCCTTATCACATATTCTACCAGTCTCTGAGGGTCTTCGTCTGTGGGGATAACTATTACACTCCTTATTCTAGGATTGTCTAGTGCCGCTTCAATGTGTTTTCCTAGATCTCTTGGAAGCTCACCGCGATTTGTTTTAACAAGCACTACAAGCTTATTTCCAAAGAGATACGACTTCACATATTCTAGCTGGGAGTCATCGATTCGTTGTTCTATACTTACTAGAGCGCGCATTACTTCTAGATCTATCTCGTCATATTTGCCACTATCCATTATACGTTGACATCTGGGACATAGAACTCCAGTTTTAACGCATATTTTATCTAGCGGAATGTTTACTGGCACCTTGTGTATCACCGTTCAACCATTAACCATTTGTAAACAATATTGAAATAAGAATCTTAATAATCAAAGCTATAATAACATCATCTAGTAAGAATGTCAACTAAACCTTTAAAACCACGAAGTATCATAGCTTTTCGAGGGGATTAGAAGATGCCGATAACGGATCCAGAGCTAATAGCTATAGTAGAAAAGAGGGTACTTAACAAGCTTGTATGTAGGAACTGTGGGGCTCTTAATCCACCAGGCGCAAAGAAATGTAGGAGATGTAAGAGTAAGAACCTTAGACCTAAGAAGAAAAAGTAGCATTGCATAATTTCCTACATATACTGTATTATTACTGTAGTAGTTTTTCCTGGCTCCGATAATAGTATATTTACAGGGCTATATCCCTAGGTAGGAGAGTGTCCTGAGTTGTTGAAAATTGAATGAAAAATGTAGATTAGAGCCGTCGAAGATACTAGTACTTGAATGCAATGGAAAAATAGTTGTAGACGAGGAGTTAGCCAAAATACTATATATGGTTAAGGTAGAGGAAAGTCTTCATAAAGCATCCAAGTTGCTGGGTGTGCCATATTCTAGGCTTCACGAAAGGATTCGGAGAGCAGAGGAGATACTGGGAGAAAAACTAGTATTTCGGTGGAGGGGAGGCGCTTCTAGGGGAGGTGCAAAGCTAACATCTATGGGAGAAAAAGTACTCGAAGCATACATGAGATATTATAGGCTCTTCCTCCAAAGACCCTTCGAGGAATTTCTTGAGATTAAATCACGCAGGAGACTAATAGTGTTTGTAGGAAGCCACGACTTTGTACTAGAAAATGTCTTCAACAGTATACAGGAATACCATATAGAACCAATATGGAGTGGAACCGTCCAAGGACTAATACAGCTTGCATACGGTGGCGCGGATCTAGCAGGAGCCCATTATCCGGTCAAACTAGGAGGACCTGTCAAGCTGCTCGAAGCACTAGGGCTAAAAGGGATAATAGATCTTCATCCTATTTTCAAGCGTCGACAAGGATTCGCATCCAGAAAAACGATAGGTATAGACACGCTAAAACGCATGCTTAACAAGGAAGAACTAGTTCTAGCTGTTCGAAATCCGGGAAGCGGAACAAGGATACTAATGGAGGAACTACTCTCAGAATGGATAACCGATAAAAACAGGATTAAGACACTACTTGGAAAAGCAGTAGAAAGTAGAACGCATTTTGATACTTGCAAACATATTTCATCAGGCAAGGCAGACATAGGACTTACTATAGAACCGTATGCAAGGCTCTTTGGCCTTAATTTTATACCTATTACATGGGAGGACTATGTAATAGCTGTAAGGACCAGGGATTCAAACAATATACGTAGAATAGTAGACCTCCTACGAATACAGAGCACACAATTCATTGAAGAAAGCAAGATACCAGGCTACGAGATGCTGCAATAAACGAGAAAGAACCTGGGATCATTGTGTTAAGGTAGCCCGCGCGAGATAGTTGAATGGTGCCGCGGCCGGGATTTGAACCCGGGTCACGGGCTCGAAAGGCCCGCATACTGGGCCGGGCTATACTACCGCGGCACGCCCATTTCATGACATTCATCTTTTGGGTTATATATGTGATTCGATGGAGCCGGGGCCGGGATTCGAACCCGGGATAGTAACGGGTCTCTGCGGGCCGATGGGCAGGTGATATTTTGAATTCCGCTGCAGCCCGCCGCCTTCGACCGCTCGGCCACCCCGGCACCTTTATAGGATATATTCGTGGCACGGTTTAAAATGGTATTGATTAGATGCCAATTTGTGGAAATCAATGTATACGTGTAGTGCTATAGATGCAAGATCCTATGACGGTATATTGTTAGGAGCGTTTAAATTAAGAAGAGGCAAGTGAGAGATCTGCTTCTTCAAGCATTTTTGATACTAGGAAGTAGGGTATGAATTTGAATAACACGTATAGTTCGCTGTTTTTAAATGGTAGTTCGTCTACGTTTTCGGTTATTTCCTTTAGATATTCGTTAAGTGTTCTCAACGTGTTTCTTGTCGTGTCTTTTTGTTCCTCGCCTGCCCATTTGATGAATAATTTTTCGCTTGGATCGAGCTTTTCTTTTTCTCCGCTGATATATTTAGTGTAGTCAGCTATGTCGTCGGCTAGCTGGTATATGATACCTAGTAGTTCTCCGTATCTACCGATCTTTTCTAGGACGGGCTTGTCTTTTATTCCAGCTGCTAGGGCTCCCAGTATTGTTGCAAGTTTGAAGAGGCTCCCTGTCTTTAATTTGGCAAGCTCAAGGTATTTTGAACTGGGAAGAGACTCGGCAAGGAAGACATCTATAATCTCTCCTCGTACCGTCGATTCCCAGGCTCTTATGACATGATATAGGGCTGAGACTCCCAGTTTTTCGACCATTCTTTGAGCTATAGGTATGAGTAAGAGACTACTTAGTACAGTCTTACCTATTCCGTGAACTAGCCAGGCCGCTTTGCTGTTTCTTCTTATAGTGTCCTTGTCGACGATATCGTCTATTGCTAGGCTAGCGGCCTGTACGAGTTCTATTGCTACAGCGGCCTCTATAGCGTCTTTCTCTGATCCTCCAAGCGCCTTTGCAGTTAGAATTGTCAGGAAGCCGCGGAACCGCTTACCGCCTCTACTTATATATTTTGCCACGTCGGGGAGCCCGCTCGGATCTAGATTGTTAAGTGTTTTCTCGAGCTCGTCTTCTATTAGTGTTTTTGCCTCTAGCCATTCTCTGTATAATTTTTCTTTTAGCTGTTCTTTTTCAGCGATTGATAGCATCGTTTTCAACCACTCCACTGTATCCTTATTATCCGTGTCTGGGAATAGTGTTTTCAAACTCTATATATAGGTATGGATCATATGCTAAGATTCACGAAGATTAGGCTCCTATATTTTCTTATTATTATCGAGAACTCCGAGATTGTTAATTTCTCCTTACCGGAGTATGAGTAATCTCCCGTAAGCATTATTTCAGCGAGTCTTTTTTGCCACGTGTTTCCTAGAACTCTATAGTGTCTCTCTGTGCCTACTATCTCGTATCTGAGTAGGAGTGGGAGGCTAACTAGCCTCCATAGGAATCTAGGTATATTAGATGCGAGGAGTCTGATCTCGTCTTGGGAAAAATCATGTATTTCGCCGTTCTGGAGATAAATGTAGTTTCTTCCAGAGTATGCTTCCTCTAGGTTTACTAGTTCTTTTGGCCAGTACCTTGATAGGCGTTGTATATCGTTTCGATATTTTCTCTCTATTAGTCTCCTAGTATTCTTTGATCTTGATTCTTCAGCATCCCTCATTGGGAGACGCTACCCTCTTCTATACCTTGCATATATCATTGCGTGGTCCTTGTCAAAGGGATCTAGGTGTACTACGTCCACTATTTCGAATCCATTGTCCTTGAGAGTCTGTACTTCTCTCCTATAGACTTCGCCGGGCTCCGTTGTTACGTCTATGCTCCTCGCCTTTATCGCTAATAGCAAGTATCCTTCATCTTTAAGGAAGAACTTGGCGTTTCTTACTACGATAGCTGCCTGATCGGGCTGGGCCACGTCAGCGTATAGTCCGTCTACTGCCTCTACTAGATGGCGGTACTTCTCTGGGAACCGTGCATCTCCTAGAATTGGATATATGTTCTTACGCTCTTGTATTATAAGGATCAGGTCTCTCATAACTCTAGGCGCGAATTCTACTCCGTATATTCGTCCCTCTTTCCCTATGATGTCGCTTACATGGCTAGCGGTCGTACCGCTTGCAATTCCTAGGTATAGTAGTTTGTCGCCTTCTTTTACTGGGAGCTCTTCCAGTCCTTTAAGTAGGGCTCCTGCTAGCTTGCTCCTGTAAGCGTTCCATTCTCTGTATTCGACTCCATTAAATTTGAAGAGTCGTTCTCCGTATACTCGTTGGCCGGGGACTAGGTTCTTTGTTGCTAGTCTTAGGCTTCCATCTTCTAGCTCGACTATGAATACGTTTTTCCACTTGGGGTGCTCCTCGACCTTAACTACGTTCACCATGTCCTATCACCTCTTTCTCCTGCCTCCTTTTCTCTTGGGTCTTCTCCTCTTGCCTCCCTTCCGCCTAGGTGGTCTAGAGGGTTTTGTCTCGGGCTTCCGCTTTGGAGGCTTTGCATAGATCTTCTTGATTTCTTCGATTCTCCTCCTTAGATCTTCTCTTAGCTTGTCTCCAATGAATCTTCCACTAAAGGCATCTACTTTTGCGGCAATAGCCAGTTTAGCCGCCAGCGCTCTAGCGATCTTACCTCTCTGCCATTTAGGACTCTTGTGTATGTCGGGGTACTGGAATATTATGCCGTGTTTAGGCGGTCTTCCACCGGTTCTTAGGGCGCGGAAGAGTGCTTTTTCTGCTCCTAATACTTGTATTGTGCTGGCCGGCATGCGTGCAAGTTTGTCTAGTCCTCCGGCTAGGCTGATTAGTCGTGCACCTAGTAGGGGTCCTACTAACGCTGTAATGTTTGGTGCTACCTCATTCATTACCTGCTCGATATATTCTGTTAGGTCTCTTCTTAGCTTGTAGAGTTGAGCAGTTATTTTAGCGAGTGTCTGTACTGCTTCCACATCGAATTCTGACAGGTCTGCTCCGATACTGTTCTTTGCCGCGTCGGCTATCTTCTTGGCTTTAGCCTCGCTGAATCCTAGCTCCTTTAATGCTTCTTCTGTAATATTGGATCTATGTCCAAGCTCTGCTACAATCTTGACGTAGTCCTCGTGTTCTCGTACTAGGTCGTTAAGCTCTGGGAAGTGTAGGCTGTACCATTCTCTTAGCCTTGCTACGTATAGGTTCACTGTTTTATCGATGTCGTCGATTGCTCTTATAGCTTGGGCTGCAAGCATATCTCTCTTCTCGGCGGCTCTCCTGAGTTTTCTACGGGTGTATTCTAGTTCTGCCTTGAAGAGCCAATCTGCGAAAGCCTCTTCGCTCTCACTGAATCCGGTCTCGACAGCGAGCTTGAATAAATTCATTCTTGCTGTCAGTGCGGCCTTATTTCCTGGTTCTACTGCTACATCAAATCCACGCTTCGATATTGCTCTAGCAATATCATCACTCTCAACTATTATCTTCTTGACTCCTTTTTCGGAGAGTTTATCTAGGAGCTTGGAGAGGGCCGCGTACATTTCTCCATTCTCTATTCTCATACCTTGATCTACTGCTTCGTCCATGTCGCGGGGAGCAAGTTCGTATTCTACAATGCTTCCATCATCCCTCAGAGCAAATGCCCCAATTATGAGGTCTGCTAGATATACTTTTTCCATTACTAATATCACCCTTAAACTACTCCGATACAATAAGAAGACGTATTAGATAATATAAAAAGATAAACAAGACCCGAGTTCTTCGCATAGGTCTTCAAGATAATCAAGATCCAAGGGATCCAGAGGTTTCTCTTCAACGGATAGAATACTTTATATAAGGATTACAGGGACTAGACGATTGCATGGTGGGAGAATCATGCCAACACACGGATCAATGACAAAGGCGGGAAAGGTCAGAAAGCAGACACCAAAAATTGAGGGCAAGCAGAGGAAAGGTCTACCTCCAAGAATCAGGAACCGAATAAGGTACATAAACAAGTTCATAAAGAGAAGAGAGGAAGCCACCATACGGAGAAGAAGAAGGTAAATCAGTAGAGTCAATAAACAATGAGATAACTAATATAATTATCTATCCAACTATCTATCATATAACTTATATTATATTAGATAGATATTCCTAACTCTACTATTCTCTCAAGGATCATATAACATGAATAGTATTAGATAGCTTGTATATTCCTTCTTCGGGGATCGTGTCTGTTTAAAGTCCTAGAGTGTTATGAGTGTGTATTGGGGATTATGAAGTGTTACAAGGATACCCTAAAAGAACAAGTGAATTGCTAAATGAGAGAAATCTTAAACCAGGAGACAGGGTACGAATCGTTAGAGACGATGGGCTTGTCGTGGAAGGAATTCTTATGCCCAGGTACGAAGTCATTCGTCGAGACGTCATAATTGTTAAACTCGACAACGGCTATAATATCGGTATAAGACTAGATAGAATAAAAACTATAATTAAAGTAGAAGGAAAGACCAGGTTGTCAAAGCCAGGGAGCCCAGCTCCTTTAGTGGAGGACCTAAAGGTTTCTTCTGATAAGAAAGTATTTGTGATAGGTACAGGAGGAACGATAGCTAGCAGAATAGATTATGAGACAGGAGCTGTAAAGCCGTACATAGACGCTGCAGAACTAATCGAGGCAATCCCCGAGGCAGCACGGTACGCGCAGATATATGCTGAGGAGCTTTTCACCGTGTTTAGCGAAGACATGAAGCCGTATCATTGGGAGAAAATCATTGAACATGTTGCAAAAGTAATCGAGGAGGGCTACGATGGTATAGTCATTGCCCACGGAACCGATACGATGGGCTATACGGCGGCAGCCCTATCTTTCGCCTTCCACAAAGGCCTGCCCGTACCCATCGTGCTTGTAGGTGCCCAAAGATCAAGTGACAGGCCCAGCAGTGACTCGGCCTTTAACTTTACCGCCGCAGTACTAACAGCAGTAAACGCTCCCTTCGCCGAGGTAGTAGTCGTAATGCACGGTACTCTCAGCGACTCCTACGCCTTAGCTCATAGGGGTACCCGGGTCAGAAAGATGCATTCGAGTAGAAGAGATGCATTCCAAAGTATAAACACGACTCCTCTCGCCAAGATCTGGCCAGAAAATGGAAGAATCGAGGTTCTAGACCAGAGATATAGAAAAAGAAAAGAAACTAGCATAGTAGTCGAGAATGGTTTCGACGATAAGGTCGCCTTAATCAAGCATTATCCTGGGAGAACTAGTGAGATAATCGACATTCTCGTCGACAAAGGATTCCATGGAATAGTGGTTGAGGGGACTGGCTTCGGGCATGTAGACCAGGAAGCTATAAAGAGTATTGAGAGAGCAACGCAGGCCGGTATACCTGTCGTTATAGCGACACAGACTGTCTTCGGAAGGGTAAACCTAAACGTGTATAGTACAGGTCGAAAAATGCTGAAAGCAGGCGCCATACCCGTAGAGGATATGATAGCTGAAACTGCTTATGTTAAACTCTCATGGGCGCTGGCTAGAACAAGAGACTTAGAAGAAGTGCGACGAATCATGTTGACTAATCTATCATGGGAGATAGGTGAGAGACAGTCCCTTAGATATTATCCCACATGGTATCATGACAACCTCTAGGCCGGGAGGTGCTAGGCAGTGTCAAGGAGATTAGATTACGGAAAGATAGGCCTCCTAGTAGGCCTTGAAATCCACCAACAACTAGCTACAAAGCAGAAGCTTTTCTGTCCCTGTCCAGCAGAGCTTGGCGAAGAGGATCATGACGAATTCGAGAGAAGACTCAGGCCTACGAGGGGAGAAACAGGCGACATAGATATAGCAGCATTATTCGAGTGGAGAAAAGGAAAGTACTATCGTTATGAGGCCCCCACAAAGCATAGTTGTCTAGTAGAAGCCGACGAAGAACCGCCACACGAGATGAACAAAGAAGCAATAGCTATAGGAGTAGCTATGGGCCTGGCCTTCAAATCATACATAGTGGACGAAGTACACGTGATGAGAAAAATAGTAATTGACGGCAGTAACACGACTGGATTCCAGAGAACGGCTATAGTTGCGCTTGGAGGAGCGATAAAGGTAGGAGAAAAAGAGATCCCCATCCAGACAATCGCTATAGAAGAAGACGCGGCTAGGAAAATCAAGGATGAAGGCCTTAGAATAAGATATCGGCTAGATAGGCTTGGAATACCTCTAATCGAAATAGCGACGGGACCGGTGATAACCTCCCCCGAGGAAGCAAGAGAAGTCGCACTAGCAATAGGCCAGATGCTCAGGCTAACCGGCAAAGTGAGGAGAGGTCTAGGAACAATAAGACAGGACTTAAACGTGAGCATCAAAAACGGAGCAATAACTGAGATAAAAGGAGTACAAAGGCTCGACCTTATCCCCAAGGTAATAGAATACGAGGCGCTTAGACAGGTATCGCTCCTAGAAATAAAAGAGGAACTAATAAGACGGGGACTAAAGAAAGAGAAGATAATTTACGAGCCCGTAGACCTAACTGAGGTCTTCGCAGATACAAAGAGCAAGGTAATACGGAGAACCATAAAGAAAGGAGGAAGAGTATATGGTCTAAAGCTACCGAAAATGAAGGGACTATTAGGAAAAGAAGTCATGCCTGGAAGAAGATTCGGGACTGAGATAGCGGACTATGTACGATTCTGGTCGGGTGTAGGAGGCATATTCCACAGCGATGAACTACCGAAATATGGCATAACGCAGGAAGAACTAGACAAAGCCTACGAGGTTCTAAAGGCAAAAAAGGACGAAGACGCCATAGTTATCGTCGCCGCAGAAGAAGAAAAAGCCCTAAAAGCCTTAGAAGCAGTAGTCGAAAGATCCCGCCTAGCACTTGATGGTGTTCCACAAGAAACACGCGGCGCCTTAGAAGACGGCACGACGAGATTCCTCAGGCCAAGGCCTGGAAGCGCACGAATGTATCCCGAAACAGATACACCGCCAATACTTGTAGATTCAGACATATTGGAGCTTGCAGAGTCGATCAAACCAGAATCACCAGAGAGGAAAATGAAAAGACTAGTCGAAGAATATGGAGTACCAAAAGATCTTGCAAAGGAAGTCCTTCGAGACGTCAGGCTCGACCTTATTGAGAAACTGATAATAAAATACAGAGGAAAAGTTCCAGCCAAGACAATAGCATCAATATTCGTAGTCACTCTCAGAGGCTTACGGAACGAAATAGACACGGACTCGATAGAGGACTGGCAAATGGAGACACTAATAGATATGCTAGCAAACAAGCAAATAGCAAAAGAAGCGGTTGAAGAGATCCTAAAATACCTAGGAAAACATCCCGGAGCAAATCCAAGAAAAGCCGCCGAAGAACTCAACCTAACATCGTTATCGAGGGAAGAAGCGGAGAAAATAATCGAAGAAATAGTCGAAGAAAACCTTGAGATCGTTAAAGAACGCGGAATGAAAGCAATGGGACTAATCATGGGCAGAGCAATGGCCAAGCTTAGAGGAAGAATTGATGGAAAAATAGTTGCCGAGATAGTAAGGATAAAGATAAAAGAATATAGCGAGAATTAACAACAATAACCAATATTCTTGTTCCCTCATTATTTCAATACCATGCGGGAGCCGATGAAGACTACTCCCGACGCGGACAAAATGAAGTAAAGGCATTTGTCGGAGGCTCCTCAATGTCCGTTTACGTAACTCTATTTTTAATCCCCCAACTAGGCCTCCTACAAAATGCCGGTTGAGAAGCGTGGAGTCAAAACTGATATTCGTGACCGGTGGCGTCCTCTCGAGTGTAGGAAAAGGCATCGTCACCAGCAGTATAGGCCTTCTCCTAAAATCCAGAGGATATAGTGTTGGGGCAGTAAAAATTGACCCATACATCAATGTAGACGCTGGCACAATGAATCCGTTCGCCCACGGAGAAGTTTTCGTTACAGAAGACGGAGGAGAAACCGATTTAGACATAGGACACTATGAGCGATTCCTCGATATGAACTTATCGAAGCGACATAATATAACCACTGGCCAGATATATTTGTCGGTTATCGAAAAAGAGCGTAGAGGAGAATATCTAGGCCAGACCGTCCAAGTTATACCACATGTAACTAACGAAATCAAGAACAGAATCAAAGTACTTGCCCAAGAGACAGGAGTAGATTTCCTAATAGTTGAAATCGGGGGAACAGTAGGCGATATAGAAGGACTACCTTTCCTAGAGGCTATAAGACAACTAGGCCTAGAGCTAGGAGAAAGAAATACATTCTACGTGCACGTAGCACTAGCACCAATACTCTCGGTTACAGGAGAACAAAAAACTAAACCAGTTCAGCACAGCGTCCAGGAGCTTAGAAGAATCGGTATAAACCCGGATGCAATAGTGGTTAGAACAAGCAGGCCTCTAGAACCTGAACCCCGCAGAAAGATTGCCTTATACGCGAGCCTGCCTGAAAACCGTATCTTCAGTAACCATGACGTGGACACAATATATAGGGTTCCCCTACTGCTCGAAGAGCAGGGCATAACAAGAATAATCTTAGAAAAGCTTGGAATGTCAGATAGGAAACCAGACCTAGAAGACTGGATGGATTTCGTCGAAAAACTAACTCGACCTGAAAAAATAGTCAAGGTCGCCATGATAGGAAAGTATACTAAGCTCCCAGACAGTTATATCAGCATCGTAGAGGCCCTGAAGCATGCCGGTGCGCATCTCGGAGTCAAACCAGACCTTGTATGGGTCGAGTCAACCGATATCGAGACAGGAAAAACAGACCTCTCATTCACAGAGGAGATCCAGGCCGCCATAATTCTCCCCGGCTTTGGGAAACGTGGAGCAGAGGGCAAGATACGGGCGATAAAAGAGCTCCGTGAGAAAAAAATACCCATGTTAGGAGTATGCTTCGGCATGCAACTATCAGTAGTAGAATTTGCCAGAAACATTGTAGGACTCGAGCGCGCAAACAGCACGGAGATAGATCCTTCGACTCCTCACCCAGTCGTAGACTATCTACCCGGACAGAAAGAAATAGACAAGATGGGCGGGACTATGAGGTTAGGAGCATCACCGATAAGGCTTGTTGAGGGAACACATGCATGGTATTACTATCGTAAAACGACAATATACGAACGCCACAGACATAGATACGAGGTAAACCCAAAGTATGTAGAGGACCTAGAAGAGCACGGCCTTGTTATATCGGGATGGAGTCCCGATGGCCTTGTTGAAATAATTGAGCTCCGGCCAAAAGATCATCCGTTCTTCGTGGGGACACAGCCGCATACGGAATATAAGAGTAGGCCTCTTAGACCTGCACCTCTCTTCATAGGATTATTAGAGGCTGCTGCGAGACTTTCATAAGTAGCTGTGGTGTTTACAAGCAGGGAACATGTCTCCCTAAACCCTATCTATTATCGATTATTGCTAGTGATCTACCTAGTGTTCTGGAGTTATTTCTTCTCTGGATCTGCTATGTGGAATATTATCTGATTCACGTTTAACTCTACTACTTTTCGGATTCCTCTTGTTCCAGGAACATACTTGGCCCTGACAATATTAACGTTCTCAAGCTTCCTTATTTGGCTGCTAATGTTTGCTTTGCTTTGTCCGACTATATGTGAGAGTTCGTCTAGGTCGGCTGGTTTTTTAGCTATATATCGTAGGATCCTGGCCCTGGTCTCGTTGGCTAGCGCGTTGGCTACCATAGCTATGTATCTGGGGCCTATCACGTGGAGTTTACCGTCTACCGTGTATATTCCCTCTTTATCGAATGGCGGATTTAATCCCACGTCGTGCACCTCCTTTCTAGTGTTTGGATAGTCCTTTACATTTTAGTTTATTCGTGAAATATATTATTTAAATCATTATGTGTTTTAGCGTTAGTTGTTTAATTTGTATTAACAATTAAATTAATTAGATAATAGTTATATAATATCCGCGACATCTATAATCTTATCTTCTAACCATAAAGATTGAATTTTTCCCAAAATACGGATAAGAAGCAAAGTTAAGTTATTTAACTCTTAGATAATTGTATACGGGAGTCGTATGAATCCATAAATTAATATGCTATACGGTATATTTGGGGAATACACTGATGCCGAGAAACTTATGGAAAATGTACATTGGGCTTACAAAGTTAGATATGACGGTGCTGAGAACGATCGAACGAGGAATGACTAGATACGAGTATGTCCCTCTAGAGTATATTGAACGCCGCTTGAGGGGTACTCCTCGTAAAATTATATCGAGCATAGATAAGCTGAATCAGATGAAGCTGATAAGGAGAAGACTAGGGTCAACGGTAGGATATACGCTTACATATTGGGGTCTAGATATTCTATCGCTGAACAATCTCGTTCAGAGAGGTGTCATAAAGGTTCTCGGCGACAGGATTGGTGTAGGAAAAGAAGGAAACATATACATAGCAGAGGATGCCTCCGGAGGCCTAGTTATAGTTAAGTTCCATAGAGAAGGGAGAAGAAGTTTTCAGAAGATAAAGAGGTATAGAGGCATGGTCGCCAATTTACCGAGAAAGTCATGGTTTCAGATAACAAGGTTGCTGGGAGAGCGAGAGTTCAAGATACTAGTGGCACTAAGAGAGCACGACGCCTTAGTCCCAGAACCAATAGCATGGAACAGGAACAGTGTCGTTCAAGAATACATACCTGGAATTGAACTATTCAAGGTTAGAGAACTGTCAAGGAATGAAGCCGAAAAAATTCTTAACATGATAATAGAGACCCTCCGTATAGCGTATAAGAAGGTTGGAATAGTACACGGAGACTTAAGCGAGTATAATGTACTAATTAGTGAGGACCTGGTACCGTACATAATTGACTGGCCCCAGTATGTTTATAAAGAAGAGGAAATGGCAGACGAGCTCCTCAGAAGAGATGTAACCTATATCCTCTCATTCTTCAAAAGAAAATATGGTGTCGAGAGAGATCCGGAGAAGACTCTTTCATATATAAGAGGTGAATAAATGACTAAGACGCAGTTGCCAAGACGAAAAGAACTATACATGGGAGTAGATATAGAGGAAGGTAGCCCGCTGAGCTCCACAAAGAGGGCTCTTTATAGCATTGTGATAGTCGACGCAGAGGGAAAAATAATAGAAAAACAGTCAAGAGCTCCTCTCTCGAGACTAATCAGACTAGCATGGTATTATAAGCCAAAGAAAATAGCTTTTGACAACATAATGGAGATCGCCTCAAACAAGAAGGACCTAGCACGTATACTAGAATTGTTCCCTGCCGAGTCCGAAATAGTGCAAGTTACTATAGGGAAAGACAAATACTACTCCATGAACCAGCTGACAGCTCCGTACCGTGATATAGTCGGATACGGTAAGCTGACTCCGGGAAAGACAGCATACCTAGCGGCAATACTAGCCTCAAAAAACTATGGCGCGAGTATAAGGAAAATAGAGCAAAAGACTATGATACTCATAACTAAACATCGAAGTCCTGCAAGCGGTGGATACAGTCAGCAAAGATATCAGAGAAAGGTTAGAGCGGCTGTGTTGAACGCCACAATGAGGGTTAAACAAGCCCTTGACGAGGCCGGACTCGAATACGATTTAAAATATAGGAAAAGTGAAGGGGGACTAGAGTCAGCTACTTTCACAGTCTACGCTCCAAGAGAGAGGTTATTAGGCATTGTCAGGCCATATAGAGGAGCTGACTATTCAGTCACTATAAAACCGGTGTACAGGACAATCCTATCAATACCAGAGAAAAGTAGCAAGCACTTAAAACCGATAATTGTAGGGCTGGATCCAGGGATAACGACGGGTATCGCGGTTCTAGATCTTAATGGGAGGGTAGTATATTTGGACAGCTCGAAGTCCTTCGATCGGGGTAGCTTGTTAGAGGCGATACTTGAATATGGAAAACCTGTAATAATAGCAGTTGACGTACCGGAGCCGCCGGAATCAGTTAGAAAGATAGCAAGCCTAACAGGAGCCCTACTGTATACTCCTCCAGGAGAACTCAGTGTTGTAGAGAAAAGGGGTCTTGCTCAAAAGGCTCTAAACGGATTATTACCAGATGACTCCCATCAAAGAGATGCCCTCGCTGCTGCCTACAAAGCATACTTATCTTTGAGAAACAAGCTGGGACACGTCGAGTCGCAGCTTAAGAAAATAGGGATCAATGTTGATTCGTCAACTGTAAAAGAAGCAGTTATCAAAGGAGTTACCGTAGCTGAAGCTCTCGAGATAGCTATTGAAAAGGAGCTAGACGATATTCTGTCGGTTAATAAGGAGAGAGTAGAGGAGAAGAATCATAGAGCCCGGATCCAACAGTCTCAAGATGAGGCAAGGGGTTATCAAAGACTACAGCTTCTAGAGGCCGAGTTAACTTATCTAAGGGAGAGAGTTAAACAGCTTCAGGAAGAAAATGAGAGATTACAGGAGGAGATGGAGAGGAAGCTAGCCTCCTTTAAGTCGTCGATCTATAGGGACAGCCTCGTATCTAAGATGGAGTCGCAGATTGCTATATTATCGAAAGAAATAGAATCACTTAAAGATACTATTAACAATCTAATAAATGAAAAGAAAACGATAGAAGAAATACTTTCAAAAGTCTATTCGGGAACATATTTCTTGGCATATAGAATAAGAAGCCTTACCCAGAGCAACGCCAAGAACCTAATTAGTAATCCTCAAACTCTAATGGGAGAGGCTCTTTATCTTGATAATCCTGTTTTCGAGGAAGACTTACTCTATACTTTGTCAAGTATTAAACTGCTAGGATTAATTGTCAGGGGATCGCCCGATATAGCAATGCTAAAGAAAAACGCGAAGAGACTGTTAATCCCGGTCGTTACTGAGGGAGAACTCGATATACGCCCCCTTTATATGACGGACGAGTATGTAGTGTTAGATGCTAGGGTTCGCGAAGAGTTATTTCGGAGGAGAAAGAAGCTAGAAGAAGAATATGAGCAAAGAATCAATCTAGAGAGACTTATATCCGAGTATAGAAAGGAGAGATTCAGAGCGTTAGGATCTCACGGGAAAAGAATTACTCAGTAAAAGATTGTTTGCCTAGAAGAGTATTACTTCCCCGTTTATTATCTTGTACGTGTAGGTAGTGATATTGTCTAAGACGTCGTTAACTATTGCTTCGATTTCGCGTTTTTGATCGCTTGATAAACCGTTGCCCTCTGGTTTTACTTTGACGTCTGCTACGAGCGGGTTATCTATTGGTCTTCCTATTTGGCTCAATAATTTTACATATACTTCTTTGATGCCGGTAACTTCGCTGTATATTTTGCGGGCGAGGTCGTTGGCTACGACATTATAGATTTTACCTACGTGGTTTACAGGGTTCTTTCCGGCGGCTGCCTCTAGGCTCATAGGTCTTAGGGGAGTTATCAGCCCGTTTGCCCTGTTTCCGCGTCCAGTCATTCCATCATCTCCGTGTTCTGCGCTAGTGCCTGTTACTGTTAGGTAGACGATGTCTTTTTCTGGTATGTCTCCAGTGTTTATGTATACATTTACGGTATGTTCCGGTGCTATTTTTGCGGCTAGGTCTAGAACATAGTTCTTGACCTCTTCTTTTATCGAGAGATATTCTTGTCTGTCATGCACGAGGCTACTGATCATGGCTGCTGCAATTGTTAGTTCTATCGTTTTTCCTCTGCGTAGGCCCATTACTTTGATATCCTCGCCTACTTGCGGGAGCTTTGACTTAAATCCTGGTGAATTTAGCATACGTTCTGTCTCGAATACTAGTCGTTCTAGGGTTGAGAACGGTGCGTATCCGCTTCCGAAACTTGTATCGTTGCTTTTCGGCACCTTGTCTTTTTCCTCGAAGATTCCTACTAGGTCTGTGCTTCCTTTCCCGATCTTATAGTCCACTATTATGTGTTTTTCAGGGTCTAGGAATCTGAAGTTCTTTTTTATCCATTCTTTTACTGCGGCTACTATTGTTGTTCCTACCGGTATATTCTCTACGCCGTCGTCGGTGCGTACTTGTGTTGTCGCTCTTCCAGACACGATGATGTAGATTGGCTGTAGTACGTCTCCTCCTCCATAACGTGGGCTTGCCTGGCCGCCCACTAGTAGTACTTTGTCGAGGTTATGATGGAGTATTCTTCCATACCTTTCAAGATATAATCTGCTTAGAGCAATACTTGCTACCTCTGACGCAGCGTCACTAATATAGTCCGGGTGGCCTAGGCCTTTTCTTTCCACGAGCTCTACTTCTATTTCTTCCACACTTGGCAGAAGATATTCTTCTACCACTATGTTCCGCTTCATTTTCCAAACAGCACCCCCCGTTATCGGAGAAGATAATAGGTTTGTGTTTGATTTATAAAAAATTTCCCTAGAGAATTCTATATTGAAATATTGGTGCTAAATGTTTAGCTCTATGACTTGTTCCGATTCTTCCTCTTCTCCTGTGGACACAGTCCTCTTTCTAATTTTTAAGAAGTAGACAAGAATACCTGCCACAGCTATAATAACAACAGCTATTACTAAGGCCAGGAGTTTCATGTTTAATACTGGTTTTTCCTGAGTTGTTTGCGAGGTTGTGGTCGATGTCGTGTTTCGGGGTGTTGTGGCTTGTTCAGCGTATACTTTAGTTATAGTTGAGAAGTCTGATGCTTCCTGTGAAGGAGCTAATAGGAATGCAGACGTAGTTGATAATGTCTCTAATTTATATTCTACAGTTGTCTGCTTCGCAAGTATCGTGTTTAGATCAGAGATCGATGGTTCGACGAGATAGGTGCCATTTATGACGGCCAGATAATGGTAACCCATTATTTCTAAGCGGTTCGCAGAATTGTCCTGTTTATAGACGGTGATCGTGTCCGTTGATGGAACAAATAACGTTATGAGACTAACGGTTTCCGGCTGAGATGTCCCGGCGGCATACGTTATAGCTTTAGATGATATATAGAATGTGTTATTGAGACTAATTATTCCGTCTACAGAGATTAATGTATAGTTCTCGAAGCCTACCAGATAAATGTTTGTTGTAAGCGTAGCCTTGTCAGTATACAGAATAGTTAGAGTAGTAGAATTTGAAACATAAACAGTTAATCTCTTGTTATCGCTAGGATAATAGACTATCGTGCCGGGATCAGGAGAATTAGGTATAGAAGTCTTCATAAGTTCAAGCTCTCCACTAATTACTGTTCCGATGGTAAGCTGTTCTTCTGTCACATTATAGAAAAATGGTGGAAGTACAGGTTTTGTAGGCAACTTAAGCGTTGATTCTACGCTATAATATTTCTTTACAATATCTTTTTCTCCGTTGCCTAAATATATACTGAAGGGTTTTGATATTGTTCCATTGTCTATTACTGCGCTAGATATACCGAGTACCAGGAGAGTTTCATTATTGAAGAAGCCATCTGCAGCGCTTATAATGGCAGGAGACTCCGGATAAAATGTTATCCTCTTTATCAATAAATGATTCATTTTCCCAAGGTCGATGCTGGGGGCCTCATAGCCAAGAACATTTATATCATAATAGTCAAGAATCAGGCTACCATTAGTTAGATCTAGATACATAACTATGAAGTAATCATTGATGCAACCTGCTCCTTTAACATCATAGAGAGAACTGGATATGTTGTATACGGTTATCGGTTGCGTGTATGATTCAAGATATATTTCTAGCTTGTCAGAATAGCTTGTTGATTGTACTGGAACTATTATCATCTTATTAGGAGAGTAACATACAGAGGAGGAAGCTTCTGAAGGAACCATATATGTTGCTAATACCAGCAAACTAATAATCACGAGCAAGTACTTGTGTCTCGTTATGTTGATTCTATACATGCTAGACTTACACCATATATGCTCTTAGACAAGCTAATAAAATAAACTATGAGGTATCGCTCTCCTCTAAAAACTAGCTAATAAGGACTGCGTATATGACTGGCCAGAATACTAAAGTCATTAACACAGATACAGCTACGTACTCGATTTTCTTCCTTGTGGAGAGAACCCCGATACGTAGCTGCACGAGGGGGAGAAGTAGAAAGGCTATTATAGCAGACCCTAACGATCCCGCCAGACCCCTGCTTGGCATCGAGAGCTGTTCGAAGCCTCCTATATATGATAACACTGCTAGGATACTCCCTAGTATAAACCCTATAATTATCCCTGCGACAATATGAGCATCTATGGAGACTCCAGCAACCATCTGATATCACCTCTTCATTACCAGTTATCCTAAACTAGGTTCTTTAGGGTAATAATAGCGATGAAATAAATTCATGAGGATAACTCCATTATTCCTCTACCTGACATTAACTTATTAACGGGGCTAAAAGAAAATGGCTAGAAAAAGCATGAACCTACTAGATATATTAGTTTGGCTGAAAACAACGGGAGATCAATTGAACAATGGATTAATATCAAATATCTATTATGAGAAAGAATATGAGCGTCTAATACTAAAAGTCAAGTCTAACCTTGTAAAAGACCTCCTGGTAATAGAGGCAGGGAAAAGAATACATTTATCGTCGAGAGTTGTAACTCCAAGTGACTATAAACCATATCCATTGGTAGTACTGGCAAGGAAGTATCTACGTGGAGATAGGATTCAAGACATATCTCTGCAAGGAAACGATAGAATTGTAAAAATCACTGGTAGGCGAGGATACTCGATAATTGCAGAGCTAATCCCTAGAGGGGTAATAGTGTTGCTTGACGATAAGGATTCTATTATTGCCTTGACAAGAACCCTTAGATTACGAGATAGAGTGCTAAAACCTAAGATAAACTATATTCCTCCTCCAGCGCAAGAGAGTATCATCATAAAACTGGTTGAGTCAAAGATAGAAAATTTCTTTGAGAACCTCGTGGACTGTATAAGATCAGGAAAAGACGCAGTACGAGGACTTATAAGAGGATGCAGGATACCCGGAGAGCTCGCCGAAGAGGCATTGTATAGAGCCGGTATCGATAAACAGAGAGAGGTAGGCGATCTACGAGAAAACGATCTGCAGGCAATAATAGAAGCGCTAACAGAGATTGTCGAAGAATCGTTCGCCGGAAAAGGATGGTTGATAATTCAAGAATACCCTATTGAGGCGGATCCATTCAAACCACTAAGACATATCGAGAGAGGAGACCTTACAGTTCAAGAATATTCCCCGTTTGACGAGGCCCTGGACATACTATTTGCACAACCTGTTAGAGAACCACGTACAAGAACACAAGACGATACAACAGGCGACAGCGAATATTACAGACTTCTAAAAAGTATTGAAGAGGCGGAGAAGAGAGCAAGAGAATACGTGTTGGAGGCGGAGAAGAAGAAAAAAATAGCAGAGCTAGTCGCGAAGCATTATCAGGACTTCGACAAACTCTTCGATATCATAACAAGAAATAAAGCGGAAAAAGTCACTCTAGGAAAAGTAATCGTAACAAGACTAAATGACAGATACGTTATAGAGCTACCAAACGATATCAAGTTCGACTACTATCATGGAGAAACAGTGGACTCTGTAATACTCAGATTATACAGGGAAGCCGGAGAACTAGAAGCAAAAGCCACGCGCGCGGAACAAGTAAAAGAAGAGATATTGAAGCGAATAGACGAGCTTAAGATAAAGGTTAAAGCCAGAGAGCTGTCCCAGCAGGTACGGAGAAGGAAACGGTTCTGGTTCGAGAAATATCACTGGACTGTGACGAGAAATAATCTTCTAGCAATAGGCGGCCGCGATGCCAGCCAAAACGAAGCAGTAGTCAAGAAACATCTATCTCAAAACGACCTATTCCTACACGCAAACATCCACGGAGCACCAGCTGTCGTCCTAAAAATTAAGGACAAGACTCCTCAGCCAGAAGACATATTCGATGCCGCTGTCATAACAGCCGCCTATAGCAGGGCATGGAAGGCCGGTGCTGGAAGCATCGATGTATACTGGGTAACTGCGAGCCAGGTATCATTTAGCCCGCCGACGGGAGAATACCTGGCTAAGGGAGGAATAATGGTTTATGGGAAGAAGAATTATCTTCCAAAGCCAGTGCCTATTAAGATAGCGATAGGAATCGCCATCAACGAGGAAGGCGTACCAATAGTTATGACTGGAAGCGAAGAGGCAATACATGAGAAAACCTTGGTGTACTCAGTACTCGTCCCAGGAGAACATTCAAAAAGCGAAACGGCAAGGATTCTCAAGAACAAATGGTATGAAACACTGAACCATGAGTATAAACACATACCATACGCGGTCCCAGACGAAGAAATAATGCCTAGGATTCCGGGAAGGTCCAGGATCATAAGGACCAAGAGTGGATATAATAAAGGGATAGTACTTAGAGACCTCGAAAATTAGTCTACAAGAGCAATATCTATTGCTAATAGCTTGTCTAGTCTCAGCATATATAGTATTTCTTTTGTTGGAACTCCTGTATCCGGATCCCATCCTCTAATCAGATAATACTCTCTCTTCATACGACGGAACTCTCCGGGATCCATTCTTTCGCCTTTTTTAGGTCCGTCACTAATAGGTTCTTCAAAGAGTCTACGAGGCAAGTTATCTTCTTCTCGTGGAGATAATCCGAGTGCAAGGTTCACTAGTCGTTCCAAGGTTATTGTTCGTTCTGCAACACTCATTAGATCAGTAGTAGTATAAGAGTATCCTGTGAACACGTTTACAGCCTCTAGTATATCGCTGAGTGTTATTTCTTTTCTAGAGAACTTACATATACCCAATATATCGAATAATGCAAACATATTCTCCATAAATCTTACAATGTGAGGTTTCCCTCTATATGTCAAGGGATCAACATTATCATAGATCCATAGCTTGCCTCCGAGCTCGACTGCATACATTCCACTAGTCAGATGGTCCCCACCCCTACTACTAACAGCGTATCCTAGGCCTAAGCCCTTGAGTCCCCGTGCATCGTACGCCGGCAAACCTAGGCCCTTAACATGAATAGCTAGCTCGGGGCCTCCAAGCTTCTCAGAGGCAATTTTCTCGCCTTCAGCAAGAATACTAGCAACGGCATTATTTCTATAGGCAATATCGGTTATTAGTTTGACTATTCCCTCTAGATCTCCCCAAGCTACGTGCTTATACTCGTTTGGAAGCTTCTCAAGATCGATAAAACCCTTCTCCTTAGCCTCAAGGAACCAGGATATCGTTGTTCCTAGACTAATCCCGTCAAACCCAAGTTCATCGGCTAATAAGCTTAGAACTGCAGCATTTTCTGGATCGCAGAAACCTAGGTTTGTTCCCAGACTATATAACAGTTCGTATTCTGGCCCATCGTACTCTCTAATTTTATTCTCTAAGGGATCTCTTATACGTATTACTTGACTACATGGCCTGTTACAACTAATACAAGGATTCCGAGCAACCCTATTTCTCCTAGCATAGCTCGTGTATTCGTCACGTGCAATGTTTCTGTCCGGGCACCAAGACAAGGTGCTATTAGTCCAGTTACGCGAGGGCAGAACCCCTTGGGGCTCAGTTAAGCTAACGACTATGGGTGTGCCATACTCGACGAGTGTTTTACTAGAGGGGCTCTTGGGGATAGTTTGCGCCCATTTTACAATTAATCGCCTTTGCTCCCTGTTGTACTCGGACTTGCTTCCCCGGGCCTTTGCTAATATTGCTTTTATATTTTTTGATCCGAGGACGGCTCCTAAGCCTGTTCTCCCGGCCTGTCTACCGTCACAGTCTACGAGCGCGATTCTGCTAAGGTTCTCGCCTGCAGGCCCTATAATACAGGACGAGTACCCGGGATACTTTTTCTGGAGCTCTGTTCGTGCCTCACTTATCCTAAGTCCCCAAAACTCCTCAGCATTCTCTATAGATACTTTCTCATTATCAACTACTATAACGCTGGGATTCCTTGCTCTTCCAACTATCACTAGGGCGTCAAGACCCAATTGTCTCAAGACCGAGCCAAGTCTGGCTCCAACGCTACTTCGTCCGAGAAGATTTGTTAAAGGACTCCTCGAGATAATGGTTGTCTTACTAGCTGTGCTCAGTCCTGTTCCTACTAATAGTCCTGGTATTATAATAAAAGGATTTTTCTCCGAGAAAGGTTCTATATTAAAATTCAACATTTTATATGCTAGAAACGCGCCGAGACCTCTACCCCCTAGTAGCGTTTTATAAACAGTCTGAGGGATCTCGATAATCTTACTCGTGTTTGTTGAAGCATTGATTAGAAGTATCTTGCCGCTTGGTACTTGCATATTTATCACACACCATTAGAGTATTAACACGCAGTAGTAGTCTATAAGTTGAACCTCTTATTATTGGCTGACGGCGAAATTAACTGGTCCTATATCGTTCCTTAATAAAGTATCTAATAGCAACTTGTATTAAGTATTTGGATTGTTATAGGTAAAATAAACTAAATACATATGCCGTTAATAGGTGACTGTTTTGAGTAGCCAGACGCCTACAAAGTTCGACGTTGTGGTTGTAGGAGCGGGGCCAGCAGGTGCCTCGGCAGCATACTTGCTGGCGAAGGCAGGCTACAAGGTACTCATCGTCGAGAGAGGCCGAGGAGCAGGCACTAAAGAGCTATTCGGAGGAAAAATATATGCTGAGCCTCTAAGAACCGTTTGGCCAGATCTCGATAAAGAAGCCCCTATCCATAGATGGGTTACAAGGGAAAGGATCAGCTTCGTTAAGGGAGAGCGAGTAACGACTGTAGAATTTAAGCTTGGGCGAAAAGTAGCATTCACAACCTATCTTACAGAGATGGCCAAGTGGATGACCAACAAAGCAGTGGAGAGCGGAGCAATACTTGTAGACGAAGTCAGAGTTGACGAGATAATCGTAGAAAACGGTAGAGTGAAAGGGATCAGGAGCGGGCCAGATACGATCGAAGCAGACGTAGTAGTAGATGCCGAGGGAGTAAACAGAATCCTACTAGAGAAACTTGGCTTAGCAGAGAAGATAAAGCCGGATCAAGTAGCACTAGGAGTCAAGGAAGTTATCAACATTGGTAAAAAGGCTATGAACGAACGACTCCTCCTCGACGAAGGAGAAGGATTGGCATGGTTCATGGTAGGCGATGTCACAGCAGGAATCCCAGGCGGAGGCTTTATGTATACCATGAAAGACACGATAGCGCTAGGACTAGTCCTACACATCGGTAAGGCATACGAGGCAGCGAAAACTGGTGAATTAAAACATACAGTGCCCATGCTCCTAGAGAAGCTGAGGACGCATCCATTCTTCAGCAAGATTTGGGGAGACGCAGACGTTCTCGAGTACGGAGCCCACATGACTATTGAAGGTGGACTCAGATATATGCCGAAGAAACTCTACATGCCAGGCCTAGTAGTAGTGGGAGACGCGGCAGGATTACTCCTAAACACAGGCTACACGATTAGAGGAGTAGACTATGCCGTCTATAGCGGAAAACTCGCGGCAGAGACAATAATAGAGGCCCTCGAGTCAGATGGGCCAACAGAAGAGAACCTTAGAAAATACGAGGAAAGAGTAAGGGAAAGCTTCATGTTCAGAGAACTAGTCAAGCACCGCGGAATAGAAAAAGTAATGGAGGACCCGATGTTCTTCACAAAACTACCAGCCATGCTGAATATACTGCTCGCAAAGCTATATGAGCAAGACTATGAGGAGCCAACAGTGCTCGAGGCACTGCTCGACTCCGTGAAGGAGAGTGACGTAAGCTTGTCAAAGTTTATGCTCAAACTATTCTCGGTGGTGAGTAAGCTATGAGCGAGGAGAAGGGGCTTAAACCCATAAAAATAGAGGATCTCCTACAGAGAACCGTCTATGACGTAGACGAAGACCCACATATAGAAATAATAGATGAACGAGGCGTGCCAAAAGAACTGACCATGCTATGCCCCTGTAGCTGTTATACAACTGTAGGTGAGAAGCTACTCTACAGCTACGAGGGATGTCTCGAATGCGGACTCTGCAGAGTACTATCAGAGCCCTGGGGACTACGCTGGGAGTATCCTAAGAGCGGAAGAGGAGTCCAGTACAGGTTCACGTAGAGGTAGGAGGTGTACGATATGAGGATAGTAGTTGGAATAAAGTGGGTCCCGAACACACAGGCAGTCAGGTTCGATCCAAAGACAGGAACACTGATAAGAGCAGGAGTCCCCTCAATAGTCAACCCACACGACTTCCCCGCTATAGAACTTGCACTAAGGTTAAAAGACATGTACGGCGGAGAAGTCATAGCTGTAACAATGGCCCCTCCATCAGCAACACAAGGACTCGAACACGTCCTAGGAATGGGCGTCGACAAAGGAATCCTACTGACAGATAGAAAGTTCGCAGGCGCAGACACGCTAGCAACAAGCTACGTAATAGCTAAAGGAATAGAGAAGATATCAAAGGAGATCGGCCCTGTAGACGTGGCAATATTCGGCCACGAGACAATAGACTCCAGCACAGCCCACATCGGTGCACAGGTAGCCAGCTGGCTAGGATGGCCATATGTCTACTATGCAAGAGACGCGAAACTAGTCGAGGATGGAAAGCTAAGAGTGACTAGGCAAACTGAGAAAGCAGTCGAGGAATACGAGGTGAATCTGCCAGCGGTCGTTGCCACCGCGATCAAAGCACTTAAGCCAAGGCCGGTGAGGCTAAGCTACAAGCTACGAGCTAAGATAGAGAAGCCCATAATCGCTTGGAACATAGAAGACCTAGGTCTCGATCCGAGATGTACAGGTCTCAAAGGATCACCGACAGTAGTAGCAAACATCACATGGATGCCGGAAGTACCCAGAAAGAAGATAGTATACACTCCAAAAGATCCGAGAGACGCGGCAAGATGGATTCTAAAGCAATTGTTTAGCGATGAATCAGTAGCCGGCTTCTTAAAGAAGGCCCTATGGGGTGAGGAGTAATGCCCATGAAAGTGAACTGTGAGAAGCTATGTCCGGACTGGCCATGCGAGCAGCCAGACGAGTTCAAAGACATATGGGTAGTTATGGAAACAGACGAGCACGGTATCAGTGAAGCAAGCCTACAGATGCTCACGCCAGCGAAGAAAATACAGTCGAAGAAGCCTGAGGAAAAAATAGTAGCCGTACTGATAGGATACAATATAAAACAATATGCCGAGATACCAATCAAACATGGAGCAGACAAGGTAATAGTAGTAGACGATGAGAGACTAAAGACGTATTATCCAAGAGTATACGGCCAAGTAATAGTAGACCTAGCTAAGAAATACAAGCCAGCAGTGATCCTTGTCTCTGCAACTATGAAAGGCCGAGAGATGGGACCATATATCGCTAACACGCTAAGAACAGGAATCACCGCTGACTGTACAGATTTCGACGTCGACGAAAAAACCGGAGACGTCCTAATGATACGACCCCCCTTCGCGGCAATAATGCTAGCATACATTAAGACACCGTTTAGAAGACCACAGATGGGTACTGCAAGACCAAACGTCTTCCCAGTACCACCCTACGACGAGAGCAGGACTGGAGAGATCATCGAAGAGAAACTCGAAACCATAATGGATCCAGGAATGCAGCTAGTAAACTATGTCCCAGTCAAAAAAGAAGAAGTACTTATCGAGAAAGCAGAGATAATTGTATCAGTAGGTAAAGGAATAGGATCCATGGACGGAGTAAAACTCGCAGAAAAACTGGCTTCACTACTGGGCGGAGTAGTAGCAGGATCAAGAAAAGCAGTAGACGCAGGCTTCGTCGATCCAGAAAGACAAGTAGGACAGACAGGTAAAAGCGTGAAACCAGTACTCTACTTCGCAATAGGAATAAGCGGAGCAGCCCAACACATGCTAGGAGTAAGAGAGGCTGGAAGAATAGTCGCAATAAACATAGATCCAGAAGCCCCAATATTCAAACAATCAGACTATGGCGTAGTAGGAGATTATAGACCGATACTAGAAGCCCTGATAGAAGAACTACAACAGCTCAAAGAAAAAGGTCCAGAAGCAATAGAAGAACTGTTAAAAGAGTAATTGACTCAAATTATCCCTTATTCTTTTTCTTCCCGGAATAAACATCTCTAGTGTAAGCAGCCTTCTACTCTAATTATATCGCTAGTCTTCCATTTCAATAGATCCAGCAACCCGCCAAGGAATCTCAAGGTCTCGACGAGTAGGTCATCGGAGACACCAGGGACTCCGGCTGCTAAAGCCAAGAGCTTAGTTGTTGTATCTCTGATCATCGTTATACGGCTATCTCTATGTGGATATAAGTGGAGCACGTTTCCAACTGAATCCACTAGGATCGGTAATCCCTCTTCAAGCACTTCGTCTTTTCCTCCGATGCCATAGAATATTTCTCCGCCACGCGATACGGTCAATCGGAGTGGTACAGAGGCTTTTTCGAGATCGTAAAGGCCTATAGGGACTAGATACTTGGCGGAAGCAATGTTTCCCGCGTCTACAATAGGGCTGATTTTCGGGAATCTGCCTCTAAGAAGTCTCCTTACAAGGGCTTCACTGCTTGGCCTTGTCTTGGTAGGATCGATTCCTATTCTCCAGTAGAATTTCCTGTAAGCTTTAATGATTGGATCGTTCTTTAGATCCTCTACAGTATACTTGTTCACAATATACTCGTGAAGTTCTCGTATTATGTTTTCCCAGTTCGCCGGGTATCTCGGAGAGCTAGGCCCCTCTGACGTCATATAGTAGGCCTTTATCCCATATTTCGAAGCATTGCTATCTATACAGATAAGTATATCAGACGATGATCCACTCATTCTACCTGGACCTCCCAGTATTCTTTGACTATAGAACACCTCCAAAATATATTAAAGATACTAATAAGGTTTCATCCAAATCATCAGATCGTTAACAATAGAGCAAGGAAGCCTGATAGGAATATTCCATCGAATACGCCTACACCCCCAATACTTGCGAAGCCAGTCTTTAATTTATCCAGATCCTTCAATAGTCTAAAAACATCAGCGCCCAACAGGCTACCTAGGCTCCCTACACTATAAGCTAGGAGACCCGGAATAAGGCCTACTCCGAATAAAAAGGATACAACCATAGCTGCCGTTAATGGAGGAATAAGTGCGGGAACAGCGATTCCTACGCCTGGAATAACTCTACTAAACCAAAAGGTGACTATACTGGTAATCATTACGGCGATGAGATAAGGAACTATTACACCTAGACCAAGAAGATCGATCGCTAGCTTCAAAAAGATTAACGAGACAATAACAGGAATAGCGGCGCCTCCTAGGTTAACGGCTATGATGAGTTTTCGCCTCTGCTTCACAAGAGCAGGGATCGGCACTGGTATGCCATATAACGATACGTATTCAACCGCTAATACTAGCTCTTCCGAGGATTCTAGCTCTTTTACTATAACATTAACATAGCTAAGAATAGGGCTTAAGGCAATCAATGTTGAAGCGAGAATTACATAATAGTCGTAGGGATGTGGCAACCTGTTAGCTGTGAATCCTACAATATATGCTAGAACTAGAGCTATAAGGAAGCCCAAGGGAACATATAATAGCGATAGGAGAGGATGAGTAGGAGGATGTATTAGTAATCTCGGAACACTTCTAGAGGGCTCCAATCACTCCTACACCAGATTCATCATTGTCGAACAGGACATATAAGATACACTGTGGTCCAGGCGGAATAGATCTTTATGTCAAGAGATAACTATTATAGATCGGAAATAGTTACAATTACATGGTAATAATAAGAGACTTAAAGAATGGTGGATGAAATGTCGGAAGAGCCAGAGACACTTTGTGAAGAAGTCATGAGCACTCCCCCAATAAAGGCAATGCCTGTGCAATCAGTACTGGAAGGAGCAAAGATAATGGCCGAGAATAATATTGGGAGCCTGATAATAGTTGACGAGCAAGACAGCCTGCTAGGAATAGTGACGAAAACCGACATAATAGTAAATGTAGTGGCGAAGGGTCTAGACGCTTCAAAGGTCAAACTCGCCGACATAATGTCGAAGAATCCTTACTATGTATTTAGGAATACTACGCTTAGAGAAGCCGCAGAAATGATGGGCTCCTATAACATAGGACACTTACCAGTACTAGACCCCGAGACCTATAAGGTCGTGGGAGTAATATCCAAGAGAGACATAATTAGACTAGCTCCACACTACATAGACTTAGTATATTATGTAGGCAAAGCCAATCAGGTCTAGACTCTATCTAAGTATATGCATTATTTATTCAGGCCAGGATTTTCCATTATCATTATCAAAAGTAGAGTAGCAGTATATTTAGACTCCGAGTATCATTAGGATTCTAAATTATATTAGTTATGAGCCAATATGTTTTATTCGCGTATAATCAATAATAGAAATATGGTGAACGGAAGTGTTCGAGAAAATAGCGCTTAAGAGCGTGGACGAGATTAAAGGAAGCACAGCTCCAGTACTAGACAAGGACTATTCACTAGCAGAAGTACTAGACGAAATAGACAAGTTCAAGACAGACAGAGCTATCCTGACAGAAAAAGGCAAGATCAGAGGCATTCTTACACTTAGAGACGTTATATTCAAGCTTGGAACAACTAGGACTAAACAAGCAACTCCCTCTGGAATGCATGCTTCAAGCTTTATGACAGAGCCTGTGAAATACGTTGACCAGGAATCACCCCTACTTCAAGCCCTACGCTTCATGGACGAAGCAGAGATAACGAGTGTGCCCGTTACAGATAAGGAAGGGAAGCCGACAGGTATAGTGTCACGCTGGGAACTAGCATCACTACTATCAGAAAGCGTTGATGCATCAGATATTAGAGCAAGAGAAATAATGAAGACGTTTCCTGTAAGCGTAGATCTCCAGGCGAGAATACTGCATGTAAGACAGCTTCTACTCCAACATAATCTCAGTATAGTTCCAGTAATGGAAGAAGGCGAATTTCTAGGAGTCATAGGCGTAGACGAGATTGCATTAGTGTTCTTGAAGTACTATGAGCTAAGCAGAGGAGAACCGAAGAGAATAACACCACTAAAGTATGTTATAGTCGGCGACGCTATAAGACTCAGGCCACCTACAGTTGATCCCGATGCATCCGTTGCAGAAGCCGCCTCTAAAATGGTGAGCCACCGCTACAGGGTAGTGGTCGTTGTTGATAATGGTAAACCAGTAGGGTACATAAGCGGGCTAGAGCTAGCTCGGCTAATACTAAAGGGTGCGTAGTCGGGAATAATATCATAGTATTTTCCTGGTCTCTACAATCTTTATCACCACATGGTAAGCATAATGTTTTATTCGCGATACCGCTTACCGTATCAGGATAGTATAAAACTTTGAGATAGTCGATGTATCTAGCCTGGACACTGAAATGATAAAGCGAGGAGGATACTGGTAAGAATGGATAAGGAAAATATAAAAGACAGACAAAGTAGATACAGAGCTACACAGCCAAGATTCATAGTAGACACAATGTTAGGAGAGGTAGCTCGATGGCTTCGAATACTAGGATACGATACTTTATATTCTAAGACATTCTCCGATAGGCAAATAGTTAGTATAGCTGAGAAAACAGGAAGGATAATACTCACTCGTGATAGAGGACTTTTCATTAGAGCAAGAAAGAAAGGGATACGAGCAGTATATGTTTCTTCTCATGATATAGCCGGAAGACTGGCAGAGCTCGTTGTGGCGCTAGGACTACGTCTAGTGGCTGATCCTTCTAAGAGCAGGTGTTCTGAATGTAATAGTCCATTGATCCAGGTGAGGGACAAGGAAAAGGTTAGAGACCGAGTACCTCCAAAAGCTCTCGAAACCTATGATGTTTTCTATATTTGTCCCAGATGCGGTAGAGTATACTGGGAAGGAGGCCACTGGAAGAACATTAGACGCATAATTCGCGAAGCATTAGAATTGGCAGAGGTAATGAAGTATGCAAGAAAACGCCCGACCCGTAGACCCAGAAGAGGTCACAGATAAGGAGGGAGAGTATTTAGTTAGGTTAGCTCGAAGAAGCGTAGAGTATTATTTTAGGTATAGGAGACGCATGCCTACTCCCCAAGATGCTTCCACCAAATTATACAGGCCAGGCATGGCATTCGTAACCATAGAGACCTACTATGGAGCCGAGAAGAGAGAGCTAAGAGGATGCATTGGTTCAACGGCACCAGTGAAAAGCCTAATAGATACCGTCATAGAAGTGGCATTAGAGAGCGCGTTTTCTGATCCACGATTTCCTCCTATGGAAGAGTATGAGTTAGACCAGGTAACTTTTGAGGTATCCGTCCTATCAGAGTTCGAGTATCTAGGTGATACACCAGAGGAACGTATCTCTAATGTTAAGATAGGTAGAGATGGTTTATTAGTTGACGCGGGAGTCGCAAAGGGACTTCTCCTCCCGGTAGTTCCAGTCGAATACGTGTGGGATAGACAGACATTCCTGTCACAGACCTGTATTAAGGCAGGTCTCTGGCCAGACTGCTGGCTCAAGCCCGAGATAAAGGTCTACAGGTTTAGGGCTAGAGTCTGGCGGGAAAAATATCCACGTGGGCCCATTGAGCCCAGAGATATGGCAAAAGAATACGTTAAAAAACTGGAAAGTGCAGGTATAAATGTGGAAGAATTCGAATAAATACCAGGAATTCGGTGACCAGAGAATGGTAGTATCAAAGTTAAAGGAATACATTACAGCATGGAGGAGGATACTGATCCTCGCAAGAAGACCTGATGAAGAGGAGTTCAACCTATTAACAAAGCTTAACTTCATAGGATTCACGCTTGTGGGTGGAATAGCATACATAATACACCTCGTATACGTTCTTCTCACAACATAACGGTGGTTTCCTATGAACGAGGAACAGCACCAGTACGATATAAAGACGAGATTCTATGCAATCCCGGTCACTGGTAGTACTGAACTTAAAGTAGCAATGGTGTTCGCAGAAAGAACCCAGGTAATGGGCCTAGATGTGAGAAGCATCGTGGTACCTGCTGGCATGAAAGGCTATGTAATAGTCGAACTAGGCAACCCCGGAGATCTATACGATCTTATACGCGGAGTAAGAAACGTCAAAAGGAGGAGACCGCTATTAATGAAGCCAGAGGAGGTAGTGAAGCTCGCAAGACCAGTAGTTGAGATACCGGAGCTCAAACGTGACCAGATAGTTGAGATTATAGGAGGCCCATTTAAGGGGATGCGTGGTAGAGTAGTCGAAGTCTATGAGTCAAGAGGAGAAGTGGACTTAGTCCTTCTAGAGTCGGAGTTTCATATGGTAATAACAGTGCCTATTGAACAAGTAAAACTAGCAGAGTCAGAGTGATAATATAGATTTTATTTTTATAGAGTCTCCAAGCCTCTTTCTCCACTCAGTTCCATGAACAACTATAGACGCTACGCCAACTAATTTTGCATCTATCCTAGAAATTAAATTCTTCAACACATATAATGTAAGGCCTGTGTGAACGATATCGTCCACTACTAAGACTCTGTCTCGACTCGATAGGCTTCTACGCCTAATATAGAATATTCTCCTCACGTTTGGGGGTAGAATCAAGTGTTCTTCATAATAGTCTTCAAGGGGATTATCTTTTCTCCTCCTTGCTACAATTATTTTTACTGGGAACTCTTCTGCTATGAATGATGCTAATGATATACCGCTTGTCTCGGGCACAAGTACGGCTGTGGGCTTATCATCTTTGAAATGTGAGGCTAGCTTGAAAGCGACTACTCTGAGAAAAGAAGGATCGGATAATAGTCCCGTTAGATCGATGTATCCGTGGTGTTTTTCGATTTCCCCGAGTATTATTTTATCTAGGGGCATTAGTTTCTCTAACACGGCGATTATTTTGAGTGACTGCTCGTAGCTTGGAACCACTAATCCACTAACATATCTTGCTAGCAGGCTAGGATCTATATCGAGGTGCTCTGATAGATAATTGTATTTTGCGTATTTCTTCGCGTATCTAAGCATAGCAACTGCATGTAGACGCATGCGTAGCCTGTCCTGCTGAGTGAGCCGCTTCATAGCCTTCCTTCCTCAAACTTGATAATTATATTTACACGATCTCCGTGTCACTCCAGACTCGATAGAGTATTAAAATCCTTAAAGCATCAGTGGAAGGTTGGGGAGGTAATAGAGATGCCTCAAGAAAAGGTAGTGAAGGTCCAGATAGAAGGCGGAAAGGCTAGACCGGGGCCACCACTGGGCCCAATGCTTTCGCAGCTAGGTCTAAACGTGAAACAAGTAATAGACGAGATAAACGAGAAAACAAAACAATTCGAGGGAATGACGATACCCGTCAATATAATCATAGATACAAAAACCAAGAAATACAGGATAGAGGTAGGAATCCCGACGACCACGGCACTACTCCTCAAAGCAGTAGGAGCAAAGGAGCCGCCAGGAGACCCAATGCACAATAAGATAGGAGATCTCCCGCTCGAAAAAATAATAGAGATAACGCTACAAAAGAAGCCACAACTACTATCAAAGACGCTCAAGGCAGCAGTCAAAACAATACTCGGCAGTGCCAGGTCTATAGGTATAACAGTTAACGGTAAGGATCCAAAAATAGTCACACAGGAAATAGAGGAGGGAGTATACGACGCCCTCCTAGCAAAATACGAGGAAGAATGGGAGAAAGAGGATTAAGTTTTTTAGCCGTGATATAGTGATTGATGAATCGACTCCCCAGAAGAAGTGTATAGGGCTCTTCTTCTGGGGAGCAGGGCCGATAGGCCCGACAGGAGGTGTGAATAAAAGTTGCCGGTAGATAAGAACGAGATCGTAGAAGCAGTTAAATTCGCTTTAAAAATCGCGAAAAAAAGGAAGTTCAAGGAAACAGTCGATCTAATAGTAGTTCTAAAAGATGTAGATCTCAAAAGTCCTTCTTCGCGTCTAAGAGAAATAGTAGTTCTTCCAAAGAAGCCTAACAAGATCGCTAAAGTATGTGTAGTTGCAGAAGGAGACATGGAGCTAAGAGCAAAGAACATCGAAGGAATAGAAGTATTCAATAGACAACAGATACAGGAGCTCAGAGGAAATAAGAAAGCTGCCAGAAAGATTGCAAAGCGATGCTACTGGGTCTTGGTCCAGGCGCCCTTAATGGGTGTAGTAGGAGGGATACTCGGACCAGCTCTCGGACCCAGAGGCAAGGCACCTACACCAATACCACCCAACGCTAACATAGAGGAGATAGTGGAGAGGTTCAGGAGAAGTGTTAATGTAAGAATAAGAAACCAGCCACAGGTTATGGTAAAGGTGGGAGATGAGGATATGGCGCCAGAAGATATAGCTGAGAACATTATAGCAGTAATCAATGCTATTGAGAACAAGCTAGGCCAAGGCAAGATAGCGAAGATCTATGTCAAGAAAACAATGGGACCACCGGTGCAGGTACTGTTCTAGTAAGGAGGTGAGCTATGATGTCTATGGAGATGCTTCACGCGAGGAAGGAAAGGGAGATCCCGGCCTGGAAAAAGAAAGTAGTAGCAGAACTAGAAGAGTTATTCAAGAAATATCCTGTGGTAGGAATAGCCGATCTAACAGGAATGCCGACCAAACAGCTACAGCTGATACGCAAGAAGTTCAGGAAACAAATAGTCTTCAAGGTAGCCAAGAAAAATCTGATACTACTTGCCGCTGAGCGGGCAGGACTACCTAGGGAGAAGCTGGAAGAAATAATCAAGGGTAGCCCAATGGTTCTCTTCACGGATATGAACCCGTTCAAGATGGCTAGACTCATAGAGTCGGAAAAAGTACCGATACCGGCGAAGCCAGGCCAGGTAGCAGACAAAGAAATAGTAATACCTGAAGGAGATACAGGAATCACACCTGGCCCAATGCTTAGCGTGTTCGGAAAGCTAAGGATCCCATACGAGATAAGGAAAGGGACAGTATACGTTAAGAAAGACACGGTAGTAGCAAAACCAGGAGACGTGATCTCAACCGATTTAGCAGGACTACTTCAACAACTCGGAATAATGCCGTTCGAAATCGGAATAAGCCTGGTAGCTGCTATAGATAACGGCGTAATAATCCCGAGAGAAGAACTAATAGTAGACCTAGAACAAGTCAAGCAAGATATCACACTTGCTGCACTAGAGGCGATCGGCCTGGCAACAGAGATAGTGTTCATGCCTGTCCCAGAAGCAGTTGAAGCAGCCCTTGCTAATGCTGAGAGGATAATTGCAGCAGTAGTCGGAGAAACAGGATTCCTAACACCGGACGTTGCAGAATATGCTGTGAGAAGAGCAGTAAGCGAAGAACTAGCAATAATCATGGCACTAGGCGATAAAGCAAAAGAACTAGGAATAGAAGAGGTACCAGCAGCTGCTCCTGCTGCGGCTCCTGCTGCTGAGGCTGCGGAGTCTGAGGCTGCCGAGGAGAAGAAGGAGGAAGAGGAGGAGAAGGAGGCCGACGTCGACATCGGAGAAGGCCTCTCAGGCCTCTTCGGCTTCTAGTAAGTGTTTTTATTCTCTATAACATGTAAGAGACGGTGGAGTATGGTAGGTGGTTCGAAAATGGCTCAGGAGGGAAAGGCATACATACACGCGGCACTCGCACTCTACTATGCAGGCCAAGAGGTAAACGAGGAGAACCTCAAGAAAGTAATTGAGGCACTAGGCCTCCAAGTAGACGAGGCCAAAGTAAAGATGCTAGTAGCAAGCCTCTCAGAAATAAACCTAGAAGAAGTACTAAAGAACGCAGTAGCAGCACCAGTAGCAGTTGCAGCTGCTCCTGCTGCGGCTCCTGCTGCTGAGGCTGCGGAGTCTGAGGCTGCCGAGGAGAAGAAGGAGGAAGAGGAGGAGAAGGAGGCCGACGTCGACATCGGAGAAGGCCTCTCAGGCCTCTTCGGCTTCTAACCTCCAACAGCCTCAACGAAGTCTTTACTCATAACCTAAGAATTTTTCACTTAATACAAGAAAAACAGGTTTCTATACGTTTTGTCGATCTGAGTTAAACACAGTATGTAAGCAAAGAATCTTTCCTTGTAAATAAAATGATTAAATCCCTGTCGAAGTAGCCCAATCACTAGTGGAGGGCGATTACAAATTGAAAGTAAGCGAAAAAGAATACATGCTAGAATTCTTCAAAGAAAACGGCTTTATACGAAAGAAAGGAAGGAGATGTCCAGAATACTTTTGGACGCTAAACCCAGAGATCGAAGAACCCCAGGACACGCCGTGCATAGAATACCGATTCGAGGATATAAAGAGTATCGAGAACCTATCGGTTTCGGAGGCTCGGAAACTCTTCATCCAGTTCTTCGAGAAGCATGGGCATACACCATTAAAACCTAGACCAGTCGTAGCAAGATGGAGAGAAGACCTCTATCTAACCATAGCCAGCATAGTGGTTTTCCAGCCGCACGTAACAAGTGGCCTAGTCCCGCCTCCCGCTAATCCATTAGTAATTAGCCAGCCAAGCATAAGACTCGAAGACATAGACAATGTAGGACTTACAATAGGTAGACACCTAACAAGTTTCGAGATGGCCGCACACCACGCATTCAACTATCCAGACAAGTTCGTATATTGGAAAAACGAGACTGTTAGACTAGCATACGAGTTCTTCACAGAGTATATGAAGATTCCTCCGGAAGAAGTAGTCTTCAAAGAATCTTGGTGGGAGGGAGGAGGAAACGCTGGTCCAAGCTTTGAAGTAGTAGTTGGCGGAATAGAACTAGCAACCCTTGTCTTCATGAAATACAAGGTAGATAACGGCTCCTACACTGAGATCCCCCTAAAAATAGTCGATACCGGGTATGGGGTAGAGAGGCTAGCATGGTTCACCCAGAAAACACCCACGGCATTTCACTCCATATTCCAGGATCTCCTGGACAAGTTCCGTTCCAAGATCAATGTAGAGGAAGTCGACGAGAGTATCCTATGGGCAGCCTTCAAAGAAGCCGGAAGACTAGATCCCGAAGATCCCGCCAGCGTACAGAGCTATTACAAGCGTATTGCTAAAAGAACAGGACTAGATATCAACGAGATTATACGAGCACTCGAAAAAGAAGCAAGACTCTATAGTATACTAGATCATACACGCACACTTGCCCTAATGCTTGCAGACGGCATAGTACCATCAAATACAGGCGAGGGTTATCTTGCACGTCTCGTAGCCAGGAGAACACTTAAACAACTCAGACTCCTAGACGCAGAGGTTGATCTTGCAGAGCTCGTAGAGGTACAAGTAGACTACTGGAAGAATGACTTCCCACAAATGGCGGAGAACAGGAACTATATAATTGACGCAGTCCTGGTCGAAGAAGAGAAATTCAAAGAAGTACTAGCAAAAGGCGAACAGTTAGTTAAAAAGATAATTAAGAAGAAGAAAACTCTAGATCTAGAAGACCTCATAAAATTATATGATAGCAATGGTCTTCCACCAGAAATCGTGGCAGACATATTAAAATCAAGAGGAATAACTATCACAATACCCCACAACTTCTACAGCCTGGTTGCATCAAGGCATCAAGCACCAGCAAAAATCAGGAAAATCGGAGAAAAAACATCGCTACCACCAGATATAATAAAGTGGGCAAGTAATCTATCACCGACAAGAAAACTCTATTACGAGGACCAATACATGAGAGAGTTCACAGCTAAGCCAATAGCTTGGAGGGACAAATACCTAGTCCTGGACCAAACAGTATTCTATCCAAAAGGAGGAGGCCAAGACCACGACACAGGAATAATAGAATGCAACGGCGAAGTCTACCGCGTTGAGAGAGTAGAGAAAGTAGGCGATGTCGTAGTACACGTTCTGGACAAACAATTCAACTGCAATAACAATGTAGTCGGAAGAATAGACTGGGCCCGACGCTACAGGCTAATGAGGCACCATACAGGCACACATGTAATATTAGGGGCCCTGAGAAGAGTTCTCGGCAACCATGTATGGCAAGCCGGTGCAGAGAAAACTGTTGAGAAAGGCCGACTAGACTTCACCCATCACAGGCCACTAACAAGGGAACAAGTAAGAGAAATCGAAAGACTAGCAAACAAGGTGATAGACGACCGTCGGAAAGTCAAGGTAATGTACATGCCAAGGAACGAGGCTGAAGAAAAATACGGCTTCATAATATACCAGGGAGGAGTACCAATGCAAGCAACGATACGGTTACTCGAAATCGAGGACTGGGACATAGAAGGATGCGGAGGAACCCACTTAGCCAATACAGGCGAGATAGGAGGCCTCAAAATAATTAACGTAGACAAGATCCAGGACGGAGTAATCAGAATAGAATACGTGGCCGGGACAAGATTGGCAGAACACGCACAAGAACAAGAAGACACACTGCTTCAACTAGCCGAGACCCTGAGAACAAGCCCGCAACAACTAACTACACGACTATCAAAGATTCTCGAAGAGTCAGACTTGTATAAGTCTAAGCTAGCCACCTACAGGAAACTCTACTATGAAATGATAGAATCAAAAATCAAAACTACGGACAAGAAAGTAGTCATCATAGAGTTCCCCGAAAACGATAGAAAAGCAATACAAGAAATACTCAGGAAACTAACAATGACTTATCCAGACAAGATAATAGGACTATACTACAAGCAAGGCCACACTATACAGCTAGAAATAGCAACAGGAGATGCCACAAAACTGCACCTCGGGAAAACAATCAAAGAGCTAGCAAACCGGATAGGAGCCCGGGGAGGAGGAAGTAAGACGTATGCAAGCCTACGACTCGATGAAGACAAGCTCCAGACACTAAAACAGGAACTAGAAAAACTAACGTGGGGAACAGGATGAAGTGCTACAAAGCTGCAATAGTAGACCTTGACGGCGTAGTCTGGAGATCAAGTAAAATAATAGAAGAAAACGTCGAAGCATTGAAATCCATACTAGAAACCACACAGCTGGTTTTTCTCACAAATAATAGCACTAGAACGAGAAAAGAGTACGCGCTGAAGCTATCAAGGATACTAGAATATGAAATATCACCAGGCCAGATTATAACAAGCGGATACTCGGCGGCGGAGTGGTTAAGAAGAACCAAGCCAGGATCTAAAACACTAGTAGTAGGCGAGGAAGGTCTAGTAGCTGAATTAACGATGGCGGGACATACAGTTTTGACAACGGATAATTGGATGTCCGCTGACGCCGTAGTAGTGGGATTAGATAGGAACTTGACCTATAGAAAGCTCGCCGCAGCACATAAGGCCATAGTGAATGGAGCATTGTTTGTAGCTACAAATAGAGATACAAGTTATCCAGACGTAGAGGGAACCGTGCCTGGTGCAGGCTCTATAGTTTCGCTGCTCGAGACTAGTAGTGGAAAGAGTCCGGTCGTCGATGCAGGAAAACCAAACAAGTGGATACTTGAACTAGCTCTGGCAAAAATTAGTTTTCCGAGAAACGAGGTCATCGTTATAGGAGATAGAATAGACACAGACATTGCTATGGCACAGGAAAACAAGCTTGACTCAATACTAGTCTTAACCGGTGTTACCCGGGATCCGCCCAGAGGGCTTGACGGCGTTGTAGTGGCGAAGACTCTAGCATCCCTTTTATTTGATTCAAAACTATGTATAGAGAGCCGATTGTTTAACGACTAGCTGGGTTTTAGAGAATAGTACTTGAAGCATAGCTTGTCTTCCTCGACAAGAACTGCTCCTGCATCAGCTCCATGGTATAGGCTCGAGAATACAGTTAGTACTCCCATGTTTAATTCGCTTTTATCGATACAAGTAGTTGGATGATCAATGCTCCTCATAGAAGAAGTATATATTACGACACCGTTAACTCTTTCATGGGCTCTAATTATCGTTCTTAGATAATTGTTTATGAGAAACGCCTTCCAGGCCTCTCTCCCATAGAGGTAGGTGCCTTCGCCCCTTATGTTAGGCGCATACCATTCGAGGAATAAGTCCGGGTCATTCCAGAGCAGTTGGAACAGGATCCTGTCGTTTAAGGGATCCTCTCCTGTACTAAACATTTCTTCGAGGTTTTCTTCAAGTTCCATAACTGTTAGTGGAGGTTCCGGAGTATTGCGGCATGATCTACACGGAATACCGCCATGTACCAGGAAGAATTCGTTGTTGACCACGGCGAAAAGGGGTAGTTTTCTATAAAGCATTTTTAGCTTCTCTAAATAAATGTCTCCTCTAGAAAGTGCCTGGGACAGAAAACCATAGTATCTATTCATTCTGAGATCTTCATGGTTGCCTCTCAGGACGAATACCTTCTCCGACGATACGAACATTTCAAGGATATAATCGAGATTCTCGACTCCCTTAGGCCCCCTATCAACATAATCTCCTAAAAAGAATATACACTCGTATTCGTCTAAGAACGAGTCGATAAACCATCTAGACACGGACAAATATCCGTGGGTGTCTCCGAGAACTGCGAACTTACTACATTTAACTCGTATTCTTCCACTATAATTGTCTAGCTTCCTTATAGCAGTATCATAGAGGTCTTGCCATCTCATTCTATCATCCTTCGTATAGATGTTACTACAACGTATAAAGATAAAATAAATGTGAGATGGTCAAACCTCCAGAGAGGCAATGTAATTATAAGAGTAGTGAAAGCAATAAACATACATCCATAAATAATTCTAGATCGAGAAGCACAGAGTATCATTCCGACAAGCAACGACATTAATAATGTTAGGAGCTTTAAAGGTACTATTATTGGTCCTAATAGGCCGATAGGAAGCAATATGTGGGAAGCGCTCACGCCCTTATCAATAATGGATCCAAACACCGCGAATACGCTTTCACCACCTAACACAATCGATGCGATAATCATAGATAGAAAGCCAAAACCAATATAAGAAAGAGTTCTTTTATCGGATCTCTCAGTTGATAAGAGCAGAGCAGCAAGTCCCGCCAAGTTAAACGAAGAGATCACAGATCCGACTCCAACAAGGAATGCTGATAATTGTGACAGTCTGCTTCTCAGAATTATGCTCCCGATTAATAAGAGGAGACCAGCCTCTATCGCAAAAAGCGGGGACGTATACGGGAATAATAATACCGGTATAAAGATCGACGAGTATACAGTTATTATTATGAGTTTCTCGGTCTCATCACTTGCCAGACTGATCAGTGCTCTCAAGAATAAAACCTGTCCTAAGAACAAGAGGAAGTATGATAATCCTCTTAGTGTATTACTATCATTGACGATGAATGATAGGAGCGGATCGATAAGTACTATTCCTGTTTTCCACGAGACCGGCACCCAGTTAGAACCGGTATATGCTATTCTCCCGTATAGATATAGTTCAGCATGTGGCGCGATAGGATAGTTCCTAGTATAATTATAGAACCCAAAGAAGGCTCCTATTTTGCCCTCCTTCAACAACTCTATTAAATTTCCGGAATAGTCTACGTGGTAGGGGTTCTTAAAATCTAGTATACGCGCTCCACTTAGACCTGTGACTGCGGAGTCAGTATCTACATAGTATGGTGTGTATACTAGGATCCGGACTGTAGGGAACAAGTATTGTCCCAAGAAGGCTACAAATAGGCTGAATATTAGTATTGAAATAATAATCTTTGCGCCTCTCATTCTGTCAAGTTTAAATGATCTTATGGGTATTCGCCGTGCAGAGAATGAGTAAGCTATGAATAATGTGAAGATATAGGCTCCAGCAAACACGACACTATATATCAACGGCTTGGGTATCGTTGTAATGTATCTTTGTATATCTCTAGGCGAACCCATGTATACAGAGAATACAGAGAGAATCGACGCGGCGACAACCGTGTAGGCTAGCCATCTACTATATCGGAGTAGCTTCACGTTTATCTCTGAATGTTCTGGTCTAGAGGATAGGACAAGATACATTGCGTTTATTACAAAGAAGTACTCATAATAAACTGTCATAGGCCTGTAGTAGAATAAAAAGACTAGACTTGGAAACGTGAATAGTATTGTTTCTACCTTTGAGAAGTAAACGTATGATATTATTAGGAGAACCATGAAGGAGGCGACAAACAAGATCATGGATAACCTCTTGTCTATTGATACGCCAATATAGTGCAGAGAGCTCAGCCCAAAGCCTTCCGGATAGAGATTATATGATGCAGGTAGCATTATATTATGGATAAAAGCGTGAGGATCCAGTAAGAAAAACGGGAGATTAACTATAAGGCCAGTCACAACGTAACTCGCTGAAAAACGTGTAAACCGGTGCCACCCGTATTTCCTCAGAACGTACACAGCGAAAAAGGCCGAGAAAATTACGGCTGTTTCCCTATACGAGGATGAGAGACCTAGCATTATTCCGGAGACAATGGGGTTCGAGGAATATGCCATTGCAACCATTAATGGAGCAACCCATCCGGCATGCGGACTCCCGAGATACATGATACCAAAGAACGAGAATGCTCCAGAGGCGAATAATGCTAGAATAAGATGCCGAATAGGAGTATCTGCCTTAAGATACACTATTCCCAGTGCTAGGCCGATAATGATCGCGTCCCAGTATACTCCGCTTATTCCTAGTAGAATAGCTGGTATATAATACAACGCTGCCATTGCAGGATAATCAAATCTATCTACGAACCCGATAATCTCAGAGCCAGCGTATCTAGTCGTACTAGGCTCATAGACGTAAGTAACTTTAGATATCGGGAGAACACCGCTATCGATAGATTCTTTCAATACAGAGGAGAAATTCATTGTATATGGATTCTCGCCGTTGAGAATGGCTTTAGCAGCCGCATATTGTAGAACATAGCTGTCAGTTTTCCCACCGTAAAATAAGAGAACAGCCTTTATGCTCTGAGAATAATCAAAGACTATGAAAATATATGCTACAAGGAGAAAAATTATTACAGTCAACAGTATAATTGTCGATCTTCTACTAATATACGGAATCGCCATATATAGGGTTACTGATAAGGCTAAGAGCAGGAGACTAGGAATAACTAATCCTTCATAGGGATGAAATCTATAAAGAGAGTATCCACCGTAGTCTCCTATATAATAATAGCTACCATGATAAAAGAACATATAGAACGAAAATACTAGCAGGTTTAAAGCTAGAATCCAGGCTACTACTATCGTAAATATTCTGTAAAGATCACTGCTTCTCGTTCTTCCCGGGACCCTGTCCAATTCTCGATCAATATATTCATTGACGGAGCTTTTCGAATATTATTTTCACTGTGAGAAATGTATAGTGTGGGTATGGTTATGCAAGACTATAATCTTAACGAACTCGTTCGTTTGAACCCGCTAAAAGCAGCGTATAATTTACTAGGTAAAATACTAGTTATAAACAGTAGACCCGGAAGGATAGTAGACATTGAAGTGTATTGTGTTTTAAACGATCCTGCCTGTCATTCTCATAAATACGTAAAGGAAAAAGACATAAAGGCATTAGAACCCGGTGAATTATTTCTATATCCTGTGCATGGATATTGGATGCTGAATATAGTAGTCGGCGAGACTCGGAGAGGCCTCGTGTTTATTCGAAGAGTTTCGGTAGGAAAATGCTTTGAAGACTACCTCACTGGGCCAGGCATAGTTTCTAAATATTATGCTATAAATAGGGAATTAAACGGAGTAAAGCTGGGATCACGTGAAGAAGCACGTATTGTATCAGATAATTTTAGATTAGAGCCAGGCATGGTTAAAGCAACGAAAAGAGTTGGGTTAAGAAAGGATCTAGATGCTAGGCTGCGTTTCTTTATTCCTAGAAATATATATCGGCGGTTTATACAAGATTGTAAAGACTCCACAGACAATGTATTACCAAGACGATATAACATATTAAATAGCACTAAAGAGTAATGAATAGATCCACTATGTTTTATCCAACATTACAGGCTATGACGGTAAAAACGGGAAAAAGAAGCATGAAGCGAGGTGGAACATGTATTGATAAATGAGATTAGAGACGTGTTGACAAATAATGATCTCTTAATAGTCTATACTTGGGACGCGGATAATCTAATGGCGGCGTCAATAATTACTAGCTATGTGTTGAACACAGGTCCCGGAAGACTTGGATACTTGGCTCATGAAGATTTCAAGCCAGGTGTATCATTTATAGGGGATATAGCTAAGACAAGTAGACAATATGATTCCGTGATTTTATTAGGACCGGGATGGCAGGGTCCAGAGATAGATCTCCTTGCGGCCAATATCCACGGAGAAGTAGTAGTGATAGATAACTCATGGAACTATATACGGCCTCGCATGAAAAATGTCTTGTACTTTAATCCAAGCCCTAGAGGAGATTCTAGAGGAAACTGGCCAACAGTGTCATTCCTTGTACATATGATTACAAGGAGCGAATATTATTTGGAGATCGCAGCTAGCATCATAGCGATGATGGGTCATGGCGCTATTAGTTCTAGGATATATCAAAATATGATGGTGAAAGCAGGACTACACCATATTCTCGATAAGAGTATCCCGTTAGAGTGCTCTAACAAACTATGGGGTATAACTGTAAGCCAGAATCCTTTGAGTTTCAAGGATATACCTAGGAGCCTAGTTGAATCAGGCTATGACATATGTATGGCCCTAATGAAAGATCCTCTAGTTTCTAGTTATGAGGTATTAGCGTCCGAGATAGTTAATGAGGTTCTTAAGTCAAGGAGAAAAGAGTATGATAGTGTTAGATTAGTGGAATCAGATCTTCCCAGAAATTATTCGACTCTCCTACTAACAAGCCGTATCCTTCTAAGATCCCCGGTCAAAAAAGTTGTCACAGCTGCTAAAGTCTCCTCTGGGTATAGGTTTTGTGCATGGTCGCTCGCCAAACGGCCTATCGCATCGATTGTAGGCGATTTGAGGCGTAGGAATGCTAAGGCGAAAGGCGTGTATCAGGGCCAGATCAACTACGTTTGCGGAGAAGATCTCTCTAAGTCTATTATTGAACGTGTATTATCTTGAAGAGGTCTAACTCCTATTCCCTTACATTTTAGCATATAGTGCTTTCATAATGATAATAGATGTCAGAGCTACCCCTATTGACGCTATTATAAGCCATCCAGTGGGATCATGAGTTTTCATATATATGCCGGCAATAAATGTTCCAATGATCCATCCAAGATTGAAGAACAAGTTGAAGAGACTACTAGAGGTATACCTTATCTCCGTACTAACATTACTTATGATTAGATAATTGCCAGAAATGTTGACTATACCGAACGCTATACCTTGCACAATCATTGCAATTATAACGCTGATGGCGCTCTCGGCATAATAAAGTAGTATAAACACGAGGCTTGTCAATAGTATGCCGATAGGATATAGAATCCTAGCATACCTCTGCAAGGTTCTTGAAACCGGAATACTAATAAGACCCTGCACTAAGGGATTAACTGCTAAAGCTACGGCGGTTGCCAAGAGTGTAAGGCCTAGTATCTTATTAAACAAGACAGCTAGTATAGCGTATATTCCAGTTGAAAAAGTCTGTCGCATGAGTATCCCTAATAGGACTATAATAACAATCCTTGGAAGCCTCTTTAGATGTTTAAGAATCGAGGGCTTGATCTTGGAAGCCTCTAACGGTACCTCTATATAGAACGATAGAATGCCTGCAACTATGCTCAATAAGCCGGCCACAATAAACATGGGAAGGTACCCTAGCCAAGATATAATGTAGCCTGCGGTTAGGCTTCCAAAACTCATACCCATCGCCATGAATAAAGAAGTTAATCCTACCCCAAGACTCTCACCGAAAAGAAGTGAGAGAGAGCCTAACGCCACAGGAATAGCGGTTGACAATGCTAATCCCTGAACTATACGCAGTATAACTAGCTCTTTGAAGTCATAGTGATAGTACATTCCGATAATAACCAGCCCGTTTACACTCATACCAACAAACGCTACTAAGTCGGGCCTCTTAACCTTATCAGTAATCATTCCGGCGACAAGGCTTCCGAGAGCTAGGCTAGTAAAATAGAATGTAGCTATAAGCTGTAGGTTAAGATAACTATATCCTCTCGACTCCAGGTATAATGGGAGCCAGAATCCAACGCTACCGACCGTGTACATGTATGCCATGGCAGGGAAGCCCGCTACAAGCGCTTTCATGCTCCTAGATTTGTTCAATGCCTTGTCGCCTCAGTCCCAGACGTTCTCCTTTTCTCCACAATGACCAAATTTTACGATAGAATATAATAACTGGATACATAACACTAGTGGATCTGGTGGTAGAAGGATGCCGGTGGAGATAAAGGACCTTGAGAAGTTCATAGAGGTAACGGCTAGAGCAATTGAATGCAGAGTAAAAAGATCCAGAAAAGGAAACATCGTAAAAGTTAAAGCAAGAACAAAAAGATATCTCTACACATATAAGACAACTGAGGATAAACTTGGTGAAATCCTAGGGAAAGTAAAATGTAAGAAGATAGTTTATGTTGACGAGGGTAAGGTAGAAGAAAAACAATAAAATATTATATTTTAGTAATTATTATCAATAATAGGGTAATATAAATATAAAGAATATCATAGCTACGTTACCTTAATTGTATGTTTTCTCCATTAGAGGGTATTAGAACTTCTATATTGCCATCGTATTCTTCTTTTATCTTATTAGCCAACTCCTCTTGAATCATTGGGTCACCATGTACTAGTATTATTCGTTCAAGGCCTCTTAACCCCTTGATTGTCTGCATGATGCCGTTCTGATCCGTGTGACTCGAGAAATCAAACCACTGAACCCTTGCCTTCACGGGTATGTCTGCGTCACCGTATACTCCTTCCTCTATGATCCTTCTACCAGGCGTGCCCTCGGCCTGATAGCTCACAAGGAAGACGGCGTTCTTGGGATCTCCAGCCAGCTTTTTCAGATAGTAGAGGCTTGGTCCTCCTTTTAGCATGCCTGCGCTAGCTATAATCACTCCTGGCTTCTTATAGGCTTTCCTCCGGTCTTGCCATCCTTTTACCATTCTGAACTGGTTTGCTGCTTTTGAGAGTATCGAGGGGTCTCTTAGGTATTCTCCATGTGCTAGATATATCTCTGTTATCTGTCTTATCATGCCATCAATCCATACCGGATAGCTGAATCCTCTTTCAGCTAGAATACACATTATCTCCTGCCCCCTAGAAACGCTGAACGATGGGACCAGGACTGTGCCTCCTTTCTTTACTACTTCCTCTACGCTGTCATAGAAGAGTTTCTCGGTTTCTTCTCGTGGCGGGTGGTTGCTAGAGCCATAGGTGCTCTCGATGATTAAGGTATTTACCTTGTATCCTCCGAGTCTCGCTGGCTCCATTAGCTTGGTTGTCACCGTGTTGAAGTCACTTGTATAGAGTATAGTGTTTGAATCTATGTTGACGTAAACCGCGGCGCTTCCAGGAATATGGCCATTGTACAATAGTGTTACCTCGAAATCTCCAGCGGTGATTTTTTCGCCGTAGCCACGGGTCTCCGCGTGACCGAGCATATCATCGACAGTTGCATTATCATATGGCAGGAAGGGTCCATTCAGCTTTATCATATCGTATAGTAGGAGTTTTGACACGTCTAGTGTAACAGGAGTTGCTATCAGTCTAGGGAATACTGATACGTATAGCGATGGGGCCGCACCTATATGGTCCAAGTGGCTGTGAGTTAGTACTAAAGCCTCTATATCTCTAGGACGTATGTGTCCTGGGAATATAGGATTATCGTTCTCATCGAAGTTAACTCCGTAATCGAGGAGTAGTTTCCTACCATTATAATTTATAGAAATGGCTGCTCTTCCCACTTCTCTACCGCTCCCTAATATTTCTATGCTAACTCTACTGTTTTTCCTTGTCACCTTAGTTCACCAGCATATTGTCTCGATGCGTTATTGTGCTTATACTCTGGGTGTAGATAACCTCCTATTATGCCTGGATATGCCCCCATCTATAAAATCTAGATAAGGGTTATATCCACATCGTTATTATAGAATTATTTTAGGAAATGCATAGGACATAGTTATACTGGCGTATATGGGGTGCTTAGACGTGTTTGGGATGAGTCCTAGAGATTTAAGAAGAGCAATGAAACAACTGGGAATAAAGATGGAGGACTTAGATGTGGAAAGAGTAGTATTTGAGCTGTCAGATGGCAGAAAACTGGTGGTAGAGAATCCGCAGACAATGCTTCTTAGGGCACGTGGCCAGCCACCAATGATCTATGTTGTAGGGGAGCCAGTTGAGGTAAAGGAAGAGGTTAAAGAGGAAGTCCCAGAGATTAGCGAGGAAGACGTTAAGCTCGTTGCAGAGCAGGCAAATGTCTCTCTAGAAGAAGCTAGGAAAGCTCTTGAGGAAGCTGGCGGCGATATTGCGGCTGCTATCTTAAAACTTACCGAAGGATGAAATTAGAGCCCTGATAGTCCAGCGGCTGCTAGGTCAATATTTCTTATGCTTCTTGTCCTAAGTTTTGCTACTAGGTCTTGGACGTTTTTGGCCAGGCTTAGGATTAGTGGTACTCCGTCGAGCTCTGCTAGTTTAACCGCTAGTGGATCGACGTGTCGGCGGGGTCCATGTATTATTACTAAGGAGGGTTTTACTGGCGAGACTCTTACTGCGACCATGGGGCTTCTGCCTGCTTGTACTCCTGTAAATATGACTGCTCGCTCTGGGGTTCCTCCTAGGAGGGTGTAGAACTGTGTTCCGCTAAGAGATGCTATTGCACGTATACTGTCTATGATTGTGTAACCGTAGATCTTTTTTTCTGATGGATAGGTGGGTGCTAGGAGGATCCCTTCGACTATCTCGGATATCTCGGCTATGCTGAGTGGTTCGTCGAAATCTCTCATGTCAATTATTACTCCCGGCGGTACACCAAGGGTTCTAGTTAGCTGGGTAAGTTTAGGCCATCCTCGGGCTCTATCTATGGATAATAGTGCTGTGACGAATCTTTGAATGAATTTGGAGCCGGGTTGGCGTCGGCCTTTCTCATAATCGCTTACGACGCTGGGGCTGACTCCCATTACTCTTGCTACTGTTTGTTGGCTTGCATCGAAATAGTCTCTCCATTTTTTAAGGCTTTGGCCTGGATCGTCGCTTAATACTATGTCTCCTGCTATTCTTCGTGCTATTATTGAAACGGCATAGTCTTCGATCGAATCATTGTTCGACAAGGGTCGAACACCCATATCTCTCTAGGACCAGCAGAGCTTTAAATATCAACACCATATCATTACATCTCTGGAGCAACCCGATCAAAAAGGGGGCCCGTCGTCTAGCCTGGCTAGGATGCGGGGTACGCCGAGCCCGAATAAGGGGCGGCGCCCGACTCGGGACCCCGTGGTCCGGGGTTCAAATCCCCGCGGGCCCACCATAATCATGTTATCCTAATAATTGCTCTTCATAATAGGGAATTAGTATTCTCTAATGATCCTTAATAAATAGTCATGATATATGGTGTATGGCTCAGACCTCACACGGTTCTTCATATTACATTAAATTATTCTGTTCCGAAGTCGGTCATCATCGCCGTTATAGAGAGATTAGTATTGAGGATAATTAGTTGCCGCAGGAAAATATATTGCATGAGAAGAGATTCAACTGAAATGCGAAAGAAGACTGGACTGTCCTCCGAGGCTTTCCCAGTTGACTCCCAGTGCCTGAATCATTTGTTCGAAAACTGTACGTACATATTCCTGGTACTTGGATGTATCGACCTCTGATAATCTAGCAAGCTTGACAGGCCTAACACCTAGCTTGTCACGGGTTTTGACGAATGTTATTACTGTTCCCTTTGTTACTCGTATACCATATTTCCTGAGTAGGAGAGCGGCTTTCACATGTTGAGGTGTATTCTTCTTGTACTCTTTCGGGTCTTTGGACAACATGATTTTTATGGCTAGTTCATCAAGTGTATATTCTTTCTTCCTTAGCCTATAGTATATCTCGTGAATATGATCGCGTAGCTTTGTTATAGTATCGAATACGTCTTCCGGTTCATTTATCTCGGCTAATAGTTTGGTGGCCTGCTGGAACTCTTTCTTCAGGAATTCTGGTGTATTACTCTTTTTGCCGACCATTCCCTTGATGACAACGGAGCCGTCTTTGCCTATGCCTATATAGTTCTTTTTGAGTCCACTGAATAACCCTATTTTAAATTCTTTATCAATCTCCAGATCGAGACCGTACTCTTCTTTTACATAGCTTATTATATCGTCGAGCTTCTCTCTGGGAGGATCCCACATGAATACGCTGTCTGTATCGCCGTAGATTATCATTAGGTCGAGTTCTCTAGCTTTTTTGAGAGTATTCTTTAGAACGGTTCTACCTATCGCGGTAACGCTTTCAGCTACGGCTAGGCTGTAATAGTTGAAGGTTTCGTTTCCGAAAACTCCATAGCTCGCATTGATATACACTTTCATTGCAGACTGTACGGTATTGTACCATAATCTTAGTATCTTGTCGAGATTCTTGTCCTTAGCCCGTTTCTTATAGATCTTTACCCTGAAGTCTCTTAGGAGCCCTACTAGCTCGCTGGTGATCCCTTTTACGCTCATGCAAACTTCGTGGCCGACCTCTGGTACTTTTATTTTCTTGCCTTTACAATATGGATTATTTACTGTCTCATATGAGAGGTTCCAGTTCTTTATTATAGTAGGATACAGGCTTGCGAAGTCGAGTACGAGGATGTTGAAAAATACGCCTTGAGGCGGTTTGAGGACTATTGCTCCCTTGTACTTTTTATCTTTGATTATAGCGGTACTCTTTGCTTGACCACTATATTGATTTATATCTTGCTTTGAGGGGATTAGGTAGTTTCTCTTTCTATGTTCCCAGTGCATCAGGCTTCTTATCCATCCGGAGACCTGGGTTCTTGTTACGTCTTCGAGTCCTAGCTTGCTGATACGCATCAGGAGAATTATTAGGTTCCACACAAGGTTGTCTGCGAAGGTGGTTAGCTCCATTGTCAGCTCTGCGTCGGTCAAGTTATAGTTTATCAGGGTGTTTATATCGAGTTCTGGCACTGGCTTGTCTAGTGCTACTTTCTTTTTGCCCAATAGCGCTTCAGCGATCGCGTCTAGGTTCTTCTCTCTATAGGCGTTTCCGAAAGCATAGACTTGTAGTGCACGTATATCAAAGAACTTGTATAGGTCTACATGTAGCATGTTTCTAAAACTAGCGCTGTCCTGGTGGAATTCGAACGGTAGATAGTGGGGATTTACTCCTAGAACGATTAGTCTATTATATAGGTAGGGTAAGTCGAAGTTGTCTCCATTAAATGTAATGATGACTGGATATTCTGAGATTATCCTTAGAGCGTCTAGAAGCATTTCGAGCTCGCTATCGTAGACTTCCACGATAGCATCTTCAGGGATTTTATCTGGATCTAGGGGCTCATTATAGTCTGCTCTATCTAAGACTAGTACACGTTTATTCCCGGAATCATCTACTAGAGCTATGCTCACAATGGGGTACAAGGCTTTCTCCGGGTCCGGGAGCTCTGATTCGTAGGGTGTATATACTTCTATGTCAATAGCTATTCTCTTCATTTCGGGTGGGGGCTGCTCGAATATGGGTATCCATTTTAGAGCCCGTTCCTGGATATCTTCTGGCTCGTCTCTAAAGACTTTCTTAACGTTCTCTAGTGCTTCTTCCTCAACTTTATAATCTAGCAGGGACACATCCTTCCTAGCCTTGTGTAACAAGCCGGGAATGATATGCTTGTCATAGATATAGTTATGATGATACTTAATGTCCGCCTCGTAGTAGGGTATCCCCTTCCCTGAGAGCCTCTGCCTAAGATCCCTCACAGCTAGAGGGTCCGTGACGTTTATTTTTGTAAGCTTAATCCTCTTTCCAGTCAAAGGATTGATTTTCTCGATCTTGCTATATGACATGAAGGACTCGTGTCTATTGACACCAATTTCCCGGGATGATAATTCTTCGGGCTCCGCAAGTGCTAGAAAATATGGCATATGTCCGCTTCTATCGAACCATCTATAGAGCTTATTGTCTTTTGGACTAAAGAAATAGACGACAGCTTTCTTTGCATCACCATCATATTTAACATCTATGATATAACCTGTGGCTGATTCCACAATATCGTCTATTTCGCCCAGATCCCAAACTACTTGTTCGATCTCTCGTGTATTGTTTATAAAATTTAGAGGAGCATATAACTTTTCTTTTTCTACATGGTCTTGTCTGTGGTTTGAAGCCTCAACGGATAACTCAACGTATTGAGCATGGGCACTCATAGAAGTCTCTCCCAGTAATTTAGACGATAATGGTTTTCCTCTTGGCCCCTCTTTTTGGCTTATTATTTCTTTTTTCTCTCCTTTCCTATTTGACGGCAACCTTCGTCTATCATGTGGCGAAACGAATAGATAGTCCGTGATTGATCGGTTTATTTTTCTTCGTGGAGCCCTGTTAGGCGTGTTATATGCTTGACTGGTGCTTGGTTTTACTTGCTTATTGCTATAGTTGGGTTTTGTATTGTTGTTTTTCGTAGCTCCGTTTATCTTGTTATTAATACTCATTATGAATTCGTCTAGGCTCTTCTTCTTTTTCGGCATAGGCTGTTGCCCCGGGGATCCAAGTATCTAGAGGGTTCTAGGGTGGATTTAAGGAGAAAACGGATCTTGTCATGTATCCTATCCAATGTAATGTTGGTAATACTATGTCAATAATAACACTATACTATTTAAATCGTAGAAGGGCGATGATATATCTAACAATTATATTTGAATAACATAATACGTTATTGGCCTAATTATTTGGCAGTGGGAAGAATACCGGTCTTCATAGCCTAGTAGGTTTCATGGAGGGATTACTGGTGGCGGAGCCTAGCGTAGTACCTCGTATCGACCACTTTATAATGGTAGAAGACTTAGAACCAATAGTATACATCATATCGACTATTACAGTAATCGTCCTGCTCTACAGCTTATATGAAGCCTATAAGAGATGGACATACGGAGGCCAAAAGATACAGTATGGGCCCTTATCTCTCAGATTAAAGAACCTAGTAAAATACGCGCTCTTCCAATGGAAAGTAGTAAGAGATAGATTCCCAGGTCTAATGCACCTACTCATATTTGGAGGAATGCTATGGCTTCTAATCGCTACAACACTCAGAGCAATAGACGATCACTTAGTAACAATACTAACAGGTAACGTCTGGATAGTCTACAAGCTATTGAGCAATATTGCCGGTATAATGGTAATAGCCGGCGGCATAATCGCGATTATACGAAGGGCACTTAAGCTAACACCCAACCTACCACAGGACCCAGTATACTATGTTGTACACATACTATTCATAACAATAGTAACAACAGGATTCTTCCTAGACGGACTAGTTGCTGCGTATCCGGAGAGCACACGTCACGCAATTGAATCAGCAAGCTTCGATCCAGTAGGATACCTCATATATAGCTGGGCGCAAAGCCTCAGTCCAGACCAGATAGAGTCATATTATAGAGTTCTATGGCTCTTCCACCTAATAATAGCACAATTAACACTAGCACTAATACCATTCACAAACCTATGGCATATAGCAGCGTCAACACTAAACGTTGCACTAGCCAGGCCGGAGCCTCCTGCAGAGGCAATAAAACCAGTACTCGATATAGACGAACGAATAGAAAAAGAGGAACCAATAGGAGTTGTGCGACTCAAAGACACCAGCTGGAAACAGAGAATGGATTATGACGCATGTACAAGCTGTATGAGATGTGTAAATGCTTGTCCAGCTGCTAACTCGGGCAAGATTCTGAGACCTCGGGATGTAATTGTGGGAATGAGAGATCTAATGTATAGTGGGGCCTGGGATAGTAGAGTATGGAAAGAGGAAGAAGACGAGGAGACGCCGGAAGAGGTTAAGCGCCTTCAGCTCGACCCTGAAGCTATATGGAGTTGTGTAACATGCGGTGCATGTGTGACCGAGTGCCCAGTACTAATACACCATGTAGATACGATTCTCGATATCAGACGTGGAATGATGAGTTCGGCCAGCGAGAGTGTCCCAGAGGACGCGTTAAACGTACTATACAGTATGCAACAGACAGGTAACCCATTCGGATACAACCCAGCAGAAAGAGAAGAATGGGTGCAGAGCCTTGCAGAGAAGTATGGCGACGACGTTGTAGCGGATCCAGAAATAGAATACGACTACATCTACTGGATAGGGTGTGTGGCCAGCTACGACCAAAGACTACGGCCAATAGCAGAGAACGTGATAAAGCTACTGAAACAAGCAGGATACAAAGTAGGCGTTCTCCTAGAGGAAGGATGCTGTGGAGAGCCAGCAAGGAGAATGGGAGAAGAAACCCTATTCGTCGAAATGATAAAGATGAACCTAGAGATCCTAAGCCAATATAAGTTCAAGAAACTCCTAGTACACTGCCCACACGGCTATCATGTATTCAAGAACGAATACAAGAAATACCTAGACTATATCAGAAACGATGAAGAGGCAAAACAGTACGCAGACGTCCTAGAGAACCTCGAAGTAGAACATCACTCTATCGTACTAGCAAGACTAGTAAAAGAAGGAAAGATCAAGCCATCGAAACAGCTATCCTACGCTGTGACATTCCACGACCCCTGCTACCTTGGAAGATGGAACAACCACTACGAGGAGCCCAGACTCGTGCTAAGATCCATACCAGGACTAAGAATCCGCGAGATGCCGAGAAACCGTGACAGAAGCTTCTGCTGCGGTGGTGGCGGCGGACAAATGTTTTATGAGATAAAGAGAGGGGAGAGAATCTCCCGCATCAGGGCCGCTGAAGCAGCAGATACTCTAAAACAGGAAGAAGACGGCAAGCCGAGAATAGTGGCTGTTGCATGCCCATACTGTAACACGATGTTCAGAGGCGAAGCGGAGGACTTCGGCTTCGAAGTTAAGGATATAGCAGAGTTACTGGCAGAATCTGTTGGCTCCGAGGAGAAACAAGAAGGGTGACTAGATCTTCGGAGCGGTCAGTATTATACGTGATCCTTTTTTCTCCATCTTTATTCTTCTAACATCTATCCTAGCCGGTAACCTGTATCTGCCCTCGAACCTGCGTATCTTATGAGCCCAGCTAAGCTCTGGAAACGCGTCTTTAATCATTCTCTCATCGATACTCGCAGTTACATGTATATAGTCCTCGTAGACTCGGACATCGATCGTTGACTCTTTAGCTCCTGGAAGATCGATTATGATCCTTACGGAGTCACCCATGTCCATTATACTTATGATTGGCTCTATAGATCCTCTACTATACTGTCTTGTCCGTTCATAGAATACGTCTTCTAGCGCTTCCTCATCATAGACTCGTTCTATTTGATCTATTATGTTCTGGAACTCTCTGTATATCCTGCGTAGCATTTCTTCGAAGGGGTCTCCCTGCGTAGACATTGTCTCACCGTCCCCGCTATTAATTGTACTAGGTATAGATCAGTGTTGGCCGGTACTCGTATGTCTTACCCATTCTCGCCATTACATTCTTTGTTTCCTTCATTAGCTCCTTAAGCCTTAGCTTGATCTTGTCTTCTTCTTCTAATAATTTAGTAACATCTATATCCAGCTCCAGTATCTTGTTTAGGGATTCTATGGCGACGGCTGCGGCTCCAGGGTCAGGTATATCGATGAAGGAGTCTACCATTAGCACGATATTATTTAGGTTTAAGCGTATACTCTCCTTAAGTATTATCGCGTAGGGGCCTACTAGTATTCCTTGGTTTATATTTTTAGGATTGATCTTTTCTGAAACTTGCTTAACGTTATCCTGATCGGATCCGATTAAGTATACGTTCGGTTTCTCTATCTCTATTCTTCCAGGATTACCCAGGCCGGTGACGCTAATGAGGGTCTTTACACCCCTACTCTTAGCATATCTCACGAGTGCCTCGGAGAATAGCGGTATGCTTGAGGGCGCTAATGGTACGTCTGTTACTAAGACGCCCAGGTTATCTCTTGCATATATTCTAATCGGAAGCTTTGGTTTGCCCTCCATGATAACTGCTACTGGAGGAAGGGCAGTATAGTTGTCTATTCCTACTACATCCTTCATGTTTAATTCCTTGATTAGATGTATAGCCGTAATAGCACCGACGAGACCGACATCTGGAAGACCAAGAATCAAAGTGTCTATTTTGGTATCATCATACTCTTGGAAGAGGAATCCGTTGACTATCTCTTCATAGAATCTAGGCACATTTATCCCCCTTGTTTTACAATGTATGTTCGAGGAATAATATTTAGCCTATGAATGCTAGCGCTCCACTGTTGTCGTTGGGTCGTTGGAATCTCCCTATAGGAGTTTAAAATCATCTTTTCCTATACTAATATTCTTTCAATATCTAAACAATTAAATACTGGCTTCACGTAGTCATATCATGAAATTAACTAGAGAGGCGAGGAACCATGCCGGTAAAAGTAAAGATAGAGCCAAGGGACTCCTGTATCTCAGACATGGTATGTGTATCGATCTGTGGAGAAGTCTTCCAGATAAACGACGATGACGGAAAGAGCGAAATAGTCCCACAGTTCAGAGTAAGCCCAGACAACAACGCTGAGGGAGAAGTACCAGACGACCTAAAAGACTGTGTCCAGGAAGCAGCAGACAGCTGTCCAGTCAACATAATTATCGTCGAAGAAGCATAACCTCACAACAATATTTGAAGTTTGCATTTTTAAATAGCTGTTTTTCCCGGCACACGATTTCCTCCACGTGAACAAGATAGAATTAGATATAACTTCTACAATATAGGAGTTCTTGAGGGAGACGAAGTAAGAGACTCTAGATATGAACGGTGTAATGGCAATGGAGCTTGCAAGCTGGAGGCTGCTGGCACGGACTATTAAGAACGCTGATGTCGTCGTAGAAGTAGTTGATATAAGAGACCCGATACATACGCGGAGTCGAAGAGTCGAGAGCATGGTAAATGCATTGGATAAGGAGTTGATCATAGTATTAAACAAATCAGACCTAGTACCGAGGATGGTCGCAGAAAAATGGAAGCGTATAATTGAGGGGCAAGGATTCGAGGTTATGTATGTTAGTGCGACTAGGAGGCTTGGAACAAGGGTTCTTAGAGGATTCATTAAGTCTGTGGCTCCAATAAAACCGTTTTCGGTGGCGGTTGTCGGCTATCCGAAGACAGGTAAATCGAGCATAATTAATGCACTTCGGGGGAGAAAAGGAGCTTCCACTAGCCCAATACCTGGAAGTCCTGGCTATACGAAAAGCATACAGTTATTGAAGATAGAACCCGGCTTCTATATGATTGATACTCCCGGCGTTATACCTATAGAGGGTGGTTGGCCCGAGTCAATTATAAGGGGAAGGAGTCCGGACGAGCTAGTAGATCCTGTTAGACCCGCAATGGCCTTAATAGAAAGAATCCTAAAGTATAATCCTAGAGCTATACAGGATGCATATGGAATCGAGACAAGAGACCCCCTCATGATTCTTGAAGAATTAGCTAGGAAAAGGGGATGGTTCTATAAGCTTGATAAAGAACCGTTAATAGAGCAAGCTGCTCGTACTATTATAAGGGATTATCATAAGAATAAGATAAGATTCTATGTTCCGCCAGAAGAGTATTTGCTTTCCTAAATTCTATGGCTTAGTTATTATGAAATAGTTATTTTTAGTGAATTTATCTTAGCATCCGAGCCCGGTAACCTCTGCTATGTGCCAGTCAAGGAGTTCTTTATCATCTTTGGTGACTATTATTGTTAGTTTTTCTTCTCTTCTTATCTCTCTCTTAGCGGTTTTCCCGCGTAGAGTATTTGCTATCATATTTCTCACCTCGTCATTTATTACTATGGTTGTCGAATAGTTATATAGTTATGCCGTGGACTAGATACGACTTTTGACGAAAAATTAAGATATATGAATAAGTATAATTCACCGACATAATTTTTATTATATCGTTATACTCATAATCAACCTTATCTGGGTACACTAGATCGGTAAGCCGGATGGTGCCATTGCATATGCAAAGATTCTCTAAAGGACGAGGAATTTACCGGCATTCGTGCCCCAATTGCGGCAGGGCTAATACAGAGGGTAGACTAATACGTGGCCTCCCATGCCCTCAATGTATCAGCGACGAGTTATTATCAAGATATTCTCGTGAAGAATACGATATTCTCGCCATAAACGAGTTGTTGAAAGAGGCTAGATCGTTGAGCAATTATAGAGAACTGGCCTCGCTAGAAGAGGAGAGTTTGAGGCTCATAAAGTTTTTCGAGAAAGCGATTGAGAGTCCTCCATGGGGAGCACAGCGCACATGGGCGAGAAGGTTAGCGAGGAAGGATAGTTTTTCTATAGTGGCTCCTACGGGAGTCGGAAAGACGACTTTTGGCATAGTAGCTAGTATATATTATGCGTGTAATGGTGAGAAAGCTTATATTATCCTCCCTACGACTCCTCTGGTCCAGCAGGTCGAAAGAAAGGCTCTCTCAGTCATCGAAAGGGTAGGATGCGATCCAGGGATACTTGTTATACATAGCAAGATGGGCCGAAAGAAACGTCAAGAAGCCATAGAGAAACTAGAAAAAGGCGAGTTCGGTGTACTTGTTACTACAGCTGCTTTTGCAAGGAAGAACGTTGATCTAGTCTCTAAGACAAGGTATAGACTGGTATTCGTAGACGACGTTGACGCGGTGCTAAAAAGCGCCAAGAGCGTTGATACAGTCCTAAAAATCGTGGGCTTCACCGAAGAGGATCTAGAAAAAGGAGCAGAACTGCTCAGGCTCCAGGTGCGAAGGGCCTCGCTCTACAATAGACTTACTAGGCTTCAAGAGCGCCGTAGGGCTCAAGCAGAGAATGTTAGAAAAGAACTCGCACTTATCGAGGCTAGAATAACAAAGTTACAAGAGTACATAAATAATGCCAGAAACAGTGTTGCAAGCCTAATAGTTAGCACCGCAACGGGAAGACCTAGAGGGGCACGAGTAAAGTTATTCAGGAGCCTTCTCGGCTTCGAGGCCGGGGGAAGAAGCGATCTAGGGCTGAGAAGAGTATATGATACCTATACTTATCCGGATAATGGTATAGTGGAGCGAGTAGTCGAACTCGTAAAAAGATTGGGGAAGGGAGGCCTCGTATACGTACCTATAGATCAAGGCATCGAGGGAGCCGAGGCAATCGCGGAGAGACTCCGAAACGAGGGCATTAAGGCAGAGGCGTTCCACAGCAAGAAGCCCACAAGGATAATAGACGAGTATGCTAGTGGAGAACTAGACGTATTAGTAGGCGTCGCAAACTATTATGGAGTCCTAGTAAGAGGCCTCGACCTACCTGAAGTCGTAAGGTACGCTATTTTTGCAGGAGTTCCAAGACATAAATTCTCCGCCGACATAGGTGATCCCCATCCTGCCAGGATGATAAGACTACTATCTCTATTAGTAGAGGCCCCAATGGAGGATATTGCTAACACAGCACGAGTATACATGGCAAGACTCCGCGACCTCATGCGGAGACTCAGCCCCGCGGCTCTCCACATGATCGCAGAACGTGTAATGAGTGGAGACGTCGACGAATCAGGGAGTCCCACTCGTCTCGTGGCAGAGGCCTATAATTTCCTAAGACAAGCAATGGAGGAAGAAGACGTATGGGAGTTCCTAGAGAGTAGAAGAGACGTAGCCGTCGTAAAAGAGGACGACAAAAGATACGTCCTCATAGCTGATGCACCTACATACATACAAGCGAGCGGTAGAACAAGCAGGCTCTACGCAGGGGGAATAACAAGAGGACTTAGCATAGTAGTCGTTGACTACGAGCCAGTGCTCAATGGTCTTATAAGGCGTACGCAATGGTTCGTCGAGGCAAAATGGCAACAGCTAGAGGAGATCGATCTAGACCAGGTACTGAAAGAAATAGACGAGGATAGGAGAAAAGTAAGAGAGCTGAAGAGAGGAGCAATAAAATTAAAGGACCTAGTCAAGACCGCCTTACTAGTAGTAGAATCACCGAACAAAGCTAGAACCATAGCAGGTTTCTTTGGACAACCAAGCATTCGCCTCTTACCTGGAGGTTTGAGAGTTTACGAGGTAGCAGTCGGAGACTATATTCTAAGCATAGCAGCTAGCGGCGGCCATGTGTACGATCTTTCTCCGTTTGCAGACGAGTATGATTATAGGATACTAGGTGAACCTGCAAAAGATGATATATTCGGTGTTATCATCGAGGAAAATAAGAACGATAAAGAATTCATTCCTGTCTATACGAGTATTAAGAGATGCCTAGACTGTGGACACCAATTCACAGCAGACGTAGAGAAATGCCCTGTATGTGGCAGTACAAGGATAAGAGATTCAAGACAAATAGTAAGTGATCTCCGCAGAATAGCTTGGGAAGTAGACAAAGTATTAATAGGGACCGATCCCGATGTCGAGGGAGAGAAAATAGGATGGGACGTATCAGTCCTTCTGAAACCATACAGTAGAAGGATAGAGAGACTTGAATTCCACGAGGTCACTAAAAGAGCCATACTCGAGGCGTTAAAGAACACCAGAGGGTTCGACCAGAACCTAATAGATGCACAAATAGTAAGAAGAATTGAGGATAGATGGATAGGCTTCTCGCTCTCGCCTCTACTCTGGTGCCACTTCTGGCCTAAACACTATTGTCAGCTGCTAAAAGAATTCTATGCTGCTCCCGGCAAAAAACAAATGTTCATATCGCATGAACTAGAGAGATGCTCATCAATGAGATTTTATTATAACCTGAGCGCCGGACGAGTACAAACCCCCGTCCTAGGATGGATAGTGCAGAGAACACATGAATCGAAGAAAAAAGTATTAGCACTCAGGATCCATGTCGACGGCGCCTATCTAAGTACAAGAATAGACGAAATAAAAGGCGAAGTAATAGAACTACAGAAAGCTCTCAAAGGAAAGAAACTCGTTGAACACGAAGTCTCTATAGAATTATTAGAGGAGAAAGACGATAATCTATATCCGCCTCCACCATATACTACGGATACCCTATTATTCGATGCAAGCAGAATACTAAGGATGAGTGCACCGGAAACGATGAGACTCGCCCAGAACCTCTTCGAATGGGGTCTCATAACATACCATAGGACAGACAGTACACGGGTAAGTGACAAAGGAATACAGGTAGCAAGAGAATGGCTAAGCGAGCGCTTCGGAGAATCCTATAGAGAATTATTCAGGCCGAGGCAGTGGGGCGAAGGAGGAGCCCACGAAGCAATCAGGCCCACAAGGCCAATCGACGCAGATAGACTAAGAAACCTCGTAGACGAAGGAATACTCGAGTTCCCAGGCCAGATCACACAGAGACATCTAAGACTGTACGATCTAATATTCAGGAGATTCATGGCAAGCCAGATGAGGGAAGCTAGAGTTAAGAGAGCAAAGTACAAAGTAAGTTTCCCGCCATATAACGCATGGTTCGAAGTCGAGAGAGTTATCATAGCCGCTGAATCTGAAAATGACATGGGTTTCCTACTCATATGGCCTTATGCTAGGCTCTCCGAGGAACTACCTGTGGGATCTTTCTGGTCGAAGATAGAGGTCTACAAGGTACCCCTAGTACCACTATATACTCAGGGCGACGTAATAGAGGAAATGAAGAAGCGAGGCATCGGAAGGCCTAGCACATATGCCAAGATAATAGAGACCCTGCTTAAGAGACGTTATATCACGAGGCCGCCCGGAGCAAAGGGAGACTATCTGATATCGACAATCAGAGGTGAACACGTGTATAACTATCTGACAAGGAGCATAGTAGAGTATAAAGACGACTTTAAACCACTAGGAGATAAAGCAGTCGAAGTAGTAGAAAGCATACCGCAGCTGGTTTCAGAAGAAAGAACCCGCCAGCTAGAACAGAGAATGAATGAGATCGAAACAGGGAAAACAACTAGAGTTAAAGTACTCAAAGAAGTATACAATGAGATAGGGCCACTGGCTTCAGCTATCAGCAAGATCCCAGACGAGCTAAAGGAGTCTAAGCCGCCTCGTGGCTCGTTCCACGAATGTATCTCTATGGCAACCATAGTCGTGTCCAGTAGGGAGGGTCGAAGAACATGAGCAGAGCATCCTCTTTGAGAATCGGGGTTATACATGCCAGGATTAAGCTTGGCTCGAAAAGAGCTAATACTCGCAAGCTTAAGAGCCTTGTAGCATCCCTAGTGGACGACTATAAGGTAGACTTGATTGTTCTCCCTCCCTATCCTTTTACAGGACCTGTGATTAATTATTATACGCCTAACCGTCTTAAACATGCAATGTCAAACTATGCTGAAAGAATAGGGCGTAGACTTCCCGGAAACAGTATACTTGTGAATCCTATTGAGTGGGCTGTAAAATTAAATGTCAGTATACTTGTAGGCCCTATGATTGAAAGAGCAGGGCCCAGACTCTATATCACTAGTGTCTTAATAGACGAGTACGGCAGTATAGTCGCAAAATACAGGAAGATGAGCCTGACGCCAGAAGAAATAAAATACGGTATAAACCGTGGTAAAGACCCAGGAATATTCTATGTATCAAGCAAAGACGCTAAGATAGGGATATTCATAGATGAAGATCTCGCCTATCCAGAAGTATTTAGATTCATGCAGAAAGAAGAAGTTAACATAGTGATCGGTTTTATGTTGCCATATCCCTCAGCATACTTCAAGATGACCCGGGATCTAGGCCACATAATGACAATGGATAAATCAATGGTCGAGACGTTCCTAGCCGTTAGAAGCAAGGAAATAGGAATACCAATACTACTAGTAGGAGGAATAGTTGAGGATGTAGGCAATCACGGGAAATTAGCCTATATGAATACGATTCCTGTCGAGCCCGACGTAGGAGTAATACAGGAAAAGGAAAAAGGCCTAGAGGAAATAGACACTGTATTTATCGTTGACGTAGATGTAAGACACAGTAGAGCTCTACCACTAAATCCAAATATAACGGAAACCGTTAGAAGACTTTGCAAATCCCTAAAGTAATCTTCATAGTAGTTTTCTCATCTGCATGCATATAACTTAAAGACATACGTGATTCTTCATAAATAATCCTAAAACCTTCGTATGGGAGACGTATAGTATATTATTTTATTATTATGTAGATATCATAAGATTAAATGATGGGATAAGTTATAGAGGATAGTCTAGGAGGTGGCCAACATGGCAGGGGAAGACATGGGTCCTCCGGTAATTACTGTTGCCTCTCAGTCCCCGATAGTATTGAAAGAAGATACTACTGTTGCAGAAGCCGTGCAGTTAATGGCAGAACATAATATAGGGGCCGTGGTTATAGTTGATGATTCTATGAAGCCTATAGGCATCTTCACAGAGAGAGACCTGTTAATAAAAGTATGCGCTAAGGGTTTGGATATGAATTCTGTTAAGTTGAAAGAAGTAATGACAAGGAATCCATTCACTATCAAAGAGGAGACACCGGTGAAACAGGCATTAGAGATTATGTTAAATTTCGGATTTAGACATTTGCCAATTGTTGATGAGTCCGGTACACTTATTGGTATTGTGAGTATAAGGGATCTCTCGAAGCCTCTAGCCCTGGACGTGGATGTTAGCGAACTACATTCTGCAGGATAGAGTGTATGGATCTGGTTCTGAGAATGGATCTTTATTTCGAAATTATTTTATGTTAGAAGTTATTTCTTAATTCTTGTATTATTTAGTTGTTATTTCGAAAGCAGATATTTAACGCCGTTAACTATTTATATGGACTCAAGCTTAAATAGATTAGTGGTGTAGGACTTGAGTATTCAAGTAACTAAACGCCGCGTACAGCGGCTGGGAGGCTCTAGCCTTATAATTACGCTTCCCAAAAACTGGGTAAAGAAACTTGGTCTCATAGCAGGAGACGAGGTCATAGTAGTAGATGAAGGTGCTCATCTCAAAATACTCCCAAGTACAGAAGATACAGAGAGAAGGCTCAAATCACTAATCGTTAAATACGGCTCAAACATAAAAAGCATGAGGTTATCCGAGATCGTAGAATGTGCATTCTCAAAAGGCATAGACTGGGTCTACTTGTATCCGTCGCGTTCAACTATGAGTCTAGTAGAAGAAAGTCTAAGAGAATTAGAGGAGTCAGACTATGTAGTAAATTATACGGTATATCCTGATCGCATAGAGATAATGATTAACAGTAGTAATTCTGACTCAGCTACTATAATTAAAGATATAAGAAGATTCATGCTTGAGGCAATTGATGTTTCAGAGAATGATGAAGAACTAGAGAACATATTCAAGACAATACAAGAGCGAATAAATGAAATAACCCATGTAATGTCAAAGAGAGGAATAATATCGTGCCAGGAAACACCAATGGATCCGTCAGCAGTAGGAATACTTAAGACAATAGTAGTTCAGTTTAGGCATTTACTCTCGTCTCTTAATGCGATAGAAGACGAAGAAGAGAAAAAACACTTGAGAGAAGCTATACGTGCTATAATATTATCGGTTATGGGAGGACTATCAAACAATAGCATAAAGAGACTAGGTCTGGCAAAAGAAGAAATTAAAAGCGTCAAAGAGAAAATAAGCTTAATCAAGAACCCTGCTATGAGAGGCTTCATACTAAGCTTCATGGACTCATTAGAACTTCTAATTAGCACAGCTTCATGCGCAATAGTTAGAGGACAAACACAACCTTCTCCAGGCTATCAATAATATTGTTATTATTTATTAAGTAAAATTAGCTGAGTAGATCTAAATTTTTCAGTCCTCTACAATAACACTAATAATGGGATACCGGTTGTGCGAAGAAAAAATTGCTGGATGCGTCTATACACGGCTCAGTAGAGAACTGCCAAAACTTATTCAGCGTTATCCGGGAGGAATAGAAAGGATAATAAAGACTTTACGACATGAAAAATATACAAGCCATACATGGCAGTATCTTAAACGCTATATAGCTGACCAAATAGTATATTGTCTAGTTAACCCAGAAACTTCTTGCTACAGGGATTGTATAAAGGAAATATATATAGCCGATTTGACTGGAGGCCAGCACAGCTATTATAGCGGTCATGGAGGAAAAGACCTCGATATTATAATTGTACTAGATAAGAATTGCAAGAATAGAATTAAGGAGAAATCAATAGAAAAACGCCTTGAAGAGAATGTGTACTTTATTCTTCAGGAGGTATTCGACGAAGACTTCTATAAATTACTAGGAATCCCTAATATAATAGAAGTGCACCTAGTTACAGGATCGGATTGTTATCCTTATTATCAAATGGTAGCAAATCGAAGTAGATCGCTTATCAAAGTGTGGGAGAATAACTCTGATCGGGAGGCCAGACGCGGATAGCGTATGTAAATGGACTCCTAACAAGGCGTCCATAATATGAATCGTAAGAAGTTATAACGTGTATTTCTATGAGATCAGGCTTTAAAATAGTCAATGCAACCTCTCCAATTATATAATATAGTTGAGTATTAAAGCGGCTCTCTAGGATTTTCTCTAGGTCCCTCTCTACAGGTTTAAGATCAGGTTTAACCTTTACTATAAGATCAATATCTCTTCCAAGAAAATCAGATCTCGGCTCTCCTCCGCTTAGATCAACGTAGTAGATCTCCTCTACGTATTCTCTTCCGATCAAGTTCACGATACATTTAGATACGGCCTCAGCAATAGTCATCTTTAGCTTAGGTGGCCATGTCGGTAGCTTTTTTAGATCCCTCTCTAAGTTATCGCATTTCCTTATTCCAGATTCAATCTCTACGATTATCCAGGACATATCTATTACACCTGTAGGCCCTACTACTGCTAAGTAATACATAGGCACTGCTGATAGTACTTGGTAAACAATAATTGTATCTAGCCGTATCCCATATCGTGTAAGGAACGGTAGGCCTTAAATCTATGGGTGTGAATTGAAATATATCAAAATATAATGATAAAGAGAAACAGGGAGGTAAAACACTTTTGTTGCTAAAAAACATTATTTTTATCTAAATGCTCTGAATAATAGTTCTATCACTGCGAGTATGTCTCTGACCGATATCACGCCTACCGGCTTATTGTCCTTATCAACGACTGGCAGATGCCTTACACCCAGCTCGCTCATCTTTTCGATCACTTCAGATAGCGGCGTAGTTGGATATACTACGGCTGGGTCAGGAGTCATGAATTCCCATACCGGCATCTCACAAACGTCGCTATCTCTACTGGCTGCACATGTGATGTCTCTTTCGGTTAGGATACCGCGGATTTTACCGTCTTCGCCTACTATAATGACGCTTCCTACTTTGTTCTCGCACATGAGTTTTGCTGCTTCCCTGAGGGGTGTTTTCTCATGGATTACTAGTGGAGGTGTGGACATTATGTCTCGAGCGAATAATGGGATAGCTCTCTTAGGAAGACGAACCATTCTCTATCACCATTATTATTTTATAGTTATCAAAGCTATTATCGAGCAAGTACAATATATATAAGTTTAAGTTAAAGAATGATAAAAATATACCTATTCTATGTTCGAATCGTATTACGGAATTAACAACTCAGCATAGGCATCCATATACCCTTCTCGCACGCTGTCTTCCTAGCATGCTTGTATCCTGCATCCGCATGCCTGACTACTCCCATACCAGGATCCGCCGTAAGAACTAGATCCGCCCTTTTCTCGCTCTCCTCGCTACCATCCAGTACAAGTCCTAGCCCTGCATGGAGACTGTACCCTATACCTGTTCCACCACCATGATGGAAGCATACCCATGTAGCGCCAGCCGCGGCATTTAATAACGCGTTCAATACGGGCCAGTCTCCGACAGCGTCGCTACCATCTATCATGCCTTCTGTTTCCCTATAGGGGCTCGCGACTGATCCAGCATCAAGGTGATCTCTTCCTATCCACATGGGGCCGATTTCGCCTAGTCTTACTAGGCTATTCATTAGTTTCCCGAACCTTGCTCTCTCTCCATATCCTAGCCAGACGACTCTTGCCGGTAGACCTTGGAACTTTACGTGTTTCCTAGCTTTTTCGACCCATCTCACAAGCCTCTTATTGTCTTTGAATGTGGCTATTAGCTCGTCGTCGAGCCTGTATATGTCTTTCTCGTTACCGGTTAGGCTAGTGTATCTAAATGGGCCTCGTCCTTCCTCGAACATAGGCCTGATATATGCCTGTACGAATCCCGGGAAGAGGAACGCATCAGTGAATCCTGCCTCATATGCCATTTTCCTTATGTTGTTTCCATATTCGAATACGACGCTTCCCTTCTTTAGGAATCCGACCATAGCCTCTACTTGCCTCCTCATGCTCTTCATCGAGAGCTCAGTATATTTCTCGGGGTTCTCTTGGCGAAGCTTCTCAGCTTCCTCCAAGCTCATACCTGCGGGTACATAGCTCAGAGGATCATGGGCTGGGGTCTGATCTGTGACCACGTCTGGAACTATTCCTTGCTTTAGGATTTCTTCATATATCTCTGCCGCGTTGCCGAGGAGGCCTATGCTTATAGGTTCTCTCTTCTCCTTATACTTGGATGCGAGGTCAAGCGCCTTGTCGAGGCTATCCGTCCATGTATCTAGATAGCCGTGTCGTATTCTTCTCTCTATCATTCTCTTGTCTACTTCCACTACGATAGCTATTCCACCATTCATGGTTACTGCTAAGGGCTGGGCTCCCCCCATCTCTCCGAGCCCTGCAGTTAGGACTAGTCTCCCCTCAAGGCTTCCTTCAGGGAAGTGTTTTTCAGCGGCAAACGCTAACGTCTCATAAGTCCCCTGAAGTATTCCCTGTGTACCGATGTAGGCCCAGCATCCAGCAGTCATTTGACCATACATTATTAGCCCTTTCTTCTCGAGCTCTCTGAAATACTCCCAGTCTGCCCATTTAGGAACCAATACCGCGTTGGATATAACGACCCTTGGCGCCATCTTGTGTGTCTTGAATACAGCTACTGGTTTACCCGACTGTACTACGAGGGTCTCATCCTCTTTCATCTCCATAAGCGTATTTACAATTGCTTCGAATGCCTCCCAGCTTCGAGCAGCTCTCCCCGTTCCGCCATATACTATTAGGTTTTCAGGATCCTTTGCGACTTCTGGGTCTAGAACATGGAATAGCATTCTGAGAGGACCTTCTAGTTGCCAGCTACCGCTACTAACGTGGAGTTCTTCTCCGCGTATGTGTCGTACTCTTAGTTTTCGTGTAGGATCATAGTATCCTTTCTCTATTAGTTTCCATATGGGCTTTGATTTATAGGAGTCAAGGGAAGACACAGGGATTCACCGCTAGTATATAGTGGTTCTAGATATATTATTAGTCTTAATAGCTATTGCGACAATAATGCTATCCTGGTGTAGCCGTTTGGAGGCGAAGGATCTATTTGTTAAACCCTACTATAAGGTGCTTCAGGATCCTCAGGATAAGAGGATCCACGAGAAAGAACCGTGTAATAGAATAGGATTAGTAGGAGTGCCGTGGGATTGGAGTACTGGTGGGGATCCAGGTGCAAGACACGCACCTAGGCTCCTTCGAGACAATATTTATGCTAGCCCTGACTATAGTCCTTCCAAAGGACAGTTACCATGCAAACCCAAGGACTACGGGGACATAATTCTGTATCCAAGAAACTGGGAGAAAACTAAGAGAATAATCAGAGAAGCGTCAAGAAAATTATTCGAAGAAAACAAGTTTACACTCTTCCTAGGAGGAGACCATAGTATAACGGGTCCCATACTAGAAGGTCTCCTCGAGGTATACGACTGTGTAGGACTAGTAATGCTAGACGCACACTTCGATCTAAGATCAATATCGGGTGGAGTAACAAGCGGGAGCTGGCTATACGAATTATACCAGACTCATAGGAATCGTATTAAGACTGTAATTATAGGTATAGGAGAATACTCTAACCCATCCTATTTAGCGAATAGAGCAAAGGAACTTGGAATAAGCTTCTATGGCGTAAGAGACGTGTGGACTAGAATAGAAGAAATCTACAGGGATCTAAAAGACCTGAAAGAAACCTGCCAAGTCCACTATATAACACTCGACATTGATCATTTAGACTCTACATATGCTCCCGGTGTTAACAGTCCCTCGAGCCCAGGGCTTCATCCAAGGGAAACAATACAGATCCTAGACTACGTCCTTAACAATATGAATGTTAAGGGAGCAGACATTGTAGAAATCGTACCAATAAAAGATAACGGAAATAGAACGATAAGACTAGCATCCAAATTAGCATTATACATGTTACACGGGGTAATAATATGAGAGTAGATCTCTTGATAAGAAATATCGGAGAACTAGTAACCTTCAAAGAGGGACCTCTTCGAAGAGTCGACAAGGATTCAGCAGGTATAATACATAATGCGGCAGTGGCAGTAAAAGACAGTAAAATTGTATGGATCGGATCAGACAGTGATGCGGATCGATACGAGGCATCCCTTATAATAAATGCAGAAGGCAGGATCGTGACACCAGGCCTGATTGACACGCACACTCATCTCATTTTCGCAGGAGATAGGAGCCATGAGCTATGGATGAAGCTAGAAGGGAGAACATACTCGGAGATACTCGAAGCAGGCGGTGGAATATATTATACAGTCGAAGAGACTAGAAAAGCACCTCTAGAAGACCTAGTCGGCGATGCGCTGAGAGTCCTCGACAAAATGTTAGATCACGGAACAACAGTAGTTGAAGTTAAAACAGGCTATGGACTCCTCTACGAGCATGAGGCAAAACTCATTGACGCAATATTGGAGCTAAAGAAACGAGCTCAGCAGACAGTTATAGGTACCCTCCTAGCACATGTTATACCGAGAGAGTATAAGGAGAAGCGCAGTGAATACGTAGACTGTTTCACTAGGAGACTTGTGCCTCTGGCCGCGGAAAAGAAGCTCGAATTCGTGGACGTGTTCTGTGATAAAGGAGCATTTACAGTAGAAGAAACAAAGAAGATAATTTCCTGGGGGATAAGAAACGGGTTAAAGACAAGACTACACTCAGATGAGCTAGCGAATATAGGCTGCTCTAGGCTGGCCTTGGAATACGAGATATACAGCATTGATCACTTGGAGTATCTCCCCGAGTCTATAATACCAGGCCTCGCCATGACAAGAACCGTGGCTACTCTCCTGCCAACGTCAATGTTATCAGTATTTGCAGACAAGAAACCACCGGTAAAACAACTTAGGAAAAACGGAGTATACCTAGGAGTAGCAACAGACTATAATCCAAATAATATGAATCCAATACTCCAAACCACTTTGGATCTCGCAGTATATCTTCTGGGTCTAACACCATTAGAAGCATTAGCCGCTGCCACCGTTAACGCTGCATGGAGCCTCGATTTATATCCGGACCATGGAACAATCCGCGAGGGAGCCTATGCCGACATATTAATCTGGGACTACGAGAAGCTGAGCCAACTATCATATATATGGGGTTATGATAGGCTTCTAACTGTAATAACTAAAGGAAACATAATTAGGAACGCCCTTTGATTAATCACTAAATACGTCAACGTGTATCGAAGTGAAACCTTCCAAGCTTCGTATGTTAAATCTTGCAACCAAGAAAGGAGGAAGAAAAAATGATAACAGTGATCGGCGAAGGCGAGCGCCATCTAGAGAGGGGAACCGGGATAATATACAGGAAATGGGTGCGGGCAACACATGGTGTAAGAAATGGGGACATAGTCGACATAAAGACTCCCTCAGGTATTAAAGCTTGCGGAATATATGAAGCTGTAGGACCTGTAGCATTAAGAATACTATATCACCATGAGTGTCCAGATACTAATCCCGTACAAGTGTTTAGAATGAAGCTCGAGGCAAGTCTACGGAGAAGAGAGCTATCAGGGCTCAGAAAAACACGGAGTTATCGTCTCGTTAATAGTGACGGCGACCTGTTATCGGGCCTTATAATAGATGTTTTTGACGAAAAAGTCGCCGTAATACAATCAAGTAGCAGCGCCATTGATATGTACATTGAAAAAATTGCACGGATCTTAAACCAGATAATAGGTATAGAAGGAGTCTTCGAGAAGAGCACGCAACGCTCCAGAAAAGATATCGGCCTAGAACCCCGGAAGAGATGGTTTCTAAAAAAGATTAAACAAGTAACAATAGAGGAGAATGAAGCAAAATTTATAGTTAATGTAGAGATGGGTCAGAAAACAGGTTTCTACCTGGATCAACGGATGAATAGGCTCGAACTATACCGGTATATTGGATACAGGGAAAGAGTGCTGGACGTATTCGCCTATACAGGAGCATTCGGTGTACATGCATGGCTTGCAGGAGCCTCCAACGTAACATTTATTGAGGAGGATCCGATTGCTGTAGCCTTGCTGAGGAAAAACCTCGAACTCAACAATGTAAAATCCTATAGGATAATTAATGCATCGATATGGGACGTCATCCGAGAAAATCCAAGTCTTACTGGTTTTGATGTAGTCATAGTAGATCCACCAGCGTTCATACAAAAATCAGATAAAAGATCTGTGAGAAGAGGTCTATCGGCATACTACTCGTCCTATAGATGGAGCGCGAACCGAATCCAGAGGCAAGGAATACTATATCTGAGTAGCTGTAGCTACTTCCTAACACGAGAGATGTTTCTCAACGTGGTGAACGACGTCTTAATGGATAGTAATCTAGACTACAGTATTCTAGGTAGTATCAAAGGAGCAGCACCTGATCATGTATTAAGGAGAGCCGAGTACCTTGACTATCTGAAGGGAGCGTATATCTATGTTGAAAAAATGTAATAGTTAACTATTGGATTCATGGGAAAAAGAATCTAATTGTTAATTGATAGCTCGTTACTCGAATTCTATTTTCATTAGTTCTTCCTTAATCTTCTCGGCCTTCATCTTGACTTCCTTCATTTTCTCTTCATAGTAGTTTTTGCCTGTTGTGTCTATTGTCACTACGAGAGGACCGAATTCTTCGACTTCGAATACCCAAACAGCCTCGGGTATGCCGAGTTCGTCTAGCCAGTAGACGTCGACGACGCGCTTTATTCTGTCAGCGGCAAGGGCCCCGGCTCCACCGGTAAATACTGCGTAGACTGCTTTGTGTTTTTTCATGGCCTCGGCTGTACGCTGTCCCATTCCTCCTTTACCCACTATCATCTTGACTCCTGTTTTCTCGATGAATTCTGCCTCGACGCTTTCCATTCTCATGCTTGTTGTGGGTCCCGCTGCAACTACTTCCCAGGAGCCGTCCTCTTTTTTCCTCACGACAGGTCCACAGTGGTATAGTACCAGTCCCTTTAGGTCTATAGGTAGCTTTTCACCACTCTCTATTACTTCGAGAATCTTCTTATGTGCCTCGTCTCTAGCAGTAACCATTATACCGGTAACATAAACTATATCTCCGACTCTAAGCTTAGAAATATCCTCGTCGCTTAGCGGAGTCTTTAGATGAAATACACGTGCTTCGCTCATTCCAATCACCTCCCTAGATTATCTTGCATTCACCGTCTACGAGTCTAAGATGCCGGGTCAACATCTTCGAGGATCCATCGGGAGAAATCTCTATTATTCCTCGTCTCGTTGCCCAGCAGCTCGTTACTACACCTATGGCGAACGTTGCAGGGTGCCTGTACGAGTAATCAAACTTTACGTCTAGGGCTGTTAGTTTACCGCCAAATCCATGTGGTCCTATCTCGAGCTTGTTAAGGGCTTTCAGTAGTTCTTCTTCTATTTTGGCGGCTTTAGGGTCTGGATGCCTATCGCCTATTGGTCTTAGGAGTGCTTTCTTGGCAAGAGACATCACTATGTCTGCACCGGCTCCGATGGCTACGCCTACTATGACTGGAGGACATGGAAGTGCTCCTGCTCTTGCTATTGCGTCTATAACTGTTTTCTTAAGGTTCTCGAATCCTTTTAGAGGAGTCGACATTACTAGGGTGCTTGGGGCTTCACTACCTCCTCCTTTTGTCATGAGATATACTTTGAGCTTGTCTCCGGGTACTGGTTCTACATGGATCCATGGAATGTATCTTCCTGTATTGTCACCGCTGTTTTTGAAGTATAGCGGGTCTACTGCGTTGGGTCTTAGGTATCCTTCTTTTGTTACTTTTCTTAGAGCGTTTGTGAATTGTTGTATGACCTTTGTTGATTTAACTGGGAAGTCCTCTCCTATCTCGATCCACAGATAGGGAGTGCCCGTGTCTTGGCATATTGGTCTCTTCTTCTTGCATGCTATTTCCATATCTTCTAGGATTGCTTTTAGCTGTGTTTTTGCGACTGGGTTATCTTCTTTTTCATATGCGCCCTTTATCGTAGTGTATATATCTTCGGGAATCCCTGTGGCAATTGTCTTTATGAATTCATAGAATGTCTTTTCTAAGTTTAGATCGGTCAATTGCCGTCACCCTTCCATATTATATTCGTATAGTTCTATCTATTTCATTGTGTGGGCTAGAACAAAATACACCTAACTCTAGTAACTGTATATAATTCTAGGACAGGTACCTTTATCATTGGTGCTCAATGTTATGGTCGAAGTAAATGTTTTCGTGGTGGGTTTCGGTAATGTAGGCAAGGAACTCGTGAAGCTTGTACTTAGAGAAGGACAAAAATATGGTATGGAACTAGTAGGAGTCAGTGCCAGTAAGGGCTCTGTACTTGTCGGCGGTCCAGCTGATAAGGTAAACCTATTGAGGCTGATCGAGAAAGACGAGAAGCTTGAAAAGCATCCATCCTTTAGGCCAGGGGTAGGATCTGTAGAAGGCGCTCTACTTACAGGAGCCGAGCTCGCTATGATAGTTATGCCGCCCTCATACGAAACAGGCGAACCGAACACCACTATCTATAAGGCTCTTGCCGAAGCAGGGATCTCTATAATTACCGCGGATAAGACTGTATTAGCCAGAGACTATCAAGGATTAATGGACTACGCTAAGAGAAGAGGAGTATATATAGGATATAGGGCTACGGTAGCAGCAGGCACGCCAGCTATAGATTCTGCCAAAGGTCTAAGGGGTCGTGACGTGTTGTCGATAAGAGCAGTCCTAAACGCGTCATCAAACTATATCCTTGGTCTCGTGGAGAAAGGTCTAAGTTTTGAAGAGGCTATCGAAAAAGCTAAAGAAGCGAAGCTCCTAGAGCCAGATCATACTGTAGATACTCATGGTCTGGACGCTGCCGCCAAGATAACTATTCTTGTTAACACGCTCGGGATAAGGATAAGCATAGATGAGGTAGATAGAACTCCTATAGAGGAGTATAGCGAGGAAGAAATAAGAAAAGCATTGAATGAGGGATTCAGAGTGAAACAAGTAGCATTTGCGGATTTAGAGAAGAAAGTTTTCAAAGTGTATCCTGCCAAGGTATCTATGGATGATCCCTTGTATAGGGCTGAGAAAGAGGGCAACGTGATTGTATTCCGAGTCGAGGGAGAGAATATAGTTATTGAGGGCCCGGCGGGGCCTGCTTGGAGAACGGCCCGGGTAATGATCACTGATGTTATAGAGTATCTAGAGCTAAGAGACTATCTCTAGTAGGCTTAATAGTATAGTTTTGGTATAGGAAAAATAGCCTATGCGGGCAGGGCCACCATTCTATCAGGAGGTATATGAAGCATTACTTTTTGTCCTTGTCTTACAATTGTCTTGTTGGGCAAGTAGATAGTTAGTTTTGCCGGGCCGGATATTACTCTGGCTTCTATTTTGTCTCCTAGGAACATTGAATCCTCTATTATTCCCTCTATAATGTTATCTCTGTCAACGAGGTCTTCTACTAGTTCGAAGCTCTCTGGCCTTATAACAACATGCACTTTTCCGGTCTCAATTCCGCCATGCGTGTATATTATTAGTTCCTTGTCTAGTTGATCTACATATACTCTCACCATGCTGTTGTCCAGAGTACCGGTAACACGTCCTTCTAGAACATTACTCCTGCCTAGGAAACTAGCTACGAACAAGCTGTTAGGTTTGAAGTAGAGATTTGTGGGAGTATCGATCTGCAGGACTTTACCCTTGTTCATGACGGCTATCCGGTCGCTCATGCTTAATGCTTCGAGCTGGTCGTGTGTTACATATACAGTTGTTATTTTTAATCGTTTCTGGAGCGATTTGATTTCTTCTCTCATTTCGACTCTCAGCTTAGCGTCTAGGTTGCTTAGGGGCTCATCGAGTAGAAGGACGTTTGGCTCAACGACGAGGGCTCTCGCCAGGGCCACTCTCTGTTGTTGGCCTCCACTTAATTGTAATGGATAACGTTTCTCGACGCCCTCTAGGTCTACTAGTTCAAGAGCCCACTTGACTCTTTTCTTGATTTCTTCTTCTGGGACTTTTCTGAGCCTAAGACCATATGCAATGTTATCGTATACAGTCATATGAGGCCATAAGGCGTAGTTCTGGAACACCATTGCTGTGTTTCGATGATATGGTTTGAGATACGTGACGTCTTGATCGTCGAAGTATATCTTGCCCTGCTCCGGGAGTTCGAATCCAGCAATTATTCTTAGAGTTGTCGTCTTACCGCAACCGCTTGGACCTATGATTGTGAAGAATTCTCCCTCGTTTATTTCAAGGCTTACGTTATCCACAGCTATTGTGTTCCCGAATACCTTTGTCACGTTTTCTAGCTTGATTCTTGTCAAGCGTTTTCTCCCTCCCTCCTATGCATAGGTGTTCTTGTATATTGTAAAAAATTAGAAGACGTCATCGCTACGCACCTATGAAGGCGTAGCTCTGCTTTAATCCTAGTATGACTATAAGTATTGCGAGTAGCTGGAAGAGTATGAGTAGTACACCCATTGCAGCCACGTATTGGATCCCTGCTAATTGGCCTCCAATATAGATATTTTTCATATAGTATGTCATGGGTGCCTGATCGGATCTTAGGGATCCTATGGTTATGCTTGTGCTTACCTCTGTGCTAATATAGATGAAGCCTATGATTGCTCCGCTTATAATATAGGCAAGGATTAATGGTAGTACTATTCCGAAGACTACTTTTCTCCTTGTTGCTCCCAGGTTGAGGGCTGCCTCTTCTAGCGCGACATGGACCTGTTGGAATCCTGCGAATACGCTTCTAACTACGAATGGTAGCTTTCTTATACTATATGCTATTATTAGCACTATCCATGCTTGGAACACAGTTGGCCCACTTGTAGGGTCTAGTGGCGTTCCCTTAAACAGTGTGGCGAAGAAGAAGTAGTATCCTAGGGCAATTACTAGTCCAGGTATTGCTATTGGTATTGTCGAGAGAGCGTCTAGGGCCGAGGTTATGAATCTTATTTTGACCCTGCTAACAGCATATCCTATGATTATGGATAGTGTAGTAGCTATAAATACGGCTACTAGAGCATATGTGATAGTGTTCTTGATATATATGAAGATATTGGGGTTCTGGAATAGCTCTAGGAAGTATGTTGGTGTAGCCTGCTCTGGATGTATATAGAAGCCGGTTGGACTCATCATATTGAATGCTAGGAGCACTACCCCTATTTGTGGCATTGCTGTCCAAATAATAAGTGGTAGTAGTATAAGATACACTACGAGTAAGCCTTTTATTCCTAGTTTTCTTTCTCGAGGTTTCCATCTTCCACCTCTACTAATCATGGCATAGCTACGCATTCCAACGTAGTTTTTGATACTTAGGAAGCTTACTACCGCTAGGAACAGCATGACGAATCCAAGCGCTGCGAGCTCGGGCGATATGACTCCGGTCTCACTTGTGAACCCGCTGTATATCAGGTAGCTCATTAGTCTTCTTTCTTGGAATACTATGGGCGCTCCTAGATCCTCGAGGCTGAATATGAAAACGATTATGCTGCCTGCCGCTATGCCGGGAAGGGCTAGGGGTAGTGTTACAGTCGAGAATAGCTTGAATCCTTTGGCTCCTAGATTCTCTGCTTGTTCCTCCATACTAGGATCTATATTCAAGAAGCTGGCATATGCGTTAAGGTAAACTATTGGGTAGAATGCCATGATTTGGGCGATTGTCACACCGGCCAGTGAGTCGATTTGTACTGCGAATCCAAACAGGTTCTTGGTTATAATTGATATGGGTCCGCTTGCACTAAACAAGATCTTTATAACGTAGCTGTTTATGAAGGGGGTGACGAACAAGGGTACAAGTGCAAGTATCCTTAGGAAGGTCTTGCCTGGAAACCTGTATCTGGCCAATACGAATGCCACTATTATCCCTAGTATTGTGGCTACTGTCGTGACTATCACGCTGTTGATAAGGCTGTTTAAGAGTACTCCATAGTTAACGCCGGTTATGACAAGAACTTTCTCGTCGCCTATATATTGGAAGCTCCATGGCGATTCGCCGAAAGTGATAAGCCTGATATATTTTCTAGTAGTAAATATAGTCTTGAAGTTCTCATAGAACGGTGTTCCAGGCGGAGTGATGAACGCATTCCATAGCATTATTAGGACCGGAGCTAGTAGAAATACTACTAGCATTACTGTTCCGATAACTAGGAAAGCTATAACTAGAGTATCAAGCGAGTACAGTGTTGCCTTTACTTTTTTCGAGAATGGTAATTTGATTTCTTGACGTGCTGTTTTTCTTTTCTTTAGATAAGTGTCTACCGAGTAAACAAAGGAGACCACTACTATGGGTGTTAGTAGTATTGAGATGGCTTTTGGAATCCCGGGTAGTCTTAAGAGAAGTACCATGAAGACATATAAATAACTGACAATCGAGAGGAAGCTTAGCGAGAAGCTATACTTTAATTTCTCTACATCTAGGCCTCTTTTATACATAGATATAGGGATTATTATTGCAAGGATCCAGGCTATTAGGTCTAAGTCGGGGATATTATAGTTCACTCCTATATAGTAGAGGACTGCGCCGATTAATCCTACCAGCAGTAAATCCCTTATCTTGTAATGGTCAGTAGTGTTAGTTGCATTCGCCATAGCCCTCCTCTCCCAGACCATGACCCATAACTTGGACTCTGAGGGATTAAATAGAATATCATGATCCGAGACGAGTATCTTTATTATATGCGGGTATTAGCCTCTAGAATAATTTGTCTTCTCGTAGCAGGATAACTATAGAGGAGGGAAAAAGGGTTGAAATCTATATTTTTCTAGTTCTCTAGCGTTTAAGTATGAAGTATGCTGCAGCGATTATTATTATAATTCCGATTATTAATGTAATATTGTTGGTTAGTGTAGAGCCTATGGATCCTCCTTCAGTTGTTGTCTGGGTTTCTCCTTGTGTACCTGTTGCAGCTCCCCCAGTTTGCTGTCCACTTGTTATTGTTAGTTCGCCATTAAGTATCTGATTTAGGAGATCGTATGCGTTTAGGTATCTTTCACGTGCGTTTTCTTCCCATTGCGTCATGAGGCTCTGATATATTTGTGGATCGGATAGTTTGTCGTTGATCCGTATAGCGTACTCTTGTGTGAATGTTACTGTCTCGCCAGTTACGGGATCAGTGAATGTTACTGGATCAGTTAGTTTCTGGACTAGATAATTAAATTCTGCATCATTGATTTCGCCGTTGAGATAGGCCTTTGCTATGTGTGCCCATACAGCCTGTAGATCATCGTGTGCGTTGACTAGTGTTGCTTTGAAGTAGAACTGCATTGCTCTCTCTGTGAGAAGTGCTAGTGTGTCGTTGAAGTCTATTCCGGGGCTTGTAGTTGCCAACTCGTATGCTTGTTTTAGATCAGTTCGTTCCTGTCCTACGGTTGTGTTGAAGACTTCTGGGTTTATAGGTAATCTGTTTATGTCGGGATCAAGCCATATCTGTTGGCCTCCGTACTGGCTTAGAACCCATGCTACGAAAGCAGCGGCTTGTACAGGGTGTTTTGTGCCGTTAATGATCGCGATTGGGTCCGCGTTGATTATGGTTGCTCCCTGCGGAAGGATATACTCACAGTTGGGGTTCTGGTGCATTGCAGTATATCCGTAGAAGTCAATTGTAATGCCTGCGGCTATCTCGTTTCTAATAACTGCATCTCTTACACCGCTACTGCTATCGAATATTTTTGAGTTTGCTGCCATTAGTGTAAGTATTCTCCAGCCTTGATCCCATCCATAGGCTTGAAGTATTATCTCGTACATTCTTGTGTTACTAGTACTCATTGTTGGATCGGCGATTCCGATTAGAGGGGTGTCAGGCAATAGTTTCGCGTATTCAGGTTTGGTAAGGTCAGTCCACGTCTGAGGTACAGGTAGGTTTAGGTTATTGATGAGTTGATGGTTTATAGTGAAGCCGAAGCTACTTATTGCCGCCCCTATCCAGTGGACCGAGCCGTCGGGACCATATTTTATTGTGGATACGCCGGCGATTTCTTTTGGTATCTTCGACATCTCATAGAGAACAGCGTAATACGCAGGGTTAATCTCAGGGTTTATGGACTGGAGAAATCCTTTTTCATCTATAAAGTTGAAGAGTGTTGGTCCTCCACCCCATGCAATATCGATAGGAGTACCGCTCTCTATACTTCTCTGTATATAGGACTCCCAGAGTTCGGGACCAGCGCTAACGAACCTGATATTGTCGATTCCAAGCTGCTTTGCTATTGGGCTATTAAGGAACTCAGCCCTAACTTTTTCTGTGATCGTGGCTTCATGTCTCGTAATGATGATTAGTGTTATGTTTGACTCGTGTGGCAGTGATTTTAAGTATTCAAGCCATGGAAATGGCTCAGGCGCATTTCCCCAAGGCCAATTCTCGCTCTGTGCGGTTGCAGTGGGAGCAGCTAGGAGGGCAAGACTCGATATGGAGATTAGAATTATCATGAATATACCTGTCAGGAGTTTATTCATCTCCTTTTCCCTCGAGATAAAACGACTTCCAACCTACAATATAAATAATCATGCACATGGACTGTAAATAAAACATAGGAGCTTGATTAATACTGTTTTTCATTTAAACGATTCTGTAAACCTAGAGACTAGGTTTATTAAGACAAGGCCTTGTAATCATCTACCCGAGAAACCTTGAAGGGTGGATATGGTTTGAATAAAAACATAAAGCTTGGCTTGATCGTAGCAAGCCTATTCCTCCTCTCGATAACTGCTCCTCTAGCAGCTATGCCGGCAAAAGCGCAGACAACCAACACGATAACGGTAGCAGTCGATTTAAGCCACGGTGAAAGCGACAAGTACCTAGACTATATCATGTCAAATATTACTTTTGTAAACTGGGTAGTGTTCGACGGCCAGAACCTCTCGATAACACCTGAGAATCTCTCAAACGTCGACGTGCTCATATTAGGGCAGCCAACGGTAGGATTTAGCCCAGATGAAATGGACGCTATCTATAACTGGCTTGTCTCCGGGAACAAAGTACTATGGGTCGCCGGAGACAGCGACTATGGTAGCGGATGGCAGACCCAGGAATACGTCAACGATCTTCTCGAATATATCGGAGCAAAGCTAAGAATAGAATATGCTAGCTTCTACGACGACTACCACAACTGTGGAAGATTCTACAGAGTACTCGTCCACATGGCAGTAGACGACTACCCCGAGCTGGATACGTCTATAATAAGTCAGAACATTACTAAGCCAATACTAGCTCACGGTCCCGCACCACTGTTATGGGTAGACGATACTGGAACACCACACGACATAACAAACGAGACGTTCCCTGGTCTAATTAGGATACTATGGTCCTATGATACAGCATATATAGGAGACAACAATGAACCGGCTCCGATGCTATATGACCCACTATTCTACGGACAAGGCTCAGGCAACCATACATTTGTATTCTTAGCCGCAGAGTACTGGGAAGACGTCCACAGCCTAGTAGTCGTAAGTGGTGAGTCACCCTACGGAGACTACGAGCCAGGATTCGCATGGGAGTACTACGGAGTACAGCTTGATGGACCACAGTATGTAACCAATATGATAAGCTGGTTCAACACACTAATACTCCAGATCTGGCCATCGATGGAGACTACTACGACCACAAACGAGACAACCACTACGACCACAACTCAGACCACAACCACTACTACGACCACAGAGGAGACTACTACAACTACTACACAGCAAACTACTACCACTACGACTACAAGTGAACAAACACCAGGGCAAACAACTACAACTACTACAACTCAACAAGCCGCTGGGGAGGGTGGCATAAACACAGGACTAGTAGTAGCTGCTGTGGTAATCATAATCATAATAATAGCAGGAGCATTCGCATTAAGGAAGTAACAATAAAAATCTCTTTTTTTCCTATAAATTAAATAAATATACGTTAAATTTATTTTACATCGACGTGTAATTATCATATTAATTCTTATAAATCTATTCAAGGCATACTTCTAACCAGAAGATTTCCAGGCGGGGTTAACGTCATGAAAAAAACCTTTAACAGGGGAATTACACTTCTTCTCATATTATTGTTTATAATACCAATAATTGGCACAGTTTCATACAATGTATCAATAATTAATGCAACAGCAGAAGACACAGAGTTTAACCCTATAATACCTAACATTAACACAGCTGCGTTCCCTAATCCAGGTCTCAATATAGGGCCTGCTCTCCCAGCAGTACTGGCCCCTGGAGAAAGCTTCACAGCCATATTGAAAACACCCTTACTCGACGATCAAGGAAACCCTATTAACATAACTAACGCTTACCTCTTAGGAGCGTTCCTCGAAGAAAATCAGCTAGTAGTTATAAGAAAACCAATCAGCTGTACAGTAGTCTCGTACGGGAACGAAACTAATGGAGCGAAAATAAATATAACAATACCGGAAGATACTATAGGAGGTCTATATGATCTAGTATTTAACTTATCAAACAACGACCAAATTATACTACCGAGATCTGTTTGGGTCATAACAGGCATAGACGATATCATAAGATTTATACACATGACAGACCTACACTTTGGAGCCGGATTCCCGGACGAGGCTACGGGACAGCAGAGACGTTTCACAGGATACCTTATGTCCTCCCTCCTAGGAGTAAACATGATCCTAAATACAGGTGATGAAGCTGATACTCAGGCGAGCTCGCAATACATTAACAGTCTAAGCTATAGATATTCTTTCGCGTATAATATTCCAATGTTCATGTCCCCAGGTAACCACGACTATCCAAATAACAACTTCGTTAAATATTATGAAGAAACAGTTGCATACAGGATAATAGGAGGAAAAATCCTCGTTGTTCTAGTTAACACAGACGGAGAACTCGGGCATCCATACTATGAAACAATGGTAAAGATCGAAGAAATACTTGAAAACAACTCTGATATTCCATACAAGATACTGCTGATGCATCATCCAGTATTCTATTATCAAGGCCAAGTATACATAAACAGTACAAGTGACTCACCATTACTAGGGGATCCACGAAGCGTATCAGGCAGTATCATCAGCTACTATTGGGGAGGAAATATAACAGAAACAAGGTGGCTTCTCAGGCTCGTCGAAGACTATAATGTGACACTTGTACTAGCAGGTCATATACATAGAGACCAATACGTGGCATATCACTCAACAAGAACCAACACGACAACCCTATTCCAGACAACAACAACTCTATCACACGGAACAGGAAACTATCAAGGCCTACAAGTCGATCAGCTCAACCTTACAACAGGTGAGATATCATACCCATATGCATGGCAGTGGTTTGTTGGATACAGTAATGTTAGCAGATATGATGTATATAACTCGATACCGATAACGAAGCCAGAATATACTGAGAATTGGAGACAAGACCTCTTCGACGACACCTATTTCTTCGGTACAATAGACCAAGGATCAACAGGAATCGTAATGACTCTCGAGAATATGTATGATCCGATCAATATAAGCAACTCCTTTGTAATAACACTCCCATGGCCGGAAAACGCTCCTGTTAACCTACAAGTACTTGAAAGCAGTGGTGGAGCGAACATATCAATGCTAGGGTACCAATATCTACATGAAGTAGGCAGAGTAGCAATAGCCCTTAACATGACGCTACCTGCCCATAGCTACCTAAAATACGTCCTCTACACAGTGGAAGACCAAGCACCACCTACAATAGAACTGAAGAGAATACTGCCCAGAGCACCAGCAATCAATAGGACAATCAAAGTATTCATCGACGTCTCAGATGAAGGATGGGGTGTTGAAAAGGTATATGGAGCAGTGACAGCCGAGCACGGTGAAGTAGTACAGTATAACTTGAAACGCTACTCGGGATCAACGTATCTACTAACCTTCGCAGTAGTAAGCCAGTACATGACAAACGTAACAATCAATATAACAGCAGTCGACTATGCCGGACACATGGCGAGCCACTCGTATACTCTAACATTGTCGGGTCCAGAACCACCGGTAGAAACCACTACTACGACCACAGAGGAGACTACTACAACTACTACACAGCAAACTACTACCACTACGACTACAAGTGAACAAACACCAGGGCAAACAACTACAACAACCGCTCAGCAGACAACAGAGGAAAAAACAACAACCACAACCGAGGAAGCGGGCGGAAACAATACAGGAATTATGGTAGCAATAGTAGTACTAATCCTAATAATAACGGGTGTCGCTGCTGTACTGATAAGAAAATAATCTACTAAATAGAAGAGTTAAAAACTTCATTAACTTCATTTTTACCTATTATATTTTAATCTAATAATAATGATTCTATCTCCTATAAATTATAAAAAACACTAATGGATCATACTATAATATGATGCTAAAGTGTCCTAACAGTGGGTGAATAAAATGGGACTACCGGAGAAACTACCTCAGAGACCTGGCTACGAGGTAACCCTTCATTCATTATACAATAGAGCAAAAGAACTCTTCTACAACATGGAAATAGTCTCAAGGACAAAGAAGGGAGTAGAAAGGTTCAGGTTCTCGCAGACGGCAGACAGAATAGAGAAAATAGCAAGCGCATTAGCGGCGCTAGGCATCGGCAAACTAGATAGAGTAGCAACACTCGACTGGAACACGCACTGGCACTACGAGCTCTACTTCTCGGTACCAATGATGGGAGCAGTACTACACCCTGTCAACATACGATTAGCTCCGGCAGAAATAGTATACGTTATGAGCCAGGCAGAGGACAAAGTAGTTGTAACAAACAGCGACTTTCTACCACTAATAGAAGCAATAGCTCCAAAAATCAAGAGTCTAGAAGCAATAATCGTTGTAGACACAGACTCTGTCCCAGACAAGATCCAAGGCATTAAAACATACCATTACGAGGATCTACTAAAGACATATGGCTCAAAGTATGAATGGCCAGAGGTAAGCGAGGATCAGCCAGCAGCCATGGGCTATACGAGTGGTACAACAGGGCTTCCAAAAGGAGCGTATCATAGCCACAAAGCATTAGTCCTTCATGCCATGAGTGGAGCACTCCATCTCTCGACAATAAGCAGATACATAAGCGTTAAAACAGAAGACGTCATACTCCACCTAGTACCAATGTTCCACGTATATTCATGGGGTCTACCTTATATTGCTACACTCCTAGGTATGAAACAAGTCTATCCAGGAAAACTAGATGCAGGAGTAATCCTCAGACTCATACACGAGGAAAAAGTAACATTCATGGCAGGAGTCCCAACAATACTCTATATGTTGCTAACTCACCCAGACGCACAGAAATACGACCTATCTAATGTCCTCTACGTGAACGGTGGAAGCGCACTCCCGAGAGGCCTAGCAGAGCTAGCAAAGAAGATGGGAATGAAGATCTTCGTAGGCTATGGAATGACAGAGACTGCACCAATACTTACGCTAGCAGCGCCTCCTGCGTACCTAGACGTAACAGAAGAAAACTACTTCGACTATGCTCTACGAACAGGATGGCCAATACCGCTAGTTGATCTAAGAGTAGTTGATCCAGAAGGAAAACCAGTTCCAAAAGATGGAAAGACAATGGGCGAAATAGTGGTAAGAGCACCCTGGGTCACTCCAGAGTACTATATGAACAAGGAGAAAACAGAGGCAGCCTGGAAGGGAGGATGGTTCCACACAGGAGATATCGCTGTATGGTATGAAGACGGCAGCATAGTAATAGTGGATAGAGACAAAGATGTAATAAAGAGCGGTGGAGAATGGATAAGTAGCGTTAGACTAGAAGACGCAATAAGCAGGCATCCAGGTGTAGGTCAAGTAGCGGTTATAGCGGCTTATCATCCAAAGTGGCAGGAAAGACCAGTAGCAATAATTGTCCCTAAGCCAGGATGGGAGGATAAAATCACTACTGAAGAAATTAACAATTATCTAATGAAGAACTACGTCGAGAAAGGAGAAATACCAAAATGGTGGCTGCCAGACAAAGTAATAGTAGTAGAAGAATTACCGATGACAAGCGTTGGCAAGATCAACAAGAGAGCGTTAAGAGAGAAGTTTAGAAATATACTTGTAGATCAACAATAGGATATAGATTATTAATTACAGTTTTTCCTACTAAAATAACAATTTATTAGCGAGTCTATTAATCGGGCTTGATCTCTCTGTTATCTTATAAGCGTAAATACATGTAGTACTCTTTTTATAAATAAGACTAGTGTCTATAATAATATTCGACAAGAGACTAGTATCTGTGTAGGAAGGGCGAGGAATATTGACAGAGGAAAAACCAAAAGTAGACTGGTATGATTTGAGCGTCAAACTCCACAGATTCTATGGAGGAAAAATAGAAACAATCCCCAAAGTACCGGTTAGGAGGATCAAAGACTTCGCAATATGGTACACCCCAGGAGTGGCAGAACCGAGTAGAAGAATCGCTGAAAACCCCGACTTAAGCTTCGAGCTAACCAGTAGATGGAACACCATCGCTGTAGTAAGCGATGGAACAAGAGTCCTAGGCCTAGGAAAGATCGGGCCAGAAGGAGCTTATCCTGTAATGGAAGGTAAGTCACTAATATTCAAGTATCTTGGAGGAGTAGACGCGGTCCCCCTAGTACACAGGGCTAGGGATCCAGAAAAATTCTTAGAGCTCTTAGAGCTAATTGAGCCCACTTTTGGCGGTATTAATCTTGAGGATATCGAAAGTCCAAAGTGCTTCTATATATTGGAAGAAGCGAGAAAGAGACTGAAAATACCTGTATGGCATGATGATCAGCAAGGAACAGCAGCGGTAACATTGGCAGGATTGATAAACGCCTTCTATTATGTAGGGAAAGACATGAGGAAGAGCAGAATAGTTATATTCGGAGCAGGAGCAGCGAACCTAGCACTATACAGGCTCCTAAAAATTTATGGGGTCCCACCAGAGAACATGGTTGTTCTAGATAGCAAAGGCGTCTTACACCCAGATAGATTTGACATAGACAAGCTCATGATTAGTCATCCATGGAAGTATCAAGTAGCAGTAGAGACAAAAGGCGGAGGACTCCCACCGGGCGCGCCCATCGAAAAAGCAATGGAAGGAGCCGATGCCCTCGTCGCGGCCAGCAGGCCAGGCCCGGGCGTCATAAAGAAAGAATGGGTCTCTAAGATGGCTAAAGACGCTATCGTATTTGCAGAAGCTAATCCCGTCCCAGAAATATGGCCGTGGGAAGCCAAAGAAGCGGGAGCTAAAATAGTTGCAACCGGTAGAAGCGACTTCCCCAACCAGGTAAATAACAGCCTTGTATTCCCAGGGGTCTTCAGAGGAGTATTGGACGTAAGAGCCACCACTGTAACAGATACCATGGCGATCTCGGCTGCGGAGGAACTAGCCAAGTATGCGAGAGAAAAAGGCCTCCGCGAAGACTATATTATACCTACAATGGAGGAATGGGACGTCTATCCAAGAGTTGCCGCTGCAGTAGCAGTGAAAGCTGTAGAAGAGGGCAAAGCTAGAAGAACCACTACGTTCAAGGAGGAATACGAGAGAGCAAAAGAGATCATTGGACTTACAAGGAAAAAGTACCAGTTAATGTGGGACTCTGAACTGATACCCAGGCCTCCTTATGATTATGAACCGTAGGAGGTGTGTAGGTAATGTATGAGCCAGGAATAGTGGTAAGAAAGGTGGAGGAAAGAGACGTAGACCAGCTTGCGGAGCTCATCTTTAGGTTCTACCTGTTCAACGAGGAATTTGATCCTGCATGGAGCATGGTCGAAAACGCACGTGAGAGAGCAAGAGAAATTGCTGAATTATATGCTAACGGCCAAGGATATACACTGATTGCCCAGTTTGAAGACAGAATAATAGGATTCATACATGCAGAGATCATTGAAAAACCTATGCTGGCATCAGGGCGAATAGGTGTCATAAAGGAACTATATGTTATACCTCAGTTCAGAGGCCAAGGTATAGCAACAAGACTAGTTGACGAGCTACAAGACATGCTTAAGGATAATAACATATACTACATCGCAGCAGAATTCCCATCAGCTAACGTTGTAGCCGAAGGATTCTATAGATCTCGTAAATTCAGGCCTTACACGAGCCTATATCTAAGAGAGGTGTGAAGAGATGTCTTCGAGAATAATTGTAAGAGAAGCAAGAGAAAACGAAAAAGAACAAGTATCCAATCTAATAGCCAGACTTAAGATGCTAAACGAAGAACTTGACCCACACTACAAAGTTGTAGACGACCTAGAGACCGTTGTAAGAGAATACGTTGACAAAATATTTAGCGACGAAAAGACACGCGTGATAGTAGCAGTAGATGAGTCCACAGGAGAGATAGCAGGACTCATAGTATACACGTTGATAGACAGAATATTCTACAAGCCCAGGATAAAAGCAGTTATAACCGAATTCTATGTTCTCCCAAGATATAGAAGAAAGAGAGTGGGAACCCTATTACTAGACAAAGCAGTTGAGAAAGCTTCAAGCGACGGAGCGGGACTCATAACAGTGATATATCCTGCAGGAAACATTATCGCAGAGAAGTTCTACAAAGGAAAACGCTTCATACCATTACAGATAGAAATGTATAAGCCTCTCTAATTATTTCAATAACTCTTTTTCCCAGGATGAAGCCTATCGACACAGATAAGAGTTTAAAGATACGAGTATATTCTCGAATATAGTTTTTCATAATAGTTCTCCCACCACTTGAACCTCGCTATTATCGCTGGATAAGGACAGTGCTCAAGTGTAACAATATCTCCTGGTAACAAGTCAAGCGATATCTGGCCGTCTAGAACTAAATAGAGCGAGTTGCTGCTCTGCGAGATATCTACTTCGATTCTAGAATCAAATCTTATAACTAGGGGTCTTAGATGTAGCTGGACAGGGTTAAGCGGCGTAATAATTATCACATCCAGTCCAGGATCAATTATGGGCCCGCCAGCGCTCAAGCTGTATGCTGTGGAGCCTGCAGTGGTCGACACAATTACCCCGTCTCCGTCAAGGTTCATTGCACGCTCTCCATTAATATTTATGCTGAGAGACACCAGTTTCGCCATCTTCGTGATAAACACCGCGTCATTAAGAACACAATATTCCTGTCTATCAGGAGCCTTAACCTTTAGTCTTGAGTATCTCGTTAGACGATAATTGTCCCGTATAAAATCGATGACTCTCTCCTCGGCCTCATACGGCTCTACGTCTAGGAGGAATCCACGTTTCCCAGCCCTAACAGTCATTATAATCGTGTCCGGGTCGCCTAGAAACATTATTGTTCTAAGAAGTGTCCCGTCTCCACCGATAACAATGATTTTTTTAGGAGGATTATCTAGGGTAAAAGTTCCATAATCCGATAACGTGGGATAGCTACGGGCGCTTCCCTCCTCGATCAGCGGCATAATACTATTCTCCAGCAAGGTCTTAATTACTCTACTGGCAATACTCAATGCTATGCTACTATCAGGTTTGATAACAATGCCTATTCTCTCCATTATAAAAGACCCCAATTATAACGATAATCTTCCAGGAGAATATTAAGTTCGTGAATTCCCAAGACAAATACCTTGGGTATACTTATAGAAGGGAAGAGAATAATGATGCCCCGAGGAGAAGCCTATTGTGTTGCAGTGCCAAAAAGATGGGCTAATGAATCTATAAAGATTCTTTCTGCAAGCTCGCTCTTATCCACGCATTATAAGATAGCCTCTAATGAGGATAAGGTCTATATACCGGTGATAAACGTCGACGAAGCACTCAAAACCCTATTATCCAAGGGAATAGATGCCGAGCCATGCTTTGTCGAGTTTGAAAGAAAAGAACAACGCATGAAGAGACTCACTACCGTGATTAAATCCTACAGCATCCTAGGAGACATCGCTATCTTCAGCTATACTCATAAAATACCAGTTGAAGAATACAAGCGTGCAGCTATAGAGCTAGTAACTAATAACAAGAAGATACGCTCGGTCTATCTCAAAAAGGAAACAAGCGGAGAATATAGAACGCCTATCCTTATCCACCTGGCCGGCGAGAAGAAGACTGTAACTCGTGTAAAGGAGTATGGCCTTGTATTCGAGCTAGACGTTGAGAAAGTATACTATAATCAAAGGCTCTCGGGCGAGAGAAGAAGAGTTGCAGAACAGGTCAAGCCAGATGAAAAGATACTCGACATGTTCGCCGGCATAGGAGTATTTCCATTACACATAGCTTCATTAACCCCGGCACTAATAGTAGCTAATGATATTAACCCCTATGCAGCCAATTATATGATAAAAAACATAGAATTAAACAAGAAACAATTATTGGGCACTATCATACCCATGAAAGCTGATGCTATGATACTAGATAAGATATTACGGGAGGGATTCGATAGAATAATAATGAATAATCCTACAATGGTAACACAGTTTCTCCCCATAGCATGCAAACTCGCACGACGCAACGCGATAATCCACTATTATAGATTAGCAAAGACATGTGAAGATGTCGAAACGGAGTTGAGACAACTTGGAGCATGCAGTATACAGATAATTGGTTGTAGGAAAGTAATCGATCATGGTCCATCAACACATGTCTTTTCACTTGATTTAGAGATTGAGAAGTAGAGAACTAAGAGCTTGAGAAACTATGCATATACTTGAACTTGTAATAGGAATTAGGATAGAGGCGAACAGCCGGTAACTAGGTGAATATGTCATTGGCATGGTTTAAGTTTAGAATCTATGGACATCCAAATGTTAAGGGAACTCATCGGACAACTCTGGAATTCACAAAAGAGGATTTCCTGACTCCGAGAGGCGATTGTATAATTGGTATAAGAGCAGAGGCTTCAGTATCAGACTTGCCTATTTGGATAAAGGAGGGAATCTGGCAGTCAAAGCCCGTGGTTTTGGTAGTGTGTGTCGGAGATTTATGCGATGCAGTTGTTGGCAGAGGAGATCCAGGACTGACATTGAAAGATAATATAAGGATGATAATAAGGAAGAGCGTGTATAGGGACGAAAAGACGCTTATGATTAGAGCCAATAAGTCGGCCAAGGATATTGACAGGAGGATTATTGAATTGTTGAAGAGAGGGGCTATTGGAACAGTCTATATAAGTATCATAGATTAGTCGAATATTATATGATTTCGGATACTAGATTCATTATCCTACAATAATCGCGTTCTTGTAGAATCGATGATTCCTGGATCTTGAGACTATGCATGGTCTCGAGGTATTCTATCTCGTATGATGATAGTCTTCCCGGAACTACTATACTTATGGGGGCTTTGAGATCACTACTGCAAATTTTTTCTATTCCCTTTCCACCTATGACCCGTGAGTCAGCTAATCCAGCTTGTGAGACCACTATATAAAATAATTTATCTAGGATTGGTTCGTATCCAGCTTCATGGGAGAGCTCTATCTCTACATCGTAAAGTTGTCTTAGTGCTAGACAGGGTGATAGTTGACGCCTCTTATCGTCGATATCCAAGAGTAGGAGTGTATGAAGTCCTACGCAGAGGTTTGATACAAGATAGTAATAGGTACTATACGGTTTAATGCCACGCCATGGGCCTGGAATCGTGATTGTTCTTCCAAACTTATAGTAGTCAAGGCCAGTTATTGTTTTTGCAGCACATACTCCTGAGACACCGGGAAGAATTCTGTATTCTATATCGTTTTTCTTAGCCTCGAGAATAATCGATCGGTGAGTAGTAGCTATTAGTGGATCCCCGGGAGAAACTATTAATATTCTCATAGATTTTGCTTCTTCAATTATCCGATTTATGGAGTCTTCTAGATCGGGCCTATGTGCGATGATAGTTTTTTGAGGAGCAAGCTTTTTGATAAATTCATATAACCATTCTGAGCCAGGAATGGTATATGTCTCAACATATATTTTATCTACGACTTCGATGAGCGATCTTAAACCTAGGGTTATTGTTTCTACGGATATTCCACCTCCCACTAGGTAGAGCGTCATTGTTTTCTCTATCCTCCATAACGATATGTCGGGGATAACAAAATAATAGTATCACTGGGCTATACCCAGACGGAAGAGGAGCTAGTAGTAGGAAATTAGCTAACAACCGGTCCCGGGGGTTAGATGTGGCGGTTATGGATGATGTGTTGAGAATTCTTGCAAAATATGGTTTTGTAGCGGAGACATATGGTAATGGGATAAATGTATACTTGCCTATAGGGATACAAATAGCTGGACAGGGGACGGGTATAAGGGTATATTCCGAGAATGGCAGGATAACGGTTGAGTTTCCGCGGAGAGACTGGCCTCCTAGGATTATTGTTGACGATATTAAGGAGCTTCCCTCGTACCTCTATTATTCTTGGCTTGAGGATAATAGAAAGGAGCACAACAAGATATTCAGCTATTTATTGCAAGCATCTCGTAGAAGCAAGCCCAAGAAAATTTGCCGTGAACGGTTAACAGAACTAATGGGCTCTATGTATAAGCGTGGTGATTGTGAGCGGTTATTTACAGCCATAACGTATCTCCTAGCAGCCGATTCGATTATAGAGGAGAAAACGATAAGTGAAGACGACATAAATACTAGCTCTATATACTTTCCTCCCTCAAACATAGATCCTGTTCTCGCGACCCAGCTAACAGCTCTACGAAGCATAGTTAGATCTCTTATAGGTATCCTAGATAGACCAAAATATATCATAGAAGCCTCGAATAAATTGAAAGAAGAGTATGGAGAAAGTCTTCTCTACATGAAGCTTGGATACACCATTGGAGCATACTTTGAGAGATTAGGTGTAGGATGGCCCAGTATACTTGTCGGCATAAGACTTCTTTCAAAAGGAATTAGACACGTCTATCCGTGCAGGTCAAGAACCATGATAGAAGCCGGACTCCTCGGCGAAGCATTATGGCAGCTCACCGGTGATGGAACTGTCTCCTGTAGACCTCATAGCCCATTGGCGTCTGCTCTAAGTATGCTCTATACCACGGGGCTGGGAGCTAAGCTCGTTGTAGCTAGGAAGTATGAGCAGGGAGTAAAGTGTCTATCAATGTTTGAGCCAGGATGCTCGACAAGTATTGTGATAAGACCTAGCCTCCAGATGCTTGATAAGCTGGTTTCGTCAATGACACTAGGTAGCGGCATTGAACTATTCTATTATAGAGATAAGTTAATGGTCGTGAAAATAGACAGGCATAGTGTTAGTGGTATTATAGTATATAGAACAGTCGATGACGTTGGCTCAAGTCCCTTACGGGGGCTTATAGCTTTGAAGAACGCTGTTAGGGAATCTGTAAGACTAGACTCTGGAAAAATAAGCGGCAAAGACCTAGCAGATTTTTCTAGGTTATCGAAGCATATTAGGGAGAGGATTAAGGTCTAACTCGTTACTCTCTATTATCTCTCACCATTCCACCCTTATCTTTCCCAGCAAGCTCTTGACTATAACCATTCTCTGCACTTCATTAGTTCCGTCACCTATTTCAATCATCTTGATATCTCTATAAAGCCTCTCTACACGACTCTCTTTGCTATAACCAAGACCTCCAAGAACCTGCATAGCAAGTCTTACAGCCTCAACACCAGAGGTAGCAGTGTGTAATTTGGCAAGGCTCGAGTACAGGGGAAGATCAGGGCTCCTACTGTCTGCTTTTCTTGCCGCCTCGTATACCATTAGCCTCGATGTCTCCAGGAGCCTTGATATTTCCGATAACATATATTGGACCATCTGGTGGTCTATGAGTAGTTTACCCATGCTTTCCCTCTGTTTAGCGTATTCAAGGGCTTCTTCTAACGCGGCCTGCATTACTCCGAGACCTGTTGCTGAGGTGGTTATTCTACCCTCGTTAAGAGTCATCATTACCTTCTTGAACCCAGTATTGATCTCGCCGAGGAGATTTGCTGAGGGTACTCTGCAGTCATTGAATCTAACTAGGCTTGTTCCACTCCCTCTATATCCCATCATTTCCAGTTTACTAATCTCTACACAGTCAGACTTGTCTACTACAAATAGTGAAATGCCTCTGTGTCTATCCTCTCTCTTACCCGTTCTAGCAGCCACTATGAAGAAATCAGCATAAGTAGCATTTGTAATGAATATTTTTTCGCCTGATATCACGAATTCGTCGCCGTCACGTTCGGCTCTGGTCCCAAGAGAGGCTGCGTCTGAGCCACAGCAGGGCTCTGTTAGAGCAAAAGCACCTATGCCTCCTCTCGCAAGAGTACCGAGATACTTTTCCTTTAATTCTTCGCTCCCATAGTGAATTATAGGAAACGGAACCATACTTCCACTGACAGTAGACATGATACCGATACCGCTACTTATCCTCGAGAGTTCTTCTACTACGATTACAGACTCCAACACGCTGAGACCTGGCCCACCGTACTCCTCGGGTACTCTTAGAGAGAAATAGCCCATTTCGGCGACTTTTTCAAGGATATCGCGAGGAACAATATTCTCTTTGTCGATCTTCTCAGCTACACTTGAGAGATATCTTTCTGAGAATTCTCTTACGGAGTCTCTTATTAGTTTAATAGAATCGTCGTCATACATCTTGTACACCTGATTAAAAATAATTATATGGATAATGTAAATAAAAATCGGACACTAATTCTAATATAGATTATGAGATCAAGGATATAATTCTTTCAATTCTATCAATCAAATATTGTCATATTCTCAAATAACGATATATTATCATACTAAAACAATGGCGATAAATATTCTAGTACAACATATATTGTCAGTATTCTAATTCTTTAATTCCCTATAAACACCCTAGAACCAAACGGGTCTGATCCTTGCCAGATGTAGCTATAATAGGAGCGGGATTCTACGGGTTCAAACCCTCGGTCCCAGAACTCTCCTTCAGAGAACTAGTATTCGAAGCCGCACGCCGTGCCTATGCTGAGGCAGGAATAGATCCCAGAAAAGACATCGCCGGTTTCATATCGTGTCAAGAAGACTTCTGGGAGGGCATTGCTATAGCCGATGAATTCGCGCCGGAACCCTTGGGAGGAGTACTTAGACCAACATTTACAGTAGCAGGAGATCTATTACAAGGTATAGCACAAGCATACATGATGATAAAGACAGGTCTCTTCGACATTGTGGCAGTAGAGTCGCACTCGAAACAAAGCGATATAAAAACACTCCAGGAGATCTACGAACTAGCCCTGGACCCATTATATCTTAGAAAGCTAAGGCCGCCGAACCCATTGTTCATGGCTGGTATAGATGCCCAGGCTTATATGATGGAAGCAGGAGCCAGCGAGGAAGACCTAGCACTAGTAAGCGTCAAAAACAGGAATAACGGTATAGATAACCCGCGGGCAAGCTACTCGTCAACGATCACTCTCGACGACGTCATATCCTCAGGCTACTATATGAAGCCGATAAAGAACCTCGAAGCCGCAGGATTCACAGACGGGGCAGTAGTCTTCGTACTAGCCAGCAGTGAAGTCGCTAGAAAGTTCACAGATGACCCAGTGTGGGTCAAAGGAATCGGATGGAGCACAGAGACAGGCACCGGAGGATGGAACCACCACGTCTGGGGACGCATGATCTCCGCCAGAGAAGCAGCTAAACAAGCATTCAAGATGTCGGGCTTAAACCTAACTGATATGGATAGTATAGAGATAGAAGATAGATTCACATACCTAGAGCCCCTGTTCCTGGACGAAATAGGATTATCAACAATAGGATACTCGGTAGAGCTCCTCAGAACAGGCGACCTAGACAAAAACGCGCACATGCCAGTCAACATGAGCGGTGGAAGTCAGAGCATAGGAGTACTACTAGAGGCGACGGGAGGAGCTAGGCTTCTTGAAGCATACCTACAGCTCAAAGGTAAGGCTGGTTATAGACATCACGAAGTAGAGAATGCACTTGTAGCCTCTTGGAGAGGTCCTCCAACGTACACGACCAGTGTTTTGATTTTATCTAGGTAGGATAGAGAAGGTGGTGTATCATGAGAAGCAATATACACGTAAAAGATAAGGTCGCGATAGTAGGCGCAGGCATAACACTCTTCAGGAGGAGACTCCTCGAGACTCCACGCGAGCTTGCCTGGGAAGCCGCGAAAATGGCCCTTGACAATGCGGGATTGACCTTGAAGGATATAGACTGTGTAGTTATAGGAACAGCCCCAGACGCCTTCGATGGCATACACCTCAACGGAGAATACTTGGCTGACGGAAGCGGAGGATTCTCCAAGCCCACTGTCAGAGTATATGTGGGCGGTGGAACAGGAGTAATGGTCCCAATAGCCGCCTGGTGGCATGTAGCCAGCGGTCACTGCAAGACAGTACTAGCAGTAGCCGAGGAAAAGATGAGCCCCGCACATCCACACCCGCAGGGAGTATTCGCCTATATTTGGGATCCTATCCTGGAGAGACCCCTAGGACCTAATCTAATATGGATATTCGCGATGGAGATGAGAAGATACATGCATAAGTGTGATGCAAAGAAAGAAGATATAGCCCTTGTAAGCGTGAAAAACAAGAGAAACGCCCTCGACAATCCTGTAGCCCAAGCCGCAGCGAACATAACTGTAGAAGACGTTCTCTCAAGCGAGCTCCTAGTATGGCCAGTCAACAGGCTAGATATAAGCCCTGTAAGCGACGGCGCCGCAGCCCTCGTATTAGCAAGCGAGAACATGGCTAGACGTGTAACAGATTCCCCAGTATGGGTCGAGGGAATAGGGTTCACGCTCGACAATACTCACTGGTACAATAGAGAGCTAGGATTCCCGAGATACGTAAACTATGCTGCAAGATTGGCGTATAAGATGGCTGGCATAGAGAGGCCATGGAAGGAGATAGATGTAGCAGAACCATACGATCCATTCGACTATAAAGAACTCCACCATATTGAAGGATTAATGCTCGCAAGACCATGCGAAGCACCGAGACTACTCAAAGAAGGATGGTTCAATAGAAGCGGTGAACTCCCCACGAGTCCAAGCGGTGGACTCCTAGGAGTAGGTAACCCGATTGCGGCTGCGGGTCTAATGAAGGTTGCCGAACTCTTCTGGCAACTACGCTACGAGGCTGGAGCCAGGCAAGTGAAGAAGCCAGTCCACCGAGGCGTAGCACAGGCATGGGGAGATCTCATGCAGGCGGGAACAGTGATTGTTCTTGGAAACTAGGGGTGATGTAGTATGACGAAGAAGTATCCGGGAACATATCTTAAGAGGGACGAAATGTATAGTCTCCCAGGACTCGTAAGATACAAGCCTACCGCAAAATACAGCTTTAGCGCAGGAATAGCACAGACAAAGTTCTTAGAAGGGCTCAAGAAAGGAAAAATTATAGGCGTCAAATGCCCCAGCTGTGGCAGAGTATACGTGCCTCCAAGAGCATTCTGCGAATACTGCCATGTTCCAATGAACGAATACGTCGAACTCCCAGGAACAGGCGAAATACATACAGCCGTGATAAGCTACATATCAACGTTTAGGCAGAGAATGGACAAGCCAGAAATAGTAGGTGTAGTAAAACTAGATGCGCCCGGCTATACAAAAGAGAGCTATGAGTTCGCAGGACTATTTCATAGATTCTGTGGAATCACGGAAGAAGACGTCATATCAGGCAAAGCCATCGGGATGAGGGTAAAGCCTCGGTGGAAGCCGGAAAATGAGAGAACAGGCTCAGTCACCGACATAGAGTGTTTCGAGCCGGTAGAATCCTAGGTTGCGGAGGGGCTGGAGATGAGTTGGTGGAAGCCTAGGAGCCATGAGGATGTAATATTCTATCCGGGGAGACAGGAAACCGAGGAATACGTGTACACGCCAGGAATCCACGGTAAGCAGTTCGCAGAAGCATTGATAAAAGGCAAGATACTAGGCATGAAGTGCGGAGACAAGTTCATTGTCCCCCCAACAACCTTCTGCCCAGACTTCAGCGAAGGGGAACTCGTAGAAGTAGACACTGAGTGGACGGTACAATACTATACAGAAGTATACCGGGACCTCTACGGGAACCAGCTAGAGGAGCCAGTAGTAATGATCCTCGTACAGCCACTAGGATGGGAGGGAGGACTAATACACTATCTAAAGCCCGGAATAAAGCCTGAGATAGGACTACGGGTACGTCCAGTCTTCAAGCCCGAGGAAGAACGTAGAGGAACCATAGACGATATACTATACTGGGAGCCGTACTAGAGAGAATCAACTGCAAAGACCGTAACATAGCAATAAGACGCCGAGAACCTGGAAAATCAAGTTAGCAACGGGGTTCCCCGCCCGGACAACCCTGAACGATATCCTTTTTCCACATATGTAGACTCCTGAGGGGTTAAGAGAGTCTAATACTAGGTGCGATATACCTGTAGAAAGCGCCGCCCAAAAAATCAAAGAAGACGAATAATAACTAGTACCAATATGGACCAAGAGAATCTGGAGGACTGTTGTCACGATGAGGGATACCGCAATTACTCCGAATAGGCTATGAGTGATCTTTATTCTACGTGGATAGCGTTGCCACCACAAGTACTCGTGACCAAATACGTCGATTATTTCATTAACGAGAATACTTGATACAAGCGCCGCCCCATAAACAAGCGTATCACACGAGGCATGCTTGCATATTGCAGCCGAGACTCCGAGTCCAACCAGCAAATGAGTAGACTCTCTCAACGTCGAGACCCCATTTATAGTTTAACAGGTATTATCTTATTACCAATATATGGGAGCATGATAGCATAATCATCCTGGCCCCTAACTATACGCTGTGAGGTCGGATCCTGCCAGAGTCCCCATCGCCGTATACCAGGCTCCGGACCATGGGATTATCCTCATCCCTCTAGTAAAAAGATTAACAAGGAAGCATAAAATGTTAGGAGACCTTTATCCGTTAAAGACCCTTGCCGGTCTCAACGTAATACTCGGATGACACACGTATACTAAATCTAAAGGTATTGCTGGGCGGGACACGGACATGGAGGCAACGGGTCTAATAATGATACCTGCAATACTTGTTACCATTACGGGTATAGCTGGGATACTCTACTTTATAGCTCCTAAAAGCAAATATCTCGCCGTATTCTCCAAAATACCGTTAATAAATACGATAGTATTCTATGGAGCAAGAGAACTCTTGAGAAAAAATACCAGAATAAATGACGATATTCTAGCTACATGCGCTAATAAATGCAACGACAAACTACTCTCCACGGTTATCACGAATTACGCGAAATACTGGTGTCCTCCTAGAAGCATAATACCCTTGCTTGAGCAAAGAAACAGGCCCGAACTAGTAATCCTTTTAAGACTAAAAGGATGTGACCTAGGAGAAAGAACTGAGCTCGTAGACAACGTTATCAAGTTCCTAGCGATAAGGAATCCACAAGCCAATAAAGTAATTGCATACTGTGGGAAGAAACAGATAATTATAAGAATAAACGACGAAAACTACAATACAGATACGCTTCCAGAACCCTACAGATCCTATGTACAAATACAGTTTACGCCTCTTAAACACGCAGAGTATGGGCCAAGGACACTGATCTCATGGGGATGCCCGGGACTAGATCTAAGAGAACTGGCATTGCAGGTTCTCCCAGAAGCGTATCCGAGCATATCTAGTCTAAACTATCATCTAGGCATAGAAAATGCTGAAAGAAATATTATTGATAACATTGAGAAAATATCCAAGAAGCTAAAATACCTTATAGAAACCTACCAGCTCCACGACACAGTTACAGCATATAATTTGAGCTTCCTAGCAGGAATAAAATCTGAACCAATTCACTGCGATATCGATACAATACTAGTAACAGATAAGCCAAAATATGCATGCAACTATTATTCTCCATATTTTGTTAATAATAATGGCCAAAAAGGACCGGCAAGACCCTACATAGAATCCCTAAGGAAACGACGAGGAAACCCTATAATAGCAGCTGTATCACTCCTACTCGCCGGCAAAAAAGAAATAGCAGACGAACTAGTAAAATCTATTGACCTAACAGGCAAAAGACTGTTGGATAAGAAAATACAGATAGAACCATGGTATATTCATTGTGTTAATATCAGAGGACGAAAAGACATAACGTATAATTGTCTATTGTCCGAGCAAGACTGCCGAAACTGGAAAGGGCCTGGACCCTATGAAGACCAGCTGAAAACCTGGGGCATAGCCATTGAGAAACAGGAGTGCAGTAGTAAGAGAACTAAGAAAGACGTCATTATACGTGGAGCACCAAAGATAAAGCTACTAAACGGCACAGAGCACGCAATTAATGTACCAAGAGCAGCATCGTTAATAGTTAAGTTCCTCGAGTACAACGCTCAAAAGAAGAAAGATACTATACCATTAATCATTACTCCAGACGATTCATCGACATACATTTTAAAACACATTCTCAATGAGAGGTTAAGGGCCAAGAGTATAACATCACATACTATTTTAACTGACGAGCTTGAAGCGGAGGACTTCGACGTCCTAATTGTGAGCTGGGATGTCTATGCCCTATACCCGGAAGTATTTGCTCGAAATAGTCCAAAGATAGCCTTATACCCGGAGAGATATCCGGCACCTAGATATCTAGGTGATCTTCTATCAAGGGGACTCTATGACGAGTATCTACAAGCATCAACTGCGAGGATAACCTCGATCCTAGGCTCGATGAACGCGATAGGAGTAACGACAACGCTACGACTAAACAATGCAAAGATCGAATTCGTGGGTCCCAAAATGGAAGGACTAGAACAAAGCTTCCTACGTGATCCATACGATATTGTCGAAGAAATAGTAGGAGTAGCAGAGAGACTCATGAAGAAACACTGGAACCCCATGTATAGCCTAAAACCCTACCAATACACTGGTATAAAAGCAATAATGCTTTCATCCCTATCAAAAAAGCCGTTACCCGTATCCATAATATTACCTACGGGAGCGGGTAAATCAGCAATATTCCAGCTCTCGGGAGTTATCCTTTCCAGAATCGAGCCAGGCTATGTTCTGGTTGTCTCCCCTCTAAGAGCATTAATGAGAGACCAAATAGAAAGCCTTCAAGAAAAAGGATTCGTAGCCGTAAAAATCTATTCATCAACCAAACCGAGCGACAAAAAAGCAATACTCGAGGTCATGGAGCGTGGACTAGTAGACTTCGTATATGTGACACCAGAAAGATTCTATGACCAATCATTCGTCGAGGTCTTCGTAAAAAGACTTCCAAGCCTAATAGTACTTGATGAGGCGCATACAATAAGTAAATGGGGTACGAGCTTCAGGCCCTCCTATCTACACGCTGCCCGAACAATATCGGAAATCTATAAGGTGGCGAACTGGCCGCCCATAACACTCTTCACTGCAAGCGCAAGCAGTGAATTGCTAAAATCGATCCTAAACGAGCTCGGCTTCCAAGAGGAACCGCTATCAATCAGAATTACACTAGACGAAAAGTCACATCTAGACGACTGGAATGTAGACAAGCCACTCATTCTAAGAGCACCGAGTGTAAGGCCCAATCTAGTATTTCAAGTAAAAGAATATACTAGTAAGGAAAGGCATAATGATATAGCACGCACGATAATCTCGTTGTCTCAGTGGGCATCTTCGGTAAGCGATCCATGGCTCGGCATAGTATTCACCTCTTATGTAAAGAGCGAGAAGAGTGAATGGGCAAACGTGGAGGTTCTAGCGGAAGCTATAGAAAAGCTTACAGGGATTAAATCTATTGGATATCACGGGCAACTATCTGGCAGGGAAAGAAGGGAAGCCGAGAACTTAGTCTATAGAGCCTCTAGAACAGGCCAAGGTCCCAGGATAATAGTGGCGACTAAAGCCTTCGGCATGGGTATGGATATTCCAAACATTAGATGGATACTACACGTGACTCCAAGCGATGGAGTAGAAGATTATTACCAGGAAGTAGGCAGAGCGGGAAGAGATGGTTTACCCTCAAGAGTAGTATCCTTATATCACGAGGAAGACTTTAATCAAAAAAGAAGACTTATCCAAGCACAAAGGCTCAGGCTATCTAATATAATCACCCTCTATAACACTGTACAAGAAATAACAGAGAAAACCCGTTCACTCCAAGGAGGAGGTCTTCCACTAGTGGTACTACCCAACAGCTTACTGGGAGGTATAAGGACGAGTAAATCTCTCGACTTGTTACAATCTATAGGAAAACTCGACTACTGGCAGATTAATGACAAAATAGTAGCATATCAAGTTCCAAAGGGTGAGGACCCAGCAGACTACTTATCATGGTATATGTACATAGCACCCGATACTATTCTGACTTCGGATAAGGAAAGGATCCCGGGCTGGAAAAAGATAAAGCCAGCATTCTATAGTTGCGGAGAATCTATGGATAGCCAAGGATATCCAATATTTCCCATAACTGTGAAGGCTGGAGGGAGAACATTTAAAATAGGAAACTGTAAAGAGTGGACTAGATATGAGCCTACACAGATCGAGACGATTTCACTTATACAATTGTCTCTAGACACATTCCATCAAAAATTAACTGTTTTTGACGCAGGGGACTTCCTCCATTTATCAAGACTATCGGTACATGAAATCGAGAGCTTTGACCAATACTGGGACATGATGAAAGAAGCCGTTGCCCTCAATAAACTAGATGAGCAGGATTCGTTAATCAAAGAAAAAATAGACGAGTATTTATCATCATTAACTGTATATGAGAAGAATACTATTCCAGGAAAGTTACTGTTCTCAAAAACATATTGTTCAACTCTGAAAGAATGCCTCAATCACGCAGCTGAAAGAATCGGTGAAGCTGAAAGAGTTATGGGTAGTTCTATGCTCGTCACTATAGCAGTGCAGAAAGAGGAGATATTTGACGAGCTAAACGCCATCTATCTAAGGCGCTTCAAAAAACAAATAAGTGAGGAGCATCGAAGAGCATATAGGCGAGTGCTGGGCGCAAGTAGGCGAGGACTTCACAAACTCCTCGACTATGGATACATTGTATTGATTGCTAAGGATACGTCTAGGATTGAGAACTTCCTTGAAAGAATAAGGGGATATCCCTATATGTCTATCTACTTATATCTTAAAGAGTAGTTGATGCTCATGAGATTATTTCTTAGACTGAATAGAGTAGCCTCCGGTTATCGGCAACTTTTCTCTAGCTCTTCCATAAACTGATTAGTCGAGGTGTTAAGAATGTTACATATCTGATCTGCTTCTTCACTATACCCTTTGTTACGTAATAATACTGCTCCCTCTACGATAAGATAGTAGAGCATTTTCATCTTTGCTTCGCTCTTTTCCAATAATATTTCTGCTAGTTTCTTCCAGCCCTTATCGGTAAGTGAATAAACAATTCTTTTTCCTCCCCTGACCCGGCCCGTGGAAACTTCTCTAATTTCGATATAGCCTTCCTCTTGCATCTGTTCGAGCAATGGATACAATGTTCCGGCTGCAGGTCTCCATTTTCCATCGGTTATCTCTTCTACTCTCCTCATTATGTGGTATCCATGAGTAGGGCCTTCTGCTAGTATTCTAAGCACTAGGTTTCTTAGGCTCTCCCTGTACAGAGAACTTCCGTTTCTTGACCGTGGACGCATAACTGTCAGCCTCCTTGTATTATCTGTGTCCCGGTTGTACCACTTATACTCCGATTTATGTCTGATCAAATATATAGTTGAAATTTCTTGGATATAAAAATTAATTCTAGGAAGGATAGGGGCTCGGTTCTGGTGTCAGTCGTCATCAGGAATATATCTGTAATACCAGCCGTCTTCATCGCCCTTGATAAGGATATAAGGTGGCTGGAAAAGATATACTTGTTTACGTTTAGCCTCTTATTATGAATTTTACTCCTTCAGCTGTCAGAGGTTCGAAGGAGATTCCTCCTCCAGAATAGAACTTGCTGAACCATTCGTAGAAGTGAAGCCTGAGGCTGTGTGCGAACGCTATTATTGCCTCTAGGCCGGCGACGAGTAGGTTTCCGATAATGTATACTATTATTCCCATGGCTAGGCCAATAATGCCTCCCTCAGCTAGTATGTCATAGAGTTTTGTGAATCCAAGCATTAGTCCTGCGTGGGCTAACCCCAGTCCTAGGATTCTAAGGAAGCTGGGGACGTTTCCTAGTATCATTGCTATCATCTCGTATGCTTCCATGAAGGAGGATCCTAGTCCATGGAGCGGGTTTTCTCCCTCGAATGCTAATATAATTGGTTCGCCTAGCATCTTCCATACGAGGCCTATCACTGCGCCGTAGAATACTATTGCTTGTAGAACTCCTGCTGATCCTAGCGTGAATATTGCTTCTTTGATTATGCCTCCTGCCTCGGCCGCGTTGGGGACTACTAGGAAGGGTAGAGTTACAGAAGTGAAGAATATGAAAGCTGGCAGCTTTGATGCCAGTAGTGCCTCATAGTCTCGTTTAATATATGAATCGACTACCCCTAGCAGTGTACCAAATGATAGCATGAAGGCGCCTATCCAGAGGCTGATACTCGCTATCCTGAAGAAGATTTCTTTTGCAACCTCGTTTCCAAGATTCTCCTCTGCCGCGAAGGTTGGCTGCGCTAATGGCGGCGTCTCGAAGCCTAGATGGTGCCAGAAGTCATATAGTCCTATTTTTGCTGAGACTACTGGGCCGAAGAATTCTCCTGCAAGTATACCTGTTATTACGCTGACAGCTCCTAGCGTTGTAAGAATGAATCTCCAGGGACTTCCTTTCTTTGTCATGAGAAGAGCGAACAGTATTACTAGCAGTCCGTGTCCCGCGTCTGGAAACATTAGTCCGAAGATTATTGGGAGTGTAACTGCTAGGAATACAGTAGGCACAATCTCATCAGGTTCAGGCTCACCATACATTCTCACTATCTCGTGGAACGGTTTTAGGAACCAGGGAAGCTCCACTTTGGTGGGGACCTTTTTCTTCGCCTTATGTATCTTCACTTTACCTAGAAGATATGCGCCGCTCGTCGCCTCATCGAGTGCTTTGACAAGCTTCTTTCGCTCCCCGGTATCAACGAATCCTCTGAAGAACGCTGTAGTCCTAGTATTTACGGTGTTGGAGAGGAGTTTTGCCACGTAGCGGAGGGCAGACACATAAGTATAGTATTGGACTAGTTCATTTTTCTTCTTGATTAGCATTGAAACTATCCTGTCGTGTGAATCCATGAGCTCCTTTAGGAGCCTACTTATCTCATTATATGCTTGTTTTGGAGAGCCCGGAAGATCCTCTGGTATCGTTATGGGTGTAAATCTCTGCCGGATCTGTTGCATGAAGACACGTACCTTTTTGGGGTGTCCGGCGACGGCTATTAGGATGCCTTGATCTCCGGCAGGTTCTAGAGCTACTATGACTCCATGTTTCTCTGCTAGCTTCCCCAGATACCCTGATGCGCTTTCAACACTTGTCTCATTGTAGAATCCAACAGTATACCCGATGAATGACGTGTGAGTTGCACTCCTAATATCTGCGTCGAGATGGCTTATTGGTTCTAGCACAGCCTTAAGCGCCTGCAACTCGGAGATCTTAGACTCTATCTCCTGAAGCCTTGAGACTCCTCTGTCAAAAGTCTCCTCTAGCTCGGAGTGGAGACTTACGATCTTCTCATATGCTTCTTCCCATCCACCAGCCTCTAGTGAGAGGCCACTGATCGTCTCAGGCTCTAGGCCCAAAACCCTGAAATAATTCTCCAACTTGTTGGCTTTCTCCGAGATCTTCACATATAGGGTACGGTAGGCTTTGTTTACTTCACCACCCTTTACTTTGGGAGGAGTATCTACGTGGAGCACGCCTATCTCTGCAAGCTTCGCTACGGTCTTGTCGTATAGGTGTCTCGGAACGGCAACCACTACTTCCTCGACTCTCCTTGGCAATAGCATTTATCGTCACCCTTTATTCAGAGTTAGCATTATTTGTGGTTTCTCCCTTCTCCCGGGCTCAATACAATATTTCTACCATATAATAAACGTATCAACAAAGAGAGTTTGTAGAGACAGATATATTGACTAGACATTTACCGGGGACTCTGTGCTAGCTCTACCACATGGTTCCATACAATAGTCGAGTGCCCGCGAATACGCATAGGGAAGCAACATCATCACCAGTTCTCTATGGTTGACCATGTCTTTGACAATCTCTTGCTTCAATACGTGTAATACGTTGTGGAGTCTTATCATTGGTCCAATTGATGACAGATTCCAGGGATTATACTTTGCAGGCGTAACCTCCCCTCTGGCAACTCTGTCCAGTCTAGGTACAATTACTTGGTCTAGCAGAGAGGTATCTGCTTCTATAAGCAATGTTGCGTGGAACAAGTATCTGTCTTTGAGTATTAGCGCGCTGCTTCCAGAAACCTTGTATTTTCCAATAACAATATCATTCTGATTCTCGATATGAGAATCGTATCCTAGTATCGAGAGTAGTCTGCGTATAATTCCCAGACCGTACTCATAAACCTTGTCTACGGGATACCGATGACCAGTATATGCTAGTAATGAAATATTGAGATTACCTGGATCATGGTATACTGCTCCTCCACCGCTCAGCCTACGGCATATGGGAATATTATGGATACACGCGTTACTACAATTTACTTCCTCGCAAAGCGAGAGCCTCCTACCTATGACGATACTACTGGTGCTTCTCCAGACTAGAAGGAATCTTCTAAGATGCTCGTTTAATCGGTGCAATATGAGTTCTTCCAGTGCTAAGCCCACACCCGGGGGTAAAGGCTCCCATACTATATTGTAAGCGCCCAGAATTTCTCTCCCTGTATAACCCATCTCGGATCCCTATAATTATTAGATAACTTCATTGATTCGTGGACTAGTTTAACTAGGTCATTCGAGTAAGATACCTCTAGATCGAGCAGGCCTGATAGTTGAACTATAATCTCCTCTATTAAACTTGATAAGTCCACGTCTTCTATGCTTCTAAGTCCTGTAATCTTATTCATTAGAGCATCCTCATCTTTAGAATCCACTTTGTATACTGAAGTCCATTCGTAGTGGTCATAATCTAGTAAAATGACACCGTGTTGGAGAAGTCCACGTCTTTCCCTATATTGTGCGGCTCCTGATACTTTCTTCCCCTCCACATAGATGTCGGCTGATCCACTTCCTAAAAGACATATATAGGGTCTGCTGGTGTCCTGGCTAGTTATACCTGGAGCATGAGCATTAAAACCTAGGCCGGTTAGAGCGCGGGCTATTGATTTCGCAAGTTCGTGGGCGGATGAGACTATATTATGTTTCTTATAGAAAGAATGCGTGCTGGGAATTGCTATAGAGTAGGTTAGTTCCTTTCTAGGTACATGTAGTAGGCTGCTTCCACCCGTTATCCGCCTTGTTACAGCTACCTGTATGCTCTTCCAAGGAGGGACAGAGGGATATGGTTGTCTTCTGCCGAGAGTAACAGTTTTCTGGCTCCACATATAGAACCTGAGGATAGCTACTTTTTCTTTTATAGTATAGTAAAGCATTGCTTCGTCGAATGCCATGTTATAGTATGGGTCTAAGGGGCCGTCTATTCTTACTATAAGTTCACGAGCCATCTCTAGGCCTCCTCCTAGCTATGACTGCCTTGTAGGCTTCGTAGGCTTTGTGCGAGGTTCTTGCCAAGGGATGAGCGTGGACATAGCTGAATCCTAGTGTATACGCTATTCGTTCGAGCTCCTTGAATTCCTTCATTGCGTATAGTTTTCGTACAGGTACCTGTTTAGGCGTCGGTCGAAGATACTGTGATATAACAATTATATCAACACCCGCTTCTCTAAGATCTCTTAATGCTTGTATAATCTCTTCTTTTTCCTCTCCAAGACCTACCAGAATGCTTGATTTCGTTATAATTGACGGATTTAGCTCTTTCGCGTAACTCAATACCCTTAAGCTTTGCTTGTAGCCTGCTCTTGGGTCTCGTATTAGGGGTGTTAGTCGCTCCACGGTCTCTATGTTGTGTGCGAATACGTCTAGCCCACTATCGATTACGATCTTGATATGGTTCTTTACTCCGTTGAAGTCAGGCGTGAGGGCTTCAACTATGGTCCCTGGTGATAGTTTTTTGATTAGATGGATTGTTTTGGCGTAGTGGCTTGCACCTCCGTCCGGGAGGTCGTCTCTAGTAACACTTGTCAATACAACGTATTTAAGGCCAAGGTCCTTTACTGCTAATGCTATTCTATATGGTTCGCTGGGATCAGGAGAAGAGGGTTTTCCCCTCTTGACTGAGCAGAACCGGCAGCCACGTGTACATATATCTCCTAGGATCATGAATGTTGTATGTCCCTTTCCCCAGCACTCGGAGATATTGGGGCATAGAGCCTCTTCGCACACAGTGTGGAGCCTGTGTTTCCTAAGTGTGCTTGCTATAATGCCCATATTCGGTGTAGGCTTTATGCGAATCCTGGGTTTCAATCCTAGTTCTACCCCTAACCAACAAGTATAGGATATCGTATTACTCCGGTTTCAATGTAACTAGCTTGGATCCAGGGATTACCTGGTCGTTTTTCTTCACGTGTACCTCGATAACTGTACCTGTTATGGGAGACTCTATAGATAGAATGGCCTTTTCAATCTCGACATCTACTAGGATATCGCCCTCCTTCACGGTGTCCCCCGGGTTAACATATACGTCTACAACGGTTCCTACAGCATCCTCTTTCCGAGTCCCCCAGAGCTCCTCTGGAATCTTAACTACATAATGACTATTCATATAGTTCACGCCCGTATAACGAGAGATACTGGGATGGGCAATTAAATGATTCTAGGAAAAAATAGAATTATTCTAGTTTGGAGAAGTATGTAACGTGAGCTTGGCTTCCAAGAGCTTATTTGAATGGGCCTAAGAACAATAGATATCCGTATTTAGCATATATCTTCTCTTTCTCTCTTCCCGGCCTATTGTTTTCTAGTGTTGAGGGACTATAAACGATTGGATTGTCTATCGACATCTCCAGTAGTTCGTCAGCTATAGACGGGGGTAATGCTGCTGGCTGTACTGCTGAGTTTGTTCCACGCCTGATTGCTTTTCTTATTACTATAGGTATGCTCATTGTATATCACCACCTGTCATAGGTCAAGCGATGGTTTTAAACCCCTCTAAGCGTTTTGGTAGTTCTCTATGGTGGGACGCATTATAGTGGGATCATGGATCATATTACAATTGTTTAAATACATTGATGAGCATCATGATAACAATATAATGGGAATCAGCATAGATGAAGTGCACCTTAGAACCAAGGGGTGATAGGCAAATGGCCGAAGTAAGAATCTCCTCAGATGTACTGAGCGCGGCAGCACACAGCCATATCAGAGGCCTAGGATTGGACAAGGACGGGAAAGCAAAGAAGATAGGAGGCGGCCTTGTCGGCCAAGAAGAGGCTAGAGAAGCCGCCGGAATAGTCGTTAAAATGATAAAGTACGGTAGGCTAGCCGGTAAAGGCATACTATTGGCAGGTCCTCCGGGGACAGGTAAAACTGCTATCGCAATAGCTATTGCTAGAGAATTAGGCGAAGACACCCCCTTTGTTGCTCTAAATGCAAGCGAGGTCTATAGTCTTGAAAAGAAGAAGACAGAGGTGCTAATGCAGGCGCTTCGTAGAGCTATAGGTGTAAGAGTCAGGGAGACGAGACGAGTTCTCGAAGGAGTAGTAACCGAGATCAAGTATCTTAGGAAGAGAAGTGTGTGGTCTCCTTATCCGCAGATAGCAGGTGTTAAGCTGACTCTAGAGACTAAGGACGACTCAATGAGCTTCAGTGCTCCTCCAGAAGTGGCTGTCCAACTACTCCGCCTAGGAGTTAAGAAGGGTGATGTGATAATTATCGATGCAGAGACCCTTGATGTACGAAAAGTTGGAAGAGCCAAGGGAAAAGGCACCAAGTTATACGACATAGATATCACAGAGGAAGTAGAGATTCCTTCAGGCAGCGTTGAGAAGACAAAGGACATACTAAGGACCTTTACCCTACATGATATAGATCTAAGCATAGCGGCGCAAAGAGCGGTATTTACCGGTCTCTTGGCATTGTTTGGAGGAGAGAAGGAAATAAGCGACGAAGTTAGGAGGAAAACAGATGAGATTGTAAAGAACTGGATAGAAGAAAAGAGAGCCGAACTTGTTCCCGGAGTATTATTCATAGACGATGCACATCTACTAGATCTAGAAGTCTATAGCTTTATAACAAAAGCAATGGAAAGCGATTTCGCCCCAATAATTATACTGGCAACAAATAGAGGTATGACGAAGATACGAGGAACCGACATAGAATCACCACACGGAATGCCCAGAGACCTATTAGACAGGCTCCTAATCATTCCCACAAGACCTTATACAACAGACGAAATACGCGAAATAATAAGGATAAGAAGCGAAGAACAAGAAATCCCTCTCAGCCAGGACGCCCTAGAAGAACTAACAAGGCTAGGATCAACGCACAGCCTACGTTACGCTCTGCAACTCCTTGAACCAGCGAGAATAATCGCAGAGTCCCAGGGAAGAATTAAGGTAGAGAAGCAAGACGTTGAGGCTGCTTCAAAGCTCTTCGCCGATATAAAGACTAGTGTAGAGTTACTAGAGAAGTACAAAGACCTAATGTTATACTAGCCGACTTCCTCGATAATCTTTTTTGCAGTATTATAGTATATAGGGAGGAAACGGACCCCTCCCCAACCCTTACCAGACAACAATAATTTCTTAATACGCTGGAACCTTACTGGACTAATGCTAGCATATCCCTTAATAGCTGTTCCTACAAGATTCCTATTCACTCCAAAAACTATAGAGTAGACTACGAAGACCACTAGATCCCAGGCCCCCGCCTCCAACGAGTATCTACGCGCCTGCTCCGCATCTATTAGAGCAATATCTCCCTCTCTATAGATGAAGTTACCAGGATTAGGATCTCCCAGAGCATATCCAGCAGAGTGGATCTCTGCCAGTGCTCTCCCTGCCTCTTCCCATTGTTTGCTGTATCGAGAAGATATGACAGGGACTCCTTCGAGATATTCTCTTATCATAATCCTATTAGAATGAGACGCGGATATAAGCAATATATGGGGAGTACGTATCGTATCTCTCAGCCGTCTAAGCCAATAGTACTCGTTGGAAAGTCTTGCCCTAGAAGAAACAAGGTATCTAACAGGCGCCGGGCTAGCTATATATGCCGGGATCCATTTCACCTGCATCTTCTCATATATTTTCGCTATAACCGTTTTCTTATCATTGTTCCTTGTACACTTGAGACTACTCGCTAGGAAAGTAGTTTGCTCACATCTCCATGAGCCGCCTAGATGTTCTGATAATAGTTTTTCGGGTCGGTAAGCTATCAATGATAGGCGTCCTTCCGGCAACGAGATCAAATTTCCCGGATCAATGATATCTAGTTTACATTCACCGTCCAGCGGAAACCAGAGTAGCCTCCCAGGAATCCTAATACTTGTACTCGACAAAAACTCTCTGATACGGTTGAAAAGCTTCTTATATAGTTCTTCCAACACGATGAGATTTATACTTCCATCTCCCAGTACTCCAAGAATACCTGCAAGTCTACTATACTCTTTTCTTAGCCCGGATGGGTCGCCCTCATAGTAGTTCTCGATAACGTTACAGTAATGATTTTTGCCTAGTAGGATGCTTCTTGATAATGGAATATAATATGGATCGATCTGGGCTAGCATCGTTATTTTGCCGATTCTAGTGTAAAGGTCATGGAGTTGCTCTAGGATTATTCTTTTTCTATAGGTTTCTGCTAAGGATAGGATTTTTTCCCTACAGTCTCCTTCTATATAGAAGGGTCCGAGAAAGATTCCGGCTAGTTTCTCGCCAAGTATACCGTATTCTGCGTCAAGAGATAGCATGTAAAATGGAGTCTTCGGAGGCTTGGAGATCAAGTTAAGTATACAGTTAGAACAGATCTCGATCTCATACGTGGGAGACCTGATTAATGCCCTGCACATCTCCGGCTCCTCAACGAAGCATCTTCTCCTCTATTATCATTGTAACCTGGGTTATCCTAGGATCATCGCCTAGTTTTTCGTGTATCTGTTGTAGCAACGTTTCTCTGAGCTTCCTACTACATTCATGCTTGTTCAAAGAGATAAATGGAGCCTCGAGATAAAATCCACCCATAGAACCAGGACTTACATAGAGGTACAGTGCTAAGTCATTCTCCATGTCGACGCCTGTGACTATCTGGCCCGGCATCATGTATCTCAGCTTAAGGAGCTTCTCTCTTCCTAACATGTCTAGGAGTCCTTTCCTGCAAACAATTATGTAGCCACATCCCTCCAGCCTAGACTCAGTACACTCAGATATGGGTGTATCCAAGTTTTCTTACCCCTATCATAATCATGCTTGAGCAACTAAATTATACTATTACTATATTCGGAAAGGGAAATAACGTCTCCAGATATAACTATATGAAGATTGTTAATGCAAGAAAGAATAGGCTGTGAAAGGCCTCATGGAATCCATAGGCTCGAGGACTCATACGTGGGAAGACCCCTGTTGCGAATAGCATAAGCCTGAAAATGAGGTCAGCCACGAGCAATAATGCCAGGTTCCTATATCCTATGAAGAAGGAGTATGCAATGAATAAAACTAGTACAGTGTTTGACAACACGAAGTACACCACAGCTTTTCGCGACCTATTTGTCACACGATATCCGGCGTGGCTAACAGTCATAAACGTATAAGCTATTGGTAACAGTCCGTATACAATGCTAGGAGCACCAGATGCAACAACATATAGTCCTCCATGCGCGGCAACGAGAGTCCCCCCTATAACTATAACGTCTAGTTCCTTAAGCCATAGCGTAATAATAGCCAGCGCAGAGACGATAGCCAAGAATACTATGCCTGGTGTACCTGTACTAAGTGAAAGATATATGAATACAAGTCCAGGAGGAATCATAAGAATAAGCCTTTTTAGCGAAGTCACCCGCCAAGCGGCACCACTTAACACTAGCACCAATATTGAACCGATAACCGCGAGTATGAGATCGAATCTGTCAATCCCCCTGGAAACACTGTATAGAAGTCCATACACTAGGCTAGCAAACCATACTCCCGCAATCCCGCCCTCTCTAGGAATTAGCCCACGTGTTCTCCTGCTATATGCTTCCCAGCCCTTGTCCAATCCCGTAACACGCTCCATGCCTGGCATATAATGTCTCTCTTAGTCACAGTATTCTAAACTGTCTCTATTCAGGTTATGTCTCCTCTGAAGTACAGTAGCTGTCACCCCCTCCAAGTGGTCTTCTCGAAGAGCTTTTCTATATAGTTATATACACGTAATAACGCGAACCTACAGTTAGGTTCTTGTTGTATGTTTTGTCATCTTATTGTTTTTACGGGAAATATAATTATCTAAATAAAAGCCTCGTCAATGGAGTAATCATATAACGATGCTATGAGGTGTGGAATACTATGGAGTACACGATCCTAGGCTCAACAGACCTTAAAGTCTCAAGAATAGGTTTAGGAGCATGGCAATTCAGCAATACATGGGGCGTAACAGACTACGAAAAGGCTAAAGAAATCCTAGCGAAGGCATTCGAGCTAGGCATAAACCTTGTTGACACAGCAATGATCTATGGTAGGGGAATGAGCGAGCAGTTTATAGGAAAAGCCCTAAAGGATCTGGGAGTGAAGAGAGACGACGTGGTCATATCGACGAAGATTCCCGGAGAATTCCTAGCGTATAACGACGTCTTCAAAGCCGTGGATAGAAGCCTCAAACGACTACAAACAGACTATATAGACCTACTCCAGGTACACTGGCCACCGTGCTGGCACAATCATCCAACCTGCGAGTACATGAAGGCCCTAGAGAGACTGGTAGTTCTAGGAAAAGTAGACTACATTGGCCTAAGCGACTTCCCAGTAGAGCTCGCAGAAGCCGCAAGATACTGTCTATCCAGGATAGATATCGAAGTTCTACAAATTAGATACAATCTAGTCGAGAGACAAGCCGAAAAAGAGCTCATACCCTACGCAGAGGAGAACGACATGAGCATACTTGCATGGAGCCCACTGGCGAAGGGAGCGGTACTAGGCAAATACACTCTTGAAGACATAGAGAAGTTCCAAGATGTAAGAAGCAACGATCCCCTATTCAAGAAAGAAAACTATGAACAAATAATTGAACTAGCAAATCTTGTAAAACAAATGGCAGAGAAGTACGAGAAGACTCCAGCCCAGATAGCACTAAACTGGCTAATAGGCTATAGCGACGTGATAATACCGATCCCCGGAGCAAAGAACCCACAACAGGTAGAAGACAACGCCGGCGCAGTAGGCTGGAGACTAAACTACGACGACTGGAGGCTACTCGACGAGGCAAGCAAGAAACTAAGAATAACGTATGTTACCTGGTAGATTAAAACTCTAGGCAGTCATCCAATCAAAAAGGAATGACACAGGAATGTCTCAGGGTCCTCCTATTTATTTTCTCCCGTTATTCCAATTATTCGAAAGATATTATTGATAAAAGCTCTTCCTCGACGAACTATGCTATGGTGAATTATACTGGGTAAGGCTACGATCAAATCTATGATAAGAAGAGCAATGTGGGAGTTGAAAGACAAGTTCATCGTATGTTATGTTCACAGGAATGATAAGGGAGAAGTAGTAAAATGTGTTCCAGGCCACAGAATAGTATATAGCGATAGCTGGGCCATATATCTGGACGATGATACCGCACTACCATACCATAGAGTAATCGAGATCAGGGATACAAGTGGAAGAGTTTTATGGAGTCGTAGAGGAGGAGAATGGAACAAGAAGTAAGTCTACCTCTTAGCGAGATACCTATGTACTCCCTCGACAATATCTAAGACAGCTCTAGGACCCCTCCTCAGCAAGACAGTTAAGACCTCGATAAGATTAGCACCATTCTCAAGCAACTCTATAGCATCGTCTGCAGAGAAAACACCTCCAGACGCTACTATAATTTTATCCTCTCCCAATAATTCCCTTAGAGCCACCACCATTTTCTTGGTTCCATGGAATATGGGTCTCCCGCTGAGACCAGCCTGGAAGCCTCGAATCCAGATTTTACTCGTGTTGCCAGCTACAATACCCTGCAAACCATACTTCTTGACAAGATCGACGTAGTTTACTAGCAAGTCACGATTAGTAGTATGAGGGATTTTTAGGAGGTACCGTTGGCTAGCCGGAAGACCTATCAGTATTTTCTCGGCATACTCGGGCTTCTCGAAAGTACCGTGCTCTTCTGTGTTCGGACAACTAATATTTACCTCTACGAACAAGAACTCTTCGCCGAGCTGTCCCGAAAGTTCTTTATAGTCGTTTCTTCTCAGGCCAGCTATATTTGCCACGAGCCGAGTATATCTTGGCCTATAATGGTTTATGTTCTGTAGAACTTTTTCTATTCCATCACTAGGCAATCCTAGTCTGTTAACGGCGGATAAGGGAGTAGGTCTCAGTAGAAGCTTGGTTTCAGCCCCTTTATATCTATAGGGTAAAATACTGCCCACAACTGTGAATCCGAGGCATAAAGCGTCTCCCAGCCAAGTCAGGTTCCCGTTCTTATTCAATCCAGCTGCAAGACCGATGGGATTAGTCAAAGTATTGTTAAGAATCCTTATCTTGAGGCTTTCGGGACACTTGGATGCTAGGATCCGTGATAATGGTTTTTGTAGCCTGCCCGGAGACGAATGGACGATCGTATAGGATACTTTGGGTGGTAACATAGAGAGGGGCTTCCAGAGATATTCGAGGAGTCCCGTACCCATAACTTTATCCTCCAGCCGTAAAAGGATAATGGCGGAGAATTATATTGTATTTATACGTGAAGAGAACCAACGTATATTTTAATATAAGCCTAATATTTATTATAAGATATAGGTGGGCATATTCACCCACATGAAGTCACAATGGGTGAATGGACATGTCTAGAAAAGCTCTTTCTAAAATGGCGGCGGCAATTGTTTTAGTTATAATAATAGTTGTTGCTGCTGGAGCATGGTACTTCGCCGGCAAGGGCAATACTACTGAGGAGCAGCAACCGGAACAGGTGGTAGTGATAGGTGTAACTGATAAGATAACCGACCTGGATCCCGCCAATGCATATGATTTCTTCACATGGGAGGTTCTGAGCAACATAATGGCGGGACTAGTCAAGTATGACCCTGACACAGGCAAGATAGTAGGCGATCTCGCCACAGACTGGGAAGTACAGGACAATGGATCAGTATGGATATTCCACCTAAGACAAGACGCTAAGTTCGCGGATGGAACCCCATGTACAGCACATGACGTTGTAAGAAGCATAGAAAGAGTAATGAATATCAAGGGAGACCCATCCTGGCTAGTAACTGACTTCGTCGAGAGCGTAGAGGCACTAGACAACTACACAGTAAAGTTCACTCTAAAGACTCCTGCAAGCTACTTCCTAGCAGTAGTAGCCACGCCACCATACTTCCCAGTACATCCCAACTATCCAGACAACGAGATAGCTAGCGACGCCGTCTGGGGAGGATGCGGACCATACATGATACAGGACTGGAAGAGAGACGAGCAACTGGTGCTCGTACCGAACCCATACTACTATGGTGAGAAACCAAAGAACGACAAGGTAGTGATAAAGTTCTACAGCAACGCACAGGCACTAAGACTAGCACTTGAGAACGGGGAAATCGACGTAGCATGGAGAACACTCAACCCGCAAGACATACAGGATCTAAAAGACAAAGGATACAACGTAATGGAGATACCAGGACTCTACATCCGATACGTAGTCATAAAGACTGATCAGCCACCAACAGATAACGTTCTAGTGAGGAGAGCATTAGCAGCGGCCATTGACAGAGAAGAAATAGCGCAGAGAGTCTACCAGGGAACAGTAGTGCCACTATACAGCCTTGTCCCAGCGGGAATGTGGAGCCACATCGATGCATTCAAGAAGTACGGAGACGGAAACATAACACTAGCGCAAGAGTTACTGACACAAGCAGGCTATAGCCAAGACAACAAGCTAGAGATAGATCTCTGGTACACGCCGACTCACTACGGCGACACCGAGGCCCAGCTAGCGGCAGTGCTCAAGGAGCAGTGGGAAGCGACAGGAATGATAACTGTAAACATACACAGCAGCGAGTGGGCCCAGTACGTAGAACAGCTCAGCCAGGGCCAGTTCATGGTAAGCCTACTGGGCTGGTACCCAGACTATCTTGACCCAGACAACTATCTAACACCATTCCTAAAGGCGCCAGCGAACTCATGGACCGGCACAGGATACAACAACACACAAGTAAATGAGCTCCTAACCCAGGCCACACAGCTAACCGACCAGGCGCAGAGAGAGCAGATATACATCCAAGTCCAAGAAATACTGGCAGATGACGTACCATACATACCACTAATACAAGGCAAGCTCTACGTCGTACTAGGACCAAACGTAGAATCACTCAAAGTAAGCCCACTAATGTTCCTACTATATGACACAATACAACTAAAGAGCTAGACATAGCCCTAAACCACTATGATCCTCCACTCTTTTTCCCCGTTATCGACGATAACACTAATTTCTATATGAGAATCCCCTAGTATATTGTAAACCATAGTCATATAGGATGAAAGCTATATCGATGAACGGTATACAATAATGTCTTCTTATGTTTATTATAGAAGAGTAGACTTGAGTTTAGCCAAAAGGAGGATTTTTATCTCTTAGAGCTTATGTGATAAATTTAATAATATAATCTAGGCAGATTGCTTTTCTCTCGTTAACTACTATCAGAGTTGGAGTTTGGCTAATGGTCTCGATACCCGCAATATATCAGCATGTATGAGGAATCTAAAATACTCCAAGTAAATGTCTCCCTTGTAGGGAAACCTCGCTATAAAGCAGCCTATTATCTCATACTAGCGTTAGAGAATCGTAGCCGGTCCACTATACCTCGGCCAATTATTATTGTGTCTACTGATTAATCATCTCCTAATTGTACTCATCATATATCTGGGAATAGAGATTAATGGATTACTTTTTTACATAGTGTATTGATAGTGGTCTAGGGATTCCATATATAATATAAAGGATCTCGTTATTTTCCCAGGCAATAGAATACTAGAGGGAATCAAGGTGGGAAAACCGAGGCTTAGCCCGCTTGCAAGATATATTCTCACAAGGGCACTATTGATAATCCCAACTATACTAATACTCTACACCCTAGTCTTCATTGTGCTCAGAGTTATACCTGGTAACCCCATCGAAGCCGCTCTCGGAACCCGTTATATCCCCGAGGAACTAAAACAACAGCTAGCCGAGAGGCTCGGGTTAAACAAGCCGCTCTACGTCCAGTACTTTGAGTATCTCTGGAATATACTTCATGGGGATTTTGGAGAAAGCCTAGTTATCCGAGGCCGCCCCATATGGGAGGATCTAAAAGCACGGTTCCCGGCTACTTTAGAGCTTACCATATGGGGGTTCACGATAAGCGTTCTCCTAGGCCTGGTGACAGGGACTCTTGCAGCTGTAAAGCGGGGAACTAAGATAGATACATCCATGAGGGTATTCAGCATAGTGGCCTATACACTATTCATTCCATGGCTGGGCATGATGCTACAGCTCGTTTTCGGTCTATGGCTAGGCTGGCTACCCACTAGCGGTAGGTTGAGTGCGAGAATACAGCTCGATACGATTACAGGAATATATACTTTGGACGCTATACTTACAGGGAATCTGCCCGCTTTCATCGATGCAGTAAAACACCTAATACTACCAAGCCTGACTCTAGGCATAGTGCTTAGCGGTGCATACACTAGGCTAGTAAGGACCAATCTTTCCGAAGTGTTGGCTAGCGACTTCATAAGAGCATACAAGGCCAGAGGAATACGAGACACCAAGGTTCTCCGACACGCGTTGAAGAACGCGTTCATACCTATTGTTACCATGATGGGCCTCCAGTTCGCTATACTTCTAGGAGGAGCAGTACTTACCGAGACAACGTTCTCTTGGCCAGGAATGGGGTCATACCTGCTGGAGAAGGTGACGTATAGAGACTATACAGCGATACAGGGAGCAGTGATATTCTTCGCGTTCTTCGTAGGGCTAATAAGCCTAATAGTCGACGTCATCTACGCCCTCATAGATCCAAGAATAAGATACTAGCAGAAGGTGGGGACGTTATGAAGACGATAGGAGAAACTATCGGAGGACTTCTACGGGGCAGATATCCTGGTAAGGCAATGATACTAACAGGTCTAACTATAATCCTAACAATAACAATACTATCCCTGCTAGCACCCTACATAGCCCCCTATCCACCAGATGCTCCAAGCGTACCCGAAGAATACCAAGGAATACCACTACCACCAAGCAGAGAGCATCTCATGGGAACCACTAATCTAGGATACGATGTCTTCAGCAGGATCCTCTACGGAGGACGAGTAATCCTCTACGTCGTCATACTTGCAGCAGTCATAAGCATGAGCATAGGAATACCACTAGGCCTCATATCCGGATACTATGGGGGCAAACTAGACAGGGTACTCTCAATGATAATGGACAGCATCTACGCCTTCCCAGGAATAATCCTAGCAATAGCAGTGGCAAGCGTTCTAGGAGCAAGCCCTAAGAACGCCGCGATAAGCCTCTCAGTGGTATATGTGCCAACGTACTTTAGGATGGTAAGGGGAAGCGTCCTCAAGCTCAAACAGAGCCTCTTCGTAGAGGCGGCAAGAAGCCTAGGATTACCAGACCGCGTTATCCTAGTTAACCACATACTACCAAACGTGGCGCCCACCGTGCTAGTAGTCTTCGGTCTTGGATCAACCGACGCTATACTAACGGAGGCAGGACTATCATTCTTTGGTCTCACAGTATCATTCCCACAGCCAGACTGGGGACTAGACTTGTACATGGGTAAATCCTACTTCCTAGCCGGAGCATGGTGGATGATATTCTTCCCAGGACTAATGATTACACTACTAGCACTAGGCTTCGCACTGCTAGGAGAAGGACTAGCCGAAAAACTCGAGATCAGAACTGAGAGGTGAACGGGATGAGCCTACTCAGGATAAAGGATCTAAACATAGTATACTATACTCTGTCCGGCCCGGTAAAAGCAGTAGTAGACGCCTCACTAGAAATCGAGCCAGGAGAATGGGTATCCATAGTAGGAGAATCAGGCTCAGGCAAGAGCACCCTAGTATACGGTATAATGAGGCTCATACCTCCCCCAGGCCGAATAGTCAGTGGAAGCATCATTTACAAGGACACGGATCTAGCTAAGTTATCGGAGAAAGAACTACGCAGAATAAGAGGCCCCGAAATAGGGATGATATTCCAAGACCCCATGACAAGCCTTGACCCCCTACGCAGGATAGGTGACCAGATAGCAGAAGCATTACTAGAACACGGAATAGTCTCGGATAAAGAAGAAGCCCTAGAGAGGGCAAAGAAAGCACTCAAAGAGGTAGGAATACCGGAGAACAGGATCAACAGTTATCCACACCAGCTGAGCGGGGGACAAAGACAGAGAGTCCTGATAGCTGCAGCAGTAGCCCTCCAGCCAAAAATACTCATAGCAGACGAGCCGACAACCGCCCTAGACGTAGTGGTACAAGCAAAAATCATGGATCTACTAGAGGAGCTCAAGAGAAAATACAATATGACAATAATCCTCATAACCCACGATATAGCACTCGCCGCGGAGAGGAGTACGCGAATAGTAGTAATGTATGCGGGCAGGATAGTAGAGGATGGGCCAGTAGACGAGATAGTAAACGATCCCAAGCATCCTTACACCGAGGGATTACTCGAGAGCACTCCAGACCTATGGGGAGAGAAGGAGATCAAGTCTATACCAGGAAACCCGCCAGACCTACGGAACCCGCCACCAGGCTGTCCTTTCCACCCACGATGCCCCAAAGCAATGAAGGTCTGCAGAGAGAGTTTCCCAGCCTATACAAGGTTGAACAAGAGACGTGTGGCTTGTCATCTCTACAAGTGAGAAGGGTGGTGACGAGTCATGCCGGAAAAAGTACTGTTAGAGGTTAAGGATCTCAAAAAGTACTTCGAGGTCAAGCGGAAAGGAGAGAAAAAGATACTCAAAGCGGTAGACGGAGTAAGCTTCAGTCTTCGACGAGGAGAGATACTATCCCTGGTAGGAGAGTCCGGCAGTGGTAAAACAACGGTCGGTAGACTAGTGACCCGTCTCTACACGCCGACATCAGGAAAGATAGTCTTCGACGGAATCGATATCACCTATATACCGGAGAAACAGCTTAGGCCTCTTAGAAAAAGATTCCAGATGATATTCCAGGATCCCTATGCTAGCCTCAACCCCAGGATGAAGATTGGGCGAGCAATAGCGGAGCCACTAGTAGTCCACGGGATAATGGATTGGGAGAGGGCCCAGAAAAAGGCTCTCGAGCTTCTCGAAAGAGTCGGACTAACACCGGCAAGGGACTTCTATGAGCGGCTCCCAAGCCAGCTGAGCGGGGGACAAAGACAGAGAGCAGTCATAGCTCGTGCAATAGCATTAGAACCAGAGCTAGTTGTCGCGGATGAGGCTGTCTCAATGGTGGATGTGAGTATGAGGGCGAGCATACTTGAACTACTAGACCAGCTACGAAGGGAAATGAATACAGCGATCATATTCATTACACACGACCTAGCAGTCGCGAAGCTAATCAGCGATAAGATCGCTGTAATGTATGTGGGAAAAATAGTTGAGGAGGGACCAGCCGACGAGGTATTAAGCAATCCAAGGCACCCCTATACCAGAGCACTAATAACAAGCGTTCCAAGCATAAAGCGAAAGATAAGGAAAAGGTTCCCAATAATAGGAGACATAGCAGATCCTACAAATGTACCGCCCGGGTGCAGATATCATCCAAGGTGTCCTATAGCTAAACAAACGTGCAAGGAGAAAGAACCAGATCTGAAAGAAATTGCCCCAGGCCACAAAGTCGCATGCCATTATCCAATAAATGAAAACCTATAATTTAGAATGGTTGTCAAGAATTCCATACTACTCAATATTTTATATTTCTCTCCGGATACGGCTGGGCTATTTGAGAGAATATAGCCCTTTAGGGGCAGTGAAAATAGTATAATTGGTGGATGAAGACTCCACGGGTCCAACCCCCTTAGAGGGGGATGAAGAGACCTGTCTCACCCGACACCCACGCTTCTATATTGAAGGACCTTGCCTTATTGGTTCTGCTTGTCGGGCATGTCTCTTATATGGACATCTAGCTGTGGATACGGTATCTCTATTCCAGCCTCATTGAACGCATTGTATATTGCTTTAATGATTTCCGGCTTTACTCGGCCATAGTCTTCTTTCTTTACCCATACCCGTACCTGGAGATTCACTGATGAGTCGGCGAGCTCGGTGATGACTACTTGGGGTGCTGGATCCTCTAGTACCCCGTCTACATTCTTTACAGCTTCTAGTGCTATCTTAACTGCTTTGTCTAGGTCAGTTCCATATGCGACTCCCACGTCTAGAGTGATTCTCCTCGTCGGGTTCCGAGTATAGTTCACTATAGGGGATCCCCAGACGCTCTTGTTAGGGAGCAACACGACTTCATTATTGGGCCTAATTATTATTGTGGAGAGAATCCCGACGTCTTTTATGGTGCCCAGATATCCGCCGACCTCGACTAGGTCTCCCTTATCGAAGGGACGCGTTACAGCTATCCACACACCGGCAGCGAGATTATTAATAGTGTCTTGAAGACCGAAGCCAAGGATTAAACCGATAACGGCGCTTAGACCTAGTACTACGCTCCCGGTATTGAATCCTGCTGCTGATGCGGCTGCGAGCACGAGGGCTAAGTAGAGTATTACGGAGACTAGTCTTGTGAGAACTCCTGCTACGAGCGGAGGAAGGCCTATTTTTGAAAGGCTACGTTTAAAGATTGCTAGGAACGATACGACAACGATATAGCCTACTATTAGGACTATTAGAGCCCATATTAGGCCTCCTACGGTGATAGAGGTACCCGGTATAGTATTGGACAAAATGTCTCCTAGAGCCATTATTATTCACCTCCAGATAAATATACATGTTAGCTCATTATATTATTGATATACAATAATAATGCTTATCCTAGCGTAGTTCTGGGGAGATGGGTGAGAGGGCCTTTGAGTTATTCTAGGATAGTTGACAAACTTTACGCGGGGGCAGGCTGCATTGATCCTCCTCAAGTCGACAAGATTATTTGCCTAGATCCAGACTGCAGAGCAAATAACACGGGAGTGATCGATGAGTCATGCTATCCTATTGAGCCGGGAACTATCCAGCCGTTCAGACAGCTAATCGATGCAGTGATAGATCTCTATACGAGCCTGGAGTCATGTAAAAAAGTATACGTCCATTGCAAAAACGGATGTGACAGAACCGGTATAGTAGTATCGGCATATCTAATCCTATCAGGCTTCGGTGCCTCATCTGCCCTCTCCAAGTTTTATATGGCGAGGGGATGCGGCCCAGTGGGTAGCTATGAGCAATACATGTTTCTACTTGGTCTAGAAAGACTTGTCAGAAAACATGGTGAGAAAAAAGCCAAGGAGATCCTGGAGAGTATAACAGATTTCGAAGAGTTTCTAGCCCAGGCTATTGATCAGCCAAAATAGTATTCTCCCTTAGCCTTCTGCATCCTGTCCAGATAGCTTCCAGGCTTGTTTACTCTGGGTCTCCCAGTCTGTGGATCCCGCCTAAAGGTTACGCCGAGCTCTTTTAAGAACATGTTCATGGCCTTTCGGAGATTCTCTGGCCTATATGCGTTGCCCTTGTAACCTGGCTCTCCCAGTATGGGCACGAGCTTATCGCTTATGTAGTCTATAAATAGTAGATCGTGCTCCACGACGAATGCTGCTGCTTGCCTTGTCTCTGTTAGTCTTCTTATTATTCTTGCAACGCTCAGCCTTTCCTCGACATCTAGGTAGGCGCTGGGCTCATCTAGTAGATAGATATCTGCTTCTCTGGCAAGTGCTAGTGCTACTGCTAGCTTCTGCATCTCTCCTCCGCTAAGTCTGCGTGGCTCACGATCGTAGAACTTGTCAAGTCTCAGCTTCTTGACTAGCTCGAGGTATAGCCAGCTACCGGGGATAATAGACTCTGGATTTGCCTCGCGCAGGAGCTCTCGTACTGTGACGTCCTCTGGGAACATTTCTGGGCCCACATGCTGTGGCTTGTAGCTCACGGATAGTTCCTCGAATTCTAGAACCATTCCGTCGACTGGCTCGATCTTCTTTGCTAGTGTGAGGACGAACGTCGTTTTTCCTATACCGTTAGGTCCCACGATACCTATCACTTCTCCGCTCCAGATTTCTCCTGCCTCTACCCTTAGCTCGAATTCTCCTCTCTTAACCTTGAGATCAGTCCACTCAAGGAACTTCTTCCTCCCCCCAGTTCCCTCCTTACCGGCTTGCTCAGCCTCGGTTATCTTCTTGAACTTTATCGGCTCCTTCCTCAACCTTATGTTCTCGGCTGGCAGGTATCCCTCTAGGAAATTGTTTATGCCTACTCGTACACCGTAGGGCTGGCTTACTATACCGTATGCTCCTGGCTCGCCGTATAGTATGTGGAGTGTTTCGCTTACATAGTCTAGTACGGCTAGGTCGTGTTCTATCACTAATACGTGCTTGCCAGGCTTGGCTAGCTCGTTTATCATCTTGGCTACACGTATTCTCTCCCTAACATCTAGGTATCCGCTGGGCTCGTCGAATACGTAGACGTCGGCGTCCTTTGATATTACAGCGGCTACTAGGAGCTTCTGGAGTTCTCCACCGCTAAGCTTCCTTATATCACGGTCCCAGACCTTGTCAAGGCCTAGTTCCTTGGCAAGTTCTTTCGCCACTCCCCGCTCGTCCGCTTTGGTCAGTAATTGGCCTACTGTTCCCTTAACATGCCTAGGTACGAGGTCGACGTACTGGATTTTATGAGCAGTCCGTAGCTTGCCATCCGCCAGCTTCTGGAAGTAGACTTGTAGCTCGCTTCCCCTGAACCGACGAATTATCTCGTCCCAGTCGGGGTCAGCGTCAGGATCGCCGAGATTCGGCTTTAGCTCTCCGAGAAGGATCCTTATCGCCGTCGTCTTACCAGTACCATTCTTACCGAGTAAACCGACTATGGAGCCCTCCCTCGGGATAGGGAGCTTATACAGCTTGAACCCATTCCTCCCATATCTGTGAACGGCTGACTCCTCGAGCTCACTGGGCAGATTCACAATGAATATAGCATCAAAGGGACAAGCCTTCACACATAAGCCACAACCTATACACGCATCCTCATATATGACCGGCTTGCCTCTAACTGCTTTATCCGCCTCTATCGCTTTTCCTTTAAGCGTTCTATTAACTGGACATACGTTTATACACTCATAGCTGCATTTCTTTGGTTTGCAGGATTCATAGTCTATTACTGCTAGTCTTACTTTTCCCTTCATTATCTTCCCCGATAGAAATGATTGACTCTGTTGAGAACAATAAAAATAGCGTATTAGACGCGACTAGTAGTAGGATTGCGACCTTTCATATAGTTCAAGGGACATTAGACATTGAACCCCATCTTTCTAGCTAGCTCTCGTATTAGTTCGTTCCTCATCTCAAAGTATCCACCTGGCCCCGCATACCTCTTGATGAGCCTTAGGTAGTCTCCCCTCCTGGTTATCGGGTTCATCGCCTCGTATATCCTTTGAAGATCATTGTTGTCGTAGTCTCGGTAGTGGTTCTCATGCACTAGGTACTCTAACGGTATCCTGGGCCTTTTACCCGGTTTCTCATCGGGGACGCCTATGACTAGGCCGAATAGCGGGAAAGTCTTCTCAGGTAGTCCTAGAAGTTCAATTATTAGTTCTGGAGCATTCATTATCGCTCCTATAAAGCAAATCCCGTATCCGAGACTCTCAGCTGCGATAGCCATGTTCTCTGCTGCGAGGCCTGCGTCAATGGCAGAGAATAATAGTAGAGAGAAGTCGACTTTTCCTAGATCTTCTCCACGATATTGTAGTAGTTTTCTTAGTCTATGGAGATCTGCGATGAATACGAAGAATTCCGCGGCTTCATAGACGTGGGGTTGGCGTATTGCCTCGGCTATCTTCTTCCTAGCCTCTCTGTCCGTGACTCGTATTGCTGTCCACAGGTGTAATGCGGCGTCAGTGGGAGCGCGTTGAGCAGCACGCATTATTAGTTGGAGATGTTCCTTCGGTATGGGGTCTGGCTTATATTTTCTTATACTAACATGGTTTTCTATTGTCTCTATACACTTGTTCACTGCTTTTTACACCGGGTAGTTTTGTTTGAAGTTAGACGGATTATTATTGTAAAGTATGGGTATGTGTGAAGGATTGTTCTTCTTTGGTTATTTTCCGGCGATTAGTCCTCCTAGGGCGCCTCCGACCGCAGCGATTGCCCCCATTACAATACCTGCGAAGACGGAGAGCCATCCGGCGAATAGTCCTAGGACAGCCCCGTGTGGACCAAACATCGGTCCAAAGATTACTAGAGCGACCGCCATAAGTAGACCGGTTATTAGCCCCGAGAGAAAAGCAGCCTTCGCACCGTTTCCTGGTCCTTTACCTGCTACCACTCCCACGATGAATCCTCCTATGAGTAGTCCTATCACGTTGAGGAAGGTTGCTAGTGGTGGGAGTATAATTATTCCTAATAGTATAGCTAATTCCGTACCCATCTTGTTGCACCATATAGTATTCTATGCTTGTAACCGGGCTTGATATAGGATTATCCACAATTTGTGAGTATTTCCTGCTTCCTTTATACCACTATATTGTAGCGAGGAGATCCACCAAAATCGATGTCGTCGAGAACCACAAGGACTTATACATAAAGAAACAGTAGATCTAGCAGAGGAATCTCTCGAGAACAAGAGCAAGACACAGAGACCATTAGAAAGGTCCTCATACCTGATAGCATCGATCCTCCAACATATTAGTTCTAGCAGTTCCGGCCGATCCTATAAGAGCCCCTTGCTGTTCTACTTGCAGGATGCCCTTCCGCATTCATAATAGCTTCGGGCTTAATTAACGGTACTAGCAGTGAGAAGACTGGCCTCTAGACGAGTACTAGTACAAGACCCCGTTATCCTCGAAGCATTCAAAGAGAGTGGTATCATCGTGCTGGATAAGACCGGTACACTTACAAGGTTAAAGGCAGTTCTCGATCTATAAAGTCTCCAATGGAACTGGGACAGAGCCTGCATTCAGTGGCACAAGCTGTTGTCCGCGGGCTTGAATGGGTATTTCGGGTAGTGATCTATGAGATCGTGGGGAAGGCCATGACTGTGTGTATAATGGGATAAGAACTATGTACTGGGCCAGTCGAGGTCTGCGAGGCGAAGGAGATACTGGTAGCCTATTGCTATGGCGAGGCAGTGTTCTGTTTCGATGAAGAGTCCTATGATGGAGTAGATGATCTCGTAAGATTTCTTAGGGGGTCTTGGTAAAAACGTTATACTGGCCTGTGGGGATAAGCGCGAGAATGTTGAGAAGATTGCTAGAATTCTCGGTAGAGATGAGTATTATTGGGATATGAGGCCAGATGAAGAGGCTGGTTTCATCGACAGGCTAAGAGTTATGGGTAGGAGGGTTGTATTTATCGGTGACGGGATTAATGATACCCCCGCTATTAGTTAGTCGGATGTAGGTGTTGTAGCGGGATAGTTTTGAGCGGCGATCGGGTGGTAGATACCCGGGTATTAACGGTGGTGTTTCTTAACTTGAGCTCCTATTCAGGGTTTCGCAGCGATATTTTGAGGGTTTGAGTTGTGGATTCTTCATTGCTTGTGTTGTGAAGGTTGCAGTAATTGTTATCTGGTTTATTGGGGGTTACTGGGTTTGCCGTTGTTGGTGTTGTTGGGTGATGATGGTTCTACATTGTTGTTTTCTGCGTACTCGTGGGTTGTCATTAAATATCGTGGTTGATGACTATGTATATGTTTTCTATTATAAGTGGATTAAAAAATCCTTATTAGAATAAAACATCATAGTATTTGATAATTTTTCACCGTGGAAAAAGATACAGGGGAGATGATGCTGACGTACGAAGTAGAGCTCACGCTGGAAGCCGCCAGATCGTGTAAGGACAAGCCCACGGCCAAACTATTGGTCACGCTCCTAGCAATGGATCCAGGAGACACACTAGTAGTAACAGGAGAAGACCTATACTATCCCTACCAGAAACTCCTAAAACTATTAGAAGCACAGGGATTCGAAATACTAGAGAAAGACTACGACGGCCTAACATACAAGATAAAGGCCTGCAAAACCTAGAATACAATAGTTACAGTAACCGGAGAGTGATCCCTACATGACCCTTGACGTAGAAACCATAAGATCCTGGTTCCCAACACTACAAAAACAAAACATAGCCTTCCTAGACAACGCAGCATCAACACTAAAACCCATACAAATAATAGAAGCAATGACCACAAAGATGAAATACCAATACACCAACGTGCACAGAGGAGTATACCCCCTAGCGTCCAAGGCCACAGAAGACTATGAACGAGCCCACGAAACAATAGCAGACTTCTTATCAGCGAAACCAGAAGAAATAGTATTCACAGCAGGCACAACAAGCGGCCTACAACTAGCTGCAAGACTACTAGAATACAACGACATGATAAACGAGAAAACGCATCTAATCCTGCCAAAAGACCTACACCACAGCGCAATACTCCCATTCTACAGGGCAGGCGTAGGGAAGAGATCCAAGATAATCCTACTAAACCTAGACCAGAAGGGAAGACCCCAGTGGACAAGGCTAGAAGAAATACTCCCAGAGACAGACAACGCCATTATCGTGGCTGGACACGTATCGAATGTAACAGGATACGAGGCCCCTATCTCGTATATCTCACGCCAGGCCCAGAAACACGGAGCATGCCTAATAGTAGACGGAGCCCAGAGCGTACCACACCTACCCATAGATGTCTCCTCCCTCAACGCATGCATGCTCGCATTCAGCGGACACAAAATGCTGGGCCCCACTGGCATAGGCGTACTATGGATACAGAGAGACCTAGCATACAGCCTGGAACCAGCATATGGCGGGGGAGGAGCAGTAGTAGATGTAAAGCCACAAGGCAATTCTCTAGAAATAGAGTGGCTCGAGCCCCCATGGAGATTCGAGCACGGTACCCCGCCCATAATTGAAGCGGCGGGGCTGGAAGCGGCGGTAAAACTCCTCAAGGATGTCGGCATGAAGAATATCGCAGAGTACGAGGAAAAACTCATACAAGCACTATACGAAGAACTCGAAAAAATACCGGGGGTCAATATAATTGGGCCCGAGCCAGGTGAGAGGAGAGGGCTAGTATCATTCATAGCAGAATCTATTCATCCAGACACTATAGGAATGGAGCTAGGGTTGAGAGGAGTGGCTGTTAGAACAGGCATGCACTGTGCCGGCCCACTCCACCACTCTCTAGGCCTAGAACACGGCTCGGTGCGTGCCAGCGTATACATCTACAATACCCTAGGCGATATTCATCGACTTGTACGAGAGTTGAAAGACATATTGTCGACATAGTCTTCTCCCATACCTGGAAGAGCTCGCCCTGATAATGTCTCTTGCTTTCCTCTATCTTTCCTGGAAACCAATGTTGGCAGAATAATTGTGGGATTCATGGATTTATACTAGTAAGATTCGACCACTAGCTAGTGGTGTACTAGGAACGACGTATAAGACAAAAGAACTACAAGTAGGAATAATCCTAATAACTGCAGGATACCTATCACGCAAACTCACAATAGCAGTAACCCTGCCAGAAACAGCCAGAATAATCCTACAAGCCATATCCTACACTGCAGACATACGAGTAATAACATTGATAACACTTGCCCTCTATATCATCAATGCAAAAAGACACGAAATATACAAGAAACTAGCCTTCTCAATACTAGCAACAGGCCTAATAGTAGCAATAACAAAAATACTGGTCGAATCCCCACGGCCAAGCCCCTACAGCCCAGCAATTACACTACTTGAAAAAATAGACGTCTACAGCTATCCCAGCGGTCACGCGGCCGGCTCCATGGTCTACGCCTACTACGCATGGAAAACAGACAACTACAAGCACCTATTCCTCGCCTGGACCCTACTAGTAGGAGCGAGCCGTATATTGCTAGGCTACCATTATATAGGAGACGTCCTAGCAGGGTACGGGATAGGAATAATAACCGCGTACCTGTTCTATAACGGTCTCTACTATAAGCTCAAGGATATTTTCCAGAAAACAACAAGTTCTAATAAAAACGGTGCAACACTTTGGGCATACTAAGACTACTCGACCAGCTAGAATCAATGTCACGCAAACACTTCATACCCAGCATCTCCCGCATAGACGGAGCAGCACTAGCCTCCCTCGCATTCCAAGCACCAAAAGGAACGATACTAGACCTAGGAGCAGGCATAGGATACTCCACCCTATGGCTAGCAATAGGCGCACAACCACACCACAAGATAATAGCAGTAGAATACGACCAAAACCTATACACAGAACTAGAACACTACGCAGAAGAAATAACGAAAGCAACAGGAATAGAAATAATACCAGTAAAAGCAGAAGCAATAGAATACCTGAAAACACTACCCGAGAAAACAATAGCACTAGCATTCATAGACATAGAAAAACACCAATACCCACAAGCACTCCAAGAACTACTCCCACGACTAGCACCAGGAGCAACACTAGCATTTCACAACGCCTACACGCCAAGGCCACCACAAAAATTCTTCCAACTCCTAGACCAACACAAAGTCACATACAAAATAATACCAAGCGAATCAGGACTCCTAATAGCAAAACCATAACATCAATAATAAAACTAAATACAAACAGGTAGTCCGCGAACCCACCATTAAGTATATTGAAGGTATCCACTACCGGAGAGAGAAAGCCGCCGCTTGCTAGGCCTGCGGCCCCTATGCCTAGCAGCGTTACTCTTAGGCTTTTGCTTTGGTTTTGCTGGCGAGCTCCTTGAGCTTCTTCTCCGCCTCGCGGTATGTGAGTTTGCCTTTCTTATAGTCTTCGATGATGTTTCTTGCTTTCGTTTTTTCACTTGTCTCGTATGCGAGGAGTATGAGGTTGCTGAGTCTCTCTCGCCATTTTCTGAGGTCCTGGCTTGTCCATTTGTGGAGTGGCTTCTTCTGGAGCAAGGACATCTACCTCTGTGAGTCTTCCAGTTAACGTATATGAGGCCGAAGTAATATGCGTGTCGCCACATGAACCTGTCCCGCGCCAGTAAATATCTGTATCCCAGCAGCCTATGAATACGGCCAAGCCTAGGCAACCCAACAAGAACACTCCAAAATACGTAGTCAAATATCAAGCAATGATCCTAATAATATAAGAAAAGCGGGTCATGACGACAGTCATTCTCCTTTTTCATTTGTAGATTTGGATCTCTCTGTTGTATATGTCTGCCTCTTTGTTTTTCTTATTTTTAACTCTCTCAACTTCTTGATGGCTTCCTCATAGGTTATCTTGTCTTTTATGAAGTCTCGGCGAATCTTCTCTGCCTTCTTGGGATATTTCTTTGCTGCTTTGAAGTATAGGTAGAAGAACTTGTTGGTCCTCTTCTTCCCGAGCTCCTCTAGCTCGTCATAGTCGAGAGTATAACCTACACCAGTCACCCCATCAGCCTAACCGGTATGTATATTATCGGTTGGCAACTATTAGCTCTTGCAGCTCTACCCGAGGCTATATTCATGTAGAACCTGGCCAGAACTCAATCCGTTGTCACAAGTATAGCATCAGCCATCTACGCCCTAACCGCTATTAGCACGTCTACTCTTAGTTTTGCTTGTTTTTTTACTTGTAGCAGTTTCACTAGTGCTAAAGCTTGAGAAGCAGCGGGAGCGGCATTGACGAGGCATTATAATTTGAGATACCTGCAGGTTCTCTTATTCATGTTGATGGAAGAGGATCACCACTAAGCCTTAATAGTTGTGATACTGGCTATTTTGGTATGGGATTGAGGTGTGACTAGTAAGAAGAAAGTTGACTGGAATAAGCTTCTTGAAGAGGCTGTAAGAGAGCTTAAGCCCCAGCTTGATTATCTTAGAGAGAACGATCTGAAGGCTAAGGCTAGGCAACCTACTTCTGCCTAGTCCTATGGGCTCGGTATACCCTTAGTAGCCATTTGTAGACGTCTTCTTGACTCCATTCTCCCACGGCAACTCGCAGGGCCGCGTCAGCAATATTTCTCGGGCGGGGAAGCCTGTTAGCCTTGAGGAATATCCATAGCATGATTGTCGCCAATCTCTTGTTTCCATCTATCAGAGGATGCAGCATTATTATCTCGTAAAAGAGTGCAGCTGCAGCAGCTAGTTTCCTAGAGTAACATGGTTTATTCTTTGAGAATTGGAAAGACCATCTCGCAGCAGCTATTGCCTGGTCAACCTGTGCTCTGCCACCACCCTTCCATCTTATCAGGTCGTCTGGGTAAAGTTCACGCAATATGCTTACTGCATGGTCAAATACTCGGTAGCCAGGATATCTAACCCTGCATTGTCCCCTCTTATCAACCAACTATTTACACCTATGAATACCCAGTACTAGATTCTCCATAGCCCATATTTTCCACATGTTATTTTCGTTTGGTCTCCGGCTTTGTCAAGTAGTCTAGTCGCCCCGAGTATTTTCTTCCGCACCCAGAACCGTGTTTTCTTGTTGAACATTATGAGTGTGTTCGCTTCTTCTAGTAGCCTGTTGATTACATAGCATAGTGCTCCGCAATCACTATTATCCCTGGCAATATTTTGTTTGACCGCCTTTCCACGCTCCGCGGCGGGCTTTACGTAGAGGTATTATATTTTTGGATGACCATGCTTTCCGGGCTTGTACCTCTTCCTGTATCCTATTCTCTTCCTTGTATGCTCGGGCTATGAAGGGTACACCGTCCACTATTACGAAAGCGGTATATACTGCTTCAACTTTATGTTTTGCTTGATTTTAACAAGGGTGCATAATATGGGGAATAAGAGCCTAGAGTATCTCTTTGTTTTTCTTGTTTTTAACATAATATGCACTATAGGGATAACAAGACCTATATTATTACCTCTTTGTTTTTCTTGTTTTTAACGATTCCTATCCTTCCTACTCACACTCGCTACCACTCTTTGTTTTGCTTGTTTTTAACAGGACTTGTATGAGTATGCCCACATGGTAGTACTCTCTTTGTTTTGCTTGTTTTTAACTAGTAGCTTAACCACATCAGTATGAGTCCGCTCATAGCATATACTCTTTGTTTTGCTTGTTTTTAACATGACAGGGAGGAGCTGGAATATCTTAGAAAGCTCCTCTCTTTGTTTTGCTTGTTTTTAACCAGTAATGCGCCCATTTCTTATAGGCGCCATATACACGCTCTTTGTTTTGCTTGTTTTTAACGGGTTAAGTGTAAAAATGCGCAGGGGTGAATCTCTTTGTTTTGCTTGTTTTTAACATGATATACCTATAGCGTTCGCTATAGAGGGCAACGCGACAGTAACAGCTCTTAGTTTTGCTTGTTTTTAACTATAGTTTCTAGGGGGTGGTCCTGGTGGCGTCTCTTAGTTTTGCTTGTTTTTAACGAAGTAACAGACTACCCACTAGATTGGGAAGTCTCTTAGTTTTGCTTGTTTTTAACTAGCCATTTGAATAGGGCTTCTCCTCCTTCTTCGTAGTCTCTTAGTTTTGCTTGTTTTTAACTCTTAATATACATATATTATAGTAGGTGGTGATAACTCTTAGTTTTGCTTGTTTTTAACTCGATATGTGTATACCGAATACCAAGTCCTCGGCTCTTAGTTTTGCTTGTTTTTAACCCTAGGTATGTGGCCTCCTCGTTATAGTATGTGTCTCTTAGTTTTGCTTGTTTTTAACGCGGTACCGCATACACGTGCCACGCCACGCCTAACTCTTAGTTTTGCTTGTTTTTAACGCGTGATAAGCGCGTTTCAGCCTAGCCTTCTTCTCTAAGCCTCTTAGTTTTGCTTGTTTTTAACACGCCTAACACTCTCCTGCCCCTGCACAGCCATCCTCTCTTAGTTTTGCTTGTTTTTAACTTGGCGTTGATAGGGGATAGATATACACATTTCTCTCTTAGTTTTGCTTGTTTTTAACAGGTTACGGGATACCTAGCAAAACTCGGTATCTCTTAGTTTTGCTTGTTTTTAACTCCATACCCACATATTGTATCAGACCCTAGGATAACTCTTAGTTTTGCTTGTTTTTAACTTGCGGTGCGGCATTAATCCTTCCCCCTAGCTGTGAGGCACTCAGCTCTTAGTTTTGCTTGTTTTTAACTTTATACAAGTATAAACAAAAGAGGGACCACACTTATACTCTTAGTTTTGCTTGTTTTTAACTAAATACTTGTGTGCGGAAT
>JALVZQ010000007.1 GCA_027037535.1 Acidilobaceae archaeon | reverse complement strand
ATATACTCCATTACTATATATGGTAATGGCTTTATCCCATAATCCAACACCTTAACAATATTTACATGATCCAGCCTACTCCAAGTCTCCGCCTCCCTCCTAAACTGTTCCGAGAGGCTTCCTGAAATTGTTGCTCCAAGCTCAATTTTTGGTATTTTGATGGCTACTAGTCCTCCTTGATCTTTCTCAGCTAAGAAAACGGTGCTAAATCCACCGCTTCCTAATGGGCGGATTATCTTATAGCCAGGTATATATGTGGATGAAATATGCAGTATTTCTTCTGCTTGCCCAGTAGCTCCAGTAGGCTGTGTGATTTCTACAGAGGCTGTTGCTAGTGAATCACCCGGCTCTACCTTGAAGTGGACTGGATAGCTGCCTATCGATGCATTGTGTAGTGCTTCTAATGTAAATGTTACATTGCCTTCTCCTCGAGCTTCCACATATGGAGGATTGACCAGTATCCATTCTACGCCCGCAGGGCGCTGTGCAGTGATTCTACATCCCTCAGGACAATTATATCTTACTGTGATCTCTGCCCGTTGACCAGGCTCTATCTTGACACGTGGCTTTACTAGAGATATCTCTGCGACTTTACCTATTGCTGGTTTACTAACCGTTACACTTTCTTTACCGTAGTTTTCTTGCGGTATCTTTTCTTGGCGGTGTAGTGGCTGGATCGGTTTCTTGATAAGATCGTGTTTTCCTCGTCTTCTGCGGCCTATATAGTATGCGGGGGCTCCTATTATGAGTATTAATGTTAGTAGTCCGAGCAGTAAATCTAGCGGTGAAGATTCTTCTTCGGTCGTGGTAGTGTTTTCACTGAAGTTTATCTCTTCACTGTTTCCAGTGTTCATGGGTTGTTCTTCTTGCATTGGGGGCTGTGTTATTTGTGGAGAACTTATTTTTATTATTCCCGGTATGTATAGTCCTATTATTGCCTGGTAGTCCGGTGTATAGTATAGTTCTATCTCGGTGTTCCATGATCCATTGTAGAATGATTCGACTATTATTTGATATGAATTGTATCCGTAGTATGATGTGGGACCCTTGTAGGTGACCTGTAATGGAACGGTGTCACTGTAGATTAATCCTGTTTCATCGTATATATCGATCGTTGTTGTCTGTGTTATTTGCTCGCCGGATGCGTATTCTATCGATGAGAGTTTAAGAGGTACTGGGGGCGTAAAGTATACTAGGATATAGTTCCCCGACGAGTATTCATAGTAGAATCCTTTAAGCATATAGTTGCTGTCAATATACAACTCTAGAGTGCCAGTATATGTACTCGAGTAAAGCAAAAGTGAGACCATATAAATGTTTTCGCCATCATAATATGTTTGAGCTATAGATTCCTCCGCATACTGCCAGCTTACGCCTAGATTTGTTTCATCTACGACTTCATTGAATTTAACAGATACTTCAGTGCTGAGATTAGCATTTGCTATAAGCATGCTACTTATCATGATAAATAACAATAATAATGAAAATACTTCCCCAGCTTTCATAACCTATCACCCTAACCGGACAAGGCTCTTATCTTAAGATCTATGGCTCTTGCAAGAGCGTCAACTTCTATTATTAGACGTTTAATCTGTGACTCTCCAGCACGCCCTTTTAACACTAGGTCGCAGAGAGTAGTGATATCATCGATACTCTCTCTACCTAGCACTTCGTAAAGTATCATCCTATACTCGTTTACTTTGAGGAGCGCGTATAGCTTTGTTGCAGCTTGCTGTCCTCTTGGCGGATCTTTGTTAAGATCCAACTGTACATCTTTCAGATATATAATTATGTTCTGGAGGATCCTTTTCTGATATTGTAATTCCGTAGTCTCCTCTGGCTTTATCCTAACACGTATATCGCTGGTTGAGTCGAAGCTCGTCCTTGTATATTCCACGTTTCTAGGTATATAGACCAAGTATCTAGACTTGTCTAGGCGAATACTGGTCCTCAGGAGATCCTCTGGTAGCTTGTCTATTTGTTTCGAGTCTACAGTGACAAGGTCTCCTGGACGTGCGAGCTCTATTGTCCTGGTTTTCTCCTTTAATCCAACTTTGAAAACTGTATAGAGACCTACTCTTATCGTGTCTCCCGGCTGTGCTATTGCTTGTCTTCCCGGTGGTATCCTTTCCTCGTTTATGTAGGTTCCATTAGTGCTGCCTTTTCCTGACGATCCAGTGTCTATTACTCTTATGCCTTCAAGCGTAGGCTCCAGTACTGAGTGTTTTCTGGATACCGTGGGGTCGTGGATCCCTGTTTTTACATGGTTCTTGTTTCCTTGTACTAGTATTACCATGTATGGGTCTTCGACCGGTATGTTGAATCCTCCAGGTCTTCCTATCCACGTGGTTGACGTTATTGGCTGGCTTAGTTTAACTCCTGTATCTGTCGTCCAAATTAGTACGTATTGTCCTGGACTCTGGGCTTGGATGTTCAAGGGTCCCTACACCTATAATTGATAATAGCACTTGGGAAAAACGCTTAGATGCTAAATTTACTCTTCGTCTTTCTTCATCTTTTTGATAATAGACTTTGTCCTAGTATCCACTGCGTACCCGCCGATCTCAGGGCCAAGGGCGGCGACTACAGCCTCTACACTCTTATCAAATGCCTCTTTCTCGAACTTTACCTCGGCTAAGACATCAAGTAGCTTCTCAGGATCTGCCTTCTTGAGTTTCTCCCATATACCTTTCCTCTTAAGTTGTGCCTCGAAGTTCTTCAGCCTTATCAGGTTGACGAGAGCTTGGCGTTGTCGTAATAGGTCGCTATACTCTTGCTGTTTGGCGGCTATCTCGTCTTCAATATTCTTAATCTTCTCCGCAAGCATTATCTGCTCTCCTTCGCTGACATTCTTACCATACTCGTAGAGCCGCTCTTTTTCGGCTTCTAGCTTTTCAATCTGTCGTAGAACCATGTTAGCTCTTGCCTCTATCCTGATCCGCTCTTTTTCAAGCTCGTCTATCTTTACTTTATCGATCCAGTCACGTCCCTTTCCTCTAAGGAATCCAAACACCATTCCTTACACACCCCTCTATCTACATTATTTTCTGGGTACTCCAGGCCCTTTCCTTAGGGCCTGCAGACAAAGGGAAACAATTCTTAAGATCTCTTCGGAAAACTCCGCCCCTTCCCTTATTGACTACGCTATGGGGCCTCATGGCTATGGACCTCCAAGTATGAGCTTAAGGTTTGCGATGCCGGTCTCTGTCTTATCGATTCTCTCCTCGACTTTTTGGAGAAGCTTGTAGACTTGCTCTCCTGGCTCTTCTCCTTTTTCGACCCTTTGTAGGATTTTGTCTACTTCCTTAGCAGCTTTCTGGCCTAGTAGGGTCTCGATTCTTCGTCTTGCCTCTAGAAGAGTATTGTAGAGCTCAAGTATATCCTCGAGGTCTCGAATCATACTATCTGTATTCCGCAATGCGTCCATTAGCATTCTTCTCTGAGAAGGCCTCTTTGCGGCTGATATTGCTTGTTCTAGTTCCTCGCGTCTCTGATAGAGATTATCAATCTTTATCCTGAGGTCTATTATATTAGCTTCCTCCACAGTCAATCCTTTACTCGCTAGCCTCTTTTTACGCCTGTATATTAGATACGCTGCAGCTAGTGCTGCTCCTACTGCTGCTCCTGCAACAGGACCAGCCTGCATACCGACGACAACCGATACTAGTCTTCTCCCTGTCTCCACGAGTATCTCTCCTATATCTCCAGCGTCTTTCTCAAGTCCCCTAACATCTATATCGTCCAGGCTCATCGATATTCACCCTAGTCCTATTGCCTATAGACAAATACCAGGTCGCCTTTGTGCACCTTTACAACGCCGTAGCCCTCCCGCTGGAGCCTCTCTGCTGCGGCCCTTATGGTTCTTAGAGGAAGCCCTGTCTTCTCCGCTATTTCTCTCAGGAGGAAGTGGGGCATTGCTGGAGAGTTTGCTAATGCTTCTATTTTAAGCTCCTTTATCTTGATTATTGCCTTCTCGAGCTCTTCTCTAGGCGTTAACGGCTTTAATACACTGGCGAACTTCTCTACGATAGGATCAGCTGGATGATGGTAGACGTCTCCTGTAACAGGGTCAAATAGTATTAGAGTGAGGTTACTGCTAAGGAACATCTTGTGGAACTCTGTGCCTGAAACGTATTCTTTAAGCTTCGATGCATATCCGGTAGGGCTCATTATCAGGAGTACATGGTAGTAGTTGTTGGCTCTTGCTTCGCTCGCCCTGTTTGTTACAAGTTTAAAGGCCTCACTGAGCTGCATTGGCATAGTGTCATAGCCTGACTCTTCATATTTACCTGGCCTCACATAGCTTAATGCCTCGATGACTAGATGCCTCTTTTTCCGTATGAGGCCCTCATAGAGTATGTATTTCGAGTATCTCCCTAATGGTCCTTTGCTCTCGGGATAGAGCATTCCATCTTCTTTACTAGCGCGTCCCCATTTCTTGACCCGTATCTCTTTTCGGTTAAGGGGATCGTATAGGACTAATGGGAATCTATTCATGTGGTAATTGAATCTTTCTATGAATATACTCTCGTATGTTATGGCTTCCTCCACTGTCGCCGGTCTCTCCTCGGAATCCCCTCTTAGAGCTGTATCTAGTTCTTCTAGTTTAGATTCAAGCTGCATCTTCTCCATTTCTAGGCTCGCTCTAGCAGCCACATACTGTTCTAGGAGATCCTCTAGTTCACTGATACGTGCCTTAAGCCTCTCCGCTTCTGCCTCTAGGGCTTCTTTTGCGGCTTTGTCCTCTCCATACTCTTTCGATAACTGTTCCAGTTGTCTCTGTTTTTCTTCCAGCTCTAGCCTTGCCTTCTCAAGCTGTGACTCTATACTTTCTAGCTTCTCTCTTAAGTTATCGACCTGGATCGATAGGCTTTCTTTATCTCGTTTAACATAGTCGAGTTCAAGCTCGAGCTTCTCGCGTTCTACTTCCCTCGCGGCAAGCGCAGCGCTAAGCTCCTCTACCCGGGCTAGAAGTCTTTCTCTCTCTTCTTGTACAATTTCGAGTTGCTTTTCTAGTTCAGGAATCCCTAGGTCTCTGATTATCTTGTCTCGGACCTCGAGCTCGATTCTCTCACGTAGCTCGGCACTCTCCAGCAGTGCCTGCTCGTAGTCTGTGAAAAGCCTTAATAGCCATGCAGGTTGTTGGTCGAGGAGCCTCTTCACGGCTTCGACAATATTCTTGAATCTCCTCTCGTACCGTGCCTGCAGGGCCTTGCTGACCATAGCACGGATCTTTCCTTGCGTCGTCCAGGTTTTTATTAGCGATGAGAAATCGATGTACTGTTTTCTCACGGCTTCTGCTACTAGATCATATATCTCGCCTGTACGTGATACTAGGAGGTCCGCGAGCCTATCAGGAGGAGTTATTTCTGGGTCGAGTTTGTTGAACTTTTCGAATTCTAGGACGAGGTTTACCTCGTCTTCAGTGAACATTTGTATTATCTGGCGGGCTACAGGGCTGTCCAGGTTCTTCTCTTTTAAAGCTGCTGCGATTTTGAGCAGGGCTCCGTTAATAATACTTGAGATCTCGTCGAATTCTTCTTTGCTAAGGGTTCGAAAACATTGTCTACGGAATTGTATCATTATATCCATAACTCGCTTGGCATCGTCTAAAAGGATGAAGTCTGGCATGCTTTCTAGGCTTATGAGGTCCTCGCTTTCAAATATCCTCCGTGCATCGCTTACTAGCCCTTCGACACATTCTTGATATGTACTCCTAGTCTCCAATTAGGTGCACCCACCCTAACCCCGAATCCATAGATGTAGATGATTCCTCCACGAGGCCCAGGCATTCTGATAGTTATGGGCCTACTAGCCTGAGGGGCTCTGGTTCTAAGTCTCATCGCTAGTCACGGTATTATACTGTGGTTTTGAAACCAGGACTCAAAGCCCACGTTAAAGACCCAGCCCTGCTAGGTATGTTCAACCAGGATAACGCCAGCGATAAATCTAACACTCGTGTGGAGGCGAGGAAAAATTGGCGGGACTTTCTCTTGTCGAGAAAATAAAGGAACTCTTACATAGGATAGCTGGCAGAAGCAGGCCTATGCAGAATGTTGCCCGTGAAAAGGTTATGGAATCATGGGAATTTAGCAGGAAGATGGCTGAGGAACTGCGCCGCGAACTATTAGGAGATACCATCTTCCAGGAAACAGTAATGGTCAGCCTAATAGTTTTGAGCGTAGTCATTCTCATAGCAGACTATACTTTTCCCGCTGAAAGTATTCAGGCAGAGAGCATTTACAGAGTGGATCTCCTCATCTGTATAGTCCTCGGCCTTGAATTCGCATACCGCTTATCAATGTCCCCGGAGAAGAAAGTTTTCCTTAATAGATACTGGTACGAGCTGCTAGCGCTGACACCTGCTTATCTGACCGCAATGGTTAACATTCCATTGCTTGCAGCATTCCTGAGACTACTTAGGTTAGTCAGAGTTTATAGAGTGTACAAGGTACTAGGAAAGAGGAACATTTATCTACATATGGTCGTTGATATAATAAGAGAGGCAAGAATCCTACAGCTCCTTATCGTGTTTCTCGTAGGCCTATCCTTCACAAGCGTCCTGGCATTCATGGCTGAGGCCCGTAGTCCAGAGGCCCAGATCAAGACTCTTGGCGACGCTTTCTGGTGGAGCCTGGCAACAGTCACTACAGTAGGTTACGGAGATCTTGTCCCAGTGACGTCTCTTGGAAAAATGATTGGAGTCGTCCTCATGCTCTTCGGGATCGCGGTGCTTGGAGGCTTCATCAGCCTCACTAGCACAAGCATAATGAGGGTTCTTTCAAGGTACCAATCTATAATGCGGGAAACAGCGCTCCAATCAGACTATATGAAGCTAAGATATCTTATTTCAAGAATCACAGAGCTCGATGAAACAGAATACAGGGAAATGCTCCGTCTTATAGAGACTATTAGAGCAAGAACATTAAATAAATAATAGCGTGGATACATAGTGTTTATCGTTTCTATTAGTACAGTAACTTATGTCTTTCATATCAAATAATGGGTTCAGTTCACTCCTCGCCATTACAAGAGAATATAACGTTAAAAGTAGACAGTGTAGTGTATACGTCTACACCATAGCACGGATAAGCCCAGTAGGAGCATTTCCAGTCTAGGCGACTGAACCATTCTATGATTTTAAGTTCGAAAAATCCAATTATAGCAATATACTAGGGTCGTTTCCTAAAAGTCCATAAGCAAATAGGATAATTAAAGAAGAGAGGGATTAACTATGAATCCAGAAGACTTTGAGAAGCTAGTAGATAGCACAAAGAAGAGGGCATCAGATCTCCTATCTAAAACATGGAACTGTGCTCTAAGCCCTTTAGTGGCTCTCTACGAATCGCTGGGGCTAGAGCTAACTCCAGAGATTGAAGGAGCAGCTATAGGTTTTGCAGGAGGTATAAGTGGTAACAGACATATATGTGGTGCATTATGGGCAGCTGTTAATACTGTAGGCGCGTATACGAGGAAGATACAAATGCTCCGAGGCAGTCCTCCCCAAATGGAGGGAGGCATGGAATTCATCGAGGCCAACAAGGAGATCCACGAGCTAGCCTCCATAGTATACGGGAAGTTCGTCGAGTTGTTTGGAAGTCCTAATTGCGGCGACCTAAACCCGAGATTCGACCTAGTAAGCCATGAACAGCAACTCAGATGCCGCGCCCTTGTTAGGAAAGGTACAGAGATCGCTCTACGTGTTCTCAGCGAAAAATACGGAAAGGATCTGAGTTTAAGAAATATATCTCACTAAACGATAATTGATGGGTTCTAAATCATAGAGAATAAGTACGCCGCTTTTATAATTCTCTCCAGTATGAGAGTCTCTGCGCAGCACTTACAGTTGCTAGCTTGGGCTATTCAACGGCTGAATCGAATAGTGTCAAAGTAGACGGTGCATGCGTGAATTTGGGTGAGCTTCCCAGGGAATTATCTTCTTAGGTAACCTAGTATAGAAATAAGCGAGAACGATTACTCCTTACAATACAATGACTAGATTAAGGCACTATTCTAAATACCAAGAGTGAATACAGCCGCCGCAGCTCGATGACAAACCAGTTTTATCTCCCGATAAATGACTTGTATTTTGTTTTAATAATCCAAGCATGTAATCAAATTACATGGTGGTTTCTAGTGCCGCTCGCCGGACCAGAAAAAATATCCATGATTTCCGATTTGAACCATTTCTCTATTGACAAGCCACTACAAGATACTCTAAAATACTATTTGGGGAAAGCCACCGGCCTCGAACCTCTAGGAGAATACATTGGTAAGGTCGTATACGAACTAGCTTATCACGTCGACCGCCGTGGCAGACCAGAGCTCATAATGTGGGATCTCCGCGGTGACCGAGCCGATATTGTATGGCTTGACCCAATGGAAAGACGTGTTGTAGAAGATCTAATGCTTGTCTATGGATTGAATAAAGCCCCGTTCAGTGACGGTAGCTGGCACGAACACTATGCTGGAATAAATCTTGTAGGTGATCCCGGTCTGGCTTGTATATTCACGATAACAATACAGACCGCGTATGCATTATGGAAGTATGCTCCAGAGGAGATCCGTGGCTATTATAAGAATCTGGCCGGAATAGAGAGGCCGTTGATGCTCGGTGCTACCTGGTTCACCGAGATACAGGGTGGAAGCGATCTAGGAGCCAATACTACAGTAGCTGAGTATAGGAATGGAAAATGGTGGCTGACCGGGTACAAGTATTTTGCAAGTGGTGCAGGAATCGCGGATATAGCGCTTGTAACAGCTAGGATCCCTGGATCTAGGCCTGGCGCGAAGGGATTGTCATTATTCGTGGTTCCCCGCCTTAGAACGGATGGGTCCCTGAACTATTATGTGAGGAGGCTCAAGGATAAGAGTGGTACTGTAGCTGTACCAACGGGCGAGGTGGAGCTAGTAAACTCTGAGGCCTACCTTGTGGGAGACGCTGATAAGGGGATCTATTACACGCTTGAAGACCTCATGGTGTCAAGGCTCTCTAACAGTGCTGGCGCCGTTGGAATAAGCAGGAAGGCCTATCTCGAAGCATACCATTACGCATTGCATCGTAAGGCATTTGGAAAACGTATAATAGATCACCGCCTAGTACAACGAGACTTGCTCGAGATGGAGCTCCTTACATTGGAATCTCTAGTGATAACCCATAAGGCAGTCGACCTCTTCGAGAAATCCACGGATCAGCGTCCTCCATATAATCAGGACTATCACTATGCAAGGCTAGTAACCCATATAGCGAAGAACCTTACAGCAATGAATGCAGCCCGTGTGACAATGCTAGCAATGGAGCTCTTCGGAGGACTGGGCTTCCTGTCAGAGTACATGATTGAGAGATGGCACAGAGAAGCACTCATAACACCGATATGGGAGGGGACGAGCAACATACAGGCACTAGATATGCTAGAAGCCATACACCGTAAGAGGGCCCACGAGCCGCTCCTAAGAGAGACAACAGAGCTAGCTAAAGAATCATATAGTAAGGAGACCTCTCAGTCCGCCTTGAACCACATTAAGGAGACCTTAACAACAATGGCAGAGATGACGCCCGAGCAAGTAGAGTTCAACGCGAAATACTTGCTTGAGGATCTAGGCCACGCATACACCATACTATTACTAGAGAACATGGCTGAGAAACTAACAAAACCTGTGTATCATCACGTAGCCAGCCTAGTACAGAAAAGCCTCCTCGCCAGAAAACCATTGCCAGATCCCGGCACAACAGTGCTCGAGGAAATAATAACAATGCAAGGAGCCCTCCCACTCTAAACCCTTCACCATTTTCTTTTCACTATAAGCATCGTACAGTCCTCCTTCGTCTCATATTATCATAAACCCCTATGAACAACAAGCAACAATAGCCAAAGCCAAGCCACCTACTAAGCAGGAAAATGAGAGAGGATAGATACGATGGAGAAAATAGAAAACCTCCTGACAGTATCAAAAACCTCAGGCTATAGAGGACTCATCATAGTAACAGATGAGGAACCCCGCGAAGCCCTGGAAACGCTTGTGGACTTATTGAACCGGGACTGTCTTCTGCTCGCTGAGAAACCTCTAAGAATAGGAAGGTGTCGACGAGAACTATCACCAGCACGCTACACGAATATACTGGGCGGAGAATACTCTTATTCTATAATAGCTACGCGGGGACTGCTAAGACCCAATATAGTGGCAGCAGTTGGCGAGACTGTTAGACGAGGAGGAGCACTCATTATAGCGGGTCCAGACTGGGAAAGCTGGGAACCAGGTCTAGGAAGAGGACTCTACAAGCAATATCTTAAGAAAATGATTCCGATGTCTCAGCTCCACATCTGGATAAATAACGGGGAAATATTCTCGCAGAAAATAAGGCTACCATCCAACCAGCCAGAAACCACCCCTCGAAATAAGCCGCCATGCAGGCTTCCACGCGAGATAAGAAGACATTTAAAGACTAGTGACCAGGGAGAAGCACTCTGCAGGATATACCGGTTCCTCACGGATAAACGGTTAAGAAGCTTCATGCTCAAGGGTGATCGTGGACGTGGTAAGAGCTATACCTTAGGCTTAATACTTGTATTGCTAGCGTATAATGGGATGACTGCAAAAGTATCTGTTGTTAGTCCCAGCAGAGATGGAATAGAAATAATAAAACGAGCTATAAAAATAGGAGCACAAAGTCTTGGTCTAAAAATAAAGGAGAACAATACAAATCTAAAGATATCTGGACTAAAGATAAGCTTCCATGCCCCCGGTACTCCGGTCGAAGCAGAACTCCTAATTGTAGATGAAGCTGCCTCGATCGGTATAGCCAGGCTAAGACGACTAGCGTGGAGATCCAACAAGATAATCCTTTCAACAACAATCCATGGATATGAGGGATCTGGAACGGTACTAGCAAGACTCCTAGAGAAGATTCTACCAAGCCCCATACGAACCTATGAAATGAGGACTCCCGTGAGATACCTGGCTGGAGATCCACTTGAGGAGTGGCTATATGACACCTTTATGCTTAAGATCCCAGAATCTGTGATCGAGATCGAAGAAACTAGACAGATAGATAATCTGCGTATAGTAGAAATCTCAGGGAATGTCCTCATAAATGATACTGAGTTGCTTAGACGCATCTACTCGCTTCTCCTAATTGCTCATTATAGGAATCAGCCAGATCACCTACTCCTCATCCTAGAGGACCCGTATCGGGCTATATACACTGCATGGCTTGACAATGATCTTCTAGGTGTCGCCGAGATAATAAGCGAAAACATAGAAGAAAACGGAGGTCCCTCAATGACTGTAGATATACTCGAGAGAATCCTTCCTTCTAGATTCTATCAAGGGATACGTATAGCTAGGATTTCAAGGATAGCAGTGCATCCTAGGATTCAACGGAGAGGAATCGGAAGCCTGTTCCTAAGGAGATTAGAAGATGAATTAGGACAACGAGGCATTAGCCTTGTATCAGTCATGTTCGGACGAAACGATATCCTCGGTTTCTGGACTGCTAATGAGTACCTACCGTTCTATATGAGTCCAAGGTTCAATAAGGTTACAGGAGAGAAGAACATAGCAGTCATCAAGTCTATTGGGAAAGCTTCAGACGACCTAGTTGTCTTGTTGAACTGCTTGTTCCGACGGAGATTACTCTACTCGGCTCGATCATTGTACAGGGATGTCTATGCCGAGACGATACGAGAACTCCTCAAGGTCGGTACGCCGTGTAGCTTCTCCGAAGTAGGACTTGACGAGTATGAAAAGTATCGGCTTGGAAAATTCCTAGAGGGCGACGTTGGATACGAGCAGGTAGAAGACATATTGTATAAGATCCTTGTATGTAGGGTTCTCACGGGTCGACTGGACTTCGATGATGAAACACTGCTGCTTATCTCTGCTAGTCTCGTCCAGGGAAGGGGACCTGTCGATGTTTCGAGGATAACCGGGCTTTCTATTAGTGAGATTAGAAGAAAGTTGGAGGAGGTTGGCCGTATATTGGCGAGTAGGGTCGTTGAGTGATTAGCTGTGCATAGCATTGTATAGTGGAGTTGGTAGGTTTCCTATTCTGTTTTCTTGGTTGAGACTTGTGGATTATTTTGTAATGCATACTTGTGTTTCTAGGTCTTGTACTGTATGGTATAGTTGTGTGACGTTTCTTACTCCTATCATTGCGACCTGGTCATCGTATTCTACGATTAGTGTTTGGTTAGAGTCTTTTGTCCATATGATTAGTTGGGCGTTTCTTCCGTCTTCTAGCTTGTAGTATCCCATGTAGATTCCAGTTGTGGGGTCTGCTAGTCCATTGGTTCTTATTTTGAGCATGTCTAGTGCTTTATTTGTTGGGATTAGCGTTATGTTTGCCTGGCATATGTTGATTGTTATGGTTTCGGTTCCGTAGAATGTTATTGTGAGGTTTTCTCCGTCTAGTGTTGCCCCGTAGAATGTTCCTGGCCTTATAATTATTATGTTTATTGCTATTATGAGGATTATTGTGAGGATTATTAGTATTATTGAGAGTCGTTTTTTGGGATCGTATGGATTTCTCCGCGAGTAATAGAGGTATGCGAGTGCTCCAATTGCTATTATGATGAGGAATACTCCTAGCATGAGTGGACTTTGGAGTTCTGCTTTGAGTAGAGTTGCTCCGCTTATTGTAGCGGATGCTGTCACAGGTGCTCCCTCTCATTAATATTTAGTTAGAGGCGAAGAAATATAAATGTCATCTTTGATATTATCTAATACATGAGCTATACTTCAAAATTTGAGGTATAATCATGAAAGGCCAGCACAAAGAGACACGAGATATAACAATATACCTTGCAATAGCCTTCATTCCAGCCTACATACTTGACTACACATTGCTCTTACCACTACTACATTCAACGAACCCACTAAACCAAGTCTTTTTCCTGATAGGAGCCATAGTACGTATGATGCTACCACTAATAGCATCACTAACAGTCCTATACCTGAATAACCGGCTCTCAGAGTGGAGAACCCAACTCGGCCTCATAAATCCTAATATACGAAACCTCCTCCTGGCCGGATCTAGTGCTATTACCCTATATACCATGGCACTAGTGTTTTCTATATTGTTTGGCTCGAAACCATCATCCTGCGGCTTCCTAGCACAAATGACTTCCACGATTACTAAGGCATCGTTAATACTAGTCCTGTTAATTCTAGGAATACTTGCAGGATCCACTGTAAACATGATTGTAGCTGTAGGAGGAGAAGAAGCAGGATGGAGAGGACTGCTACTAAACATGCTTTCTCCCAGGATAGGAATAGCAAACTCAGCAATAGTCATCGGTATAATATGGGGACTCTGGCACGCTCCTTTAATAATAGCAGGATACAATTATAGCCTACCAGGGATAGAATCCTGCATAGTTCCAGCAAAGGGCCTAGTAGCCCTGATAGTTTTCACACTCACAACAATATCGTTCACCCAGCTACTTGTATGGCTACGAGTCAAGACCGGATCTACTCTAGTCAGCGCCGCAGCACATGGAACAATCAACGCTGTGGCAGGACTATACTCCCTCCTCATATCAGGATCAGCACTAATTACTCCCCCAGCTGGATTATCTGTAGCGGCATCAGCAAGTATACTCGTGATAATCCTAAAACAATTGACAGGGAAAAAAGATGATTAAGAGGAAGACACTGGACGAGCTGAGGAAAGGCCTCATGTCACTAATAGTACTAGACCTGCTTGTGGAGAATGGCCCGCTCCACGGGTACTGGATAAGGATTAAGCTAGGCGAGAAACTGGGCGAGGCTCCCGCTGAGAGCACCGTGTATACTGTCTTGAAGCGGTTGGAGAAACAGGGCCTCATCAAAGGACATTGGGCTCGTGGCCCTTCTGGCAAGCTACGCAGGTATTATACAATAACCGAGGATGGACGAGTGGCCCACAGGGAAATTCTTAGAGAGGCCAAGCGCTTACTGGGAGAGACTATTTGCAGGGAGGGAGATTGAACATGGCTGGAACAGGAGAACTAGTATTGGCACTACTAGGAGCCTATATTTCAGTTTTAGGAGCATTGATACTTTGGACGAAGAAGTATCCTGTGCTTCGAAAAGACCTGGTACCCGCACATGTGTATTCCTCCAAGAAACTTTATGAGATGAGCATGTTCATACTAGGTATCGGCCTCCTCATAACGGGCTTTATCTCGGCGACCTCATCACTCCTAATCGGGCTAGATACCGGCCTCATAGCATTCGTGGTCGGCATAGCAGGCTCTACAATGGCATCTATACTAGCCCCTGTAGTTCTAGCAGAACGTTACGTTATAGACGAGGAAATAGACGGGGAGGACACAACCAAGCTCGAGATAATTACTCCCCTCTCACCTATTACTCGGACATTCATAATTGTCATGTTCATTCTCCAGCTCCTCGCCACAATATCATTATTAATTCCCCTCTCAACATTTGACAAGACCGCAGTTTATGCCCTGGTACTATTGACTGAGCCGTTACCCGCTATCATAACTTTGCTAGCACTATTTCGACCCGAGAGCTTTGCTTACATAGAAAGCAGGCCAGGCATGTACCGGAAAATATCGATATATTATTCGATAGGAACTAATCTTCTTCCACTCGGGATATCATTGATAGCTGCAAGATTCCTAGTGCCAGGTATCGTTATGATATTATCCTCAGCACTCATAGTAGTTGCCGCCAACCTTAGTATAATACGCGGATCCCGTAGTCGGAAACAATCTAGCTTTCCCTAAGTTGTATGTTCCTATAAATGGGGGCTTGCCGGGATATGTACTTAGAAACATAGGATCCTGTTCTCCGTCTACGTAAATAAATACACGTATAATGGGGCAGAACCCGTAGTCTTGGTCTAAGGAGGGATTATCACAATGGGTAAGGGATATAGAGTAGAGCTCACAGCTACGGCAGCATCTACTTGTACCGAGAATCCTCGAGTAAGACTCTCAAATATTCTGCTTAGTATGAAGAGTGGCGATGTAGTCGAGATTGTAGGTGAGGAGACCTATTATCCATACAATAAGCTAGTATCGATACTCAAGGGCTCAGGACTAGTGATGAGGAGCGAGTCCTATGATGGGCTAACCTATACGGTTGTCGCGGAGAAGCCCTAGGCAGTATATGCCACGATTATTCCCAGGACTCCTAGGACTCCGCCCACTACATGGTTTATTCTGACTTCCTCCATTAGTGCTTCTCCTGCTATTCGGCTAAGGTATATTGTATGAATCGGGAAGAGGCTGATTAGTATTACTGCTCTGGCAACCGGTAGGTCTGTTAACGCTATGTATCTTGACATTTGTGCGAGCGCGACTATGGCTGCGGCAGAGATCGCTGCTTTTAGGGCTGTTCCTAGAGTGTTCTTGTATCTCATGGATCTTGATAGGTCTCTCCAAGTGTATGTGAGCACTATTGGTAGTGCTGAAGCATATGAGATCGTTGTACCCCATAGGGGACTCGCTCCTTGAACACCAGCATATCTTACTAGGATTGCTGAGGAGGCGAACATGAATACCGAAGCGATCCCTGATAGGAGGCCTAGCTTATGGTTGACTCCTTGGAGCTCTACTCCGCTCGGCCTGAAGCTGGCTAGGAATACCCCTAGGGTTGTTAATGATAGTCCTGCCACTAGAAGTAGCGATAGAGGCTCTCCCAAGAGTACCGCTGCTAGGAACGCTGAGACTAGTATAGTGGGGCTTGTAAGTACGCTTGCAGTAGCTGCTCCCAGCGCCGATACCGCCAGGTAAAATAATAGTCTTCCGGCGACGAAATTGAACATTCCTGCTAGAACATATGCTAGCACGGCCTTGGCTGGAGGAAGAGGATCTCCCGATAATATAGCGAATATTGCTAGGAGAGGTGTTCCCACTAGGAGGCTTATTGCAAGCATTGCTCTCGGTGTTAGTCTTGTTACCGCTTTTCTTACGAGTACGTCGCTTCCCGCGAATAGTAATCCTGACATGAATGCTGCTAGATATCCCGTTGTCTCTGGCGCCGTCACTCCCAGGAACCTATTATCTCTACGATAGATATAACTCCTAGATAAATAATCTATCGAGATACCCGGTGCTACAAATAATTTAAGAACAATAAGTCGAGAAACAATACTACTTCCTTAGAAAAATCCTTCGCTGTAATCCTGTAGATGAAGCTTTACTAGCTTCTCCACCTCACGAGAGAGGCTACTTAATCCCCTCGGACACTGCAACAAGACTATAATCGCCTCACCATCACCGTACCCTATAATAGGTCTATATGGGTCTAGAACCCTTATTTCTCCTTTCACCTCATTTTCTAACATAGTACATTTTAGTGTTGGCTTGTTTACTTTGAGCAGTTTTTTGACTAAACCTATCTTTTTCGATAGATATAGGCTCAGACTTGTTAATTCTATTAACGATTTAGCATTTTTCTCTTTTCTTGGCATAAACTCCTTTACTATAATTACGTAGAGTCTTGTATTATCTGGTATAAGAATGTTGACGATCTCACCTGTTTTCCGCTTGGCAGATATAAGAGTGTAGCCTGAGTGTCTTAGGATTCCGTATGCCTCTGGCTCTAGTAGCTTTATCAGATCCGTGAGGAACTGTCTCGTCTTTTTATAGTATGAGGATGATAGTCCGTAGATTATTGCTATATCTACTGGGAGCATTGCTAGGACTATGAAAAATGCCATGAGAATTGTTTTTTCTCCAGTCACGTAATAGGCATAGTATATTGCTATCGCGACTAGTATGCTGGTTACTATTATGAATTTGAGTATTTTCTTGGGGAACTGTTCTAGTTTTTCTAATGCGTCTTTTCCATATGTTGGTGGCTTTACATCGCTCATATCATCGGCACCCTTGCATATATTTGTGTAAGGGTATGCATAGCTTGCTTTCTAGTCATGTATCTTGGTTTTACCCGATATTTTTATTGTAGTGATTATTCGAGGATCTCGGCTAAGACCGTGTCTGGTTCGGCGTCTATTAGCTTATCTAGTATTGCTTGGTCTATAGGTGGCATGTACTTTTTGAGGCTCCTTGCTTTGCTAAGTACCTCTTCTTTGTTGTCTCCTCGTCGTGGATCTCCCTTTGGATGAAGCACTGTCTCGCTATACTGTTTGTTTCCTGTCTTTATTGTGACAGTTGATGGTTGTTCTTCTGGATACCTAGAGGTATAGTCTTCGTCTTCTACTAGGACTACTTTTCTTCTAAGCGATTTTATTCTGGGATCGTTAAGTGACTTGCTAATTGTTTCGAAGTCTACTGATCTATACAAAAGCATAGTTGTAACTAGGTGTGGTATACTGAACCTGGCTTCCTCAACGGATACAGGATACTGTTTTCCCGCCACGTTTATGGCTTCTTTGAATACCCTTACTTGTATTTCCTTGATCCCGTCGAGATAGACCTTTGTTTTTTCTAGTAATCTTTTTACTGCTTCTATTGTAGTGTGGCTGTGCCTGCATGTTGGGTAGAGCTTGTAGCCGTTAAGGAGTATTCCTCTCTTATCAAACATTTTCAATGTGCACTCTCCCCGCAGAAGTCTGCAGGACTCGTGTAGTGCTCCCGGTATCCTTGCAGGTTCTGTTTCAGCAGCGGTTCCTGCTAATAGGCCTGTTAGTACCGCGTTTGCCGGAGATAGGGGCTTATATAGTGCTTGAGAGTTGTTTACCGTCCACAGTCCTCCCATGTATGCGGATGCAACATCTATTGCCGACTCGAGTATTCTTCTCTGCGGCCCGTGTCTTACAAGTATGTAGGCGGTTGCCGCTACTAGTGCTCCTGTGCTCGAGGTCGAGTGCCAATATGTATAATGGCTCCTACCATAGTAGCTCCCCAGGTATAGTGCTGCTTCATATGATGCTATGATGGTCTTTAGAATCTCGCTCATCTGTCTTTCTCTACCATATGCTAGTATTATTGGTATGGATACACTACCCACGTGAATTAAGGCTTCCGCTAGCCAGTCATCATACTCTATGCTGTGCGATAGGAAGGCCATTGCCGCGGCTGCTCCTCTAGGAGTAGACATATGGCCTAGTCCAGGTACTCGTATGCCTTCCCTCGTACCTGTTTCCCCAAGGCTCATAGCGTATTGTGAAGCCTTCGTGTATACTCTGGGCGCCGAGGCCATTACTGCATAGGTATCTATTAAAGCAGTCCTAGCGGCTTCTAATTCTTGTCTGCCGTGTTCATTGTATGCCTCGATTATTTTATCCACGATGACCGCTACTACCTCCTCTCTCAACATTACTCGCCCTCTATGTTATTTACAGCCGAAAGGTATCTCGAGCTCTAGTAGAGGAGCGTGTTGTTGTGCACCGTAAACGTCGGTATCGCCGGGGTGGCCGGCCGGTACCTTGCGCGGAATATTGATTTTGACCGCGTTAGCCGGCTCATAAAGGATTACTTCTATCCTTGAGGGATCCTCCTTGTATAAAGATGCTATCCTCTCAGGTGTTAGATAACTATAGGCTTTAACAGCGCATTCTTTCTCTCTAAAGAGTATATCTATAGTTATGGTGAATGGTCCAGCGTTTTTACTCCTAATAATACTCGCCGCATCAATGAGCCTAGCCATATCCTACACCTCTAGAACCCTAAGGGATGAGAATTCTAGAGGATCCCGTTCCTCTATCAGGTGCCATATGCTCCACTCGTATGTCTTTCCAGCATATAAGTCGCTGGGACTGAAGGGTAAAGCCAGGTTCCCCGCCGTCGTTATGCGTCCTGGCCATCCCAGGTGGAGAAGCGTGCTTCTCACTGAGCCTGCTATCGTCTTTGACAGCTCTTGGTCCCTTGAGACCACTTCGATGATTATACCAAGCTCATGGCCTGGTACTGGATTCGGCTCTCTGTCACCCATAACTGCGTTAGCCCCGTAGAAGTGAACATATATGTTGTATTCTCCGTGTATTCGTTCCTTGACAGCTTCAATGGCTTTATCTACAAGCTCTTCTCTTCTCGATATGAATAAGGGATCACGTACTCCGGCGACAACAACATATCTGTGGCCTGCTAGCCGTGCACCTTCTAGCTTTACGTATCTCTCACCTAAATCGACCCAGCCCGTTCCCTTTACGACAACATGCCCGTAGCCAGCGTCTTCGTATGTTGCCTGTGAGAGGTCTGCGTATCCTCCCGGCACATATTCCCTGAAGGGATCGGTCCTCTCATATAGTGCGTGTTCTGCGACGCTCAACACGGTGGCTCTCCTAGAAGGATTAACTGAGTAAACCTCGAATTCATTGTTTCTAAGTATCCCCATCATGCCGTCACTACCGCTTCCGGGCTCAGCTGCTATGGCTCCACACTCTAGGACCTTCCCTAGGTGAACTGCTAAACCCTTGTGTTGGTTTCTTATCCACGAGAGTGCGGCGAATACCGCTACATCTACGACTCTGCCCGCTACAATAATATCTGGCTCCTCGTCCAAGGCTTTCATTATAGGTTCAATGCCTAGCTGGGCTACTATTCGAGTGGATTCTCTTATCTTATCCTCTGTTAACTCTCCCAAAGGATTGTTTTTGCCGAGAGGTCGGTGTTTTCTTTCTGTAAGAAGCTTCATAAGTTTCTTTTTATCGACGTCACTATATACTACAGCTATCCTGGCCCTGTAACTTTTCTCCTTAAGTATATCTTTTATTATTGAGAGAGTTTTGTCGACATGAGACCTTGCCCCTGATCCGCCAGATGTACCAATTGCCAAGGGTATCTTGTGCTTGTACGATGCTTCTATTAGTAGCGTGAGGTCTCTGTAGAGCATGGAGTCTGTTACGAATGGTATTCCTTCTCCTAGATAATAAGGTCCGGGATCAGTGGATCCTGCGTCCACAGCAATAATATCTGGTTCTTCTTGGAGGGCCCTTTCTAGGCTTTCCTTGGGAAAGCCGTATCCTAGTATGGCTGTAGGAGAATATATCCTAGTCTCCAATCTAGAATTACCCCACTAATTTACTTGTACATAGACTAGTAGTTATTTTTACAATATACAGTTGTCTTATCATTAGAGAATACTTATAGTCACTTAACAAGGACCTAATAATTTCTCTAGATGCCAATAATAACAATCAGAGAGTTGCAAGGAGATATAGACAAAGATCGATCTTACTAAGAAGCATGAAAGTATAGCTAGCCCTCGACGATCTAAGCCTTTGTATTAGAAAAATAAAAACCAAACTCCTCCAGCCTCAGCGGATATGTCAAAAACAAACTCCTCAGAGTTTTTGCTGACAGCAAAAGCTTCTAAGTGGGAACATCCATTTTAATTATGCAGACATGATAAGGTTGCCTCTAGAAAATAGAAATATCTGGTTAATATCCAATGACCTCGCACTCTTCTCCATCCAGACATTTATAAAAATATAGCATTTGGCTTGAAGACTAGAATTACCCAGAAGCCGAGATAAGGAGAATAGTCCGGGAGGTCCTCGACCTAGTCGGACTTAATCCTGCGGTATTCTGGGACAAGGGAAAATAAATGAGCTTAGCTTCGGATAAATTTAAGAGCTACGATTAATCGTGGACCTATTTTGAGTCTTACTGTACTTTTATTAGGTGAGCTTTTTGCTCGTCTGAATTACAAAATTAAGCAGAGACTTCTAAACGTTATCAAGAGAATATAGAAGCAGCCGAGGATAACTGCTCTATGCTTTACAAAGATCAAAAACCCAGGGGTAATGACTGTTAGTCACTATATTACAGTAATGAATAAAGATAAAATAGTACAGTATTGTCTACCGAAGATGTCTGCGAGAAACTCCTTCTCTGTTCATTGTTGGCTTCTTTGTAGAAATTAATACCTTGAGTGAAAAATCCCGAGTACAAGATTGATACCCCTCCTGAAAACTATCGGTCGGCTCTGAGGACACAGAGCCCCCATGCAGTATAGGTTAAATAAAGGATGTCGTTTTACAGTGAACACCCATTCATATATGTCGGAAGCAATGTGTTATCAGTTTTACTAGGCAGCTAGCAATATTATATGACTGTACACGCTTACGACTGAATGTGGAACAAAGAGATTAATTTACCGTATTCACGATAATATAAAAACAATGTGAGTTTAGCTGGACTTCATACTCTTTATTTTTATTAAAAATGCTACTGTTAGCATAATAAGGGGACTTAGATATCGGATCTGTGAAACTTTATCGCCAACATATATACCAATCAACCTACCTCCAACTCTTCCGCCACATAGGCTAAAGATAGATACTCCTGAAGTGTTGATAACTGTGTATGTTTGACTAGTAAGGTCAAGTGCCCCATTATAAGCTGAGAGAGCGACGCTAGAACTAGTTATTGTTATATTTGTTGTATTTACGTTTAACCGTATAACTCTAAGATTACAGTTCTGTGGAAATACTCCATTCCTAAGTTGAAGTATGTATGGGTCGTAACCCGTACTTGCTTCTTGAAGCGACCCTGTTACTAGAATATTTGTCGCGTAGTTTGGAATTATATCATATGTATATCCGTCTTTATCTTCTTGTCCGAAAGTTGTCAACCATAAAAGGTTAAGATCTTGATCGAATGAGGCAACGAGTGATACATTATACGTAGTTATGTTTAGATAACCTCCTACGAATAGATATGAGTTATTCGTAGTTATAGTCATAAGCCATTCTATTGAATTACCACTAAGCGTGTTGTTTATTAATATTGCTTTTTTTAGTGTTAGATTCCAATCGCTTTTTAGTATAATCCCATCATAGGATGAACCAATTCGAAGGTATCCTACAGCATATATTCCGCTTGGATTTGCTGTTACATCATAGAGTTTAAGGTTTGAATCTCCATAATTTCTTACCTTTAATAGATCGCCAGTAGAATAGTTTATGACGTAAATTGTAGATGGACCATTATAGGAGTATGATACAGCGACAACCGTATTATTAAATATATCGACTCCGAATAATATATCGTAACTAGATAATGGTATATCTCTATACCAAAGGATTGTACCATTGGGATTCATCTTTATAATTTGATGATCAAATCTATAAGTTGTCATATTAAAGTATGATCCGATAACTACAAAATTTCCGTCTGGTCCGGCCGCTACTCCAGTCAAAAACTCGTAATAGTACCTTGTCGCAGGAACTACTCTATAGAACCAATCGACTCTACCACTAGAATTTATCTTAACAATATACCCTATTTTATAATTATAAGAGGTTCCCACAACAATGAGGCTATCATCAGCTAGTGAAGCAGAGTCATAATACTGTGCAGGTATCCCAATATCATATATCCTGCTCCAAACAATTTCTCCTCTGTAATCTAACCGTATCGTCCAGAGACTACCACTATATTTGCCATAGCTTGATGCTCCGAATGACTGTGAAGTCACTACAAGGTATACCCCTTTGGATAATGCTGATGCCGACCATAGATTATCATCCGAGTCGCCTATAATTATATTACCCATGAAGCTTGGATCCATGATTTCGGCTATAGATATAATTGGATTAATAATAAACATTATATTTATAATTATTATCACTAAAGACGCACGTACCACTTTTTCCTTCACCACCCCTTCACCTATAGCAAGTGCTTCTTAATAGAATCTCTCAATAATATATAGATTTTATACTCGTATCTTCTAAACAACGATGAACTTTATGTAATGAAAAAAGTTAATAGAACTATTAAAACTCAATATACTTATTTATTGTATGTACGAGAACCGTCGTATAACTAAAACTATATAATGAATAAGCCTATCCAAAAGAATACCTCTAAAGAATAGAATTAGTCTCAGAACTAATCAGTATAGGCATTTAATAAATAACAGCACTCTATAATATATTGAAAGATACGGTTGCACGGTGATGAGATATGTCCGGAGAAAAAGTCACAATTAGTGTTATAAAAGCAGATATTGGAAGCATAGCTGGACATCACAAAGTACATCCCGACACAATGCTAGCCGCTAGCCGCGTCCTCGCAGAAGCCAAAAAGAAAGGAGTAATAAAGAGTTTCTACGTTACACATGTAGGAGACGATCTGCAACTCATAATGACACACTATAAAGGAGTAGATAGTCCCGAGATACACGAGCTCGCATGGACAGCATTCAAAGAAGCGACAAAAGTAGCAAAGGACCTCGGCCTATATGCCGCAGGCCAAGACCTACTTAGTGACGCATTCAGCGGTAACGTGAGGGGAATGGGTCCAGGAGTAGCAGAGATGGAATTCGTGGAAAGACCCTCTGAGCCAGTAATAGTATTTATGGCCGATAAGACCGAGCCAGGAGCATTCAACCTACCACTCTACAAAATCTTCGCCGACCCATTCAACACGGCAGGACTAGTTATAGATCCAAGAATGCATGATGGATTCATATTCCAGGTATTAGACGTATTCGAAGGAAAAGTAGTAGAGCTCTCAACGCCGGAAGAACTCTACGATCTCCTAGCGCTCATCGGGACCCCGGGAAGATACGTTATCAAACACGTATACAGGAAGACCGACCACGAAGTCGGCGCAGTAGTTAGCAGCGAGAGACTGAACCTAATCGCAGGTAAATACGTTGGAAAAGACGACCCCGTTATGGTAGTCCGTGCACAGAGTGGGTTCCCAGCGGTGGGAGAAGTACTAGAGGCGTTCGCCTTCCCCCACCTAGTAGCAGGATGGATGAGGGGAAGCCATCACGGACCACTAATGCCTGTAGGCCTCAAAGACGCTAAGATGACTAGGTTCGACGGCCCGCCTAGAGTAATAGCATTAGGATTCCAGATCCACAAAGGAGAACTAATAGGCCCAGTAGACCTATTCGACGACCCAGCTTTCGACGAGACACGGAGACTAGCACAAATAATAACAGACTATATGAGGAGACACGGACCATTCATGCCACACCGACTAGGACCAGAAGAAATGGAATACACAACCCTACCACAGGTCCTCAAGAAACTCCACGGCAAATTCAAGCCATACAAGCTAGGATACAAGCCTGTAATCAAGCATACAGAAGAACTATCAGGACCCGAAGAAATACACGACTAAACAAGTACAAGCTAAACCTATATATTTTATTCTCAACGATTCTTATAGTACATAACAATCCATGCTGTCTTCTTTTTCACCAACTAAAACGCACCAAAATAACATGGGGAGAACAATGATTAAGGAAAACCCTTGTATAAGCATAGCAACCGATGATGGCATCAAAGTAAAAATCGGACACTTCGGAGATGCAAAATACTACTTCCACTACGTACTAGATAATAAAGGGAGACCAGTACTAATCAAAATAATAGAAAACATCTACAAGGACGAAGAAGAGCACGGCCATCACCATGGAAACGAAGAGAAACGGGAAAAAATCCATTTACTCAACAAGTACTGCCAAATTATAGTTACAACCTTCCTAGGTCCAGGCGGAGAAGAATACATGGAGAATCATGGCATAAAAGTAGTAAAAGTTAGGCCTGGTACGAGGATCGAAGAAGCACTGAAACAAGTTTACGGGCCAAGCATAAAAATATAGCAAATCTACAATCATTTCTTATCTAGCTGGCCCTCCATATAGCAATAAGTGGCCAAACCTGGCATATATCTCCGCTCTAGGATCTAGATCTTCTATATATCTAAACCTATAGTATCCGCCTTCTAGCTCCTCTACAAGACCCAACTCGACCAATTCTCTCACAAGCTTTCTAGCGAGCTCCTCATTATATTCACTATAACTCACTCCCCAGCTAACATTTATCTCACGCTTCTTAATAATATTCCTGGCCTCGAATACAACATCTTTTATAGAAACCTTATCCTTATTCTTTAAAGCTCTCTCTAATGCGAGTATTGTGAGAACCATGCCATTACGATCTCCTTTTTCAAACTTCTCCTTAATCTTATCTAGGCCCCTCCTTATTTTAGCAATTATGCTGGACGCCGACGACATATAGCGTCACCTCCTAATACCCCTACCATATAATAATTCGTCTCATAACACGCTTAATTTAGTATCTCATCTACTAAGAAATATTTCGTATCGCATAGATATATTACTATGTTTTACGCACTGCTAACTTCTTTGAAACTAGAAACTTTCCTCTATAGTTCTTGTAACTAAGATCCCTGTTACAAGACTTCTCTATTAAACTCTTACTATCTACATCAATACTTAATGGATAACCCAACATACACTGAACGATTGGTCCTACCATCATGTTTTCAAGATAATCGAGCGAGTTCAAATATTCTAAATTAATAGAATCCGTATCACTTAAATCCAAAATCATACTACCCCATAAATCATGATCATACGTAATAGTCTTATTATAAACTGATCCAACTATATCAGGAGGGCCAAGAACATATCCTTTATCATAATCAGGGATAATAACTATATCTGGTATTCGATCCAAGTATCTTCCATTGAATATCTTTCCTTTATACTCTACTATACTTAGTCCCTCGTATTGCTTTAGAACCGACAAAGCTTGCTCTAACTTATCACTATTTAAGACGTATACTCCGAAGGAATTTAGCGTAGGGTAAATAACATCACTATTATGTACATCGATATAGTAGCTTGATCCAAACATAAGCTTTTTCTTTGTCAATTTCTCGTAAAGTGGTTTAACTACTCTTCTAACAACAGGTGAAATAAATCGATCTTTTAACCCTGTTTTCATCAGGAACCTCATTACTCTTGGATTTATTTTTACTATTCTAAACTCGTTAGGATCCTTATGAGTAAGATACTCCTCCCTTGCTGATTTTGAAGCGGCCAAGTTATGTTTAATTAAAATGTCATTAATACTAATCCTAATTTCATGTCTCGAAAAGCCATGATCCGAAACTATTATAACATTACCTATTATTTCCTTTAACATTAGATATATTTTATCTATTCTTCTCCAAATCTGCGATACCTTTTCAGGATTATTCAATGTTTCTGGAATAGCATGGTATAATGCATCTGGAAAGTTAAGATTTATCCATATTAGCTTTGGAGGATTTTGCAAGTAATCTTCTAGCAAAGCTTCTAAGCCGTCAAGATATTTAATATATTGTGTTTTATTTTTCGGTAAAGGAACTTCTGTAGAAAAATACTTATCGATGAGATTTTTAGGATAAGATAATGGTTTTGGTGTAAAAAACATGTTGGATACAATTGTTAAATTCTTATGCGGGAATATTGGATAGTCCATTATAGGATTTACTGATAAGACTGTTCCGCCTTCATAAGCTATCATTTCTGTTATACGAGGATGCATGAGATGGCTTGCATTATAATAAAATACTTTTTTCGTTTTCTTATCAAATCCACTAAAGCTAAAAATACCGTGTTTTCCCGGATTTACACCACTCATAATAGAGGGCCAGCTAGCTGGAGTAATAGGAGGTATTGCTCTTATCCTATAAGAGGCGTGGATATTTTGTAATTTGAAAATATTGGGCGCGATCCCTTTTTCAGCATATATTTTTAAATACCTATATGGTAACGCATCCAATCCAAGCACTGCTATTGCATCCATTAATAGCACCTTTATACCATTGCATGATAACTCTATAATTACATAATTAATAATGTTTGCTTATCAACTTATATAATTGCCCATTAGGTACATCCAAAAGCATATTAACTATTAATTCAAGTTTCTATAAATATCGTGTTACCATAAAGAAATACTAGGTGATAAGCATGAGTTCTACCAAAGAAATAATGAATATAGCTAAAAAGATGATTGTAGAAGAAGAGAAATACGCGACCGAGCTCGAAAACCTAGCACATAGTATAAGTCATCCAGTTTTACGTGCGATTATCGAGGGTATTGCTAGAGACTCGTTTAAGCACAGTCTACTATATGAGGCTATCGTTAATACTATTGAGGGCAAGTCCCCCTTCTTATCCGATGAGGAGCTTGAGTTGTTGAAGAAAGGTATTAGGAAGCATATCGAGATGGAGGCTGAAATGGTCAGGTTAACTAAAGAGCTTGCAGATAAGACGAGTGATCCGAGGCTTAAGCTCCTATTGATGGCTATACATGAAGATGAGGCCAAGCATCATGCATTACTTGTTGATATAGAGAAGAACATCGCTGAGAAGGAGGCCCTAAAGGAAGAAGACGTATGGGAGCTAGTGTGGAAGGATAGTCCTTGGCATGGATCTCCCGGAGGCTAATACCTCAGACATATTGTTTTCTCTCACCTGCCTACATCGGCTATGGTAGAATGATCTAGCTGTTCCATGTTATATTCTTCTTATATCTTAGACCCAGATCCTGGTTCTTTTACTCCGAGTAGTATGATAGTCTTATAATTATTTCTTATACCAATACATTCGAAGGTATTGAGCCGATCGAATAAACAAACCATAACGATACGAGTATAATGCCTCAGCAGAACCAGTGAGGTGCCTCCACCTTGGATAAAGAAGTGTGGAGAAAGGCATTAGTAATTGCACTGCCGCTAATGCTAGCTGAAGGCGCTGACAGTATACTGTGGATCATTGATACATATTTCATTAGCCGGCTGGGTGATGATGCTCTCGCTGCCGCAGGAGTAGGAGGATACCTTGGATGGCTCACTTTCTCGATAGGTGCCCTTTATTATACTGGTGCTCTTGTCCTGGTTAGCCAGGCTGTTGGAGCATCTAAGAAGACCACAGCGGAGCAGTCTGTTGGGGAGATTTTGACCGCGAACTTCATACTCGCAATTCCCGTTATTACCTTGTTGTGGAAGACTGCTCCCTATCTTGTAGATATTATTGCGGGCGAGAAAGTCGGGTTAACAGCAAAGTCCCTAGCAATAGACTATTACAGGGCAAGACTTTATGGGATGCCCTTCGCTTATATAGGGCTCGTTTTTGGAGCCGTGTATCGTGGGGTAGGTAGAACAAGACCAGTATTATACTCGACAATTATCTTTACGATTGCTAACGGTGTACTTGACCCCATACTGATATTCGGCCTCTACGGCTTTCCACGCCTCGGAATTAGTGGTGCTGGCTATGCCAGTAGTATAGCGAATATGGTTTACGCTATTGGGCTCTATCTATATCTACCAAGTCACGCCGGTATGAAACCAGTGCCAAGGCCGCCGAGGCATCTTGCTTGGAAGGCGACCAAGATTGGGTTCCCGACGCTTATCGAACGTCTCGTATTCGTTGGAGGAAACCTCGCGTATATAGGAGCTGTTGCTAGATGTGGAGAAGACGCACTGGCCGCACATACAATAGGTGTGCGTATAGAGAGTCTGGCTTTTCTGCCATTATTTAGTATAGCTGAGAGCGGTGCTGCACTTGTCGGCCAAGCAATTGGTGCAGGAAATCCCGATAAAGCTAAACATATAGGTGTTGAAGTAGCTAAGTTGAATCTTGTCGCGGGAGCTATTAGCATGATAGTGATACTCCTGTTGAGTAATAGACTCCCATATGTTTTTACGGGGTCTGCTAATGTTGCGAGGCTCGCGATGTATTACTTGATAATAGCTGGAGTAACAGAGCCTCCCCTAGGAGTCGTAATGAGTATTGCTATGAGTATTCGGGGCGCGGGCAACACTACAATACCTACAATAATTAATCTATCCGCATTATACCTATTGAGGATAATCCCGGCCGGTGTATTGCCCAGGTTTATGCCTGAGGGACTGTGTGCTGTGGGTGCCTGGTTGGCAATGGGTATAGACGTTACTGGGAGATCACTGATACTATTATGGGTGTATAAGAGATATTTTGGTAAGCTAGCTCGAAAACTCGTCTAAGACCGATTACATATATTGTCTAGGATTACTGGGTCTCCTTTCATTATGTTTACCTGTTTCCTTACTTCAATGAATAAGTCGGTCGGCTCTACATTATTGATTTTATAGAGGTTTCCTGGCATCATCTCGATAACATCGTATACTGTACAGTTTCTTACAAGGACTAATAATATTGGATAGTCTATTCCTTTCATCGTGAAGGTTACTGTACTGGGAGTTGAATTCCACAAGAATACTATAGCTTCATAATCTGTATAGCAATAGTATCCGCACTCCCGTTCTTCTACTGTATCAGCAATGTACGCGTTGAAAGTATAGTTGCCTATTATAAGAATTGTACCATTAGACTCTACGTCTTGTACCTTTCCTACAGGTCTTTTTCCCGAGAATATACCGCTGGTTACTCCCAGTATCGCGATCATAGTCGCGAAGCCTAAGAGGACAACTATCAAGTCGAGCACTTTAGTTCTCAATATCCATTTACCCCAGCAGGCGATGGCCACTCATCATTTTGGTTTTATAGGAGTATTTGATAGGTCGTGGTGCGGCCGCCGGGATTTGAACCCGGGATCGCCGGCGTCTCCCCCGCGCAGTTCCTACTGTCCCTAGTGCGGGGCTTGGAAGGCCGGCGTCCTAGTCCAGGCTAGACGACGGCCGCTCCCGCCATATGTGTGGCTGGGCCATTCATTATAGAGAATATGTGGGGGTATATTAGGATTCTCTGGTATCCTCTTTAGTCTCTATGTGTTCTAGGATCCTTTTAGTTAGGCTCTCGGCGAAATCCTTGTGCTTCACGTATATTGTTACCGCTGTATGTGTTGAGCTAGGGAGTCCTATGAGAACGTTGTCGCATGCTATCATCATGTCTAGGAAAGCTATTGGGCTAGAGTATAGTCTTATGTTCTTTGAGAGTAGTTTCTCAACGTATTCTCTGGGAGGGTGCTTATCGCTTGACACCACTATTAGGGTATCCTGGGGTAGTGCTTCTATTAGGAGGTCTATGTAGTCGCCTACATCTACTATTTTTTCGATAGCTTTACTCACACTAAATATGACGTTGTTTTTACATGTTTTTAACAATGTTAGGGCTAGCGATAGGCTCTCAACGAGGCCGTGTATTATTCTTACTTGGTCTCCTGAATGTTGCCTGGACCCATACGTGTTTTCGAGGCTATTTGCGAGCTCCATTATCTCCGTGTGTCTCGTGTTGGCTTCTAGGATGACCTGGTATGCTATTTGTGAGAGCGCTTCTTTGGGTCGAACAGCATGGTAGTCTTCCCCCGACCTGTATACTAGACCCTTTAGCTCTAGGCTTTTCAATACGTCATAAATTCTTCCTCGTGGTACTCCAGATACTGTTGATATCCTTAGAGGAGATGCGCTGCCTAGCTTGAGTATTGCTAGGTATGCTTTTGCTTCATACGTGTTTAGGCCTAGTAGGGCTTTTATCTTATTTATCATATGGTTTTCGCGTATCAAGGCCTGGTAGACCCCTTGGTCAAGTTCCGCGATATTATTGGTTAAAGCCATAGCGTTACGGTTACTATGTAGTGGATTATTAGTGATAGGAGTATATAGGGTATACTATATTTTAGGAATGTTTTCCCCGTTACTTTGTATCCTTCCTTCTCTAAGAGTACAACGGCTACATAGAGAGCGGGTGCTGCCGCGGTTGTCATGTTACTTGCCAGGGTAGCGCTCCATGCCATTCCCCAGTAGAGGTGTCCTGGGTCGAAGCCTGCAGTTATAGCCGCTTCTTTTATTAGGAATAGGAACGTCATTAGGAGGGCGTCGTGTTCTACGAAGGTAGATAATGCAGCTACCATCCAATATGATACGGTATACGCCTCTAAGGGGCTTCCGGTTAGGTATGGTACTAGGGACTCTGCTATTCTTTCTAGTACTCCGCTTACTTCGAGGGCTCCTACTAGTGTGAAGAGGCTTGCGTAGAATAGGAGTGCTCTCCATTCTACGTCTGCTACTATTTCCTCGAAGCCCGGTAGGTCCCTTCCTGTTGCCTTGAGTATTTCTATTGTTAGTGCTAGGGCGCTTGCACCGGATATCGTGATGAATCCTAGTGGGACTCCTAGCATTGGTCTCAGGGCCATGCCTATGACTGTGGCTATGAAAAATAGTATGCTGGTAACTAGTAGTAATTTGTTGGTCTTATTGGAGCCGTATTCTTCGTGGATTTCGACGTTTGGCTCTTTCACAAGGAACATCCTGTAGTACAAGTATGTGACTATGAGGAATGTGATTGTTAGTAGTGGGAAGCTACTTAGTTTTCCTTGCCATACTATGAAGTCGATGAATTCTGCTCCTGCTATTTTGTGCAGTAGCTGTGGCGGTAGGTCTCCCATTAGTAGGGCTGTTCCCATGAAGTTCGCGCTGAACCCGACTAGTAGGACTGCAAGTATTGGGTTTGCTTTGGCTTTTCTTGCTATTTCGAGAGTTATGCTTCCGAAGAGTAGGATTACAAGTACATTGTCGACTAATATGCTGAGGAATCCGGCCGTTATTGCTAGTAGGACGATTAGTTTACGGTAATCGTCGGTTATCTTTATTAGGCGGCTAACCACTGCGTCGGCTAGTCCTCCTTTTATCATGTAGCCGGTTATCATCCACATGCCAAGAAGTATTCCAAGTATATCCCAATCAATGTAGGAGAATGCCTCTTCTACAGTATAAGAAGCGAGCAGTATTACTAGCAGGACTGTGCCAAATATAGAGGCGGATACTTCGTCTATCTTCCTTGATATTATTAGTGCTATGACCGCTAGGAACACTATTGATGCGATAAGTGTCTCTGAGACCATTATTACGGCTCCCAGGGCGATACTAGGATCACGGACTAGAATTTAAGCATGGGTTATAACAAATATCATATATTTGTTCACTTTAATAACTCTATTTAAACCGTTATCCAACGAAGCCTATCACTCCTTGTGCATCCCCTCCACGTACTCGATGAATTCAAGGAGATCCCGAACAAAACGATCAGGTGAATCCAAGTACATAGCATGACCTGCTCCCTCGTATACTACTATGCTGGCCCCTATTCTGCTCGCCAGCTTCTCGATAGTCTTCCTTGACACTATGTCCTTCTCACCCAGGATAATTTTTGAGACCGCGGTAATCGAAGATGCTATAGTTAGCGCTGTCTTATCCTTCTCAATATAGGGGCTCAGAAGGAGCAATCCTCTTACCAGCTCGTTCTTAGCCGAATAGTATATGGCAAGTCTGCCACCTAGACTAGCACCAACTACCACAAGCTGTCTCCGACCAACATATGATGATACAAGAGAATTTAGAAGACCAAGATTAATATCCAGGCTACGAGTATGCTTGGTACATCTTGTTCTACGCCCATAAGGCATATCAGGTGCGATAAAAGAGTACCTCCTACTAGTTAACGCGTCGAACACTCCTGTCTTAGACCATGTCTCACCTGTGAAACTATATCCGTGTAAGAATAATATTACAGGCTTGGAAAAGTTCTCTTCAATATGAGCTATCGCTTTGCATTCGATCCCCTTAAAACCATGTAGGACTTCTTCAACCATTTACCCTTCCACCAAACAATATAGGTATACTCAAGACGATATGTCTCTTTGTTCGAACTCCTAATCTGTCTAAAATTAAGAGAATAATTATTGATTACATGCTTAAAATTCCGTACAAATAACAACCATGATACGCGGATGAAGAATACATGAAGAGCAACGCCAAACTATACCTACTACTTGTACTTGCTGTAATGAACATAAGCACAGCAAGCATACTAGTCCGTCTAGCCGGAGTACACGGCTACGTAGCTGCAACATGGAGGCTCATAATAGCCTCCTTCTTAACCCTCATACTATTCCTCATTTCGGGAGACCATAAAGGGTTCCAGCTACATAAAGTAAACGATCTGCTAATAATGTCCTTGAGCGGAATATTCCTCAGCCTCCACTTTGGTCTATGGATGATGAGTCTCAGCCACCTGAGCGTGGCAGTAAGCGTTACAATAGTTGACAGTTATCCAGCACTTATGGCCATCATAGGAATGATGCTTTTCAAGGAAACATATAGGAAAACACAGCTTCTCGGAGCAGGGATCGCGATGGCGGGGATCGCGCTCCTCTCATTCCACACAGTCCAGGGAGGGATCGTTCCCCCAGGAGGAGACCCTGTTCTCGGCATTATTCTTTCTGCTCTAGGAATGATATGCGTAGCACTATACTTTACCATAGGAAAAGGCATGAGACAACGATACACTACCTTTCAATACACGCTCATAGTCTACTCCGCCGCCAGTATATTCTCGATATTCATTGTTGAATGCATGAATCTAAGACTACTAGGATACAGCCCTATAACATACACGTATCTAGCACTATTAGCACTGCTCCCCATGCTAGGAGGACATACCGTGATAAACTACGTGCTGGAAAAGATGAGCCTACTAGCCGCAACGATACCAATACTAGGCGAACCAGTAGGAGCAGCAATTCTTGCCTGGCTACTCTTAGGTGAGAAAATCGATCCATTATCAATACTGCTTATGGCCATTGTTATAACCGGTATAGGCCTCGTCGTTTTAGAAGAAAAATAACATATTTCCTTATATTAGCATACCTTGCTACCAGGCTCAACAGGCTCAGCTACAGTCAACAACACGGGCTTAGACTCGTCACTGCACGGAGCCGCTAGTATCATTCCCTCGCTCATCAGGCCGGCCATTTTCTTTGGCTTAAGGTTGGCTACCACGATAACGTATTTTCCTAGGAAGTCCTCAGGCTTATACCATTTCGCTAGTCCTGCAAGTATCTGTCTTTTTTCGTCTCCTAGATCGACGACTAGTCTTATAAGCTTCCTACTGTTGGGGACCGGCTCTGCCTCGATCACTTTTCCTACTCTGAGATCGACTTTTGCGAAATCCTTATAGTCTATTTTCTCTCCGCTCATCCACATACACCTCCTATTGCCTTACCAGGTGTTATCTTACTTGATCCGATAATATAGTGAAATGCGTACAGGATAATCTATGTATCTAGACTTTAACGTATAGTTATAGGTGGGGGATGACGAGCCCAGGCAATCTGATGAAGGGTGAAGAGTTCAGCCTTGGCAGACCCCTCGTCTCGCCATAAAATATATGGTTTTACTATATTGGAGACGACACACAATATACTATAATGGGAAAGGTGGCATAGATAATGCCAGGGATCAGAGTAAGGTATCTTGCAACACTCTACGATGCGGTGGGAAGATTCGAGGAAGAAATCGATTGTAGTGATCCATGCACTGTAAGAGAAGCCCTCAATATCCTAACAAGCATGCATCCGGTTCTCAAAGAGCATCTAGGCGAAAACTATGAGTTCATCGGCGAGGACGTACAAGTACTCGTAAACGGAAGAAACATAGAGTTTCTGAACAATCTTTCAACCAGGCTGAAGGACGGAGACGTTATAGTACTCATACCTCCTGCCGCGGGAGGACTATTGTCATAATTAGCTTATATGGATATGCTAATAAATATCCTAGAGCTACGGGAAAGATATCATCTTAAATCCTATATCCACTACAGATAATACTATCGGTGGCAATGAGCTTGGATCAAGACCTCCTCAAGGTATTCGAGACCTGTCTCCTATGCCCAGGAATATGTAACAATAAGTGCCCAGTATATAGAAAAACTCATCTTAGAACAGCGGCACCAAACGTTCTAGGAAGACTTGGTACGCGTATCATCAGAGAGAACAGAATAGACCTAGCCCAAGGATTAAGACTCTGCGTAGAATGTGGACTATGCCTCGATGCGTGTCCCGTGAAAAACCCTCTACCCTCCGCGATCCAGGGGCTCAAACGCATCATTTACAAGGTGCCGGAGAGTGTACCGGAGCCCATCACGTTGCTGGAGGGAGACGAGAAGATCCTTATTGTTTCTTCTACTATGCCCGCACAATGGATAATTGATGAGCTAAGAGAGCAAGGAGTCGGGGTACTATACTTGGACTCGTATGAGGCAAGGGAACAGAGAGCCCTCTATGGCGCAGTAGGCTTGCCAAAGGATTTTAAAGAGAAGTACAAGATCTATTGCGAGGACTATCGTCTGTGTCCCGAGGCCCCTAGCGGGCTCAAACTATTACTCGACTATGATATTAGGCCTCCTAAGAAGCCTCCCGCATATACCCTTCTATTACCATGTGGTGAAAATGGACAGGCCTCCTATGAGGAAGCCGTGAACGTATATGGCACTCCCTCCACTACAATGGATACCTGTGGTATCCCCGACCTCTATCTTGCTGGATACGAGGTTTATACGCGGAGACTCCTAAAGAAAATAAAAGAAAGACGGAAGGGATTATTCTATCTTTCTCCAGACTCCTTTACAGCCAAAGTACTCGGATCGCTCCTCGACGCCCCCATAGTGTCTCCTCTATCCTACAGGTGAAGAACTATGACTCTCCTAAGAGATTTCCTCGAAGATGTTAAAGCCCTACTGGGCGAGGATAAGATCGTCACAGATCCTTGGCTCCTAATCGGATACGAGCGTGACTATTGGCCACTCGCGGTAGCCATGGAGTACACCGGGAAATGGGATCCCGAACCGCCTAAAGTCGCTGTTCTTCCAACAAACGAAGAGGAGGTAGTCCAAATACTGGAACTAGCCCGAAGACATGGAATCCCGGTGGTTCCATATGCAGGCGGTACAGGCGTGCTCGGGGGAGCTCTACCTTTAAGAGATAGTGTTATCCTAGATGTTTCCCCACTCGACGATTATGGATGGCATGATAAGGACTCTATGATAGTATACGCAGAGGCCGGCGTACCACTCATAGACCTTGAAGAATGGCTTAACTCTCAAGGATATACGCTAAGGCATTTTCCACAGTCATATCCAACGGCCTTGATAGGAGGATTAATAGCGACTAAGAGCATAGGCCAGTACAGTACAGGCTATGGCGGCATCGAGGACATTGTACTGGGCCTACACGTGGCAACTTACAATTATGGACTAGTCAGGATTCCGCCTGTACCTAGAAGAAGTGTGCTATGGTCCCTAAAACACCTCTACATCGGTAGCGAGGGACATCTTGGAATCATTACAAGAGCCTATCTCCAGGCGAGAAAGATACCAGAGTGCAGTGTTCCCTTCTCGCTAAGATACAACTCTTTCAAAGAAGCTCTCCATAGCGCAATGAAGCTAGTCCAGCAAGGAACTCCTCCCGAACTCTTAAGAGTCTATGACGAGCTGGAATCTCAGTCCATGCTAGGCGAGTCAGGGAGCCTCATCATAGGCGTTATAGAGGGGCCATGTAATGAAGTCGATGCACGTATAAGTGTTATGGAGAATACACTGGGTAGAGGCCTAGGCGATAGTGAACCGGCACTACGCTGGTTAGAGGAAAGATTCAATGTTATACCTAAAATACGTGATCTTGCAGAGATGGGTCTCGCCTTTGACACAATCGAAGTCGCATTACCCTGGAGCACAGCCTATACTGCATACAAGGAAACAATCGAAAAACTGATGGAACAAGAAGGAATAATATATGCGAGTGCCCACGCTAGTCACTTCTATCTTTCGGGAGCGGCAATATACTATACTATCGTATTCGAGCTAGGCAAGCTAGCATCGGTATACAATAAAGCATGGGATATAATTGAAGAAACATCATCCAGGCACCGGGGGACAATAAGCCATCACCATGGCATAGGAGTACATAGGCTAAAATGGCTACGGCTGGAATACGATGATAATACTCTGAGACTTCTAAAGGATCTGAAAAAACTATTGGATCCAGACGGAGTATACCGTGATGAGTCAATCAAGTAACTAGATATTGTAACACACAACGAATTATAGTTAGTGAGGGGTTCTTAGATTGTCAAAAAAGACGGCTATCATCGGAGCAGGCATAGTAGGGCTTGTGACCGCATATACCTTGGCCAAGAAAGGTTACACAGTCACAGTATACGAGTCCTATGACAAGGCAGGAGAGGGAGCCAGCACCCATAATGCAGGGGTTATCCACGTTCTGCAGCCACCTCCATGGAAATGGAAGAGTAGACTCACCAAGAACGCATACAAGCTATACGATGAGTTATCACGGGAGCTAGACTTCCCTATACTCGAGACAAGAACACACCTAGTGTATAGAGGCTCCTGGGAAAAGATGATTGCGGTATCCATAGCGGTTGCTCTTAAGATGCTTGGATACAAGGTAAGCCTAACAGATAGATCTCAGCTAAGAGAAGACTGTCCAGCTATAAGTGACCAGATACAAGGAGCCGTTACAGTCTGGAACTATAGGACAGTTAATCCTTCAGACATCATCGCTAGCCTAGTTGACAAACTTGGGGATCTTGGAGTCGAGATTTATTATAATTCTCCTGTTAGAAGGGTTGAGGAAAAAACAAGCCATATAACCGTATACCCAGTAGCGGCGGGAGGATTAGATTATGGATATGCCATTGTAGCGGCGGGACCGGGCTCAGGTTACTTGGCCCAGGATCTCGGGTTGCGAAAAATAAAGACAGGATACTTCAAGGGTGTAATGGTTTGGACGGATCTATCATGTGAGGCGATTATCGCTGGACTTCGCCAGCCCAGTAGAACTGGCAAGACTAAAGGTGGAGCGATTATACCTTGGCCTGATGGCCGTGTTCTCATGGGGCCCAGTTTCCAAGAGACGGACAATCCATATGACACAAGCTTCAGCGACGAGGACCTCGAGAATACGGCTAACAATTATACGTGGATATTAAGAGAAGAGCCTGTAATCAAGGGCGGATTCGCGGGAACAAGAGTCAAGAACTTGGAAAAAGACGATTTCGACGTTCAATATACTCGGAGAGCCATCGTGTTCCAAGGGATTGATAGTCCTGGTTTCAGCACGGCGCCACTCCTGGCAAGACTAGTATATGAGTGGGTGATTAGGAACGACTAGGATAAGATACGAGTTCTGCCCTCGGCTCTGCAGTGTAATAGAGAGAATCCTATCTACTGGCTTATTTCCGCATATTACGCCTGAGAGAGTCCACTGTATTAAGAGCCTAGGCTCCAGGAGCAGTGCTATTGCTAGGATCTATGGTTTGCCTAGGCCATGGATACTGGTTCTCGGTATAAATCCAGGATACATAATAGAAGTACTCGAGGAAAAATATACAAGACTCCCACCCGAAAAGCGTCTAGAAGTAATCATCCACGAACTCCTCCACATACCCTATACCGCGAGCGGGGCCCTAAGACCCCACGGAAAACTAGTCAATAATAAGAGGGTTCGACAACTTGTCAGACAATTAAGGAAGAAAAAACCAGTATATAACGAAATTATAAGATTACTGGAAGAAACCTGCTAGACGCCTGTGACTGCTCGTCCGTGTTCAAAGCCTATTGATTCTATATTGTTGCCTGAGCTCTCTTCAACGATTATTGATTGGACACGTCCGTCTTGTAATTTTATTACCGCTAGAGAATCATGCCAATCGATCTTTATAGTCCCGGCCGGTTTACCGAGGGCTTTGCTTAGAAGATAACCGGCTTTCGCCACCATTACTATGGCCTCGGCTAGTTCCTTGTCCCAAGGTGCTCCACTAGAAGGGGCTACACGATATCCGTACTTGTCTACTTCAACTACCTTAAATGATACTTGGCTCAAACCATTGCACCCAGGATATTATATTATTAGGATACTGATAGATGATGCATGGGACGGTATCATCAGAGTAATACTCCTTGATTCTATATTTAATGCCGAGAATATTTGGAGACTGGGAAAAAGCTTCTTTATGTGGATCATAGAGCCTTATACTTCTGCTTCGGCCTTTTGCTTTATCTGTACAGGGTTTGACGCAATTATGTAATGTACATATCTCCCGTCTCTCTTCTTCTCGAGTACTCCTGCTTCCACGAGTTCTTTGAGAGTCTCGTATACCTTGTTCTTGGCTATACCGGTTACCTCTATCAGGGCAGAGGGTGTTGTAACTCCTTTCTCGATATATGATAGGATTATATCGGCAACATCTTCTGAATCGCTCTCACCGAGCTGATGAGCCGGTTTATGCTCTAGCTTTTCTAGTTCTTGTTTAATCTCTTCGGCCATGTTTCTTATTTCGCGTATTGTATCTCTATACTTTGCATCGTATGATTGTATTGTTTCTTCTAGCTCTTTGATTTTGGCCTCTAGAAGGAGTGCTTTGTCGGTAATCTTGATTATGCTAGTCTCAGTATATTTCTTGTACTCGTATATCTCTTCTTTTAGCGAAGAAATCCTGGACTCATAATCGTCAAGTTTCTTTTTGAGGTTCTCTATGTCTGACTTATCGAATCCAAATATAATTTTGGCTAGGCCCAATATCTATCCCCAAATAATATGTTGCTGCGGATAGATGATACAGGGGGAGACAGAGTAAAACTCGAGTATATGAATGATTAATACCCGGATATCACGGAGTCTAGAGTTGCAGACGGCTCGCTAGCTCGAGCAATCTCGGAGTTGGTGCTCCCGGCGGTATGTCTTTGAGGTCCATTAGTGCTCTTTCCACGTTGAAGTATACCCTTTCTGGATGCTTCCAGGACTTGTAGGGGCCTAGGTCTATGGATTCTCCTATCTTTATTGGGTCGTCGATGCCTTTCTCATAGGCTTTCCTTGTTTCTTCATAAATCATAGCGAGGTACTCCTTTAGTACTTCTATAATCTCTGGTCCGCCGATTTCCCCGTGTCCTGGTACGTATTGTTGAACTCTTGGTAGTTGTTCTAGGCGCTTGATCCATCCTTGAACTGTTCCATCTATAGCTAGGGGAGTTACCTTATTGAACAATATGTCTCCCGTGAAGACTACGTCGTCTACTTCGACTATTAGATCGCCCGGTGTGTGCGCTGGCCCAAAGGGTTTTAGTACTACGTGTCTTGTTTCTCCTCTAATTATTATTTCTTCGTCAACGAGTATTGTCGGAGGAGTATACTTGCTCTTGGAGAAGTCTAAGTGTGGGAATACCTGTTTATATAGTTCTCGTATTCCAGCATCTTCTAGGCTCCTCGCTATTTGATCCGCAATTGGATGCATGAGTATATGTTCAGGCGAGAATACTCCTGCTCCCCATACGTGGTCGCCGTGGTGATGTGTGTGGATTATGATTGTTTTGCTTGGTAGGTTCAGCTTTTGGATTAGGTGTTTTAACTCAGTAGCCCTGTCCTCATTATATTGTGTGTCTATTATTACGGTCTTGTCTCCTAGATCGATTAGCCCACTGTTCGATAGGAACCATCCGCCATCCTTATCTATAACTGCGTATATTCCTTCATTTATTTCAGTCAGCTTGTACCAGCTCAAGGGATCATCCCTCTTCCAATGTTTTTAGCGCCCATTCTGCTTCTTTTCTAGCTATTTCTTGTAGGAGCGGAGGCTCATAGATGTCGAAGTGCCCGACATCATACTCGAGTATGTCTACTTTCGCGCTCTTGGCCTTTTTGAGGGCCTCTAGTGCAACTTCGGGTGGAGTAGTCTTGTCTTTCTTCGCGATAATTGCTAATAATGGCTTGGAGACAAGCTCCGTATAATATCCTGGATTATAAGCCAGTATGCGGTCTATGCTGTCAAGTGTTATCTTGTTTTCGAATTCTGGGAATTTCGATGCTTTCTCAAGATAGTAGTTTATTGCTTCTTCAGTGGCCAATATTCCGAGTCCATCTCTGGATACGATTGGGATATACGTTGGTTCTCCCTTACAGCACTCGCTCCTTCCTTGTTCTGCTAGCATTAATACTGGGTCGAGGCTTCCGAAGAACTTCATAGCTGCATAGTAGCTGTAGACGTTTGGCACCTGGGCTATACCGCATTTTACTCCCGGGCTTGGAAACGCTAGTAGTGTTATTACGTGTCCGCCGCTGAAGCTTGTACCCCATACACATATCTTCTCTGGGTCAGCATAAGGCTGGCTCCTCATGTAGGCTATTGCACATCTATAGTCCGAGACCTGATCCTCTGGATAAAGGGCTTGGCGAGGCTCTCCTTGACTCTTCCCAAATCTCCTGTAGTCGAATGCCAATACGGCGAATCCCTTCTCAGCGAATATAGGCCCATAGTCGTCGCTGTGAATTTCTTTGATCATGCCAAAGCCCATGGCCATGACGATGACTGGTAGCTTGTCTTTTCCTTCTTTTGGACGATAGATTAATCCATGGCAATAGACTCCGCTACATGGGAAGAATACCTCTTCCTTTATGACTTCCAAGTAGTCCCACCCTTAGCACTCCTCAATACTTTTAATAGTATAGATTGACACTATTAATATGAAGACCATACTGTACACGACTATTACAAGTGCAATTATCTTCCCGGCGTACTCCCGGGACCCGTATCTTTTCCAAGAGGCCGGGCAGTTATCCATCCTCCCGGGACAATACTATGAGTGATTTCGTATTTTCCTAAATTAGTGTTTATGATCATTCTACATTTTGGAAAGTTACATGACTTGGCACTCGATAATATAGTTCTAAGAACATCCCGGTATGGATGATATATTATAGGAGCAGTGCCCAAGCGTTTTCCCCATTCTGTAAGGCATTCGAGGCTTCTCTTCCTAGCAAGTATGTTTCTTACAACTATGAGTCCTGTAAATAATGCAATAAGTAATAATACCAGGCCGAACCATAGTCCTGGCTCGAACTCATACGAGTTATTCCACGAGAGGAACGTTGACAAAACAGTCATTATCCCTAACAGGTTTCCTAGCATTCTAATATAGGTCGTGTCCACTGCGCAACAAAGCACTAGTGAGGCTAGTTTGCCTGGATCATCTTCACGGAACGGCAAGCTACCAAGGTTAATTCCATAGTGTGGTCTACCCCTAACGTCTCTCCAGGTCTCAACTGGGTATAAACCTTTAAACTCATTTATCTTTACTACTGGAGGCTTGACCGACAGGGAAAAGCCCGGGGAAAACTGTCTAAGACATTTTCTTCCCAACATATCGTGTCCCTGCCTGTACTAACGGACTTTAATCTCTAAGTAGAAAGCAAGGAGTGCTACTATGATTATGAGTGATAGTAATGGAATATGCTGGACCGCGAGTTCACCTATCTCTCCTCTAGGAGATATTATACTTCTACTCACTCGACCTGCGTTGAACCCGGCTACGAGGATAGTATAAGCTTGTGCCCAGTCAAACTGTTTGTATATGGCGACCAACGATATAGTATATAGTACTACGTAGAATATATTCTCGCCTATAAGGAATCTTGGAAGATCTGCTGTAAAGTTTATTCCTAGATAACCGACAATTAGTAATGCGATAAATAGCATCTCTATTTTGACTAATATCATATACTTCCACCACTCAGTTCTTCTCCAAGTTACTTCTTCTTTTGCTTTTGCCTACACATCTTCCTCTTTTGACAAATAACGCTGGCCAACAGATAGGCTATTGCGGCGCTTACATCATCTAATGTTACTACACCCACGTATCTACCGTCGGCGTCAACAACAATCACGTAGTCGGTTGCATGCTCTACCATCTTCTCGAGTGCGTCCTCAATCGTTGCGTCCATGCCTATTATCGGAGGTACTCGGAGCTTGACTGCTTTTACAGGGACTGAGAGGTCTCCTCCTAGATCCTCTATTATATCCTCTAAGTCCTCGGGATCGAGTACTCCCTCTACTCTACCCATGTCGTCTACTATAGGTATAATCTTGCCTTTTTCGTGGACCATGAGCTCTAGAACATCCTCTAGCTTTGAATCTATTGGGAGGCTTCCATATGATCTGTCAATTATCTCTGCAACTCTCACCTCTGGCTTCTTTCCGCTACTCTTGAGTAGAGCTAACATTCCCTCGGCAGTAACAGCCTCTTCGTGGAGTCTTCTCGGTATTTGGCTCTCATAGATGCTATCTTCTCCTACGAGTTCTCTCGCGATATAGCTGGCTATGAGTGTAGGTGCTATTAAGAGATAGTCACCGCCCATTTCTCCAACCATTATGCTGGTGGCAAGTGGCACCTTCGCCGCGGCACCGAAGAAGGTCGCCATGCCGATATATGCGAAGAGGTGCGGGGCTAGGCCCTGTGGCTGGACAATCTCATAATATGCTAGGCCTGCAAGAGCACCGCTTAGTAGGGCTGGAGCGTATACTCCTCCGCTTGCACCGCTTCCAATGCTTAGGCTAGTGGCTATGATTTTGACGACGGCTGCTAATAATAGGGCGATCCAGAGTGGAAGAGTGTCCCTGAACGGTATATAGTTGATTATTTCTCCGTTGAGGGTCATGGCGAGGACTCCTCGACCGCTGCCGGCTGCAAGCGGCCATATGACTATGAGGAGTCCTGCTAGTATTGCTCCTAGTACTGGTTTGAGGTAGATTGATAGCCCGTGTTCCTCTACGAGTTTATCGAAGAAGTTTTTAGCTGTCTTGAAGGATTTCACATACAATAGGCTGAATGGTGCTGTGAAAACTCCTAGCCCTAGTATTAGTAGGATTGTTTTCGGCGTATATAGTACTTCGTTGCTTATCGGGATTTTTGGGAGGAGCGTCGAGTATTGGAAAAATGGTGCTGTCACCGCGAAGGATACTATGCTGGCTACGATGCTCGGCATGAATGCCTGGACCTCGAGGTCTCTCTTGTAGAGTACTTCGACCGCGAAGAACGCGCTACCGATTGGGGCCCTGAACATTGCTGATAGTGCGGCCGCGATGCCCGCTGTTAGAGCTATTCTCCTATCATGCAGCGTTAGCCTGAATAGTCTTGCTACAGCACTTCCTAGGCCCGCACCCATCTGTACACTTGGCCCTTCTACACCTCCGCTACTCCCTGTACCGATGGCGAGGGCGCTGGCCACGGCCTTTACTAATGGTACCTTGATAGGAATCAATGCTGCTCTTCTATGAAATGCTGCTACAGCTGCATCCGTACCATGACCCTCTGCTTCAGGAGCTATTTTGTAGACTAGGACTCCGCTCACTGCTACACCTAGGATTATTAGTATGTAGAATTTTACTGGATCAAATGTTCCCCTAACGCTTGCTGCAGATAAATCTGCTTCGAGTGGCGGGATTTGTTCTTGTACTCCTATGAACGATGCACTTAGCTGCACCATATAGTGTAGACCGTAGAAGAATCCTAATATGAAGAGACCTGAGACTACTCCTATTATTGCACCTAATATTAGCCACTTTTCAGCGTATGCGAGTGTTTCGGCTATATCATAGAATTTTTTCTCTAGCCTGTTTTTAGGCCTCAATGTTATCTCCCAGAGACACATTTTATCTCTTATTACGTAGGCTCAGGGCCATCCTCTTTCAGCACCATATACCACTTAGTCTGGTAGCTCACCCATTCATCATAGCCCTTTCGAAGCGTCCCCCATGTCTTCACGATAGTCTGTGTTGTGAAATTATATATTAGGTACTTGATACGGTATAGAGGTTAAGGTTGTAGAATGTATTTACATTTCTGTGATGCAAGGAATATTAGGTATAAAGAAGTTTTTCTATATTAAAAGTGTAACACTTATGTATGTCATATCGCAATTTCTCTTATATGAGTAATCGTTACATGATAAGGAGGCCTTATAGTATGCTAATTAAAAGTATCTTCAGATTGAAGACCTACATGGCTGTACTTATAATATCATTAATTATATTCTCAATAAGTATTCCTTTGTCAATTACACTAGCTCAGGGTTATGGAGAAAGTAGAGCTAAGACATACGGAGAGCTTCTAAGACCAAACGCTGTTCTAAGCACAGAAGTGTCCCTGGATTATACCTCTTTGAAGGCTCTCTACATAATTCTGACGAACAATACGCCGGGAACAGATATAACGCTTAAAGATATGATTCGAATATACGAAGCCATATACAATATTGTCTACAAGCCATGGTTGGATCAAGAGAAAGACAATCCAATATACTTAAACTCTAGCAATCCCTTATTCCTATTCACTCTCGGAGAAGTAACCTTATATGATTATACTATCGTTGACCTAAGCAACATGGTTGGTGCTGGAAACGAAAACAATATTCTCGACCAAGCTACGAGAAGCGTTGCACAAAGCGTTATCGATAAACTAAATGATCTTGCAAAGAAGAATACGGGACAGCCACAATTTATAAATAATAATGACGGATACTATGGAAATGCCTACGATATAGGTGTCGGAGTCAGCCTTATTAATTTAGAAGAAAACAAGACAATCGTCATGGGTACGTTTACATATCAGTTGGATATTGTCGTGTTCAACAACTTGACGGATCTATGGCATCTTGGACTAAATCCAAGCATAGATATACCTGGATGGCAAAACATGGTTTTTATATCAAACGATACCAGATTAACTCTACAAATACTGGGCCTCTATAATGATAGTAAATTAATAATAGGTAAAAACGCCTTCAACGCATTCATACTCAATAAAACCGTGAAGAGCCCATATTCCGACTATTATTCATATGGATACATGTCTAAATACAATACGGGAACCATATATGTCCCGCTCTCACTGTTACCCGAGTTTCTCAAAAGTATCTCAAGTGATCAAATGCTAGCATTAAATTCGTTTTTCGAGGCTTTAGTAACGAGTCTTACTTATTACTATGGTAATTCAATAGTCAACTCTGATATGAGAAACCTGTCCTTATACGTTCTCGACAAGTTCGATAAGACGCCTATCATAGGAATAAATCCATACGTCTTATTCCAGAACGGGTATGTTGACATTAACAACACATCTATTATTAAGCAGATAATAGACGAAGCACACAACTTAACTGGTTTCCCGGTAGATAATCTAACCTTATTATACAATACTATATACTTTGAAGGTGTTCTTCCTTCAAAGTATATAAAAATGAATATATTAGTTGAATACGATGCCACATACATATATTCCAACCCGCTAGATATTATTCTTAACAATACTAACGCCTTTTATTTATCTCTTATAGATAAGATCTACGAATTTAAATCATATATTTATAATAAACTTAATGAAACTAATACTTCGGTAGAACCCTTCAAATCACTGTACCAAAGGATTATAACTGGAGAAAACAGATATACATACACCCAGACATATCCAGTTACAGGACCCTACTATGGAGCAACCTCAGAACTTAAATACTACGCATTGATGGCGTCTGGAATAAATGTATATGGTATATTATTCTCTTTAAGCAGTGACCGAATCTATAACTTGATTAATCTTAGGACGCAGAGCTGGGATCCCATAGGGGCGATGAGCCTAGTCAGCCTAATACCAATAGTTCTTCTAATCGGCTACACAACATCCGGCGAGGCTCTATCTCTCATAATAGCTACGTCTCGAAGATGGCTAGCTGTGAGCTTGAGTAGAGGAGCATACCTCAGGAAATACCTTTCTAGGCTAAAGATTCTCCTAATCATAATAGGCGTTGGAATTGCCATATTAGGAATAGCTATATCGAGCATAATTAGCATTAATATAATGGGACTTCCCGTGGCTCTCACAACGTATATAGAGTCCCAGTACAAATCATTCCTAATCCTCCTTCCAACAATTCTTCTAGTCCCTCTAGTAACTTATGCAGCCACTAGAAATAGTCTAAAACAAGTAGAGAACTTATCTCCCCTAGAAGCTATCAGACCTGTCGAATCAATAGAGAAAGCCACTATGAGCAGACGTAAAGTTGCAGGATCACTAATGATACTTTTATTCACAGTGGTGTCATTAATACTGGGAACTACACGTCCTAATGTAGAAGACTTATTCGACCAGCTTGCTTCAAGATTTGGTGGAGCAGGCGTAGCAGTCCTGGGAATGATATTATTCGGGGGAATAATGATTGCTCCTTTTGTCCCGCTTATAGTAGTATACTACTCTACAAAGTATCTATCTGAGGAAAACCGTCTATTTAACGCCATAGATAAACTGGTCTCAAAGATATTTGCCCGTTCTCCATCAGGAGTACTAGCCACATATAGCAGCTATCGAATACGAGACCTACTAAAAAGCCCTATGCGTTCCTCAGTAATCTCCCTCAGCATAATACTCGGAACACTATTCTCGGAGGCTGCAATGATAAAAGTGTTCTATCCATGGATATCAGAATACAACACTGGTAATCCCTTGGCTGTTTCAGGAATACTCTCCGCATCAAATATTCTAATAGCCGTCGGCTTGGTTGGAGTCGCCGCATTGATAGCAATTTATCCGGCGGTAATGACCAGAACCTTTGATTACATAAAAGGACACGTAGCCATACTAAGGGTCAGAGGAGCTGATAAAAGAACCCTGATCTCATATGTCTATATCAGTTTCCTACCATCACTAATAGCCCTACTAGTCTCATCACTGATAACCGCGCTTATATTCCTTGTCTCAATGGATTCAGCACTCGGAATCGCCTTCATTGATTCCTGGACTGATCCGGACTTCAACATGCCCCACCTGTACCCTTACTTGTTCGATTGGCAGATCTTCTTGATATTGGGCGTTGTCTTATTTATCCTGGTTCTTCCCGCCATCCTTGCGTACAGGGTGGCCACTGTAAGGGATCTTGCTCGTTACCTGAAGGAGGAGGTGTTCTAGTATGGCTGGAAACATACATATTAGTGTAAGAGACGTTATAAAGGTCTACGAATCTAAAGGAGAAAAAGTCACCGCCCTCAAAGGAGTCTCGATGAACGTGTATAAGGGGGAAGTCGTCGCAGTAATGGGCCCTAGCGGGAGCGGAAAAACAACGCTATTAAACCTAATCGCCGGAGTCGATAAACCAACCGCAGGAAAGATAATAGTAGCCGGAGACGACATCACTAGGTTCAATGAAAACCAGCTAAGACTCTACAGACTAGAGAAAATAGGCTACGTCTTCCAACAGTTCAACCTAGTCCCTACACTCACAGCACTAGAGAATGTCTTACTCCCCATGAGTTTACGAGGTAAAAGAAATGTAGCCAGGGCAAGGAAGCTTCTAGAGTCAGTAGGTCTGGGAGGAAAAGAAAATAGATTTCCCGAGGAACTAAGCGGAGGAGAGCAACAAAGACTTGCAATTGCTATTGCACTAGCAAACGACCCTGAAATAATAATAGCAGATGAGCCGACCGGAGAGCTCGATATATCTACCGGTGAGAAAGTAGTACAGTTATTATTGAGAGAGAGCAAGGAGCATGGAAAAACAATCCTTATGACAACTCACGATCCCAGAGTAGCTAGAATGGCTAATAGAGTAATCCTGTTAGAAGACGGAATCATCAAAGGAGAATATGAGCCTACAAAAATAAGTTATAGAGTCGAGGAAGGAGCACTGGGCGAGATTCATGCCGAGAGGATTATCGCTGACTATCTAAAAGACAGACTCTCCGGACTACAGAGGGAACTAGAAATTCTAGTTGAGAGATTCAAGAGTGGTGAAGTCAGCATAGAAGAGCTAGCAGATAGGTACTATGAGATAAGACATCTTATGAACGCTCTGCGATCAGAGCTTGCAAAGCTTGGAGCAGGAGTAGAGGCACACTAGGAGACTATGTATTGTGTTTTCACAGGTTGTCGGGAAAGAGAATCAATAGGGGATCCCCCTTGATATGGGGATCCCCCTGCTGTGGACCGAGGGCGTTAGAGAGGGCTACTCCCTAAGCGTTATTTTGCCTCTTCAATAGTGGCTCCTGGCTGTGCTCCAGTAGGGATACCGCCCTCTAGGCTGGGTATCTCTGGGAACTGCTGCTTTATCCTCTGCTCTGCTACGATGCTCGCGTCTCTTAGTATCTTCTGGGCTTCCTCGTTTACTACCGCTGTGCTCATCATGTCTGGTACCGCGGCTACTGTCTGCATCATGCTGAGCTGTAGTGTCTCGTCTACCTCCATTAGCTCTGCGAATACGTCTGGCATCATGCCCTTCAGGTATCCTGCCACTTGTTTAAGTGCAACTACTGCTGGTGCTAGGTTTGCGTGCATGTCGCCTACTATTAGGGCTGTCTCTAGCCTTATCTTGACCTTCTCGAGAGCGTATCTAACTGTTAGGATTATCTTGGCCATTTTCCTTATCTCTGCTAGCTCTCCTGCGAACATTGCTGCTCTAGTCTTGTCTCCTTCTACTAGGCTGTTTACTGTCTTCTCGAATAGCTGGCGGTCATATGTCTGTAGCTTGTTTAGACTGTAGTCTAGCTTGTTTATCTGGTTCGCTATCTTGTATATCGCGTTTATAATCTGCTGTCGAACGGGTCCAGGCGGGTTTACAAGCTCCTTAACCTTTTTGCCAATGGTGTTTCTCTTAGGAGTGTTCTTCCATCCCTTTGCCCAGTCTAGATAACTGGTCATCCAGATATCACCAGTCCATAGTATTTGTTGCGGTTTGAAGTAATGGTGGAATCCTTAGTATAATCGAGGTTTATCCATTATATACTGTAGAATACGCGGATAATACCATTAATGGGTGTTAAGTGTTGGCTCCTAGACTAGAAGAGATAGCGCCCAACGTGGGTGGAGACGTCTTTGATGAATATGGTAGAGTAATAGGAGTACTAGTAAGCTTTAGCAGCAACGTCGACGGCTTCGTAGAGTACGTAGAGGTGAAGATAACCGATAGGGGAATAGAGAGGATCAAAGGAGACAGGATCAAAGTGAAGGACGGTAAAGTAATAGCTATACCTGTATGGAAACACAAGGCTGTCCAGCTAATAGAGGCACTAGACAGAGCCTACAGGAGAAGAAAGGCACTAGAGAGCATATCAGGCAACGAGCTCCCCGCAGACGTAGTTGACAAGCTTAGGAGGAAACTAGACGACGAGATAAAGAAGCTCAAGATAAAGGCCGAGGAGTCCAAGAAGGAAATAAGAGAGAGAATCAGCGAGATAGACGACGAGAGTCTCCACGTAGCTAGTGCAATAGCCCTTCTACAAATGACATACTTTGCAGGAGAAGTGAGCGAGAGAAACTACACCAGGGGCATGAACCATCTACGTAAGCTAAAGAATAGTTTAGCGGATGAGAAAGAAGACGCCAAGAAGGTCTTAGACAAACTAGAAAAAACAATAGAGGCAGCTACAAGCGCAGGAGTACCCGTAAAGAAGCCTGTACAGGAAAAAGTATCAGCCCCACCAGCTAAGAAAACTGACACGCTAATGGTCAAAATAGAAGACTAAAAATAATTAACAAAATTTTATAAATAATCAGTTATTTTACTAACATCAATAAAACACTACTGTATGCAGTTCCATCGCTAATAATTAATATAGCTAATCATCCTATAAGGCCCAAGCATCCAACATCCTTTACCTATACCGGGATCCTCATCATACAGTGTTTCCTCCCACAGAGTACCGAGCTTAATTTACTTCATTTCATAAGAATCACGAATAAGCTAGAGTTTTACAATAATACTTTCACAAAGCTCATAGCGGTCTCCGGTCAATTTTTAATCAGATAATTCAGAATAATACTAAGAAATAATGGACGGCTCGGACCGCTGAAGGATTCTCTTATCATCCTTCATACACTGGCGGTCTCCTCATAGCCAAATATCATATATGGTAATGATTGCTTTAAAGGATATGCATTTTTAACTAGGTGATAAAACGAGCGTGATGCTAGATAGTTAGGAAGACAACTTTTCCGATATAAAGCTTTTACCACCACATATAGGTTTAGCAGGATCTTTAACTTCTCTTCTCATATAATAGCAATACTTCTTTATTGGATCATATAGTAAGCATTTTGTACAATTTGCTGCTTCACTACCTTTTCCATGACCCACCGACATTTTTGAAACAAGGTTGACTAGTCCTGTATCAACTAATTCCTCGATAAATTCTGCATAGTCTTTTTTCCCGAAAAGATCCGCCATTAGTCCTGCTCTCATCTCAGCGTCTATTGTTATTTCTAAAAGGTCATTATCTTTAGGTTTCAACGTGAACTTCATATCAAAAGGATATTTTGTTCCTTCAACACTTTTGTATTCAATTGTGTCTTTATCTTTTTCTACCTTAATTACGACCTCGAATCTCTTCTTCATACCAAACTTTCTCCATTCGAAGACTACTAGATACATGTCGTCTCCAAGTTTCTTTACTTCTTTCGTATATTTGCTTGCTGAAAGCAGACCGGTTGGATCTGCTATACATTTGAGGCATGTCTCCTTTAACGATTTAACTGTTTTACTTGTTTTATAACGAAGCACCATTTTTCAATTCACCACTAGATGCATATTTCATTATATTTCCATCATTACTAAATGTAATCCAAAAATTAAATATAAAAATTATGCACACTTCTAAACGATATAAGCAAATAAATAATTATGCTATTCCTATCTTGAATTCTTCTCCTGCTCTCTCACATATATGACTACGTCCCCAGGCTTAAGCTTATCTTCCTCCTTCGGAACAAGTATGTCTTTGCCCCTCATCACAGCTACAACTCTTCTACCACGTGTCTCTAGATCTTTCACAAGCGTCTCCCTCGATAGTTCTTCTTGTGCAATATCTACACCTTCCCGAGCAGTTGTTGCATCCGATATGAATCTGACAACCATTGGTTCGAATCCACCGCTGGCGAGGAGTCTTCCCAGAATACTCATTGTTATTATAATATCTGCTCCAAGCATCTCGAGGATTTTTACTGTCTGCTCGTTCTTGGCCAATACGACTACCTTTGCGTTGGGGTTAACTCTTTTAACTAGCGCAGTAGCATGGATAGCTTTACTGTCGTCCTCATAGCATATTATTACTTTTATAGCGTCCTTGACTCCTCCTCTCTCCAATGTATCTTCGTCTAGGTCACCTACAACAAAGTCTATCTTGGGAGGTACACGTGGCTGACTGTTCATAATCCAGCCAATGGAATCTTTATCCCTATTAGCAATTAGTTCATTGATTGCTTCTTCGCATATTGGTCCCTCTCCGATGACAACTATATCCTTGCCCACTAGTCTTCCTAGACCCATGCTTGCCTTCACCGTAGCCTCCAAGAATCTATCTGCAATTGTCGAAATAAAGAGTGTATACACGCTTATACCGAAGACGGCAGCAATCGCTGCCACCGCCCATCCTATTCCTCGAGAAGGAACTATGTCTCCATATCCTACAGTAGCCATTGTTATAAGTGCCCAGTATAGGCTTGTCGCCCAGTCTACATCACTCCTTCCCGCTAGAATGTGCTCGCTCCAATAGAACAACCCGGCGCTCGTAAGCCATGCTACCATGAAGAATAAGAGGAGAAATTTTATCTTAGATACAGCAAGCCTCCTTATTACCCTCAGCAACCTATAGGCTATGACCACAGGCACTATTCATTTACCCCTCTCTAATCTTGTTACGTATCTCATTTGCCGGACTCCCAGTCTCCTACTCCGTTGTTGAAGTAGAGGAGGCTTTAAATTATCCCTTATCATGGGCAATGTTATGAGGAATACTTGCATAAAGATTATACATCGTGTAGTATAGTTTATTCTAGGAGAGTGAGGACAGTTGCCTCAACCAATAATATATAGGGGGTTGAATGAGGAGCAAATAAGACTGCTGGCTGATAAGGGGAAGCTGGCGTTTTATTCCTGGATAGGGTTAGAGCCTGGAACGAGGCTCATGATATGGAACGAGGAGCAGGCAAAATGGATATATGCAGTAGTAAAAGATCTAGTGGAAAAACCCTCTGTGGAGGAGCTCAAGAGATTAGTTGAATTCACACCGTACAATGGATTGCAGGACTGGCTTGAGGCTGAGAATTCTAAACACGACGGTAGTCTTCCCGGGAAGATACTATTGGTTGAGATGGTTGAGCCCGGTGTCTAGTTATGGTAAAGGTACGTGTACTGCCGGAAGGAAAGATACTGGACGTAGAGGCTGAGAGAGTAGAGGATATCTTCAGGGAGCTTGGATATAGTAGGGAAGCATATGTTGCGCTTGTTAACGGTAAGCCTGTAGTGGAATCCCGGAGGGTAAAGGATGATGAGGAGGTTGTACTTGTTAGGGTGCTAAGCGGTGGCTAAATGCAGTATATGTGGAAAACCAGCTGTCGTTGATCTGCGATATGCGAGGAGGAGGTTTTGTGCCGAGCACTTCATCGAGTTTGTCGAGAGAAAAATTGAACGATCGATAAAAGAGTATAAAATGATTGGGAAGAGAGATAGAGTAATCGCCGCTATTAGCGGTGGAAAGGATAGCGCTACCTTAGCCGGTGTACTTGACCGTTTAAGGGATCGGATAGGTTTTGAACTGATCCTTCTTCATATTGATCTAGGCATATCCGAGTATAGTAGGAAGAGTAGGGAGGCCTCTGTCCGGTTAGCCCACAGACTAGGTCTGGAACTTGTAATTTTCGATGTAAAAGAAATGCTCGGATACAGTATACCAGAAATGGCTCTGAGACTGAGAAGGAGAGCTTGCAGTGTCTGCGGCATTGTTAAGCGATACGTTATGAATGCCGCAGGTATAGAGCTGGGAGCTGATAGTGTTGCGACCGGGCACAACGCGGATGATATCGGTTCCTATGCACTTAAGGAGTTCCTATTCCAGAACTTGGAGAACATCGGAAAACTTGTTCCTGTCTCTGAGTCTATTGATAATCTTGCAGTTCGCAAAATAAAACCACTTTATACTGTGTACGAGAAGGAATCGTTCCTCTATTCTCTGCTTCGAGAACTTCCCTATTACCATGAGGAGTGTCCTCACGCTAGGCTTGATTCGCTTGACTTCACAATTAAGGAGTTCCTTAACAAGCTAGAAGAAAAGTTTCCAAGCATCAAAATACAATACGTAAAAATGCTAGCGAGAAAGGGCTCAAACTATCCGAAGATCGTTGAAGCTCGATCCTGCAGGCATTGTGGATTATTGAGTCTAGGGGGAGAATGTAGTTTCTGCCGTATAACTAGGAGGCTGAGAAAATCGCCGGCCGGGCCCATGGTTAGAAGATATTTTTCGACGCTAAGGAATCATAGTTGACGATGTCCGGGAACAATGTTTACTCCCCGGTTAACACGGCTATCCGAGGCCTTCAATATTCGTTTCAGTAAGATTATATACTAGATCAATATATCCGCCTATTGCATTTTTAAAGACCCATCTTACAGGGAAATAAGTTTCTTGATCAACATAGAGATACAGTAGTCCAGAATTGTCCTTGTATGTGTAAACTATACAATTGTATTCTTTATTATTTACAGTAATTGTCGTGGTATTATATGATGTAGGTGCTAGATCATCCAATACGAATGTCTCGTTCGAATAGTAGAAGTAAACGTTTACAGTTCCCGTGGTTATTTCACCGGATCCAGGGATTGTCCGTGAGAAGACTAATAGTAGTCTTGCATAATCCTCGCTACTATTTACCATTTCTAGCCTGATTTTGTATGTCAAATTTAGCCCTTGGAAAGACACGTTCGCTGCATATTCTGCATATGAACCATTAGCAAGCCATGGATAACCTGGGCCCTGTGACAGGCCATAACCAAGTATTATCACGAGGGCAAGTAGGACGAAGCCTATAGATGCATATACTAGTATTTTTTCGAGTTTCCAGGCCATTGGTTGTCCCCAGTAGTACGAGTCCTGTATCAATGAATTGCAATATACAGTATATTAGGTTTTATAACCCGGCGTAAACCCCTTATCCTAAGCGGGTGAATATAGTGAGCGTAAACTATGCAACCCTAGGAGACCTAAAGAAAGGAAGCTACATAGTAATCGACGGGGAGCCCTGTAGAATCGTCGAAATAACCCGTGCAAAAACCGGTAAACACGGAAGCGCGAAAGCGCACGTAGTAGCGATAAGTGTCTTCACAGGCCAGAAGAAGACGCTTGTAGCACCCGTCGATACACGAGTACAGGTACCCATAATTGAGAAGAGGCTAGGACAGATACTCGCAGATATGGGCGATGTAGTGCAGATAATGGATATGGAGACCTATGACACCTTCGAAGTAGAGAAGCCAACAGACGACGAGCAACTCGTCTCGAAGCTACAGCCTGGAGTCACAGTAGAATACTGGATTATCATGGGCCGTCCCAAGATTATGAGAGTAAGAAGCTCCTAGCCCCACACATCTTAATATTCTAAAATAAGACCTTTATCTTCTCCTTAACCTATCTCAATAACTTGGCGTCCTTCTACGCCGATATTTACAATCTATCCCATCATATTATAGTACCAGATAAAACATATACTAGAAAAACACACTACATATTTTCTTGGTGCTAGTCCATTGGCCATTATAGAAGCATATAACTTGTCTAAAAGATATCCTAACGGATACCTAGCTGTGGACAATATATCTCTCAGGGTGGAAGAAGGAAGCATAACAACGCTCATGGGACCGAATGGAAGTGGCAAAACAACAACGCTAAACATGCTCACAGGATCTCTACGACCGTCAAGTGGCCAAATAAGGATCTGCGGATATGATCTATGGGGCGACAGGAGACAAGCAGTTCTAGCACGCATGTGCCTTGGATACGCTTCCCAGGACATGCCGTTTCGAGGAAAACTATCGGCGCTAGAAAACCTTCTATGGTTCGGCCTGATTAGAGGGCTCTCCCCGGGAAAAGCAAAGAATAGAGCCCTAGAGGTATTAGACCAAGTAGAATTATCTGAATATGCTAAGTACAGAGTAGACAAGCTCAGTGGAGGGCAAAGGCGGAGACTAGCAATCGCGGCTGCCCTAGTTGGGAACCCAAGAATACTTGTTTTAGACGAACCTACAAGCGGCCTGGATCCCGCGGCCCGTGAAAGACTATGGAGGCTCTTGAGAGAACTCTCACGTGATAAAACCATACTGTTATCGACCCACATAGCCGAGGAAGCGGAAAGACACTCAGACTATGTCTACATATTCCATAGGGGTAGGATAGCGGCAGAGGGATCTCCCAGAGCTCTCATAACACGATACGCGAGAAAGTCCTCGATTAGAGTTAAACTGGTGTCTTCTCCTGTAAAGAATCTCATGCTGAAATGGAAATATTACCGACAGGATAGAGAACTCACTATTATAGTTGATGATCCTAGCTCTGAGCTTCCTAAAATCGTAGAAACATTGCTCCAGCAAGGACTTGTTCTTGAGAGTATTGAAGTTATCCGTCCAGGACTAGAACAAGTTTTCCTCGAAGTCACAGGCGAGCTCCTACATGGTACAGCTAGCGTTTCAGAGGTGACTTAAATTGGCCGTGATATGGAGGGTTCTGAGCGAGACCTACGTGTTCCTCAGAGGACTCTTTAGATACAAGGAGATATTGTTCTGGGTAATACTTTTCCCCCTCCTATGGTATGGATTAATGGTTGCCATCTGGGGCAATCCCCAGGCAAACCCCGTTACAATAGGAGTGTGTAATACCGATAACCCTGTGAATAACACCTGTATGGGCTGCATACTTGTTGATGCAATGAATGAAAGCGGCCTCTTCAACGTGAAAATGTATAAGACGACCAGTGATCTTGAGGCCGCGGTTTCTAAAGGGAAGGTTAGCGCTGGACTATACATACCTTCCAACTTCACAAGTAATCTACTAAGTGGATTCCAAGGACAGGTAATACTCTACACCGTTGATACAAATGACGGCCGAATAGCCTCAGGCTACTTGGAAGGGTTCCTAAACGGCTTCGCAGACCAGATCAGATCACAATATATCAATACCAGCATAGAGTACATGGAGGAAGGAAACATCTCCATACCACCCGAATACTATAACTATACGACAAAATGGCTACGCTTAATAGAGAACCCTCTTAAAATCACAGAGAACACGTACACTCCACCCCTTATAGCGACGAGCGCGGGAATAAAGGCCTTCTATGCGATTGCTATGATAGGCGTGGAGAGCCTGTTCGTCGGACTCTTCACAGGAGTATCTAGCGTTATTGAGAGGAAGAGAGAAGGCTCTCTAAGAGTATTGTTGTCAAACCCAATATCCGGGACAGAAATACTGGCCTCCGACATAATATCAGGCATGGTAGCTGTCGCTTTAGCCTCAATAACTGTATTCGCTGTAAGTCTTATAGTTGGAGCAAGATACCAAGGCCTTAGCCCCGCATCTGTGGCTGTGATCTCACTACTACTATTCATTGGAACCCTCTTCTCTATAGCTGTAGGATTACTAATTGCTCCACTTGCGCGGACCCCTGAGGGAGCCGGTATACTGGCGAACGCTATCGCGTGGCCTGTCATGTTCGCGGGTGGACTAGTAGTTCCGAAGGAGATACTTCCTGAGTGGATACGGGGATTCGCAGATGTCTGGCCATTATCCAGACTAATGGAGGATGTCCGGAAAATACTCATATACGGCGTATCTCCCGGTGAGGCCCTATATGATGCTGTTCCATCGATCATAGCCACAATAGTAGTTCTCGCGATCGGAGTATTGACCTATAGAAAATTGTTAGAGAGAGCTATAGAAGCATAATATCCTCACACAATATATTCAGCGAATCGCTGAGACGAGCACAGTACTGTTAAGATTATTATTGTATATGGGAAAGGGAAAAAGACGAATTAAACAGTCTAATGAGATTAGCCTGTTATGCTTGCATGTATTCGTGGAAGGCTCACGAAGTATACTAGGAATATTAGTGCTACTATTACTAGTATTGGGTTGAGCTCTCTCCATCTGCCAGTCGCTATTTTCAGGAATACATAGCTTATGAATCCTAGAGCCATACCGTCCGCTATGCTGAACGTGAATGGTATCCCTGCTATTGTTAAAAATGCTGGAAGCGACTCTGTAGGGTCTTTTAGCTCGATCTTATTTATTGTCGAGGCCATGAGTAGTCCTACTATTATTAGTGCTGGCGCCGTTGCGTAGGCTGGTGTAGCCGTGAATACTGGTGTGAATACAAGTCCTAGGAGGAATAGTATACCTACGACAATAGCGGTTAGACCGGTTCTACCTCCTTCCTCTACTCCCGCAGCACTCTCAATATATGTGGTGACAGTGCTGGTCCCTAGTACGGCTCCTACCGTTGTTCCTATAGCGTCGGATAACAGCATTTTATCTAGGTTCTCTATTTCCCCGTTCTTCTTCATCAGTCCTGCCATAGCGGACAATCCTGTTACTGTTCCAAGGGTGTCGAAGAAGTCTACTATGAAGAACGTGAATACTATTGCTACCGCAGCCGCTATACCTAGGTCTAATAGTCCGGATATATCTGCTTTAAAGGCTGCCGAGAACGACGGTGTGCTTAAGATTGCTTCTGGGGGATTGCTTACGTTTCCTATCCATCCAACGAGCATTGCCGTGATTATCGAAATGAGTAGTGCTCCGGGGACCCTCAGGGCCATTAATGCACCTGCAAGTAATGTAAAGAGTATTGCAAGGAGTGGAGCGGGCTCTGTAAACGCCTGGGTGTTAAACTCGATAGCAAAACTTGAGGGTCTAATGATTCCTGCATCGGCGAATCCAATAAGAGTCAAGAAAAGTCCAATTCCGGCTGCTATACTATATTTTAAGTTCATAGGTATGGCGTTTGCTACTGCGCTTCTGACCTGTGTCAGCGATAGTATTATGAACACGATTCCTTCAACGAGGACTGCTCCAAGCGCGATCTGCCAAGGTTCTACTCCATCTATACCCTTCGTTGCAAGAACCGCCGCCGTGAAGGGTACTACAGTGAATGCGAAGTAGGCGTTTAGACCCATACCTGGTGCGAGGGCATATGGAGCATTAGCGAGGAGACCCATTATTATAGTTGCTATCGCTGCTGACAAGGCAGTGGCTGCAACTACCCCGTCCTTTGGCATTCCAGCGGCTCCAAGAATAGCCGGGTTCACGAACAAGATATACGCCATTGTCATAAACGTCGTAAGGCCAGCAATTACTTCTTTACGTATGCTTGATCCACGCTTGGAGATGTGAAACAGCCTCTCGAGAATACTATTCTCTGCCAAAGGTTTACACCCTGATTACAAACACATCCATTACCCCTATAAAAATACTGCCCGTGGTATTACAAAAAATTACAGATCACTTTAATGTCCAACATTATAATAGAATAATTCTATGTTAATATTATCACGACAATACGTTAGCCAACAATAAAACAAGAATCAAAAATAACCTTTAAAACCTGCACAACAAAAACCAATAAGAAGGAAACAACAACGGGCACCGATAGAAGGGCCCGTAGCTCAGCCAGGACAGAGCGCTGGCCTCCTAAGCCAGTGGTCGGGGGTTCAAATCCCCCCGGGCCCGCCACACAAACAGATGCGGGGCTCCTACTCTTCATTTCCTTGCATGGTGGGCAGTTGCGGTTTAGGACTTGTTCTAGTATTTTTTCGGCTGTGCGTTTGTCTAGGTGTAGTCACCGGTATTTGAACCATTTTGCTATTGTATGGAGTGCTTCAACGTTTGCTATGTTCTCCTGCCTGCATCTGTTATTCTTACATATAACCATGTAGAGGTATACTCTGCCATTCTTCTCTCTCAGATAGTAGTTTACTCCCAACTCCTGTCCCTTTTCCAACGTTGGAACATTTGTCGTTTTAGAGGCTCACCCCGCATAACATTACATATAGTAGAGCGTGGAAATTCCAAACAAAAACAACCATAAAATATATTACCTCGTCCACCTCTTCTTGTTTATTTTGCAGATTCTTGATTACCCGATTAGGACGCTTCGAAGCTCACCGATTAAAATAATATTTATAGATATTTATAATATACTCTTCATTGTAGTTTAGGATTTCGGATTAAGAGAAAAAGGATCGGATTTGAGCAATAACGTCTTAACCGTACTGAAGCGCTAGCTCTTATCATCTTTTATTTCGGATCCGTCGGCGTCCCTATTCTTGTATATGTAATAATGCAACTCGGCAAGCTCGCGGATTTGCACAAAGAGTGCCGAAGTATAGTATCTTACTTAAGGACTATTAAACCTGTGAAAGATCTCGAAAGTTACTGTATATACGTGAGTTATGACTGTGATAGTGTAATCTATGAGAAAAACAGACAGGCTAAGATAGCTATTATCGTTACTATTTTTGGTGGGGTATATTTAGCAATAGGAATATTACCTGAACCTGTTGAATGGTTGGATGCTTCCCTCTACCTCTTTCTCTCTATGCTCTTCCCAATCGCTATCTTGTGGTCTGTCCATACCAGCATAGATGATTATACGGGGACGATCGGTAATATGAGAGGATTTATCAGGGCCTACTACCAAGATAATAACCATGGCCATAAGGGTTAACGATGAACACAGCAATCTAGACGCCAAGTAGGTGTATTAGATCATAACGAAATATAAAAGATGCTAACAAGACAGTTAAAAATATTTTAATGTTTTTATAGAAATCCAAATTACCTATAAACGTAGGCTCTCTATTTGTTTCCAATTATAATAATATATTATATAATATTATGTAGTCCTGCTCTTGCTCAAGTTATCTGGATACTAAACATAATTGTAAAGATCTATTAATTCTATAGTACTAAAAGCATGTTCTATACATAATTTTATAGTTACAATGATTATTTTTATTTAAATAATGTAATACTGGTAACAAATCATGTATATATAAATAATAAATATTAAACATGACGAAATTCTTACAATATCCTATTAGAACCAAAGCAACATAAAATAATATTGTTATAATAAATATTTCAAATGATTAGTTCTAGATGACTATACTTATTTTCTAAAACCAAATTATATAATGAACATACTCACAAGAAATATAGTTGGGTATCTAAAACAAAAGAAGAAAGAGGGAGAACTATTTGATTAAGAAAATAGGCGAACTCCAGAAAGAATTTGATAAAGAAAATCTTATAACATACCTCAAAGAAAAGAACAATCTACTTCCAAGTATTCCATATGTTGTAGGATTATTTAATGATAAATTACGATTGATGTTCAAAAGATTCTTTTTTAAATTCGAAGATACTTATGAAATATCAATCGAGCATAGCACCGATAACGAGATTGTAATTACACTTAAAGGCGATGCTAGCACGATTAAATTATTGTATAAGATCTATACTAACAAGATACTATTGTTCGCTGACTATACTGGTCCGCGAAAACGTATAGTATGGCCTAAGTTAAGGAACCTAGCCTATTCTATCTTAGAACATGCTGTAAATCATTCAGTTAATGCCAGAAATCTAAAGCAAACTACCGCTAGAGATTTTTCACGGAAACTAGCAGATATTTCTTGGATTTCAAAGCTTCTAATGAAGTCAATGCTAGTTAAGACTATGGATGTAAGCATAATTAAAGGAGAGTTTAATAAGTTTATTGAAGACCTCCATAGCCAAGGAATTTTTAATAAGTATAAGGTAGTTTACGTTTCAGGTAGTGGTAACGGAAGCTTCAGACTACTATTTATTAATGGTCAACTAGCCGGAACCTATGCTATTATTTCGGGAGATGAATTACTAGAAGATCCTACTGCGCTCAATAAGATCGAAGGTTTATATAGGGTCAAAATATATGGTTCATTCTTACATAGTCCGGAGGCGATAGAGTAATGGTTCGTAAACTTCATAGACCTCTTGTGGTTGTTGGCAACGAAAATCATAAATTTATATGGCTTGGCCTGGACGAAGCCGATGCTGAGAAAGGCATCCTAACTAATCAATATCTTATAGTTCATAATGGTGAAGGTATTCTTTTAGATCCTGGCGGATATTTCGTTTTCCAAAAAGTACTCGAGGCCGTAAGCAAGTATCTCGATCCATCAAAAGTAAAAGCAATATTTTATAGTCATCAAGATCCTGACGTAGTAGGATCAATAAATCTTTTACTAGATTTCTTCCCAAACGCTAATATTTACATCTCAGCACTCTGGACAAGATTCCTCCCACATCTAGGAGCAATAGCAGATCTTAATATTATAGAAATACCTGACAATGGAAATATTATAGAAATTGGTGGAGTAAATCTGGAAGCCGTACCTGCCCACTTCTTACACTCACCCGGTAATTTCACCCTATATGATCATAATCTTAGAGTCCTGTTCAGCGGAGATATTGGAGCTGCTGTCTTTCCGAAAGACGAATGGTACTTATTCGTAGATAACTTCGACAAACACTTAGCATATATAGAAGGATTCCACAAACGCTATCTATGCTGTAAAAAAGCACTAGATTACTGGCTATCACGAGTCAAGGATCTTAATATAGAAGTACTGGCCCCCCAGCACGGTGCGATATTTCAGGGACCAACAGTATCAATGTTTCTCAAATGGCTTAGCACACTAGAAAAGATAGGTATCGACATAATGTATGACTAAAAACTACTATATACTATATTATTGTTTTATATTTTTATTATAATTAGCGCGATATCATAGTTATGCACCAATTTTACAGGATAGCGTCTTAGATTATGATTAAAAATTTACGACCTAGTAACATTACTTTTAAAATACCATATAGAAGTACATGCGTTTATAGTTTCAACTTTTTCAGCTTCAAAACCGCAGTCCGTAAATTTCATAACCAATGGACCACTTTTTCCGTGTATCTCTATAATATATTCGTCTAATATCATCAGATCCTTACAAGAAACTCCTATAAGTCCATACTCACATCCTTCACAATCAATTTTTGCAACTATATTATTCCCATACTGAGAAACGTTTTTTATAACACTTTGCCATGATACTGTTTTAATGTATGATTCTTCAGCCGGTAAAACGATAGTGCCGTCCTTTATCCAAACTCCCGCATTTATAGCGACAACTCTTTCTGAAACATTATTCAATTCTATGTTGTTTAATAATAATTTAAACAAATCTTTTACGGGTTCGTATACTATAACTAATCTTGCACCGTTATTCAAGAAATATAACGCCGTATCACCTATGTATCCTCCAACATCTAATACTATTCTGGATTTTGCATTTAATCTTCCATATAGCCTGCTGAAATTCTCGACTGCAGATATAGAAAATAAACTGCATTTTTGTTTGGGAACTACTAGTTTACCATAGTCAGTAATCAATACACAATTTCCATCGATAGAAGTTATGACATATCCATTCTTCATTGCATTTTTTATTATACGGAATGTTCTCAAATCATTAACAACTATTCCATTATAAGAGTATCTTATTCCAAAAATCCTTCTTATTGCTTCTTTTAATAAGAGTTTTGGACCGACTATTTTATATGAATCTAAAATTGTTTTTATACGTATCATCTTATCGTCCTCATCTTTTGGTGTAAGCAATATATCCCTAATATCATTGTGTATAATTAAATATTATAAACGATTTTTCTCAAATAGAGCCCTACATGTAAGTATGTAAACTGTTAAAGTTAGTACTCTTATTACATCTTGTAGTCTTCCGGCTAGTAGTCCTCCCATTGGGCTTTCTAAGGTATCTATCATTTGTTGGATCGTGTTTTTTATCTGGTGGATGCTTTGGGTTAGTTTTGTTACTTTTGATTGTGTTGGATTGGCTATGGTTAGTATGAAGAGTAGGCTGGTGTCTGATAATGCATGATATATCTGGGCTATTCTTTGCTTATCGTTTTCTGTTATTGGTAGGCTTGTATTGGTTATTGTTTCGAGTGTCTCGTAGAGTAGGTCAACTACTAGGCCTAGGTAGCTGGCTGTGAGGGCTGTTAGCTCTTTTGTTATTATGTTTTGGGCTTGTTTGTGGGTTGATAATACGTATCTTATCGCCATGTAGAGTTCTCGTAGGAGCTCACGTCTGTATATTTTGGCTTTTTCCATGCTCGTTTTACCTGTTTCTAGGGCTTCTGCTATTTGTTTTGTTAGGGCTTGGAGGACGGATCCCATGTTCCGTATTAGTTTTATATGATCTATTTTGTCATGGTCTAGTAGGACCTCTATCCTGACTTCTCCCCGTGACTGGTGATATACTTGGAGGCCTACAAAGTTCATTGCTCGCTCAACTAGGGGGAGAACTAGGTCTTCTCCTCCTGGCGGTAGCTTTACCGTGACCTTCTTTAAACCGGATAGATACGTGCAAATAGGGACTCCGAGGGCAAGATGAGGATTCGTATTCTTTAAATCGAGGATGCATTCACTTATCTCCGATTTTTCGAGTGGTAAAATTCTAATAGCGTCATCCTCGTTGATGAGCATAACGTTTTTTCCTGGTTCGAGACCTAGCCTTTGTGCCCAGTGTTTGGGGAGTGTAACTACTATGCTTCCTGATCCCAATTTCTGGAGTTTTCTTATTTCAGCCTCCATATCTTTCTCCTCCAGGCCTGGGCCGTTTACCCGTTTTCTCTGACTCGAGGGATTCGAGGCAGATTGCGAGTCCTTCCAACGTGTATATATTGGCTGTACAGAGGGGCTTTATACCATGTTTCTCCAGTCTCTTAGTTGTTAACGATCCAATAGATACTATAGCGGGCTTTGAGGTCCAGTTCATTTTTGCAACGTAATCTCCTATTTGCCTACTTGTTACTGCGACGTAATCTACGTGGATTCCTGCGACCTTATATTGCCAAAATTCGTCTAGCTTGACTCGATAGATGTGTAGCTCGGTATATGTCGCCCACCTTGTTATTATGTCAGCGAGTTCTGGGCCTGCTCCCGGCCTACGTAGAGCCAGAACGTTCTTTACTCCCCTGTTTCTGAGCTCGTATGCTAGAGCTATTGTGTTGTATTCTTTGGGAGTGTTCGAGTTTAATCCCAAATGTTTTTCTAGGGACTTTTTTGTTCTAGGCCCAATACTCCAAATGTTTTTGCTCGTTAGTGCTTCTTTGAGTTCTCTTATCTTGTTATGTGTTTCTGCGTCTTCCTTCAGGTGTCGTGGCGTTCTTGGACTGGTGAAAAGTACAGTGTCGTATTGATTAATAATATTTAGGAGTATTAGAGATGATCTTTTCACAGTATGCGTTTCTATTAGGGGAACCCAAATGGTTGTGCAGGGCCCTAGCTTGCTTGGTGGTGGATCGGGGCCTGCTAATAGTACTGTGCATTTATTTTCTCTAGGCGCCATCTGGGGCCTCCTCCGACGAATATGATTGCGGGCGGTGATGGAATCCATTCATTTCCTAGTAATTCTTGCAACTTACCGATGACGAGTCTTGACTCAGGAGTTGTGGCTTTTTCTACTACGGCTACTGCAGTGTCTGGGCCTTTGGCTATTATTGATGCTTTAACAATATTCTTGTACGATGAGGTAGCCATTAGGAATACTGAGTGGTGTGAAGCCCGAATAATGTTCATTGCCTCCTCGACGGAGATCTTTGTTCCTCCCTTAAATGTACCCGTAGAGAATAATACGTTGCTAGCGATGTCTCTTCCTGCCAGCGGTATAAGGTGTTCTGCAGCCGCTCCGAATGGTGATGGAACACCGGGAATTATCTTACATCTTATTCTTCTAGTTATTAGATAGAGGCATTCTTCTTCTCCTCGACCATAGAATAAAGGATCTCCCCCGTGGAGTCGAGCGACTGTTCTAGCTGTTAGCGCTTTGGCATAGAGCAGCTTGTTTATTTCTTTCTGCGTAAATTCATGATTTCCTGGCGCTTTCCCGACGTATATTAGTTCTGCGCCTGGCTTAGCGTGTTCTAGGACTTCTGGGCTGACTAGTCGGTCATAGAGTATCGTGTCTGCTTCTTTGATTACTTTGAGTGCTTTCAGTGTTATTAGGTCGGGGTCTCCTGGCCCAGCTCCAATAATGTAGACTGTGCCTGGCATGTTTACGCCTCCCTGAGGAGACTTGCTGCCTGTTTCCCGGCCTCTACGGGATCATTGTGTGTTATCGTTATGTAGAGTGGTTTCTCGAGGTTCACATCATAGTTCGCTGATATGATTTTGATACTACCATTATTGTACCATGCTGTTGCCCCTATGGGGGCACCGCATCCTGTTTTTATGGACTCTAGAAATGTTCTTTCGGCTATCGCCTCTAGTGTCGTGGGAGTATGTGTTATTTCTTTCAGCTTTCTTGCAATACTTGTCTCTGAAACTGCTACAACTGCTATCAGGCCTTGGCCTGGTGCTGGCACGTACTTCACGGCTGGGAGAATGATCCTCGGCCTGGAGATTCCTAGGCGTGTGAGGCCGGCTTCGGCTACTACAAGGTAGTCTGCTTGTCCGTTGTCTAGTTTCCTGAGCCTGGTATCCAGGTTACCTCTTATCCATACTGTCTCAATGTTTGGGTTTGCGTGATATAGCATTCCCTGCCTTCTAGGAGATCCTGCGGCTACGCGTGTACCCTTTGGTAGGTCGCTCGGCCTCGTTGGGGAAAGTTCTTTACGTGGTACTAGTGAGTCTTCTCTGGGGCCTCTGGGAGGTATTAGGACTATTTCCAGGCCGTTTGGTAGCTTCGAGGGTAGGTCTTTTAGACTGTGGACTGCTATGTCGGCTTCTCCCCCGAGTACTGCGTTGTTTACCTCTTTCTCGAATACTCCTTTTTTGCCGATTAGGTGGAGTGGCTTGTCCTTGACTATGTCGCCTGTGGTTTTTACTCCTAGGAACTGGTATGTTATGTTGCCTAGTTTCTTAGCTATGTAGTCTAAAGCTATTTCAACCTGTATTCGGCTCAGCTTGCTTGTTCTTGCTGCGACTACCAGTTTCATCCTTTGAGTACCCTCCTGACGGCGTTATTGTATGCTTGGTGGAAGAGTTCTGCTTCGTTGTCTCCATGAACTATGCTTGTAAAGAGTGCTTCGAGCTGGCTGGGCGCTATGAGTACTCCGTGGCGCGTCATCTCTTCGTGGATTCTTGTATAGAGGTCCTTGCTTTGAGGCAGGATATCAGAAGGCTTCTCAACGTTCTCTACTCCTAGATAAAACTGCATCATTGGTCCAATCCTATTCACAGCATATGCTATGCCCGCCAAGTCTAGAGTCTCCCTTATTATATCATCTAATGCCCTTGCATGATTGACTGCTCTGCCTAGTCCTTCCTTCTCGAGAACCCTGATTGTTGCTAGCCCAGCGGCCATTGCTAGTGGATGGCCGTTAAAAGTCCCTGCATTGAATACTTTGCCCACAGGGGTGATTAGATCCATTATCTCGCGACGGCCTGCCACGGCCCCGATGGGGAGGCCTCCTCCAATAATCTTACCTAATGTCACCAGATCTGCTCTTATACCGAAGTACTCTTGTGCCCCTCCAAGGGATAATCTGAACCCTGTTATTACTTCGTCGAAGATAAGTACCGCTCCGTATGTTTCCGTTAGTTTCCTCAGTTTGAGTAAAAACTCCTTGCTCGGCGGTATAACTCCGTAATTACCTATTACTGGTTCTACTATTACTCCTGCTATATGGTCTCCGTACTTCGAGAATATCTCCTCTAGCCCGCCTGGATCATTGTACTCTGCTATGAGTGTTAGCCTGGAAACCTCTGATGGTATGCCAGGGCTCTTTGGCACTCCCAGATGACCTGCGGCGCTTCCAGCAGATACAAGAAGATAATCGTGAGCTCCGTGATAACAGCCATCGAATTTAACTATGAGGTTCCGGCCAGTGTACGCTCGCGCTAGTCTTAGTGCTAGCATTGTTGCCTCTGTTCCACTGTTCACGAAACGTATTTTTCCTCCTGGATACACGTGTGTGAGTATTTTCTCTGCAAGCCGGATATCTAGTGGACTAGTAGCCCCATACAGCCATCCGTTTTCAAGGGCTTCAATTATTGCTTTCTTTACATCTGGGTGTGCGTGGCCGAGGATTAGTGGACCGTATCCGAGGACGTAGTCTACTAGTTTGCCCAGTGATTCGTCATAGATATATGGGCCTTGGCCCTTGACCGCTATTAGTTGTTCTGGCTTGGTAAGCGCACGGATCGGACTGTTTACTCCGCCCACCAGGACCTCTTTTGCCCTGTTTAGAAGCTTCTCCTTGTTCGTCATGAGAATCACCTGTTTTCGAGATACTTGGACGCCTCTAGGGCATGGTACGTTATGATTACATCGGCTCCCGCCCGCTTGATAGAGGAGAGAACCTCCAGGACGAGATCCTCATAGAGGCCTAGACCCTCCTCTGCTAGGAGTCTTATCATGTTGTATTCTCCGCTAACATTATATGCGGCTAGTGGATGCGTCGGTATACTTGTGTGCAGTCTATAGATTACGTCCAGGTAGGGTAGTGCTGGCTTCACCATCAGTATATCGGCTCCCTCCTCTACATCCATCAATGCCTCCTTTAGGATGTCCCTGGTGTAGCTTGGATCCATTTGGTATGTTGAACGGTCTCCCCATCGGGGACTGCTATCCATAACGTCGCGGAAGGGGCCATAGAAGCTACTAGCGTACTTTACGCTATAAGACATGATACCCACATCACTGTATCCGTTGTCGTCTAATGCGCTTCTTATAGCGGCTACTTGTCCATCCATCATACCGCTCGGCGCTATGATGTCGGCTCCTGCTTCTGCCTGTGAAACAGCGATTCTCTTGTATAGCTCTAATGTGCGGTCATTATCTATGCATTTACCACGTCTACAATCTACTGGTACCCCGCAGTGTCCATGACTAGAATATCCACATATACAGAGATCCGTTATTAGGACAGGTTCCCAGCCCGTCTCTTTTCTTATGTTCCTGATGGCTTCCTGGACAGGGCCATCCCTGGCATATGCTCTTGTAGCCTCCATATCTTTTCGATTCGGTACACCGAATAACAGGAAGGCCTTTACGCCAAGATCCATTGCTTCCTGTATCAAGGTTACTAGTTCGCTCGAGCGAGGAGGATAATATTGGTGTCCGGGAAGCGACTTTATCGGCTTAGGCGTCGTTATCCTCTCATCAACGAATACAGGGAGCACAAAGTCGCTCGGCAAGACATAAACGTCTCTCACAAGACTACGTATGGCGGGAGACACCCTAAGACGTCTAGGCCTCATTACCGGAAATCTAGGGAGCTTGATCATGTTCCTCCACCATATTCTTCGACAAGAATTTTTACAAAATCATCGAAGGAAGAAGCCTCCCTCGAGGCTCTCCTAAGGGAGACAAGGAGTGGGTGAAGAAGACTCCTCATATATCGCTCAAGTATCCTTCTATCACCATTGACCGGGAACTGGTCTAGTAGTCTCTCACCATATTCCAGGATGGTCTTCGCCGCCGTGGATACCTGTGCCTCTATAAGCTTATGGACTAGATTCTCTAGCTCCTCTCCTATAATCTTCTCAGCCGCAGGGATCCATTTAGCACGGTATCGGATCGACTCCTGGAGTACGTCTCTCAGATCCTCTAGGTGATAAACACCACTTGCTTTTACTGTCACAGGGGGAATCGAGAGATCTATGATTGTCACAGCCTTGATCCTCGTTAGGTCTGGTCTATATCCTGTCACGGCTATAAACACTACATTATAGGCGCCGACTAGTTCATCGAGCTCTATTGGCTTCGCATTCCTGCAATGGGATGAGACTTTTTCTGCCCTCGAGAGACTCCGAGACGCGACAACTATTTCCGATGCCTCATCGCATATAAGATAGAGTATCCGCTGGGAAACCTTCCCAGAGCCTATTATGAGAACTCTTCCTAGATCCTCTCCCGACAGAGTCTTAGCAAGTCTAACGGCTGCATATGGATATCCTGCTCCTCCTTCTCCTATCCCTGTCTCGTTGCGGACTCTTCTACCAACCATAATCGCGCTTCGGAACACAGTGTCTAGGAGCCGTGTGACCCTTCCTTGGGATCGGGCCTCGTTCAATGCTCTTCTAATCTGGCCAAGTATCTCGTGCTCGCCTATGATCTGGGACTCTAGGCCTGCTGCGATTCTAAAGAGTCTAAGGGCTGCCTCTGGGCCGGTTATTATTCTTGGTTCTCCGCCCGTACTCTCTATTAGTTCTACTAGTGGCGCTACGTCTCGGTGATTGTCTAGATAGGCCTCGAACCTATTGCATGTTGACAGGATAACTATTCCTTGCGCGTCTATGAGTCCATATGCTTTTTCTTTTAGCTCTCCGAGTCTTCCGATAGCATCAAGGCTTGATTCCTTATGAGACGTATAAACTGCGACGAGAGTATTGAGCGGATTGTCAGCGATCATTCCGTTTAGACCCGCTTCCATAATTGGGCCTGGTGATTATTCACGATGAGTAATTATACTTGTATACGCTTATCTTACGCGTATTTACATGTAAGTATGCGTCCTATTATCGCCGAGACGTAGACAGCAAGAGACCACGGTGCACTTGTAGTTGATCGTGCTCCTGGCGCATAGACCTGGAAACCCTGACAGTATAAGAGATCTTCATGATCTCGCATATATTGTTCAGGCCTTAACTGGTGTCGAGACCAGAGCCCAGAGCTATGAAGAAGTAGACGATATTACTAATGGACATGTGTTTATCTTGTCTCTCGCTCCGGGTGGGCATTATGAAGCTGTGAAGAACGCTCTTCTCGGAAAAAACGTAAGGATTCACGGTCCTATCCCGGTAGAGATACTTTCTCTTCACTTAGCTAGGGTAATAGACTGGAACAAATGTAGGAGAGCCGTCATAGTTTATTGGCCTTCACATAGATTCAAGGAGAGACACGCGTCCTCCATCAGGAAGGCAATAGAGCTCGCTGAGAGAATCACTCGATACAATATCATACCAGTGAGTCTAGACGAGTGGAGCCTTTATCGTAGGGGAGACGAGTGCATTGTGTCGTTGAGCTTGCTACGAGGAGGCCGACTTTACAATATGTTAAGAAAGGAAAATCATGAGGTTATTGATGGATCTCTTCTACCCTTATCGAGGGATCTACTCGCGGTCTGGATAACTGATATGGTTAGATATAATTTCTAGTGCTCTTTGAAACGCCTTCTCTTCTTCTCCCTGCGAGACATATCTCTGGAATACCTTGTCCTCTTCTATAATAAAGTATAATGGGAGCCTCTGTTTAGCGTCTTTGATATTAGTTTTCATGTATTTCTTTATCCTGGCCATGACCCTGTACATTATGGCTAGACTCTGGTCTTCCAAGCATTCTTTTATCCTATCCCTAGCTATACGTGCCGCTATGCCCGTCTTTCCCAGACTCGTAACAGCGTACTTGAGGCCATAACTTGTCTCTCCCTGGAAGGGTACTATTACATTGCCTCGTTCTGCGTCTACACCATTGTTCACGAGTTTCCTCATTTCACGGGCATATGCCGCTGCTTTCCTGTCAATAACGTCTACTCCTGTTGCTATGACGACTAAGTCGGCCCACTTGATGGCCTCAAGGATATTACTCTCTTGGAGGAGATCTGTTTTGACGAGTTCTATTCTGTATCTGTCCGCGTATTGTTTTAGCGAGTCTGTGAATCTAAGCGCGTATACTCTTACCTTGGCACCAGCTTCAGCAAACATTTTCGCTCTTCTCTCTCCTAGCTGTCCACCTCCTAGAACCGCTACTCGTAGATCCACTAGATCAATGTATAGGGGTATCCAGGTTCTTTTCATGACTTCCACCTCTCTGCTATCTCTGCTGGGTTAATGAAGCATGCTGGGTCATCTCCCCAGAAGTCTCCTGTTGCAGTCAACGCCCGGTTCCTGCTACCCCCGCCACACACGTCTTTGAAGGGGCATGATCTGCACTTGGTTCCTCTTAGACGTGACGCGGTATCTATGAATGGTTTGAGCCTTGGATTATCTGGTGATAGAATTTCTTGGAGACTCTGTCTTCTTAGATCGCCTACAATCACGTAGTCTATGAATTGGCATGGTCGGACTGTTCCATCGGGATAGATACTGGCGGTTTTCCTTCCACAGTCTCCTTGCGAGCCTAGTAACTCTAGATACTCGTAGAATTCCTGCCTGTGGCTGGAGAGCTTATCTGCGAGATAGATTCCAGCGAAATTCATCCTCACCAGGAGTATCTCGAGTACTCCATCGTATTCTCTGGCTTTCTCCACTAGTTTATCTATTAGTTCTCTCAGCATCTCTCCACGTGGTACGTGGGAGATAATCTTTGCTCCACGACCTACCGTGTCTAGGAGATATATGCTGATTCTTTGTAGTCCTAGATCCGCGGAGAAATCTATCATAGAGGGAACTTCCTCTATATTCCCTGTTGTTACGGTTACTCTTAGACCCGTCGGTAGACCTGCCGCAACGCTATTCTTCATACCGTTGACGGCTGCTTTCCATGCTCCCTTTGCTCCTCTAAACTTATCGTGTTTTTCTGGATCCAAGCTGTCTAGGCTTATCCCAACATAAGTTATGCCTAGTTTCTTTAGTCGCTTGGCATTTCTATGGTCTATCAATGTACCGTTGGTTGACACGCTTGTCTTTGGCTTACCTATTTCATGGAAATATTCTAGGGTTTTCCAGAACTTTTCCGAGACAAGAGGCTCTCCCCCTGTAAACACTACTAGGGGAATCCCATGCTCTACGATTTGTCTAGCCACGTCCAGAGTCTGTGAAAACGAAAGCTCAGGTAATGAAACATCTGGACCCGCATTAATATAGCAATGCTGACATCTTAGATTGCACTTATACGTGATATTCCAGAATACTACTGGCCTGATAATACTGGTAAACCTGCTGGGCCTCCCTCTATGATAACGCCCCTTAATCCTAGTAGATACAGTGCCCTTTCCCGTTATCATGACCGATAAAGGAATCACGCCATATCACCCTAATACTAGACCATAATAGAAAACCCTCCTAGCGTATGGTTCCAGGCTTCAAATCGGCCAGACTTCTCAACACCATGAAGCTCCGAGGTCTCATCTTTACAACTGCATCGTCGATCAATGACCTGATTCTATCCTTATCTACCGCATGGATCATGAAATAACATGTATGCGTCCAAGCACCTTCCGGTATAGATCCTCTAAGAACAACGTGCGACGTATATGGCAAGCCCACAGCCATTCTACAGAACGTGTCTTCATCGCCGTTAGGCTCCATCACCACCATAGCATTTTCTTCAAAGCCTATTTTCTTCCCGTCGAGTGCAGCTCCTGGATCACCCAATAGGCCTACGTCTACGAGTTTCCACGCAAGACTGGCAGCTTCCTCCTGCGATAATCCTAGCTCTTCTGCGATCTTCCTATAGGGTTCCCTGGATACATCTAGTCTTCTAAACATGCGTAGTTGGCCTGGTGATATACCGAAGGTCTCTGGGCTTGGGGGACTGATGCTTATAGAGCTGTATTTTCCCGAGCGAGATATTCCCTGATATAGGTCGAATTTGACGCTGAGCTTGTAGGTCCGTTTAGAGTATAAGACTATGTGATTTATACCAAGAGTAGAAGAAACCTCCAAAGCGTGTTCCACGAGTTCATCAAGGGTTCTTCTCTTTGTAACTACCCATACATCGTATACTGGATGATCCCTAAGATATACGTGTGTAGCGAGCTTATCCCTAGAATAGATTTTGGCTAGTTCATCCACCAGTCCTTTTGACTCGTAAGCTATTAATGCTGCTTTAAGCCTAATGCCTCTATAGTTTACGTAGAAGCCTATCCTCTTCAATATACCGTATCTATGGAGCTTGTTTACTCTATCGATTAGCTTGTCCACTCTCAAATCTAGTCTCTCAGCTACGATATCGAATGGATAAGCGTCTCTAGGAAAATCATATTGTAGCTCCATCAATATCCGCTTATCAAGTTCATCGAGACACTGCAATGTTCTCTATCACCTCTCTCGGGAGAGACCCAGGCTCGTACATACAGGCAGGATCCTCGGCGTAAGGATCCCCGGTTATGGCATAAGCTCTTGCCCGGCTACCTCCACAAATACTGCGGAACTCGCATCTTCCACATCTACCCCTGAGTTCATCTCTTAGCCTGCTGAACAGCCTGCTCCGGCGGTATATCTCGACTATGCTCTGTTCCTTTACGTTTCCGGCCGACAATGGTAGGAATCCGCTTGGATAGACGTTTCCGTCATAGGATACAAAGACTATTCCCCGCGCGTCCATTGTCCCAACAGTATGGGCCCTGGCCTCGCCTAGTGGTTCGCCAAGTAGACTCCTTAGCTCGCTCATAAGCATATGATATAGCTCGCCGAGCTCCTCGTCTAGTTTATACAATAACTGTTTCTTCTCGTAGTATCTCCTCGTCAATGCAACTCGCCGGAAAATGGGTCCTTCAACGGTCCTTATCATTATACCATAACGGCTAGCCTCATAGAGGAAATGGCTCACGTCCTCCCATTCACGTGGCGTGAGGTCGCTTTCTTTACCTCCTCTACCTGTCGGAACATAATAGAATACCTCCCATACCCGGATGCCTTTCTCTAAAAGTAATTTCACCATTCCCGGAAGATCCGAAACTGTTTCTCTCATCACAACAGTATTAACCTGGACCCGTAGACCAGCCTCCTTTGCCCACTCTAGGGCCTTAAGACTTCTATCAAATGTTCCAGGTATTCCTCTGATCGTATCGTGTACTTCTCTGCGAAAACTATCTATACTAATACTAATAGCAGAAATCCCTTCGTTCTTAAACTTAAACATGATTCTTCTTGTTAAGAGGGGTGTAACGCTTGGAGCTACAGCCATCCGTAGCCCAAGACCCCTAGCATAATTCACTAATGTCCAAAAATCTCTCCTCATTAATGGGTCTCCGCCTGTAAAAACTAATATAGGACTTGGTTTTCCAAAATTTGCTATATCATCTAATAGCTTGAACGCCTCTCTTGTCGATAACTCTCCTGGCAGAGGATGTGTTATTGCGTTAGCCCTACAATGTTTGCATACTAATTGACAGGCCTTGGTGGTTTCCCAAAATATTAGCAGAGGCTTCTTATCGAAAGGCCATTTACCCTTGATCACTAAATCGTCCCCATCGCATGGAGAAATACACTTAATAATTAGTAGATATGTTATAATGTATTACTATGGAGGTATCTATAGTTTGTATTTGTCATAACCCGTAAAACTATAGTATTATTTATTCATTAAAGTCTTAGCTATCCCTAGTATTATGTTTCTTACATCTTTATCGAAGAAAATAATAAGTAAAAGGTAAAAAATATAGAAGATAAGAGCCGGGCTAATCAGTATACTTAATTCCTCCCAGAAAAACACGCTCGGGCTGCTTCGGGGACCTATTACGAATGATAGGAGCAAACCAACCACGGAGTACATAGCTATATATGATAAGATGTTCCTTGCTATAGTTTTTAAAGGCATAATGCTGCGAAACCATTTTACAGCATAGTATGATATAAAGTTACCAAAAGAGGATAGTAAGAGACCTAATAGCCATAAAATCATAAAAGTATACCTATCTATCGCTATCAGGTTACTTTTATCCAAACCAACTAGTACTATCACATAGCATAGATACGACAATGTTACTATAAACCTAGCCCTAAAATACATCTTCAAACTTAACGCTTCGCTGGATCCCCTCTCTCTTATTTCCCCCATTAAAATATTACTTAATCCACTAGATAACAAGTCCATTGTAACTTGAATGCTAATCAGCCAGATCAATGGGGCTATCCACTCATATTGAGGATTCAATAGATAGACAACATGAGTGGAATAAATTGACATGAAAGCTAAGGGACCGATAACAATTGCTAAAACAAGTTTAAGTAGCGATATTAGATTCGATGCTGACTCACCTTTCAAACCAGCATACTGGAGATATCTAAAAGAGGAGTTGAACGCTTCTAGTATAATACCATGTATAAGCTTGAGCACGAAAAAAGCTGATACAACAATATTCCCAATAAAGTTCAGCACAACAATGACATCGAGTCCCGATAATATATATATAAGACCTCGAAATATTCCTGTTGTTATTCTGTTTTTATCTAATAGATCACGTATATTAGTTGAATGGACTTCACTTAAACGGATATCAACCCGTTTCTTTATCCAGTAGTATGCCAAAATTACGCCTATGAAATATCCCATTAATAAAGAAGAGAGGGCTCCGAAAATACCTTCTTTTAATATATATACTAATAGTATTATTGAAATCACGTATATTGATCTAGTTACAAATCGATGAATAGAAACTATGACAGGACGGGTGGCTTCTAAGACATTTAATGCTACAAGCCATAACGAGTAAATAAATATTGCGAATGCTGATAATATACCTACTATAGAGTCTCCATTTATTGTATTAACATATAAGTAAGTGAGTATAGCTAACAATATGCCTGACAAGAAGCCTATTTTTATAGATGCAAAGAGTGACTTTTTATATAACCTGGCAACGTCTCTAAATATCCAAATATCAATTACATTAATAATTCCTAATGTTATTAATGTGAATCTTTTATTTATAACCTGATACACCGCGTACTCCGCTAGTGATAATTTTCTAACAAGAATCATGCCTGAAATTACAGTTATAATCGCACTTAGAAAAAAGAATAGTAATCTTATAACCATTATTCTACCATGCTCTCTATTATTCATCGATGCCACCTTCATAGAGTAATAGGACTTTAATTATTAGATGCCGTGAGTCTATCTAGCATCCCAGCCTAAATCCTCGTATAGTCCTTCATTACTCTGAATGTAATTCTGCTTCGATAAAGACCTTATGAATATAATCTAGGACGTCATAAGCCGTCATGGATTCACGTTTATCTCCATATGCTAGCTCCCCAGCTTTACCTATAATGTAAGCGGCTGTAACAGCTGAATCCACAGGTGATGGATCTTTGTTCAATGCAGTTCTCCGCGCTAGTATAGCCGCTATCGAGCCTGCAAGCAAGTCTCCAGTTCCTCCAACAGCCAACGCCGGTACTCCAGACTTGTTCGCTCTGCAGTATCCTTCTGGGTCGCAAGCTACATCGATTGGTCCTTTAATTATCACCGTTGCATTATACTTCTCGGCTATTCTCTTAGCAGCACTCTCTGCATCATTTATCTTTTCTCCTAATAAGAGCTCGGCTTCTCCCCGGTGAGGGGTTAGTACTGCTTCTTTCCATAGTTTTAGCCCTCTCTTCGCGACGACCTTGACTGCATCTGCGTCGATTACAATAGGTTTTCCATGCATTCTTTCAAGAAGAGATTCTACTGCTATTATGGTGTCTTCGTCTAGGCCTAGGCCCGGTCCTATTACCGTTGCATGTGCTTTCTCCACGTATCCTAAGATCTCTTCAACATCTTGATAGCCCAGATTCTCGGCCTTGAATGGTCTGGGTACGACTGTACTGCATTCTGAGGCAGCAGTATAAGCTACCCTGCTTGGAGACGAGAGAAATACCAGGTCGGCTCCCGTCCTTGCTGCTGAATAGGCTGAGAGGACTGGTGCGCCCACAAAGTATTTGCTCCCTGCCACTATCAGTACTCTTCCTCCCATCCCCTTATGAGCGTTCCTCGGCCTTCTAGGGATTCTAATGAGCACGTCTCCTGGCCCAGCATAGTATTCGGCTTCCTTCATTAATCCTATCTCTGCAACGTAGACCTCACCAGTATAGAACGATGCGTTCTCAGCGAAGAATCCTTGCTTCTCATGCCCCATAGTTATCGTAGCATCGCTCCTAGCACTATTTGAGGCCGCATAACCTGTATCTGGGTCTAGCCCGGTTGGCGTGTCTATTGATATTCTTAATCCTGGTGCCTCGTTGTATGCCTCAGTCATTAGGGATATCGGTGGCCTCAGCTCTCCTTTGACGCCTATTCCGAGTAATGCGTCTATTACTGCGTCGGCCTCTGATACTTCCAGCCACCCCTTGTTGTGTGGACGTATTATCTTGACTCTCTCCATGGACTTGAGGACTTCTAGGTTTAATCTAGTGTCAGAATGTACTATTTGCTCTGGCACATGCGATAGGTGAACAACTACGTTTGCTCCCCTAAGAGATAAGTGGCGTGCTGCTACTAGTCCATCGCCACCGTTTCCTCCCTTACCTGCAAATATGTGAATTGTCCTCCCTTTTAAGTGGCCGAGCCGGCACTCAATGAAATCAGCAATGCTCCTCCCTGCATTTTCCATAAGGAGAGTTAGTGGCAAGCCAAGGGAGACTCCATTTATTTCGGAAGCTCTTATGTGTTCCGTTGTAACCGCTTTTCTAGGATCCGCTGGTCTGAGCCCGGGGCATGGCGTTGTTTCCACTTATACGCACCCTTGTCATATATTGTGTGCTCCCAGGAATATACGTTGAATGTATTCATCCGTACAACTAATATTATTAGTTTAGTCTAAGAACTTAATGCCGTGTCTCAACATAATTAATCCTTGGTGACGGCTTATGAAGTCTGTACTTGTACCTCAATATAGGGTCGTGGATACTGTTAGGCTTCCAGCAGGCAAGACAGCTATAATAGTTGTGGACATGCAGAATGACTTTGTGAAGCCCCAAGGTAAATTACATGTCCCAACCGCCAAAGAAACCATTGAGCCGATCAGAAGACTCCTCGAAAAGGCCCGAGAGAAAGGAGTGAGAATATTCTATACAAAGGACACCCACTATGACGATGACCCAGAATATGATATCTGGGGAGAACACGTTAAGAAAGGAACTTGGGGCTGGGAAATAATAGACGAGTTGAAGCCCCGTGAAGGAGACATTGTAGTGGAGAAAACAAGATACGATGGATTCTATGGAACTCCACTAGACGACCTACTAAGAGTCTATAAGATCGAGTACCTGGTAATCGTAGGGACTGTAGCCAACATATGTGTACTCCACACAGCTGCAAGCGCCGCCCTCAGATGGTATAAGGTAATAGTACCTATGGATGGAATAAGTGCCCTTAACGAGTTCGACTATCACGCCTCCCTCAGACAAATAGACTTCCTCTATAAAGGGATAATCGTCGAGTCCGTCGACGGTATCATATTCGAGTAACCTATCGACCTATTCTAATCATTTTTGCCAAGATAACCAAGCCTCATCCCCGAATCCTCGATACCGTGCTCCTTGAATAACGTGTCTTAGAATTACATGGGTAATACCAGGCCTCACACATGTCCTTAGAACACTCTATAATTTATGATAGATGGTGCCGAGGGATGGAAGCTACAAACGTAAAGCTATGGATAATCCTAGGCGAGTACGCTGACAAGCTGAGGAAGATGGCTAGTGATATGAGTGATCCTAATAGAGCAGCTTTACTTGATCTTGCAAGCCAGTTACTTGGCGAGATGGCCGACTCAGTACTCGACTATAAGATAAGAAGAAGTCAGCTGGAGAGCCTCGATAGGCTTATAAGACTCTTCAAGACGTTCGGGCTACCCAGCAATATGCTGTCAAGGATAAGGAGGCTAGTAATCAGATACGTAGAGGTCCATGACTCTCATTGGCCTCTTACTGGAGCTAATGATATGATAGGGATCCCAGCCTGAACGAGACAGCCTCGTATCCTGAAAGCCTTGTTCCTTTCGGCACTCGTATAATGGCTATCCTCTTATTTGCCTGATAGTATACTCTGCCCTCTGATTCTATTGCTAGGATTTCTCCACCTGGCGGAGCGATCCAGTATACTGTATAGTCGTATTCGGCAGTATCAGCCTCATAGAAGTTCTCATATACGTTAACTCCCTCAATAGGCATGTAGTCCATTCGTACATGGAACACGACGCTATGGAGCCGTCTGTTCCCTCTAGGCTCCAATACCGCCGAATCAACTACCGCTCTCACATCTCTTCCATTTATTACAATTCTCTCCTCATCCATGAGTCTCTGCATGTTCTTCTTGATCTCTTTCTCTTCTTTTCTTCGACTACGTGGATCCCTCAGGATCTGGACATAGTCACCTCCCTTATCATAATAGTCGAAGACAATTGTATAGTATATAGTATTGTGCGATAAATGGAAGAACCCTTGCCCATAAACTGGAACAATAGTCATAGCTTAATCCTCCCGATGTCAACCCCGATACATGTATTCCTCTAATTGGGCACTTATATAGAGGAGACATATGATGAACAGGCACATTACGAGGAGGAATACATCATGAGGAGGAAAGCAAGAAATGGAACCGATTCCTAGATGCAAAGGAGTATATCTCCTAGTAATGGTCCCTAGATCAGATGGCACAGCTAAAATCGGCAAATCCAGCATAGAGATAGTCCTAAGTCCAAATATAGTACTAGTATATGTCGGTTCAGCTATGGGCCCTGGAGGCCTTCTTGCCCGGCTAAAGCGCCATCTCTCGAGGTCCGGCAAGAAACTATACTGGCATATAGATTATTTGACGAGTCGCCAAGACATTGACATACAATACGTTCTTTACGGATGCACTACTAATAAGAGTGCCGAGAAAGATCTGGCTGAGAAATGCTCTTTAGTATTAGAGGAGGGACCATCCAGGTTCGGATCTGGAGATGATCCGTATAACAGGACTCATCTATTTGTTTACCGCGGAGACCCCGCCATATTAGTTGAAAAACTCTTGCCAGAGTGCTTTAGAAGCCTTGGATTATCATTCGTCCTCGTAGATAGGAAACAATTAGCCTAGTCTCTTTATTATCGCCCAAGCCACTATTTCGGCTAGGGTTACGGGTCCTGGAACTCCAAACACTGGGATAATTTTCTTACTTGTTATTAGATCAAATAAGTCCGCAGGTTCCCTGATATCGTCGCAGTATAGTATAGGGCTTGTTCCGAGTTCTCTTGGCACATGGGCATCGCTTCCGCTTGTGTACGGTTTACCTGTTTCCTCCGCTAGTCTGATCGCTGGATAGTTTAGTAGTGGTACGCCTCGGCTGTTCCATACTTCTATTGCATCTACGAGGTCTAGGTTCTCTTTAATACTTTTACCTATACTATGCCTGCCTATATGATATGGATGTGCGGCTATAAGGATGCAGTTGTTTTCTTTCCCCCAGTCTTTGAGCTCGTCAAGGTATTTGGGATAGTCTTCGTGTGGTTCTTGGCACAATACTATTATGTCTCCGTGGTCTACTGTTCTTATCTCTGCCCCTGGTATGATGAGGGGAGGATCGTCCATGAGTTTACTTATTCTTAGAGCTAGACTGGCTCCTCTGAAGGTGTCGTGGTCCGTTATAGCTATTGTGTCCAGGTGTTTTTTCTTTGCTAGCTTTATTAGTTGGTCTGGGCTCATTGAGCCGTCGCTGGCTGTTGTGTGAACGTGTATTTCTGCTCGCAGTGTTTGATCAGGGCAGTTTCTTTTCATCTTAGTATCCTCTGTTAGACTAGTATTTTATCCGGGTTCATGTTCCGTTCTTTGATTTTGTGCCTGTATGGTTCTTATTCCTTGGGGCGGTTCAATAATTATGATGTCATCGTGTTACTATATTTTGGTGTTGTGCTTGCGGGTGTTGGTGGTTGGGGGTCCTACTCATGATATCGTAGTTGTTGATAGAGAGAGAACTGTAAGGTATGGTGGTCCTGGTATTTATGTTTCTGCAGCTGCCTCTGTATTGGAGCTCGATCTAGAAGTATATGTTCTTGGTGTTGTTGGGTGGAGGACTCTGGGTTCTCTTCGAGTTATAGGAGAATTAGGTGGATTATGGATTGGTACGTATTTTCCTTGGGTGGAGGGGTTAGTTTTTGAGCATGTTTACCGGGGGGTTAACAGGGTATCATCGATGATAGGCACAGCAACAGCTTTACCCTCTTCTACGATATTCAACGCAATAGAAAAGATACGTCCCGATATAGTGGTATTATCACCGGTATATGGCGAAGTAACTATAGGTACTCCAAGCCTTCTATATCATAACTATAATGAATGCATCTTCTTCGATATACAAGGCCTACAGCGTAGAGGACTAGCTCGAGGATTACCTCCTATTGTAGCTTCTTTTATCCATGCCAGCGACAAGGAGGCTGAGGATATCTACAACATTGTTAAGAGCCATATACTTGAAACTTCAGGTTATGGACCGATAAGACTCGTCCATGAAAATAGCGTGGAAGTAATAGGTCATGCCGTGGGAGAGTTAAATGACCCAACGGGGGCCGGCGACGTGTTCACATTTTTATTCGCTTATAGGTTTTGTCGTGATTATAGTGTAGTTGAGAGCGTCGAGTGGGCGTCTATAATCACGTATAACATACTTCCTACTATAAACGATTTGGTTAAAAACTTGTCATCGGACTCCCACTCTCTTGGAGATGGATAATAATGAGTAGCACGGTTTTAGCATTCATAGCGGGACTCCTGGGATTCTGGACAATAGTATATCTGCTTGGGAGAGATAAGAAGGGCAAAATAGAGGTGTATCCGGGAGCGTTACTTATTAGGGCAGGAATAAGCCTTGACCCTATGCCAGAGGGGAAGAAGAGAAAGCTACTAATAGTCTATGGCTGGATAAGCGTGGTTCTCCTCGCTGTTAGTGCTGGGTTATTCTATTATTATGTCGGGGACCTTATTGTCTTAAAATACATAAAGCAGCCGGAGCAACCAGTAGCCGGTTTCAGCCCCTTGATACCTGGAGTTACACTGGGACTAGTTGATACACTCTATGTATTCTTCGCGGTCGGGGTAGCAGCATTCTTTCATGAGATGGCACACGCCTTCGTTGCCAGAGCAGTACGTGTCAAGGTTAAAGACGCAGGAATAGCATTGTTCCTGTTTATACCAGCAGCCTTCGTCGAACCTGACGAGGAAGAATTGAAGAGAGCACCTGTAAAGAATAAGCTCCTTGTATATAGTGCAGGGGTCGGAGCAAACATTATTCTCACATTTATTGTCCTCGGCCTACTATCGCAGGCTGCTGTCGCCTGGGAGTCAGGTGTATTGATTACGAACGTAGTAGAAGATAGTCCTGCCTGGGATGCAGGTCTAAGACCAGGGATGATAATTATAGGAGTTAACGGGATACCTGTGAACAATACACGGGAGCTCGCTGAGTTGTTTAAAGAAATTAACCTTCATAACACAAATAAGACCGTTAGTGTTACTCTCACCGTGAAATTGCCTGATGGCAACATAGAGAATATTACTGTTGTGAAACCTGCCGGGGAAACACTCATAGGAATATACATTAAACAGAGCTATGATCATGCAGTAGTAGTCTCCTTGCTTAGGGCACTATACATTATCAACTTCAGCCTAGCACTAGTAAATGCTGCTCCACTAGCTATCCCTTTACCGGGCGGCATGCTATACACTGACGGCGCTCAAATACTACGAGATCTTCTCGCACCAAAGGTTGGTGAGGAAAAAGCTGCTATACTAACAGTCCTAGTAGGTGTTCTAACGTTAGCGGCTGTTATATCGTTGATGAGCTTGACAAAGCTCACTTTCTCCTAGCTCATTATTAATATCTCGAATGATAATGATAACAAACCGTAAATAGTATCCTTTATACCATCTATAAAGCCCTGGTGCGTGGAAGTTGGCACGTGAATCCGCATTGATAATGCTGTCAATTATTATATCGCTCATCGTCATACTATCAGGCGTCTATATCTATACAAGCTACACTAGCAAGCTTAGCCTGGAGCCAGACGCGTTTAAAGGACAGGCCTGCGGCGAATATGATTACTTAGTTAATCTAACTAGCGTCACCTTACAATATGAAACAAGTCTAAACATGTACTGGAATAATGGAACGAGTGTACAGTCCCTTACCGGGCCCGTCGCCGTTGCAGTCCTAAAGGCGGACTGTGTAAATGAAACTCTCTACTATCTCTTCTCATCGGCTAGCGGCATGTATGTATATCCAGCATATATTGCCGGTAATGCCTATAATTTCAGCGTAATACTTCCCCGTGATGTCCTAGTACAGGATAATCGTTCTAGGGTCTCGACCCCGTATGGAAGCTGGCTTAGTATAAATATCACGCGCGAGGTCAAGCAACTTGTAGGAAACCCAGCAACCGCTGTATACGTACTGGAAAAATATGATGGTAAATATGATCCGGCTACAGGAATCCTCCTAGAGAGCGATACCTATTACAAGAAGGTGTATGGCCAGGAGTCTTATCCTGACATTGCAGTATACAACTATAAAGTAAGCAAGATCAACATTGACGCCGGAGAAAAAATAATCTCGTATCCTGATAATCTCCGATATAGTATCAGTCTGACATATATAACCGGGATACTTGTAGCCGCGGGTATAATAGGACTGTTATACGCAGTTGGCCTTTCAATAGGAAAATACGTCTAGTCATATACATTGATCTAGGAGAATAACATAATGGTATTTACTTTTATTTATTTTTATTATGCTACTGTTCAATTACACTCTACTTATTAGGATTCTTCTGCACTTTTATATAATATTTTGGGTATAGCACATTACTATATTCTATCTATTGTTTTTAATATTTGCAGCTACGCGGATAATAGCATGGTGATAATAATTGGCCGGTATCCCATGTACACCGGAGGAGCTTAAGCCTCCGGCAGAGGGACAGCTTGCAAAGGTTGTCGATGGAAAAGTCGTCGTACCAGATAACCCTGTCGTAGTATTTATTGAGGGAGACGGAATAGGCCCCGAAATAATGGCGAGCGCTAGAAAAGTCCTCGACGCTGCAATCTCGAAAGTATACGGTACACAGAGAAAAATCGTCTGGTGGGAAATGGCAGCTGGCGAAAAAGCACAACAACTTTGTGGCAAGCTTCTACCCGAGGCTACGATTGAAGCTATAAAGATGACGAGACTTGGCCTCAAGGGCCCTCTCACAACCCCTGTTGGCAGTGGTTTCAGGAGCCTCAACGTCGCGATAAGAATGCTCCTCGACCTCTACAGCAACATAAGGCCAGTCAAGTGGTATGGCCAGCCAGCCCCGCACAGGTATGCCGACAAGGTAAACTTCGTCGTCTTCAGAGAGAACACAGAGGACGTATACGCTGGTATCGAGTGGCCTATGGGTAGCCAGGAGGCACTCAAGATAATAGAATTCCTCAAGAAAGAATTCGGTATCGAGCTACCCAAGGACAGCGGAATAGGAATCAAGCCAATTAGCGAGTTCAAGACAAAGAGACACATGAGAAGAGCAATGGAATGGGCTATAAGCCACGGCAACAAGCATGTAACAATAATGCACAAAGGCAACATAATGAAGTACACTGAGGGAGCATTCAGAGCATGGGCTTATGAGGTCGCAGTCCAGGAGTTCAGAGAATACGTAGTAACAGAGGAGGAGCTCTGGGAGAAGTACAATGGCCAGCTCCCCGAGGGCAAGATCCTCGTAAACGATAGGATTGCGGACAACATGCTACAGCAGATTATTACCAGGCCATGGGACTACGAGGTAATAGTAACACCCAACCTAAACGGAGACTATATCAGCGACGAGGCAAACGCTCTAGTAGGAGGAATAGGAATGGCTCCCGGAATGAACATGGGAGACGCCATAGCTGTAGGAGAACCCGTACACGGAACAGCGCCAAAGTATGCTGGAAAGAACGTCATAAACCCAACAGCAGAAATACTAAGTGGAGTTCTATTAGTAGCAGACTTCATGGGATGGAGAGAAGTAAGACCAGTGGTTGAATACGCTATAAGAAAAGCAATATCAGAAAAGATAGTAACATACGACCTTGCAAGACACATGCCCGGAGTAGAGCCTGTAAAGACAACAGAATATACGGACGCCCTAGTCGGCTTCATCAAAGAGGCCGATCTAGGAGAAGTCCTAGGAAAACAGTAAGACCTCTTCCCGAAGCCTACTCTTTCTTTTTAATTATTCTCCAGCGAGAACAGTCTGCTCCATCTTCTATACAGGTTATAAGATCCGGTAGCTCGTCAAGACAGGATATTCTGTACTTTGCAACGTTCTCTAGTTCCGGATGCTGACAGTCGCCATAAATAACGGGGTATCCAACGATACTCATTGCCTCCTTATCCCACACACTATCCCCTACGAACATCACGTTACTTAGAGGGACACCATACTCCCCCGCTATACGTTTTACTACTCGATCTTTTCTAACTCCAACAAGCGGCTTCCCCCCGGGGATAAGCCTTCCTCTTTTATCGTATGATAATTGGTTAGCTAACCAGATATCTGCTCCTATCTCTTCTGCTACTCTTTTTGCAAGAAGATCTATACCAGCGCTGACAATTCCTATAACTATACTTTTTCTACGTAGCCATTTTGCTATTTTCACCGCGGTCTCTCTAACCTGTACATGTTCGAACATTTCTCGTAGCTTCCATATAGTTAGTTCTCCGTTTGTAGCTCTTACCCATAGGCCCGTGTCTAGTTCCATCCACTGTATATAGTTTATTTCTCCCTTCTCAAACTGGTCTATAAGCTTTCTTGCGTCCTCGTCTACTCCAAGGAGTTTATGGATATATTCCCAGCTACTCTTTATTGGAACTAACACTCCATCCATATCAAACAATACCATTTTGATTTTCCGCGGCATTTTTCTCAACTCTCCAAGCTGGACTAACTCTATTAAGGTTTGTGTTAGAGTCCTGCTCTTTTCGAAAATTCGAATATTGTTATACCAACTATTTTGTCGTCTTTTATGCCAACTACTACGTCGTCGCCGATCATTATGCTTTCATCTGGCTCTTCTGTGCCAAAATTAATGTATAGGATATCGCTCTGCTTGTCGTATTCTATCCAGAGCTTTTCTATATCGGCAATCTTTAATTCCCGGGCTCTATTCAATGCCTCCTGATACTCTTTCAGCCTATCTTCACTCATAATCCCCACACCTCAGTTCAACGTTCCCAGAATTCATTCAGCATACAGGTAGAGGAAAAAGTATATTCTCAGGAATAATAAGGTTACTTGAAGCCTGGAGATCTCACTTTAAGAACGTCTTTGTTAACGAGTGTTGGAGGCACTTCTCCCTTGGCGAAAGCTATGAGGTTTTCTGCCACGATATCGGCCATCCTGGTCCTAGTCTCCCAGGTCGCGCTTCCTATATGTGGTGTCAGCACAACGTTATCTAGCTTTGTTAGGGGGTGATCTGGGCTTATAGGCTCCTCTTCGAATACATCCAGTGCGGCCCCCGCTATCCATTTCTCTTTTAGAGCTTTGACGAGTGCCTCTGTATCTATTACTTTTCCTCGTGACGTGTTTACGAGATAAGCTGTTTTCTTCATTTTCTTGAGCTGTTCTTCTCCTATCATGTGGTATGTCTCCGGCGTTAATGGGGTATGTATCGATATTACGTCAGCTTCTCTTAGCAGAGTCTCTAGATCCACGTATTCTGCTCCCAGCTCCTTTTCCATTTCTTCGGGTAACCTATACTTATCATAGTAGATTATCCTCATTCTGAACCCTTTCGCTCGCTGTGCTACTGCTCTTCCTATCCTACCCATTCCTATTATGCCTAGAGTCTTACCGGTTATCTCGAAGCCTAGGAGCATCATAGGATGCCATCCTGTACCACTCCTATACCACTCTCCGGATCTCACGAATTTGTCTGCTTCTACAATACGCCTGGTTATCGCCATTATCAGTGCCCATGTCAGGTCTGCTGTTGCATCTGTTAGGACACCAGGCGTATTAGTGACGTATACTCCTAGTCTAGTTGCACACTCTATATCTATGTTATCGTATCCTACAGCATATTGTGATACTATGCGTAGACGTGGCTGTGCCGATTCCAGCAGGTTGCAGTCTATTTTGTCAGTTAAGAGTGTTATTAGGGCGTCGCTCTGTTTTGCTTTTTCTATTAATACCTCGTAGGGTGGAGCAGTGTATTCTGGCCAGACTTCTACCTCGTAGTATTCGCTTAGCCGCTCAAATACATTTCCAGGTAGTTTCCTTGTGGCGAAAACCTTTGGTTTAGGCATTTTATTGTTTCACCATTTATCTAATTAGTCCTGTATGCCGGAAATATATGTTGAAGTACAATATAGTATATTCACTACTATAGTATAGTGGGGGAGATAATGGTTCTCGTGGGAGTTATAAGTGATACACATGACAATATCTCTAACACGCGTAAAGCCGCGAAAATATTCAAGGATGCAGGAGTAGATATTGTTCTACATCTAGGAGACATAGTGGCTCCATTCACGCTAATGGCCCTTGCAGAAGTCCTTGAAGGGATACGTGTGGTGGGCATCTATGGTAATAATTGCGGCGAAAAACTAGGTTTACAGAGAGTTGCTCAAGGCCTTGGCGTAGAGCTGTATGAACCACCTCACGAACTAATGATTAGTGGTAAGCGTATTCTCATGGTTCATGGCTATGGCAGCCCTGATATGACGAAGTCTATTGTATATTCAATCGCCAGAGGGGGAGAATGGGACATAATTCTATACGGTCATACACATATGAGAGATAAGCAGATCGTCGAGGGTAAACTTGTGCTTAATCCCGGAGAGGCTGCAGGTGTATTAGATAAGCCTAGTATTGCCTTGCTTGATATACAATCTATGGACGTGAGGTTCATTGACTTATGAAGGAGAGGCTGTTGCCAGAGAAAATAGATTGCTCAGGCTTCAGGACCATAATAGATGCTTTACTTAGATACGATACCGAGCAGACTGGGCTTTTCTTCGGTGAAATTATCGATGACGTGGCCATCTGCCGTGTTTTCTTTCCTACTAGGAACATAGAAGATAGCAGTGTTAGGTTCGAGATGGATCCCTGGGACATCGTCGTGGGTCATCTTGTAGCTGAGAAGTATAGTTTGGACCTCGTAGCTGTTTTCCATACCCATCCCTGCGGCAGGCCCTTCCCAAGCAGGCTGGATCTTAGAGGCATGGAGCTTTGGAGGGTTCCTTGGATTATTGCGTCAAAGCAGGAGACTAGGGCCTATATATTGGTTGGCGGAAATCTCCGAGAACTATCTATTAAGTTTTTATATGTTTAGGACTTATTGATATTTCGACAAGAGACGGAGACAATTAATCTGGCACAGAGATAACGGCACCCTACATAGGGGCCTAGGGATATTCGCGGTGCAAAGATATGAGTACAAAACGAAAAAAGAGTAAGGGACTGCTCAGCTCTATAATGATAATAATAGCTGCTGCAAGTACAGGTCTCGTCTATAAAGCAACAGGTAATCCAACAATTGCAACAATTACTGCAAGCCTGATATTCTATCCCATTCCAGTATATTATTTAGGGAAGCTTAGGCCCTATAGAGCATTAGGCGCTGCTATACTTACACCAATGGTAGCTGGCGCCGTATCCTATATTGTATTATATCTAGAGGGTGCCACACCACATTGTCTAATAAACAAGTACAATATTCTATTCTATGGAAGCTTAAGCCTTGTAACAGCTGGCTTGTCCGGATACGCGGCGTCGACTATAGTCTGGTTATGCATAATAGGATCACTGTCTGACTCAACAATATTGTCCTCGGCTTTCAGCGTGGTGCACAGTGCTATAGGTGGACTTTTCTTCTCCTATACGACGATCCTGGGACTAGTTATAGCTAGAAGCCTAAAGCATCCGCACACGCTGAAGACTAGGACAATATTTGTAATCGTTGCTGGTACTATCTTATTATATGCTCTTTATATTGGACTTGACATTGGAGGAAATGATTTTTCCTCGTTAATGACGAGGTTTTCGAGTATTCTCAATAGTTATCTTCCCGGGAAATAATCGTAGAGGCACTCAAGGATTATTAAAACATTATAGTCTTCAAGAATTTAATTAATAGAGAAACATATTCCTTTTTAGGATATTTTTATCGTTTGAGGAGCTTTGGAATCGTTTTCCCGAAGGGTTGATAGGCTATTCCTTTCTCTGTTATTATCGCCGTTATATATCTGGGTGGAGTGATGTCGAAGCTGGGGTTGTAGACGTCAACGTCTTCGAGCGTTAGTCTATATCTTCCAAGTATTGTTCTGACTTCTTCTGGATCCCTTATTTCTATAACTATGTCATCTGGGTTCCAAGTCTCTTGTATTGTGCTGGTTGGAGCTGCGACATAAAACGGTTTATCATTGTCATGCGCTGCTAATGCGACCATGTATGTGCCTATCTTGTTTGCTGTATGGCCTGTTAGTATAATTCTATCTGCTCCTACTATAGCCATGTCGGCCATGTTGTTTCTGAATACTATTCCCGGCATTCCATCTGTTATGAGCGTGAATGGTATTCCCTCTTTCTTGAGCTCCCATACGTTTAGTCTTGCCCCTTGGAGGACTGGCCTTGTCTCCGTTGTTATTACCTTGATTTTCTTTCCTTCGTACCATGCATATCTTATTATTCCTAGGGCTGTTCCAAATCCGCTTGTCGCGAGTGCCCCTGTATTGCAGTGTGTCAGGATTATATCGCCGTTGTCAATGAGTTTTGCGCCGTGGCGGCCTATTTGTATGTTGGACTCTACGTCTTCTAGGTGTATGGTTGCAGCCTCGGTTAGGACTGATTCCCTAACTTTGTCGGGATCTGTTGAAGAGTTTGCTGTTTCCCTCGCCTTTTTCATTACGCGATCAAGTGCCCAGAAGAGATTGAACGCCGTGGGCCTCGTATTTTTTAGAATATTATAGGCTGTTTCTAGGTCTTTCAATAGGTCTTCAACCGTTTTTGCCTGGCTGTATCTTGCGGCTAGAGCCATACCATATGCCGCAGAGACGCCTATTGCCGGGGCTCCCCTTATTTCAAGTGTCTTGATTGCTTTTGCTACTCGGTTATAGTCCCGTGTTCTCCTATATACTTCCTCGAACGGTAGAAGTCTTGTGTCTAGCCAGACGAATTCTTCTTTATCTACATCCCAGTATACACTCTTGATTTTAAGGTATTCCTCGTATGATTCTAGTTTCCTGAGTGGTTCTATCATTGTTTATACACCACGCTGTGTTATTCAATGAGTCTTGGGATAATAATATTATAATGTAGAGGCTGTAAAATATAGGATATCGTGATAAAAACGTGATACGTTCTAGGTGTAGCCTTGTATAGTTAAAGAAAAATCGAGTTAGGCTAGAAGTATTCTTCCTCTTCGGCTAGTCTACTCATTATCTTGCTTCTCGCTACATAGAATATGCTTGCAATTATTATTATTCCGAGCATCCCTATAGTCAATGGAAGATATCTCTTGACGATTACTTTTGGTCCTGGCTCAATCGGTATTGTTACTGACTGCTGGGTCGGCACATTAATTGCTACTTGTGCTGGCTTATAGCCGTCTGCTGTTACCATTATCTGGTATCCTCCGTAGTAGCCCGAGAATACTATTTGTCCGGTAGCATCCGTTTTTAATGATGCTACTAGGGTTCCTGCACGGTATACTTCGACTAGCGCGTCTTGTACTGGGTTTCCTCTATCGTCTATTACGTAGACTGTTACCTGGTACTGTTTGGGTATTAGGTTTATTTTCAGTGTTTGATCCGCCATTAGCGATATTGATACTGGGTTAGGGTTCTGGAAGTATGAGTTGGGCCCTGTATCTACCGAGATCGTGTATAGTCCATATGGTAGGTTGAGTGTTATTGTTCCATTAGTTACATTGGTTACTAGTGGTAGTCCGTATTTCTCTCCTCCTGTACCTGCCCTTGTAACTGTTATTGTTACTTCTTGTGTAGTCGGCCCATTTCTGACCGGGTCATACACTAGAATCGTAAGATCGTAGAACTTCGGGTTAGCAACTATCTTGTCCGGGCTCGACCCGGATGCTGATATTATTATATGTGTAGTTGTGGTGTCGATATAGGAGTCTTCTGGTGGCTGTATTATTACTTCGTAGGTTCCAAGTCTTAGTCCTCTATATGGTACTATTTTGCCTTCTATTACTTCTCCCTGAGTTACTTCACCGGTTGCGCTATGAATGAATACCACGGGTATTCCGGATATTGTTACGGGGTTCCCATCTATATCGAGTAGATCGAGAACCGTGTTTACTCTTACTGGTAATAGGAGGGCGAAGTATTGTGTATCTCCCGCAACTGTGAACTGGCTGGAGTAATCCTTGTAGTAGTCGGAGGTTATCTCGACACTATATTCTCCTTTCGGTAACTCTACTTGACCAGTTCCATTTACTACTGCGACTGTTATGACTCCTTGTCCTAGTGGTCCTTGATAGTTAAATCTAAGCACTGCATTTCCTATTATAGGTTCTGTGAGGTCGGAGTCGTAGAGTGATATTGTCACGTTTGATGTCTGGGGCTCCGCTATAAGAGTTATTCCTATAGTAGTCTCGTTAACTGTTATGTTTCCTAGTGAAATGTTTATTCCATAGTACTCGTTTACTAGCCATACCTGATATTGTCCTAGTCTTATTGATTGTAGCGTCGCTGTTCCCGTGGTTATCGAGGTGTTAATGTAAGGATCGGCTAGATTCCATGTTGTTGACTTTAAAACTAGCGTGGCGTTTGTTACTTGTCCTCCAATGTTTTGTGCTTGAACATTTATTGTAACGAGTATGTTTCTAGTTATAGGTGCTAGCTCCACGGTCAGTTGCGTATTATTTTGGATATAGGTCTGGATTGTCTGGTTATGATATAGGAGTTTCCCTACTGTTATCTGATATATTCCTGTGGGCGCCTGTATTTGAAGTATATCTTGAATATTCGTAATTGCGATGTTAACTGGGACGTCATTATACGAAGATATTGTTATATTGTAGCCCGAGAGTACTGGATTGACTAGCTCGTTGTCTAATACTCGGAGTGTTACATTATTTGTTTTTGGAACGAGTTTAATTATCTGGGTCTGTGATTGCGTCGTTACATTCATGGATAGTATTTTTGTAATGTATCCAGGCTTTACGGCTGTTACCTGGTATATTCCTGTCCTAAGCATGAGGGTTATTTCTCCTGTTCTACCTGTGTATACGATCATTGTTTGGTTATACACTGTCTTTAGCAATGGATCATCCGGATATATGGCCAGCTGTACTTGTGATATCCTTGTTTCTGGTAGCTGGTAGCTTTGCCCATTTATAACGAGCATGGCCTGTGAGACGTTGGTGGTTATTGTGAGGGTCTCGTATATTGGAGACAGCGATAGTGTCTTACTATTATTTGATCCGGGGAGTAGTATTATTGTAGCTTGTTGTGTGTAGTATCTGCCTATGTATTCTGCCTGGACGAGGTATTCTCCGGCTGGAAGGGTTATTGTAAGGGAACCGTTCTCGAGAATATACTCGGCTGTGTTAGCGTTTCCTGGGGTTATCTTGGATATTTTAACGTTTACGCCTGGTATTGGTATCTGTGTTTCGGAGTCGAGGATCTCTAGTGTAATGTTGCTATAGAGTGGGTAGAGTTGCACCGGCACTACTGAGTTGCCCACTATCTCGTATGTAAATACGAGGCTTGTGGTGTACTGGTTCCGTACAGTGATATTGTATATTCCTTCTCTTAGGAGAATAACCGCGTCTCCTTGCGCGTTGGTATATGTGGTTACTGGTGGTATTGGAAACGCTGGATATTTGATTTCTGCCTGTACCTCTGCCCCTTGTATGGGTCCCTCAGCAAGGTTTCCTTGAGAGGGAGAATACTCTACATGTATCGTTACTTGTACGTATTTGGGCTGAAGGTATAGAAGCTCTGATATATGGCTACTTGAGTATACCCGGTTTATTGTAAGTGTGTTATAGTATTTTGCCGAGGCCTTGATTATATATTGCCCCTGTGGCAGTGTTACGATGGTTTGCCCCGAAGGTACTGTTATATTAACGGTATTCTGGTAGTTTGATCCCACATATGTAACTGAGAGTGTAACGTTTTGGACACGGTACACGGTATACTCCGCATCGTGTATCGTGTAGACTATGCTTGACTCATATAGGGTCAGAGTTGTTGTTTTAGCTGTGTCTGATCCTAGTACGAGTGTATAGGTCACGGGATCTGCATAGGTATAGTTTACTGTTACTTGGTACGTTCCGTATCTTAGAGGAATGTCTATTTCTCCGTTTGGACCCGTGTAGACTACTAGGTTTACTAGGCCGGGTATCGGCCAAGTCATTGTTATTGATACCGTGGCTCCACCTATTGGCCCGTTAGCTATTCCTAGGCTGGTCGGGTCTTGGCTGTATACTTTTTGTTGGAGCAAGTATATTTCTGGTGAGAGCGATACGTTTAGAGATGCTGTAGGAGAGGTTACTGTTAGATACGTTGTTGTCGGTATATAGTGTTGGGCTGTGACATTTACTAGATAGTTTCCTTCAGGTAGATAGTAGAGTGAGGGGCCTGGGCCTATGCTTAGAGTCACGGTTCTACCTGTTACAGTATAGTATAGTATGGCCTGGGCCCCGTCAATATAATAAGGTGTGCTGGTCCCTAGGCTGTCGCTGTCCACCACCTCAATAAGGGAGGGAACTAGTGTGGGGTTGGCTATGACGTTTACGTGTTGTGAACCATAATACGAGACCGTTACAGGCGATATTGTATAGTCCTGTAAAGAACCTGTTAAGAGATACGACACACCCTCCCATACAACAACTATTGTATGCCCTGTTTCATCTGTGACAGATGTAACTATCGGGGTCGAGGGCGTGTATCCAAGTAGGGGATCGAATGCTATTTGTGACAGTTGTATATTTGTTCCAGGCTTAGGCCCACTCATGAGATAGTATCCTGGATCTCTCTGGGGGTCTCCAATGGATTGCGGCGTGTAAGCATAGATATCTACTTGTCTAAGTGTCACGGTGATTGTGTCTTGTATGCCTGGATATGGCACATTGTAGCTTTTCTGTAGGCTTCCTATTCCCGGTATCGTTATATTGACTGTATATGATCCTGGTGGAAGATAGAAGGTTGTATTCGAGCCTAGGGAGGAGTAAGCTACCGGTGATCCGTTATAGTATATTGTCGCGTTTGTTCCTTCCGGTATCTGGAGACTCGATAATGTACCGTTTAGGTCTCTAAGCCTGAGGTCTAGGGAGATTCTCACGGGTACGAGTTGCGTCGATATATTATACATTGCCGATAGAGCATAGGATTCTGTAGAGTATATGATGAGTGTTCTGCTCGGATCACCTAATAGTATTGGTGAATCCATACTTGTCTCAACACCCGTATATCCCGGTATTCCTCTCCATAGCGGAGTCCAGTTTGCAGTATCTATTAGCTGTAGGAGGCCGCCTTTGCTCGATGCGATCAGACGGGTTCCGTCCTCGCTTAGCTTCAGTGATACGACTTGCTGGGTGTCTAGTTGGTAACTGTAGGTTTCTAGATATTTCTGATATGTTGAGTTCCATGCATATTGATATATGGTTCCATAACTTGTTCCAACGTATATCGTTGAGCCATCTCCGTAGACATGGATCGTGGTCGGTGTTGTTCCTACGTCTAGTACTTCATAGTATTTGTTAGCCGTGTTGAATTCCTGGGGGACTAGATTATCATCTACAAGATATACATAGACGTATCTATTTGCACCTACTACCAGGATGCCACTCGCGTTAGCCGGCCATCCCGCTGGTTTTGACGTTACCTTGTATGCCTCGATGAAGTTTATTGTGTCTGGTCCAACGTCTCCTGAAATGGGGAGAATCGTCATCCATAATGGGGCCCCATAATCCGGCACATCGTATAGATTAGTCGAATTCACTGTATCTAGGTTTACGACAAGTATGGGTAGATAGATCGAGTCCTGTAATACAGTTACGTTATATAGTTGGAGACAGTTTGAAAGACTAGAACCCGCTGGATCCAGGTTAAGCGTGAGGGAGAGAGTTGATCCCGGAACAACTGTTACGGGAACCCTGCCAGACGTGTAGCATTGTTGCGATATTATTGTATTAGTAGTAGCATTCTTTACGGTTATTTCGAATACTGGAAATATCTCTCGTGTTCCCGGAGGAAGATTTGAAAACAAGAACGTGTTTGTAACCGAGGACTCTATGGTAAGAGACTTTACTGAGAGGTTGTTGTAGTCAACTAGGTACAGGTATAGTTTCTTCACTGTTATGTTTCCACCGCTAACCGATGAGCCCGGTATCACTGGCTCATATGATGCTGATGAAGAGTTCCAGTAGTACAGAGTTGTTTCCATATTGCCAGTATAGGTGTACGATGCTACAGGTAGCATCGAGAGATTAGTGTTTACCCAGTTCGTACCGGACACGAACTGTTTTACCTGGGACTCTGCGAAGAGCGTGAAGTATGGCAGACTCGCTAAAGCAGTATCATGAGATGAGGGACCTATTTCCAAGACATAGGGTTGTGGAACGGTATGTATATAGGCGTACCCTTCCTGGTCTAGAGCCACTAGCTTCGTGGAGTTTAAGCCGTCATAGAGGCTTGCTGATACTACAGGTTGTCTTGTGGCTGTGTAGTATGATACGAGATATGAATAATCGGTCGAGTTAATCAATAATATTTCTCCGTGATCCGTGTAAACTCCGTACCAGGAGCTCCCTATTGTGGAGGATACAAATACTCCTTTTCCAGTACCGACAATTGCTCCAGAGGCCTCAATGGATAGACCACGGTCTATAGGGTGAACCGACATTAAAGCGTAGGTCGAGGGACCTACTGCTAGGATCGTTTGCCCTATAAACTGGGCATCAATTATTTGGGGAATAGTGTTTGCGGGGAGAGAGTATTCCAGCATATTATAGACATGGGTGAGGCTGGCTGGCAAAGTATAGGCCTGCAAATAAATAGAGGAGGCAGCGGGTTCCTCGGAGAATGAACTGGCTATAGAAGGTAGAGAGGCCAAGGCTACAAGTACCACGAGTATTCCTGGGATCAGTGCTTTTTTCATTATTTCCTTCACCAAATCTAACCATCCCAAAACTATCAATCGTCTCGATACTATATACTATTACTATACTATACCAAGTCTCATTAAAGTGCTCTCAGAATAATATGAGTTTGCATCTTAAGTCTCCAATACCTGCATATTATAGGCTTGATAGAAGAGTAGAAAAACCTCTGCAGACGCATTATTACGGGGCTACAAGAGAATAGTCCAGCCGTTAGACATATAGCTGTATGCTGAGTAAATATCTCGTCTTTGGCTGGTGTATGATAGTGTTTAAGTTAAGGTTCCCCTGGAAAGGAAAGAAAGACGTTGAAACTCCTCCTGTAGAGGAGGAGAGAGAAGTAAAGGTAGACTTTGACCGGTTAATCTATGAGAAGATTGTTAGTCTCCGCGCAGACTATAGGATTTTAGAGAGTTATCCTCTCGTCGATCCATGGGCGCGTGCCCTTATCCTCGAGAGAAAAGTTGACGGATCCCTACTCTACTTTGTCGACGAGATACCCCTCACCACGGAGGAACGACAACTGTACGAGAAAGTAATGGATATCCTATACTGGGAGCTCGAGCCTCCACCCAGCGGGGAGGATCCCCGTGAGCACTTCAAGAAACAGGTATCCAAGATCATTAGGAAGTTCAGGCTACGCTTCAGTTCTAGTATCCACCCGGGTATAAGCTGGCAAAAGATAGAGTACTATATTAACCGTGACTCCATAGAATATGGCCCTATAACCCCCCTCATGAAGGATCCAGCAATAGAAGATATCTCCTGCGATGGCGTGGGAAGACCAATCTACGTATGGCACTCCAGATACGAGAGCATACCTACAAACATACGCTTCGATAGCGACGAGGAACTAGACGACCTAGTAGTAAAGCTAGCCCACAAAGCAGGAAAACACGTAAGCGTGGCATTCCCAATAATAGACGCAATACTTCCAGAAGGCCACCGACTCGCCGCAACCTACAAGAGGGAAGTCAGCAGAGATGGATCAACATTCACAATAAGAAAATTCAAGGACAAACCACTAAGCATCATAAACCTAGTACTCGGAGGAACAGTAAGCAGCCTACTAGCAGCATACTTCTGGAAAATACTCGAGTTCAACATGACAGGCCTAATAATGGGAGTAACAGGAGCAGGAAAAACAACACTACTAAACGCACTCGCAACACTCCTCAGACCAACAATAAAAATAGTCACAATAGAAGACACCCCAGAACTCAGACTCACCCACGAAAACTGGGTACAACTCTACAGCAGGCCAAGCTACGGCTTCGAAGGAGGAATGGGCGAAATAAGCCTATACGACCTAGTAAGAGTAAGCCTAAGATACAGACCAGACGTAGTAATAGTAGGAGAGGTACGAGGAGAAGAAGCAAAAGTACTATTCCAGGCTATTGCAAGCGTATCCTGGGATACACCTATAACTATTAAGGACGAAAACGGGAATATCAAAATTGTAAACATAGGAGAATTCGTCGACAAGTTCTATAATGACCCCAGAGAGGAGAGGATCGCTAAAGACGTCAAGGGATTCTGGATCTTGAGCCACGACGGGTATAGAACAGTTTGGAAACCAATAAAGTACGTGCTACGACACCGGGCAAACAAGATATATCGTATAAAAGCAGAGTCCGGTGCAGAGATTCGTGCCACCGGAAGCCATAGCGTATTCGTGCTGGATCCTGAGACACTAGAAATCAAGGAAAAACGCGTTGACGAACTCATTCCAGGAGACCTACTAGTCACCTTCATAGGCACAGATATGCGTAAGAAACGACATGCAGAAAACACCACGTATTCCAATGTATCTTCGGGTAGACTCAAACTCCTACAACAAATAGAGGGAACAAGTTATGCGTCTAGAACTGATCCTATACTAGGAAGGCTCGACGAGGATCTAGCATATCTTATGGGTGTATATCTAGCAGATGGATGTGTAAAACATCATAGAGGAGCACGGATCTGTTTCACACTTGGAGCTAGAGAAAAGGAGATGGCAGAGCAAGTTATACGCATTATGAAGAACAAGTATGGGTTAGTCCCAACGATTACTGACAGAGGAACCTATGTAATGTACGAGTATAATAACACACTACTAGCAAAGAGATTCGAGCAACTTATGGGCAGGAAACTCGACGAGAAAAGAGTCCCAAGCATTCTCTGGAATGCCGATAATAATATCGTTAAGGCATTCTTCGAAGGACTAAGAACCGACTCCAGAAGAACAAACAAGAGACGCTATGTAAACTACACCACGGCCAATAAGAGCCTAGCCATACAGCTCCTATGGCTAGCAAGGCTACACGGCTGGTATTCACTGCTAGCAGTAGAAAGGGGCACAGGTAGAAACAAAGGACGAATATACTATAACGTAAACATCTACTTCGACAATGATTATAAAGAACCCAATGATGCAGAACGAGTCCCTGTTAAGGCACTCCTAAGACTCGCAAAGCTCGCCAATACCAAGTCAATGCCCTATAACTTGACATACATACTCAGACGAACCAATGTTAGCATAAAAACCGCTTTCAAAATACTAGAATTGATACTGGACAAAGGCTCTCTAGATGGTGAAGGACTAGAACAATATAATAGAATTATCAAATTCATTAACGGAAACCTTAGACCAGTCAAAGTAAAAGAAATACATGTAGAAGACTACGATGGATTCGTCTATGACATCAGCGTGCCTGGCACAGAATCCTTCTTTGGAGGTAACACACCTATACTCCTCCACAACACTGGACACGGAGGTATTACTACTATTCACGCTGAGCATATTGATGCTGCTGTGAAGAGGTTGACTAGTCCGCCTATGGAGATTCCGAAGGGTTATATTCCGTTGGTTAATTTTGCTATTGCGATTAAGCGTGTGAGGATTCCTATTGAGCCTGATGTGTATCGTGTGGAGAGGAGGGTTACTGAGGTTTGGGAGATTCAGGACTATGACCAGTATATTCTTGTCTCTAGATGGGATCCTGCTATGAAGTCTCATAACCTGATGCTTGAAGATAGTATACTGCTTCCAAGGATAGCGGAGATGACTGGTACATCGCTAGACGTGGTCTTTGAAGATATAGAAAGACGCGAGAAGATAATTCGGTGGATGACATACAAGAGGTTGACAAGTTATCAGGACGTGGGCCGTGTCATAACCGAGTATTATAGGAGGCCTTCTAAGATCATGAGCATGGTGGAGAAGGAGCTTCCACGCTACGAAAGCTACACATAGCACACGGCATAATTATTGGATAAGTAACTGTGGGGGCCGGCGGGATATGAGCAGTGAAAGCAGACTCAAGAAAGCGTTCAAGAGTCTTTTCAGGCGAAAGCCAAAACAAGTAGCATATAGGCCTAAGAGGAAGGTTACCCTAGGAGACGTGCTCGATTTCATAGCCATAGCATATTTCGGACACATAGCCGATAAGTTTGCGAAAACTTTTGACCTCCAGAAACAACTTGCCCAAGCCGGCCTCCAGACTTATCCTACTCTTTATGCCGCAAGAGGACTCCTCTACATATTTACATCAATCTTCTTCTCGATATACGTCTCTATATTATTAGCTGTCAGCCCATTAGCCCTCGCGATAAAAGTGATCTCAATAATAATACTAATGCTCCTCCCAATATTCGTCCTTGCAGGAGTACTAGTATACCCGGCCGCTAAAAGAGAGGAGCGTAAGAACAACGTAGAGACAGAACTACCATTCTTTGCCGCATACCTAACAACAATGGCACGGGCAGGCGTCTCGATAGCAAACGTCGTCGAAAGAGTCTCAACGCTGAAAATATTCAAAGCTATACGCGAAGAAGCAAGCATGATCCTAAGAGATATGAGGCTCCTGGGAAAAAGCCCGCTAGACGCAATAGAAGAAAACGCCCTCTTCCACCCCAGCCCACTCTACAGAGACTTCATGCTAGGCTACGTGACAAGCGTCAAGACCGGAGGAGACGTACTCCACTATCTAGAAATAAGAACCCAAGACATATTCAACAACAGAATGAACCAGATGAAGCTAATAGCCGAAAGAATGAGCATGTTTACAGAAATCTACGTTACACTAGCCGTAATCATGACCCTAGTATTCTACATATTCTTCACAATACAAAGCATCATCCCCACAGGAGGAGCGCCCGGAGGAGGCATAGCCCAACTAGCACTATTCAGCTTCGTCTTCCTACCAATGCTCACATTCTTCCTGCTATGGATGATCCACAGTAGCCAGCCAAAAACCCCTATAACCCACTACGGTCCATACGCCATACTACTAACAATCGGAGTACCAATAGCACTAGTAGTATTCCCCATACTATTCTACGCAACAGGAGCATACAGCCTACTACAAGGTAAACCACCAACATACCGTAACATAATAGGATTCACCACAACACTAGGAGGAACACTAATAGCAATGAGCCTACCAAGCACAATACTATACATGAGAGAATCAAGAAAAACAAAGAACCTAGGAGACGCAGTAGCAAGCTTCCTACGAGACCTAACCGAAGTACGAAAAACAGGCCTCAGCCCAGAAAAAAGCATACTAATAGTAACAACACGCGACTACGGCCCACTAAACCCAATAACCAGGAGACTCAACATAGCACTAACCCTAGGACTACACCTCGAGAGAGCCGTCAGAAGAGCAATAAGAGGATACAGAGACTGGCTCCTCCTATCAAACTTCCGATTCCTAGTAGACAGCATAAGCGTAGGCGGCGGAAGCCCCGAAACCCTCGAAAGCCTAGCAAGATATGCCTTCAACCTAACAGAGCTCCAAAAAGAATTCAAAAAACGACTAAGAAGCTACATATTCATGCCATACATGGGAGCAATCCTAGTGGCAGCCTCCAGCATCCTAGTACTCTCCTTCACAGGACAAAGCCTTGGAGTTGCCGGAGCCGAAGCACCACAAGCAGTATCAGCGACAAAACTAGGCAATGTAGCACTACTATTAAGCCTAGGAGCCGTACTCAACAGTTACCTAATGGGTATAGTAGCCGGAAAAATACAAGATGGAAAAATAGTAGCAGGATTCCTACATGGAATAATACTAGTCATAATAACAATAATAACAATAATAGTAACACTCCGATCAGTACCATTATAGTATTCGAACAAGAACAAAGTCAAATAATAAGAATAAAATATATATAAAATACATATTTTATTGATACATAATTACAAACAAGTTTTTTAACTAGAAATCTAAATATAAACATAATACCACTACGGGTAAAATATATAAGGACTATCATCATAGTAAAGTATAATAGACTAATAACCCATAAATCAAACTGATTAAGTGAGAGTGATTGGATATGAGAAAAGGTATAAGCCCAGTAATCGCAACAGTGATAATCGTGGCGGTGGCAATTGCAATATCTATAGCAGTAGCCGGATGGCTCATGGGACTCTGGGGTACCTTCGGAGCAACGGAGCAGCTACAAGTACTACCAAACTCAACATTAACAACAGCTAATACTAGTAATCTAAAAGTATGTGTAAAGAATACTGGAAGTAAGTCAGCAACAGTTACTGAAATAGAAGTAGTAGGCGTAGCTACACTTGCTCAAGCAAATCTTTCTGCAGATCCTTCATTCCAAGTAGGCCCTGGAGAAGTAGCATGCTTTACTGGAACAGTTACAGGAATAAATGCTGGTGCACAATACGCAATCAAGGTATATACTGACAGCGGTGGTGTTTACCAGGGCTATGTAGTAGCTCAGTCAGGATAATCTTGATATTTCCAAGCTTTTTTATTATCTCTAAATTATTAGTTATTTATGGGATTGAGAATTATGTCGATGAGGGGTATTCATCCGACTATCGTAGTTGTTATCCTTGTTGCAGTAACTATCGCTATTAGTATTGCTGTCGCTGGTTGGCTTATGGGTGTTTGGCATGTGGAGAGTACCGAGAAATACGAGGGATTAGAAGTATTGCCAGGATCATATTTTGATAGTTCTAATAGTTCTCTTATATTAAGGCTTCGAGCTCAGATCAGGCCAGAGGTCATTATAACGGAGGTTTGGGTTTCGGGAGCTAATGTCACTAATGTTAGCTTGGTGAATGTTGAGTCTGGTACTGCTGTTCAGCAGGGTAGTGTTATTAAGGCCAGTCCCGGCACTGTGTTTGTTGTAAGGATTGATGTTGATCATTCGTTTGCTCCTGGTACTGCTGTGAGCTTTAAGATCTTTACCGAGAATGGATTCGTGTACCCTTCCCAGGTCTATTCAAAATAACCTATTGCCAAGTAATATTTGTAAATACTTGGTTTTTACAAATATTAGCTTAATGTTACTCTCTAGTATTATTGATTAAATAGGTGTATCGGTATGCCGTTGCCGCGTGCGGAGTCTAAGTTTGTGGAGGCTTGGGAGGCTCTTAGTCGTATTCGTGATGGTAGTGTTGTTGTGATTAGTGGTTTTAACTTGAGCCTGACCCCTGAGTATTTGATTCAGGGTCTTTACCGGTTGTATAGAGCTAGTGGCCATCCAAAGGATCTTTTCATTATTAGTGATACGTTTCCTGGCAGTCCTGGCCGTGGATTGGACTGGTTAGCAGAGAGATTGTATAGTGAGGAGGGAGAACACCAGGAGTTTATTCGTGGCATGCTTGTCGCGTATTATGGTTGGAGTCGTTGGCTTCAGAAGATGGCTGAGGAGAATCTCTTCGAGGCCTATACTTGGCCTATCTGTGTGTTGGCTCATTGGCTCCGTGATGTTGGCGCTGGCAAGCCTGGTACTTTGAGCCGTGTGGGTATTGGTACTTTCATTGATCCTCGTCTCGATGGAGGAGCGTTGAATGATCTTGCGAAGGAGAGGAAGACTGCTTGGCCCGAGGTTGTATCCGTAGAAGATAAAGAATACTTATTCTATAAGGCTCCTTTGCCCGAGGTCGCCTTGATCCGTGGTAGCCGGGCCGACGACCATGGGAATATTAGCTTGTGTGAGGAGGGGTTAATCGGGCCTGTACTCCAAATGGCGCAGAGTGTTAAGAGCCGTGGCCGTAAGGGTATGGTTATTGTCCAGATTCTGTATCCTGTGCGTAGTGGTAGTATAGAGCCCAAGAAGGTCGCTATTCCTGGGCCTATAGTCGACTATATTGTTCGGGCGCCAGAAGACAAGCACTGGCAGAGTGCAACTATCAAGTATGATCCAAGGGTATCGGGCCAGATCTCGGTACCGATCGAATATCTTGAGATTAAACCTGTACCGTTGACAACTAGAAAAGTAGTGGCGAGACGAGTGCTATTAGAGATGCTGAAGCTAGCAGAGGATAAAGGTTATACCGTTGTAAACCTTGGTGTAGGTATACCGAGCCTTGTGAGCAGTGTTGCCGCGGAGGAAGACGTAAGTGAAATGGTTGTCTCCACGGTGGAGAGTGGTCCCTGGGGAGGAATACCTCTACATGGACCTGACTTTGGCGTTGCTATAAGTCCTAAGGCCATAATACCGTTAATAGACCAGTTCAGCATATATGAAGGAGGCATTATCGATGCTGCTAGCCTAGGGTTCCTCCAAGTCGATAAACATGGAAACGTAAACGCGAGTATGCTTCCCGGCCGCCTCATGGGTCCAGGAGGCTTCCCATGTATTTCTACTGGTGCCCCGAAGCTCTTTTTCGCAGGGCTCTTCACGGCTGGCAAGCAGGATATACGTATAGAGCCGGGGAAGGGTCTCCGAATCGTTAAGGACGGTGATATAATCAAGTTCGTTGACCACGTCTACAAGATTCTATACTGTCCTTGCAGTGCTGAGGAAGAGGGAAGGGAACACTTGTATATTACTGAGAGAGCGGTTTTCCGCCTGAGCCAGAGTAGGCTAGAACTCGTAGAGGTAGCACCGGGTGTAGATGTGGAGAAGGATATATTGGCGAAGATGGAGTTTGAGCCTGTTGCTCAGAAGTATGTTGAGATGGATAAGAGAATATTCTCTCAGCACACGATGGGTATAGTAGAAGAGTTTAAAAATATAATTAAAAAATAGTCTTTAACATTATTTTTATTTTTTGTTTCAAAGTGTACTTGCACAAATGCTTTTAGTTACTTAAATCTATGAATCCCTTTGGCTCCCTTTTCTCGCTTGTAAGGTCTGCTGCCTCGGCCTCGAATATGTTTTTAAGTTCTTCGTCTATAAATGGTACGACCATGTATAATCCTCTCTCAGCATAGTCTTCAGGACTAAACATCTTGTTGTCATAACTTATAGTATATACCGGGATCTTTGCTATTATTTTTGAACCCTCCTTTACTAATAGTCCTAGCTCCTCAAACTTCTTTCTCAGGTCTTCTCCAATAGTTTCATCAACTTCTATATCCCATACATCTCTTACAGCGACAAGATCGCTCCTGTCAGGAGACCATTTTTCTAAGGCTTCCCGTGTTACCTCCTTAACTACTTTGAAATAGTCGTCTTCAACTATTCTTGATTCTAATATTTTTCCGTTCCTGCTCTCGATTACTAGCACTTTCAAGTGATAACCCCACACATATACCTGGTTCCGAAGAGATTTTATTAATATGCCATAGTCCTAAAGCCCTGTACGTATATTACCTTATTAGGGTCATGATGAATCGAATACAAACGACCACACTAAGCATATCTAGTAACGAAGACAGGTAATGGGCCTGCGATGGAGGTATCATTAATGAAAAAGATAAGGAGAAAAGCTCGTAGCAAGGGTTGGCCGGTCCAGGTAAAAATATACTGGTGTCCCGAACTAAATGTTCCTCTATTAGGTGATGAATGCCAGGGTGGAGGAACCCCTATAAGGCTACATATTACAGAGCCTGGCGACGCTAGACCAGCCTTCAAACATGACTTGGAAATCTTAGAGCGAGGTTACAGGCGTGAAACAGGAGGCCTCGACGGGTTCCAAGAGCTCCGGGGAAAAGGAGTCATACTCTACAATAAGGTTCCCTTTATGGACCTCATGTATGAGGTTATAAGCCAAGGAGTAGTTATAGGAAGACTTTATTGGGACCCGGCGGAGTCGGGTTGGAGGTTTAGGTTCAGTCTTCCAGGGCTCAAAAGGATATGGAATATAGCTCCCCTTAATAAACATGTTCTGGATAGAGGCCTTAAGGATATCGCTAGGCGGCGTACCTTCGATAACATACATGGATATCCTCCTGGATCGCAAATAGTCTTCGTCGACAAACAAGGCAATCCAATAGGCATAGGCTATGTTCTACCACGCGGAGATAAGATAAAGGTACACAGCGGGTTCTGGAAGGATCGTCCCCTTGCCAGAGGAGAAAATAATACTACATGGGACGATGTTATAAAAGCAAACGAGTATTATCTATACTATTACACGAGCAGGGCCATAAAGTTCATCCACGTAATGAATGAAAAAGTCCAGAAGCCTGTCATCGTATCGTTTAGCGGAGGTAAAGACAGCCTCGTAGCACTTCATTTAACACTAAAGACCAGGCTCAAACCAATACTTCTGTTCAATGATACTGGTATAGAGATGCCGGAAACACGAGAGATAGTAACCAGTATAGCTAAAACATATGGGCTGGATCTCCTAAAAGCAGAAGCAGGAGACGCGTTCTGGAGAGCCGTGGAGAGGGTAGGACCTCCTGGAAAAGATTATAGATGGTGCTGCAAGGTAACTAAACTCGCTCCTCTTGCACGTCTGCTCGAAAAAGAGTTTCCGGACGGAGCTTTAAACATAGTTGGGCAGAGAGCCTTTGAAAGCTATGACAGGGCAAGAAGCCCCCGGGTATGGAGAAATAGATGGCTCCCTAAGATACTTAATATAAGTCCAATACAGGATTGGCCACAATTGTTAATATGGCTCTACATTTGGAGAGAAGGCCTAAAATATAATCCATTATATGAGAGAGGCTTTGACAGGATCGGATGCTTCATGTGTCCCGCTGCATTCAACGCCGAATATGAATTTGTCAAGGAAACGAGACCAGAACTCTGGAAAAAATGGGAGCATGTACTTGAAAGATGGGCTGACAGATTAGGGCTAAACGGCTCACTTAGAGATGCATATGTTAAAAAAGGCCTGTGGAGATGGTTAACGCCGGCCGCACAAAAGCAAAGATTAGCCTATAGGCTGGGGGTCGAGTTACCCGATTGGAGAACTCTCTACAAGAGATGGCTAGATCCGGCCCTTGTCGAAGTCAAAGAGACTAGTTCAGGAATAGAAGCAGTTCTTTCACGAAGCTATGATCCACAGAGTCTACTAGACCAGTTTAGTGTGCTAGGAGCCTTTGAGCCTACTAAGAACGATAAAGACGAACTAATACTCAGCTCACGAGCAGGCGTTAGAGTACATATAAAGAAGAACAGAGTCCAGATTGACGGGGCCAGAAAGACTCATGCCAGAGAGTTATTGATAGATGCTCTCAAACTATCCTTTAGATGGACTCATTGTGCCGGATGTAAAGCATGTGAAACAAGTTGCCCAACCAGTGCTATCAAAGTATACTACGAGAATGGAAGATACGTTCCGAGAGTGAACTCTGGAACCTGTATCCACTGCAAGCTATGTCTAGATAACTGTCCTCTAGCAGACGTCACAATAGAGAGAATATACAGTGCTCTACTCTGGGATAACCCGATAGCATGGAGAAGACCAAGTAAGAGAACTCATGAGACAGTAATAAGAAGATACTTGAAGCTAAAGGGTTATAGAGTCGAAGAAAAAACACAAGGAGCAATACTAGACGAGGACACGCTTGTAGCACCGGCAGCACTCTACACAAGCAACGATTAAGACGTCTCATGATATGTATGGAGATTGATCTTTTATATTCATACTACATTACTGATTCTATCAAGGGTAGTTGGATCATCAATTGACAGAGCGAGCCTTAGTAAGGGTGTGACTGTTAATGCTCGGAGAAGAACAGTTAAGACTAGCAGAAGAATTCTGCAAGGACGAGTACATAGACTACATGATATACAAATACTTATCGGAACATGAAAAGCATGATAAACACAAGAAAATACTAGAAGAACTGGCCAAAGACGAATACAGACACTATGAGTTCTGGAAGAATATTGTAGGCAAAGATTGTAGCCAGGAATTAAGTAGTGGTTATCTACGAAGAATAAAGTTAATGAGGAAAATCTTTGGTCTGACGTTTACTCTTAAGTGGCTCGAACGACATGAAGAAGAAGTCGTTGAAGCGTATAAAGATTACCTCAAGTATCTCCAGGGTTCCGAGAAAGAAAAACTACAGGAAATCATTTTGGACGAAGAAAAACATGAGCATGAATTAATGTCTAACATAGAGGAAACAATCGTCAAGTATATGAGCTTTATCGTCTTAGGCTTAGCGGATGCGATTGTCGAAATAACAGGCGTACACGCTGGATTCCTTGGAGTAACTAGCTATACGATAATGGCTGGAATAGCCGGCCTGATAGTGGGACTTTCAGCAGCAATATCTATGAGTAGTGCAGCGTACATTCAAGCTAAACATGATCCGACAAGAAATCCGACTACGAGTGCCATAATGACGGGAATAGGATATGTAGGCGCGGTAGTTCTCTTGGCATTACCATATTTCGCAACACATAATATGGCTTATGCCTTTACAGCGTCTATTCTACTAGGAGTATTGCTGATAGGAATATTCACTTTCTATGGCTCAATTGTATTTGACAGAAACTTTAAACGTGAGTTCATTGAAAGCGTAGGCCTCATGCTTGGAACAGCGTTCGCAAGCTACGTATTCGGAGAGATAATAGGAGCTTACTTCGGAATACGTAATATATTCGGCTAGAAACACATCCACACTTCCAAATGATTCGCTGACAGTATGCAATATCGATAAAGAGGACCAATGGAGTTGGGAAAAGATGTACGATGCACAATTGATTGTACTAATAATCGGGGTATTTGGAGGATTTGTAGGGAGTCTTCTCGGTATCGGTGGAGGAAGCCTCATGACTCCACTCATGATTGCCGTAGGTATAGATACGAAGGTGGCGGTCGCATCTAGTCTACTAGCGATAGTTGGTACGAGTATTGGTGGACTCAATATTTATATGAAGGAGAAGCTCGTTGACATTAGACTTGCTCTTATACTTGAACCCTTATCCACGCTAGGTGCTATAACCGGGGTTTTCCTAGCTCTTCGACTCAATAACATAATAATAAAAATATTACTATTTGGAATATTGGTTTACACAGCTTACTCGATGATTCGTAAGCCAAGAAGAGAAAACAGTGAAGGTCTTCCAGCCGGATCAAATATACCAATTAGGAGGATTTTAGCTGGAGGACTATTGAAATATATTGCAGGCTTAGCCTCCGCGTTGCTTGGTATTGGAGGCGGCATAGTAAATATCCCGATATTCAGAAAGGTTATAGGATTAAATATGAAAACTAGTGTAGCTACGAGTAAGCTACTTGTCGGCATAACTGCGTCTGCTGGAGCTCTAGGATACTATATTGCCGGAGTACTTGATCCGTGCTTTGCGTTTAGTTTAAGTCTTGGTACTATAAGTGGTGCATACCTTGGTTCCAAGGTCGGTGTAAAGACATCGAATAGAACCCTACAACTACTGTTCTCAATAGTGCTAATTATAATAGCTGTATTAATGCTTGTAAGGAGGTAGTTTGATATGGATAACCTTGAAAAGATCCTTAGATATCTAAGCATAGTCCTTCTAGGGATATATGTAGCGGGATTAATTGTTGGAGCTAAATATTGTTCAATTTTAGTATACGTCGTTATAGGAATTCCCTGGTCCACTGTGGTAGTATACTTCTTCTATTTTATGAAACATAGAGATTACGTACCTGCACTAGGCGCTATACTAATTCTTTTAGAGCTTGGCTTGTTAGTATATTTGAGAAATCATCTAATTTTGAGATAGAGGCCTCGTTCCGCAGGGAAGGGCTCATCCCCTTTTTCCGTGGTCACCTAGGTGCTGGATCTTCATCGGCCTCTAGTGGTCTATATTGTTTAACGAGTTATATCTTTCACGATTATTTCACCAATCTATATATTAGGATTAGAAATAAATGTTATTGAAAATACATTTATAATTGAAGCTTTGCAAAATTTAAAAAGAAAACATATACCATTTCATAATAGGATCGAGGTGAAATACGATGTCAATTCCAGTCAGCGTATCCCAGGCGCTGAAATCCCTTATGAAATGTAAACAGGTACCCGACGCAGATCTGGCTGCAAGATTGATAGAACACCTCCTAAACAAGGACAAAGGATCAACAATGGGAGAATTAAGCAAAGAACTAGGCATAAGCTACCCAATGGTCCTCAAAGTCGTAAACGAGCTCGAATCTCTTGGAGTAGTAGAAACAAGCAAAGTTAAGCCTTCTGGTGGCAGAGGCAGAGCCAAGAAACTAGTAAAATTATACAAACCTATGTTGTCTAACCTCGTGAACGAATGTAAATCGATCCTAGACGTAGTATCAAATATTATTAAATAATAAAAACAATGTTTAGTAGATAGACAATATTACAAACCTATTTTCCCTAAAAGAAGATAACAAAGCAACAAAATACCCTCTAAAGATCAAATATAAAAAACGAGTTAAGGATAGGAAAAAATTAATTTTCTTCTGAGAGGATTCTAGCATATAGTCTTCTCTTTTCCGCGCTGACAGGCTCAGTAACACTGCTTACTACCAATGCCACTATTGCATTTACAACAAGTCCTATTACTCCTGCAACAGCCGCATGATACCCTGGTAAACCTAGAGCCTCGTAGAATGGGAACTTGTTGCACAGCAATATGTTTACTATAATTCCAGCTAATACACCGGCTATTGCCCCGTCTCTAGTTATCCAGTTCCTCTTGGTCGGGAACACTGCCTGGAGTACCGGGATTAAGAATTGGAGGCCTCCGCTAGCACTTATTGCTACTAGGTCAAATATTAGTCCTGGCTTCTGTATAGTGAAGTACCATGCTATTAGGCCCCATATTATTATCCACAGTCTTCCCACCCATATTAGTTCCTGCTCAGATGCATCTTTCTTCAAGAACTTCTGGTAGATGTCTCTCGTCAAGATCATGCTTGTTGCTCCAAGGAGACTATCGAGAGTGCTCATCGCTGCACTTGCAGCTCCTGCAAGAAGGAATCCTGCGAATACTGCTGGAGTAAGGGCGTATATCATGAAGGCCATGACTGCGTCTCTACTTCCATACTCGCTTATGAGCGTACTGATGAACCCTGGTTCCAGTATTGTGTTTCCGTCTACTACTAGTCCTTTGGCGTTGAAGACTGCGGCTGCTAGTCCTATCAATGCGGCCGGTATATAGTAGCTTGATACGTATACCGCCATTCCAGCCGCGCTCAGCCTTAGTGTGGTCTTGTCTCTTGCACTATAGTACCTTAGCCACATGTGTGGCAGCAGTATGACTCCTACACTGTATACTATTACGAAGCTTGTCGTTAGCGAGAGTGGCCAGTTCATGGTTAGAAGCTTTGGCGATACTTCTCGCACTTGGTTCATTAGATCCGATACTCCGCCGGGGAAGAACTTGTAGACTATGAAAAGGCCCGCGGCCCATACTCCTACGTACATCCATACTCCTTGTAGGGCGTCCGTCCAGAACGCTGCTCTGTTTCCTCCTACTACAAGGTAGAATACTGTGACTGCCATGAAGAAGAGGCTTGCCCAGAAGAGGTTTATGTGGCCTGCACTTCCCACACTTAATACTATTCCGAGTCCTAGGCTCTGTACCACCATGTAGGCTATTACGAAGGTCGCTAGGAGCACCGCGGTAATAAATCGTAGTCCTTCGCTCTCATAGAAGTCTGCTAGTAAGTCTGCCGGTGTAATGTGGCCTCTTTCCTTTCCTATTAGATGAAATCTTCTCCCTAGAACGTATCCTGAAACTGCAGCTAATGGTGTCCATATGCTGGCGGCTACCCAGAAGCTTATACCGCTCTTGCTGAATACGGCTACGCTAGTTAGGAACGCGAACGCGCTATGATACGTTGCAGCCAGTGTTAGGAAGAGAACGAGGAACCCTACTCTTCTACTGAGAAGGAAGAAGTCCTCAATTGTATGTCTAAACCTCCTGTATGCCAAGTATCCTAGTCCTACTACGATTAGACTGTAGAGCACGATTATTGCTGTTACCCACTGCCATGCCTCCACTACGCCTCACCTCCATCCTTCAAGAGCAGCATAGAATACTGCTATCATACCGTAGACCCATATTATTAGGCTGTAAGCGAATGCCTTGCTTAGCCCTCCTATGCTGGGATCTGGCCGATTTATTGGATCAAGATAAGTTAGGTACATTAGAACAATGTAGATTAGGAATAGAAACAGTGCAATTATGCCTCTAGAGTTCTTGAATATTTTTGTATCTATGTCTTGTATTTCCCTAGGTTTCTCCTCCCCCATTTCTCTTTCCTCCCCCATCATTTTTGAGGTGGGGCTATGGTGGGATTATACTTTGTAAATAATAAACTAAACAATATTATATATATCTTTACTATATGGACAACATATAATTAAACCCAATATATACATAGTTTATATAATAAATTTATAAACTAGACAATACAGATCCTATATCAACAGAATAAAAATCTCAAAACAATACAATCCCCAATTCACAAAATCACTAGTTTCCCCACACCTCATATCCAAGATTAACCCTTTGGAGGTCCAGTCATATGGCTATAATTGGAATCGATGTTGGTGGAACTTTTACAGACCTAGTATTATTCAACAAAGAGTCTGGCGTCCTCGAACATCTCAAAGTTCTAACGACACCCAAAGAACCAGTAATCGGAATAATGAACGCGATTGAACAAGCAATAGACGACCTTGCAAAAGTAGACACAATTATCCATGCTAGCACAATAGGAACAAACATGTTCCTAGGACAAATCGGTATCGAACCCCCCAAGGTTGCCCTAATAACAAATGAAGGATTCATAGACATAATTGAAATAGGAAGACAAAATAGACCCGAGCTCTATAACCTCTTCTTCTCTAAGCCTAAACCCTTAGTATCAAGAAACCACCGTGTCGGAGTAAGAGGAAGAATAGACAAAAACGGTAATATTATAGAAAACCTAGATAAAGAACAACTATCCCGCAAGGTAGACGACTTATGCAAGGAAGGAATAAAGGTATTTGCTGTAAGCTTCCTTCACAGTTATAAGAACCCCGTACATGAAATAGAAGCTGAAAAAATAATCAAAGATAAATGTCCAGACGCAATAATAGTCCTCAGCCACAGGATAGACCCGGAGCCAATGGAGTATGAGCGGACGAGCACCACAGTAGTAAACGCTGTGCTAAAACCAGTCCTTAGCAAGTACCTAGACGATTTAGAGAATACCTTGCGCAGCTCAGGCTTCCGCGGAAAACTTCTCATAATGCAGAGCAGTGGCGGAGTCAGCCATATAGCAGAGGCTCTGGAAAAGCCCGCAATGTTTATAGAGAGCGGACCTAGTGCAGGGGCGGTAGCAGTAGCCTTCTTCAGCCAATTAATGAGTATAGAGAAGGCACTAGGATTCGATATGGGTGGTACAACTGCAAAGGCCTCAAGCGTAATAAAGGGAGTACCAGAGATCACTACGATGTATGAGGTTGGCGGAAAAGTCCATATGGGACGACTGGTGCGAGGCAGCGGTTACCCCGTAAGATTCCCGTATATTGACCTAGCCGAGGTTAGCGCCGGGGGAGGAACAATAGCTTGGATCGACAAAGGAGGCGCACTCCGAGTAGGACCAATCAGTGCTGGAGCAGATCCAGGACCAGCATGCTATGGGCTTGGAGGAAAAGACCCGACTATAACAGACGCGAACCTTGTACTAGGCAGGCTTCCAACAAAGCTGGCAGGAGCCAGATTACTCTTATCCAAGGAACTAGCTGAGAAGGCTATAAGGAGACTAGCGGGTCAACTGGGACTCAGTGTAGAGGAAACTGCTTGGAGTATTATCACCATAGCAAACACTATTATGAGCAAGGCGCTAAGATTGGTAAGCGTTGAAAAAGGCCATGATCCTCGGGAATTCTCGATGTTTGCTTTTGGAGGAGCAGGACCCCTCCATGCGGTCGAGATAGCTAGGGATCTAGGAATATCATCGGTCATAGTTCCTCCCAGACCAGGCGTCTTCTCGGCTCTTGGACTACTTGTTACCGACTACAAGCATAGTTTTACTTATCCAATCGTAAAACAGGTAGATGAATTATCGGAGGACTACTTGGAGAAGATATTCCAGGAGCTCGAGGAAAAAGCCAACAGGATACTGGAAGAAGAAGGAATACCTTGGACCAGGAGGGTGTTTAGGAGATATATAGAGGCTAAATATTGGGGCCAGGGCTACACTCTTCTAGTACCATATTATCCCAACATACGGAAAATAGTCGAGACATTCCACTACATTCACAAAAATAGATATGGCTTCATGAACTACGAAGAAGAAGTAGTCATAGTCGTAGCACGACTAGACGCAATAGGAGTCACAGTAAAGCCAAGGTTTCCGCGTAGGAAACGCTATGAACCGCACCACGTCAAGCCACAAACCCAGCGCCTCGTATACTTCGAGGACGGATGGAAGCTATCCAACATTTATAGAACAGAATACCTGGAGCCTGGATCGCTCATCAAGGGCCCAGCAATAATAGAGGCTCCTGATTCTACAATCGTAGTCCCAGAAAGATATGAAGCGCTTCTAGACAATCTAGGGGCATTCCATATCTCGGAGGTGTAGGAAAATGGTGGACAAGATAACAGTAGAAGTCATCAAGAACGCAGCCATATATACAAGCGAAGAAATGGGAATAGTCCTCAGAAACACCGCATATAGCCCTAATATAAAGGACAGACTCGACCACAGCTGTGCAATACTAGCACCTACCGGAGAAATAGTGGCACAAGCAGAGCATATTCCCGTCCACCTAGGTAGCATGAGCATAGGCGTTGTAAATACGGTCAGAACGCTAAAGAAACTAGGCAAGAACCTAAACCCAGGAGACATAGTCATTGTAAACGACCCATACATAGCAGGCACACACCTAAACGATATCCTGGCAATGAAACCCGTATACTATGATGGGAGACTCATCGCTATAGTAGCGAATAAAGCCCACCACGTAGACGTAGGAGGAAGCGTTCCAGGAAGCATAGGTGGAAAAGTCACAGAGCTCCTCCAAGAAGGAATAGTTATACCTCCCGTAAAAATAGTCAAGGACGGTAGACTCGATACAGAGATTCTACGTCTCATAGAGTCAAATGTCAGAACCCCCAGATACTTCGAAGGCGATCTCCGGGCACAAATAGCTAGTCTAAATGTTGGAGAAAAACGAATACTCGATCTCGCCAAGAAATATGGATCCTTCGCACTCTTAGAGGCATGGAGCGAGATCCTAGATTACACTGAGAGATACACCAGGAGACTCCTAGAAGATCTAGGAATCCAAGGATCCTTCCATGCAAGAGACTACCTCGAACTAGAGGATAAACTAGTCAACATTGACGTATCGATCACCTTCGATAAAGATAAGCTAACTGTCGACTTCGCCGGTACTCATCCCCAAGTCGACTACCCCATAAACGCAGTATATGGAGTAACGGTTGCCGCCACAGCATATGCCCTAAAAAGCGTGCTCGACCCCGAGATGCCAATGAATCAGGGATTCCTACGAGTAGTCGAAATAAAGGCTCCCGAGGGAAGCCTAGTCAATCCCGTAAAACCAGCACCAGTTAGCGGCGGAAACGTAGAAACGAGCCAGAGAATAGCAGACGTAGTACTAAGGGCACTAGCCGAGGCCCTTCCCGATAAAGTACCCGCGGCATCATGCGGTAGCATGAACAATATCATGATAGGTGGCATAATAGGGGACGGCCAGACATGGGCGTTCTATGAAACCATAGGGTGTGGCACTGGTGGTAGGCCCTGTTGCGATGGAGTAGACGCTGTTCACACCAATATGACGAATACACTCAATACTCCTATAGAGATACTTGAAGCCGAGTATCCTATACTATTTACGAGATACGAGATACGGTCATCCAGTGGAGGACAAGGAAAGTACCGAGGAGGAAATGGAATAATTAGAGGCATAAAAATACTCTCCGACAAGACCACCGTCTCAATTGTAGGAGAGAGATGTAGAACCCGTCCATGGGGACTCAGAGGAGGCATGCCTGGACAACCAGCCATATACATGGTACGATACAAAGACGGTAGAACTAAGATACTTCCAAGCAAGGCCACGATACAGCTGGGTGAAGGAGACGAGATCATTATTATGACTGCGGGAGGAGGAGGTTATGGAGACCCCTGTAAACGTGAACAATATCTGATTGAGAAGGACTTGGAAGAGGGCCGTATAGATGAAGAGTGGATAAAGACTCTAAGATCCAACTGCGTAGGTCGAGGGCAAAACACTTATCCGGAGTCTAGTTGAATAATTGCCTAATTACACATAAGATATTCAACGATATTGGCGGAACTTTTTCCTCATAGAGATGGTAGTCTTCTCCAAATATCGATCGTGCCTCCGGCTCCTCAACATAAATGATGAACAATAATCCTGCAGTAATAATCCATCCTGAAATCAAAATTCCGAGTATGCCCGCGACTATTAGGCTAGTTCCTACGCTTACCAGAATTAAGCCGAACTGCCCGGGATGACGCATACATGAGTATATCCCTGTCTTGACAAGGCGGTCTGGCTGAGTAAATCTTTTCGAGGGATGTGAGTGTCCATATTTTCTCAGAGCCCGCCCTGCCATGACATTAAGCGCTATGCCATAGAAAACAAGGGCCATACCAATTACCCTACACATTACTGTATAGATCGTTGAGAAACTGAATAGGCTTGCTTCGTATAGATAAGATCCTAGCGTCGCTGGTACGACTATGAGCAATATCCAGTATAACGCCCTCAGAGCATATTTTGACTCCACAGCATAACACCTAAAGAATAAGGCATAAGGAAGATAATGTATACTTAACCTGTTAGTGTTCTCAGTATACCGCTCATACCGTTATTCTGGAGATTACTGGGACAACGCTTCTGCAAGCTCGATAAGGCTCTTTCCTGGAGTCTTAGACTTCATCACGACACTGGCTACTAGTACGCCTTTTGCGCCAAGCTCTATTGCCTTAGCTGCGTCTTCAGGGCTTGAGATGCCGGCCCCGGCGAGTACCGGAATTTTGGGTACTATTCTATGGACTGCCTCGACAGCACTGGTTATGACTTCTGGCTTTGCCTTAGAAACCGGGATGCCTGTTCCTATTAGCTCTGGTGGTTCTACCGCAATCATGTCTGGTTCTAAATGTGCTAATGCGGCTGCCTCCTGTGGCGTGTCGGCGCATACTAGGATTTCTTTTCCTATTTCATGTATCGTTTTTATGGCATAGTCTATGTGTCTTATGGTCACTTTATGCTCGCTATGGTTAAGTAGTGTTCCTTTAACTGGGAGATGTTCTAATGCTCTGGCTGGGAGATAACCTGTTCTACTACCATATTCTACAGGATCTATATGCTCAAGATAGAGATCCTCGTGGATGCCTGATAATCTATATACTAGTGGGGACGGAACTGCTAGTATTACTCGTACATTGTTGTATATCGTTACTGCTCTTGATGCTGCCTTTGCAATTTCTACCGCTGTGTCTGTAAATCCGGTTTCGTATGCTTTGAAGTTTATTGCTAGAATTCTCATCGCTATTTCCACCCATGTTATAGTATATGGTATTGTTAGTGTTATTCAATCTTATTGACTGGTCCGCTTCTTATTCTAGGATATGGATTATTCCGTATACTATAATTAGTCGTTTTTAATAAAATAAGGAATAGGAAAATAAGGGATGTGGGTTTGGGAGAGGGAGAGCAGTATTTCTCTGAATATACTGTGCTTGATCTATATTAGGGGAACTGCGATCACGCCTGCTGTTAGTATTACGTATCTTAAAATGAATGCTCCTATTAGCACCATCCATCCTGCTATAGCAGATGCGATAATGACTTCCTGTCTCTCGTCCTTTATTCTGAGCGTATAGCCCCATAGTATTATTATTGGTATGACTAATCCTATTAGAACGACCCCGATCCAAAATAGTGGGGCTAGACTACCACTTATTAATAGTAGTGCTGACTCCCTTGTACCTGGGAGTCCCCAAAGTGCTATATTCAGATATACGAATATTATGAAGAGTTCTCCTAGCATAACGTACAAGTCAAACCTCTGTAGTTGTAGTCTTACTCGAGCGGCAATGTCTTTGAACTGGGGATATAGTTTTAGAAGTATAGGTGCTGCCACGGCACAATAAAAGCACAGGGCACTGCTTGTTGCTGAGGCGACGAACAGTATTGGTAGTATCGGAGTATTCCAGAACTGGATCCCTTTAGCAGCTCCTAATAAGAATCCTGTGTAGGCTGCTGTTGCTAGTCCTAGAATCGATGCTATTCCTCCTAATATTGTTATTTGTTTTCTTGTGAATTTACCTCCTATTATTTTGAACCATGGTAAGAATGGTATCGTGTAGAGACCCGTGAATATTGTGAAAAGTACTATTATGTAAGTACCGATAGTCATCCATGATCCAAGATTTAGTCGTGGACTGATGAACATCTCTATTGCATGTGACGGAATCCCTAGGTCTAATATTAGTAAGAATATACCGACTACGATTCCTATGAATGCTGATATCCCTCCCACTAGGCTGAGCATCTTGTTCTTTTCTTTTATCCAGTAGTAATATGCTACCGGTACTATGGCTCCGGCCAGACCTCCTAGAAAGAGGTATCCAGCTATAATTGTCTCCCACCATTCCTGCCGGACGAATAGTATTTCTGACATCTTCTATCACCTCCTTGGAGGAATCACGTATACCCGTGGCTTGGTTCCTATCTCTGGCGCTAGTGGTACTGCTTCTAGTGATAGCTTGTAGGCTTCGCTGTTTGGATCGTCGAGATCTCCGAATACAATGGAGTCTGTTGGGCATGATGAGGCGCATGCTGGCTCGAGGCCTTTAGTGATCCTGTGATAGCACATTGTACACTTGTCTGGTCCCCCGAGGGCCTCGTTAACGTATCTAGCATTATAGGGGCAGGCAACTATACAGTATTTACACCCTATACATAGATCGTAGTCTATTAGGACGGCTCCCTCTTCCGTCTTATAGCTGGCTCCTGTCGGGCATACATGTACGCATGGAGCATTATCACAGTGCATACAGGTGTGATGATGATTAATTCTAACAGTTGATGGGAACTTTCCTTTTTCTATAACTAGAATGTCTCTTCTTCCGCCTAGTGGTACCTCGGCATCTTCCTTGAGTTGTTGTAGCACTAGGCTGTTTTCTTCGCTACATGCCGCTACGCAGGCTCCACAGCCTATACAGGTGTCTAGGTTTATGACAAATCCATACCTAGCCATACCTTCTCACCTCCACGATTATGTCTAGGTCTCGTGAAGAGGCTGATGGATCATTGTAGTCTAGTTCGATTGATTTAACGACCCCGTCTCCTCCGAGGGGGCCGAAACCATAGCTGGCCATGAATCTTGAGAGCTGTCCTGTACCATGTGGAACCACGATGATATCTGGTCTTACGCCCTCTGTTATGTGTACTTTTGCGAGAACCTTGAATTTGGGAGTGTGGATCGTGTATTCTGGGTCGAAGCTACGCTTGTATGATATTATGACTTTGTCTCCTTCCTTGAGTCCTAGCTTGCTGGCTGTGTCTGGATGTATCCATACTTTGTCCGCATGGTGTTTAGCGAGGAAGTATCTGAGCCAGTCATTGTTGACTGTCTTGGAGTGTCTGTTCATGGCGAACACTGTGGATACCATTACTAGCTCGTTGTCTGCTAGACTCGATTCATCATATGTGAAGCCTGGGCTCCATTTTGGTAGTGGATCATATCCGTATTCTGCTAGCTCGGTTGGCAGAATCTCTATTCTACCGGAGGGTGTCTCTAGACTGGTTAGATCCTTAGGTTTCCATTCTATACTAATTACTTTCTCCCTTTTTAGGTCGTCTAGAGTTATGTTCGCTCCTGTCTTCTCATTGTACTTTTCTACCATCTTTTCTAGTTTCTCCTGCCCACTTACGAGGAAGTACTCGGAGAAGTAATCGTTTTCTAGTTCTGTTTTCGATATTCCAAGTCTCTCGGCGATTTTATACGCCAGTTGTTTTACTATCCAACTCTCGCTTTTCGCGTCTGGATATAGTGGTTCTATTCCGTCTACCCAGTTAATTCTTGTAGTTATATCGAAGCTCTTAGAGAATCCTATGTTAGCTCCTCCTTCAAGGAAGAATTTCTCGGGGAGCACGATATTGGCCAGTGCCGCCATCTCGTCAGGATATATGTTTACGTTCACCACTATTCCATTGTTATCATATACTACGTGATTAATTGCTCTTTCTACTAGATCATAGTCTAAGACCGCTTGTAGTCCCTGGCCCCATACGATAACTACCTTTACAGGGTATGGATAATCATTGAGAATATTATACCATACCTTTTGATAGGCTCCTTCCTTAGTATTCTTCTTGTATAACGGGAACTTTTCTTTTTCATCTATAGTTTTACCTTGATATTCCTCTGGTATTGGATAGAGATCGGCGAATGTCTTCTTTGGAGTCTTACTTATGGCTTTTGATACAAATTTCGCGTTCCTATTATATAGCCATCCTCCAGGCTTCTCGATGTTTCCTGTGAGTGCCATTAGTATACCTACTGCTTTGTATGATTCTACGCCTTGTCCTCTATTCGGTCCAGTTCCACCACTACGTTTCCAGTGAGGTATGCTTGCTGGCTTTGTGGTTGCGAATTCAATGGCTATTTGCTTAATCTTTTCTGCTGGGACTCCGCTTATGGATTCTGCCCATTCTGGCGTGTATTCTTGTACTCTTTCTGTTAGTATTTTGAATGCTGTCTTGACATATGTATCATTGTAGTTTCCTTCCCATTCTAGTTGTGGACTAAGTGCTGAATCGAGTGGGACTATCTGGCCTTTTATCGTGTCATAGACTAGGAAGTTTCCGTCTTCGTCTTTTATGTACTGGTAGGTCTCTGGATCCATTAAGAGTGGTGCGTTCGTGTATTTTGATAGAAACTCCTCGTCGTAGAGTCCCTCATTTATTATGACGTTGATCATTGCTAGTAGTACTGCCAGGTCAGTGCCTGGCTTGATAGGTATCCATCCGGTTGCTTTACTGGCTGTTTCTGATAGCCTTGGTTCGAATACTATTATTTTTGCTCCATTCTTTTTGGCGTAGGCAAATAGCCAAGCAAATGGATTCTTTGACTTTCCTGCTCCTTGATCGAAGCCGAATGCTAAAATGAGTTTAGAATTTCTCATATCGGAATTAGGAACTCCTCCGTACATAGGTTTTAGCGTTACGTCCCATGTCGAGTGACAAGTGGAGTGGTGTTTTACAATATTCGGTGTTCCTATTAGTTTAGCTAATGCGGATCCCTTACCGTGGCCTATGAACACTATTGATTGCGGCCCCCATGTTCTGATTGCTTCGGCCATTTTATCAGCAATCTCTTCGAGAACTTCGTCCCAATCTGCTTCTATCCATCCTGGATCTTTTACACCTATTAGTTCGCCATTCGGTCCTCTCTCGAATCCTATCTCGGGGTTAGTTCTTTTTAGAGGTTTCTTTAGTCTATCTGGATCATATAACATTCTAAGTACAGTCTTTCCTTTGACGCATGGTGTTCCATGGCTTACCCAATCATTTTTGTCTCCTTCTATTTTTGCAAGTCGGCCCTCGGGGGTGAGATAGCCTTTTAAGACACATCCTCCACCACATATTCTGCATACAAAGTATCTCTCTTCCAGCTGTGGAGTGTTGGGGATAGAGAGTTCTGTTTTGTTTTTACGTAAGAATATTAGTTCGTCTACTCCAATGGTACCCGCTATGACTGCTGTTGCTGCTGAAAGTTTTAGAAAATCTCTTCGTGTTAATACTATTTTAGGCATTGTCATCACCAAAAATAATTCTAATCCCACGTATACTCATGTATCTATATATGAAAATTACGGTTATATCCCTCCTACTCCTCACATATATATCGCAATTCGGCGAAATGCATATATTATATTAGAGAAAACGTATAATTTATTTAAAAACTATAAATTAAATCTCGATAGAAAATGACAAATAATAAAATAGTTAAACTATTAACACAATTAATAAGCATAACCCTTGTCAGCCCCCGCCATCTAGGCTGGAAAAATAATCTAATAACAATAATTGATAGTCTTCAAGACATGACGTTTATAGAATGCAATAATATTCGTAACATACTCGGTGAACTGAAGAAACATATCGAAAACAACAATATATTGGATTTAGAAAAAGAATACACGAGGCTATTCATTAATGCCTTAGAGGGAGTTCAGTGTCCACCCTATGAATCGGTCTTCAAAAGCCCGAGACGTCTCATGTATCACGAACCAATTATAAGAGATATCATAAAATATCTGAAGCTCGTAGACGTAGACCTAGCCAGGGAAAGAGCCGTATCCCCGGATCATTTAGGAGTACTTATTGAATTATTCTACTTGCTTTACACATATGGTTATAGAGAAGAAGCCATGAAATTATACAATGATCATTTAAGGTTCCTACTAGTCAGGCTAGGCACCTGTCTCCAGGATAAGAGTCGCTTAGAATTTTATAGACTAGTTGGAAGGCTGTTCGAGCTATTAGCATACTGTATACCAATGCTATTCGTAATATAACGATATTATTCAATGATCTCAGACATAGGAAAACAATACCTCTTGGAGCACGATTCCTTCTTAGCAAGTATAGACTTATAAATGGGGAAAAATGAATGTGGATCCGCCTCCTATTGTGCCTTGAAGACCTTTGGGAATGCTTTGACAACATAGTAGATTATCAGTATTAATGCTAATCCTGCTATGACATCTCCTACCATTCTGGCCCATATCGCTGTAATCATCGAGTCATGCGTCCAGAATCCACTTAGTGTGCCATCAGGCAATACCAGGCTCTTAACATACCAGTATCCATACTTGCTTCCCGCGTCGAACTGGGCATACATCATTATTCCAAGGCTTAACAATACTTGTAGATAGAATCCGGCAGCTGCTATAACTATGGCTTTCCTTATCTTTGCAAGTGTTGAGTCGCCGAATCCTCCTGCAAGGTAGAAGGCTACTACCCACATTAGAATCGTTGGCACTCCGTATGCAAGTGGCATCGCTAAGTGGGCGTGCACCATTGTTGCCTGTGTACCGTGTAGGTAGTAGTTTACGATCGGCATGTTGATTAGTCCTGCACCGAACGCTACGACTCCTATTGCTCCTCCAAAGGCAGCAACTAGTATGAATGTAAGTATTGTCTTTTGGAACTCAGTTTTTACTTCTCCTTTCTTCCAAAGTACTAAGGCATATGCTATAACGAAGCCGATTGGTAGTACTTCGAGAGTTGATATTGCTGCTCCTAGATACATCCAGAATGTTGGTTCTCCGCCCCAATAGTAGTGGTGGGCTGTTCCAATCATTCCCGTCGCTATCTCAAGTGTTGCATCTATTCCAGCTACTGCTACTGCAAGTCTTGGTGGAACGAGGCCAGCAATTACTAGGAGTATTAGTAGTATTGGTATCACTATTGCCGGCCAGAATCCTTCGACGAATGCGTGGATTGTTATCCATCGGAAGTACTCGTCTACCGTGAAATGCTTCCAAGGAGATATTATGGGCAATGCACCTACGAAAGCTCCGAATGCAGTTCCTCCTAGACCTATTGCTAGTATCTTTAATAGTGTGTTGAACGGATATTGGTTCTGTCTAGCTACTTTATAAGTTACTAGTGCAAGGTATCCTACGAGGCCTGCTATTAACAGTAGCCATAGTGTTCCAGCGCTCACGACTGGTCTGCCTTGGCTACCTATTATGAACCAGAGAGGATCTGGTATCTTACCGAGATAGCTAGCCCATAGTCCTAGGAGAGCTAGTATTGCTACGCCTCCTCCGGCCAATAGTATTGTTGTAGCCTGTCCTTTTGGTATCTTTAGCCCGAAATATGGTAGTACGAATAGTGCGAAGCTAACCCATGTTACGGCTATCCACAATATAGCTAAGTTGTAGTGCAATCCTCTTGCTACGTTGAAGGGCAGAATGCCTGTAGTGTCAAGACCATAAAGTGTTGGCTCAGCGTAGAGATGCATAATGTAGCCTCCTAGGAGGCCCTGAATTAGGAGCCCTAGTGCTGCCAGGACCATTCCTAGTAATGCGACTCTTTGTGTAGCACTGGGTGCTGGTAAGCTAACAGTTATTCTCTCGTCTTTCCAGTAGTCTACGAATTTTATAATTATGTATCCTATCATTGGCATTATTACCAGAAGTAATAGGAACATTGTTACCCATGTTGCCCTGGTGGCGTCTATAGTCTGTTCAACTAGTCCTGGAGTATATGGGAATCCATTAGTGTATCCTTCTATTGCTATTAGTCCAGTCCACATGAAGTATGCAGTTACTTTTCTTATGTCGTCATCTGTGAGGAGATTCTCTAAGGCTAATCTATCATTCACGTATTGGTCGGTCCAAAGGTTCTTATAATAATTGTAGAGGTTCTCATAGGCTGTCTCTAATGAAGGATCTACAATATATACTGCCTGGCCATCAGTACCCTGTATCGTTACAAGATTCCCAGTATCGGCACCTGCACTAGTTGCCGCGTCTTGTATGAACTTTAATGCATATGCCGTGTAATCCGTTCCAAAGTATCCTCCGAAGCCAAGTATGCTTCCATAGTCTTGTATACCGTATCTCTGTACGAAATATTTTCCTTCAATTATATCATTATAAGTGAAGAGTACAGTTCCATCTGTAGTTTTTACCTCTACCGGTATAGGTGCCAGATTCTGAAAGGTATACGCTGCCCCCGCAAAATAGACGATATAGACGAAAATCGCTGCTGCCAATACTAGTCTGGCCCAGCCATTGTTTCCATTAGATGCCACCAGCTACCACCTATAACACTGGGAAATCCTTCTGTTTAGCATAAAGTTTCGTGAAGATAGAAGACCTTGTGGTTAACCAGGTTAACAAGATCTTTTTAAGGGAAGGATTATACATATTAGTCCTTTTAAACAATTATATAATATTAATAATTAGAATGGCTACAGATCGATAAACCTGCATCTAACTAGTAGAACGGAGTTGCCTTCGCATGAAGCTGCTAGAAGTTATAATGTGGCAGTGCGAACTAATTCGAAAATTAGAAGCAGAGGATTACCTAGGAGTAAGTCTACGTCGATGTCCTGAGAAAATAGAACACCTTATTATAAGCGATAATAAAGTTAAGAACATAAATGTAAGATGCGAGAACTGTGTCCTCGCTAAACTTATGAAATCAACCCACTTAATAGGTAGTCCCATAATAGTTGATGGCGGTAAAATTAAATTCGTAGTAAAAAATAATATAAGCGTAAAGAAACTCTTAAATGAACACTCGTATCAACTAGTTGAAATAAAAGAAGTAGACTACCGAGAATTATACCTCACAAAAAGACAAAAGGAAGTATTATCACTTCTTATAAGCGGTAAAGTCTCCAATGCTACACAGCTCTCTCGATTCTTAAAAATAAGCAAGCCGGCCGCGTTAAAACTCATAAAGAGAAGTATCAGCAAGCTAGCCAGACGCCATATAGATTAGACCTGTGACCGATAATTGCCTAGGGAGGTTTTAGTTCCTCCCCTAATATAGGAGTATGAAGGAGTAGACCGCTTTTATTCATATAATGTTCCAGTATTCGGAAAAGCATATAGAGACCTGTACTTCTATGTAGTACGATTATGCCTTCATTAAAGGATACTGGAACGTCGTCTCTAGGCATACCACGATATATAACCGTTATCTTAGGTCTTAAACCAAGTTTCTTCAATGTGGCCTCCGTGTCTACCACTAGTACGTCGATTTCTGCATCCAGACTTGATGACAATATATCGTCTTTGTACTCGATAGTTATGACTTCAACTCCCTTATACAGTAACCACTGCTCGATGCAGTAATATACGCTTCTCTCGTGCTTATTTTTTATTATTATCAGTGCTCGGGGCATAATGATCCTCCATTTGCCCTAATAGCTATTGTGATACTCTAATTAAGATAGTGTCGCTACAATAGTATCTTCGATTGTTTCTAGAAGTGCTTGTCTCTTTTAAGTGCCTAAGAATGATATCATTAACGGAAGGGTGCTAATGGGCCTAGACGGGAGCGTTAAAATGGGTAAAGGCCATATAATTAGGGAAAGGTATGAGGCCACCGCTAAAGGATATGATGAACTGTATCGTGCTGAGCAGTTCGAGAAATACTTTGTCGCGTTAAAGAAGTTTCCACCTTATGGAAGAGTTCTTGATGCTGGATGCGGGACCGGGCTACTACTGGAATATCTGGGGCTAAACAAGCTTTTATCTAGAGTTGACGAATACGTGTGCCTTGACTATAGCCGGAACATGCTAGATATTGCTAGGGGAAGAGCTAGACTATATTGTCCGTCGAGATGTCTACTCGTTGAGGGAAATGTAGAGTATATGCCGTTCAGAGACAATGTGTTCGATCTCGTTTATAGCTTCACGGTTCTCGATCTAGTAGACGACCTAGAGAAAGCGATCCGAGAGCTGTCAAGGGTATCTAGGGGCAGAGTTATTATGAGTCTATTGAAGAATCTTAGATACAAGGACTTGCTCTTAGCAAAAGAGTACAAGTTGCTAGGGACCACTTCCAAGGATGTGATATTCTATATCTAACTATGTGGATATAAGTCCTGTCTCCTACCCGCTATGATATATGGTGTAATCATAGATGCCGAGAATTCAATTAGAGTTAAGCGAAGAAACATTAAGGATTATAACTGATCTAGCCGAGAAACTTGACGTCACAGTTGATGATCTTGTTGGATCGTTTGTTGAGACGCTTAGTGATTATTCTCAAGACATCATCGGCTGGGCTTATCAATTAAAGGTCAGGAAAGAACACAGAGTTGATAGTGTAATGAGCGAGCTCATTTACTATGGTATTGCTACTCACAAAAACATTATTGATAGAGTTCTAGATGTTCTAAAGGCTAGAGGACGCTACGAGCTCGAATATCTCGAGCTAGATCCGGATACAGGCTCACTAGAGATAGAGTTAGTTGCGCTTGAAGGAAGTGATCTACTCTCGGATAGAGTCAGGATAAGCTGGAGTCCTGATGGAGTGATAGTAGAAGCATACTATTATCTCGAGGAAGACGAAGAAGCACCGATTAAACCAGAGACAGAAGGATTCGACTGGGCCTATCTCCCCGACGAACACGCGGTACTTGTTACTGCAACAGGGAAATCTCTATCTGAAATACCTCCTCTATACGAGTTCGATAATAATAGTGGGCTAAAGTAGTGTCGGTGAACGTCTACAATGAGCAGGGAAATAGACTTACCCCCTGAATACTACGAAGTTAGGCTAAATGTGGACAAACCAGTCTATGTATTAGGCGGAGTTGAGACAATAGCCCTGCGCTCATCAAACATAAAAAACAAATGGATATTATCCACTGCAAGCTGGAAGTGGCCAACAATACTTATAGGATATCTCGACAAGCCTCCTGTCTCAGACAAGCAAAAGTTCCTTAGAAGAATAACCGGAGGACCAATATTTGATCCTAAAGAGTATAATGAGCCCCACTATACAGTGGTTATAGGCCCCAGAATAGGGAAACGACCTATACAACTAACACGAGTATATGAGTTCGTCCACGCACGTTTTGAAGATAAATGTCACAACACGACGCCTGCACTCAAATGTGTTACGAGTAGCAAAGATAGATGCGTTGCTAGCGTGGGTAAACTACTCCAAAGACCATTGATCGAGTTCTTCGGTGATAGATCCTGTATTGAGAAAGTGTTGGATTACGACATATGGGATGAGAGCGATGAGGAACTAGACATAGATCTGATCTTAAGAAATAGCTTGCAGCGTCATTTAAGCGAGGCGTGGCTGCGCTATAACGTTGATGAAGGACCCCATGTATTTTCTAGAACGTGGAGTGAATTCTACATAGAGGTAAATGTCTCTCTAGAGCCTCCTTTAATCACTGGTTTTGATCTTTACTCAAATATGTTCCTTTATCCACCAGCCCAAGCAAGGTTACTTATAGATGAGATGATAGGTGCAGTAGCGAGTAGAGTTGCAGGGTTCGAGTTTGTTAATGCATGGAACGGTCTCGTTGAATATGTCGGTGTTGAGCCGGGGGACTTCAAGGACTTCATACTCGGGAGCTTCAGAGAACTGGAGAGACTTGCGGGTCTAGAATAATGGAGGAGGAACTAATCGTATACTCTGAGGAAACTTGGAGGATTCTTAAATATAAGAGAAACAAAGCAATAGAAGTAATGAAAGCACTTGCATCTCTCGGAAAGCCGGTAATAGTCCACGGTAGTATTGCAAGAGGAGACGTAAGGGAGGATAGCGATATAGATATAGTTGTATTGGAGCCTGTCATGCCAGGGCTTCTAGAATACTATCTTATTTCGCGAGGATACAGGATCTATTCAAAGGAGATAATCCAGGCAACTCCAAGCTATATCCCGAAAGTGTACATTTACCTGGATCCCTACGAGGAAATAGTCGTCAGCTACCCCCTAGCACCACTCAGGCCTAGAGAAAGAGAATTCTATAGGTGGGGCGGAGAACTCACTCTTAAAGAATTACTGGATAATAAGCGGGTTCCAGGCGTCAACAAAGACCTATACCTAATCATACCAGTAGAAAAAGGCCATACGATGATACCAGTCCCGGGAAACGAAGAATTCACCGCAAAAATCCTAGGAGTAAGCATAGACCTTGTAAGAGAAAGAGTCTCCGTGTTAACTAGGAGAAGAATGCATGGAAGAACAGGAGTATTCCTCAAAGTAGAGCTAAGCCCCGAAGAGCCAATAGAATCCGTCATAAAGGAACTAGCAAATAAGAATCCCTTTTTTAGACGAGCCCTTAGACACACATTATAACTTGTATCAGAAAGAATAATTTATAACCCTGACCAGTAGATAAAAACGAATCAAGGAGACGTATGGATTACATAGACGGGAACCAGCTACTAGGACTACTGGGAATAATCTTGGTCTTCGTATCTTTTATAGTAAAAGACTGGAAATGGCTCTATGCTTTTAACATGAGTGGTGCAACCATCCTTGCAGTATACGCTTATCTTAACAATGACCCTGTCTTCACGATTGTAGAAGCAGGAATAGTATTCTTCCTTGCTATAAGGCTGGTAAGAGAACTTCAAGAGAAGAACAATCGATCATCTTAATCCACGATAACGAGGGCGGCTGGGGTCGAGACTCGGGTTCGGTCATCATAAGAGTAGCCTGAAAGGCTTGTTCAGCAGCGATCGGGCCACTCCATTCCCCAGCCGCCCATAACTAGTATTATTATTGTGGGGATTAAGGGTTTACAATTGAACAGGGCATTCTTCTCTCAACGAACAATAATTACATCGTAGAGACACACGGGGCACTGGTGGGGTGTCCCGTGTTAAGGTGTTTATTGCTTTTAATAGGAATCTCTCCGCAATGTATCTATCGTATACTCGTATTCCTATCGCCCATTTCTCTCCTTTAGCCGGATATATACCAGTTTCTAGTAGCTTTTTCAATGCTTCTATTAATGCGCTTGTCTCATTGTATGTAACTACGATTAGCTTTTTCTCGTGGTCTCTTTTCTCTTCTTCATCGTCTAGATAGCCTGCTAATAGAAGCCCAGCATAATCGGAGTCGTATATTTTCAGGTTTTTTCTTTGTTTTATTCTTATGTATCCGATAGGTTTGCCATTATTGAGTAATGTGAGATCAGGTGTTACAGCTGCAGGAATCCCGTTAATCTCTCCCCTAAAAGTTATTCTAGCAAATTCTAGTTTGTTATCCTTTTCTTTTAGTCCGACTAGCAGTCTTGATATTATTCTTCCTTTGCTTGGCTTGATATTGTTTTGCCATCCTTTTCTGTACTCTGTATATGCCTTGTATTCACAGAAGTAGAGTTGTTCTAGTATGTAGCCTGTTATTATTTTGTATTCACCACACTAGAATATTATTTCGAGTAATACTTTATCTACATATTTATGAGAGTGGGAAAAATACTATTTTCGATTAGAAGTCTCTACTCCAGATCCAGGTTTTTCATTATGCTCAATACTACTTCACATGTTACAACGTATATTATTGTTTTGAATATTCTAGCGATAATAAGAACCTGTGATAGGAATATTGTCTCTGCCCTGGTCAGTGTATCCTCCTTGATCCGTGATCTAATGTTGTTTTCAAGTTTCTCAAGTTCCTTTAGAACTTTGTCAAGTTTCTCATTATTCGGTTCTAATAGGAGTGATACCGTCTCTGTAACGAGTTTCTTTAGCGATTCTATTATTTTTCTAGATTGATCGCTTAGTTTCGCTTGTTCATCTAAATCCATTGTCACGACTAAGTCGGTATAGGATAGGAGTATATCTATTATCGATGAGAAGTAGCCTACCGCGCTAGCCATATAGTACAGGATAGATGACGGCTCCCGCGTCCTCTCAGTAGATAGATATCTTAATATAGCGTGCTGGTATCTAACTAAGTCCTTTTTGAGAATTTGCGTTTCATCAACTATGAATGACTTATTACGCTCGTCGCCTAACAATACCTTTATAGTATCGAGTGCTTTTAGAGCACTGTGCGATACCTGTTTTAGTATACTGTTTATATCTGTTTTCTGAATATCGATATATATCATTATTTGAAGAGTCCGGTCATCTTCCTCGTATACTTCTACTCCCATAAGGTCTAGTGCTCTTCTTTTAACTTCGAGAGATAGTTTGTCCGTTTTCTTCTTTGACTTTATTATAGCTTTATCTAGTCCCGTAACATATATACAGTTAACTGCTTGTCTAGCAAGCAACAAGTCTTTTTCCGATTCTATTTCAAGTATTGGCGTCATCTTCTCTTTCCTTGCTTTAGATTGTGGAATTATTCGTATCGTGTCTCCTTCTTTGCTAAGATACACTATTTGGCCAGGCTCTATGTTAAGTTTCCGTGCCCAATCCTTCGGTATCGTCACTATTAAGCTGCTGGCACCCAGTTTTTGGACTCGTCTAGCTTCCAGCATTCTCATTTTAATCACTCCGTCACCGATATATTATTGTATAACTAGAATTAATATGTTTCTATACAATACTTACTTATGATCTAACACTATGTATATACATGAATAGAGTATAAAAACACCAAGACATACAAAGAATACTACCAATCCCCTGTTGACATACAGTAATACCAGAAATAAAAATATATCACACTAAACAATTAACTACTACAGACTATTACGGCCAAAAAATTTCAACAACCTACCCATCTAAATAACAAGGGGGCCTATAAATTTGCTTTCAGCATATACAAGAGGCGACTTCCCAGGACTAGGAAGCTTCCAAAGCTATCTTAACACCGCAGTTGTCGGACTTGTTCCAAGAACAGTACGTGATAAAGGCCTCAGATCGCTCCTAGAGTTCATAAATAATCCTCTTGGAAAAAGCCAAGAAGCCTTAGAGGTATACAACAGGATACGGATACTTTTCTCTACTTTAATAGGTCTAGGAAACAAAAATAACATTGTAATAACAAATGGCACCACTGACTGCATAGTCTCTATCACGGCATCACTTATCACTAAACACTATAGGGAGCATCGAGAACCTGTCATAATAGGTGTAACTAAACAAGAGTTTCCAGGAGTCGTATACGCATTACGATCATTGTGTGAGTCGCTCTACACATATTGTAACAAGGTTGTCGAAATAGGAGGGACAATTGAGTGGGAGGAAGACGCCTCTACATTCCTAGATAAAAGTGGTCGTTTGCTTGTTGCTAGTAGTGTCCAGTGGACTACAGGTTATAAGGCAGATCTCGGTGATGTTCTGAGTGAGAGGAGAGATGATTCCTATATCATACTGGATACTGCCCAGCATTTTGGACAATCTTCGGTACCAATCTATATGAGGCGTGCAGACGCTGCTTGCGGTACAAGCATTAAATGGCTCCTGATGCCCGTTGCCTCGTTAGGTATAGCATATGTCAATGATAGAATAGTTGAAGAGGTCGTGCCCCTGGTTTATGGGCTAAGCAACCTCGAGATTGATAACATTGAGAAATACTATATTGATCCCAGCAAGAATCCATTAATCGACGCTCCCATCCTCAAGCAAGACGCTACTAGGTTCCTACCTATTGGAAAGCCAAGTATACATGCAATGGAGCTCTTCCTTGAATCCCTCAACTATCTCGTATCCATTAGCCCTATGGCGGTCGAAGACCATATCATGGGTCTGAGAAAGATACTGGTTGAAATGCTAGAAGACATGAATCTTAGAGAGCGTCTGGAAGGCTATAGCTATAGATCAAAATCCGGTATCATACTTGTTGAAACAGAACTCAAAACTCTTAAAGAAGTTGAGCTTGTGAGAAGACTAATGAGCAGAGGCATAGCCGTGTCTGCGAGAGGACAGTCGGGAATACATGGAGTACGGGTCTCTATTCACTTGTACAATAATGAAAGAGATCTTTACAAGTTCGTGGACGAACTTAAGACTTTCTTGAATTCTTCCTTATAGAATGTGAGGGATCACACGTGCTACAGGAACCCGTCATAGTTAGTGTTCTTCAAACTAAGGCTTCTACTAATGTATCGGATAATATGAAAAGAGTCGATCTTCTAGTTAAGAAGACTGCGGGCGATATCCTTGTAATGCCCGAGTACGCTATGATTGATCCGACAAACCTTAGCGCCGAAGAACTCTATAGGGCTTCATACGAGTGGAGTGGAAGATGGCTAGATAACTTGAAGAAACTAGCGAAAGAATATGATTCGTGTATAGTCGGCACGTTGTTTGAGCCGTCTCGTGAAAAGCCTCGTGTTTATAATACCGCGGTCATAATTGACAGGTCTGGCGATATCGTGGCGTCCTATAGTAAGACGCATTTGTTCGATATACTGGGATTCCGGGAGAGCGACAAGATAGCTGCGGGCGATAGATTATTTGAGCCAGTAGATGTATGCGGCGCGAGGATCGGTTTAGCGATTTGCTTCGAGATAAGGTATCCCGAGTTATTCAGGCTACAGGCAGAGAAGGGGGTAGACGTCTTCTTCGTTCCGAGCGCCTGGTATACTGGTCACGGAAAAGAGGAGGCGTACCGGGTTCTTGCGCAGGTCCGCGCACATGAAAACGTCTCATACGTTGTAGGAGCTGTATTATATGGAGATTACTTTACAGGTAGGAGCCTAATAGTTGATCCGCGAGGCATTGTTGTAGCTGAGGCTGGATTCGGAGAGCGTGTAGTGGAGGCAGTATTAGAGCCCGAGGTTCTAGCCGAGGCTAGAAGACTTATGCCACTGCTAGATTTGCGGAGAAATGATCTTTATAAATTAGAGAAGCTATAGTTAAATTAATAATTTGTAGGGGAAAAACTCGGATTTTCCCTAATGTTATGGTCTGCGTTATTCTTGTACGGGTACTATCTCGTAGGTGAGGTATCCCTCAGGCTCCCTCTTTACTATCTCGATCTTTACTTTTTGCCCTACCTTAAGCTTGCTTGGATCTGTCTCGCGTACCCATGCTAGTATCTGGACGCCGTTTGTGAGCTTTGCTATGCCTACTGTATAGTCGTTGTAGTGGCCGAAGCTGTAGGGCTTTACGTAGATCACTGTCCATGTGACTAGTTCTCCTTCTTTTGGTAGCTCCACCCATTCTACCTCGTCTTCTGGATCGTCAGGGCAGTCTACCTGTGGCGGGAATAGTATCTTACCGCTCTTCTTGCACTTAGTGGCTAATAGTTTTCCTTCTGAGAGTGCCTCGAAGAATTTTCTTATTTTCTCGACGCTTATTACGAATCTCAGTTTTATTTCTCTCTGGTCCCACCATAGTGCTACGCCTGTCTTCTGGTCTAGTAGTACTGGTACTCCGATGCTCTGCTTCATCATGTTTGCGAACTGGTCCATCTGGGCTAGGAATGCGTCCGCCTGCTCTCTCTGGTTGCTCATTCAAGCACCACCTCCTACCATGGTTTCTATGCTCTTGGCTTGCTCAAAGAATAGATTGTTACGTATGCGTAGTGGCCTGTTCCTCCGATGTTGTGTGCTAGTGCTCTGCCGTTCTTGATGTCTGCTTGTCTTCCTTTCTCTACTTTTCCTAGGAGCTGGTTTGTTAGCTCTACAGCCATGCTTATTCCTGTTGCTGCTAGTGGGTGTCCTTTTGCTTTGAGTCCTCCGCTTAGGTTTACTGGTATTAGTCCGCCGATGTAGGTCTGTTCTTCTCTTATTAGTTTGTATCCTTCTCTTCTTTTTGCGAATCCTAGGTCCTCGTATGCTAGTATTTCTGCTATCGTGAAGCAGTCGTGTACCTCTGCTACGTCGAGGTACTTTGCTGGATTCTCGGGATCGATGCCTGCCTTCTTGTACGCCATTTTTGCTGCTAGGGTTGCTGCGTTTAGGCTTGTGAACTGGTCTCTCTTGCTTAGGTTGCTTGTTCCTACTGAGACTCCTATTGACTCTATCCATACGGGGCTGTCTGTTAGTTTCTGCGCTACTTCTTCGCTTGCTAGGACTACTGCTGCTGCACCATCTGTTATGGGGCTGCAGTCGAATAGTTTGAGTGGCCATGCGATGTATCTCGACTTCATGCATTGTTCTAGCGTTATGGCCCTTGGGAACTGGGCTTTAGGATTCATGCTTGCGTAGTAGTGGTTCTTTACTGCTACTCTACAGAGGTCCTCCTCTGTTGCTCCGTACTTGCCCATGTATGCGGTCGCGTATAGGGCATAGTAGCCTGGGAAGGTTAATCCGAAGTTCTCGAACTCCCAGAAGTAGTTTCCTGCTCTTCCTATGAACTCTACTACTGTTGGTGTTGGGCTCTCGTTCATCTTCTCTACTCCTACGACTAGCGCGATGTCTGCTTCTCCGCTGGCGATCGCGTCGTGCGCGGTTTTGATTGCGGCGCTTCCAGTTGCACATGCGGCTTCGATCCTGTATCCAGGCTTGCCTGTGAGTCCTGCGTACTCCATTACTACAACTGGTGCTAGTCCTTCGCTGCTCCAGCCTCCTACGTAACCTGTTACTACGAGGTCTATCTCTTTCTTCTCGATTCCTGCACTGCTAATGGCCTTGGAAATTGCTTCATATGCTAGTTCTGCTATGTTTACATCGTTTCTTACTCCGAATTTCGAGTGGCCGGTGCCTACAATCGCAACTCTGCGTCCCACGTTTCACACCCTTAGGATCATATTGATTATGTGGCCATTAGGGGGAATTATGATTCAATTCCTTAATAATCTACTATATACCGATATGCACACATATATAAATACGGGAAAACGGGTTTCAGAGTTTATAAAAGAAGCAACATGAAAAAACCTAACACATAGTCTCCTAAGTTATAGAAATCGTTTCAATATATTATATAGACCAGAGTACGGCAGTATGCAGGTGGAGAAGTATGAGCCTAGTAGACGAGGTAAAGCCAGTATTCGAAAAGATTTTCTCGGCTGCAGTAGAGAAGGCGCCCGAGATAAAGTCGTGGAACAAGGTATACCAGTTCGTCGTCGAAGGAGTCGGCGAGTTCTACGTAGAGATCAGCAACGGCGAGCTAAAAGTTGTAGAAGGAAAACATCCAAACCCAATAGCCACATTGTCAGCAGACAAAGAGACACTCGACAAGATACTAAGCGGGGAACTAGACGCTATGAAGGCCTTCATGCTAAGAAAGATAAAGATAACAGGAAACGTCCTAGACACCATGAACCTAAAGAAGCTAATAGACCTAGGCGTCGGTAAGGCCTAGACCCATGATATAACTCCTTTATCTATCCGAGCAAGGAGTCTCGCCGACACAAGTCTTTTTACTACTCCAACATAAACGTCTTCGGCCCTATATAGGCCTGTATCTTCTACATTCCATAGCAAGAAGCTCGCCTTTACGCCTTCTTCTACTACTCTTGGCTCTAGGCCATACATAGTGTAACCGTTTATATACAACCCATCCAGGATCCGCTTCGCCAGTAATGCCTCCTTATACCCTCTTAATCGACCAGCTAACAGGAGAGTCATAGCCTCGCTCCACGGATCGGGAGGCAACCAGGCCGCATTATCGGTTCCAAGTCCAAAATCGACGCCTAGTTTAACTACTACGTCTATAGGTGGTATCTGGAGGCCATGCCACATGTTGCTTCTCGTACACAAGACAAGGCTCCTTTTCTCCGAAGAGATCTTCGCTATGTCGTCCTCGTCTAGATAAGTTCCATGTATTAATACCTGGAAACCTGTATCCAGAGCTATCTCTAGATCTCCTTGTTCCCTCATTTCTCTAGTCTCGGCTATGTGTGTAACAGCTATAGGCACGCTATTAACTAGTTTACGTAGCTCGTTTTTCGAATAGTCAAGAGGACTAGATATGCCAAGACCGTCACATCCCTTAGGCCATTCCGGTCCCGGCCTCCCTAGTACTATCAATGATAGTCCTTCCGGAATAATTTGATATGCTTCCTTGGCTGTTGTACATCCTAGGCCTCCGAGCTCGCGGAAATCTACTACTAGTCCCACGCCTAGGCGCCAAGCATACCTATAATACTCTGCAGTATAGGCTATCATTTTATCTCGTGTCAGAGCCTTTAGCCTAGCGTGTTTTTCACCGTTTGGATATGCGACTAGTTCACTTATGTTCTTGTTAATACCGTATTCTGGGAAGGCGTGGTCCATCGAGTGTACATGTGCAAGCACGGGCTGAGGAGTAACTAGTATGCTACTAGTCCCTATGTAATGTGTAGGGCACGAGGCTGAGCTGGTTATCGCTTCGATGACTCCGTCTTTTATCCATATACAAGCGTCCGTGGTCGTCTCTAATTTTTCTCCACGCAGTATTAATCCCGCCTTAACTGCTATCATATCGTTTTTGTTCATCTCTGCTACGCCGGTTCTAAGTTATAAATAGGGTGAGTTAAGATGTTTTCTTCTGGTGGCGTAGAAAGTTGTCGTTCGTCGAGAATCTAAGGCAACGATTGATAATCGGTCAAGTATCCATGCTACTATACTCGGCTCTAGCAGCTATCCTAGGCAAGAACTATAAGACATTCCTATTAGCGTTCATCGTGATAATATTAATGTCGGTACTACTGAACAGGAGAGGCAAGAATCCACTTGGCCAAGAGAAAGTTCCTCCGGAAACTATTCTAAGTGGGAGGAAGGTATTCGAAGAAGAAAACATACGCGATATTCAGATGAGAGACGAAGGAATAATGCGGGACATGCAGGAGCAGTCCAAGTTCACTATGTATAGTAGCCTTGGCATGGTAGCTGCAATGATTTACTTCATAACCTTGTGGAAATATATTGACCACCTCCACTTACTCTTCTTCGACTATCTCGGTAACGATAGGCTCGCACTATTTCTAGCATTCCTCATATACTTCGAGGGCATATTCATTATCAACCAGCTCTTCATGCTATGGGCAATAAAGAAAGTAGGCAAAGTAACAGTCATGCAGGTCCCACAGAAATATACTGTTACCGATAAAGGAATAGTTATATCTGGCCTCGTAGGTAAGACAACCATACAGTTCCCCCTACCCGAGGACACGTTTATGAACGTAAGCGAGAAAAGGGGCTTCGTCGAACTGATCAGACATGGAAAAAGAAGCATTACCAAGATCAGGTTCTACACTAAAAGAGTCAAACGATTAGAAGAACTTCTAAAAAGATACGGCAAAGCTAAAAAACTAGAATAAGCTTAGCCTTTCATTTTACTTCTCAGAGGTCTTTTCTTTGCCGACTATAGACTCACCATAATCTATATGCTCTTCTAGTCCCTTGAGCTCGATTCCTAGCTTACTACTTGTCTGAAAAGCCAGCTTCTTTACCTGAGCAAGGATATCTTCGAGCCTCTTTCTACTTGTTGCCTGCGCATAGATCCTTATCTTAGGCTCTGTTCCACTCATTCTCAAAAGCAACCAGCTCCTATCATCATACTCTATGCGGATACCGTCCAGTGTCATTATCTTGACCGCTCCACGGGACATGACGGCTTTTGCTTCCTCCTCGAAATATCCGAAGAACTTTATCTTATCCTCGTCTGAATGCATTTTAATCGATATACGTGCACTGGGATAGAATGGGAGCCTTCTTATGAGGTTGAGTGGGTAGTCTTTCTCTTCTAGGCTTATTCGTGTGAGTAGAGCTGCTTGATAGATTCCGTCGACCCAGTATCCCCATTCTGGGTCTATAAGTTTCCATGGCTCTGCTGCTAGCAAGGCTCCCGGTGTTTGGCGGAGTTTCTCGTGGATCTTGCCCAGTTTTGCTCTTACAATTCTTCCTCCCAGGTGTTCCACGATTTCTTCTACTTCTATTCCAACATCTACTGAGACAATAATTGTTCCTTTACGGTTACGAAGCTTGTACCATGCATAGAGGGCTATTAGAAGATCCTGTTTTATGAAGCCAACGCCTGGTATTGATACAGCTAGTCTATCAGCGTCGCCGTCGTGGGCGAATAATACGTGTACTCCTAGGTTCTGGACGCTTCCTATATACGGGGCTATCACGTCTGGCCTAGGCTCAGGAGGCCTACCTGGGAAGAATCCGTCTGGATGACAGTTTATGCTTACTACTTGTTCTGCTCCTATTTCTCTGAGTACTCGTGGTGTAACCATGCTTGCAGCTCCGTTTGCACAGTCGACCGCTATTCGGAGAGGAATCCTTCTTCCGTTTATCCCTATTTTTTCTATTAGTGATCTCATGTAGTCTTCTATAACTTCTTCTCCTTGGATAAATCTGCCTACGCTGTCCCATGGAGCGTGTAATTTGTATGGGTCCATGTTGAATACTATGTCCTCGATATCGCGTTCCATGCCAATGGTATACTCCATGCCTTCCGCGTCGAATACTTTTATCCCATTATCTGGGGGAGGATTATGGCTGGCTGTAATCATTATACCGGCCCTACTATTTGTCCGTGGAACACTATAGGCTAGTACCGGTGTAGGTACTGTTCCTATAAACAAAGAGTTTAATCCACCGGCCATTAGTCCTGCCGCGGCCATTTGTGCTAGTAAGGGACTCGTTGTCCGGACGTCATGGCCTACTGTGGCGGTTCCTTCTCCGCCTACATAATTTGCTATTGCTAGACCTATTCTGAACGCGAGGTCGGGAGTGACTTTTTCTAGGTAACGACCACGTATGCCGGCGGTCCCGAATAGTTGCCTCCTCTGATCCAAGGCAGTGTGCCCCTCTAACTTCTACTCGAAGATTATACTTGCTATGGAAATACTCGTGTCCTCTTAATTATTCTTTGTTTCCCCGAATAGTTTTTTCACGGATAGTATACCGTCGGGGCTACCCACGTATACTGCGGCTAGATAGTTTCTTCTATACCTGACGATCTTGATATAGACCAAGATGTCTGGATTCGAGAGATTTACGGGGAGATCAATGCCATCGGCAAGGACAGTTATGCTATCTACTTTATGCATCATCCTGCCTTCACTATCGTAGAGGTGTCCATCTAGCTTTATTGCGAAAGAACCTTCTCGCCCTTTTAGGAGTTTGTGTACCACGTCTCTCACGTTCTCTACATTAGGATAAGTTACCTCCATGACTGGAATAACACGGAGTATGGTAGTATGCTTTGGAAGGCTCCGCCTAAGTCTTTCAACCGCGTCAATAGGATCCTCGACTTTTGCCAGGAGAAGATTTGGCCTTGACTCAACTATTTCTACGTCGTCTAGAAGCCACCTTAGATGTTTCATGGCTTCCCTCTTCTCATCATATCCTGGTAGGTGAGAGACTATTAGGTTGAATTGTGTATATAGTTCTCTGCTTCTCCTACTACTCAATATTCATCCCCGTTTGGTGGTTTGTAGCAAGGGATAATAACAGTAGATGACCGTGTCGTGAAGCGTGGAGGAATTTATCTCGTTTCTTACTTGAATGATTTCATAATTGATTAATAATGGGTTGGTATGTTTAGTTTTTAATTTAGTTACTCAGCGTGATACAGTAGTGGGTGCCGAGGACTTGGAAAACAAGCCAGTATATATGAGCAGTCCTTATGATATCAAGAAGGGAGTATCAACAGACGTTTACTTTGTAAGGACAAAAAGAATACTAAAAGAAGCGGGCTTAGAAAACCTCAAGGTTAGGATGGAAGCACATGTATATACCATGCCTAGAGGATACGAGTGGGCCGTCCTCGCAGGAGTAGAAGAAGCCCTCAAGATACTGGAAGGAGTCCCAGTAGACGTATACAGTGTCCCGGAAGGAACAATCTTCGGGAGGAAAGAGCCAATATTCGTTATCGAAGGTAGATACATAGACTTCGTAGAATACGAGACACCTGTTCTCGGAGTACTTAGGTTTGCAAGCAGTATCGCGACTAAAACCGCCCGGATAAAGAAGCTCGCCGGAGATAAAGCAGTACTATACTTTGGTCTCAGGGCCCTTCATCCAGCAGTCTATCCAGCCGCTGATAGAGCAGCATATATCGGTGGAGCAGATGGGGTCAGCGGAGTACTATCCGAGAAGTATCTCGGCGTCAAGCCAAAAGGCACCATGCCGCATGCATTAATTATCGCATTCGGCGATCAGAAGGCCGCATGGTATTGGTTCGCGAAACTATATAAAGACGAAACGCCCGTAATCGCCCTAGTTGACACATTCTATGATGAACGAGTAGAGAGTCTTATGGCAGCGGAGCTCCTTGGAAAGGATCTAAGCGGTGTTAGACTAGATACTCCGAGTAGTAGAAGAGGGAAGATGAGGGAGATAGTGGAAGAAGTCAGATGGACTCTTGACCTCCACGGCTATAAGCACGTCAAGATATATGTGAGTGGAGGAATCGGGGAGAAGCAGGTAATTGAACTGAGAGACATAGTCGACGGATTCGGTGTTGGTACTACGATATCGATGGCTCCCAGTATAGACATAAGTATGGATATTGTCGCAGTAGACAGAGGAAAAGGCTGGGAACCCGTATCGAAGAGAGGAAAACTACCCGGTGCAAAGACACTGTATAGGTGTCCACCCGTTACGAACTGGACAGTCCTACTAGGTAGAGAGCCTCCAATATGTGAGGGTGGAAAGAAACCCGAAGAACTCCTAGTCAAATACATAGAGAATGGAAAAATAGTAAAGCCGCTACCCGGCCTCGAAGAAATACGAGCCTACGTATTGGACCAACTCAAACACGTAGAGATTAGCGAGATATTATAGTTGTCTCTCATCCCTTCTACCTAGAAGTATTTACTATCTGCTAAATACTATGCCTCTCACTGTAATAGGCGAGAGGTGTCATTGACGTGAGTGAAGAGGCGAGAATACTTCTCGAAGCCGAGCTCGTTGACCAGGACGGAAACCCGGTGAAAATCTCGGATATTCCATCCGAGATCATAGTAGTATACTTCTATCCGAGGGCAATGACTTCTGGATGCACAAGAGAGGGAATAAGATTCAACGAGCTTATAGATGAGTTTAGAAAGTGTGGAGCCGAGGTAGTAGGGGTGTCGACTGATCCTCCTTCTAGAAACAAGAAATTCTCTGAGAAATACGGGTTCCAGTTCAGGCTACTCAGCGACGATGGAGGAAAACTAGCCGAGAAGCTAGGAATCCTGAAGAAGGGAACAAAACAGCCGAGCGCAAAGAGGACAACATATATCCTGAAGAAGAACGGTGAATTAATAGCTATTCTTAAGAATGTTAGGCCTGCCGAGAAGCATGCTGACGAGGCGTTAAAGATAGTTAAGGAGCTTCAGTCTTGTTGAATTAATTTCTCTTATTATTATTTATTTTTATTTAATGATATTGTTTATATTGATCCCATCCACAAGAATTAATACGGTGAATACCGTTGCCTATACATGCTGAACGCCTAGGCAAAGCTTCTCTCATAACCATTGATAGAGAGGAGAAAGGAAACAGCCTCGACTACGAACATGCAGTGGAACTTGCTAGAATTATTCGAAGAGAATGCGAGAACCCTGAAACCGTTGCAATAGTAATAACAGGTAGTGGAGAACGTTTCTTTAGCACCGGCGTGGATCTAGAATCAGTAGCCGAAATAACCAGTGTCGACGACTCCATAAAATTAATGGGTGAAGGACTCGGAGGAGTATGCAAAGCAGTCTCCTCATGTAAGAAGCCAGTAATAGCAGCCGTAAACGGGCACGCTGTAGGAATAGGCTTCGAACTTGTTCTAGCCAGCGACTTAGCATACTCTGTACGCGGCGCCAAGCTCGGAAGTCCTGCTGTCAAATGGGGAATGATACCTCCTGCATCAACAACTCTCGGCCCCCTCTTTCTGGGGTACAAAAATGCCGCATACATAGTTTTGTCAGGAAGACTCGTGACTGCTGAGGAAGCATTTAGAATGGGGATCTTGAACGGCGTTGTAGACAATAGGGAAGAACTATTAGACACTATCGAGAAACTTGTTGAAGACATTGCATCCAATAGCAAGTGGGCGGTAGAAAATGCATTGATACTCCTACGCTCTTCTAGACCCCATTCACATGTAGAAGCTGGTCTTAGATCGCTTATTACAAGTGCAGCAAGAGAAGAAACGAGGAGCCGGGCTAAGGGTTTTGTTAAAAAGAAAAAGAAATAGAGAATTTGGATTAGCTAAGGATTTTTCACCTCTCAATAGATCCAATATTATTGGTTTAGCTAGTACACTAGGGATCTTGAAGTGCCCGGGGTCGCGGATCTCCCACTGCATGGTGGACATGTACCTCCATGGATGCTAAGAATAATGAAGAAGCTGGGAGACTCAATTATCCGCTATATAATTGACGAGCGTGGTGTAGACGCAGTTATCGCCATGTTATCTGACCCAGTATGGTTCCAAGCATTCAACAACGTGATAGGAATGGACTGGGATAGCAGTGGAAGTACTACTGTTGTTCTCGGTATCTTAAAAACGATAACATGGAATGATCCATGTCTCGGCTTCCTAGTATTGGGAGGAAAAGGATCACGTATGCGTCTCGTACCTGAGGAGGCCGAAAGAGCGGAGAAAATTCTAGGCGTCGATCCATACAAGATAACGAGGTTTAGCAAGCTAACTGCTAGAGTAGATTCTGCATTCCTGCAGGATGGCTACGATCTGTATCAACATGCAGTTATCGTTGCGAAAAATGGAAAAATCTTGGTTGTGCAACAGGGTATGAATACCGCCACGAAATACGCTCGTAGATATCATATTGACCGTCCCTCTCTAATAGAGCCTCATAGCGGTGTATCCGGTGTACCGAGCAAAGACCTTACTCTGAATGCAACGGTGGAGGAAAGCAAGGAGGCGCTTAAGACATATGTAGAGGTAATCAATAGTGAAGGAAAGCATCTCACAAAGAGACTAGAAGAAGCGCTTTCCCGTATAAAAAGAAAGGCTACTTTAATCGATTTCCTCGAGGATCAAAGACGTGACGCCGTAAATATTAGTCCCCCGCGTTATTATCGGCCGATGAAAATATCTCCACAGCTTAAGAGGTCCCTGGAACGTCTAGGCAAAGTCTCCCTAGTTAACCCAGAAGATCTAGGACTAGCCCCGGGAGTCGGACCTGCCGTCGTTAGAGCGCTTGCACTTATAGCCGACATAGTCTATGGGGTTCCGACAAGTACAAGAGACTCGGTGACGCATCCACCAGACCCCTTTATCTATGCATATGCTATAGGCGGCAAAGACGGCATACCTTACCGGTTCGATCCTAGAACAGCTATCTTTGCATATCGATACCTTGTAACGGCGGTGGAAGAAAGCAAGATCGACAGGGAACTTAAAAGAAAAACCCTTAGAAGGCTTAGAGCTCGTTTGCTAAGGTATCTAGGCAATGATCTTTTGTAGGAGATAATTATAGTATTAATGACGGTGTTGGATCCATGAAGATTCTCCATATCTCAGATATACACTGTGCAAATGATAAGCTTGAGAAATTGCTGGAAAGAATAGATGACTACGATCTAATAGTTGCAACTGGAGACTTCCAGTGCGTCGACACTGCAACGTTTTTCATCAAGATAGCCAAGGACAAGCTCGCGGTGACAGGAAATATTGATGATCCAGCGATCGCCAGGGTCTTACGTGATAATGAAGTGCTCCTCGACGGAAGAATTATCAAGGTTCGGGGAGTCATTATCGCCGGTATAGGGGGTTTGGATTTCCATAGCTCCCTTGACTCGCTAAGACAGAAACTCGGAAATAGTAGAGTTGACATATTGTTATCACATCATCCCCCAAAGGGAATCCTTGACCGGGTGTTCTTCGGGCTTCACGCCGGAGTACGTGAGCTCAGGGATTTTATAACTGTGCTTCGTCCGAGACTTCATCTATTTGGGCACATACACGAATCAAGAGGCGTAGAGAAGAGAAACGGTTCATTATTCGTTAATCCGGGACCCTTGAAAAGAGGTTACTATGCTTTGATAGAGTGTAATAATAATTTGGAGTATTGCAGTGCTTCTCTTGAAAAGCTATAAGGTCGATGACCATAGTAGTAAATGGGTCTAGAGGTGGTAGTAATGACGGGCAATGTAGCAGAGGTTTTGGAGTCGATAGCTAAGAACTCGAATGCGAAAGGCCTTAAGGCTAGTATATCTGGTGAGACTGTCACTGTTGATCATCCAGAGTATCCTGTGAAACTGGTAATTTATCGTGAAGGAGAAAAATTCGTTGTAGAGCTAAAAGCGGGAGAGGGGCTCGAAGAAAATATCGAGGAACTACTTAGCGACGAAATTGATCCCAGGGCAGAGCTTGAGGATGCACTCGATTTGCTTCTAAGCGTTGCAGACTATGCGGTAAAGAAGCTAGAGTTAGCTGGTTTCAAGGTTGTTAGGAAAACTAGGGAGGGAGTCTTAGACGTATACGATGCGCTCGAATCCTTCCTAGAGTAATTCTCCTAGATAATCATAAATTTTATTTTTAGAAACCTAGATGCCTCCTCGCCTCTATGACTGCCTGTTGCAAGCCGGCTACTGAAGTGAAAACTTTCTTGATAGGTATTCTCAGTGATTCCCTGATCTCTTTTTTGAGATATCTTCTGTCGAGTAGGAAGTAGACTGCTTTATCTGTAGGACTTCTAGTAGCTCTTCCAAGAGCCTGCTTTACTTTTACTATTGTTGAGAACGTGTATACATAGTATTTTGCTCTTTGGCTACCGAGTCTCTGCGATAGGATCTCAAGCTGGGTGTTTGTATATGCGTCTGGCTGCGGATATGGGACTCCTACTATTATGACTGTTGATAATAGGTTTTCGCCTTTCGGAGACACGAATTCTACTCCTTCCACTAGTTTGCCGTTCGCGACAGCGTTTATGAGGAGGTCATCGTATAGCGTTATCTTCTCCTGTACCTCCTGGAGACTCGTCTTCTTTGTCTCGTTGTATGTCGGTAGATCAGCAGGCAACTTACCTGTGATCTTGTCCATCAATTCGTAGCTGGGATATACGGCTAGTTTGATTCCTGGGATGTTCCTTGATATTAGAGAGATATATGCGGCTAGCCTCCTGTACATGTGGTCTGATCTCTCCCTGTATCTAGTGGTTACGTCCCTTGCCACCGCAGTGTAGATATTGCCGGTGGGAAGGAATCTGCCGTAGGTCAATTCTGCGTCTAAGTACACGACTTGTCGTTTGACCCCTAAGAGTTCCCTGACGAAATCACCTGGTGGTAGGGTACCACTTGAGAGCACGACTGCCTTTGCCCTATTCAATAAAGGTGACGCCACAACGGACGGATCCAGAGGAGTCGCCACGTATTGTGTTTCATCATTTATCTCGATGAATAGAAACACATCGTCTCGAGCTATCGTTGTTAGCCAAGATACTATCTTGGCGATGCTCGTTTTAGCCTTGGAGATGTCAGTTGAGGATAAGATCGCTTCTTCTATCTTTTTCTCTTGTACATGTTCCGAAGCGTCAATTATGACGTCTATTTCCTCTATAACGTTCTTTATAGGTTCTTTGTCAATTCGTGTAACCTTGGTATATTTGATATTCTTACCTATTTCGGATAAGGACTTGTAGAGATTCTGTAGAAGGTCGACTACGATCTTGGCCTCCGGCGCATATTGTCGTACCTCTACTATTGATACCTCTATGTCCTTTAACTTTATTCTATGTTCGAGAAGGCTGTGAGCGTTGAATAGAGTATGCGCTTCGTCTACGACTACGACGAGATCTTCGTAGGAATAGGGATCCATAAGGCTCTCGAATATTTCTGGTCTAAACCCGTATGGGTAGGTTGCTACGATGAACTGTGAGTCGCTGACCAGCGATCTCAGCGCGAAAAAGGGGCATATTCCTAGTTTTCTTCTAAGAAGGTTAACGATTCTCCGTGGAGGAGAATCCTTAAGGGACACAATTATAGGCTTGATATCGCTGGGATTATATCGCTGGAGCTCATTATAGTAGGGACAGGCTCCTTTAAGTCTCGCTATTCTACAAGCCTGCCAGAAATCCTCTACGCTGGTTTCTCCATTGCTACTAGTTCCGAAAAGAGGACACATCCTTCTCGCAGAGTATACATATGTGAACTCTGCCCCAAACCTATAGAGTTCACGGGCAACAGGATCTATCTCGTTAATAGTCCTGACCAAGTATAGGATTTTTTCTGCCCCGCTCTTCAATAACCCGTAGATGATCGCTGGTGTCTTCCCATATCCTGTAGGAGCCATTAATGCTAGCAACTCCTTCTTTCTCACGGTTTCTTCAACTATTTCTGCTATCTCTTTTTGTCCTTTTCTGAATTCTTGATAGGGGAACCTTATAGTCATGACTCATCCTTCGCTCACAGACATGATCTCCCATCTATGGAAACTTCCCAGCTTCCAATCTAAATAAATTGGCTACATTAGATGGCCTCAGACAGCCGCCACATTATCATAGCCTCCATACGGAGGCTCCGGGGTCAAGGTGTTCTTCATTGGCCATTTAATTATTCATTGTTCTAGTCTTGTTATTGGCTATCCTGGGTTTTAGTCTTAGGTCTCTCCCATAAAGAAGAGCTTTATTTTTCGACGCCTTGGACCGTCCATCTCTAATAGTATTATTTGTTGCCATGTCCCAAGATCCAGCCTTCCATCTATCACCGGTAATATAATGCTATATCCCGCTAGGATAGATGATAGGTGAGCGTGAGCGTTGTCATCAATAATATTGTGGCGCCAACTTTTCCCTTCATAAGTCAGTTCTTTTAGAAACGTTACAATATCGCTCATTAATCCTCTCTCGGCTTCATTCACTGTTAAGGCAGCTGTTGTATGAGGTACATAGACTAGCAATAGGCCATTAGAAAGCTTCTGCTCCTTAACCCATGTTTCGATGATGCTTGTGACGTTCAGGGCTTGGAATCTGTCGCTTGTCGCGACCTCGATTACTCCTCGTATTATACGCATCCTTATCACCAAGTATAACTGTATTGTTGAAACATGATACATTTTATTGACGCATGTTATGGAAATGATTTTGATCCTCATTAGAACACTTAGGAGATCTAGGGGCATGGACTTGCTTAGACCTTACGTTGTCGTGTTCTCGACTGCTACACTTGACGGCCGTATAGCTGATCCAAGCGGATACTCCCGCCTTAGTTGTGATGAAGACTTTGCTCTTCTACATAAACACCGAGCTATGGCAGACGCCGTTATGGTAGGGTCAAACACTGTGCTCGTAGATAATCCTAAGTTGACGCTGAGACTAGCTAGAGGGAGATCCCCCATACGTATAGTTGTGGATTCTCGCTTGAGAACAGATCCCGGTTCGAACGTGTTCGGCGTCCCAGGAAGGTCTGTTCTACTAACTACTATAGATCATACAGCGGAAGAATTATCTAGATACAGGTCTAGGGGAATACTTATAGTACAGGCTGGTTCTGGAAAAGTTGATCTCGCCTCTGGTTTAGAGAAGCTCTATGCTTTTGGTATTAGGAGGCTTCTTGTTGAGGGAGGAGGAGGATTGAACTGTGCTTTGCTCAAGCATAGACTAGTTGACGAAGTTCACGTAACCATAGCCCCAAGGATCTTCGGTGCTGGTATTAGCGTGTTTGAGGGTTCTGGCCTGGGATGCCCTGCTTATCTCGCATATATAGGGCATGATGTCTTGTGCGGTGGCTGGGTAAATCTCAGGTATCGAGTTGTATACGTATAACAATACATTTGAGGATCACGTCAGGGAACAAGGATATGTGTTGTATAATGGGTTAGTTATGATAAAAACTTTGGATTATTTTACCAGAGTATTCCCTTGTAGGCCTCCTTGTAGATTGGATGGTTCTTTATTATCTTCCAGTATTTGCTCCTGTTGTATTTCTGGCCTGGAGCGAATAGGTTTACTCCTACTTCTTTCTCGTATGCTTCTATATCTGTCTTGTACTGGTATAGTATATGGTCCCTGTACACATCGTTTAGCACGTTGTATGTGCAGAATGGGATTATCCTGCCGTCTGGCGACAGATAGTGGATGTTGCATCTCCTTACCCTTGTCACGTCGTAATTGTACTGGTCCATGAAGTGCATCATTCCTAGGAACATTAGGTTGTAGTGGAATTCTCCGAGTACGTCATAGTTCCTCTTAAGGACGATGTTTACAAGTAGTTTCTCTACGTTGAGGCCGTTCGGAAGGTTCTTCTTCTTGATGAACTTCCTGAAGTCTATTATTCCCCTCATTATTAGCATTCTCTTACTCTTTCCTTCAAGCAGGTACAGCCTCTTTTCATCAAGCCACTCTACAAACGCGTCAACATCGAAGAAGTCGGTAATAGGTATGAATCTCTTCGGCGTTCCATCAGCCGTTCTCTCTACATAGATGTATGTTCCGGCACCGCACATAGGGTGGTTCGACATACAGAACTGTGGTATTCCTGTCCATGCCTCAATGAATTTGGCGAATTTAGCCGCTACAGGTATTGGATACCAGGATTCTGGATAAATCTGGTTGTCTGTTTGCTCAGCTATCATGTTTATGGCGTCTGCTATCGTTACTCTCATCTTCTCTCTTTCATGCTTCTTTAGCTGTCCTGATAGGCTTACCGGCTGGAAGTTTACCGATCTCACGACGTCCATGTGTTTGGCTGCAAACTCAATTATCTTTCCTAGCTCATGCGTGTTCATGCCCTTGATCACTGTTGGAACGAGGACTACACTTGTCATTCCTGCTCTTCTGAATACCTCGAGTGTGAATGGTGCTTCCCAATGATTCTTCCAGTTGGCCTTCGGGGTTACACCGTCGAAACTCATATAGACAGTGTTAACTCCTGCTTGTCTAAGGCTCTTTGCATATTCTACAGCCTTGTTCTCGTCTTCGAAGAATAGCCTAGCAAATTTGATACCGTTAGTATTGAGCTGGACGTGTCTCACTCCCTCCTCCTTCAGCATCTTTACTATTTCTACTAGGTCGTCCCTCATTGTTGGTTCTCCACCTGTTAACTGGATCGCCATCGTGACTCCTTGCTTCTTGAGCTGTCGTATCTGGAATCTCAGCATCTCTATCGAGGGCTCGTATACGTATCCGGCTTTTTCAGCGTAGAAGAAACAGTAGAAGCACGATAGATCGCATCTGTTCGTTACTACAAGGTTTGCTAGTGCAGTGTGGTTCTCGTGCATTGCACATAGTCCGCAAGAATATGGACATGGGCCTCCTATTCCTACGTAGGCGTGGACTTGTGGTACTCCTTTTCCGGTTTCCTCATAAAGCATCATTCTATGATATATGTTTGAGTCTCCATAGTAGAGCTCTTCTATTTCGCCGTGCTCGGGGCAAATCCTCCGCACGTATACCTTGCCGTCCCTCTCGACTATCCTGCCAGGAAGTAGTCTTTGACAGTAAGGACATAACGTTGATACAACACGAAGATGCTTCTCTCCTTCCTTTAGTTTAGGTATAGGTCCACCTACTGGTATTCGCCTACCAGCTATCTCTATGTAAACGTCACCGTTTTCTCTTACGATCTTGCTAGGAGGCGGTAGTACTTTGTGTTCTTCTGTTATCTTTATCGCTGGTATCTTAACTGACATAATTATCACCAGCTATGGTCAGCTCTATTGTCATATTATAGTATCCCTTGGTTATAAAGGATAGTATTTAGATCATATTTAAGGCAGAATGGGTAAATTGAGTATGGTGAATAAATATGGATGAGCTTAAAGAAACCGCTGAGAAGCTAGCAGAGCTACTCAGGAAGAGAGGAGAACACATTGAGAGACTTGCAAAAGATCCTGTGCCCGAAGTGACACGCCACGACCTCGAAGAAGCGCTAAAAAAGAAAGCGAGCTTCCTGTTCTTCACAGCAGACTGGTGTGGGCCCTGTATAAGTTTCCTAGAAACCTTTAGATCAATTGCACTCGAATACTCTACCCCTGAAGTATTCTTTGGGAGAGTAGACGTAGATAGATCACCGTCGATTCCAGAGAAATACAATATCGAGAAAATACCAAGCATCGCAGTATTCATAAATGGTAAGCTAGTAGACGTCATAATAGGCAGCATGAGTAAAGAAGCCCTTAAGAGGAGAATCGAATCCTATCTGAAAAGAATAGAATAATTGGGGACTAGGTCTTCTAGTCTAACTCTAATATTCCTTTATCTTCTAGTATTATTAGAGTCTCTTGATATTTCTCCCAAGTAATATTCTGCCCATAAACGCTCCTGAACCAAATAAAAGATCTCGACACTGGCTCCTCTCGCACCGCTACAAACGATATTTCACCATATATCATACTTGTATCGAGCTTTTGTTCTTCCAAGAATCGTGCAAGCTCTATTGCTTCATCCAATGACTTCTCTGCTATACTTAGAGGACCTAGAACAAGTCTCCTAGATCCTTTAAACTTGATCTTTGTATCGGACTTGAGCTTTAGATCTGTAGGAGGCCTTGTATATGGGGTTATACCGTATCTTAACGGTACATAGAACCCTGCTAGTTTATAGCCTAGCTCGTCCCCTTCTCTCATCCTACTCCCCATTATATATCGGGCAATTATCTCGGCTCCAGGAGCAATCCTCGGAGCATAACCATGTGCCCTAGCGAGAATCGTGGATGATGCGAGCAATGCTGTCTCCCAGAGGTTCTTTGGATCTATTTTGTCGGCGTCGTCGGAGTCTGTGTGATAGTAGGGGTCTGGCCATTGATTGATTAATATGCTTTCCCTCTGATAGGCTAGGAATACGTCATGGTCGCTCCCATACATATAGTATTTTACTCTCGGCTGTCCTCGAAGCACTGTCTGTGCTTCAATGAAGGTTTCGGCTAGCATATTTGAGGGGGCTGATACAGGGGGATAATATACATATGGTGGTTCTACTCCGTTTGACTGGGAGGCTCCAACCATGTCCAGGTTTAGGGCCTCTACTATATTGTTTCTCATCCATCCCTCCATGCCAAGTATTGTTCCCGTAAATTCTGGAACCAGTACGAGACGTATAGTTGCTGGAGGCTCATCAATAACGTTTTCCTCCACAGCGTTTGCTACAGCAAGAAATGCCTCTATTGAGCTAGAGGATCCACTAGCGTTATCGTTTGCACCAGGCATAGGATGGCAGAGATGAGCTATCAATGTTGGCCCAGGAACTTCTCTATCTCCGATCCACGCTACTAGCACAGGTAGTTTTCCAGGACCTCCAATATCAGAGTCTAGTTTGAGCTTTACCTCTTTACCCTCTATATCTCTAGCTATTCTCCACGGAATCGTGAGAGCAGGAATTGAATACTTTGACGATTCTCTATCAGTGAGAAATAGCCCTATATACGGAAACGAGTCATGATGCCTTGATTCCATTGTCAACAGGACAGCGCTGGCTCCGTGTTCCGATGCTAGCCTGTAGGCTAGCCGGTGATGTTTTTCTATTAACAGTATTTTTCCCGAAACATTACTGTAACTGTCCGGATCAAGCGGATCCCCGATTTTTACAACGGGGCCCATGATCCAACCATCACTGGGAGGAGAGTGTGCAGCCACCATTGTTGGATGAGATTCAAGCCTGTATTCCTTAGAGCCTATAATCATGCGTGCATCATGCACGTTCCAAGAGACTGGGAGAGGAAGCCATTCTGGGCCTTGGCGCCCGGTATACTTGAATAATTCTGTGTTTATGTTCTCGGGTCCCTCCTCTAGGATATATTCTTCAATTTTCTCAGCGGCCTCCTCTAGGCCAGGAGAGCCCTGGATCCTATGGTATAGCGTGATTAGTTTCAGTGTTCTATAGGCTCTACTTTTGCTCACATAGTGTTTTATTTTCTCAAGGAATCTCCATGGAGATATATTGATGTCTGATGTCATTTTCCTTCATCTCCCAGGCTCATATTCTTTATCGCGGTGCCAGCTGTTTGGGAGCCTATTGTGTTAATTGCCTCCTGGGTATTATACATGTTATAGGGGTATAGTTGTCGGACAGAATCAGTAATGTAGCGTCGCTTGCTAGTAATTTAATTAGAGGTGCATTAATTGAGCCATTGGTTGACCCAAAGCCGGGGGCCGTTACTAGGAGAAAAGAACACGACGATATGGATATCTATATGTTTATGGTTGCCTCGTCTTGCCTTTATCCTTCCCTTATCTCGATAGCTAGTGATGGGTGTAGGGACGGAGTTCTAGGTAGGGGCTTCAAGCTCTATGCCTCGTGTGTCGAGGAAAGTATAGGTTCACGGAACGTTAATACTGGAACAGCGCTTCTCCTTCTCGTGTTGATGAAGGGAGCCTTAGTCTCAAGAAGAGTCGATGAAGCAGTATCTTCCGCTAGGTATTATGTTGAGGCTTGTAGCGGGAGTGTTGATGGATACTACTACTATAAGATGCTCGGGCTTGGAGAAAGGTCTTATATGGGACGCTATTATGGACCTCTGCCAGATATCAGGGAGCCCAAGAATACTCCGTCTCTATACAGAATACTCTCGTTGACGTCATGGGATCTTGTTCATAAAGAGATCCTTGAAAGCTATAAGATATCAATGCATGTTGCGGAAGAACTCGATGTTTTAGGTGTAGCGGAAGAGTCGCTTCTGAGGATTCTCCTTGATTTGTTGGCGGAGTATGGAGATACCTTGATTGCAAGGAAGTATGGTTGGAGTGCATATTATAGGGCAATGGCTGAGGCTAGGCAGGCGTTAGCCTTGTCAAAAACGATTGGTGTTCGAGAGGCTTTGTTGTGGCTAGACTCTTTATGGAGGCCAAGGAAGTGGAGTCCTGGAGCGATCCTTGATATATTGGCGTCTGGGATCTCGTTATATTATCTTAGAAAATACTATGAGCATAATGAATAGTGCTAGTCGAGGGGGCTTAGCCCTGTTCTAAGTATCCGTTTATAGTACTCGGGCGTTTTCTTATGCTTTAGTATTTTAACCTTGATATAGTTCTCGCTTGCTTGATCTATAGATACAATCGTTATCGGTACTCCTAGAAGAGTTATGTGGGAGACAAAGTCTTCGAAGTCCCGCATATTGTAGAAGGTTAATATGAATTCTTCGGCTATAGGCATTCCTCTGAGGAAACGTTTTACGCTCTCAACCGCCGTTACAAGTATCGCTTCTCCCAGCCTCTGGGCTTCTTTCGCGAGTCTTTCCTCGTCCCAGTCGTCTTCAATCGCCTTGAACATCTGTCTTAGTACTCGCGGGTAAATGAAAGTATGTCCTTCGTCGAAGGGATACTTCATTCCCTCCTGGATATCCTTCGTGTTAATATAGCTAGTCGTATACTTGAGCGGATCTACCCTATAATATGGATCTTTCATCACTATTCCTTCCCGGCCTACTTCTTCTAGATTTGATACAACTTCCAATATTCCCTGCCAGTCGTCCTTATGGTATTTACCTAGTAATGGAACGTTTCTGAGCCCGTATTCTTCGACTAGCCTTCTTCTATTTTCTACGCTTAGTGGATCGAGTCCTTTCCGGAAAATGTCGAATATGAAGAATCCCCATTCGGGTGCTTCTGGATAGTAGTATCTAGTATATGGGTTCTCTAGGCCTACTACTTCTCCTGCCACTACTGTTTCTTCGCCAATAGCATCTATTAGGTTCTCTATGCTCTTGCCGTGTTCGTGGCGCATTCTAGCTGTCGTATATGGGCATATGTATCCTCCCCGAGTAACAGCGTATATCTCGTCTTTGAATTTTATGACTCTAACATTGTGGCCGTCCATTTTTTCCTCTACTATTACCCAGTCGACGAAGTGTTGTGGTACCGCTTTCGAAAGTAAGAGGACTCGTTTTATATGAGGGTATCCTTCGACAACCCGGTATTCTCCTGTTTTTTCGTCTATGAGTATCGCTGTTCCTTCATAATGGTTTCCTAGGTCTCGACGTAGTGCTATGTATCTTATGTTCTTATATCTGAGGATTCTCGTCGATTTAGATTCGAGTAACTTAGTTGCTCTCTCATAGTTTATCCCTAGGGATTCAGCTAGTATTTCTGCCAGGTCTATGCTGGAAGAATCGTTATATGCCTTATACAAGGTCATGCCCCGGTTCATGATATAAGACTATGTAAAGGTAAAAAGAAAGTGGTTTTTTATGGTTCTGGGATTATTATTTTTGTTTACTTCTTGCAGCGCTCCTCTAATGGAGCGTATTTTAGGCCGACTGGGCCCACGTACTTCTCGCTTGGTCTTATGATTCTGTTGTTGAGTACTTGCTCTATGTAGTGGGAGGTCCATCCTACTATTCTGCCCATTGCGAATATGGGCGTGAACATTGGTATTGGTATCTTTAGCTGGTAGTAGAGGATTGCTGTGTATAGGTCAATGTTAGCCGGTAGGTTCTTTTCTCTCTTCATTACTTCTTCTGCCTTGTGAAGTACCTTTAGCCAGTATTCTCCTTCTGGTAGCTGCTTGATGAATTTGGCTGCCACGTCGGTTCTTGGGTCGTGTACCTTGTAGACTCTGTGTCCGAAGCCCATGATCTTTTCTTTTCTGCTTAGTTTGTCGAGGATGTATTCTTCTATGTATTCTTCTAGTGGTTTACCTGCCTTTTCCGCTTTCTCCTTTGCGTCTAGGAGCATTACCAGTGCTTTCTCGTTTGCTCCACCGTGGAGCGGTCCTTTTAGGGCTCCGATACCACCTGCTATGGCGCTGTACATGTCGCTTAGTGTGCTAGCTATGACTCTTACCGTGAATGTTGATGCGTTGAATCCGTGGTCCATGTATAGGACTAGGGTTGATTCGAATGCTCTTGCCTCGAGGTCGCTTGGTGTTTTGCCTAGTATCATTCTTAGTACGTCTTTTGCATGGTCTAGGCTTGGGTCTGGCCTAATGATTGTCCCATTGTGTGCTAGGTGCCATCCAGCGGTGAATATTACTGGGAGTTGTGCGATGAGCTTTAGTGCGTGGTCATATAGGAAGTCCTCGTCGAACTTCCAGTCGTAGGGTGCATTATATTGCCCTAGCAGTGTTACTCCATAGCTTCCATAATACATTGGGTGTGCGAGTCTTGCATGCTTTAATGCATCGAATATTTTCTCGGGTACCTGTCCCCTGTAAGTGTCTATCTTCTTTTTGATCTCTTTGAGCTCGTCCTCGCATGGAAGAGCTCCTTTTAGTATTAGGTGGGCTGCCTCGTAGAAGCTTGCATGCTCTCCTATGTCATCAATCGTATAGCCCCTGTAGATCGTTGCTGTTCCTTTGGGATCTACTCCGCTTATCCTGGTTACGTCCGGGACAACGCCTGCGAGACCCTTAGGAGCAATTATGAGTCCGTTCTCTATCTTACATTCAGGCTGTTTTGACATTTCTTCTCCCTCAGGAGATTCTTCATGTATACTATTATGGGGATGTATGTAGGATAAGCATTTTCATATATAGAAATATTATATAGCATCTCCAAGCTACCTTTTAAACTCACAAAACTAGTGTGTATCCTATAGGATACAGGATATGCGGTGCAGTATACTCTGCAGACTGCTTCCTGTGATCAAGCAAACTTCTTACGCGATAATGGGTAATGACCCAGCACATGGATGGCCTCATATTGAACGATTAGAATCGCTGATAGTCGAGTTAATAGGAAAAGAAGGAGTAGACGAAACGGTTGACAGGTGCCTGCTCTATACTGGCCTCTATCTCCACGATATAGGTCGAAACATGCCTGGAAAAAGGAATCACGCGCTTAAATCCGCTAGCTACGCTAAGTCTCTTCTAGAGACTCTGGGTGTTCCCGAGTCTTGTATCGGGGACGTGGTTCACATTATAAAGGCACATAGCTTCAGCCTCGGCATACGTGCAGAGACGCTGGAGGCCATGATACTTAGTGACGCTGATAAATTAGACGCGTTGGGAGCAGTTGGCATCGCTAGGGTTTTCCATACAGGTTGTACTATGAAGAGAGGCTTTGACGAAAGCATAAGGCACTTCTATAATAAAATCATCCATTTACCTAAGTTATTGTATTTGTCATCTGCGAAGGAAATAGCTGGGGAGAGAATCAAGATAATAGAAGCTTTCCTGGAGGAATGGAAAAGAGAGCTAGGCTAGCTCTAGATCTATATACGTGGTTATTTTTTCGAATGCATCGCTGAATTCTAACACGCTCTTTTTCATTAGCATCTTAATATCGTCCCATGATAAGCCTCTTGACTTCAAGTAGAAGATCCTTTCTTTGTCAATGCTAGTGACAGAGGCGCTATGCGATGCTTCTCTTACGTTGCCAGTGAATATCTCGAGCATTGGGATAGAGTATCCCTTAGCTGTATTATCTAGTGTAATAGTATGTACTTCGACCTTGGTCGAGCTGTTCTTCGCGGTTTCATACACTCGTGCAGTTCCTCTCATTGCAAGCTGTGATCCGGAAAATACAAGCCCCCTGCCCTCTACGAGACTCTCTGTCTCTGGAGCAACATGGAGAACATCGACAATTATATCACCTTTCCCTGCATTATCCGCGATATAACCTATTCTCGCATCTACTTTGGCTTTGCCTTCTGCAAGGATTATATCTGTCCTTGACCTGGTCATTTTCCCGGCTTGCCCCGAATACCTTAATGCTAGTTCTGCATTTCTTGATAATACTGCTAATGTATAACTGTAGACTGGTTGTCTTCTGTGTACAGATAGTTCATATAAATTAAGTTTTGCATTTTCTGCGATGTGGATCTCTTTATAGATTGTCTTTATTCCGTCTTCTAGGCCTGTGTCGACTATATAGAGATCTGATTCTCCGTTTTCCGCCCTGATCATGAGATTGTATCCTGTGTATCCGTTTCCTCCAGGTATTAGGACTAGGTATTTTCCTCCTCGCATCACTATTTCGATCGATTCTCCTCGTGTCCGTTCCTCATGTATGTGGAAGAGTGCTTCGGAGTTGTATTTTGCTCCTATAGGCTCATGTATAGATGACTCCGTGATACAGGTCCTCGGGCCTTGGAGAACTGTTTTCCGTGCTGTGTCCACTATACAGTTTAGATCGGGTGCGTCTTTGATCTTGATTAGATCATACTTAGATGCTTTCGGTGCATCTAGTTTTTTCTCGAACTGTTTCCAGTCGGTATAGTACTTTACTGTTGGCGAGTCTTTTATGGCTTGGTAGAGTATTGTTCCTCCTGTAGCTCCATTTGTCTTCATTGCTTCCTCACCCTACTCCGCCTAGTTCTTTGAATTCTAGCTGAACAACTCTGCGCAGGACGTTGACCATCTCGAACGGTAGGTCTACTAGAACTTGCTCTAGATAGCCGAGGACTATGAGGCTTTTTGCTTCATTCTCGCTGAATCCTCTGCTTGTCAAGTAGAATAGTTGTTCCTCGCTTAGTCTCCCTGTAGTGGCCTCGTGCGTGATACTAGCCGTTGGCTCTTCTAACTGGTTATGCGGATATGTGTGGGCAGCGCTCTTCTCGTCTAGTATGAGGCTATCGCATTCGACGTGGGCCGCGCTTTCTATAGCTCCTTTGTTTATTTTGACTAGGCCCCTGTAGATGTTTACACCGCCGTCTACGCTTATGCTCTTGTTGACTATCTTGCTCTTGGTGTATGGGGCTGCGTGTATCATTTTGCTGCCTGTGTCTTTTAGCACTGGTCCTTTGCTTACTGAGACTACGTAGCTGTTACTGGTACTATTCTCTCCTTTCAGTATTGTAGAGGGATATGTTACGGTTATCTTGCTACCTATACTACCCTCGAACCAGTCTACTCGTGCACCTGACTCTGCTATAGCCCTCTTGTTGTTGTAGTTTACGACGTTTCTACTCCAGTTCTGTAGTGTCGTGAATCTTACCGTGCTGTTCTTGTGGGCATATATTTCTACCATCCCATCGTGGAAGCTGTAGCCTACGAATCTCGGCGCGCTACATCCTTCTATGAAGTTTATAAAGCTTCCTTCATCTGCGATCAATAGCGTGTGCTCGAACTGGCCTTCCATAGCGTTTCCTATAAGGAAGAATCCTTCTATCGGCTCGAGTAGTTTAACATTTTTAGGAACATAGAGGAATACTCCTCCGCTCCACAAGGCCCCATGTAATGCCGCGAACTTGTGGTCGCTGGGAGGGAATACTCTCATAAAGTATTCCTTTACTATGGGTAAGTCTTTTTGGACTGCTTCGTCCATTGACATGAGGATTATTCCTTTTTCTTTGAGTATCTTTTTTGCATGGCTATAGACGTTCTCGGAGTCAACTACTGTTTGTAGGCCGGCTAGCATTTTTGCTTCTTCTTCTGGTAGACCTAGCTTCTCGTAGAACTCTCTTATTTCTCTAGGGAGGTCTTCCCATCGTTCAACCCTTGGGATATCTGGTTTTACGTAGAGGGATAGGGCCTCTAGGTCTATTTCCTCTATTCCCGGGAGCCATTTGGGCATTGGCAACTTATTGAACCATTCTAGGCTTCTAAGTCTTAGCCTCCTCATCCAGCCCGGCTCATTCTTTATCCGGCTTATCTCTTCTACGAGGCTACGGCTGATTTTTCCTTTAAGTTCTGTTTCTACTCGATAGGGCGAAGCCGTGATTACGTCTCTGTTTTTATCGAGTTCTTTGAATAGTTTGTCGCTGATTTTTACTGCTCCGCTCATAGTATTTCACCTCAACAGTGATGGTTACTATTTGTTGAGAGAAGCTATCAGGCCCTCGTAGCCCTGGCTGTCTATGATCTCTGCTAGGGAATCGTCTCCAGAAGCTACTATTCTGCCCCGATATATCACACTGATCTTGTCTGGTTTAACATACTTTAGGAGTCTCGTATAATGCGTTATGAGGAGTATTCCTTTACCCTGGTCTCTTAGCTCTCTTATTATTTCAGCTATTTTCTTTACACCATCAATGTCTAGACCGCTGTCTGGCTCGTCTAGGATTACTATTTTTGGGTCTACGAGTAATGCTTGTGCCATCTCACTTCTTTTCTTTTCTCCTCCACTAAATCCCTTGTTCACTTCTCGTCCTAGGACTTCTCTGGGGAGTCCTACTGTCTCAACAACCTCATATATTCTTTTCAATATTTTCGGCGATGATAGTTTGAACAGGTCTATCTCGCCTTGTCTCTTATTGATAAGTGCGATAAGGAAGCTACTGAATCTTAGTCCTGGAACCGCAGGAGGTTCCTGTAGTCCGATGAATATACCTCTAAGAGCTCGTTCCTCTGTTGGTAGTTCCGTTATATCTTCTCCGTCCAGGAGTATTCTCCCGCCTGTTACCTCGTATCCTTCTCTCCCCATTATGGCATATGCCAGCGTGGATTTCCCACTTCCATTAGGACCCATTAAAGCATGGATTGTTCCTGGTTCTATTGTTAAACTAACACCTTTAATGATTTCTTTGCCCTCGACTTTTACCTTTAAGTTCTCGATGCTTAATCCTTTCAACTCGATGCACCAGCTTTAACACTGTTAAACAGGTTTTTTATAGCCATCCTACTTACACCAGTCACTACCAACAAAATAATAATTGTCGCTAGAGAAAATTATTCGAAAAGAATGCATCTTCAAGATCACATACCTTTAGGAACTAGACAAGCCACACTAATAGAACCTGTATCCCGTCGGAGGAACAATACAGTCTCCTCTCTCTACGATTTTAACTCTTGGACAAGATGCCTGGCGTTCAGGTAATTTTCCATCAGTAACCATAACTGACCAGGCCTCGAGCAAATCTTTATCACTAACCAATCGAGAACCCTCAACATTATTTATGGACTCGATTCCAAGGACGTTATTTATATGTTGTCGTGCTATAGGCAAGAACCCTCTTGATGATTTGAAGAACAATATTGCGCCTCCATAGAGTATTGTGAATAGAACCACTCTTTTCTCATCATCGTATTCATCTGGGCTTCTCTCTCCGTTCAATATCTTGTAGATTATTACTTCTATTTCTCGAAGTTTATCGTGCATGCATCCTTTAATCTCTGATTTACATTCTACAGGAAATGCTATTTTATAATGCTCGGATTCCATATATATGATTACTGGATCTAGCTCGAACCTCATTTCTCCACCCTTTTACCATTACTAAATGTACCCCATATTCTCGTAATCGCTTCTCTTCTGTGCTTGCTTGAATGGACCAAACTTGCTTGAGAGACCTATTACAAGCATTGAGAACATGTTCACTAGCTTCCTTATAGAGTCGAGGAATCCTTGCCTCTCTAAGGACTCGTAATATATTATCTTGGTGAATACAAAGCTCTCTGGCTCTAGATATGAGGGTTGGGCTAGTATAAGGCATTCCGGACATATGCTCTGCAGGTCTGATAGTAAATTGTATATGATCTCGGCTCGTTCCTGAACTTTTAAATTCTTTAGTCCACGTTTATGATGGTCACTTATCATAACCCCTAGTGTTATGACTATTCTATCTTTCTTTGTCTTTGGCTGCTGGATTATTATGTTGGCTCTCAGAGGAACTTTGCTAGTGGCTTTTATTATCCATTCTATAGGTGCGTTTGGAGGTGGCGCGTCTATCTTTACTTCGTAGTCTTCATCAGCAAGCCATCCAAGGATTTTATCTCTAAGCTCCAATTGTTCATTCACCACTCTCACTATATGCCTAGAGCGTCTAAACTAATAATATCGGTTACTATCTATTCGTCGTAGTTTATCGGTATAATATAATGTAGTGTTATTATTTCGTATAACGATAATATTACTCTATGGGTGTGTCTTATGAGTCAAGCAAGACCAGTTCCTCTGAAAAACATACACGAGGAACTCAGCGCGTCCTTTGGAGAATTTGCGGGCTGGGAAGTCCCCATGATGTACACTAGTACTATAGAAGAGCACTTAGCAGTGAGAAAAGACGCCGGCGTGTTCGATATCTCTCACATGGGCAGAGTAATTGTTAGAGGTTCCGACGCCCTAGAATTACTCGAACGCCTCTACACAAAGAAAATCTCTAAAACTAAGCCAATGTTCATGAGCGGACCCACACTCGCACTAAATGAATATGCTCGTGTAAAAGACGATGAAATGCTATATAGGGTATCCGATGAAGAGTGGTTGTTCGTGCCAAACGCGGCTGTCACAAAGACTATGATTAGCTATCTCGAGTCAAAAGCGAAAGAGTATGGTCTTAGAGTCGAAGTCGAGGACTTAACCGATAAATATGCTATGCTGGCTTTGCAAGGTCCTAATGCTGTGGAGTATCTATCAAAAATTGCTGGTAGGGAAGTAGTCGATCTTAAGCCGCTAGAATTCATCTTGGGCGCTAGTATCGCTGGCGTAGATACATTTCTAGTTAGCAGGAGTGGATGGACCGGTGAGGATGGGTTTGAGATCTGGGCTGAGCCTTCAAAGGCTGGAAAAATACTGAGAGAGCTAGTGGGCTTGGGCGTTAAACCTGTCGGCATTGCCGCGAGAGATACTCTTAGGATAGAGATGGGGTTTGTTCTAGGAGGCCATGAGTATGGAGAGGATCCTATGAAGTATCCGTGTGCGTTGAGTTTGAGATATGGTTTGGGCGCTATAGATTGGGATAAGACGGGGTTCGTGGGGGAGCCTGCTCTAAGGGCATGTAGGAAGGAGGGAGTACGGTGGATAAGGATAGGGTTCGTGATGAAAAAGAAGCATGCTAGATTCATACCTAGGGAGAGCTATAGGATCACTGTTGAGGGAATAGATGTAGGATGGGTTACAAGCGGAACTTATAGCCCCATCCGCAAACGAGGACTAGGCATGGGATACATAGATGTACGTTACGCGATCATCGACGAGCCCATCACAATAGTTGACCATAGAGGCAGAGAGGGGGTAGCCAAAATCCAAGAGTTCCCTCTTATACACAAGTAATCGTTATTTTTCCAGCTCAACCTTTTCCGCTAGCTTTTCAGCAACATAGTCGACGTCTACTCCCTCAACGGATACAAGTTTATCCCTAGACTTCAAGCCACGGACAATTTTGACTCGGGACGTACTTATTCTCAGAGCCTTAGAAATATACTTGACAAGACTAACATTAGCCCTCCCCCTTATAGGAGGCTCTTCTGTATAGAATATTAGGCCTTCCTCTCCTAGCACGAGTTTCGTAATTCTATTTCCCGGAACAACTCGAAGAAATAACACCACTGAGCCCCTCTGATTCTTCAAATACTGCTTAATCTTATCGGAAACTACCTTATTGTTCTTCAAACCCTCTCCCAACCTAATGAGTCTGCCTATTTACCTCTATTATTTTAAACACTAAATAATAAGGCCTGGTACCAATATGGGAGGTGCCTATACTTGTTAAAGTATTGTGTTGAGAAGACCGCTAGCGTCGCTATGAGAATAACCAAATGGGGCTATGGATTACATGGCCATGATCTCGCTATAATTGCATGTTGGGATGCACAAGAGGTCTATGACATAGAAAAGCTAGATAGGATTCTTACCAAGATCGTAGAGAAAATCGATCATAATGCCTTATGGGAAGTAATAGGGGGAGAACTAATTGAAGACTTACTGAAATATATCTGTAGTAGACTCAGCGAAGATACCCCTAAAGGATTATTCCTAGATAAGGTCTCTGTTAGAGTTCAAAATAAACTTATAACGCTTAGATGCGATGAAAAGTTTAGTGACTAAATATTATAGCCTCGCATATACCCGATAATACATCAAGGAAAACTCTAGTGTAGATAGACAAAGACGATAGAGAATATCGACCGAGACGGTGTAATAGAATGATAGGATTCATACTTGCATACTGGTGGGTTATGCTTATAGAGTCTATAGTTATAGCAGGTATCCTGGGAGTTCTCTACCTTGGAGCCGATAAGCTTGTAGGACGCGAACCTAGAGACATAAGTAAGCTAAGAGCCAGCATGGTTCTAACCGCAATAATAACGTTCATCGCATACATAAGCATCATCATAGGACTGGGACAGGCCCTAGGAGCAGCGAATGCCAGTGGCTTAGTAATAATTGCTGCAATCTTCAGCATAGTAATTCTCCTGGGCCAATGGCTCCTCGGCCCCTATCTGATTAACTCTATATATCGTGCTAGGCCGCCCCAGACAAGTTATGAAAGAGAACTAGAGATCCACCTGAAACATATCGCCGATCAAAGCGGGATAAAGACTCCTAAGCTAAGGATCGTTGATAACGCCATGCCTAACGCGTTTGCATATGGCAGCCCTATCGCAGGTAACTATGTTGCAGTCACCAAGGGACTCCTTAAGATAGCCGACAAAGATGAAATAATGGCAGTACTCGGACACGAGATAGGACACTTAAAGCACAGGGATGTCGCCTGGATACTTGCACTCAGCATAATACCGGTAATGATATATTTCATAGGTAGATCATTAATTTACGCAGGAATCCTTAATTCCTCAAGCTCCAGGAGAGAAGGCAATGGAGGCGTATACTTATTACTCTTAGGCATTGCCCTAATAGCGGCAAGCATACTCTTCAGGTTTCTCATAGCACACTTCAACAGACTAAGAGAATACTATGCAGATGCCCATAGTGCACTCGTAACAGGTAGACCAGAAAGCCTCCAGAGAGCTCTCGCAAAAATCCACTTATCGATAAAAGAAAATCCACATATCGCGAGAGAGGCGCAAAAGGCAAGCTTCACAGCACCATTATTCATAGTAGCACCACTCATCGAGATTCAAGGAGGATTCTTCACAGACATCGACTATATAGTAGAGTCGCTAAAGCATGAGGAGGTTAATCCAGTAGAAGAACTATTAAGCACCCACCCACCAGTACCGAAAAGGCTAAGGTTCCTCGACAGGATAAAGACAAGAATAGCATTAGCGCCATAATCTAATGGAGGCAGATAAAAGATGAGTATCGCTAAAACAGGCTCTACGATCGTATTCACTACTCTACTAGTCGGAGCAGGAATATACTTCCTATATAATGCTCTGCGCCTAATAGTGGCTAATCCTCCCCAAGTAGCCGCTAGCCTATTGGCGACCGTCATAGGCTTGTCACTTGTTTCAGCCGGTGTCACACTATTAAGGACCTGGCTTGTCACTAGGGCTGTGGAGGCCGAGAGTGAGAAAGGATCCAGCTAATAGTTAAGAGGCCTCAGACAGGGGTTCGCTGTATTCATTTCTGCCCTTCATTTATTTATCAAGGCAGATCAACAGCGGCAGAGATCATCATAGGCCTCCCTCGGATTATCCTAAAGTCTTGTCTAATTATTATAGATAGAACAAATTATCGTAGAGCTATATGGATGCTCGGGGGTCAATCTTAATGGATTGGTATAGAGAATTTATTGCTGTGCCATGTAGACTTGGAAGATACTCTATGCCCCTCGGATTACAGATATATGGAAAACAGGCTTTCTTCAAAGTCTACAAAGAAACCGGGCTCAGCAGAATACTTGAGCATGATAAGCCCATGGCATTACTTTTATTGTATCCTAACGATCCACGTTGCTTCTATGAGAGCCTCAAACATATCTTAGAGAAACGAAGATTGGAGCCTGGCGAATGTCCCTTAATGGATATAGACGGTAATTACACGGTCTGCCTTAGTCCTCTTAGAGTATTCGGCGGAACGGACTACGATATTTACTCGTGTACTTTATCTCACGGATTCATTGCAGGCGACTGGTATAGTAATATAGGTTATAGCAGGGTATATGGTTGTCTCCTAGAGCTATTAGTGTATTATACTAAGGTTATGTCGGGGATCGGTGATCTCCCAGGACACGGATATTTAGAAGGACTAAAATGGTGTATTGTAAGAGCCAGTAACCGGGACAAGGCGGTGATGGATGTTGTTGACGAGATCCTTTCAGCTATATATGATGCTATGCGAGAAACTAAGGAAGGCTAGGCTTCTATATAAGCTAGTGGCCGAGCCTCGGATGGGCCACTCTCCGAGTAGAGAAAGAGAAGTGTTATTTACAGCGTCAGATAAGCTTCTCGCTTATTCTGATAGATCTATTATATTACTAGAAGAACTATACCGGCGTATAAACAACCAGAAAGTCTGTGTTCTCGGCCCACTAGCAGATGATATAGAACAAGAATGCGTTGGCTCTGATAGTACTATAGTTCTTGTTGATAGGGCTCCTGTTTCTATGATAGACAATCTGATTGTTGTAGGTGATTTTGACGGTCTTTATAATATGGATTTATATGGTATATGCGGCTCCCTCTCTTCTACTATCTGCCTGCTACATGTACATGGAGATAACTATGGGAGGCTTTCCGGCCTCTTCGATTATCAAAATACACTGAATGTTGTTTTCACTTCTCAGATAGGATGCCGTTGGCCCATCCTTGGAACAGGGGGATATACTGACGGTGACAGAGCCGTACTTCTTGCTATGGCTCTTGGCGCAAAAGAAATAAGGTTAGCCGGCTTTAATTTTAGTAATCCATATTGTGGGCATAAGAGTTATGGATGCTATGGTTATTTCCTGAAGGTTAAGTCGCTGAAGCTCCGTATAGCTGAGCTGATTGTCTGGACTGGAGCGTTGCTTTATGGATATATGGTTTCGCCGGAAAACAATTTTCATAGTATATAAATGTTAATTGAAAAAATCTCTAAATAATCCTTAAATAAGAGAACGTTTCATAATATAATATAGATGGTGATAACAGGCTTGACCCATCCTTTCGAGCTAACTCTCAATACGAGAGTTAGCGATATCTATAATCCTAACCCGCTCAAACTACGCTTAGATGAGAAGGTAACAAGCGCTAGGAAACTGTTCAGAGATTCCAAGCAGAGAATTGCACTTGTAGTTGACAGATATGATAAGTTACAGGGAGTAGTTACTAGAGGTGATATACTAATTGTGACAAGTGCGAAAAGTACGGCATTAATAAAAGATATTATGAGCCCTCCACTAGTTACCGCTGCACCAGATGAACGTGTGGCAGATATCCTACCAAGAATGCTTAGTGTGGACGAATGGTATGTTCCCGTAACACAAAATGGAAAAATTCTTGGAGTCCTTGGTCTCGAGCAAATTATACAGCGTATGCTAGACGAGAACAAAGAATATCTTGAAACAGTAAGAGTCGAGACAATAATGTCGAAAGAGGTAGTAAGTGCCGAGTGGGATGATCATGTTAACCGTGTATGGGATAAGATGGTCGAGTACAAGTATGCTGGATTACCCGTGGTAGACGACAATGGGAGGCTTGTCGGGATTATTACCCAATATGATCTATTGGCTAAAGGTGTCCGCATATCCTTAGAGTCTAGCAGTGGTCCTGCGAGGCTTGCGAAGATACGCGAGGTTATGACCTCAAACGTCGTTTATCTATATCCTTGGGATACCGTAGAGAAGGCCGCTAGTATTATGGTATCCAAGGGATTCGGCCGATTGCCTGTTGTTAGCGATGCGGAGCGCCGTAAGCTCATGGGGATTGTAGACAGAGAGGACGTAGTCCGTATACTTGTAGGGTGATAACCATGTCTAGGAGAGGAAGGGGAGCTCCTAGGAGACCTCCTATAAGGAAGGTTTCCTCGAGTAGAATCAGGAGATATGTACCTAGAGCGCCTATAACTGTTCCGAGACCTGAAGGAATACGCTATATTAGAGCGGATGGAACCCCGAATTGGAGCCAGCTACTTAGGATACCTGAAGGCGAAGTGAAACAATTAGCTAGTGCGCCAGCGATTACGGTTTCGAGCAGCGGAAATATCCTTGAGGCACTTGAGGTCGCGACAAAACATAGAGTTAGAGGGCTACCAGTAACTAATGCAGGGAGCAATACCTTAGCCGGAATAATTACTGCTCTTGACCTTGTAAATTACCTTGGAGGAGGAGAATACTACAACATAGTGGTGAACAGGTATAAGAGAAATATTTACAATGCATTACGAGACGAGAAGATAACCAGCATTGCAAATCCCACACCAGTATTTGTCACTGTAAAAGACAATATCGACGATGTAATTAAGTTAATCCTCGGTACAGGCATCGGCCTCGTACCAGTCCTATGGGACGATGGAACAGTATATGGTGTCATAACAGAACACGACATAGTCAAGCGCTTCTCAGAATCAAACATAGGAGTAACAACAGGCGAGGTAGCAACAAGAAGCATAATCACGACAAATATAGAATCCACAATCAAGGAAGCTGCACAAACAATGGTTAGACATGGATTCAGAAGATTACCAGTATTAGGATCCGATGGCGAGAGCATCAAAGGAATAATAACAGCCAAGGACATTGTTTACTTCTTCGGAAGCCATGAGGCATTCAAATACCTTGAGTCTACTGATATTGAAGAAGTTCTTGCCACACCCGTCTATGAGATTATGACACCGGAATTCTACACTGTTAAACACGATATCGATGTAGGAGAAGCCGCGAAATACATGATGGAATATGAGACTAGCAGCCTACTTGTCGTAGACGAGGAAGATAATATTATAGGAATAATAACGGAGAGAGACGTCCTAACCGCCATTCTATTGTCACAAGCGTTATAGACTAAGGGAGGTGACTATAATTGGCTCCGAGAGTCTCATCCTATATGCAGGATACCGTCTATATTATTAGGCCTACTGATAGCTTGGCAAGAGCGAGAAATCTAATGCTTAGGAAAGGAATAGGTAGACTCGTCGTAATAGACGATAATGAACGTCCAATAGGCATACTGACAATAACTGATCTAACTAATGCATTACTAGGCCACTACTATTCTAGGCCACTAGATGCTATACCAGTCGAGAAAGCAATGTCTAAGAATATAATAACAATAGAGCCTACTAAAAGCATAAAGACCGCTGCTCAACTCATGCTGAGATTCAAGATAGGAGGCCTACCAGTAGTCGATCCTACTGGTAGACTTATCGGTATAATTACTAGGACAGACATAGTTAGAGCCTATGCAGATAGATTTACTAATAAGCATACAGTGGAAGAACTCATGCGTCCAGCGTTCGCAATCGCGAATAGGGGACACAGCATCTACTATCTTTCAAAGCTCATACACATGGATCCGGCCGGAAAAATAATTGTTGTCGACAAGAACAATAAGCCCATAGGAGTTATAACTAAGCGAGACCTAGCATTCGTAACAATCCCGCCTGCAAAACGTACTTCGAGGGGAAAGGATAGATATGTTAAGATCAAAGTTGTCGATGTATATAGGGACAAGATAGTCCCGAGTAGAATATATCTTGTTCCGACAGCAGAAGATATCATGACTCCCGATCCTGTAACAATAACCAAGGATAAGGATGCCGCTGAAGCTGCCAGGCTTATGGTTATGGAGGAAATAGGAGTACTACCAGTCGTTGACGAAGACGGTTCCTTGGAAGGAGTGTTGTCTAAGAGGGAGATCTTGCTGGCTATTGCACGAAGCTAGCCTACTATAGCCTCAACATATTTCTTTGCATCAAATTTCTCTATATCACCGTAGTCTTGGCCTGTGCCGATATACAGTATTGGTTTCTTAATGGTATATACCACGGATACAGCGGTACCACCTTTAACATCTGCATCTGTTTTTGTCAGTATAACTCCGTCTACACCTATCTCCTCGTCAAATATCTTAGCCTGCTCCACCGCATCGTTTCCCGTTAGACTATCTACTACTAGAATTTTTAGGTCAGGCCTCGTTACCCTAACTATCTTCCTTAGTTCCCCCATTAGATCATAGTCCACGTGCATCCTGCCTGCAGTATCTACTAGAACTATACGATAGCCTTTAGACTCAGCATGGCTGATGGCGTCATGCGCCACGCTCGCCGGATCCGAGCCATAGCGGCCTTTAATTATAGGGACTCCTATCCTTTCAGCATGTTTTGCTAGCTGTTCTTGGGCTCCGGCCCGGAACGTGTCGGCGGCGGCTAAAACCGGTGTTATTCCATTGTTCTTTAACATATATGCTATCTTGGCAATAGTCGTAGTTTTACCTACACCGTTCACTCCAAGGAATAGTACTACGAGCGGCCTGCTTCTTTGGGCTTTTACCATGCTTAGGAGGTCTGGGGCCTCTATGTCTAGTATTTCGAGGAGTTTCTCTCGGAATGCTTCTTTAACAATGCGGTCGATATCTTCTCCTCTCTTGACTTTGGCTCCTACAAGTCTGTTTTTAACGTGTTCAACTATCTCTTCGGCAACCTCGTAAGCTACGTCTGCTTCTATCAAAGCCATTAATAGTTCGTCTAGTACGTCCGAGATATCATCTTCTTTAATCTCCTTGTAGGCTATTTTTTCACCGACACTCGTCTTTATGAGTGATGCCGTTTTCGAAACTGCTTTTCGTAGCCTGTCGAATACCAAAGCTCCTACCCCTATCATGAAGTTAGACTAGTAGAGGAAAATAATAGTCCCATAGTAAAATTTACTGAATAACAACTTAGATAGTTCTACTATACTTTTGTAGAACTTATAATAAGGGAAAAATCTCCTATCTACTCTTCACTTCTTCGCGCGACCCGGTGATAAATAGTATCGTAACTAGACAGGTTAACTTTGTTTAGGCTGCTGGGGCTGCTGGGGTTGCTGCGCAATGACCGCTAATTGTTGGAGCAGAGACTCTATTGATTCGAGTGCCCTGAGTGTTTCATCGTATTCTTTCATGAGGAATTGTACTTGTTTTTCTAGTGAATCGGCCCGTTTTTCTAGGATCTCTACTGCTTTTTCTACTGGTACTTTAGCGTATATGTTTCCTCCTAGCTTGACTAGTATTTTCTCTTTGTTAATTGGTTTTACCATAATCATTCCGTTGTAATCGGGATCTGTTGGTGCTAGTATCTCGTCTGAGGCAAGGGATTTAGCTGTTTCTATTGCTCTCCTTACATTTATTCTGGCTTGTTCTAGCTGCGTAATAGTTGTCTGGAGAGCCGTCAGTCTTTCTCTTAATGCCTGGGCTTGTGCTAGTAGGGCGGCTGGGTCTACTTGTAGTTGTTGTGACATTAAGCTTTCACCCATTTATCGAGCTGTGCTAGTCTTATTAGGTTTAGGTCTTCTACTTCTTCTAGTGGTACTTCTTTTACTTCTGATATCTTGATGTGGTATCGTTTAAGCTTGTGCCTGCTACCGAGATCGCTATATACTTTCTCAACAGCGTGCTCAGGCTTTACTGCTCTCACATATATCTCGAACTTCCTCCATTCCGGGAATTTATCATGGGAGATCATCATTTTTCCTATAACCTTGAAGATCTTTACTTCACTCATTTATACCACCTCCGAGAGCCATCTGGATCCTCGCGATCTCGGGGCCCCTAGTTTCTCCGCCTACTAGGGCCCCATAACTATTCGCGACTATTCCTGTTCTTACAAAAGAAACACCAAAGTTTACAGTTCCTGTTAGGACCGGGACCTTAAATAATTCTTCGAGGAACCTGACCTCTTCCTCTGTCGCGTCTGGATGTACTAGGCCTCCTTTGTTTGTAACGACAAGGACGCTTCCCACGGTTGTAATACCTGCTATTGGTCTGGCTACTGCCTCGACACCGAGGACATCTTGGATTATCTTGATGCTTTCTTTTTCTAGTGAAGGATAAACGAGTGCCGCTTTATCGTTTGCGGCTATTAAGTTTCCTACTGCGTTGTTCTTTGAAGGTAGCACTTCTATGTTGATGTCTAGTTCCTTCTTTAGTTTTGTTATTTCATCATCTCTTACTGTTGATCCTAGGAGCAACCCGTTGCTGTTCCCGGCGACCAGGACTCCGATTAGCCTGCTCCCGCCTACTTGTGCCTCGATAATGTCGACTTGGAGTATTTCTGATATTACTTCTTTTTCCTTCTCCTCTAATCCCTCCGGTATTATTACATATTTATCGGTAGCGTAGAGATACACTCCTATGTTAGAGTTACCCATCAAGTTAAGTAGTGCGATATCGAATTTCGCCAATTCTCACCACACTCTCTTATTCTCCGTTCTCCTTCAAACCTATTGTAAAAGGTGATTATAGCGGTGATATTGTTTCATCCCGTGAGTTATTGTTTGGCAGCGGATTTGGGCGTGTATGGTCCCGGTTTGAGTGATTTGTCCGCTAGTCTCACTCTTGCAACAGTTATTTTCTTTTCCTCTTCCGATTCTTCCTCTGCCTCTTCCTCGTAGACCGTAACTACTACCTTGACTCTTCTCGGCGGCTTCTCTCTGCTTCTGCTCCAGATATAGTTGTTTACGTCGTTGTTGATGATTACCTTGTCCGCCTTCGTGTGCTTTTTAACGAACTCTCTGACAAGTTTGACTGCACGATCTGCTCTATTCGTTCTCCTACCCCAGTAAACTCGTGCAAGCGGTATGATGTATACGAAGCCCTTTACAAACTTCCTCTTTTTTTCGTCCGCCACTAGTCCCCACCTTTTCTCCTCTAGTTCAACTATTTACCGCTACTTCTTAAGCTTGCTTACTCTCCAGTGTCGTCTCCTAGGGTTCATTGTAAATCTTCTCATTGTCTTTATGATAACCCATGCCGGCACTGCACTATTGCTTTTCGCCGCCTTTGCAAGTCTTAGCTTCCTCCCTAGAGGCTTATTCCGCGCCATCTACTCCACCTCTCCATCTAGTTCCTCTACTTCCTCTTGAACTTTATCTGGAAACTACGCCTAGTTCGACTGTCGAGCTCGAGTAATAAAGCTTTAACTTGTTCGTCCGTAACTGGAGGTACAAGCCGCCCAACCTGGACAAGCTGGATAATGGCGTCTTCAGCAGCTTTAGCTAATTCTGGCTTAACGAGTTTGAGGTTCGCAAGCCTCTCCCTAGCTTTCTCTGTTAGAATCCCTCTTAGAACAGCTTGTCTACGTGCTTCCATTTCCGCTTCAAGCTTCTTGCGTTGTTCTTCTGCCTCGAGCTGTTTTCTTAACTCCATTAATTTCCTCATTCTTAATTCTTCTAGCTCCTTGTCGTCGTACGACACCTTGAATCCACCGTTTTTAGAAGTGCATCTCTAGGAATAATAGTATATTTGTCTTCTCGACGCTGACTTAACACTAAAGAATATCTTTGCTATTACAAGCGATTACTCGAGAACTCCTTTATGCCTAGCCTGTGAAGATAAGATAGGAATTGTAAACTGGGTTACCCGTAGATTTTTAGTTCGGGGCGTGTCTCTACGAGTCTCTTGAAAATTTCCTTAGCGGCTTTATCTAGGAGGCTTCTACCCGCCGGCGTAAGTGTTCTTCCTTTCCTAGGAACTTTCTTCACTAGGCCTGCTTTTTCTAGCTGTTGTAGTATTTTTCTCGGGATGCTTCCAGAGCCTTTTCTAAAATGTTCTGGAGCGCTACCCCTGTTCTGGCGTCCTCCGTAGATTGTTCTGAACGTTTCGATTCCTATTGGCTCGGGAGACTTGTAGAGTTTCCTTAGTATAGATGCCGCTCTTACATACCACCAGTCTGGATCCTCTGGTGGCTTCTCTTTGTGAACTCCTGTTTTCGCATAATACGCCCATGCAGGTGGTTTAACGTATTCACCGTATTGTTCTTTTAGTATCTTTGCGAGTTCTTTGATTAGCTCGTCCGCTGGAACCTCAAGTGCCGTCACCATGTTTCCTCATCCCCAGTCCTAGACGGCGAGGTATCGGAATTTATATTCTATTTGGAGCTCTCCTGTCCAGCCTTGTATAGGACAAAGGTACGACCCCTTATACCCATTAATCGGGCTCCTGTCCTTTCTGCTACGAGTCTCGCTATGCTTCTCCTATCTAGGCCCTTGTCCTCGTCAATCCCTGTCCGCAGTATCTTGACTTTTACAACTGCCTTTGCTTTTAGCCGAGTCTTGATTTCCTCGATTACGCCGGGCGTTATACCGTTCTTTCCAATGATAACATCTGGGCTAGAGTGGTGTGCTTTCTTGACTTTTTCCCTGATGCTCTCAGTCATTCCTTCTCCCCATTTTATATGGATATCTATGTATCCAACCGCATCTAACACAGGTAATAACAATATATGAGAATCTCCCTTGTGTCCTAAGCCTTACACGTGATGTTACTCCTGGTATAAGTGGAAGGCCACAGTTCTTACATAGGCCTCGCTTAATGTCTCTTGGAAGCCTAGTTCCCGTCTCTTTCGAGAGTTTTTTAATATAGTTTCCTAGGTTTGCAGCATAATCATGTCTTCCTTTTTCTGCTTCTTCTACTGCTAGCTTATAGAGATAGTGTATTCGTTGCCTCACAAGGTCGCGGTATATTCTTAGTGTTTTCCTCCTATACTGTCTCTTCCTCAACTTTCTTCAACTGCCTCCTGTATAGTTCGAATAGCTCCTGTTCAGTCGTCGCGTCTTCGGGGCTCTTATCTGGTCTCCACCGTATAAACCTTGGGAATCTTATGGAGATTCCTACCCCGGATTTTACCTGTCCTAGGCAACAGGTATGCAGTGGTGACAGCGTTAGCTCTGCTCCTAGGATCTCCGCCACGTAATAAGGCTCTATCCATACGTCTGGAGTAATCCTTGAGTCTACTCTTGGATGTTTATGGGGGATAATATGGGGTTTCAGCATATCCTGCATTTTCTCTAGGTCTTCGTCAGTGAACCCTGTCGCAACCTTACAGACGGTTCTGAAAATATCTTTCTCTGGATTATACGCTGCCATTAGTAGGCTACTGAGCTTCCCGCCCCGTTTTCCTTTTCCATAGAAGGCCCCGACAACAACTAGGTCTACGGTGTCGGTCATTTCGCTCTTATAGTCTTTCTTAAGCTTGACCCATAGCCATCCTCTAATACCTGCACGATATACGCTGCCTTCGTGTACTGCTTTTACCATTACTCCTTCTGCACCGTCTTCTATTGCTTTTAAGAAGAAGTTCCATAGCTCGTCTGGATCACTTGTTTCAATGTATTGGGCTATTGTGAAGGTTTCTCCTGGCTCGACGACCTCGAGTAGGTTCTGTCTCCTTACAGGGAGTATTTTTGCTGTGAGATCTTCTCCGTCTCTGTAGAGGATATCAAAGAGGAATACAGCGACGGGAACTTCTTTCATTACCTTGTGGATATCGTGTTTCCTCTTTCTCTGCATTAGGACTTGGAATGGCTGTAGCTCTAGAGTATCTGGGTCTATGGCTACTATCTCTCCCTCAAGTATCGCCTCCTCAGCCTTGACATGTTTTCTTACCATTTCAACTACGTCTGGATACATCCTGGTTATGTTCTCGAGTCTTCTCGAGAAGATCCATATTTTTTCTCCTCGCTTGTGGATTTGTCCTCTTTCTCCATCGTACTTGTATTCTACTATTGCCCGGCCTCCAACTTTGCGTAGGATCTCGTGGGGGTCTCTTCCTCTCTCTGCTAGCATGGGCCTAATAGGTACTCCGACTACTGGATGGATATCTTTGAGAGAGTCTATTCCCTTCTCTGCTAGTAGCCTGGCTATGTATCCTAGGTCTGCTCGAAGATTGTAGGCTCGCTCAATTATCTCGCGTGCATGGACTCCTCCTCCATAGATCGAGGCGAGTGCATCCATTACGGTAGCGTCCCCTATGCCTACTCTTAATCTGCCTTCAACAAACCTTACTATGTAGCGTGCCTCCAGAGGCTCTGCATCGCTTAGCAGTCCTGCAAGGAGTCTTAGCTTGAGGTCACGGCTGTTCTCTCCTTGTGCATATGCGATCCTCATCAGTGTATTGTATACTCGTGATATGGTTAGGGGCTCTGCTTCTTCTTCCATAAACGCTAGAAGACCTGCTTGTCTCCCCTTTGTCTTCTCCCTATACCTGATAGCTAGTTGTTCCGCCACTGCACCCAGGTCGCCTACTCTATGGTATAGTTTAACGACCTCGGATTCTGGTACCTTATAGGCTAAAGCTATCGACTTTATCAGAAGTTTCTCCCCTACGCCGAGCTCCGGTATGTCTTTCCACTCGGGCCCAAGCTTTCCCTGTATAAGGTATACTAGCTTGTCTATTACGGTGGATGGAGTCTTCTTGAATAATCTAACGAGCGTAAGCGTCAACTGGGTCCTACTAGATATCCTCTCCATCACGCTGAATGTTCTTGCCACCTCAATAAATGGGAGATCTGATTCATTTTCTTGGCTCATATTCCTCGCCTCAGGAGTAATCCTCTATTAGAGGAATATTGATAGCTCTCAAGACACTCTTCCAGTATTTCTACCATCTAATAATAAAGGTGACTAGACTATATTTGCTTGTAACCAGCATATCTAGAGAAGGGCTATGAAGAGACCCGGCAAGGCCGTAGCGATGCGGGTAACCCTGGTTACCGAGCCCCACAGATGATAGTACTAACTAATTTTAGAAATCATTCTTCCGGGCTTGTCTTGTCTTTCCTAGCCTTGTATAACTGGTATAACAACTCGATAGCATACTTGAGTGTCGCCTTCGATTTTAGCAAGTCCAGTGTAGTCGTCAGATTAGCGATCCTTATCTCAGCAACTAATCCGTCAGGCTTCGTTCTCACGATAAGAGACGCTCTCTCATCCGGCTCTATACCTTCTCTAGCCTGTTTATCCCGTATTTCCTCAACAAACGCCTGTAGATACTCCTCTATATCGGAAGGCATACCTGTCGGAAACTTTGGGACAGCTCTCACATAGCCCTCTCCTCGAAATACCTTTGCGATAAGCTTCTTTCCGACCTTTACATCCTCAACCTTCTCTGAAGGATTCACTTCCGGCTCAGAATAACCCTGCTCAACTATTGCAAGAAGCGTCTTGAGCATCTTGAGCTCTTCTTCAAGTAGGCTTATTCTTTGTTTTATCCACTCCAGTAGCTCGTCCTTGGCGGCATATTCTTCTTTCTCTTTAATAGTGCTCAATACATCGACACCCAGAAGAAATATTGTGCGGTTTTTTGCTTAGACCATGAGACCTGCTAATACTCAAGTAATACCTAGAGTGATCCTGGATCAGGATTCTTCATTAGTTTTTTAATATTATCAGGTATTTTATCCTGGTATTCCTTGAGGAATTTCCTGTAAAGTTTTAGATCTCGATACTTGTCGTCGAGCATTACAGGTATCCTGTTAATAATGGGGTACCAGCGTCCACAGCTCGTACATATGATAAGTCCCGTTATTATTCTCTTCTTGACGCATTTCTTGCATTCTTCGATTGATACCTCTGAGACGGGTTTTCTGTGTAGGCCGCAGTAGTCTCTGCATCGTACTTTTTCTACATCTATAGTTGTATCTTCCTCGACTTCATTTATGGGGTATAGCACTAGTTTTTCTCCGTATGCTTTACATACGGGGCATGCAAGTACGTCTAGGAAATACCATTTCATTTCGAGTTACCTCTTCTCTTCTTGCATTCCTCTACTATGCTACGAGCGTTGCTGACGATGTTTTCCACTTTCTCTTTTGTCCGTGCCTCCGCCATTATTCTTACTACGGGTTCTGTCCCGCTAGGCCTTACGAGCAACCAGAAATCGTCCCCTATTACTTTTACTCCGTCTATCGTGACAAGTCTGTATTGCTTGAATGCTTCCACTGTTTTTTCTACTGCGCATAGTGCTTCTTCTCTCGACGCCGGTATTTTCGTCTTTATCGTATAGTAGAATGGTAGTTCGTCGACTAGAGAGGAGAGCTTTGTATTGTATTCTGCGAGCATTTCTAATATTAGCGCTGTCTTCATTGCCCCGTCTCTCACTATTTGGTGAGGTATATGCATATAGCCTCCGTTCTCTTCGAAGCCAGATATTGCGCCTCCATCTCTAATAATCATACGCGATATTGTGACACTCCCCACAGGAGTCCATACGACCTCTATGCCTCTAGGCCTTAGATAATCCTCTACTACAATACTACTTGACACACCGGTATAGACACGTCTCGGAAGCTCAGGATGCTTCTCTGCAACATACGCAGATAGGAGTGCGCCGTCCCTATCACCCCAGAGTATTCTACCCTTGTCATCTCCTATTATCGCCCTGTCAGCGTCTCCGTCATGGCCAATTATGAGGTCTGCTGAGATTTCGCGGAGAAGCGCTATGGCTGGTTTCAGAGTGATGGGCGAGGGCTCAGGTTCTCTTCCAGGAAATAGGGGATCCAAGTTACAGTTTAAGCTAACATATTTGACGCCGAGGCTTGAAAGCACTTTTGGAGTTACCAGAGAACCTACACTATTAGCACAGTCTATTATGACTTTGAACCCGGATTTCGCGATTTTCTCTTTGTCGACTTGTGATACAATGGCTTCTACATAGTTCTCGATAACGTCGGCTCTAAAGAGTGGATCGTTAACATAAGAGCGCCACTCTAGCCTGGAGGCATGGTTCCGGAAGTAGTACGACTCTATTATCTCCTCGTCTTCATGGGGAATCTCTACGCCATCACCGGCTATTACTTTTATACCATTATACTCTGGAGGATTATGGCTTGCAGTTATCATTACTCCACCATCGAATCCTAGAGATTTAACATTGTATTGGAGGCCGGGCGTCGGGATTAGATCGGCATCATAGACCTTTATCCCTTCAGCTAATAGCCCCGATATAACCGAGCGTTTAATCATTGCCCCTCCGCTACGAATATCCCGTCCCACGAGTATCCGGGACCCCTTTCCGAAGTATGCTCCAATTGCTCTTCCAAGTTTCAACGCCATTTCAGGAGTGAGCTTTTCTCCTACGATTCCTCGAACTCCATCCGTACCAAATAACCTGGCCATATCCATTACCCCCAGCTAACTAGTCCTCTCTCCCTAGAGATATAGTTAATAGTATCATTGATAACACTGTCGAGCTGTTTTTGTCTCTGAATAATGAGTTCTCGAGACGCATCTATTACTTCGTTCTCGTTAACTAGTTTTACCCTAAATGAGTCGGGGTCTATTAGGTCAAGGCTTCTTAGCTTGAGTTTTACCCCTGTTATCTCGTTGGACACTACGAATCCCGGCATTTTCTTCCTTATATCCTCCTCGTCACACCCACACATGAAATTCAATGGAGCTATAATGATTGTATCTACGCCCAGCATTTCGCCCGTTGCGAGCGCACCGAGCAAACCTGTCTCTGTCACTATTCTTGCAGTAGTAGTTGTTCCTAGCGCGAATCCCAGTATCATGTCTGCCTGTTCTATTGCCCATGCAAGATACTCGTCTGGTATATAGGATACGTTGACTCCATGAGCCCTTATCTCTTTGGCAATCGTTACTCCCGCGTTCAATGGATATTTCTTGCTAACATACACTTTATAGATCTTATATCGCAAGCTACCTATTATCCTAGCCACTGTATGAGTGTGGCTCATAACAACAATTACCGAGTCATGAGGTAGGTTCTCTACTAACCTGCTGCTTATCTGGCTAAATGTTCTGTCACTCAGCGTGAAGAATCTGGCAGTGACGCTTGAGAATGTTTCAAGCCATTTCTTAAATTCCTCTTTACTTCTTCCACGCATTATCTCAGTAAACTTCCTAATGAGTAGACAAATACTACATACGGGCCCTAAAAATGAGGCTTGCCTACAGGCCACAGCAATACGCGCATACCTGTTCTCCAAGTTTCTAGGATTACTCTTCGAAAAGTACTCGACAATATCTGAAACTATTATTTCCGCGAGGTCTAAATAATCATAGTATTCTATTTGTGCTATATATTGAGAGATCCTCGTAGTTATATCTCTAGCGCCTTTAAGGGACAATAGTCCGTACACCTTTCATTATTAATGCCGGATGACTATTATATTATTCTCCTAGGAGGAGGAGCCCGGCTAGAACATCGACGATGATGCAATATGATAGTGATAGGCGTCGACGAGGCAGGACGAGGCAGCCTTATTGGTGAACTAATAGTAGCAGCTGTAGCCGTTCCCATAGATCTCTTAGAGGAACTAAAGGGAATCGGAGTAAAAGACAGCAAGCTCCTCTCCCCTGAGCAGAGAGAGGAGCTGTACAGGACGATTAGTAGGAGACTTGTATTCTCTGTATCCGCTATTAAGCCAAGGGAAATAGACCGTGAAAACATCAATGTATTGACGTCCAGTGCACTCTACATGAACTTATCTAGAATATTCAAGCGTATTGACCCGGAGAGTGTTGACAGAATTGTGATTGATAAGTTTGGATCGGTTCCAAAGATAAAGGTGGCGGTGAGGAAGACGGGTTATCGAGGCAAGATAATAGTTGAGGAAAAGGCTGATTTCAAGTATCCAGAAGTCGCTGCTGCAAGTATTATTGCTAAGTATGTAAGAGACTCCAGGATCAAGGTACTCTCATCTCTTTATGGAGTCCGGGGAAGCGGGTATCCTAGTGATCCTAGAACTGTTGAATGGCTCCAGGAGGTATTGGCAAGGGGGAGTCCACCGCCGGTTATACGCTTTAGCTGGGGCACACTAAAAGGGACGGGATACTATGTTAAGAAGAAGAAGTCTCCCAGCAACGTAACTCTCGAGGACTTCCTATGAAGGTGATCCATACTGGCCTATGCCGACCACAGATATCCATCGTGTCTACAGGGAAGGAGACCGGTAGCTGAGTCACTTCTTATGCTCCTAGAAAATTACGGTGTTAACGCTTTAGGAGCAAGGTTTCCATTTGAATCAAAGAGGCTTGGCAAGCTAGGCTTCCAGTATCTCGGAGTAGAGATGCTCGTTCGCGGATATAACGTGTATGAAGGATCATATATTGGCCGTGTTATCTTCACGTGTAGAGGTCATTCAATTATAGCGGGAAAAGGAGATAATCGTGCACACTATACAGTTGCTCCTTATCAGCTACCGAGATCACCCCCATACATCTCGTACTCGGAACTAGAGGAGATTGTAGGATTTCCGCCCACGCCGTTGTTTGTTATTGACATGGGCTTTCTAAAGATACATACCGATGATGAAAAGACGAGTCTCAAGATCCAGGTTGCTATGGCTCTTACCAAGATAAGAGAATACCTATGGGATAGACATTTGGCTCTAACTAGTATTTCTCAGGGAGTGGAAGACTGGCTTTACGACGTCACCGGGAAGAATAAAATGATTCTCGCACGAGAAAGGCCAGGTGAACTCCTATGGTCGATGAAAATGGATAAAGTGATAATTCTTAGACCCGATGCTGACAGAGATCTCTCCTCCGCCGAGCTATTAGAGGCTGACGCTTTCGTGATAGGCGGTATAGTAGACAAGATTCCTAGACCAGGTCTAAGCAGGCTACTAGATATGAAGGTGCCCTGGGGTCAGCCTAGGAGGATCTCACTAAGGGGCTCGATCATAGGTGTTCCAGCCCGTATCAATAGACTAGTGGAGATTCTCCTTAGAGCAAGACTCGACTTCAACGGAGACCTGGAGAAGGCCATAGTTTATACTATGACTAGGAGTGATAGAGTGAACAGGCTATTCTACGAATTCTCTAAGAAGCGTGAACTCATTGAAGGAAGAGACGTGTGCGAGATATATGGCTTATATAGATGGCTGAATCCTACACTTGACGATATAATAGTAGCCCTAAAGAAGGCTAAGATAGATATCAAGCATTCGAAACCTATAGAATGCGTGTAGCGGTGTGCCAGATTTGAAAGTTAGAATAATCGCCTCGGACAGCATGGGTGTGCGTAGTCTAGCTACTGTCGTAGAGACGGATGAGGGAGTAGTCGGAATCGATCTAGGGGCCTCCCTAGCCCCTAGAAGATATAGTTTACCTCCGCATCCCGTGGAATTAAAACAACTAGAAGAGTCTCTCGATCATGCTAAGAAGTGGATCCTTGAATCAGATATTGTAGTGATTACTCATTACCACTATGATCACTATATTCGCGACGAGCCAGAACTCTATAATGGAAAAATACTGATAATAAAAGATCCTAAACATAATATTAACAGGAGTCAGGCTATACGATCATACGTGTTTCTAAAGAAGCTTGGCGTTGAGCAGATAGCTAAAGAAGTCTTGATTGGAGACGGCAATCGATTCAAATTCGGCAAGCTATCTATTACTGTATCTAGTCCTGTATGGCATGGGTATCCTGGGACCAGGGTCGGTAGAGTATTGATGCTACTCGTAGAGTGTTGTGGGGAGTCAATGATATTTACTAGTGATGTGCAGGGGCCTGCTGATCCCGAGGCCGTTGAGATTCTCTCTAGATGGGGAGAGAAGAGACCTAGCATTATTGTTCTAGGAGGGCCTCCGACTTATTTCGCAGGGTTCAAGGTTCCATTGAAGCATGTTGAGGCTGGTCTGAGAGGTATGGAGGAGGTAATTAGAAGGGTGAGACCAGAGGTTTTGGTCGTGGATCATCATTTATTAAGGGACCGTGACTATTTGGAAAAGATCAGTCATATTGTCAAAGTCGCAAAGTCGATGAATGTAAGGCTTCTAACCGGTGCTGAGTATATGGGAAGGCCGTTAAACCAGCTTGAAGCTATGAGGAGGGAACTATGGAGGGGAGAACCCGAAAAGGAAGAGTAAAGGTGAAGATTATCTTTCTCGAATCTTCTATTGAGCTAGTTCCGGAAGATATATTGGGCGAGCCTGATGTTGTGAGATCGGCTCAGAGATATGGTGTGGATCCGGGAGACATGTTATTGGATAAGAGCCTCCATTACCGGGCCATGTCTCGTTTACCGTTTAAGTGGAAGCGTGGAAGGCCAGACATTTTGCATGTAGCGTTGATGACTGTGCTTGACTCTCCGCTTGTAGAGAAGGGTATTTTAGATATTTACTTCCATACAGTCGAGAACCGGATTTTCCATGTTGATCCTGTAACTAGAATTCCTAAAAGCTATGAACGGTTTAGAGGGCTAATGGCGCAGCTACTTCGTGTAGGACATGTGCCGCCGGGTGCAGATAATCCTCTTATCTACGAGCTAGGAATAAGTATAGATGATCTCCTGGACGATGGTTCTGAGAGAATATTATTGTGGGAGGACGGTAAACTTGTCAGTGTAGATGAACTGGCCTCATTTATAGTGGCAAGGTCTGTCTGGGTTGGAATTGGTGCTTTTCCGAAGGGTGATTTTTCAAAGAGGATTCTTTCATTGTTTCCTAAAGAAAACCGGTATAGTATTGGTAGGGGGAGACAGTTTACTGCGTGGGGAACCGTCTCTAGGGTTCTTTGCGGAGTAGAACAAAAATATGGGCTTATATAGGCTTGTGCTACCTCTTCCTCCTTCCTGTTCTCCTCGCAGCGATATGGCCGACCTTTCTTCCCGGAGGCGTCTCTCTTGCCACTGTTGATGGATGGCTTCTGCGCTGGTGGCTTCCTCCTCCAAATGGGTGGTTGATGGCGTTCATTGCGACTCCTCTTACTCTCGGCCATTTCCTGGCCTTGACCTTCCACTTGTAATATGCGAATCCCGCCTTCATGAGGGGTTTCTCTGTTCTGCCTGCTCCTGCTGGTATTCCTATTGTTACTCTCGCATCGTTTGGTACGTCTTTCTCTTTTCCACTGGGCAGCCTAACACGTGTTCTACCTGCGCCCCTGCCCACGATCAATGCATAGCTACCTGCCTGTCTCGCTATTTTGCCCCCATCGCCTGGTCTTAGCTCGATGTTAAATACCATTGTACCCTCAGGGACTTTCCCTATAGGTAGTATGTTTCCAGGAGCGGCTTCTGCTTCTGGACCTACTTGGATTATTTGTCCTACGTATACGCCCTCGGGGGCTGGTGTCAGGAATTCTTTTCCATTTTCTAGGACGACTCTTGCCAGGGGAACGTATCTTCCTGGGTCATGAACTAGTTCTACTACTCTTCCCCTTAGAGTTTCGCTTGTCAGTGGCGGATACTTGGCTGGGCCTGGATGTATGTGTTTCTTGTTTCTATAGGTTGGTGTTCCTCTTCCTGCTCTCTGCTGTCTTAGTCGTTTACCCAATTTTCTTACCCCTCTCTCCCTGCAATTGTAGACCCATGACTGGGTTTTTAATGTATTCCTCGAAGTTAAAGATCCTGACTTTTACAGGTATTCTATCTTTCTTTTTTACATATGCGACACCGACAGGAAGATACTTTAAATCAGGAGCATCTATTCCTAGAGCCTTTACCGACTCTATGTATGTATTTACGTGGCCTCCGAATACTATGAGAGTACCTGTATTCTCTACTATCCTTGGAGGGAAATCGAGAGGAGACTGCGACGCATATACGATGTATAGGCCCTTGCTTCTTCCTTCGCGTATACTCTCTTCAAGATACTTCTCTGCAATGCTTATGTATCGCCAGGCTTCATCGATTGCGACAAGTATCTTACGCTTATTGTCTCCCCGCAGGACACAGTTTAACACTCTCGCTAGAGCTTCTCTCCCGTAGACACCAGCAGTTTCTCCGGATAGAACCATTATTGTCTGATCACTGCATATATTGTCTATAGCTTCTAGCGTTTCTAGAATCTTGACCTCCTTTATTGTTCTAGACAGTAGTTTTACGAGATCACCTTTAGGGTCAATGACTAGTATCGAGGGCTTCTTGCCTTCTTCAAACCTATAGTATAACTGTGTAATTATCCCTGATACTAGCACTGTTTTACCTTTCCCTGTAGGACCCATTACTCCAAGATGGGTTTCAAAGTCGTCCGGCCAGAGGAGCCCCTCGAGAATTCTATACTCAGGATGGTATCCTAGGATTACGAGATCACCGCCAGCTTGCTCTAATTGTATTATTGGAATTGAAGCAGAATTTGCAGGTCCCTGCTGAGAGACAAGGGATTCAACTATGCTCTCCATTGAGCGATTAAGCCTTATACCTGTCTCCACTTCTATCATCGTCTTTAGAGCATTGGCTTTTGACTCGTCTTCGCCCTCCTCGAGCCACACGATAAGTATTGTGGATCCAGAATACGGTATGATTTCCTTAATCACATCGCTATATAATTTTTCCAGATACCTGAGTCGTTCTAGATGCCTTACATGATTAGTTGCCTCATACGCTAGGCGTGCTTTCTCTATCTCTTTCTCGAGCTTTTTAAGTAGAACATTTTTCTCTTCTCTAATAAGTGTCCCTGCGATGGTAGCGTTCATTCCTGATAGTCGTATAAGTGCAGATAACCGCATTCCTAGATATTCGGTATTCTTCGATAGCGGAAGCGGCTCGCCGACATAAACTACTGGCTTCAACCTTTTTCCTCTTATAATTATCTCGTGGCTGGCTCTCTGATCGTTGACTAGTTTAGATACTATGCCTTTTGGACCATATGGCTTCCAGTCTGAGAGATTCCTTATCATTAGTACTAGTGTTGTAATAGCCATTGCACCCAGGACTATGTCTAAGATTCCCATACCTGGCCCCTCGATCACTAGATGATTCTTATCGGGAACCTTTCCCTACCTCCTATAAGCCTGGCGACTCCATATGCGGTACTCGCGAGCATCAGAATGTAGAGGCTGGGAATAGTGAAATAGTATAGTAGGAATGCCTCTATAAGATTCAAATCCATAAATGAACTCATGATCGCGAGGAAACTGACATAGTCGTTAGAATCTAGGCTTGGCTTTCTCAATGATTGACATTGAAACGTCAATGTTATATTGTATACTCCTGCACTCTGAGCTATAAACTTCTTGGAGTAACCCTCAAGTCCCATCCAGCTCCACGATCCCTGGTAAGGGCCCTCGAGGCCAGGTGCATTTACCAGCGTAATGCATGTATCCTGTTCTCTTACTTCAATGTATCCGCCTTCACCAAGCCCTACTGTGGCGTGGACCGTATTGTTCTCTATTATATCATCTATGACTTCGCCATTTGTATACGTGAGAATTCCTAGACTACTATAAACAATATGAGGGCTCTTCAGAGTAAGAACCCAAGCCCCGTTTTCTGCATCATAGTCGCCTGGCGAGACCGGATAAGGCATCATATAGAATCTTACAGCCATAAACTCGTAGACATAGTAGACGTCTATTTTTGACGGCACTGTTACAAATGCTCCCATAGATTCGCTCTGGACTGTCCCATTATCAACTATGTAGGTTGCCAGCTCCTCGCCTGTCTCATAATTGTAAATATGCAATAGTCCAGTTACCAAGCTCTTATTGTCAGCAGAGTGTACTGTTAGGTTTGCAAGAGCTACGCCATTCTCTGTTACTTGCCCTATGCCGGGAAAGCTTGGCTGCGGCTGAAGCGTTGATACAAATACTGGTAAGGCTTGTAGTCCACCGTGAAATACTAGGGAGAACGCTATTAGCCATGCTCCACTGTTCCTTGCTATTCTGAATGGTACCGCATACAGGGCAACTCCGATAACTGCTAGTAGCTTACCATACTCTTTTACCAAGTATGCGATACCAAATATGAATGCTTGAAGATATAATGCTGATGTTACTAGCTTATCGAAGGGTGCTATTATTGACTTCAAGCCTGAGATTATTCCCAGAGGATCGGGAGCCATATACAGTGCTATGACGATTGATTTAAGAGCTGTTAGGACAGAAATAACAGACCCCATCCAGGTATAGAAGAACGTCCATGATCCGCCAATTAACTGGACGAGCTCATCTAGATAGTCGAATATGTAGTAGAGTGATAAAGCAAGTATCGCGGAGATAATAGAATCCGCGATTAGTACCGGAGCCCATCTCTTCAGCCCGCTATATGGTATTGGTAGGGCGTAGACAAGTACCCCCAGATAGAATGTCAGTAGCGCTAAACGATACGCTAATATTAGGAAATCGACTTGACCCATTATTCTCCTCCCCGAGGAAATTGTTGAAGATGCTCAGCCGGTGACAATGTTGACCAGATATATTATCAAGTTGAATATTGTTGAACCAATTGCTAACCAGAACGCTGCCCACACAGAGTCCTCTACTAGACTATTACCTGCTCGCTTGAGCCTCGCTATCGGTATTGGTGATCCTCTAAGCGTCCATCCTATACTCCATGTTAGGAGAAATAGTGCCCATGCTATTGCTGTTATCTGATTAGTAGTGTCTTGAATCAACTGAATTACATCTGCTATAGCCATACTTTGTCTCCCGTATAGAATAATCAATAGGATATTTATGGGTGGGAGAGGGCTATGCGGTATTATTATCAGTGCCGTTGATCGATAATAATTATTAGGAGAATACTATGATTCCAGAAGATCATCTATGTATTTGATCGATAACATAACTGCTTCTTCCGTACGAATAGTTCTCGTTCCTTGGAAAGGAATACTATTTATTATCAAGTCGAAACCATCCTTGTCTAACTCGTCCCAGACATGGCCTTCCGGGCCGCCAAACACGATCAGTATATCTCTTCCTTTCAAGGTTCTCCTAATAATATCCTTGTCACAGGTGCCGAGTCTACTTGTTCCGACTATAATCATTTTGTCACTATATTTTCCGATAACTTGTTTCAACGAGGGATAAGTTTCGACCCTATATCTCCAATAAAAACTTGGCTTCACCTGACGTAGGCGAATTACCTCTTCTTCAACCTTTAGTACTTCAACAGTTATCAGCTTGCCAGGCCTAACCCGTTTACCGAGAATGCCATAACCCATTTTACCTAGGTAGACCCGGCAGGAGTCTCCTTCGCATTTTTCTACGAGGCCATCAATGATTATGCCCGGAGCAGGTTCTTCCGGTACTATATGGCTAGGAGCCTGTATAGGTGGTAGAAGTCCCACGTATCTGAGTTCTGGTAGGAGAGGGAACAGCTTCTTTCTTAAATGAGGAGGGGTCGAGAGATACTCGAGGATTATTCTGAGAACCCTATAGTCTCTCATAGTAGCTTTAGAGTCTCTGTAAACGATGGCTTTATCTATTCTAAATATTGAGAGTGTCCTAGCGATGAACCCTATTTTAAGGGTCTTAGATAGAAGCGATTTCTCGACCGAGAGAATAGACGCTGGCAAAGCAAGGAAAAATCTCTTCTCTCTCTTCGGAGGAGGCCAGCGAGAACACTTGCTCACTTGCGCCTACCCTTCTTCTTGAAGCCCTTCTTTGTCTGCTGCTCTTCTTCAGCCTTCTTTCCCTTTTCGTAGAAGAGCGTTGTCCTCTGCCTGCCGCCCATAGCTTAGTCACCTTACTAGGTATTCGTATTATTAAGAGATATAAAATATAACGTATCCGTCTAGCACTAATTGGTGGCGTCAAATGGCTTTCCTATACAAGGATAAACTCGAGAACCCAGGACTAGCGCTCCGCAGACTACTCAAAGAAGAAGAAATAATAGTAGCCCCAGGGGTTTTCTCGCCCTCTGTAGCTCTTCTCGCCGAGTCCATGGGCTTCAGAGCAGTCTATCTCTCAGGAGCAGCTCTAACTGGGCTACTGGCAATGCCAGACCTAGGAATAATAACTCTCACTGAGCTGGCAACCGCCACGAAATATATTACGAGGGTTATCAGTATACCGCTCATAGTAGATGCAGACACAGGTTTCGGCGAACCCATAAACGTTCAGAGGACCATAAGAGAACTGGAAGATGCAGGAGCTGCCGCTATTCAGATAGAAGACCAGGTCCTGCCCAAAAAATGTGGCCACCTTAAAGGTAAAACACTCGTCTCAACAGAAGACATGGTAAAGAAAATAATCGCCGCAGTAGACGCCCGTAGGAAAGACACACTTATCATAGCTAGAACAGATGCCCGCGCGATCGAAGGGCTTGAAGGAGCGATCGAGAGAGCCAAAGCATACGTAGAGGCAGGAGCCGACATTATATTTCCCGAGGCTCTTCGCAGCCTCGAAGAATTCAAGGAATTTGTACGGGCACTACCCAATGTACCTATACTCGCTAATATGACGGAGTTTGGCAAGACCCCCTATATAACCGTCGAGGAGTTCAAAACTGCTGGCGTGAAGATTGTGATCTTCCCTGTAACAAGCTTCAGGATGGCTATGGGCGCCGTTAAGAAGACTTTCGAAGTGTTAAAGTCCGAGGGAACACAGAAATCCTTGATAGAAAGTGAAACCAGCGTCAAAATAATGTCCAGGTGGGAGTTCTACGATCTAATCGGGTATTATTCCTACGAAGAAGTCGATAAATCCATTGCAAGCAGAGCAAGCGAGATTATGGATAGAATAAAAGAAGATAAGAAATAAAACATGACAAGCTTTTAAGCGTCTATTGGGCCCAGACAGGGCTAGGAGGAGAAAGATACCAATAAGCATAGATAGAACACCATGCATACAAGGGGATAAATAATGGGAGCAAGAAAGAAAAGCGCGCCTAGAAGAGGAAGCCTAGGATTCTCGCCGAGAAAGAGAGCAAGCAGGCTAGTTCCCCGTGTAAAAACATGGCCAGAAGTTGACCTAGGAGAACCAAAGCTACTCGCGTTCCTAGGATACAAGGCAGGAATGACACATGCATACGTCGTAGAGGACAAGCCTGGAAACCCCCTCAAGGGACGCGAAATATTCACACCAATAACCGTAGTAGAGACACCGCCAGTATACGTATTAGCTGTGAGAGGATACGCTTACGACCCTAACAGGGGACTATACTCTGCCGGGGAGGCTTGGGTCGAGCCCCCCAAAGAACTAGAGCTCGAAAGAAAAATCCCAACTCTTGGAAAATACGACATTGACAAGAAACTTGCCCAGCTAGAAGAAAAACTAGAAAACCTAAGAGAAATAAGAGTCCTCATCTCGACACAACCCAAGCTAGTAGGTGGATTAAGCAAGAAGAAGCCCGACATACTAGAAGTCAAGATCGGGGGCGTAAACGATCTAACAAAGATCTTCGAATACGCTAAGAACATCCTTGGAAAAGAAGTCAAAGTAAGCGATGTATTCTCGCCCGGACAACTAATAGACGTCATTGCAGTTACTAAAGGAAAAGGATTCCAGGGCCCTGTCAAGAGATGGGGTGTAAAAGAGCTACCTAGATGGCACAAGCACAGGAAAGGAAGCAGGAGAATAGGAGCACGGAGCCATGGACGAGGAACCTGGTGGGAGATGCCACAAGCAGGCCAAATGGGCTTTCATCGTAGAACGGAATACAATAAACGTATACTCCTCATAGGCGAGAACGGCCACGAGATAACCCCGGCAGGAGGATTCCTCCACTACGGCGTCGTGAAGAGCCAATACACGGTACTTGCAGGCAGCATCCCGGGAGTCGTAAAGAGACCCATCGTCATGAGATACCCCGTAAGGCCCCCTAGATGGTACCTCGAGCTCGGTATAGTTGAACCAAAGGTAACCTACATTAGCCTAATGAGTAAGCAGGGCAACTAGCGGTGGGGTGAAAAGAGATGTACTCGTACCTTGCACTATATCTTAGGGACCCTATATCGGTACCAGTATATAGTTGGCGGGGAGAAGACGCAGGACAAGTCGTATTACCAGACGTGTTCAGAGTCCCCGTAAGAAAGGACCTCATAAGAAGAGTCTATCTAAGCGAATTCACTGCAAAACTACAGCCTAAAGGAAGAGACCCGATGGCAGGAAAAAGAACAAGTGCAAGAAGCCTAGGAGCCCATCACGGAGTATCAAGAGTGCCACGTATAAGAAACAGTATGAGAGCAGCACTAGTAAACATGACTAGGGGAGGGAGACTAGCACATCCCCCACGCGTAGAGAAGAAAATACACGAAAGAGTAAACAAGAAAGAGAGAATTCTCGGCACAATGAGCGCCCTAGCAGCGACCAGTATGCCCGATTTCGTGCGTGCTAGAGGCCATATATTCAATACTGAGTACCTACCAGTGATAGTGGAAAGCGATGTGGAAGAGAAAGTAACAACAGTGAAACAAGCACTGGAGTTACTCGACAAGCTAGGCCTATCTCCTGACATAGTTAGAGCAAAGGAGAAGACGAGATGGCGTGCAGGAAAAGGAAAAATGAGAGGGAGAAGATACAAGAAGCCGAAGAGCATTCTATTCATAGTCGAAGACCATAGAAGCCCGTTCGCTAGGGCTGTCAAGGGACTTCCGGGAACCGATATAGTAACTCCTGAGTCGTTAAACGTCCTGGTTCTTGCTCCGGGAGGAGAGCCTGGAAGATTAACGCTAATTACAAGCAACGCGCTCAAGGCTCTCGGAGAGAAGTATAAGGTGATATGAGATGAACAGGATAATACTTAGAATCCATATGAGCGAAAAAGCCCTCCGCCTAATCGAAGAAGAAAACACTCTAACCCTAATAGTTGCTAGGACAGCGTCAAAACACGATATCAAAATAGCAGTAGAAAAACTCTACAACGTTAAAGTAGCAAAAGTAAGAACAATGATAACGCCTAAGGGAGAAAAGAAAGCATATGTAAAACTCGCTCCGGAGTACAAGGCAAGCGAGCTAGCAACCCAACTAGGACTTGTCTAAGGAAAAGCTTTAAGCCTCTTCTTTCTCGTCATTTCTATCGCCGGTACTTCTTTCTTCTACTATCTTTATAACTTTCTCAGCAGCTTGAAGGAATGCTTTTGAGGCCTCGCTATCCGGATACTCTATGAAGAAGAGTTTTCCTTTATCGTTGGCTTCCCTAATCTTAGGATCTATAGGTATCCTGCCTAGGAATGGTATATTGTATTCTTCAGCCAGTTCTTCTGCTGCTCCCTTCCCAAATATATAGTGTATGCTCCCATCCGGACACTTGAAATAAGACATGTTCTCTATTATTCCTATAACTTTCTTGTTTAGTCTATTAGCGAACGTTATTGCTTTCTTGACAATGGCCTTGGATACTTCGCTGGGTATGGTTACTAGTATGAATCCTGTTAAGTTCGGTATGAGCTGTGCTATTGTTAGTTGTTCGTCTCCTGTTCCTGGGGGAAGATCTATTAGTAGATAATCTATTTCTCCCCAGTCAGTATAAGCTAGTAGTTCTCGTATTGCGGTAGTCTTTAGCGACCCCCTCCATATAATAGGCGTGTCGTCTTCTGGAAGCAACAAACCAAGGCTAGCTAACTTTATTCCTGGAGGAACCTCGACAGGTATAATTGTTCCATCTGGCTTGGCCGGCATTCCGAATCCTGTTGGAAGACCCAGCATTTTATGGATCGTGGGACCGTGAATGTCTCCGTCGAGCACGCCTACTTTTTTCCCGCTTAATGCAAGAGCTCCTGCTAGACTGGCCGTGACAAAGCTCTTGCCTACTCCTCCCTTATTGCTGAGTATTGCTATCTTATACTTTATCTTACTCATTCTCTGGACGATTAACCTTTGTTGCTCTTGGAGTTTTCTCATTCTCTCTGCGACTTGCTTGTATTCTTTGCTGCTAATTCTCCTCGCAGACATGGCTTGTACACCACTCTTATCCCGGTATCAACCGGAATTCAAGGCTGTTAAAAACAATATATATATAATAATTGAGAGTTACCCAGCCTAGTTTAATGGGCGGGATGAGGACTTTGCCGAGTCCAGATCAAATAAGTGAAGAGTGGTGACCTCTCCGACCGCCTCGTTCTCTAATTAAGCACAAGCTCCCAGTCTTCAAGGAGATAATGTTTTACTCCTTTCCGTGACACTTACTAGTTAAGGGCCGGTGATGACCTTGGTTTTAAGAGGTGACACCGGGACCTCGTCTCATTCGGAGGGAGATGATATAGTATGATGGTGGATGATCAAGAACCCACGCCTGGAACCGGTCCCTGCCTCGAAGAGCTAGGTATAGTCGATAAGGAGGATGCCATTGCTTCATATGCTCTATTGGAGCCCCAAGAAGACAATATAGTAGACTTACTGCTTTACTCAGATGAAGGCCTTGAAGTCTACGTTCAAGTATTTATTGGATTGGACTGTCTGCACATAATAGCTCTTCACCTTAGAGGGTGTGGCTCCAAGTCTGTCGAGACTCTCAAGAAATACTCTGATAAGCCTGAATTCACGAAAATTATAATGGAAGGAGAATGTATAGATCTAGAAGTACCACCATATCCCCGTATAAGGATAGAGAGAGCACTTAGTCTAGTAAACTTGAAGCCTCCGCTTCCAATTTTAGCCTATAGAAGGGTGGATAAGTTTGTACTCGAGGACTAGAAGCTTAAGGTTTCGTGTTAGATCCTGGCTTGATAAAGAGGATTTCCATAGACTACTAGAAGTTTCAAGATACTTGGGTAGAATAGAAGGATATAGTGTTTTTGAACTAGACTTTACTAAGATTAAGGCTCTTGGCTTCACAGAAGAGGACATTATAGCAGTGCTTCATGATATTCCTGGCATTGTTATAGATGATGTAAAAGTAATCGAGCAGTATCTCAAGGATAGGAAAAAGGTTATCGTATATTATGGAGAAGATGGCTGGATCCGTATAAGGAGCAAGGTATACTTGAAAGATATATTGTCGGAGCTAAAGGTATATTTTCCGTATGATAGAGAGAAAAAGGAGTATAAGGCTCCTGGACACTTTTATCCTTCTATAGTCCGGAAATTACGGGAGAAAAATCTGCATGTTGTCGACAAAATTGGGTTACTCGACGACGGTTCCCTACCAAGACCAATATCCTTCAAGGGAACACTGAGGCCCTACCAAGAGAAGGCGCTGGAGGCTTGGAAAAAATCTGGTTACAGAGGGATAATAGCTCTGCCAACGGGAGCAGGTAAAACCATCATAGCAATAGCCGGCCTAGCAGAATTACAGAAACGTGCTCTCATCGTAGTATATACCAAGGAACACGTCAAACAATGGATAGATTCTATTAAAAAATTCAGCGATGCCGGGGCACTCGTAGGCGCATATTATGGCGATGAGAAAAGGCTTGCTCCCATAACTGTTACAACCTATCAAACCGCATATAGAAAACTAAGACTCTTCGCAACACTATTTCCACTAGTGATCTTTGACGAAGCCCATCATCTACCAGCAGAAAAATTTAAGGCTATCTCTGTCGGCCTCCCCGCACCCTATCGGCTTGGATTATCTGCAACTGTAGAGCGAGAAGACGGAAAACACGTCGAATTATTCCCGCTGCTGGGAGGCATAGTTTATCGGACTACGCCAGGCGAACTAACAAGACTAGGCTATCTAGCCCCCTACGTTGTAAGACGAATAAAAGTTGATCTCCTCCCAGCCGAGAAAAAAGAATATGAGATGTACAAGAGACAATTTAGACTCCTTTCCCGAGGTCTATCTTTCAACGAGTTGTTGGCACGAGCCAAGAAAGGCGATCCAGAAGCTATACAAGCCATACGTATCCATGCAAAAATGAGAGATATAGTACAGTATAGCGAGGCGAAGCTACGCAAGGCAGAAGAAATAATAAGGCAAGAGCTGAAAAAAGGATCTAAAATAATCGTGTTTACACAATATAAGAAACAGGCTGAAGAGATAGCTCGTAGAGTCGATGGTCTTCTTCTCCATGGTGGATTAGACAAAAGGAAGCGCACCCGAATATTGGAGACTTTCAAACAACTAGACAGAGGTGTAATGGTAGTCACTACTGTGGGCGATGAAGGACTCGATATCCCTGACGCTAATGTTGGCGTGTTTGTCTCGGGGACAGGGTCTCCAAGACAATTTATTCAAAGGCTCGGCAGGCTCTTGCGCCCGAAAGATGGTAAACAAGCAGTCCTCTACGAGATAATAGTTGCGGGTACCAGTGAGGAGTATCAGAGTAGGAAAAGAAGAAGGCTAGGCGGGTTATAGGTAAATTATTCTCTACTGGTATGTTACTTCTTGAGTGCTTGTCTTAGAAGCTCTGGTATTTCGAATGGAGTCTTTGCGACTTTTACTCCTGCCTCTTCGAGGGCTTTGACCTTGCCCTGGTATGTACCTGTGCCCATCATTATTATTGCTCCTGCGTGGCCCATTCTCTTTCCGGGAGGCGCTGTTCTTCCCGCGATAAATGCTACCACTGGCTTGGTGAATCTGCCTTCCTTGATCATCTGTGCCGCTCTCTCTTCCATGTCTCCGCCTATTTCTCCTACTAGTACTAGGGCCTCCGTCTCTGGATCTTTCTCGAAGAGCTCCATTGCCTCTGTGAACGATGTTCCAATTACGGGATCTCCTCCTATCCCTATAACCGTGCTCTGTCCCATGCCTTGTTTGCTTAGAGCATATCCTATCTCGTAGGTCAGTGTACCGCTTCTCGATATAATTCCTATTGGTCCCTCCTTGAATACGTGTCCAGGCATTATGCCTAGTTTGGCTTTTCCGGGGCTTATGAGTCCTGGACAGTTAGGTCCAATTACTGTTGTTCCCTTTTGTTTCGCGTAGTTTATGAACTTGAGTGCTTCATGGACCGGTATATGCTCTGTTATAACTACTACTAGTTTCATTCCTGCGTCTACCGCCTCATATACGGCGTCGGCAGCGAATCTGGCAGGCACGAATATTATTGATGCCGTTGCGTCAGGGTGCTCTTTTACTGCTTCTTCCACAGTATCATACACTGGTACTCCGTGGACCTCTTGTCCGCCTTTGCCAGGTGTTACTCCTGCTACTATCTTTGTCCCATAGTCCAGCATAAGCTTGGTGTGGAATGAACCTTCTCTTCCAGTTATACCCTGGACGATTACTTTTGTCTTCTCATCTAATAGTATAGCCATCTTTCTCACCTCCTGCCTAGAGCTCCATGAGGCGTTTAACCGCCTCTATTGGGTCAACAAATGCTTCAATACCGTGTTTCTCTAGGATCTCTCTTCCTTCCTCCTCGTTTGTTCCTGCTAGTCTTACTACTAGTGGTTTTTCTAGCTTTCCTAGCTCCTCTAGTGCTTTCACGATGCCCTTTGCTACTTCATCACATCTTGTTATTCCGCCGAATATGTTCATGAATATCTTCTTGGTCTTCGGGAATTCTACAAGGAAGCTCACAGCGGTCTTTACTAGTTCTGCGCTTGCCCCGCCTCCTATGTCTAGGAAGTTTGCTGGTTTGCCTCCGAACTCGTATACTAGGTCCATCGTGGTCATTGTTAGTCCTGCTCCGTTCCCTATTATTCCTATGTCACCGTCTAGTTCTACGAAGGCTAATCCCTTCTTTCTAGCCTTTATCTCCCATTCCGTATATTCTCCGCTCTCCTCTAGTATCTCCTTTGCGAGCTCTGGATGCCTATACAATGCGTTGTCGTCTACTATGAGTCTAGCATCTAGAGGGATAACTTCGTCTCCGACCAATGCAAGAGGATTAGATTCTGCGAGTTCTCCGTCATATTCCATGAACATATTGTATAGTGCTGTTAGGAACTTCGCGAAGTTCGATAGTGCTTTGCCTGTAAGCCCTATCTTCTTTCCAACTAGCCTAGCCTGGTATCCTTTTAGTCCTATAAACGGATCAACATGTACTCTAATAATGCTCTCAGGTTTTTCTCTCGCTATTTCCTCGATATCCATTCCGCCATATTTGCTTGCTAGAATTACAGGTTTTCTCTCGCTTCTGTCAATCACCATTCCCACGTATAACTCTACTTCGTGGGGGATTGCTTCCTCGATTAGGAGGAGTCTGGGCTTTATCCCTTTTATCGGTTTGTCGAATAGTTCGTCTACGAGTCTCTTAACGTCATCCCAAGTTTTTGCCATCTTGATGCCGCCGGCCTTACCTCTTCCTGCGACAAGTACCTGGCTTTTCACTACTACTGGTGGCTCTAGGCCTGCCTGTTTCATTTTCTCTATAGGGTCTTCTCCTTTCTTCACAAGAACCGACTTGGGAACTTTTACGCCATATTTTTTAAGTATTTCCTTTGCCTCGTACTCGAACAGCTTCAATGCTATTACCCATATGGATGAGTAAGGGTACGGGAATTAAAATTGAATATTAACATATTAGACTATATCTTCTCTAGTGCTTCGATTTTGTATTAAATAACAACGAGTACCCCTTGTCCCTTGCCAAAAGAGCTATGTAGAGTCAGTACTCGCTAGTGTATCTGGGGATGAGGACGGCTGTACTCTCTGAATATAAGTCATGATGTGGCCTTTAAGTCCTGACCCCTGCTCAACGATATTAACAACAAATATCCTTTATTGCTACACGTTATTTCTTTGGCCCGGATGAAGAACCGTGTAAGGTCTAAGACCCTCCATAGAAGGGAGGGGTATGCAGTGTAACCAGGCTCGCGACGGGCCGCCTACGAGATCTTTTTCTTCGCTAAGGCGTGTGCTCTTCTATGTCGTTCCGTTTTGTATCTCTCAAGCATGTCGTTAAGTATTCTCCATATGTCTTCGGCTTCTACAATTATTCCTGTATCCTCGATTTTCACCTTTATAAGGCCCAGTCTTTTTAGCCTACGCAATATGTTTGAAGCAGTCCGCTTGGTCATTACGAGCTCGGATGCTAGAAGGTCTATGGCGTCTCCATAGTTTATCTTTTTGTGCTTACAGAGTAGTGTATAGGCTACTAGTTCTCTTTTATTGAGTTTATGTAACATTTTCCCGGCCCCCATTATAATTAACAAGGGGAAGGCTCGGATAGGTCGGTGCTCGTCACTTCACAGACATAGGTTTAATCAGTTATCAGTGTAGGGTAGCTATCCTCATCGCCTCCTATTATCACATCTAGAGTACAGAGGGACTAAATACTCAAGCATCTCTACAGCCTCTCCGCCGCCACCAAATATAGTTATTTTACTCTTTGACTCTGTGTTCGAGTAACCAACTACAATCTTACCTGTTTCGGTAACTGCTACAGGTACTACTTCGTCTACTGCCAGTTCACTAGGAATCAATACGTGTTTTCCGCTTAAGAAGAGTCCTAATGGATCCCGAATATCCAGAGGGTATACTATTTCCTCCGCTAATTCTCCTCTACTAGGCTTAAACTCATATCCTACACGTTGGGATCCCGTCACTCTACATGAGGTCACCCACTCTGGCCTCGCCAATATAAGTGGTCTTAGTATTCTAATCTCTTGGACCAGTTCGTTTGAATCAGGAGGCATTACAAGACTGCCTATGCCTAACATTACTCTAGTCGATCCTCGTGGTCCCTTTACATAGACAGGAGAAGGCTCAGTTACAAGATAAAGCTGGTCTATTCCTAGCACACCTTCTACCAGGCTTTCACGGTCTTCCCGTGTCAACCGTAGTATAGTTGATATATCGATAGCCAGCCATCCATAGTCTATCCTTGGCATCTCATTAAGTCACCGGTCCCCCTTCTCTAACTCCGCTAATCATGCTTTATATAAAGAGTCTTTATCTCTAGGTGACGCTATTTGAAGTCCTGGAGGTAGAGGAGTATGGCTCTAAGAATAGGAAGAGCATTCGGCAAGATTCCAAGAGGAGAACACTATGATGTAGCTATAATAGGAGGAGGACCGGCAGGCCTCTCAGCAACAATCTACACTAGTAGATTCCTAATGAAGACAATAGTAATAGCCGAAGAAATAGGAGGACAACTAAATCTTACCGACTGGGTCGATGACTATCCTGGGCTCAAAAAAATACAAGCATCTGCACTTGTCCGTAGCTTTCACTCACATGCACAGATGTTTCATCCGACCATTATCGAGAGAGTAAGAGTAACAAGGTTCGAGCGGATCAGCGATAAAGAGTTTAAAATAACTGGTACAAGGGGACTAGAGATATATGCTAAGGCAATCATCATGGCGGTCGGCTCGAAACGAAGAAAACTAAATGTTCCCGGTGAAAAAGAGTTCGCAGGCCGGGGCGTAAGCTATTGCAGCGTGTGCGACGCCCCTCTATATAGAGGAAAGGACGCGGTAGTAGTTGTCGGAGGAGGAGACGCCGCATTCGAAGGTGCAATCCTCCTCAGCGGTTATGTAAAGAAAGTCTATCTCGTCCATAGAAGAGATCAGTTCAGAGCTAAACCATTCTTTGTAGAAGAAGCCAAGAAGATACCTAATATAGAATTCATATTGAACAGCGTCGTAAAAGAGATAAAGGGAGATACCCAAGTACGTAGTGTTGTTATCCAAAACAAGTTAACAGGCGAGGTTAAGGAGCTTAAGGTCGACGGCATCTTCATCGAGATAGGATTTGAACCGCCAAAAGAATGGTATCATGAGTTAGGCCTCGAAACTGATGAGTCGGGTTACATTAAGGTCGACGAGTGGATGAGAACAAACATACCCGGTGTCTTCGCGGCCGGAGACTGTACCTCGATGTGGCCGGGGTTCAGGCAGGTCGTTACCGCCTCGGCAATGGGCGCTGTCGCAGCATACTCTGCCTACAATTATCTAGCTGAGAAAGGATTCTACAAGCCTTATAGGCCGGAATCGAAGAAGTAGCTTTTCGTGATGAATTATGATATAAATAACTAGATATTTTCCTTCTCCAAGACAATCACTCTACCAGGATACTGGTGAGTACAGTGGCAAAACAGCTATCAAGGTATGCTCAGGAGATGCTTGCTAGAATACCGGAGAAGTTCCGGCCCTTAGCAGAGGTCATGATAAGGCAAAAGTATCATTTCGTAGGCCGACATACCGTCGTTAAGAAGTGTTATTGGACGCATACAGCGATAGTTGAGGGAAGATTCTGCTACAAGTGCAAGTTTTACGGCATAGAGAGCCATAGAGATATACAAATGAGTCCTACGGCGTTCTGGTGTTGGAACGCCTGTCTCCACTGCTGGAGGATCAGGCCCCAGGACCTAGGCATTGATGTGGACGAGACACAGATGCCTTTCTACGATCCACCAGAGCTTATCGCTGACGGTATAATCGAGGCACACAGACGCATAATAAGTGGTTACTACGGTCACCCAAAAGCAGATCCTAGAATGGTCGAGGAAGCTATGAATCCCGCTCATGTAACAATGAGCCTAACAGGAGAACCAACACTCTATCCATTACTAAGTGATCTAATAAAGGAAATCCACAAACGTGGCATGTCAACATTCATAGTAACGAGAGGAGTAAGACCAGATGTACTAGCTAACCTCGATGAAGAACCCTCTCAGCTATACATAAGCCTTGAGTCCTGGGACAAGAAAAGCTACAGCGAATTCAATAAGCCACTTGTACCCAGAGCCTGGGAACTAACACTAGAAACCCTCGATATGCTCTCCTCCTTCTCTTCCCCAACCGTTATCAGGATAACACATGTAAAGGGCTGGAACGACACAGAGGAGGCAATCAGAGGATTCGCCAAATTAGTCGAGAGATCACAGCCCACGTATGTTGAAATAAAGGCCTATATGTGGGTAGGAGCCAGTAGAGAGAGGTTAACAAGAATGAATATGCCGTCTATGGACGATGTACGGCGATTTGCTCAGAAACTCTCCGAATTAACAGGGTATCCTATATATGGTGAGAGCCGAAGCAGCAGAGTTGTTTTACTATCCATAATAGGTAAACCTATCAGGATAGGGAAAGGTTGTCCAGGAGAACGTGACACTCTACACGGAGGACCAGGCGAATATGACAATTTGTCCTCCGAGGACCTCTATTAATTATTCTCCGGACGTACACATAATACAACAGTATTATTTTTGATAAACTGAGATAGCAACTATAATTGCTACTAGCTAGATAATTTAATGCCGCCAACTAGCTCTATTCATTATATGGGCCGGTGAAGACCAACCTCGTCACCGATGCGGGACACTATGCGGATTGCGCCGGAATCTGAGGCCCCATAACAGTATGCTCGATAGCCACGCTCATATCATAAGATTCCCCGGGTGTGTACGGTGAAAGCGGAGAGAAAGATAACAATCGTGAAAGATATCCCCGTTACCGACTATGTGCTAGAGATAATTGCCGAGTTCAACAAGGGCTACAGGCGGATCACGCTTTACGCTATAGGCGATAATGTCTGCAAATTGGCTAATGTAGTCTCATCGGTTAAGAATAGAATAGGTGAAGGAGTCAGGATTGCCGGTTGGAAGATCGGTAGTAAGAGAAGAATGGGGGAAAGACATACTTTCTTAGAGATAACCTTGGAGTATGGAGTCTAGTATTACTTCGTAACTGTTCAATCAACACCGAATGCAATGCCTTTATTAATTCCTGTCTCGTCTACAAGTAAGGCTAGCCGGCTGTCTGGAAGAACACTTGATAGCTTTATCGCAAGGTCATTTATTGCATCTACAGGATTCATTTCACCTGATTCTATTTTGTCGAGTATTTCTTCGAGCTCTCTGCTGGTTTCCTCCGACACGAATACTGGGAAGTTCTCGTTAAGGTATTTGAAGATTGTTATACCGGTCTTAGTGGGCACTACATATTGCGCTTTTTTACTTATTATGATGTATCCGTGTCTCCTGTTCGATTCTATCACCTTAGCATAAGTACTTGGTCTGCCTATTCTCTTCTCCTTCATTAGCCTGACTAGGTCTCCGGTCTTAAATAGGCGTATTGAACTTGTTCTAACCTTCCTCATAAATGCTAACGTGATAGTGTCTTTCGTTGACGCTTCTTTTATCCATTTTCTTATCCTAGGCGGGTTTACTAGATAGTGTCCTTGTCGTTCATAATCTATTATTCCTTCGTAAACTCTCACTACGTTTTGTGGGAATTCAAGCTCTATGCTAGCTTTCTTAGCTTTTGACGGCTTCATCTGGCTTGCTATGAATCTCTTGAATATTAGATCATATAGTTTTAGATGTGCCCGTGTCAGCTTTATTTGGATCTTTAGGGTTCCCTCTAGTACGAGGCGTTGTAGTTCTTCTACGTCGAGCGGCTTTGTGGGCCTTATTGCTTCGTGAGCCCCTCCTTCTCCCCAGCTCCTCGGATAGTAGTGTTCTTCTAGACCTTTCGTCTCTAGGTATGATTTTGCGATTCCTATGCCGTTGGTTGATATTCTTGTGCTATCTGTTCTGTGATATGTTATGAGTCCAGCTTCGAATAGTTCTTGTGCTAGCTTCATTGTGAAGCTAGTGCTGTAGCCTAACTTTAGTGATGCATCGTAGAGTAAAGCATCTGTAGTATACGGCGGGGCTGGATTGACTTCCTCTATCCATTCCTGGAAGCTAGATATCCTAGCTTCCACATCCTTCGATAATTCTTTAGCTGTATCCTTTTCATTTACGAAAAGATATATTTTCTCGCCCGTAGCCGGATAGCTGTAGACCAGGAGATACCCCTTGTTCTGCTTCCATTCCTCGTATCTAGACACTATCCAGCCTAGAACCGGTGTCTGTACCCTGCCAGCTCCCAGCCATCTCTTATTATACCTACTCCATAAATGCTTGCTCAGCGTAAAACCTATCCATCTATCCTCGATCCTCCTCACTATCTGAGAATAGACTAGTCTATGATCTATGCTTGTTGCCCCGCGTAGCGCTTCTATTATTGCGTCTCTTGTAACTTCATGGAATCTTCCTCTCCTTATATTAGAGTTAAACGGCTTGAGAACTAGGTATACATCCCATGCAATCTTCTCTCCTTCTCTGTCAGGATCAGTGGCTATGATTATCTCGTCGACCTCTAGAGAGAGCTTTCTGAGCGTGTCAACTATAGAGGCTGCCGAGTAAACTGCATAACTTCCACATCTAGGACAGGCACCATCTGCTGCAAAAGTATACCCGCACTCGAGGCATCTTTTTATCGTCTTATATATAGGCTTGTAGACCCCGTCTTCGTATTTTACACCATAGACCGAGTCCTCTACATCGATTGCTAATTCTAGGAAGTGTCCACGCGTTGCAGTGACCATTAATAAATATACTGTTCCTGTATCGGGATCCACCGTGCTTGTCTCATAGACTGTTAGGCGACCGAATCTCCTCTTAGAGGGCCTTCCCCAGAACCATGCTATTGTCCGCGCTTTTGTCGGAGACTCTACTACTAGGAGAACTGTCTTTACATTTATCTTCTTTCCTTTCCCTTGTCTACTCTCTGCTATTCTTGTTAATACATTGTTAATATCTAGACTATCGAATTCTCTGAATATACTACTTGTATACCACTTTAGCCTTTCTTCCAGGGCCTCGACATATTGTCTATCTTTTGTTAAGACTATGCTTAGGCCATGAGTCATTACTCCTTTGTATAGTCTGCTTGTTCTTCCACTTGCCTGAATGTAGGTTGGGGCATCGGGTGTGACTAAGTATATTCCTGATTGATCCTTCTCTACTAGTATGCCTCCTAGCCTTACTCTTTCTCCTGCTGCAAGGCTGGATTCGAACCATTCTTTGATATATTCTGCTGATTCCTTCATAACTTCGACTAATTCGAGCAGTAAGCCCTCTGCCTCTATCTTGTTGTTATATGCTAGGGCGACTATTCTGGGATCCGGTATTTTCTCGAGGAGTCTTGTTATTTTCTTTATATAGTCGTGGGCTTTATCTCCACCTTTATCATTGATATAGAATAGTAGTGCGAGTTGGCGTTTGGCGCTAGATAATGCGTCCTCTAACGATACTCTTCTGGCTGGTATCTCTATGAATACTGCGTACTTAATGGTTTCGGGGAGATCAAGTCCCCTCACTATTACGCCGTACCTTGATGCCACTCCTACTATTACGTCTGCTTCGCCTGAGGCCAGCTTGCTAACAGCTCTTCGTGTTCCTGCTAGTGCTAGCTCCGCTTTGATGCCTGCACCTTTGAGTTTCTCGACTAAGAGTTTAGCTAGAGGTTTCCCGTGAAGCTGTGATACGAATACTACGCCTCCTCTCCCAAGGGTTTTCACTATTCTTACTAGATCCTTAGCTAGATCTGTTGTAACAAGATAGGTATCATCCACGCTTCTCATATAATCGCTTCCACCACCTACCTCGAAACCGAGTAGCTCCTTGAATAATAGGTGTTTAATCCCTCTCGGCCGTCCGGTGGCAGAGGCGATTACTAGCTGGCTCATAGGTGTATCTTCGAAGAGCCTAAGTTCTCCCTCCAGCTCTGCTATTTCACGCTGTAATTCGTCTATCTTTTTCTCTTGTCCTGCTGAAAGAGCCTGATAGAATCTTAGTTTTGTCTTGACGAGTTTTTCGGCTGTCTGTATGTGGTCTTCCTTATAGCCCATTAACTTGAGGACTCTGTCGACGTTCTTACCGCTTCTTAGAAGACTATCTACGTCGTCTACAATTATCAGCTTGAAGGGGGCGTTTTTCTCGAGGAGATCAAAGTTTCGTTGAAGGAAGCTTGTTGTTACGACAAGTATCTTGTATTCTCCATTAGCGATTCTGTTTAGAGCCTCTTCGCGAAGCTTCTTACTCATCGACCCAGTATAGTATACAACTATATCGTCGCCTACCATGTTCGTTATCTTTGATGCTGTTTGTGTAACCAAGTTCTGTGTGGGAACCAAGTATAGTACTTTCCATCCTTGTAGCTCTGCCCTGTATACTGAGTAAACGCTTAGAAGCGTTGTTTTACCGACTCCGGTGGGGGCTATGATAGCCATACTGTCGAGTAATAAGAGCCTCTTCGCCCAGCTCTTCTGGGCGCTCCAGAGCTCGGATTTTGTTTTCTTAGCGAAGAATACCCGGAATTTATCGTACTCTTTCTCTAATGCATAGACCCAGGCATAATTAAGGAGTGTTCTTCTGGCCTCGAGTGCTTTTCCTATCTCCTCGACTGTATAGTAGTTATCGTTTGGTAGGCATCTTTTACATGGCAGTCCTCTCTCGAGTCTCTCAGCAGATATTGGTCCTCCACAGTTCGGACACATCTTGTCTAGTACAGGCTCTATTCCATGCATAGCCCCCACCGGATACTGATCGATAAGTTTTAGTAGAGCAATAGTGTACTCCAGTGGCTACGCTTATCGGCTAGTTTAGTATAAGTAGTGTACAGGCCCAGTAATACCATGATAACAATAAGAGAATTCCATTGCGTTGTTCTTTATCCTTTAAGACGCGTCGAGGATAGATGAGTAAAAAAGTGAAGTTCTATACTTGGATCTTCTAGAGTTAGGAGGGGAGATTTTGGTTACTCTACCTGTATAGTTTTTCTTGCTTCCCATAGGCCGTGAAGATTACAATAGGTTATCGCGTAAAGGGTTCCACTTTTCTCAAGTGTTAGTGTTAGTTCTGCTGTTGCGAGTGTGTATCCGGGCTCGAATTCTATTTTTGCTACTCTTACAGGGTTGAAAGCTCTGCCTTCTTCGTAGAACCATATTTCTACGTATCTGATTGAGTGATGCGGCTTCATCTCATGGGGACCAACTGTGATTTGTACTTTGAAAGGTTCTCCTTTCTTTACTTTTTCGGGTGCTTCGATTTTTGGAGTGTGTGTTTCAGCCTTCGAGATAACTTGTTCGGGTGCTTCCTCGGGAGTGTATATCATATCTCCAAACTTCATGTTCGTTCTACCTCCTTAATCGAGTTTTCCCTACTTGTTTATTGTTATTTTTCGATGCATTAATATTTGAATATGTAAATTATTAACGAGAAGTAACTATTTCTAGCTAAAAACTCATTTCATTTCTACTGGATGATTCCATGGTCTCGTCAACAGTTTCTCTCAGATCTTTGGCTATCATTATCGATTCGACTTGCCCTACTAGGAACAATAATACTAAGAGAACAAGAACTCCATCATACAATATACCATATCCCTTTCCGTACCTAGCGGCTAAAAGTACAAATGCTTCTACTAGGAATGCGGCTGATACTACAAACATATAATATCTAGTCTTTAGAAGGAGGAGCGATGATAATAGGAGGCCAAGCACAATTATTAGCATTAGGATTTCAATTGCCGACTGGGTGGAATATAGGAGTACAGCTGTCAGTGCCATGAAGGATAATGAAAGGAGTGACCTACCATTAATTATAAATCGATTAGCTCCTTTACTTAAAGGATACGTTTTTTCGACCAGTTCCTCTAGTTTTCGTAAGGTAACACCTGTCGAATAGATGTCTCTTTTCTTTACATTTCTAGCGAGATCTTTACCTAATAGCCTGAGTTTCCTAGGTAGTGTAACTCCAGTCGAATTAAACGTTGTGTATATTTGTTCAATCTTATTAACTAGCTCAGAGATCCTCTCGTTAATAGTTCTCCATTCGGGATCGTTTCGAGACAAGTATTGCGAATATGATAGGGCGGTATAGATATCATCGATCTCTGTTAATAGAGTATTGTTATACATCTGTGATGAATTCCCCAATATCTGTTCCCCGCTATCTATTACCAGTAGTATCCTGCGTTTTTACTTTGAAGGTATGCGGCCGCGTTTAATAGTAAGTATCGAAGTGCTTTTAACGGGACATGATAGTGTGTGACCGATATGTCGTCTCTTCCTCCATATCCGTAAGCCGATATTACTCTTACATAGTAGATGTTTTGTGGGAGCACTTCCTCTAGTCTTTCCCAGTTTTCAAGCAGTAGTCTGGGAGTGACTATTATCTCCCGGAGTCTATGGCCTTGATCATTCTTCACATATACTCTCATCGGCTCATCTAGTCTCGACGGCTTGAAACTGTTCTCGAACTCTTCTGAGTTTACGACTTCTTCTAGTGATTTATAGAGAGTCCATCTCCACTCGTCTTCGTCTATGTCTATGAATCCTACGACTCTTTTCTCGCCATACTCTTCTTTTCTCATATCTTTAATCTTTGACTCTATTGTCTTCTCTGACAAGTCGAGTATATCTGTGAGCTCGAATATTGTGAATGCTGATCCCTCTAAGAGTCGTGCTATTCTACCTGCGAGATCCGGTATCCAGGGTTTGATAGGTGGTGCTAGTAGGATTTGCCTAGCTATTGGCGTTATTCCCGATACATAGGGTGTTCTTACCTTTAGCTCGCCGCTTTGTAATTTTTTGATGAATTCTTTGGCTCCTTCGATATCTAAGTAGTTTTCAAGGATCTGTCGCTTAGCCTCTCTATATAATAGTTCGTCTTCCTCTGGGTCAGTAGAGCCTATTTTTCCAAATGATAACTGTATATCGCGAATAGTCTGGTATAGATATGGGCTCTTTTCAAGGGCTGAGTCGAGTATTTCATCGAATTCGTCCAGGTCTAGCTCCATGAGGATATCTATCGGATTTAATTCGCCTATTGATACGCTGAATCCCATAAACATTGTTCTGTAATATACGTTTAGTCCAATCTCGCGTGATGCGATGTGAGTTACAATTAGTGCTAGGGTCTCCGAGGCTCCTGATCCTAGTGGGGCCGTTAATATTTTTTCTCTGCCATAGGTCTCATAGATTATGCTTGATTCAAGGTTTTCTATTCCTAGTCTGCTGCTATAGTAGTTTATCCATTTCTTGACAATTCTCATAGCCAATGGATCTAGCTCTATGTCTTCTATGCTTTGTTTTCCTGATAGTATCTCTATCATTGTTTTTGCTAGTTCTCTAGCCCGTTTTGGGCCTTCGCCCCTCCATAATGGGACTTCTCCATGATCGCTCGCAGGCTCTACCTCGACCTTGGCTAGGTTCTCGTCTATTCGTTTAACGTACCATGATCTGCCTGCTAGGCGTATAGTGTCTCCTGTTCGTAGATGTTTATAGACGAATATAGAGTCGATATAGCCAATCGTTTTATCTCTGTATCTTACGACGAAGGAGTCTCTATCGCTTATAGTTGAGAAGAACTCGGAGAAGTCCCTTGACCACCACGCTCTTGTGTAAGAATCTCCTCTAAATTTCCATATCTTATAGAACGTTGATCCCAGTCGTAGCTTTCCGTTTTCCTTTTCTCTTATTATTCCTTGACTTATTAGATAATCTATTAGTTCCTCGTATTCATTCGGTAATATATTGATTTTAGGATGCGATATTATCATATGGTAGAGTTCTTCTTTCGAGGCTTCTCCTCGTTCGAGCAATATTCCTTGTATTTCCTTGGAGATTACATCTAGAGGTACTCTTGATATAATTGTGTCTTCGAGAAGTCCTCTTACTGCCATTACCCCTGTTGCGACTGATTCTACTAGGTCAAGTTCTCCCAGTGCTATGATTGTTCCCTTTGGATTCTCCCCGATTCTATGGCCGCTTCGTCCTATTCTCTGAAGAAGGCTTGATACTCTTCCAGGAGCCTTTATTTGTATAACTCTTTTTATCTTTCCTACATCGATTCCGACTTCCAGGGTTTTTGTACATACAACTGCTGAGAGTTCTCCCTGTCTGAGCTTGCTCTCAGCTTCTAATCGTAGTTCCGTGGATACACTTGAGTGATGAACATATACATCGTCCGCTCCAATTTTTTCCAACGCGTCCTTGATCCTCTCCGCGACGTACCTACTGTTTACGAATACTAGGCTTGGCTTTTCTATTTCTTCCAGGATCTTGTTGGAGGCTTCTAGCCATATATCTCCAGTAGTATCCTTTACGTATACTATTCTTAGTTCGGGACGTTTACTACTCCGGGACCTAACTATTTTCTTTGGACGGTTGCTACTGCCAGATAATAGCTCGATGGCCTTCACAGGGTTTCCTATCGTAGCTGAAAGCGCTATTCTCTGGATATCTCTTCCCGCTAGTCTCGCCAGTCTTTCTAATTGAATAACGAATTGTGCCCCGCGCTTCCCGCTAAGCAGTTCGTGGGCCTCGTCTACAACGACCCAGCGCAGATTCTTATAATACCTACGTATCCTATGTGCCCAGTCCAGATCTATCTCGAGGCTCTCCGGTGTAATTATAAGGATGTGCGGCACCTGTTTTAGTCGACGGCTTCTCTCGATGCTACTTGTATCGCCGTGTTTTCTTGCAACAACTAGCCCTAGTTGATCCGTCCACCAGCTTATCCTATGATAGAGATCGTTTATGAGGGCCTTCATAGGAGTAACATAGATCATTGAGATTGGTTTTACGCCTTCCCTCTTTATTATAGATAATATAGGCAGAAGGGCGGCTTCCGTCTTTCCCTCTCCCGTTGGAGCCATTATGAGTACATTATTGCCCGCTAATATCTCTGGAATTGCTTTCTCCTGGATAGGCGTTAGACTGGTCCAGCCTCTTTTCTCGATTATCTTTCTTATTTCTGGATCCAACATATCTATTGCCTTCTTCGCCACCATCATATTACATGCACCGCGTTATACCCTTGGCTCTTCGAGCTATCACGTCTAGTGAGAGTATATCTTAACCAACCACGTATTACCTGATCGTATAGCGTATTCGGATCTTATTAATTCTACCGCCTATACATTCAATTAGAAGGTGGATAACAAGGTGCCGAGCAAAAAATATTACGAATGTATGATATGCGGTAGACCATTCCCAGAAGGCCAGGGTATCGTCTTAGAGAAGTCAGGCTTCGCTCTAACGTTTCATAGTAGCAGGTGTGCCGCAAAGTTCCTCAAACTACTCCTTGAACGACTCGATGATGACTGTGCAAGACCTGCTCTCCGAGAACTCACAAGAGAACTTTCCGAGGCACTACAAATAAAGAAAGAGAAATCGAGAAAAGTAATCTAATCGCGAACGCATATCACTAATATATTCAAGTATTTTAGTACGACAGCATGTATACTATTATAATGCTGAGTCGTCGTAGGTGCTAGTAGCGTGACCCGTATAGAAGTAAAACTCTACAGTATTTTGAAAAGGTTGGCTGGTAAAGATACACTATTCATAGACGTAGAAGATAATAGGGTTTCATCACTGTTACAGGCTCTAACAGACGTTATACCGGGGTTAGAGAAGCTCCTTACTGAAACCGGTCTAGAATTAATAGTAATAGACGAAGAAGGACATAGGCTAGAGTATAATGATTTCATACATACGGGCATAGTCCATGTAATGCCTCCTCCAGCCGGAGGCTCAAATATAATGGTCAGACTTGCATCTCCTAACGACGATCAAGACAATATGATACATGAGGTGCTCTCTTTTCTAACCAGAGATCTAGAAGACGATACGGGAGCTACCCTACTCTTCATAGGAACCGTGAGGGGACTAAACAAGGGAGAAAAGGTAGAATATCTGGACTACGAGGATGCAGGAGAGATAACTACTAAGTTCTTCGAAAAAATTGCTAAAGATATTGCTAGGAAAAAAGGAGTGAGGCGGGTAGCAGGAATACACTATACGGGAAAACGTTTACCGGGCGACGTGACCCTCATACTCGGCGTTAGCGGTATAAGTAGAAAGGACGTATTCCCGGCTCTTATAGAGTTTATAGAGAGAGTAAAGAGCGAGGTGCCAATCTGGAAAAGAGAGAAGACCTTGTCAGGCGAGAAGTATATTCTTGGAGGAGATAATATAGTAATTAAGTAGACTCCATTACTGCTGGCACTTAACAAGTTTTCCGGCTTTGCTAGAAGCTATTTTTGCCGCTTCCTCAACGTTCTCAGCCCAGATGTTAATGTAGATATTCGTTCCCTTTATCCTGAACCTGAACGATATAATTCCGTTAATAACTTTCTTCTCTACGAGCTCCAAGCCCTCACAGGTCTTCTTCAACGGGATCCCCCTAAATTTATAGGAGGTCACTATTCAACTTAAAGAGGTGAATCCTAGTGTCCAGGGAGACAAGTGTTCCATTAATTAGAGTCGAGCCTCCAGGACCCAAAGCTAAAGAAATCGTGGAAAGAGACCACGAACTACTCATGCAGTCATTTGTCCGCTGGTATCCTCTTGTCGTCAAGACTGCGAAAGGCGCAATTGTAGAAGATGTCGATGGAAACCTCTATATAGACATGAACAGTGGTCTTGCAGTGGGCAATGTTGGGCACACACATCCTAAGATCGTAGAGGCAATTAAACGACAAGCTGAGAAACTTATCCACTTCAGCCTAACAGACTTCTACTACGAGGAGGCAGTAATAGCGGCAGGAAAACTCGTCGGAATAGCTCCTAATTCTCCTGCTAAAGTATTCTTTGCAAATAGTGGAGCCGAAACAATCGAGGGATCGCTCAAAATCGCAAGAGGATACTTCGAGGGCAAACGTCCCTATATAATAGGCTTCCTCGGAGCATTCCATGGTAGAACAATGGGCGCTCTAAGCATCACGTCGAGCAAACCAGTACAACGCAGATACTTCTCTCCACTAGTACCAAACATAATCCACGTACCATATCCATACCCCTATAGATGCCCCTTCAAGGCCGAGACGCCTGAAGAGTGTGGCGAGCAAGTAATAGCATATATAGAGGACTGGATACTTGGAAAGCTAGTCGATCCAAACGAAGTAGCCGCATTCATATTTGAACCTATTCAGGGAGAGGGCGGATACGTGGTTCCCCCAGAGAACTTCTTCCCAAAGCTAAGAAGCCTGGCCGACAAACATGGCATCCTCCTCATAGATGACGAGGTCCAGGCAGGTTTCGGCAGAACAGGTAAATGGTTCGCTATCGAACACTGGGGCATAAAGCCTGATATTATTGCTAGTGCAAAGGCCATTGCAGGCGGACTTCCACTAGGAGCAATAATAGGTAGGAGAGAAGTTATGAGTCTTCCAGGAGGATCCCATGCCTCTACGTTTGGAGGTAACCCCGTTGCGCTAGCAGCGATGTCGGCAGTTATCGACGTTATTAAAGAGGAAAAACTACTCGACAAAGTATCGAGGCTTGGAGGAGAAATAATCAAGTACTTCAAGGATCTCTCCAACGAAATCAGCCTCATAGGAGATGTAAGAGGAAAAGGCTTCATGATAGGCGTCGAACTCGTTAAGGACAGAGATACAAAGACGCCTGCCAAGGAAGAGCTAGCCGAGCTAATAACTAGGAGTTTCAAGAAGGGAGTCCTTGTTATAGGAGCAGGTGTTTCAACGATAAGAATAGCGCCTCCACTAGTAATAGAAGAAGAACTCTTATGGAAAGGATTAGAGATTATTACAGATATACTAAAAGACATATCAAGATAAACTGTACACTAGTCGTTTCTTCCTGTAGTCGGGTCTCCTCACAATTATTCCTTTTTTAACAAGAGAAGCAAATACTCTCCTCGCAGTTCTCAAGTCTGTATTAGGAGGTAAATACTGTATAAGCTCTGTGAACGAGGATATTTCTCCCAGAGACTCCAAGCATCTCAGTATTATCTTTTCAATCTCCTTCTCGTCTCTAAATAACCTTCTAGACATCCTAATCCCCAGACCATGTATGCTTGCTATGCTCTTAATTTGATTAATCTATTAATCTATAGAGAACTATGTAAGGAAGGTGTCGTGAGTGGGAGAAAGATCATTTAGAACATCTGATGCTCGGAGAACTGATCAAGAATGTATGTATGTAGAAAAGATACGGAAATGGGGAGTCTTATCCCTTGTCGTCATAATTATATCTATTATCCTAGGCATATTCGTCTACAGTAGAACAGGGAGAAAACTGTATATCGCTACAAGTATTCTATGGCTAGTCATACTATTCATCAATACTGCTATCATCAGCACAACAAAATGCAGACCACGGGTCATCAACGAATAAAACTGCTCTCCTAGAGATCCTCTTAGCAATACCTATGCTCACAGCTTTGGAAAGTATTCGCCCAGCAGTTCTCTCATCAACGCCTAGTATCCTTGATACGTCTTTAATCGAGATATAACGCTTCCCCGTGAGGATCCTCACGCTTTCTACGAAAGAAACAATATCTAGCGTAACCTTCATCTTTCTCATCATTGTCCACCACTTATTACTTTAACAATACTCTTATATCTCCCTGGGACGGGCTAGCGGATGTAGGGTGGATAGGATATGACTAGCAGGAAAATCTACACTATATACAAGGATATAGTACGAGAGCTAGGACTATTCCAGCTAGACGTATATCGGATCACCCGCGAAGGTAAACAAGTCGATATAGTTAGACTCTACGATCCCGGGAAAAACCAGGTCTTCGTAGTAGACCTAGACAACCCTAGAGAAGCACTAGCTCCAATAGAATTCCTCGACAAACTAGTTAAAGCCGCAGAACAAGCCGAAATTCCTCTACCTGAAAGAAAAATAAAACAGCTAAGAGAGGCACTATCTAAACAAACTATCCAGACTGCCTGAAACCTCCTCTATTTTCACAAGGTTCATTAGCCTTTCTATACTCTTCCTAGACGGCATATTGCTGCTGCCTCTCCGGACTGTTTTAGCGGCGCCAGCAGCAACAGCCGCTTTCAAAGACTCCACGATGTCGCCTGTTTCCAGCATCCAGGCATTGAACGCGGCGTCAAAAGCATCCCCTGCTCCTGTCACGTCCACTGTTTCCACCTTTGGAGGAGACGCGGTTAGTAAGATCTCCCTCGAGATGAAGGTAGCCCCTCCGGCGCCATGTTTAACTATTATTCTCTGTGCCCTGTTCTTCAATAAACTTAGAGGATTATCTACGCCGACTCTTCTCATTAGTGCCTCTAGTTCTTTTTCGTTTAAGAATATCGTCTCGGCACACGAAATTACATCCATTACCTCTAAGCCGGCCCTGTAAGCCTCTCCTCCGGGATCATAAGTTATTCTCACATCATTGCCGTTGTTTCTTTTACAGTACGACAAGATTATTCTAGATCTTACACTGGCGAAGTGAAGGATATTTGGTTTTTCTCTTGGAATTATATCGGCGTCTAGTAGTTCGTTGGCTCCACGTATGGTTATTATTGTTCGGGAAGAGTTTCCGGGTACTAATATGACTATAACTGTTCCTGTCTTTTCATGCGGAACTATACGCACGTAATCTATATCGACTCCATTCGCGCTGAGTTCATCGATCAGGCCTAGTTTTACAGCATCTCCTCCTGCTCGTGCTACTAGCGACGATCTATGGCCTATGCTGGCGACTGCTACCGCGTAATTTGTAGCTGCTCCTCCTAGGCCTATCCAAGACGATCTCGCGAATACGTGGGAGTCCTCCAATGGATAGTAGTCTAAAGATACGCTTATATCTAAGTTGATATTGCCTACAGCTATATGCCATGGAACAGGCTGGGATAATACCATTTCTTCCCTACCCCTTCTTTACGTTTATCTATCTCAGATAGTATAGTTACCGCCTCTGATGCTACCCTCGAAGCCAATTGTACGCCCTTACCCGGTATAAACTCGTTGCTAATCCTATTTGCAATAGCAGTACAAATGCATCCCGCCCTAGCACCATATATAGAGGAAACAGTGAAAAGAGCCGCGGACTCCATTTCGAACCCTAACACTCTGGCGGCGGCTAGTTCAGGGAGACGTGTAGCGGATACGGTATTAGTGTATCCATTGTATCCGGGTCTGCTTTGGCCAAGATAGAACGTGTCAGTACTGGCAACTATGCCGACATGGTATCTTGCACCTAGGCGTTCCGCCGCCTCTACTAGACTTAAGACCACTTCATAATTGGCAACGGCCGGATATTCCGGTATAACATAATCCTTAGAGGCTCCTTCAAGCCTTACAGCACCTGTCGCAATGACTAGGTCCCCGGGCTTTATATCGGATCTTATCGCGCCCATGGTTCCTACACGGATAAAAGTATCTGCTCCGACTCGGAGTAGCTCTTCAACAGCGATAATGGTACTGGGAGCACCTATGCCTGTACTCGTTGTAGAGATCCTTGTCCCCTTATAGTAGCCGGTATAGGTTCTATATTCTCTATGGCTGGCTATGAGTTTCCTACTATCCCAGAGAGAGGAAATTAAATCGGTACGATCCGGATCTCCAGGCAAAAGAACATATCTTGCTATCTCTCCCGGCGCTATCATTATATGGTATTGGCGTCCAACGCTATCTTCCACGATAGAGGCACTCTTAAGTCCCTTCCCGCGAGAATTATCAACCACGTGCTACACCATAATATATCCATGTAGCTAGTCCAGGATAAATTATAATCATCTACGTATCTAAATCATGGTATGAAGGTGCGGGCAGATGAACACTAGGATAATACTCGTCTCCGTTATATTAATAATTCTGGGAGCGTTTATCGGAGTGGGATACGCTTACCTAGTTTTAGTATCTAGCGCCGAGCTCCTAATCCAGCTAATAAGGGTGAGCCTGGCATTTATCTCTATAATTATAGGCGCATTTTTAGGCGCCACAGGTCTCATAATGCTTCGTGGCATACGGGTCGAAGAAGAAAATGAAAATACTAGTTAGAAGCCGTAAAGATGCAAGTGCGGTAAAACATGCTATAGAGAGAATACTTGATTCAAAGGATCACTACGAAATAGTCTCCCTGGGAGGATACCGTGGCGAGCAACTCTGCAAGGCAGTACAGGAAGAACTAGAACCATTCACAATTATATTACTAGGCAGGAAAGAACATGAGCCCTGTATAGAGAGCCTCACAAGAAACAATCCTTTCACAGCATACATAATGGCCAAGACCAGTAAGCTGAGAAATAGCACTCTCGAAATGATAGTGTCTCTATTGAACTGGGGCAGGGCCCGCCTACGTCTCTTAACCTCGTGGCATCAGGATTCATTCATACTTGCTAACACCCCAGGCACTCTTCTACCACAAATCCCCATACATCCAGAAGGAGACACATACTTAATGACTAAGAATGGATTCCGGCTCCTAGCAGAACTCTCAGGGATAAACGACAAAACCAGTTATAATAAAGACGGCGTAGCTGTGATGTTCAAGTATACAAAAGGAAAACACATAGTGTATTTTGACGAGTTCCGACGAATAGAGTTAACATTTGAGCGAGGAAAAGAAAGACCCACAATACATAACTTTACCGACAAGAACAATAATCGGCCAAATAAAAACTTTGTACCAGTAAATCTAGATCGATTACTGGATCGCAATAGCCACGTCACAAAACTCCTAGAAGGAGAAAGCCTCAAAATACTAAGCAAAAATACTGATAAACACAGTAAAGTAATCGTACCATTGAGCGGCGGCAAGGACTCTGCCGCAGCACTAATAGTTGCTTCTCAGTATTTCGATCCTTCAAACATATACGCAGTATACGTAGATACCGGCATAGACTTTGTCGAAAACGAACACTATGCCGAGTACCTCTCAGAGAGGCTTGGAGTTAACCTCGTTAAGACAAAAGCCGATGTAGATAAAGGATTACTCTATGAAAATATGCCTCTTCCAGATCCCCGTTACCGGTGGTGTACGGGAAGAAAGCTTGATGCACTTAGAAGAACCGTAAAACGATTAATAAACGCAGAAAACATTAGGTATATTATTGTCGGCGATAGAGACGCGGAGAGCGTTAGGAGGAGTCTAAGGCCTCCTATGAGGATCGATGAGAATCTCGGTCTACCTGTTATTGCTCCTCTCAAATACTGGTCCGGTGCCCACGTTATACTGTATATTCTCTCGGAAGGCTATAGGATAAATGCGTTATATGAAAAGGGTTTTCTAAGGCTGGGTTGTTATATTTGTTTTGCTCTCAGACCATCATGGGAACTCTATATTATGAATAAAATCAAATATTTCGAGAAAATCCGTGCTTTGAGACCAGAGCAAACAAGATTAATATCGGCGTTCCTACAAGCAAAACAAATAGAACTTAGCCAATCCATTAACGGATAGGAACCAGGTGCTAGAAATGGATATAGACGATAAATTGAAGCTTATAACCCGGAATCTAGCCGAAGTGGTTACATTAGAAGAACTAAAACAAAAGCTAGAATCTGGAGAGAAATTAAAAGGATACATAGGATATGAGCCGAGCGGGCTAATGCACGTTGGCTGGCTAGTATGGGTATTTAAGGTAAAAGACCTCGTAGATGCCGGGATAAACTTCAATATCCTTGAAGCCACTTGGCACGCCTATATAAATGACAAACTAGGCGGAGACATGAACCTAATAAGGGCCTCGACTAGGATAATCAGGTTATCCATGGAGGCCCTAGGAATACCGGTAGAAAAAATAAACTTCGTAGACGCAGAAGATCTAGCCTCAGACAAAGAATACTGGTCCCTGGTCATCCGCGTTGCTAAGAAAAACAGCCTAGCGAGAATAAAGAGAGCCCTCACAATAATGGGGAGAAAGTCTAGTGAAGCAGAAATAGACGCAAGTAAACTTATCTATCCCGCGATGCAAGTCGCAGACATATTCTATATGGATCTAGACATTGCACTAGGAGGGATGGATCAAAGAAAAGCACACATGCTTGCAAGAGACACAGCTGAAAAACTAGGCGTAAAGAAACCCGTCGCTCTACACACTCCTATCATAAGCAGTCTAAGGGGAGCCGGAAGAATGGACTCCTCTAAAGAAATCGACGACATCCTTGCCGATGTGAAAATGAGCAAGAGTAAGCCGGACAGCACTATATTCCTCCACGATACACCCGAAGAAATACGAAGAAAAATAAAGAAAGCCTATTGTCCTGCTAGACAAGTAGATCTCAACCCAATAATAGAGATAAACAAGTATATCCTGTTTGCACAGGATGGGTTTGAGCTTGTAGTTGAAAGGCCTGAAAAGTACGGTGGGACAATAGTATACAGCTCGATAGAAAGCCTTATCAAAGAGTTCCAAGAAGGCAAATTACACCCTGCAGATCTCAAAAAGGCAACGGCAGAGGCACTAATAGAGCTACTCGAACCTGTTAGACGTAGATTACTAGGAGATCCAGAGACAAGAATCCTTATCGCGAAAATAATGTCGAGTATATCCAGGTAACTGTTATCAATTCTCCCTACAAGCCTTCACTCCAATTATCTCCTAGTTTTTGCTCACAAAATAATACTATGTATTATAATACTCTCCTGTATATTCTAATTCATGTTGGACAACGACCACAGCGCGACAGTAACAACCTCGGATGCGGAGGTGCAGCATAGCATGAAATATCTAATAAAAGCTAGACTAGAGGTCAACGGAAGAGTAGACAAACACGACGTCATAGGAGCTATATTCGGCCAGACAGAAGGCCTCCTAGGATCGGATTTCAACTTAGAAGAGCTCCAAAACAAGGACAAGATCGGCAGAGTCCACGTAGACATCAAGTACCAAGGAACAAAAACAATAGGAACAATACAGATACCAAGTAATCTTGACCGGGTAGAGACAGCTATACTAGCCGCGATGATAGAAACCGTCGATAGAATAGGACCATATACAGCCATAATAAAAGTCGAAGAAATAAAAGATCTTAGACAAGAAAAAATCAAGAAAATAATCGAGAGAAGCAAGGAACTTATCAAACTAATGAAGGAACAGGAGCCCGACGTAAAAGACCTAATACGGAAAATAACTGAGGCAGAAGCTAAACCCAAGCCGACTAAAATCAAAGTAATCGAATACGGGCCAGATAAACTACCAGCATCTCCAGGAGTGGAAAAAGCAGACACAGTTATAGTCGTAGAGGGCAGAGCTGACGTAATCAACCTAATGAAATATGGATACGACAACGTAATAGCCCTTGGCGGGGCCCGTGAAGAAATACCGCAGACAATAAAAGAACTCGCCAAAAAGAAGAAAGTCATAGCATTCGTAGACGGCGACCGCGGAGGCGATCTAATCCTCAAGAACCTCTTATTACAAGTAGACGTCGACTACGTCGCTAGAGCGCCAAAAGGAATGGAGGTAGAACAACTAACAGGAAAAGAAATAGCATCATCCCTTAACCAAATGGTTCCAGCGCACGCTGTCCGAAAACAACTAGGATTAGAGGAACCATCAGAGGAGAAACGAGTTAAAGAAAAAGCAAAAGAAGAAAAGAAGGAAAAGAAGCCCGAAGCAAAACCAGAGAAAGAAAAATCCGTGGCAAAACCTAGAGTCGAAACACCAAAGGAGATAACAGCTATACCGAAGACTATTATCGATACAATAAACGAGCTTAAAGGCACATTAGAAGCCGTATTCTACGATGATAAATGGAACGAGATAAAACGAGTAAAGGTCAGAGACCTCTTTAACGAGATAAAATCCCTTGAAGAAGGAACCGTACACGCAATAGTCTTCGATGGAATAATAACACAACGTATAATGCAAGCAGCAGAAGAGAAGGGAGTCAAAATACTTATTGGTGCCCGGATAGGCAGCAAGGTAGAGTCTAAACCGGAAAAAATAACTTATCTTACATTCTCGGATCTAACTTAGAAGAAGTCTAAAAGGCTCCTTGTCTTTTTCCCTGTCTTTAACTGTGTTTCCCTTACACCGAAATACTTCAGTATCCTCATCGCAGCTGGTACAACTTGCTTATCCACATAGTACTCGGTGTCTATGTCTTCTATCGAAGCCAGGAAATATGGCCGGGCTCTCTTAGATAAAGATCCAGAGCCCCGTACTATTACGTATCCTACCTTTATCCCGGGAACTATCCTATAACCCATTTTCTCAAGTATCCTAGCAACATTCACATGAGGTTGATCAGCTACATATTCGCTGAGCCTCTTTGTTATTGTCTTCCATATAACCAGCTTTCTAAGATCTATTTTCTTATCATACAGCTGTTGTATCACTTTTCTAACATAATCGATAGCTTCATCTATACTTCCCTTCCTCAATATTATCTCTATTACTTTGAATTGAGTCTCCTTTGCAAGCTCGCTCCAGTCTCCTCTTATAGCCTCGAATCCGACGATGTCTATTCTATTATCTACTGTGAGCCCAGCATATCGCTTCTTCGCCTCCGTAAAGAATACTCTCTTGTATATCTTGTCTATCTTTATCTCAAAACCAAGCTCGTTCTCAACATACTCAATCAACTTCCGTGTTTTCTCTTTGTCATATGTTACGAAAAGGCTGTCTGTGTCACCGTATATAACCTTCAGGCCTAGTTTCCGGGCCTGCTCAGCCGCTTTCAGGATAATTGTCCTCCCCCATGCCGTTATACTTTCAGCGCATTCTCTGCAATACCATCGTGCAGCTGTCCATCCCATGTATCCATATGTAGCGTTTGCAAGGATTTTGACTGCTTTCTGCCTCTCGTTTAAAAGCCTATAGAGGGGAGAATCTGGGTCGTACCGTTTCATCTCTTGTTTAATTCTCCTCCTGATATCTAGTAGCTTGCTTACTGATCTTTTGAAGAATCCGTCAGGTTTCTTTCTAAATCTATGGCCGACGAATGGCGCTGTATAAACGTTATCAGGATCAATGTCCTCTCCCGGTCTAACCAGAGTGTCTGGCCCAACATTGTATTTTACCATTATATTTGGATACATGCTTGCAAAGTCTAGGACTGCAACATTCTCGTGGATTCCTGGCTCTGGCTTGAATACTACTGCGCCTGTGTAGGACTCTTCTCGTCGCTCTTCCCTATTTGGTGCCAGCTCTCCTAGCTTCTTGGCTTCTCTTAGAAGACGCCATTCAAGCCTGAATCCTACGCTGGCCGCCATCACCTGGTCTAATGGAAGACCACTTATCTGGCTCAGCTGCGCGCCAAAAGGCAGGAATACTCCCGAAAGCCTATAGGTTGATATTACGTCGTCTCTCGTGTATCTCAATAACACATCTCTTTTCTCGTTATCCTTCCAATACTCGGGAATCTGCCACCATTCTAGGATTACTCTTTCCTCTTTCTTCATTACACCTAGATAGTCGGCTACTTCTTCTAGGGTCTTGACCTTTACCTCGTGTATCTCCTTGGCGAAATCATAGAGATCCACGTTGAGTCTTCCTTGTACAGATACGTGACCGTACACGCTTGGTTGAGGTGTTGCGCCAAGTCTCCTCCCTACATCGAGCTTTATCCCGTGGATCTTCGCGCGTTCTATTAAGTAGAGCCAGTCGAACCCGTTCTGGTTATAGCCGACTATTATGTCTGGATCATAGTCTCTTATGATCTCGACGAATTTCTGGATCACTACATGGTCGCTTTTGCCCTTCATAATAATGAGCTCGGGCTTCTCCATATCAGACGTAATATAACCTATAATCACTATTGGATCCTTCCGTGGATCAGGGCTTCCCCTCTCGCTATAAACCTCGATATCGAATGCAAGGATTCTTAGATCCTCTAAGGGATCCTTATTCGAGTATTCTTCTAACTCTATTATTTCTGTGTTCGAAGCCTCGTAGACGTGTTTTACCCTGTATGCTCCACTATTAACTTCTTTTACATCCTTGATCTTATACCATCTCATAGGATACAGGTTTTTGTCGAGAAGAAACCTCATTGAAAACCTTATGTCGGCCTCTAGCACGTCAAGGACTCCTTCTAGCTTCTTGACCTTCTCCCTGTACGCACGTACTCGGGCAGGGATTAGGGTTGTTATTTTAAGCGCTTCGATGGGTCTTCCTATGTATTTCATTTTCACAGGTTCTACATTGATTATGGGGCTTGACGACTCTGAGAGTGCCTTTATTCTACGTGTGACGTCTTCGCTCTTAGAAGGGTCTTCTAGTACAGCATAGAAGTATGGGTGGAATCCCCTATACCTAATTACTATTCTGCTATTCTCCTCGGTTCTTCCCCATAGAATTATTACTGGCGAACCGCCTTCAACCTCGTATGATATATCGAGTAACTGGAATACTACGTCCAATATATTCTCACCATACTGAAGACATATCCTCTAGAGTCTTTGGTTACCCTAATGGAAAGGGTATTGGACAGGCATCACGTTCCTTCTAGTATAATATCTAGTGGCATGGCAAGCCTATATACTGTTATCGACAATTTAGAACTACGCCTGGAAAGAACCCCCACGGTGTCTAGTAGTGGAAAAGGGAGTACTAGTTGCAGTAGAAGGTATAGATGGAAGCGGCCTCACTACCCATGCAAGGCTACTAGTAGAGTCTCTATCTAGCCAGGGTTTTAGATCGGTCTACACGAAGGAACCAACCTATGGGCCCGTGGGCCAGCTAATTAGGAAATTTCTATCGTTACCTAATCCCGATAACAGGCTTCTAGCCTTATTATTTGCTGCGGATAGAGTATGGCACTACTTCGAAGACCCCGATTTGCCCGGTGGCGGAATCGGTGGGGCCCTGGAACAGGGCTATATAGTTGTAACCGACAGATACAAGTATTCGAGCATAGCCTACCAAGGATCCTTTACAAGTATAGACTGGGTATGGAGCATCAATAGCGTGGTCCCCGAAGCATTCATAATAGTTTATATCGATGTAGATGTAGACACCGCTATAAAGAGAATAACATCTAGGGCAAAGATAGAAGCATATGAGACAAGAGAAAGATTAAGTATAATCAAGGAAACTTTCCAGCGCGTATTAGAAATCGCTAAGCAGAACGGGGTAAAAATTATTCATATCAAAGCGTCTGAACCGGAAGAAAGAACTATAGAGAGTGTTTCTAGAGAAATTCTAGAAAAAATCCTTTCAGCACTCGAGAATCCTTAAGTTTCCAGCCTTGTCGACGCTCAATACGCATCCGTCTCTCAGCTTATTGAAGAGATCGACCGGCAATCCCTCGAACAATGGTATGCCTGAAATAATTGATCCAACAATCACTATAGGCTCGCTTTTAACCATTACAATACCTAGAGGTTGATTACCATAGTATTTTAATCCATAGATAATGTATGAACCGACCGTGCTTCCTCGAGATCTCATTATAACTAGAACCTTGCCCTTAATACTTCTACCATCATAGAGCTTTCCCTGCTTGGCATCGACTTCTCCATAGAAACTTAGTCTCTCGACCTTTACTATTTCTCCTATGAATTCTCCTGGTACAATCGGCTTTAGCTTTGCAATATTCATGGTTCTCAGCCTCCTAATCTTTCAATCATACTTTTTATATCGATAAGTGATACGTTGATGCCTTTCCGTGTTAGATAGAAATATGCTTTGTAGCTGTTAGTGGCTATCATTATGTTTTTGGATCTAAGGTTGCTGACTATTAGACATGTGCTTCGAAGGACTGTGGCTCCCTTGTCAACTAGTTTCTGTACTAGGTCTTTTCTCCGCGAATATACGTCACGGGAAAGTGTGACTATTAGTTTGTCTCCACTCTTTATCTTTGAGAGAATCTCCAATTCTTCTTCAGAGGTATGAGGGCATCCTATGAAATAATAGTCTGGATCAATGCCCTGGTCCTGTGCAAGTTCCTTATAGCGTGCTATAATTATGTTATTCTTTATTCTAATAGTCTTCCTTATATCTGCTTGTTCAGCCTCTTTAGTGATTCCCGGGATAGCGATCATCGCTATGTTTCCCGCGGCACCGAGGGTTGCAGCTATCTCTCTTTTAGTTGTCTCATTGATATTCCTCGGGTCAAGATGCAGGAGAGGGGGAGACTCGTCTTCGTGTATGCTGGCAATATATTCTGCTACCAGTGAAAGTGTGACCTCGTTATAGCCTAGACCGTTGAGATCTACTACGTATTTGACTCTGGGCACTCTGTTTTCGCGAATATGCATACCGTAATAATATGTTCTCCCCGCTATCGCGGCCATTAAGGCTAGTGGTCCACCTTCTCTATTAGTTCTTAGGCCTAGGAAGGAGTTCGCGTATGCAACTGCGCTGGATTCTCCCCAGGCAACATGGTCTCCTGATCTGAGACCGTATTTTCTGAAGATAGTTGTGTAGTAGGGAGTACATGTCAATAGTAGATCTATTCCCATCTTTTTTAGATTCTCGAGTATTTCCATTTGTCCTCGGTAGAAGTCCTGTGTTATGTATAGCACTTCTTGATCGAAGGGGTTTGATTCATCGAATCCGATCGGGTTTAGAGAGGATGGAACAGATACTTTGGCTCCAAGGCTTGAGAGTTCTTTTATGAACGCGAGTCCTGGTTCTCCAATAGTTCCATATGATACGCCTGAGATATGTGCGTGCTTGATTCTAACCAGGCGTTTCGCATCCAGAGACTCGGCGACTCTTATTATTACTTCGAGAGCCTTAGCCTTAGCTTCACCGTGTTTTCCAGATAATATTTCTTCCTCCTCTCTGGTTAGCATCAACGACTCATTCACCTGGAATTCTGGCTCTTTCATATTTCTCCTTGTTATCTCCTTTTATTGTAGCGTCAATACCCATCTTCGCAGTGTACCCGTCTCGCCCGCTTGGATCCAGTGTTGATCCCCGAACCTCTCTTATTATTACTAGGTCCCTGTCCGCCTGGAACCGTGTAGCTATAGCCCATTCGACCATTTCCGAATCAATCACATCTATGTCTGTATCGACGACAACTACATGTTTTAAGCTTGGATGACCTGCGAAAGCAGCTAGTATCGCGTTCTTACCGTCTCCAGGATGATTCTTAGCGATACTTATAACTGCATGGAGCCAGCCTCCTCCTCCCGGAGTTAGCCTGATGCTCTTTACTTTGGGTACGACCTTAGATACAGCCTGCCATATTTGGGCTTCTCTAGGGAACCCCATTAATTGTAGATGCTCTAGGCCTCCGCTAAGGATAACATGTGCTAGTGGCCACTCTCTCGAAACATATATTTTGTCTATTTTGAGAACGGGTTGTTTTCTTACTTTATCGTAGAGAAGTAGAATATCGGTGAATGGACCCTCATCGGCCATTTCCGGCATTAGCCTCGCCTCTATTATTATGGAGGCCCCGCGTGGGATGGGGGTCTTATTTATTGGGCTCTCCATTAATTCTTCTCCGCCAAGGATGTGGCTACCTATGTCGAGTTCAAAGACTCCAAGCGGCGGCGAAGTAGCTGAGGCTATCATATAGGCTGGATGAACACCCATAACTATTGTTACGGGGAGAGGCTCGTTCCGTGCTTTTCTTTCACTATAAAGCTTCCATAGGTGTCTAGGCACAATACGTATTCGAGCCTCTTTTTCGCCGACAACCATTATTCTGTGTATGCTGGCATTGCATAAGCCATTTACACATGCCGCGACAATACTAGAAGTAAAGTATAGTCCGCCGTCTCGTTCATAGAACTTTATGGCTGGGAGCGAGAGCAAGCCCTCTTCGAACTCTCTATATCTGTCATCCTCGAAACCGATTATTTTCGACCTATTTGGATTTAACGACTCCATTAGCTTTACATATGCTTCTTCATCGTTTTCCACTCCTAGAGCCATTCTAAGCCTTTCACGCGTATCTACAACGTTTCCAACAGCGTCCACCTCAGTGTCCTCGACCCTAAACAAGACTGGTTTATCCTTACCCTGTGTTTTTTTCAAGAGAAGCGCTGCTTCATATTCTCTTTTTAGAATTTTACTACGATAATCAAGGAAGCCTGTCTCCTCGATGAATCCTTTTAAAGACGAGTAGCCCACAGACTCTCCCCTCGAACCGCTATAGTGTATCCTGCTACAAGATCTTTATCTTTGAGCAGTGAAGATATCGGTCCGTTTGAAGGATCCTTAGTTGTCTTATATTCTTCTACTATTCGATACTTGATTCCTTTACCCTCTAGTGAAGATAACGCGGTGTCTATCCCAGTTCCTCCCCCAATATATACTCTGTACTCGACGGCTTCAACTAATCCTGATAACTCGCGAATCCTTTCTCCTAGAATATTACACTGCACTTTCTCACTATAGAGCAAAACACCGTCCCCTAATAGGACAAGCCCACACCTGTCGCCCGGATCGATACCGATAACTACTTTGAAAAACAAGCTCCTAGGATAAATCAAGGATAATGAGACAGCCCTTAGCGGGTCAAGCTCGACAATATAGGGTATACCCTTCTCTTCTAAGCCCTTAATATAGTAATAATACTCGGGGTCTCTAGGTGCTCTAAAAACCGCAATATCTCCGCGAAGTCCTGTAAATGGGTAAGGGATATCAATCTCTATTCCCTGAGCTTCCAATATGCGGCTCATGTAGTCTAGATATCTAAACCCTTTTGGATCAGAGCGCAGCCAGAGTATCCTCTTCTGCCTCGTGGCGGGTCACCATCCATTAAGCTCTAACAGTTGCTTTGGAGGCCGCAAACCGATATACATTCCCCCGTAAATTGAAGCTTTCTCACCATATGTGTGCAGTTTTACAATCGGTATCCTGCGGTTAAATGAGTAATCCGCTATAAGGCTAGCTAGCCTCCTTATATCGAACCCCCTTATTACTGCTCCGCCTCCGAGAGCTACTAGTTCCGGATCATAGCACGAAACTATGCTTGCGATACCCGCAGCTAGAATATTGTATAGTGTACTACTTCCCGGCGCTCCTCTTTCTCTATAGAGGGCTTCAAAGTGGCCTATACCTCCGCATCCACATTTCGTGCTTGACCTATAATCTATGACTAGATGACCCGCTTCATGGCTGTCTCCCCTTCTACCTAATAGTAATGCTCCTCCTATGACTACTCCCACGCCTATTCCTGTTCCAACGGCTACATACGCTAGATCCCTTATGTTTTTATTAATCGCGTATCCCAAGTACTCGGACCATGCTCCTGCCACTGCATCATTTACAAGGAGAATTATACTATTTTTGAACGTTGACTCGAATCCCTTTCTTAGAGGTATATACTTGGCAGGATAATTGGGTGGTTCTACTATAGCTCCAGATCGATAGTCTATAGGGCCAAAAGATGATATGACTATGATATCTGGATGACTCTTCCAAGGAGATAGCCCTATGACTTTTCTCGTTAGCCAGTCTGCTAGTTTTGCTCCCTCAGAAGTTCTAATTGTAGCAAATTTGTAAAAGGACTTCTCCTTATCGTATTCGAAGTATCCTATTCTCGTGTTAGTAGCTCCTAGATCAATGCTGGTTATTTTCATTATGTTTGCACCACCGTTAGTCCAACTATAATTTATGCTTGAAACGGATCATAATATAATACGGGATCCACGGTGACGCTCCAATGAGGAGAAAACCTGTACATATAGATGCACAGTCGTCTGATGTTGCTAGCATAGCAATTATAATGGGGGATCCTGGAAGGGCCGAGGCCTTATCTAGAGAATTAGAGGATGCGAGACTCGCCAATAAAAAGAGAGGATATATTATCTATACAGGCAAATACCAGGGATTCCCCGTAACGATTGCTAGTCACGGTATTGGAGGACCCAGCATGCTTATATTAGTCGAGGAGCTTTTCATGCTTGGGACAAGAACTTTTGTCCGCCTAGGAACCGCAGGATCATTAAACAATAATATTCGAGTAGGAGACATTGTTCTAGCCAGCGGTGCCAGTTATCTTCCCGGATCATGTGGCTTATCCTTGTACTATGATAAGGTACCTCCAAGTACCTCTGCTGACCCTAGCCTTCTGTGGCAAGTATACAAGAGATTAGAAATTGAAGAAGGCCTCAAAACCCATATAGGTCCTGTTTTCTGCAGTGATTCCTTCTATAGCGAAAACCCTGATATCCTCAGCGAGGCATCTAGATCAGGGGCACTAGCAGTTGAAATGGAGACAGCTGCACTGTATGGTGTCCAGTACATAAGAGGATACCGATCACTATCGGTATTGATTATAACAAATAATCCTTTGGATAAAAACGAGAAATTCCTAAAGCCAGACATAGTAAACGATATTGCTAGAAGAGTATTCAGAATACTTTTAGATGCTCTAGTCAATAAAATCTAATGAATCCCTATGTTGTAACACTCTGGTGTTTACAGCGTATTTCCGTCCTTCTCTCGTCTCAACCAACAGGTATCCTCCCCAGAAACCCTTGACAATAAATGACATGCCAGCTATCTTTTGAGGATCAATTTGCATATAGTATTGGAGATCGTCGGGAGGAGTTATCCTGAGAAGTCTACCTCCCCAGTCTATTCCCAGAGCCTCAGATATACGATTAGCCCAGTAACTCAAACGAGCTGCTGATTCACCTATACTCCTGTTGACTCTTAATGCCCGACGCTTTATTTCTTGAGCCAGGCCACTTGAACTTATCTTAGTCTCTAGTCTTCTCGCTTCATATGCCGAATCCGTGGTTAAGAGCGGAGTTGCGACTATATGGGCCTGCTCAGCTAGTCTTTCTACAAAGCGAAAACTCCTCGTCATCCCAACTTTCGGCTTCGATCCTCCAAAATCTGTAAGATAAACCACGTATTCCGTTGATACTTTCTTATCGAGGAGCTTACAGATTTCTAGGCCTTTATCCCCATGTAGTGTAACGCAGAGCTCATATAATGCTCTTGTAGTTCTCTTATGTTGCCTACAGTAACTATCACTATTTATATTACAATATATTCGCTCCAAGGGATCGTCTTTACGGTCTATGGGTCCGCTATGCCAGCGACAATATTGTATCCATGGACCCCTTTTTACACGATAAAACCTGTCTAGTTCGCCTTTGGTTACCTCGATTGATTCCGGATACTGCAATAAAAGATATGAGGGCTCTACACTATACATGTCGATCATGTATCCTTCAGAGAGCAGTCCTGTCCTTATCTCCTTACTCTCAATGAAAGCCGTCTTTTTAACTACGAGTCTCAGTATCATCTATCACGACCCTGACTAATCCTTATTTGACGCATTCATCTATTTGCATTGTCATAGTTTTTTCTACCTACTAATTATATTCCCTGCCTCACTATGATATAATTAATGGGTTTCAACTATGCATAAGACTAGTACTATTAAGGCATGTCCTCTTTGTGGACGGGTTTTCGACAAAATCAATATAACAATTAATGGTAAGACAATTCCCGTTGTATTAAGAGGCGCTTGTCCCAGCGATAAAGAGAAGCTAATCGAGTTCTATGAGAAGCTAAGTACAGAAACGATATACACTCGTTTCTTCTCTATTGTTAGATATTTTGAACCATACGTGGAGAAAATATTAACCAATCCCGCCTACGTCATTGTCGCGGAGAGAGCTGATACAGGAGAAATAATAGGAGTTGCAGAGGCTATTCCTGCAGAAGATCAGACCAAAGCAGAAGCCGGCATCGTTGTTCTAGAGAAATTCCAGGGAAGAGGCTTAGGAACCAAAATCGCATATACACTGAATAAAGCGTTGCATGAAAATGGAGTAAAGTACGTGTACGGATATATCATGCCAGAGAACACGAAGGCGTACAAGCTTGTGAAAAAACTGGGAGGTAGAATTAAGTCATATTACGAGTCAATGTTGCTCGTCGAGATACCTGTCAGGCCTATCGAGTAATTCTTCTATTTCACTAATACTCAATGCCAGCGACGCATATACATTTTGTGGATGTATGCTTTCTATGCTTTCCACATCGACCCTTATAATTGTATTCCTGGAGAAGTTCTTCTCTCTCAATAAATTATACGCGTATAGTAACGCGTATCTTGCTATATCTTCCGCGAATCTCGGCCTCCTATGCGCATATATTATCAGTTGGGCTTCCTTGTCTCGTTTAAGAAAACTAAAAGCTGGTGCTGAAAACGCTCGTGCAAGTACTGTTGCGAGATCCTCAATACGTATAATCCTATCCTCTCCATGCTCTATGACTAGTTTAGCGAAGACCTTTTGACTATGGCTAGGGGCTAGGAGGTCATTATATCCTAGTTTTTCCTTAATTGTGCTTTGCGCACTAGGACAGACACTTAAACCATATAATCCTACAGACACAGACCAATTCGGCGTCTTCTTCTCACGCTCGAGCTCTACTGATACTTCTACTTGTACCGGTTCTACTCCCGATATCTCGTAAAAAGAGATCCTAGTATGATAAGTCGTTCTTAGAGTCGCTGTTGCTCTAGTCGCGTATTGATGGCGGGATAATAGGCTTTCAGCTATTCTATAAAGATACTGTTCGATACTTTTACCAACGTTTATATCATGAAGCGTCTCGATTATTGCTGTATAGTTCCTAGATAGATGTGCTCCTCGTCTTTCACCGTTAATAGATATACATGCATCTATCTCGGCGTCCAACGCTATAGGGTACTCTTCTCCTTGTACTATTATACGTTTCTTGACGTTCTTGAAGCCTATACACGTTAATGGAAGTCTCACTGGCGGTGGAGTGTCTTGGAGCTCCACTTTGTCAGCACCTCTAAGTCGATGTTAGCATATGCTGTTGGATACTCTATGTTCTGCTTCTCTAGTATTTCCGGGTTGACTTCGCCGAATTCTGCTAGTTTCTGATTTCCTAGAAGGAGTGATCCACATCTACCTTGTATGAAGATCTGCTCTGTGCATTCCGAGCTTATAGAGTACTCTATTCCGATTATATCAAGTAGCGTGTATAGGGGAGACTGTATTTTTTCTATGCTCATTTCATCATCCATTACCGCTAGTGCTATCATGTCTTTCTCTACTATTTCTTGGTTTTCCGCGAGATATGCTATTCTGCCTATCTCAAAGAGTTTTACGGGCTTCTTGAGAAGCTGGTTTTGCCTCAGCACGCCAAGAAGGGAAATTATCAGGTCTGTTCTCAATACGCTATAGTCTCGTTGGACAGGGTTTTTGATGAATACTGGTTTCCTGGGAATGGGTTCGACATCGTCGGGGCTGACGAGGCTGAGCTGCATTACTTCTGTGAATCCCATTCCGACTAGTAGGTCTCGTAATATTCTCTTTATCTCGTTCTTATAGAGTAGCTGGCCTCTAGTGTATTTTTCGGGTCTGCAGGGTTGAAGTTTCTCGTATCCTATCGCTATGGCTATATCCTCTACTAGATCTATAGGGGAAATATAGTCTGCTCTAAACGGTGGAACCTCGACCCGGATACGTTTACCTTCCATGAAATATGCGTTATACCTCATATAGCCTAGGAGTTCGATAGCTCTATGAGGCTCTAGCGAGTATCCGAGTATATTATTTACATAGTCCAGGTCTAGAACCGTCTCTATAGTTCTAAGAGAAGGATACGTTATATATACATCATTGTAAAGCACCTTTACTTGACCGATAGATGCTCCTTTTCTCTCGGCAAGATTGCTTACTATTATATCGAGTACTTTTTCTACCGCTTCTTTGCTCGTTCCAGTCACGTCTATGAATAGATGCTTTGTTCCTACCTCTATTCTTGTAATATTAGAGTTGATTACTGGTGGCATTGCTATTACGTCTGATCCACTTAGGAGGAAAGGATGGAGTTTATCCTTTAGAGAAATGTGTCCATATTTCTGGCCCTGCTCTGTTTCAATTAGTATTTTCGACGCTTTCTTTGCATAGCCAATTCCCAGAGGCGGGAACTCTATTTCATCGATCCGTAATGCTTTATAGTATATTTGTTTGCTTGGAAGTTTGTCGAGATCGTGGAAACCTATGGCCACTTTCCTTCTTCGCCTACCAATTGTATCATGGAGTTTTTCTTGGAACTGGATTAACTGTCTTAGATCTTCGTCGTCCCTGATATTGACATTATATACTACTGCAGTAGCAATATATGGTCTCGAAGCTACGCTTGATACTTCCACAACTATCCCTGTATCATGTGTGGAGGGCTTCGACCATCCTCGCTCGAGTTCTAGGAGTCCTTTCACTGCACGGACTAGTCCTTCTAAGCTATACATGTCGGGTCTATCCGGGTTTATTTCTACTTCTAGGAATCCATCTTCCAAGATCTCGGTCTCGCATTTGAGTCGAAACAATGTATCTCTTATAGTTTCTAAGTCTGCATGTGGTATATTTTTGAGGAGATTGTCTATTTTGAATTTAAGCACTGGCATCTCCGTTCCGCCTCCTAGAGCTTGATTTTGGAGAGCTGTATCCTACGGAGATCTCTTGTGTAGAGATGTCTTATGTCGGTTAGTCCATAATAAGCGGCAGCTAGTCTCTCGACTCCGAATCCCCAGGCACCCACTGGATAATTTATTCCTGCCATTTCGAGGACTTCGGGCCTCATCATGCCTGCACCAAATAGTTCTAGCCATTTGCCATTGGGGAGTCGTACGTATCCTTCCACGCTAGGCTCTGTGAAGGGGAAGTATCCTGGTTTGAATTTAATCTCGAATCCTAGTCTTTCCGATATTTCTTTGAGAACGCCTAGGAGATCCCTGAACGTGTATGCGTTATCGCCGTCGAGACCGTCTAGCTGGTGGAACTCTGGGAGGTGTGTGGCATCTACTACATCGCTCCTGTATACTCTGCCCAGTGTGAATACTCGTAGTGGCGGCTTTGGCTTTGATACCAGTATTCTTGCCGAGACGGAAGTCGTTTGACTCCTTAAGACGAGTCTTCTAGCAATATCGGCACTCCACTCGTATCTCCATCCAGAACTGTGGACTCTGCTTACCCTATCTAGTAGCTCTTCTGGTATCACTTCTCTAACCCGTCCTTCTTTTATCCAGAGAGTATCATGGATTTCTCTAGCCGGATGATCTTGTGGCTGGAATAGTAGGTCGAAGTTAAATAATTCAAGCTCAATTATCGGGCCTTCTACTTCTTTGAAACCCATTTCCTTCAATATATCCCTAAGCATTTCAATGAACTCGGATAGATAATGTTTCCTAGCAGGGTATTCTCGGGGCGGAAGAGCGGTAATGTCATATTTCTTTAATGCTACTTGCCTCCACTCTCCACTCCTTATCAAATCCCTTGTAAGCGCAGATACTTCAACAACAACGTTATCGAGGACTTCGTCTAGCGGTACGAGGATCTTTACTCTTTCTTTCTTTATCCTAGTCTTCTTTACGAGGCCTCTTTTCAGCAAGTCTTTAGGGACTTCTTTTATTCCTTCGGGGATTTTCTCGAGAATCATTTTAAGATTGCTGATCTCTTTCTTTGCCTGATCGGGATCTACTTGAAGAACAATTTTCCCGTCTTTGATCATTATATATTTCTTTTTAAGAGCCTGCCCTATAGCAATACCGGCTATATTGCCTAGCTTCGACCTTATTTCCTCTAGGCTAGAAGTACCTGATAGAATCGTATCAATTAATTGCTCCTCTGGAAGTCCCTGGCTTAGAGCCTCCTCTCCCTTATTGGTCAACGAGTAACCGGTTTCTTCTGTTTCTTCTATTTCTATAACTCCTTTTTCGGCTAGAAGTCTTAGAAGACTCTCTAACGTAGATTTATTGACGCCAAGTTCTCTGGCTAATTCCTCTATATCAGCTTCTTCTATTCCGATCCTTGCAAGTTTTTTCAGTAGCTCGTATTCGGATCTACTTACCTTGAACTCTTTCTTCAACCTCTATCCTCCAAAGATCATTGTATTGCTTGACACGATAAAATATAATGCAGAGTTTTCCCTCTAACTACTATACAAAATTCCCTCTTGTTATTGAATACATGGATCATTGTTAAATCTAATATATCGGCTGCAACCATTATATAACTAATAGCACGATGGGAATCGAGGTGTCTAGTAGCTTGATAGGCGATAGAGGCCTTGCAATTGGACTAGGACTCATCGTTTTAGGAGTTATACTGTTGCTTATAGTTTTCGCCGCTGGATACAAGATGTATAATGAATATCAGCTAGCAACAGAGATAACGGAACAGAATGCTGCAGTAATTCTAGGCATAAGTGCACAGGTATTAATCAACCTGCTAGTGAAAATCGCCTTCCTTGGGATAGCTCTGGCGGCGGGAGCAATAATTTTGGGAAGGGGAGTCGATCTAGTAAAGAAATGCCCTACCGAAAAATAATGGATCGGTGGGGCTAATGCGGTTCCTCACAATACTAATACAGGTCGCAGGAGTACTACTCCTAGTAATTGCAGCCGTGCCCTTAATACAGTTTGTTGAAACCATCGATGGCCTACAGATAACTACTCAGGTCTCCGATAACACTCTAGTCTTTGTATTTGACTACAACGTCTCAGCACCTCTAAAGAACTATACGATATCCGTCTATTCTAATGGAGAACTCGTGGGCTCGACGGATGGAGAAGTATTGAATCAGGGAGACGTTGTTGAGATAAGAGTACCTTTAGATAGGTTTAACCCTGCGAACTATACTATTCACATTGAGGGCAGCGTCTACGGCCTTTACAAGGTATCAGTGAATCTCACAAAGACGACATAGGCATGGTGGTTTCTTATGGTGGCTAAAAAGGAGAAATTCTGGAAGCAAATGCTTAGAAACACTATTAGCGGAATACTTGAAGCTCTTCTCGTGATAGTTATATTTCTCTATGTATTGCCGATCTTGTTTAACCTATTGCTACAAAAATACGGTGGAGGCACCCAAGTACCCATCGAAATGTATTCGGCCAAATACTATGCCATACTCTTCACTGTTCTAGGACTCTCAGTTGCGTCAAAGGCATTAAAGGGCACTATATTCCGCCCAATCCTCTCCTCTGCAGGCAATCTCCTCGCATTTCTATATGCATTATCGTTTATTGGTACTGGTGTGATTACTGTTGAGAACATAGAGGTTTCGGGAATGCTTCTATCTGTATCTATCGATCTTGGAATAATAATGATTATTATGTTCGCCTTCTTCGCAGTACCTGCAGTCGCGATGCCTTTTATAACGTATTTCACAGATGAGATAGTTAAGGAAAAGTAGCAAACCCTAAGAGAACATTATTTATGTGAAAAGACGACCACATATTTTTCTCCTATAGAGTCAACACGTATGAAACCATACCGTATAAACTGTAGTTTATCGTCTACCTTGTACTCCCTAATCGCAGGCTCAGCATATCCTTGCACCCGTATTAACTCGAGTTCTTTTGGTACAAGAACCTCTACCCTAACGCTTTGAGCAACAGGAGTCCACTGTATTATCGAGAGTTTTTTATTTCTGGCATATTCTAGGCTTTCGCCCGTGAAGACTGCTTTGTTCTCTTCAAGTTTGAAGTTTCCTAAACCCAAGAGTCTGACTTCTTCGGCTTTATCTCTATTATTAATATAGATCTTATCGCCTGGACATATCTTGATCGTTCTTGTTTTCTCGGGCCTGTTAGGATGATAGGGTATTTTTGCTTCGAGGCACTTGTCTGCTTCTACTATTAGTTCTACTGGGTCGTCTACAAACATTATTCTGTCCGCTTTGTCGTCTAATATTTTTCTATTTACACTAGCAAGATTTGCCCAGCTGAGTTTCGCGTCGCCTGGCTTTATTCCTACTTCTAATATTACGGTTCTTATCGCTTCGGGTGTAATGCCTCTTCTACGTAGTCCGGCTATTGTCCCGAATCGAGGATCATCATATCCTAGGAACTTATCGGGGTTCTCCTCCATGAGTCTTCGTATGTAGCTTTTACTCATTATGAATCCTTCAAGTTTTAATCGGCCGAAGTGTATGAATTCTGGAGGACGCCATCCCATACAGTTATAAATGTAGAGTTGTTTCTCGGTGTTCACTTGATGCTCTTTTCCTCTTAGGACATGCGTTATTCCCATTAGGTGGTCGTCTACGCTTACAGCGAAGTTATATGTCGGCCATGCCGTATATTTACTTCCAACTAGCGGATGTGGGTTTTTCACGGTGTCAATTATTCGCATGGCAACCCAATCTCGGACGCTTGGGTTAGGATGGTCTAGTCTCGTTTTTATTCTTAGAACGGCTTCTCCCTCATTATACTCTCTATTCAACATTTTCTCGAAGTGCTCGAGCTGCCATTCAATGGAATTATTCCTTGTTTCACAGGCTTTACCGGCCCGGAGTAGTTCGCGGGATCTTTCTTTACATAGGTCTACATATGCGCATCCTCTTCTTATGAGCTCTCTGGCTATATCATAGTAGACGCTCATTCTCTGGCTCTGAATATATTCCTCGTGCCATTTCACTCCAAGCCACTTCAAATCTTCTTTGATTAAATCATATGCTTCTCGTAGAGGCTTTTTTGTACGTGGATCAGTGTCTTCGAATCTAAGAACCATCTTGCCGTTATAAATCTTAGCGTATTCGTCGCTTAGTATTGCGGGTCTAGCGTTTCCGAGATGTATCACGAAGTCGGGATTGGGAGCGAATCTAGTCTTTACTTTTCCTTTTTCAGCATTAGGCAGTGGTGGTAAAGTCTTTTCTTCTTCTGTTTTTTCCTCTTCGATTAACAAGTGGGGGTATCTTTCTTCTAGTATTCTCTTTTGCTCGTTAATTGATAATTTGTTCACTTCTTCAACAATTTCTTTTGCTAGTCTTGCTATGTCTCTAGCCCTGGGTTTTAGCCCTGGTCGATCAGAAAGTATCATTGAAACGACACTGCCTGGTTTCGCCTGTCCTCCGTGTTTTACGGCATTTTTCAGCGCATAGCCATATATGAGGTCTCTTAGCTCGTCCATAGTTATGACTCCTCCACTAGATCACTAGCATTATTTGCCTGTTTATTTTTCCCTCTTTACAGAGAACTCTGCAAGTTCACGTAAAGCTTCTTTCGCTTTCTCATCCACTGCTGTAATATCATTAAGTATCCTTACAGCGTTCTCTGCAAGTTTATTCGCAAGAGACTGGGCATACTCGTATGCTCCTGTTCTCTTAATTATATCTGCCGCTTCTCCATACTCTTCCTCACCTAGCCTTTGTCTATTCAATATTTTTTCTAGAATCTCCTTGTCTCTCCCGTCTGCGTGTTGGTATGCATATAGGAGGAGAAGGGTTTTCTTGCTTCTCTTTAAATCACTGTATACAGGTTTCCCTGTCTTGGAGGGATCCCCGTATATTCCTAGTATGTCGTCTCTTATCTGAAACGCTATTCCTACGAATTTACCATAGTTTCCTAGCTTCTCGATGAGGCTGGGTTCATCGACTGCGGCTACTGCCCCTAGCTTGGCTGACGCTTCTATCAGTGCCCCGGTTTTGAGATATATCATTTCGAGATAGTCATTATAGTCTACACTTTGCTCTTTCTCGAATCTCATATCATATGCCTGTCCCTGTGAAACTTTTATCGTCGCCTCAGTAAGTATTTCCACAGCTCTTAGTATTCGCTCTTGTTGCAGCCCGTACTTCTTTGACATGAGTAGTGACTTATATGCTAGTGCATAGTCTAGGTCGCCCGCAAGAATCGCGAAGGAAACCCCCCATATTTTATGCGTAGTTGGTACTCCTCTTCGGAAGTCGTCATTATCCATTATATCGTCATGTATAAGGGTGAAATTATGGAGAATCTCTACAGCCGATGCAAGTGGAAGAGCCCGTGTCTCTGCCTGTTCTCCGCCAAGCATTCTAGCAGTACTGAGAACTATCATTGGCCTAAATCTTTTTCCGCCCGCCTTTATTAGATGGAACGCGGCCCTATAGAGATCCTCGGGTGCTCCAACAGCGAGTTCGCTATACATGAACCAGTTTACGAGAGACTCGTATTTTGACCTGTATTCCTCAAGTATCGTGAAGGCGCTCATCGTTCCACCAAGGGTCTAAGTCTATTGAACAGCAAATATTTCATAGGGTCGATTCCCAAACTTCTTAGTTCATCACTTAGCCTACCCCAAATACTAAGCCTCGCTCTCCAAAGATCCGGGACACCTCTTCCTCCAGTCATTAGAATAACTGATTTAATCTGGTATAGAACATCGAGCAGGTACTTTTCTAATGCTTCTTCGCCGCCTCTTAACAATATTCTTAGTGCGGGGAGTGCTAGGCCTGCGATATCTGCTCCTAAAGCTATTGCTTTTGCAGCATCGTAACCGTCTCTTATTCCTCCGCTTCCCACTATCCAGGCTGTTGGGGCAGCTGTCCTACTTTCTATTATGGATATAGCTGTCGGGTTTCCCCAATAATCTGCTAGGCGGCCGGGAGGCCTGTAGTTTTTAGTGCTTGGTGCTCTTAGAGCCTCTACTTTTATCCAGCTCGTTCCGCCTAGACCCGCCGTATCGAAGCATTTTACCCCCATTCGGTAAAGTACGCGGACAGTCCTGTAGGATAATCCTGCTCCTGTTTCTTTAATTATTACTGGGACAGTGAGGTTCTCGGATATTTCTATTATTCTAGAGATTACGTCCCTATAATATGGATCGCCTTCATACTGGAATACCTCTTGGCCAACGTTTAAGTGGATGGCGATGGCATCGGCATCAATCATGTCGACAGCTCTCTGTGCTTCTTCGACACCGTATTCTTTTAGAGAGAGCTGTGGGGCACCTATATTGGCGACAATGAAAGCTTCAGGTGCAACTTCTCTCATTATCCTGTATGTTTCCGCGAGGCTAGGATCCTTTAATGCCGGCCTTTGGCTGCCTACCCCAATGGCAAGACCAAGCCTTCCGGCTACACTGGCTAATGATTTGTTTATCTTCTTTGTTTCGGGATGTCCACCAGTCATGCCTGTTATCATTAATGGGGCTCTAAGCTTCTTCCCACAGAAAAAGGTTTCTAATGATACATCATCTAGACTGTTTTCTGGGAGAGGTTCATGGACAAATCTAACATATTCTAGAAGAGTCGATTCTTTTGACTCAACATTCCTTTCTAACGTTATACGTATATGGTCTAGTTTTCTCGAGAGCGTGAGTTTATGCTTGTCTTCCATTTTCTTAATCCTCCGGTCTAGTAGCTCGGATAATAGTTCCTACTCCTGTGATATCTTGTCTCTTAAGGATTCTCTCAAAACCGTCCGGATTTGTTATTACTATAGTTCCCCTATAATGATTAGAAAGCTCTAGAGCTGTTTCGAGTTTCTTACGTAGACCTCCAGTTACATCTATCCTGTTATTCTCCCTTATTTCGAGGTCTCCTAGACTCGTTACCGTCTCTAGAATCTTGCCTTCACCTGTCATTACTCCTGGCTCGTCAATGACGTATACCAGGCAATCTGTGTTGAGTATTGATACTAGTGCTGCTGCTAGATCATCTCCGCTTATGATATATATCTTGTCATCGTAGGGTATTGCGTCACCGTAGGTTACAGGTACAAGTGATTGTGTATAGTCTCGTAGTATTGGCGACATTCTACAGTTTTTAACGCTAGGCTTTTCACACAGTGTGTGCGGAGGATGTAGCACGGCCGGTATGCCGTGTCTTAGAAGGGTCTTAGAGACCTCCAAGGCCAATAGAAGCATCGAATACTGTATTTGTGGAGCATCAGATGACTCTAGAACCCCTTTCTCATCTTCTATTCTTTTTACCTCGTGGTGTCCAAAGCTTCCCCCTCCATGCACTATCGCTATTCTTCCTCCTCTCTCCAAATAATCTTTTGTTATTTTTGCCAGTCTATCGAGGACATCGTGTTTTATCGTATAGCTTTTTGTTTTATCTGTGATAACGCTTCCCCCAAATTTTACTACAATTGATTTGCACTTGTTCTGTGCTTTGATCATGCTTTTTGCTCCCCCACAAAATATATTCGTCTAGAAATATATAATGTCGAATTCCCCTGGAAGACCCGGCGAAAATATAACATTTGAGTACACGGTCTTCCTCATTAAATCTCTCCAAAATAATCCGGCTATGTTATTATTGGCATCGATAAGTGATTTGAGGATTTTCATCAGGTCATATTCCTCACTTTCTTTTACTCGCATTGCAGCTTCCAAGACAATAGTGCCGATGAGATGGATTATTGCCCCATATACATCTGGACCGTAGTCCTCTATATTGTATCTCTGTTTTTTCACTTTTTTCGTCTCGACCCCCTCGAACCAATCTATTTTAGCCTGAGATATTTCTCCATATTCTTCGTCGTTCCGATATACCACTGCTCCACCTTGTATTGCACTATATCTAAGTGCGTCAATCACATATTCCCAGCCACTTGATAGCTCGAAGTCATCGTATAAACGAGCATATTCTATAATCTCGTAGGTTTCCAATGATTCGCCATGTATATCGGCTATCTTATAAAGAAGAAATGCTGATACCGCAGCATACAATCCTCCTTTCGGTAGTTTTTCGTTCAGCTTTCTCTTTATCCTTACAGTAGTATCTGTGAGTTCAAGTGCCTCTAGGATATTATTTGTGTAGTTGAGGAGTAAGTCGTCGATATATGGATCAATACTAATTGATATTTCTTTTCTAGATTCATTTTTTATCTCATATTCTATGATCAGCCTCTTTTTCAACGGCAATACTAGATAAGGGTTTTCGCTTTTCTCTAGTGGAAGCCCCAATAGTATTATGGGTATGTGTAGCTCTGCTCTAGACATATACCTTCACCGAGATGTGTTTAGTCTATCTCCTATTTTGGAAACCATATCGATGCGTACCCTACTACCCATTCCTTTTCTCCTGTTATGTCTCCAGACGTCGCGTGTTTAAGGAGTCTGGGCGTGTCTCCCTTCAGTAATTTAGAAAGCCTTATAAGACCTGCTGCCGCTACTGGTCCACACATTGTTATATTGTATTCTTCCAGTAAGCGATATAATTTTTCTTCGTCTCGTTCTAGTATAGCGTTTATTGCCATTAGATCTTTCTGAACAGATATCTCGTGGGATTCATAGTGATTAAAATCGGTGCTTGCAATATAGACTATATCTATATCGTTCTCTTCTATGATTTTGGCTAGGGCTAATGCTAGGTCTTTTGCTACATCGAGTGTCTGAACATATATTGTTACTGGCACGATCTTAAACTCCCCGTCATAAATGTATTGTAAGAAAGGCAGCTGGACCTCTAGACTATGTTCATAGATGTGGGCATCGTTGTCGAATCCTAGATATTCGCTGTTTTCAACCAATAGTCTTGCAATCTCCATATCAACTTCTACGTCGCCCAGTGGTGTTCTCCATGCATCGCCCTTGTACACAGCCGCTCCGATCCCAATGCCATTATGATTAGGTCCTACAAGCACTATAGTCCTGGGAGGTTTCTCGTGGGACAATTTATAGTATGCATGCGCCGCGACCGGCCCACTATAAATATATCCTGCGTGTGGGACTATGAATCCGATACTCTTTCTGTCGATCCTATCTCCTTCTTTTATAGGCAACTTTCCTGGTCCTAGTGGATGCATAAATGAGTATTCTATTGCCTTTACTAGTTCTTCTTTCGTTGCTGGGTAAAAGGTTCCCGCGTGTGCAGGTCTTCTTATACGCTTGTACGTCATTGTATCCCGGCACCCTATACACTATATGTAGCTGGACTTTGAAATTTGTTTGAAGAGCTATAGGAGGAGTGACGTTCTGATATTCGGGACTACTTAGGCGTATGTGATTGAATCAGATAGAATGATTTTCTGGTCTAGATTCCGGAAAAAGATTCTCGAACTAATCGTTACCTTCTTATTTTACCAGCCATGAATGCTTCGTATTCTACGTCAAGAGAGTCTGTTGGACCTATTCTACCCTGGTTTCTGAGTATTTCTCTTGTCATTATCCAATAGAGTAGTGCTAGGCTTCTTCTACCCTTATTGTTTGCGGGAATGACTAGGTCAATATTTTCTATCTTATTGTCTGTGTCGGCAAATGCAACTACCGGTATTCCTATCTTCGAGGCCTCTGCTACGGCTTGTCTATCTGTTCTGGGATCCGTTATAAGAACCACATCCGGCTCCATGTAGTGTTCTAGATATGGGTTTGTAAATATTCCTGGTATAACTCTGCCTGTTATCGCTTTGCATCCTACACGCTCGCACATCATTCTAGCAGGTTTTTGCCCGTAGAGTCTAACAGATACTACAGCGATTTTTTGTGGATCGAATTTTGACAGAAAGTTTGCGGCTATCCTTAGTCTCTCATCGATTTTCTGGACATCGAGTAGGTAGAATCCATCTGTAAGGATCTTGTATGTGAACTGTCTCATGTATTTAGTACAGATCTGTGTACCGAATACTACTCCTGCTCTCCTATAGAGTTCTGCCGGGACAAGTAGTTCTCTTGCCTGCACGCTCATGACACACCACCTACTATTCTGAGCTTCTTAGCTCTAAGCGTATAGTACTTGGCTATTTCTTCCACGTAGGTTATGGATGTGAAAAGCATCCTTCTGCAACAATACCTGTATATCTTTAGGTCGTCGAGGACCTTCTCCGGGTCCTCTCCAGCTTCTACTCTTGCTTTGAACTCCTCCCATACGTGGCCTAGAGGGGCTCCACAGGTGAAACATCTTACTGGAGGAAGCATAATTTGATCACCTATACGACTTCTGCCATCTCCTACGAGCACTATATCTCATGTATTTCTCTGGCTCGGTTCTTCTTGGATCGCCAGCAAGCATTGTTCTATCGTATTCTTCGAATATCTGTTTTAGTGCTTGTGAAAGCGCATTCATTCTTTTGCATTCTTCGTCTTCTCCCTCACATCTAAAGTGTTCTACAAGGCCTCTTGCTATAGCCATTCTCACCGCGTCGGCTTGGCCCATGAATCCTCCTCCTTTTACTCTAACCCTTATGTCTACCTGGCCCCTGATCTTTGCTCCGGCCAATAATAGGGGCTCCATCATTTTGAGTCTGGCCATCTCGATCGGCCATAGCTCTATTGGAATCCCGTTTATATGGACTTTTCCGTTTCCTGGCCTAATAATCGCTGTCGCTATAGCTCTCTTCCTCTTACCCGTAGATATCGTGATTTTCTTGATCACTGCACCTCACCCTTCCATCCGAGCTCTTTTGCTATCCTACCTAGTTCCACGTATCCCCTAGCTAGTCTTGAGGCGTCAGCCTCCTTAAACCTTACAAGTTCCTTGTTCTTAAACTCGTCGGGAACCCCTATGTAGACCTTGAGTCTCTTGAAGGCTTCACGTCCCCTCTTGTTATTCTTAGGAAGCATCCCCTTCACTGTACTCTTGAATAGTCTTACCGGACTACGCGGACGTTTCGGCCTCCACTTATGCTTGTGGTGGCTTCTAATTGGAAGAATCGTCTGCTTATACTGTTTTACGACTTCACTTGGTTTCCCACTTACAACAACCTTCTCGACGTTTACTACCACGATGTTCTCTCCATTTAAGAGTTTCTTAGCTATTATGCTTGCAAGCCTACCTAGGATATGGCCTGTTCCATCAACTACAATTACTTTTTGTTTCTCTGCTTGCTGACTCATAGGGTTCCACCTCCTAGATTATTATTCTTGCATTCGATACCTTTGGATACTTTCGAGCAGCCTCTTGTAGGGTTAAGGCTTCGCCGCCAGCCATTTTTATTTTATCTAGTGCCGTCTTCGAGAAGCTCAATGCGGCAATTGTTACTTTTTTCTCTAGTTTTCCGGCTCCTAGGACTTTTCCTGGAACTATCACTATTTCTCCTTCTCCGGCATATCTATTGATCTTAGACAAGTTTACTGTTACTCTCTGTCTTGTAGGTTTGAGTAGTAGTTCTGCTACTTTTATCCAAGCATTTGAATTTTCTTTTTTCCCTGTCTTCTTCAGGTCCTCCGCCGTTTTCCTAACTAGTATATTTGTGGGCCCTGTCCTCTTCATTGCCTTTCCACCACTCCTGCTTTCTTCACAGCCTCCAGTACCTTTTTAACGCGTACCTCAAGGGTATTAATAGACTCTGCGACTATTATCTCGGGGCGAAGGGCCCCTGTGGTTTCAACTGTGAGTAACAATCTATTTTCGTCATAATATAATTTTACCGCGTCCCCACAGATATCCTTCGAGTCTGCACAGTATCGTAAAGCGCTAGTATTGATGTTTCTCTTATATTCGATAACTCCTTTCTCTCCTCTAGAAAGTTTCTCTGCGAGATCCGGATAAGCCTCGACGCACTTTATGCATTCCTCGCTTGCCTTTGATCCATCATATTCTACTCTTGGTAGGTATTGAACAATAGAGACTGATGCCGGCATCCATTTTCCATGTTCCGCTCCTCTTCCGAGCCTAGCGTATGCTACCATATGAATCCTTTGACCAGGAGCCAGGAATACTATTGGTGTCTCTGGATACACGGGTTTAACGTCTGGATCGCTTATAATTAGATTTGAAGCTTTTATGTATACGCCGGTATCTGCATCATCGCTCAGCGATTTCTCCAAGAATATCTCAACGAAACAAGACGAATCTTTTTCATCGGCATTCTTGCATTCCTCAGGGCTCTTATACTTCTTTATTGCTTCGTTGGAATCAAATACTATGAGGCCAAGTCTATGCGCGATTATTTCATCTGGTACACCCGTATTATTATCATAAAAGTACGCGAAGTCTATTGCCACAGTAGGTACATGAGACAAGACTGTTCTGCGCACACCGTTTAGTAGAGATAGGCTATAGCCCTCAGCGTACAGTGTAATCCTTCGCTCGTTTAGAGACAGTATTTCGAGGCTTCTTTTCTTTTCCACCAGAAACCACCACAACGAATAACTCTAATTGGAAGATAATAATTGGATTTGTTTTGATAAAAATTAGGCTAGACTCTTCTACCTCTTCTACCGCCTGGCCTCCTCGTTGTATCATGCGGTATCGGTGTTACGTCTTCGATCCTCCCGATAATGAATCCTGCTCTGGCAAGAGCCCTTATAGCTGCTTGGGCTCCTGGGCCAGGAGTCTTGGGACCGTGTCCTCCTGGAGCCCTAACTTTGATATGCACAGCTACTATTCCTCTTGCCATAGCCTGTTGCGCCGCTCTGCTTGCAGCTATCATAGCAGCGTAGGGACTTGGCTTCTCTCTGTCGGCTCTAACGACCATGCCTCCCGAGACTCTTGCAACTGTCTCTGCTCCGGTTAGATCTGTTATATGTACTATTGTATTGTTGAAGCTGCTGTAGATATGGACTACGCCCCACTTGAGGTCTCTCCCAGCAAATGCCATCTTCTTCTCCCCCTAGATCTCTTCACTGTGCTTCTTGTTCTTTATATGGGCTTCCAGGAGCATATCCCACGAGGTCTTCTTCGTCTCTTTTAACTAGGTATCCAGGGCTGGTTATGCGTCTGCCTCCAATGGCTATGTGGCCGTGGACTATCAGTTGTCTTGCGTGGTATATTGACTTGGCAAGCCCCTTCTTGTACACGATTGTCTGTAGCCTTCTCTCTAGTATGTGTTCTGCTGTTAATCCTAGAATCTCGTCTAGAGTTGCATCTTTTTCTATAAGTCCCATTATGTATAGCCTCTCTAGGAGTACTCTGGTAGCTTTCTCTCTTTCTCCCTCAGGTATAGCGAGCAGGTTTCTTGCACGGTGCCTTAGTTTTCTCGCCATAGTCTCTGCTTTCCAAAGCTCTCTTTTGTTCTTCAACCCGTATTTTCCGACAAGCTCTATTTCTTTTAGGAGTCTTTCTTTAATCCATGGATGTTTTGGTCCCTCCCATTTTTTCCTTGGCTTTCTAGGGTCTCCCATCTCTTATCACCTCTTCTTCTTTACTCCTACTGTCATTCCTAGTCTTCCTGTTGTTCTAGTTCTCTGTCCTCTTACCTTTAGTCCGATTCTGTGTCTTACGCCTCTCCAACTAGCTATTCGTATTTCTCTCTCTATGTCTCTTCTCGCATGGAATATTAGTTCGGATCCTATCAGGTGCTTGTCTTTTCCTGTTTCATAATCTTTTCTACGATTATACATCCATGCTGGAAGTCCGAGTTGTGTAATGTCTCTTACTATTTCTTCTAGTTTCCTTATCTCAGACTCTGTGAGGAATCCAGTTCTCATAAATGGATCCATGCCCAAGAGCCTAGTTATTGCAAGCGCCGTAGCGTATCCGATTCCCTTTATTTCAGATAATCCGTATACGAGTTTTAGTTTTCCATTTATGTCAGTACCAGCGATTCTGACTATGTATTTGAACTGTCTGTTCTCAGCCACTCGTCTGCACCCGCATACCTCTAGCTACCTTGGTGGGTTTTTTGATATCCAGGGGAAATAAAGGGCTATGGTTAGACTCCAGCTTTGCTGCGTAGCTCCTTCACCTTTTCGACTATCTCGTTTACTAGCGATGCTGCTGCTCCTGGATCAATTATTGCTGCTGATGCCGCCTGTACCTCTATTCCTGCTGCTTCTCCTAGTTTCTTTTTGCTTGGTACATAGACATATGGTATCTTCTTCTCGTCGCATAGTATTGGTAGATGTGCTACTATCTCTGGTGGATCAACGTCTTCTGCTATAATTACTAGTTTTGCTATTCCACGCTCACATGCTTTTGTCGTCTCGTTTGTTCCCTTCTTGACTTTTCCTGTTTCGCGTGCCTTTCTTACTGCTTCGTATACTTTCTCCGCGAGTTCCTCCGGAACCTCGAACCTCACGTAGAATGGTTTGCTCATATTCATCCTCCTCCCCGAACGGGTCGTCTCTCTTCGAACCTTGTTAGTATCGTTGTCGACTATTTAAATATCGCTGTCGGCCATTAAGTGGGAACTTGGAGGGGTGATATTATTGGCGTGTCTGGAGGGACTAGGTCCTGGAGACAAGGCTCCCGAAATAGTTAATGCTATTATCGAGATACCGATGAATAGCAGTGTTAAGTATGAGTTTGACAAGGAAAAGTGTCTTGTTGCTGTTGATAGGTTCCTGTACACTAGCATGTCTTATCCGTTTAACTATGGCTTTATACCCGGGACGCTAGAAGAAGATGGAGACCCGGTAGATATCCTTGTTATTAGCAGGGAACCAGTATATCCGGGAAGCCTCATAGAGGTAGTGCCCATAGCAGTGCTCAACATGGAAGACGAGGAGGGCCTTGACTGGAAAATAGTAGCAGTTCCAAAACCTAAGCTCGATCCACTATACAAGGACTGGACCGATGTAGACTCTATACCCGAGGCCATAAAGAATAAGATCAAACACTTCTTCGAGCACTATAAAGAGCTCGAGCCGGGTAAATGGGTCAAGGTAAAGGGATGGGAAGGTAAAGAAAAAGCATTAGAGATCATCAAAAAGGCGATAGAAAGATATAACACAAAATAAGCGCGGCGATTCTTTCCTTTGCCCTAGATCTTATATTTTTATCTATAAGAACATGCTCCTAGTAGTTTTATCAATTAGGACAATGCGTATAACATGAGGAGCCGGTGCACTAGGATGCTGAGAGCGCTAAATTACGCCGATGTCACGGATACAGGAGCTATATTACTGGGCAAGAAAGTTGTAGCCGACGCATTCTATCAAAGATTAATCAGAGTAATTACTCACGCCCATCACGACCATATACGGGGCCTAGGGCAAAGTTTCAAATACAGTCTATTCGTTATTGCGACACCTACAACTTTCAAATTCCTATCTATCTACGGTAGGAAATTATACCGCGAGAAGATTCTCGAGCTTCCTTACCGTAAATCCGTGGAAATAGATGGTGAAACAATTACACTCTATCCAGCCAGGCATATACCCGGTAGCGCCCAGGTAGTAGTCGAAGGACAAGATTATCGAGTCGGTTATACCGGTGATTTCAAGGTTCCTGGAACTCCTCCGCTACAGGATCTAGACGTTCTAGTAATCGATGCTACGTATGGGAGTCCGCGAGTAGAGCGTAGGTGGAGTGATTGGGAGGCGCTAGCTTATTTGAAGCAGTTAATCGATGAGAAAATCCAAGAAGGCCCTATTTGGATATATGGCTATAATGGGAAGCTCCAAGAAGTAATGTTCGAGCTCCGGTCAAGGGGTATAGAGTATCCTTTCTATGCGGATGAGAAAACTAGGAAACTAGCTGAAATAGCTTCTGAACATTATGGAAAGACAGTTGGGAAACTGTATACGTTTGTATCTGATAGCTTAGAGCCTGGATCCGTGATATTTCTCAGGATTAGCAAGAAAAAATACTATATAAAGTATCCTGGTATCCATATTACTCTAACGGGATGGGAGCTTAGAGCCCCCCTCGTACAAACAGGTAAGAACACGTTTAACGTATCTTTCAGTGATCATGCAACTTTTAAAGAGATAATTGAATATGTACGTGAAGCGAGGCCTCGTCATGTGGTTATTGACGGATCAAGAGGAACAGATACTATATTTACAGCCAAGTATATAGAGAAAATACTTGGCATAAATGCCACCGTTAGACCATAAAGGAGGAAAGTTTCCGATGGCGACAAACCCTGTAACTGGAGATAAAGGTTTTCCCGAAGGAATATCCCAGAGGGAACTAGAATTATTTAGAGACCAGCTTACCAGTTTAGGACAACACTCTGCTAAAGGACCCTTAGTGTTATTCCTTTCCTTACCTGTCCTTTTCATGGCCTATGTTATGAATCACGAAGTATATTCTCTAGTTCTAGGCGCCATAGCAGTTGGAATAGCATTCATAGGAGGATTTCTACAATATACTTATTTGCTGTCTCTCAGGAAATTCCTGAAAATATATTTGGGTGAGAGACTATCTTTCTCTGATTTTGTAAAATCGGCCCTAATTACATCCTTATATATTGTTGGAATAGGAATTGTTCTATCTCATAATATCAATAGACGTGTTACAGAGATAATCGCTCGTGAGAAAAGGATACTTCGCCGTCCCTGTGAAGTAGGATTGTTAGATGTTATTGTGACGCTCGGTATTGAATTATATAGAGTGCAGTCATGTATCATTAGAGAAGTTACTGGGCTTCTCACGATATGGCTCGATACTGCCTCTATAAATCTCGGCGCCGAACGAGATCACCGGGAGGAAGAGTCTGGGGACAGTTTTAACTATTCTCTCGTCTAGTATAATTCTCCATGTAATGTCACATGATTGGCACCATGCAAGGCCGAGGCGCCTATCTTTCTTTCCTGTGAATACTCCTAGCGATAATGGATCCTTGTTACCGCAGAAGGGACATGTTAAAACACTCTTAGAGACTCTCCACTTGTATCCGCAGAAGGGACAAACCATATAATAACCTGTGCTCTCCTGGGTCATCGTTCTTGTTATAGCACCACATACTGGGCATGTAGCTGTTATCATATCAACTATTCCATGGCGGGTCTCCTCGTGCTCTGCCTTTAGTCGGGCTATTGCCTGTATCACAACAAATACTACTTTTGCCTCGTTGTTCTCAATGTTTCCTGTCAGGAAGTCCTTGTATGCTTGCTCAATATTATCGACTGGTGTATCTAGTTTTTGAGATGCAGTGCTAACTAATTCTGCTAGGAGGCTATCTCTAAACATTGTGTCTATAATTGATATTAGATCCTTGTCCAAGACTTTCTCGCTAGCTAACTTGTCCCTGAGCATTTTCATGAGTTCTTGTTCTATCTCTTCTAGTTGCAGGGTTTTTTCTAGATCTATCGTTCCTCCCTTTAGCAAGTGCTTGTATCTATATATAGCCGACTTAAGCTTCTCCACTTCGCTATCCAATGCGATTACCCCTCTCGTTAGCTAACTTTTCTAATATTGCTGGTATGTCGAGTTTATCATTCCAGAGTATATGTGGCATTATAGCCAACCTTATTCCCCGATGCCTAGGACACTGATATAGTCTGATACACTTATTACTGGCTACTTTAAGGATTTTCTCGTAAGCTTCGTGGCTTAGGCATACTATAGGTGTCATAACTTCATGTATAGGCATATATCCTGATTCCTGTAGGATACTGACAAGCTTATCAGTGTAACTCAGCAGTTCTTTCGCGAGATTTTCAACGTCTCCAAACCGTGTCTTCAACATGTCTAAAGCTATATTGGCGGCGAATACCGTGCATCCTGGCCGGCTACCAAGTAGTCCAAACTGTCTTTTACTAGGTATATATGGGCTCTCGAAATACAGTGATTCTATCACGTCGTTATCAGACACCAGCAGGACACCTGCAGGAATAGGAGCTTCAGGTATCTTGTGTAGATCCACTGCTAGTGTCGAAGCAATATTATCAAGCTCTATTCTTACCGGCATCCTCAGATACCGCATAATATAGCCGGCGAATGCTGCATCTATATGCAGTCCCGCCTCCTTCCGCTTGGCAATCTCGTAGATCTCGTTAACAGGGTCCACGTAGCCCGTTTCTGTTGTGCCTATTGTGGCAACTATAACATCTTTTTCCGTTGTATTCCGCTCAAGATCCTCTATAATAGGATCATATCCCTTTCTAGTCTTTAAAATAAGCATTTCCAGTCCTAGAAGCTTTGCTGCTTTTAGAACACTATAATGGACTGTATCGAAAACAACGACTCGTTTCTTCCCTTTTTGTCTCCAATAGTAGAGCGATAGGATATTTGATTCAGTTGCACCACTTGTAATCATTCCCGGTGTCTTGTATCCTAGTACATCTAATGATACTCTCTTTACCAGCTTTTCGAGACTATCCTCTAGACCAGTATATGATTCTGGATCCCCTAAGTTTGTATGGAGCTTTTTCTTACACGTTTCCCTGACCGGTGGAAGAGGGTCTGCTATCATCCCGCCTATTACTCTTATCTCGCGGCATCCGTGTCGTCTTTCCATCTTTGTCGCCCATTCTCCTGCATGTTCTTTTTCCTCATGCCTCCATATGTGGGATTTCCTAGTAAAACCATTGATGCTCCAAACTCATATTAAGTATAATATTATTATAAGATAGTAAGAAGATATCCCGAGCCGCTAATTACTTAGACAATAGATAAAGAAAGCAAAACGGGGAAAAAGTATTATGTTATGGGAAGGGTATCGAGAATATTAGAGGTGCAATGAATCCGAATGCTAGTATAATAATGGCTGATAGCATGACGGCGGCTTCAATGTGTTTTGGTACTTGTGTTTCGTTTTCTCCCTCGGATACAATGTCTCTTGCCATTTTAACATAGTATGCGCTACTTATTGCGCTGTTTATCATGGCCGCTACTACCAGTAGGATTGAGAATCCTGCTACTGCTATGAACATGTATAATTTGCCCCAGAATCCTAGCATTGGAGGCATTCCTAGAAGGCTGAATAATAGTACTCCTGCGGCTGCTCCTGCTATTTTATTTGATGATAATAGGCCTCTTAGACGATCTTGGCTTGTTTCTACCGATGTTAGCGAGAAGAGTGGTGCTTTTGCCAGGCCATATGCGACTGCTTGTAGGGCTATTGCGGCAAAGGCATAGTTTGCTAATGTCGCGTCTCTTGGTGAGAAGTAAGCTAGCGCTGCGAGTGCTGCGAGTATATATCCTATTTGTGCTATGCTACTATAGGATAGTAGTGCTCTTAGGTCTTTTGTTGTTAGTGCTGCTATGTTTCCATAGGTCATTGTTGCTACAGCTAGGATTCCGAATACGTATGCCAGTGTTGTAGCTGGCTGTAGGCTTTGGAGTATTGGTGTGCCCATGGAGACTATTGTTCCTCCTGCGAGAGCATATGTTATCTTTGCTAGGAGCCCTATGAATCCTAGTTTTATTACGCCAGCCACTATTGATACTACTCTTCCATCAGCCCTTCCATAAACGCTGGGGACCCACCAGTGGAAGGGTGCTATACCTGTCTTGAAACCTAGTGCGGCTATAATTGTTGCTAGTGCTAATCCCGAGATCTTGTCGAGGGTTAAGGGTGCCAGTGAGAATGAGCCTAGACCTTGCTGGCTTGCAAGAGCTGTGTCGATTGCGATCCATACTGCAAGGAATAGGGTTGCGACTGCTCCGATCATTATGTATCGTATTGCTGCGGCACGGCTGTTCTTTTCGGGTGGTAGTGCTATGTACACGTAACTTATCACTGATACTAGTAGCCATGCGGCCAGTATTAGGAGTGCATCATTTGCTCCTGTTATTATGAATATACCGAATAATACGAATGGGAGTAGACTGTAGTAGCCTGGGCTGCTCTCCCATATTAGAGGGTCTTCGCCTGCTGCTAGTAGGGAGAGTGCCGCGGTTAATGATGCTCCTAGCCATATGAATGCGGTAAATGAATCGTGTACAAGTAAGCCGTTATAGAATTGAATTGGTCCTTTAATCATCGTATTGTATAGCAGTATTGTTGAACCTATCGCTGATAATAGTACGCTTAGCCATGCTAGAGCTGGGATTAGCTTTGATATCCTGCTCTTGTAGACAGCTATTACGGGTATTATTAGGCCAATCGCGACTATCGCATAGTTAATTAATAATACTGGATCATTCATGGATCTTCACCCCCATATTATGTAGAGTACTAGTAGTATGATGGATACGAAGTACATGTAGAGCATCAGATAATAATCTGTCTTTCCTCTGTGTAGTGCTCTTAGACCGGCTGCTCCTAGCGCGAATACTGCTGGTATGGCGGCATGATATGCTAGGTCTATGACGTGGTCTATGCCTGCTAGTATCATTGATAGTCCTGCAAATCCTCCTACTATTACGATGTATATTAGTGCGTTAATGTACCATCTGTCGAATAGGAAGTCGTGAATAGCTCTTGCTATTGTATTCTTTTCTAGTATTGAGTCGAAGTCTACCCTTAGGGCTAGGTATATTGCTGCTACGGCTATAAAGTTCACTGCAACCCATCCTAATGTTATGATTGTTCCTGTTGCAGCTATTGATACCTGATATAGTTCTTTGACGGCATCTACTGCTAGCGCTATTCCTAGCGTCTCAGAGATTCCCTTTGCTAGTTCTGGATAGACCCATGTCCATGCTAGTCCGATCACTAGGGCTAGTATTGCTAGGAGCGTATACGGAGCCAGCATAAGGATTGGTGCTTCGTGTGGGTGTCCGTGTCCTTCTTTCTTCGGAGGCAGGTGCATTACTCTGAGAATCATTCTAAGAGTGTAGGCCGCTGTGAGGCCTGCTGTTATGACTCCGAGAGCATAGACCCATACGAGGTGGGCTTCTTCGGCTGCTTTGAGTGTTAGTTCCTTTGAGAAGAAGCCGCTTAGAGGAGGTATTGCCATTAGGCTGAGGCCCGCTAGCCACATTGCTATTGCTGTAACTTTCATGTATTTCGCGTATTCGCCCATGTAGTCTATGAATCTGCTGTGTGCGGCGTGTATGAGCCAGCCTGCTATTAGGAAGAGTGCGGCTTTGAATATTGCGTGGCTCATTAGGTGTGATAGTCCAGCTACTACTCCTAGTGCTGCTGCCTCGTGTGCTTGTGATACTAGTACTCCTGCAGCGGCTACTCCGATGAACATGTATCCTAGCTGGCTTGCAGTAGAGTAGGCTAGGATTAGTTTGAGCTCGTTGGAGACTAGCGCCATCGTTGCCATCATGAAAGCTGTTATTGCTCCGAGGCCTGCTATTATTACAAAGTAGGTCTGTAGCTGTGAGGCTACTAGTGGGAGAGATGCGCCTAGTAGGAAGACTGGCGCCATTCTTAGCATGAAGTATACTCCTGCTTTCACCATTGTGGCCGCGTGTATTAGTGCTGATACTGGTGTTGGGCCGGTCATAGCTGTTACAAGCCATTCTTGGAACGGGAACTGGGCGCTCTTTGCGAGTGCTCCAAGCGTGAATACAAGGAGGAGTGCTGTTAGTACTCCCTTGGATGCTAGTGTTGCTAGCCATCCGGTGTCTGCGGCTAGTTCGGGTATACTGAATGTTCCTGTGAGAAGGTATAGTGCAGCCATTCCTATGAGGAGCCCTACGTCTCCTATTCTTGTGAACATTAATGCTCTTACTCCACTGTGGCTAGGCTCGAAGTACATTGGTGTTCCAAATGCTTTTCTGCCTGGTACTCCTACCCAGTATTCTTCTTCGTCCGTGTACCAGTGTCCTATTAGGGCGTAGCTTGCTATTCCTGTACCCTCCCATCCGATGAACATCAAGACTAGGTTATCGGCGGTTACTAGGAGTAGCATGCTTGCTACGAAGAATGTAAAGAAGAAGAAGTATCTCTGTACTCCCCAGTCGCCCTTCATATATTCGGTGCTGTATATTGCTATTAGTAGGCTTAGGAAGCTGACTATAACTGCCATTATTGCTCCGAGACCATCTAAGTAGACCCCTATTCCGATGTTTATCCATGGCACCCATGTTACACTACTGGCTGCATATATTACTTGGCCGCCTAGTACCTTTCCTAGAGCCATGAACGATACTATTGTTGAGAGCGCTATTGACGCGACGCTTCCCCATCCATAGATTTTCTCGTTCTTTACCCCTATGAAGTATAGTATTGCAAGTATAGCTGCTCCCAGATATGAGAACCCCCATATGAGGGCCCAGGGCATGAGGCTTGCGTTCGGCTCAACTACTAATCCGGTCCCTGTAAACTCCATATTCTCCCACCTCCTATCCTATGAGGGAGGCAACTAGTTCGGATGCTTGTTGGAGCGGTGACATAAGCGGTGCTACTATTAAGAAGAAGACCACGCCTAGTACCGCCAGTACTACTACTGCATATTTGAAGCCGTCCATTACTTCTTGGGGTACTTGTTCTTTTAGCTGGCCGTAGAATATCTTCCTCATTGTTATGAAGGCGTAGGCCGCGCTGATACCGAACGATAGTATGAGTATCGTTGCCACAAGTATGACGTTGTCTACTGTAGTTAGTGGTATTGCTTTGACTACTCCTATGGTTATGAGCAGCTCGCTCCACATACCTATCGTAGGCGGCATTCCAACAAGGTGCATGAATCCTAGTAGAGCTGCAGCCGCCGTTAGAGGATATGCTCTGGCTAGTCCTCCCATTTTAGTTATGTTTCGGAGACCATGGAGCTCTGTTATGAAGACTCCCGCCACCATGAAGAGGACTGCTTTTCCTATTGCGTGGGTGAAGTAATGCAGTATTGCTCCTCCAATACCGTATGCGGATAGTGTTGCTATTCCTAGTAGTAGGTAGCCCATCTGGCTAACGCTTGAATACGCGAGGAATCTCTTGAAGTCTGTTTGTCTTAGTGCAACTAGTCCCCCGTAGATTATGGTTATGATTGCTAGGCCGAGGAGATAGTAGTGTATCTTGTATATTACTTCAGGAAATAAGGGGAAGGCGAATCTAACGAATGCATATCCAGCTATACCGATTAGGTTCGGGGATAATAGTGCTGATACAGGTGTTGGTGCTTCGGCGTGTGCGTAGGGGAGCCACATGTGGACGCCGAAGACTGCCATCTTTATGAAGAGACCTATTATTATTGCCGCCGCAGCGATTTTGTATGCTGATCCTATCGTTGTGCTTGCTGGCGCTATATATGAAATTATACCTGTACTTGATATTGTGAGTATGTCGAAGCTGCCTGCTTTTACTCCATAGTATAATACTCCGGCTATGAATAGTGCTCCGGCTACATGTGTCCAGATGAAGTATAATAGCGAGATCTTTCTTCTGTCTCCGTACCCATAGTAAGCGATTAGCAAGAATGATGATATCAGGCTGACTTCTAGGAAGAAGTAGAAGAATATTAGGTTGTTGGCTAAAGCCATACCGAGCATTGAGACAGCGAATACATTATATAGGAAGTAGTATGCTCCGATGCTGGGAGCTTTTTCTCCTTCACTATGCATTTCCTCTATCCTGACGCTCATATATTTGTACCCGTAGATTGCTACGAATGCCGTTACGAGTGATATGCCGAGTACTATTGGAGCTGATAGACCATCTAGAACTAAGGCAAAGGTGCCTAGCCTGTATTTGGTCAAGTCTACTACTATTGGGTCCACTACTCCTTCAGCAATGTTAACGTTTGCCCAATAATGTCCAAGCGCTAACGTGGGTATTATCAGCGATATTGCTGATAATTTGGCTATTAGTGATCCTTTTCTCTCTCCTAGGATTAGTCCTAGCACGCCGACTAGGACTGGAAGCAGAATACTAATGTACCAGACAGGTATCTTCGCGTACACTCCTTACACCCCCTCCTCTTCAAGAGCTGAGGAGTCCAATGCTTTCGCAACTCTATAGTATGCGGCTATCACAGCAACGATTACGATGACTTCTCCTGCAACAACTGATATTAAGATTATGGAGAACGCAGCTAGACTAGCCGGGCTTAGCGCTGACAATACAATTATTGCCAGGAGAACAGCGTTGAACAATATCTCTATTGATAGTAGCTGTCGTATAAAGCTCTTTGAATATGTCATTCCATACGCTGCTATTGCAGCCATGAACGCGGAAGTTATAAGAGCGATCCCTGCTATTGTAACATCAACTAACGCCACGGCTCTTCACCCCCTCCTTGCTATAGCTATAGCCTCGATCAATGTCGCTGCAAGCGCCAATAGTATTATTCCAATGACTAGAGAGTGGCTTTCTAGAATTGAAGCCGATACGTCAGTGACACTAATGTTTGAGGGCCTAGCATATCCGAGATATGCCGCCATTGCTGTCACTAAGAGAAACAGTGAGGCTCCTACAGCTCCTGCTGTAAAGTATCCTTTGGACTCGTCTACAGGTTCTTTTGCTTTGCCTCCGAGCATCGATACTGTAATTATTATGAACATGACTGCTGCACCTACATAGACCACTACCAGAAACGCTGCTACCAGATAGTATCCGAGGAATGCTATCATTATCGCATTCAATATTCCCAGTATGGCGAGAGAGCTGCTGGCGTATACGAGATCTTTGCTTTTCACTATCAGTATAGATATGAATAACATGAAAGCTCCTGTTATGGCTGCCAGTATAGTTAATGCTCCTCCCGTCATTGCTTCTCACCTTCCTCCTTTATCTTGACCTTGATAAGACCCATTTTCTCGTCTACCACATACTTCACGGGGAGACCGAGTTTCTCGGTGTCCCATTCAGGCTCCTTTTGGAACATTTCAAGATCTAGATCCATGATGTCCATTGTCTCGTAGACTACATCGTGGTAGGGTACATGATAAAGTGCCTCGGTTGGGCACACGTCTACACAGTAGCCACAGAATATACATCTATTATAGTTGATGACGGGCCATAGCTTCATCCTTGTTTTGCCTGTCTTTGGATCGGTGAACGGTAGCCTTATGAGTCTCATCGCTGCTGCAGGACATATTCTCGCACAGGATCCACAGTTTATGCACTTATCTTTACGAAGTACTATGAAGCCTCGATAACCCTCTTTGAGCTTTATGTACTCCTTTGGATATATTAGTGTGAATCGTTGTGGATTGAAGAAGAATTTTACACCTATTGCTATTGCTTCTATATTGCCCTTGAACTTCGAGAATATCCCTCCTTTACTCGGAACCTGTTTATTCACAGGCTTAGCTGGCATACATTTCCACCTCCTAAATAATCCCGAGATAGGCCTCGAGGAGGCCTAGCCCGAATCCTAGCACTGCTAGAGGGAATAGTATTTTCCAGGCGATATCGAGGGCTTGGTCGAGCCTGTAGCGTCCGTATACTGCTCTGAAGAAGCTGAATATCATCATAAGTATTGTTGCTTTTACAAGTATTACTATGCTCGGCACAAGGTAGCCGGCTATGAATCCTTCTCCGGGAGTATATGGTTGCCATCCTCCTAGGAATACCACAGTTATCATTATAGAGAATATCATTCTTTTCAGGTATGCTGCTCCCATGTTCATTCCGTATACGAGGCCGGAGTATTCTGTAAAGGCACCCGCTACCACTTCGTGCTCTGACTCGGCGATCTCGAATGGGAATCCGCTTGTCGATAGTAGAACTCCTATGAATGCTGCGGCAAATGCTAGTGGATTAAGTATTATGAACCATTTTACACCACTTTGAGCTTCAACGATATCGACTAGGTTAAAGCTTCCCGTAATTGCTCCTGCTGAGAGAAATGCTAGTACTGCTACTAGCTCATAAGCTGTTATAAGGTATGCTTCTCTCATACCACCTATTATCGAGAACTTGTTGTTGCTCGCCCATCCGCTTAGAATTATGAAGAGGGGCGAGAGTGTTAGTAATGCGAGCGATATTATAAGGCTATATGACATGTCTATTGGGAAGTATGCTTTGATCGACGTAAACGGTATGGCTACTACCGGGACAATTGATAGTATTAGTGCAGCTAGTGGAGCCACTATGAATGGGAACTTATCAACTGTTTTTGGAATTATTACTTCTTGGAACATGTAACGCATAAGGTCTGCTATTAGCTGTAGGCCACCGGCGATCTTAGGGGATACATGATAGGGTCCTATTCTTCTCTGGACTCTTGCAGCTGTTTTTCTTTCGAACCATAGTATGAATATTACTACTCCTAATGGGACGAGTAGTCCCAATACGACGAGCTGCCAGAGGGGAGGCCAAGTTATAATTTTAATTATTGCATCGAGTATTCCACTCATATACCGTCACCCTCCTACCTATCTGCTTCGGGCGGGAAGTAGTCTATGCTTCCATAGATTGCTGGGAGATCCATGACCCTGTGTCCCGGGACTATGTACTTGTAGACGAGCGCGTTTCTCGCAGATGCCGAGTGTATCCTTATCCTATATGGCTTGTTTCCTCCGTTGCTCTCAACATAGTAGGAAATCTCTCCTCTTGCTGTTTCCGCCCTCTCATAGGCTTTTCCAGCTGGAACCTTCATTATGGCGTATACTGCTCCTAGTTTGGCTCTTCCTGTCTCCTCGAAGATCTTCTTGTAGAGGGGTGGAGCAGTCTTCCAGAACTTGTCGTGTAGAATAGGTGTTCTTGGATGCTTGTCTAGCCAGTCTGCTACTTGTTCTAGGATATTGAGGCTCTGTTTTATTTCTTCTACTCTCTGCCATACTCTAGCATAGGCGTCTCCTTCCTGGAATACAGGTATCTCGAAGTCTAGCTGGTCATATACCTCGTATGGATGATTCAGCCTTACATCATATTTTACGCCGCTTGCTCTCAGGTTTGGACCAGTTATTCCGAGCTCGATTGCTAAGTTCTTTGGTATGACTCCGACGTCCTCTAGTCTAGCACGTATAACGGGGTTATCTACGAATATCTTTCTGTAGTCTTCAAGACGCTTTCTCATATACCTAATAGCTTTCCTGAGAGCGTCTGTGAAGCCTGCCGGTACATCGCGTCTAACTCCTCCAAATACTGGATAAGAGTGTGTGAGTCTGGCTCCTGTAAGCCATTCGGCGAGCTCTACCCATACTTCTCTATCGCCGAAAGGCCACATGTACATGGTAGAGTGCCCGAGGAATACTCCAAATATACCGAAACCGTATAGGAATGCGGCTATCCTGTTGATCTCGCATAGTAGGACTCTTAGATACTTGGCCCTCTCTGGGGCCTCTATATCCATCAGCTTCTCGACAGCCCTGACATACGGGAGGGTTACATTACATGCGTCGTGTATGGCCATTCTCTCAAATAATGGGATTCCTTTGATCCAGGTTCTTACCTCTGATAGTTTTTCCATTGTCCTGTGGACATATCCCATGTCTGGATCTGCTTCTACTATTACGTCTCCATCTATCCTTATGACTATTCTCATGTGTCCGCTTCCAGGGTGTTGTGGTCCTATGAAGATCTCGTAGAGGTCTTTTCCTATCTTTCTACTCCACATTCCGGGAAGTTTCAGGTCATTGAATCCTACCTGTGCTCCCTGAGTCCTAATAATACCGCTCATCTCATTCACCTCCTTATTTCTTCTTCGTGATGATTTCAGGATCTTCTTTAACGACGAAATCCTTTCTGAGAGGCTTTAGCTCTGCTACTGGAGGGGAAAGCAGTACTGGTCTTAGATCTGGGTGTCCCTCGAAGGTTATTCCAAATGCTTCATATGCTTCTCTCTCTTGGAAGTCCGCCGAGGTGTAGATGTAATAGAGTGTCTTGGTGACTGGCTTGTCTCTGGGTATATTGTACGCGATTCCTACTATGTAATAGGATAATTCAAAGTTGTCATAGCTTCCTAGATTGTATATTATGCGGAAGAATCCCTCTTTCATATAGTCTACTACTGTTAAGTCTTTGACATGATCAAAACCGAATTCTTTCATTCTCTTAGCGACTTCTTCTATATTCTCCTTGTCTACTTCAACCTCAATATAGTCGTTTTTCCATATCTTGATGTCTTTTGCAAAGTCTCCGAGCAATGACTTTATTCTCTCTACTAGTTCTTCTGGACCCATTCCTTTATCCCCTCCACCACGAGCACAGGTCTTCTTTTGGTATAACGTACTCCTTGTCGGGACGCCATCCCTCCTCGACGAATTTTGATGCTACCTGTTTCTCTCTGATCTTCTTTTGAAGCATGATGATTGATTTCGCTACGGACTCTGGTCTAGGGGGGCACCCTGGTATATACACATCCACAGGAACAATCTGCCAAGGCCTTACTATGTTATAACTATTGTAGAATATGCCTCCGTCGAGTGCACATGCACCCATTGCAATAGCGAATTTAGGCTGGGGCATTTGTTCCCATACAATTCTGACCGCGCATGCCATTTTTTTCGTCACGGTTCCTTCTATGATAATCATGTTAGTCTGTCTAGGACCAATCCATGGCAGAGCACCGTGTTGCTCGTTATCGTAGCGAGGACTCCACGCTGCTGCGAATTCGCATCCACAACAGCTTGTTGTCAAGTGTATTGGCCATAGAGAGAAAGCAGTTCCCCAATCTACAAGTTTGCCTAGTTTCAGATCGCTCATTAACAGTTTTCTGGCTTTTCTAGCAGAAACATTTATATTCCCTACGTATACCTTGCCCTCTCCATTTCCGTTTCCATCCATAATCATCACCCTAAATTCAGTCCAACATCCAGGACTGTATTCTCCTAGCTTCCCTTACCGCATACGCGAGGAGAGGAGCGTACACTGCTAGGAATACTCCATATATTATAAGCATGCTTCCCAGGAGGTCTCGTGGGGCCGTCATTAGTATGGCAAGTAGGACTACTGCTGGTTCTACTGCGAGGAACATTATTAAGTACCCTAGATACTGCATCGAGACCTTTGTCCTGGCCTCCTTGTATTTTAGCGGGTTTGCTGCCTCGTATCTCTCATACTTCCATGGCTCTTTCTCAATAATATCCTGTCTCGCCTTTGTAAGCTGTATTAGAATGACTACGACTAAGCCCATAACAGCTATGAGAATTATTGGCAGAACCACTAGTGCTGTTCCTGCTTTTACTAGGCTATCTCCTAGCAGTTCTAACATACCATATCACCAGCCGGCTGGCAGGGGTGTTACCTGCCCTCATCTGTTAAAAATAAAAGAAGCTTAGTCAACTTATCAGTAGATAGGGATAAGTTGTATATACCATTTATTTTATCGCTACTTAAACTGTTTCAGAAAAGTTTTACCTTTAAGATAAAAGTATTAGAATATATTATTATATGGAGATATACGATACTATTAGGATAAAATAATTATAAATTATAAATAAAGAAATTAGTCGTATTATGGACCGATTAAGTCGTTTAACTTAGGAGGCGATGGTGGCAGACCCTTTCTCTGCCTTATCTTCCTAATTAGTTCCTCGAGCATAGCATCGGGTACTGGTGCCCATCTGCTGAATTCTACGCCCCAGAAGGCTCGTCCAGCAGTAGCGCTTCTAAGCTCTGCTGCTAGATCGAAGCTCTCGGACACTGGTACTTCTGCGATTACTCTAGCTAGCATGCCTTGGCTTAATACTTCTAGTATTCGTCCACGTTTTCTCGCAATCACGCTTGCTATCTGGCTCACATAGTCCATCGGTGTTCTAATGTCGAGTTTCTGTAGCGGCTCTAGTAAGGTAGGTCTTGCTGTAAGCATCCCGGCCCATATAGCGTTCTTTACTGCTGGATAGATCTGTCCTGGTCCTCTATGGACAGGGTCTTCGTGTATTGTTGCGTCATGTAGGATTACCTTGATTCCTCTCACTGGCTCTGCTGCTAGTGGTCCCTCTTTTGTAGCCAGTCTGAATGCTGCTAGTATAGTGTCTTTTACTTCTCTTAGGTGCTGTACACCGCTGGTCTTGTCGACGAAGACATTGATTCCTTCGTCGATTGCCCAGATTTTCCTTGCTTCATCGTAGTCCCATCCAGCCTTGTCTCTCAGTATCTTTGCTCTTTCTTTGGGATCTTGGTTCTCCGAGACTATTCCCTTCTGTATTAGCTCGATGGTTTCTTCATTTAGAGGTGCGACGCTAATATAGAATTTATTGTGTTTGTTGGGGCTCTTTCCTTCGAATACCTGGCTTTCTGTCCTGACCGTTTCTCTGTATACTACTATTGGTGGGCTGGCCTTTACCTCTATGCCGAATCTCTCTTTGAGCAGTGTTAGCGCTATTTCAAGATGGAGGGGTCCCATACCTGATATTAGGTATTCTCCTGTTTCTTCGTTGATCTTTACTACAAGGTTGGGATCCTCTATTGTGAGTTTTCTTAGTGCCTCGATCATCTTCGGTAGATCTTGTATCTTGGTGGGCTCTACTGCTATTGTTACTACTGGCTCGCTTACGTATCTTAGCTGCTCGAAGGGTGCTGCTTGTTCAATTGCGTCTGGTGCAACGACTGTTTCTCCGGCTCTTACATCTTCTAATCCCATTACTGCACCTATGTTTCCTGCTGGTATGATCTTAGTGATCTCCCTAAATGGTCCCATGTAAAGGCTTACTTGAAGTATTCTGGCTTTCTTGCCTGCTGTCAATAGATATACTTCTTTTCCAGGCTCTAGTTTTCCTGAGAATACTCTTCCTGTTGCTACTAGTCCCGTTTTCTCCACTCTTACGTCGTTTACGAAGAATACTAGGGGGCCTTCGGGGTCTGCTTCTAAGAGGGCTTTTCCTAGCTCTGAATTTATGTCTCCCTTCCAGATCTTCGGTATTCTGTATCTCTGGGCTTCTCTTGGGTTGGGAACGAATCTGACTACCATGTCTAGTATTGTTTCGTGCACGGGCATTAGTTTTGCTAGTCGGGCGATCTCTGCTTTATCCTCCGTCTCATAGGCTTTGATTATTTCTTGGAACGTTATTCCTTTCTTCTTGACCATCGGTATACTGATTCCCCATCTGTCCTTTGCGCTACCAAATGCTACTGTTCCGTCTGCAGGATTGAGTTTCCACTTCTTGCGGAACTCTGGTTCTCCATATAGGTCTATTAAGTTATTTACGTCACGTATTATTTCGATAAATCTCTCCATAATCTTGTCCGGTGGAAGTTTTAGCTCTTTGATTAATCTGTCTACCTTGTTGATATAGAGTAATGGTCTGACCCTCTCCTCCAGTGCTTGTCTAATCACGGTCTCTGTCTGTGTCATCACTCCTTCTACTGCGTCTACTACTACGATCGCTCCGTCGAGAACTCTAAGGCTTCTTGTTACTTTACCTGAGAAGTCTACGTGTCCAGGAGTATCGATGAGGTTGATTACATACGGTTTACCGTTGTATTCGTGGTAGAGGCTTATGTTTGCGGACTTGACTGTTATTCCTCTCTGCTTTTCTACGCTTAGGAAGTCTAGTACTAGAGCGTCTCCCGCGATTCTCTCCGAGATAATACCTGCAGCCGCTAGTAGCGAGTCGCTTAGAGTGGTTTTTCCGTGGTCGACGTGGGCAATTATACCGATGTTCCGTATCTGTTCGATGTTGCCCATTATTTTCTCTATTTCAGATACTACCTTTACTCGTGCTCCCAACTAGATCACCTATCACACTACACCAGTAAGAAGGGCGGTCCATGTAGGGTTATAAAATAAATATGCTTGCTTACTCGTCATGAGCCGAGCTATTTTGTTCCTCTACATAATAATCTGTAAGTGTTCTTCTACGTTTTCGTCCCTGCCTTGTCTTCCCAACGTAACTTGAGTTAAGTATCTTGTAGATCTGCTCGGCTTTCTTTGCACCTATGCCTTCGACTCGTGATAGATCTGAGATTGATGCATTGCAGAATTCTCTTAGTGAACCAAAGTATTCTAATATCTTCTCGGCGGTTTTAGCTCCGATCGAGGGAAATGATTGGATAATGTATAGTTGTTGTTCTTGGATTGTTTCCAGTTTGGGCTTTTTATGTAGGACTACAGCTGTTCTCCTACTCTTTAGAAGTCTTCTCGCGAGTGACTCTATTATTATCGCTGTGTGCTCTACGTTATCACTATATATTATCTTAATATCGTAGTCGACTAGGAGTGATGAGATCGCAGCATATATCTGTTTTGTCATCCTTCTATAGCGTCTTAATCTTACAGGGTTTCCCTCAATTATTATTATTGCAGAGCCATAGGCTTCCCGGAGCCTTCTCGCCTGGTCGAATAATCTTCCGTCGAACAAGCTGTGGACAAAGTCATAGGCCGATTTTCTCTCGACAACGATCTCATTTGATATAACATAGTCTCCTATACTGAGATTCTTTCTGACAACTCTTAGTCCTGATTCTTCGATTAACCGAGGAATACCGCTTTTCTCCTCTCTATAATCTGCATATATGATCAATGGTTTCTCTGATTCATTCAAGTTTCTTCCTCCTCGCTGTACATAATCGGGCTATTTTTCCAGGAAGACTTCTTCCAAGTTGCTCGGATAACCGTTCAGCGGTCAACTCCATGGTTTTAATTGTCGTCATCGCCGCTGCGTCGTGTCCTCCTCCTTCCCCACTATATTTTTCTGCTATGTAAAGAGCGATTTCGTTTGCTCGAATACCATTTTCTAACGCTCTCTTTGAGACCCTAATCGCTATCCTTACTCCTATGTCTGTATCTTTGACTACTACTGCGACGTCTCCCGATAATTCAATGAGTTTTCTGGCGATCTGGGATTCATGGCTACCAATATGTGTTATTGCAATAATTATATCCTTACATATCCTTGCATATGATAGTCTCGAGAGGGCTTTGAATAAGGCTATTCTTTCTGAGAGGTCTGGTTGTCTCGTGTCCTGGAGCTCTCTAAGAACGTTTACATTAGCACCATTCTCATATAGATAGTCTAGTGCCCTGAATGTGAAAACTCCTGGGTTTCTGAGGCCTGCCGTGTCACTAATTATACCGGCATATAGTAATGTAGCGACATTAGGGTTTAGTGGTATAGAGAGGTTTCTGGCTATAGTAGCTATTATCTCGCTAGTGGATGAAGCTTCTGGTAAAACGATAGCCGTGTCAACTATATCCTTCAGTTTTCCTTCTTTATGATGATCTATAACTACAGCATAACCAGAGTCATCGATTATCTCGGTGTGTGGATGAAGCTGGACTGGATTAGCGGTATCTACTATAATTACTGAGTCTATAACGCCTGGTGTTATCTTGCTCGAATACGAATACTTTATATCGAGTTTTGCGAGAAGTTCGCGGGCAACTCTAGAAGGTCCCTCCGGGAATACTATTTTTGAACTAACCCCGTATGTTTCCAGAATCTCTGCGAGACCTATGGCCGCTCCTACCGCGTCTAGATCTGCGTTTGCGTGTCCTAGAATAATGTTTCTTTTTCCCAGCTTGTGTAGGAGCGTATCGAATTCTAGCGTGAGCTGGTATTCCAGCTTCCTTCTCAAATATTCTTCGTGCACCTGCAACCGCCTCCTCTACTATCTCTGATATTACTCTTGTCCTTGGCCTTGACGCCTGGACATCTATTACTATGTTTATGACTCCTTTCTCATCGTAGTCTGCGTGGAGAGTAATGAGAAATGACGATAGGGTTCCTGGAAGGTTTCTTTCGAGAAATGCTATGAGCCATTCATGGGTTTTTTCTATGGCGCGGGTAATTTTATCGTTATCCTCCAACTGAAGCGACACCCGCGCCTCCCAGCATTCTCTTTAATTCTTCGGCTAGTCTCTCGATATCTTCTCTAAGCTTCTTTTCCTGTGATTCTAAGGCTTTGAGTTTGATTTCGAGGTCGTCTTTTTTCTCTTCTAGTTCTTTTAGTACATCATCCCTTTTTGTTTTGATTAAAACGTATCCTGTTAGCTTGTAGAGCTCGGTGTCTTCTGATAGTTCTTTTAGTTGTCCTAGTAGTGCCTCTACTTCCTCTAGTGCGCCCTGTGCTACAGCCTTTTCTTGTAGTATTTTTGCGAGTGTCTCTCTTAGCTTCATGTATTTTAGATACTTGGCTTCTGCTTCTCTGGAAACTTTCTCTACCATAGTTCATCCGGCCTCCATAACCCTTGGAGAACTCAGAGATTATTATTGGTTTAGTTCCTATCGCTCTAGCTCCTCTATTTTTTGTATTGAGGAGTACGAGGCATATACTAGGAGATGATAGCTATTTACTAGGGCTCTTAGACCTGAGAGATCTTTTGCTATTATCTCTATTCTAATGCATTCGTCACTACTCGTTGAGACCCGGGCTTCGCCCTTGCCTGGAGAAGGCTGGTTTGCCTCGGCTAGTAGAGCTTCATAGACTGCTTCTGAGGATTTTCCTAGACAGAATTCGAGTAATGCTCTCATCCTGCGGGATCCCTCTGGGAAGGGTTTTGTTTTATTTTGATCATTCTATGTGGTGCGCCTAGCTTTATTCTGGGACCGATTGACTTGTCTTTGTATTTAAACTTGACTTGGACGTCGCGCTCGTTTATAGCTTTTATTTCTGAGATAATCGACTCATAGTCTTCTTTATAGTATAGTTGCGCATGTAAGCCTATTCTGAATGCCTCAGCAAACTCTAATTCTATCTTTTCCCCGGAGACTGGTTTCGCGATAAGTCTGAGTTTATCCTTGTCAACGTCAGTTGTTTGTGGTGCTTTTCTTTCCCGGGACAGTGCGATGCCTTTAACTATAAATGAAACGATGTTTACTAGGTTCTCATTCTCAGGCTTATAGATACGTATTATGCCGGGGTTTCCCCGTCTGTCTGATACTATTATTACTCTGTCTGCATTCAGGTTTAACGCTTCGAAGTAAAGATCCTTCATCGACAAGTGGCCCCTGGCGAGCCTAATTGCTCTCGGTATGACTAGTTCGAAGTCTTTTATGAACGATCTTATCCTTCTGTTTGGCCTCCTGCTTGTTGTTATTATTATGTTTCTCATAATGGCTCCTCCTATTCACAATAGTTGATATATCATAATAGTCTAGTAGAGGAATATTTTAGAAAATATCTATGAGAGTTGTTGATCTTAGAATTGAACTCGTTTTTAGTAGTTTTTGACAACGTATTTTTTGAAGTATGCTGCTAGGTCTGACCTAGGCGTATATGCTGCTCCCGCCCATGTGTTGCCGCATTTTCTACAGGACCATATTCCTACTGAGACCCTGTAAACTGTTCCTTGTGCTCCGCAGAATGGACAGGTATGTGGTCCCTGTTTTTTTAGAAGTATGTCTCTTACTCTCTTTCTCACTCTGACTCCGTATCTTGGACCGTATCTTCCCACCGGGCCCACTATCTTTGTTCTTCTCGCCAATCCTATCACCACCTTCCTTACAGTCGTATCTCCACGGGTAGCCCTGTATCGGAGAATGCCTCCTGTAGGGCTTTAAAGTATACGCTTGCCGAATTCCTGCCTATGTCTATTATCTTTAATATTTCGTCTGGCTTAAGGCCTCCTGTACCTACTTTTTGGATTCCTACAACTCTTCCTTGCTCGTCAAAGGCCATGAAGAGTCTTGCATCCGCTACTACTTCTTCGTCTAGGTTGGGGTCGACCACGTATACGTCGCCTATCCTGGCGACCGTTGACGATACCACTATATGGTTTATCTTTAAGGGATCCTTCTTGTTATCTTTGTTTAGTTGGATTTCCCCGGTTTCAAGCTCTTCGTATTCGGGTAATCTAGTGTTTAGTAGCGCTGCCATTGCTGCTAGCATGCTGGCGTCGAATAAGTTCCCGTCATGATCTAATATGTAGAGATCTACGAAGACAACCCATACTTTTTCCCCGGGTATCAGAACTAGACTCTTTCTGTCAACAGCCATGACCTCTCTAAGACTCCTATCAACAACTCTCGCAAGCTCCACAGCGTTCTCGTCCGGCGGCCCCGGCTCGAAATACGGAGAGGCTAGCGGAACGAATTCTGCGTTAACAGTTAACACTCCTTCGTCCGGAGTATCTCTGAAGGGGCTTCCTACCTCGACTTTTACTCCTGCGAGTACTTGCGTGTTTCCTAGTTTTACTAGGGCTGATCCTTCGGCCTTTTCTATTACGCCGAGCTGTATCTCGATTCTTCTCGGCGTATACAGGTCTCTCTCATCGTCTCTTAGGCCCTTCTTGAGTAGGGAATAGATGGTTTGTTTCCTTATCTCTGAGACAATAGGTATCCTATACGGTGTGAGACTCATGATTACTCCACCTCTATCCTTTCATATTTCCTTTTAAGCGCGTCCTTCTCGAGCTCGACAATTTTCTCTATTCCTTTCAAGGCCATTTCAAGGGCCTGCTCTAGTTCTTCTCTGCTTAGGACACCGTTGAGCTGGAATAGAGTAATCTCTCCTATGTCAGGGGCTGCGGCTACTGGCATGTCTGCTTCACCATTTCCGTCCTCAAGCTCGTCAACGTCTAGTACTAGTATGCCTTCGACTTTTCCGACTGCAACTCCTCCTACTAGGGCTTTCATAGGTATACCTGCATCTGCTAGGGCTAGGCTTGCTGCTGTTATTGCAGCTGTCCTTGTACCTCCGTCTGCCTGGAGAACCTCTATGAATATATCTATGCTTGTCCTCGGGAATTTCTCTGTTAGGACAATGCTTTCTAGGGCTTCTCGTATAACTTTTGATAATTCTACTTCTCTCCTGCTAGGAGCTGGACTCTTCCTATCTGTAGTGGAGAAGGGTGCCATGTGATATCTTACTCTTAGAACTGCCCTGTCGGGGAGCAATACGAATCTTTGTATTGGTTCTTTAGGACCGTATACCGCTGCTACAACCCTTGTTCTACCGAACTCGACTAGTGCGGAGCCGTCGCTGTTATTGAGTACTCCTACGTCCATCTTGATGGGTCTCATTTCGTCGGGTTTTCGGCCGTCGTGCCTTAAGCCGTCTTCTCTTATTAGTTTTACGCCTGGCTGTTTACCCATTACTCTACACCTCTTACTACTTTGAGTTCTTCTATGTATTTCTTTACTCGGTCCGTGAGACCTGTGAGATGGGCCTGCTCCTCTATCATCTTTATAGCCAATACTAGTATGGGCTCCATCTCGGGGTTTTTACATTGAATGTGGATCCTGCCGTTTACAGCTGCAAATATCTCGCATCCAGTCTGAGATTTAAGCATCTCTAACATGCTACCTTTCTTTCCTACTACTCTAGGAATCTTTGCAGGCTGTATTTCTATGATTTTACCGGTGTTTATCTTTCCTAGACCCTCTTCCCTGACTGTTAGTAGCGGGTTCCTTGCTCTGTCGAACGAGACGACTTTTGCCTTGATGTAGTCTCCTACTTGAAGGTATCTAGAGAGCTCGTCTTGTTGGGGATTGAATGGTCTCCCTAGGAAGTCTTGTGCTGTGAGCACTGCCACATATGGACTGTTAATATCGACATACCAGTTCATTATTGCCACACTACTTACGAGTCCTATTATGACGTCGCCCGGCCTTGGAACATATACTGTTTGAAGCGGTAGGAACACTGGCTTCTCTCGTTCATCTAGGAGGCCCACTACAGCCGCTATCTTCTCGCCATTGTACTCGTACACGTAATTCGGGTCTCTAACAATAGTTTCCGGCGGTAGCCTCTCTCCAGGCACCACTATCCTTCGCTTGTCCATTATTTTACCACCTTTACATCGATCTTCGCGGATCCCCGTGTTAGGTTTTGAAGTCTCGATACTACATCGATTTGGGATCCTGCGGGTATTTCAAGTTCTACTAGTAGGCTTCCATCTGTTTGCCAGTCCGTTCTTTTTACCTCGCCTAGTCTGCGGAGCTCTTTGTATACTCTGCCAGAATACTGGGCGGGGACAAGGGCTCGTACGAGTGCCTTCGCTATGCGTATAGGCATCAGTCTGGCTATTTGGCGTACTGCTTCGAGGGCTTGGCTCTCCGCGCTTTTAAATGGATCTACACCTATCCTTAGCTGCTCGAACGCGGTCTCTATCCTTGCCTCTGGTATGGGTTTTCCTGTTTTGGGGTCGATCGCGTTACGGGCTATGTATGTGATTATCTGGCGTTTTTTGGCTTCTATTAGTTTCCGGCGTTGATCTTCTGTAAGCTGTATTTCGCCTTCTTTTAGGATTTTTACCGCGATTTTCTTGACGTCGTCTGTTCCAAAGGCTTTTTTGACTTCTTCGGGGCTCGCCTTCAGTCCTTTTTTAACGTCCCGATATATTGTATCTGTCCATAGGACGTCGTCTAAGTCGACTTTTTCGCCTTCTTTGAATTTAAAGGCTGGATCTGGCCTTACCAGAATTTCGAATCTTTTTCCTTTGATCGTTGTCCATGCAACTATATAGTCTTGTTTTCTTCCCATATTCTGGCCCCAGGATTATCTGATATTGTTTACAGTTAAATTTTAGAGAATTAATTTCGGATCTCATACTAAAAATAATATTAAAATAATTGCGTTATAAGAGTTACTTAGTTAGCTCACCGCTAACCTCGTTAACATATCTCCGTATCTCGTCAGCACTCATCTTCCTGAAGACAGGTTTTTCAACTGTTATGTATCCAAGCTCCACGAAGTTATGGAACTCTCCTACTAACGAGGCGGACTGTTCTTCGCTAGTCTCTATTCTTGCCTTGAACAATGCTTTGAGAGCTAGTTTAACTAGTCCCTCGAAGTCTAATTCCTTGTTGTATTCTTTCTCTAGAACCTCCGTAGCGTATCTTTCTCCCATTCCTATCGCTACTGCATAGTAACTAAAGAATTGTCCTCCTGGATCTGTTTTAATTAGTCGTGTGTCTCCTTCCGGGTTTATTCCACCGAAAATTAATGAAACACCAAAGGGTCTAACGCCTGCGTGCTGTGTATATGCCTGCTTTATGTCTGCTATTGCTCGGGCAACATAGTCGACACTTGCCTTTTCTCCGTAAAGGAGCCTGTGTCTTACTGCGACTAGTCTCGCTTGGTCAATAAGTATTCTGCCGTCGCTTCCCATGCCTGCGAACGCTACGCCTATATGGTCGTCTACTAGATAGATTTTCTCGATGCTCTCTAGGTCTAGGAGCCTCGTTATCTGTCTTTTTTCTGCAGCAATAATAACTGCTTCTTTGCTTCTTATTCCTAGACTCGTCCATCCCTTCCTTACTGCTTCGAACGCGTATTTTACCTGGTATAGGTCTCCCTCGGGAGAGAAGATTGTTGTAGCCCTATCGTATGCCGTTGGTGGTGCTCCTAGTGCCACTCTTTGTCACCTAGTTTTACCGCCATGTCTCGTGGTGTATTGCAGGCTATTTAGATCTATTCAAATACTCTGCCCTTCCTTGACAAATACTATTTTAATAGTTTCTAGAAAACTATTCTTTCCTCATGGTCCCTATGATGAAGAGACCGACCAATGAGTGAGATGATTAATCTATCTCTCCCCTGAGGGATGCCAGGTGAATATACTATTATTGACTATGCTCGCGATCACTATGTCAATAGCCTCGATCATTGTATCTATCTATTTACTTCGGCAGACTCGAAGCCTTGAGAGATCTATAGAGGCGCTGACATTTGGTTTGAATGCTAGAAAACTGGAGCGAAGATTATCTGAACTAGCAGAGAGGCCTAGGAAACGTTACGTCGTGTTCGAGATCGTATCCGAGCAAGACCTGAACGAAGCAGATATCCGTCGATCCCTGTATGAACTAGCTAGGGATGTGCTTGGAGAATCTGGTTTTATAAAGAGCGGATTTCAACTCGTCTATTTTAACAATAATACGAATAGAGGCATCATAAGAGTAAGAGAGCCCTATAAGTTAAAAGCGCTAGGTGTGCTTGGTTTGCTTAGAGAGATCTCGGGTGTCCCTGTGCTGGTTACACCTCTAGGTACTAGTGGAACAATAAAACGGGCAAAGAAGATCGCTGATATAAAGTAGCTCGAAGCGATCTATCTTTTGGCGGCGACTATCTTTATAACGTCTCCGTCTTGTAAGAGATAATTTTCTCCTATACGTTGTTTTGTCTTCGCGTTCACTGCATAGATGAAACTTTTTCCTAGATCCGTGTGTATTTTATAGGCGAGTTCTCTAGCGGTTGTTCCCTTCCTTACTAGAATAACATCGGGGAGCACTCTACCCTGTTTATCGGTAAACTTGTTAGGGTCATCCACGGGATACACTGTGATCATCTCTAAAACATCGAAAACAGCCGTATTGAGAGCCTGCTGGACACCTGTCCCTCCATATTTTTTCAATATATTCTTCTTTATCATTTCAAGAACTCTAGTCGTTTTAGAGTCTAGTTCTCCAACTATCTCGAATGAGTCGTCTCCGGGAATGTACTTGATCTTTCCTTCTTTTGCTAGTTTTCTTAAAAGTAATTCTGCTGCTGCACTTGTCGGTATGATCTTGTAATCTGGGAATTCTATTTTCATTCTTTCATAGTTCTCATCAGCCTTAGGTAAATCAATTTTATTCGCAATAATTACTATTGGTTTGGATATTTTCCTTAGTACTTGCATGAATTCTCTGAGTTCTTCTTTTGTCCAATTCGTTAGTTTCTTGTCTATTAAACCTGTTTTCTCGAGAGCCTCGGCGACATGTGGTTTGGTTATACTTAATCCGCTTAGTCTCTGCGCCAGTGCTCCTGCTATATCGAGGGTTTTACTGGCGTCTATCGTCCTGGCAACCTTGTCCCAATCTTTCTCTATTATAGAATACATCCATTCATCTATTTCATAGATAATTTGCTTTACCTCCGTTACCGGATCATAGGTTCCCGGTTTTACAGGGACTCCTTCGGGATCAGTTGATCCACTTGCATCAACTATAAGAAGAAGAACATCTGCTCTCCTAAGGTTATCAAGGAATCTGTTTCCAAGACCTCTACCCTGATGAGCTCCTGGGACAAGGCCGGCTACATCCATGACCTTTACAGGTATAAAGCGCCAGCCCATGAGACATATGCTGTTTGATGCGTCGCATTTCTCTAATCCTAGTTCAACATGTACGCATCTTTTTCTAAGATATGCGACACCTATATTTGGATCAATTGTTACGAATGGCCTATTGCCTATTTCGACGGTTGTTTCTGTCGCCGCCGCAAAGAATGTTGATTTTCCTACGTTAGTTTTACCTACAATTCCTATCAGTATATTGCTAGGCTCCATGACCTGACTCCTCGTCATCAACCATATACCGGTCCAGGTATAACGTTTGCATTAATCTCTACGCCTATATTAGATAGTTCGATAGACAAGATTTTATTTCTCCTGTATTACTTCGTGGACTAGGACAGGTATAAGAGTTAAAACCTTGGCCTATCCGATTTGAGAAGAGGGATGGTGAAAGATGGCAAAGTCGATGTACCACTATATAGCCGAAGCCTGGAGGAGGCCGTACGACGGAGTCCACGGTATGCTGATGAAGCAGCGGCTAATCCTGTGGCGTAGGCAGCCTGCTATAATCCGAGTTGATAAACCCACAAGGCTTGATAGGGCAAGAAACCTCGGTTACAAGGCTAAACAAGGAGTAATTGTCGTAAGAGTGAGGGTAAGGAAGGGAGGCAGGAGGAAGCCCAGGCCAAACAAGGGTCGAAGACCTAAAAGGATGGGCGTCTATGGATTTGCACCTGCTAAGAGTATAAGGCTTATAGCCGAGGAGAGGGCTCAGCGCAAATACCCCAACATGATAGTTCTAAACAGCTACTATGTCGGAGAAGACGGTCTCTATAAATGGTACGAGGTAGTCCTTGTAGACCCACATCATCCAGCCATAAGATCCGACCCTGAGCTCTCATGGGTAGCTTCCGGCAAGCATAAGGGCAGGCCCTTCAGAGGACTAACAAGTGCTGGAAAGAAGATGAGAGGTCTGAGGAAGAGCAGGGGACTAAGAGGAACACACAAGTACAAGTGGAAGAAGAAGGCGAAGGAGAGGAAACTAAAGAAGAGGCATGAGGCAAGCCGCGGCGCAAGACTCATTGAACCCGACTACATAAGAGAGAAATACCATAAGGGAGACCTCCAGTAGGCCCCCCATAATTTTCCTCTACTGAAAAATCTCTTAGTCTCCACCATATCATAGAAGTAGCTATACCGTCACCGTCAGAGAATCCTCGTATAAAATTAGAATACTCTGCGAAACGATAGATAGTTGGTAGAGTGGGTGGATAAGTATTGCCGATTAAACATGCCCAACTAAGAGTATATGTTCACGCTACTGAAGACGAGGAAAAAGTGCTTCAGAGCATAAAGAATTCCTTGCCAGAAGAGGTTCTACGAGAGGCTAAGATCACAAAAGAGACCTATCACGGACATTATGGAAATCCAATAACCGTGATTACAGTCACGATCAATAACCCGAGATTAGCTGAAGAAGCTCTCAATTATCTCCTCGAAAAATTAGGGGCATCAGGTAGACTCATATTATCCTCTAGTCTCGAGGACCGCGTTGACAAGGGAGGTTCGCTTTTCTTCAGAATCAGTAAGCAAGACGCGTACATGGGATCGATAACGATCTATGAGACCGACGATGTCATCAGGGTATCTATAGGATTTAGTGGGAAAAGAAAGGACGCCATCCAGTACTACAGGAGGATGTTGGAGGGTGCAGAAAAAAGAAAGAAAGACTCCTAGGTTTTTCGTCGATCTTTGTATTCGTCCTGCCTCCCATAAGGAAGCAGTCCACATGATTAGAACCCTAATAGGCTTTGGGTATCGAATAATAGGTGTTGAAGCTCGAAACGATATCGATATCGGGTCTCTTAGAAAAGAATTTGGAGAGGGAATCCTGCAAAGGATCACGCTAAGAGTCAATAATAAGAAAGAGTTTAATCGTGTAGTCTCGAAGAAGCTTATCAATAATAATATTATTGTATCGGTTGAAACCAGATCACTAGAGGTTGCACGATTAGCCGCTGTCTCGAAGAAGGTAGACTTACTTACATTAGTTCCTGGCTTGGAAAAAGCCGTGGACAAAAGTACTAGAATCCTGCTTTCTCAGAAGGGTTTTGGCGGGATCGAGATCGTCTTATCATATATTACAAGGAATAAGGAGAATAGATCGCATATACGCGTCTGGAAGTATTATTATCAAAGCTTAAGAAGGGCTGCAGGATACATGATTCCGGCTACAGTATCTAGCTGTGCTGAGAGTGTTTTCGAGTTATGGCATCCTATGCAGATAGTGGGTTTTGCCTCGCTATTCGATGTTCCAATGGAGATTACCAGGTCTTGGATAACTAACGTTTCAAGAGTCTTAGGGAGGATCCATTATTCTGCGAGATAATATCTTGGAATATCTCATACTCTCTTCGAAGAAGTTTAAGACTTGCATACGGATGACGTATTATCTTATGCCAAGGCGGATCGAATGTGGCCGGCCACTCTACTAGATATTTCTCAGAATCAATGCCTGACTCTCTAACCGCCCGTCTAAACGCTCCCAAGCCCTTCCCGTGGCGTGCCCAGAAGTAGATTATCTTAGAAACCTCTCTATCTCCCCTAGACAATATAGTTTGTATTCTCGCCCATCTTGGATCATACCATGACGCCTCTGCTCCTACCTTCCTCGCTTCTTTCCCTACTAGCCTAATTATCTTCCGTGCAGCAAGATAGTCTTTTAGAGGCGCCCATTGTAATGGAGTTACGGGTTTTGGCATAAACTGGTTAATGGAAATTTTGAGTTTCCCGCCAGCTTTTGCTAGTAGCATCGACGATTCTCGTATCAGACTTATATTTTCACTTATGTCATCCTCTGTTTCTCCTGGAAAACCTACCATGATATACATTTTTACTTGCCGGAGGCCTACTCCAAGCATTTTTTCGATTATTTCTAATACGAGATCCTTCCCTATTCGTTTATTTATTGCGTTACATAATCTACAGCTAGCAGTCTCCGGTGCAATTGTTAGGGTCTTTTGTCCTCCTTCCATAATCAGTTTCAGTCTTCTCTCAGTAAGCGTTTCTGCACGTATGCTTGGCACAGATACCTCGTACCCCATAGATACCGCGTGTTCCAACGCCTTCTCTGCATCCGGGTTGTCGAAAAAGGCTAAGCTATAGAAGCTAATTTTGTTGTATCCTTGTTCTCTAGCGTTATCTATTAGGTTTTTTAATATATGGAAGCTCCTATCGCGTTTCGGCCGAAATATAAAGCCCTCCATACAGAATCTGCATCCGCGCCCGCATCCTCGGCTAGATTCTATAGCATAGCTTCGTCCCCAAACCGGTTCTACTCCCGGTGGAATCTTTTGGTCAAATATCACCGTGTGCTTATCCAAGTCGCGTGTGTAGATTCTCTCTACTTGTTTCTCTATTTCTAGTCTTGGAACTATAACTCCCCTTAGCTCTGCTAGTCTCTTCAGCTTAGTTGTCTTCGGAGCTTTCTCGGATAGTATCGATATTATATCGTCAAAAACTTCTTCTATCTCCCCTACTAGGATCACGTCTAAAAAGTCTAGTACGGGGAGAGGATTAGCGGTTACTGCTGGGCCTCCTCCTATCACTATAAGACTATCATCTGCCTTCGACCGGTAGGATATTATTGACGTCTTATTATAGAATTCTACTAGGTCACGATACATGATCTCGTATGGTAAGCTTACAAAAAGAGCGTCAAGCTTTGTGGGAGATGAACGTGTGTCTTCTAGTTCGATGTCATCGTCTAGAAAATAAGTTCCAGCATATACATTGTTTACTCTCAGCATATGTTTTAGAAACCTAAAGAATAAACTCGAATATGCTACGTTTCTTGGAGCCAGATAGCCTATACCGATCCGTCTACTCAATCCATTACCCCATTGTTAGCATTGATTTCATCATATAGCATTGTGATTATCGCGATGAGTGCGCTTGAAACTGCGTATTCGGTTGATAATGTTATTCCAGGGGCTATATCAATTACTAGATCAGCGAACCTATAGACTCCTAAAGGAATGCCTTCTCTTGATCCTGCTAGGATGTTTATTTTTCCCGGCTTAGCGAATATCTCTCTGAGCTCTTCTCCCACCTCTGATACAGGTTTTCCTTCTGGCTCCAGAACAATTATTGGCTCGTTGCTATGTGCTCTAACGAATTCGTAGAGATCCTGTATATAAACCGGGACTTTCCATGGTTTCCTATTGTTATAGGATTTTTTCTGTATTCTATATCTTGACTCTATTCCTTCTCTTAATCCTCTTAGAAAAGTTTCGAGCTCGTCTGCGGGCACCTTTCCTATCGGGGCGATTACGAGTTCTCCGACTTCGAAGTTCTGAATTTCTCTACCTACACGGATACCCATATTCTTACATGCATCAAGAGGGCCTAGGTAAGGCATCTGTACTACTCTTATTTTTCGAAGAATCCTGTGCACAGGCTTCTTGCCTGGTGGAAGTTTTCTAAGCATGAAGTTTCCTGGTACAATCGAGATATAGACTTTATCTCTTATGATCTCTACTAATACTATTTTGTCTGGGTTAGAGAGATTTACGCAAGCTCCTGTCTCTCTTCTTACTGCATCGCCTACGACTATGTTTACATCAATACTTGTAAAGTTGTGTTTTCCTCTTCTAACCGTTCGAACTGCAAAACACTCTTTTCTATTTATCTTATTTCTCGAAACTATTGAAGCTATCTCCGCTATTTTCTGTGGATCAGCCTCGGCTACGCCCTCGATCAATATTATTCTGTCTGCTTCCGGTATCTCGTGTGATATAATCGAAGCTTCTTTTTCCCGATCCTTACATCCATAGACGAGGACCAGGCCCTTGTAGCCTCCTGGCTCGGGTATCGCCTTGAGCCATGGTAATTTCTCCGTGATAAGTGTGGACGCTATCTTCTCCATGTTTAGCGGAGTTTTTATCAGGAGGCATGGATTTTCAGTGGATCTTTGCAACCGGAGCACCCTTTTACTAGCACATATAAACACACTAGTTTAAGAAATTCTCTGAATTCATAATTATTATATAAGAAGAAAATTTGAGAGATTAATAAAACAATGCTACTATTTTAGGCTCCTTTCTGCAATGGTGATATAACAACTGCCTTCTCGGGGCCATTGGGGCCAGGAACCCATAACAGCTTTGATTTCGCGATCTCGACTTTCCTTATAGCATATATCTTTCTAGCTGCTTGCTCTATGTCTAGTGCTAAGCTTCCCTCCTGGTCACTGAATACCATTGCCTGGATGAACTCGTCCAATGTGCTTTCCGACGCTCTCTTTTCTATTACTTCTTTCATTCTCTTTCTTATCAAACGTTTGTGGCTAGTGTTGCATCTATATCTAGTGAATACAACCGCTGTTACTCGGAGACCATACCCATCCTTTGTCCACACATCGAATATACCTGTTATCTTGCTGCTCTTCCTCCTCGTGAGAGACCTCATATAGTCTCTCAGTAGTTCGTGTCCTTTGAACCTTGTGTACGCTTTATCACCGTCTACGTTGATGATCTGGAAGTAGAGTTTGATGTGTACATGTGCAAAGTCCCCTGTGATATCGAAGAGTGTTGTTTCCATTACACGTCCAATCAGTTTAAGCGGGTCATCGGCTGGAGTAGTTCCTAGAGGAATCTCTCCGAAGACAGGGGGTGCTATAACCGTGTACCATTTCTTTATTCTCCATTTGTCTCCTGTTACTCTACTGCGTCTTCTCCTCGCCAAGCCTTTCACCTACCTTTCCTAACCTCGTTAATCCTACCACATCCTCCTCTAGAGTGTTGCCAGCTTATAGAGTTTAAAGATCTTTTCTAGCATTTAAACTATCTATTTTATCTATAACTGATAACGATGCCTTGAGAGCCATAAGAAGATCATCTATAGTGTTACGTAACGTAAGGATCCGTTTAGGATCCTCACATCCTCTCACTATTATCTTGCATTCGATTCCTCTACTTGTTTCCCTACACTCTATGGATACGTGTCGAGGCGATACGAGATTATCTGGCTCGATCGACTCTAGTACATTTCTTGGATATCGTGTTGTAATCTCTATCTTAGCTTTACACTTCATTATCTCTCCGCGCTGATCTTTACTAATACTCCATCACCTTCTAGAACTTTAGCGTCCTTTAGTCTTTTCAGTGATCCTTCACCAAGAGCATACTCTATCTGATACGACGATGCTATATACTCTCCATCGCTCTCTAGAACCAGTATAGATTCTCTATCTATCTTCTTTAGGAATGAGAGAGCCTTCCATAATAGTGTTAGTGATGTCGGCCTAGCTAGTGTTACCAGGTAGGTTCTTGCCCAAGTTATTTTCTTTATTCTTTTGGGCATAGCTTCGGATAGCTGCCTTGGAAATTCTCTCGAGTATGATACTAGCATGTGTTCTATAATCCTGTATTCGTTTTCATAGTCAAGCGAGCTTGCTAGGAGAGGTGCGGGTGATTTAAACGTCTCAGAGGCGTATAAAAGAGCGTCGCTCGCGAGACGATAGTCCTTTATGTGTCCGGTAGTATTTCGCGAGACAAGGATGGATCCTAGATAATATGAAGCGTCGAGTTCTGTCAGAGAAGAATACTCTTTTATCCTGGACAATAGTGATACCGCGAGGCTCTCAAGATCCTGTTTCGAGATTGTCTCTAATGTCTTATCCGATATCTTTCCGAGACCGGAAGCCTGAAGAAACCTCTCACACTCTTCTTTGTTACCGGTAAAAGTCGGATAGTACGGATTCACGGTTATGGATATACTTTCACAGATCGTTAATTCGTGTGGTAGATATGCCTTGAGAGTAGTTATAGAATCTAAGTCTAGCCTATCAGTTGGAAGCATCCGGTCAACTGCTACAGCATCCACTCCGTAGAACCGCCCCCTGGGATCAATATTATCTCCCTTATACATTGCGGAGAGAAGAAGAGCCAGAAGCTCTCTTCTCGTGAATATACCTCCCATCGATAAAAGTAGCAGCGAGACCATGCCTGGAACGCTCCCGTCTCCGTCCAAAAATACCGCGTCAGGCGGAGGGCTCGACGATATTCGTCTGGCTACCGCAAATAGAGGAGCCTCTACCTGGCTAGTTCCATAATCTACTTGCTGATATCCGAGAAGTATCGTTGGAATCTCTATCTTGCTTGGAGGCGTAATAGACGTCTTGAAAACAGGCCTTGTACCTAAAGAGGCTGAAACGCTATATAGTACAGATGCTGCAAGCACAGAATCGAATCTAGGATAGCTCCAGATACGCAAGTAACCAGAGCTCACAGACTTTTCCAACAGCTTGGATAGATGACGAGACGCCGCATCAAGATGCCTATCTAGACTCTCCCCTAGCTCCAGTCTTAGCTTTAACAAAATACTCACACCGCAATATATTATAGAAAGTAGAAGCGAATTTATAGGATCAATGTAGACTTTGAAGCCCTAAAATACTTAGAAGAAGCAATACCAAATTATGGCATTATCGGAGGCCTATGAGAATTATGAGGAGGAAAGAGAGTTGTTCTACAACTAACCATACTCTGCGACGAGAAGCTTTGCCTGCTCTGGACTATATTTCCAATCCGGTGGCAGAACTCCCTCTCTCTTATAATATTTGACTAGGCGTCGTATCTTAGACTCGAGATCCATTAGACCTTTCTTCGCATGTAGATCCTTCGGATGCTCGCTAAGATGTCTTCTAAGGTTTACAGCTTTTCTTATTAGAGTCATTAGATCTTCCGGTAACGGTGGTGCTAGACCCTTTTCTTTTAGTACCTGTGTTATTGATTTTCCTAGGATTGGCTTTACAAGAGGAATTCCTAGTTGGTCTCTAAGAATTATACCTATCATGCTGGGCCCATAACCTTTCTTTGCTAGCTCTTCTATTATGAGTTCTATGTCTTCTGGACTATATACGAGCCAAGCTGGTGGTACTGGACGAGCAGGCCTCGTGGATTCTGATTTGCCCTTATTTCTTTTCTTGTTCATATTTTCCTCCCTCGACACCCACATAGTGGATAATACAAGTCACCATATAAGGCTTGCCATTAAATTCTGACACTTACTTTCATTAATAATCGGGCCCTGAACTTGACTTACAATGAAAAAACCATAGCAACAATCAGCAACGTCGAAAACTGTCTAATATTAAGGAGAGAAAACAGGTTCGTTGTACTAGTTAAGAATAACGAGCATGTTTACAGAGCCCTCTTGAGAAATACCGGGAAACTTCGCGGAATAATTGAGCCCGGCAAGAAAGCAGTATGTCTCAGAAAAAAGGAGGGTAAGACTCAATTAAACCTAGTAGGAGTAGTTGACCTCGATGATTTGATTGCTATTGTAGACACTAATCTCCAGGAGAAAATATTTCAAAAATCGGTAGAGAACAATATCCTAAGAGAACTACAAGGATGCAGTGTAATCGGACGCAATCCTAAAATAAACGATAAATCACGGCTTGACTTTCTCCTAGAATGCCACGGAGAATATGCCTACGTTGAACTTAAAAGCGCCGTGATGAGGGGTTCTGACCAGATTACCGCCCTTTACCCTGATACACCAAGCGATAGAGGAATTAAACATATGCTACTTTTACTAGACCTTGTCTCCAAAGGTTATAGAACCTACCTTATTTTTATCGCAGGTCTTCCCAAGGTCATACGATTTAGTCCAAATTACTCAGTTGATCCACGCCTCAAAGATATTGTTCCGATGCTTAGGAGAAAGGGTATATCCCTCTTATCATATAGATTGTACGGTATTATTATAAATAGAGATCTTAATCTCCATATTACAACTCGTTCCATAGACCTTATCATATAGATAACTTTGTTTTATAGCCTTAGTAGTTCGTTGATTTTCTCTATTATTTCGTTACAACAATTTATAGACACATCAGTATCAAATATTGCTGGGTCTTTTCCTTTCATCCATACATATATATATTTTCTTATCTCGTCTCCTCTCATTATATAATTATACTTTAGGATTCCATCAGCCAGTTCCGATAAAACATTATATTCGTATGGATCTGAGGTAGCGGCAGCGAGCATTGTAAATATACCTTGAGCTTTTAACGATAGTATTATATTATCAAACAGTTTAATATCGCCTGCTTCTTTGAATATCATTTTTCTAAGAAGTCTATGCACCCCTAACACGAGTAGGACGTCAGGCTTTTTTTCTGTAATAATATCCATAAATAATGAATATAGTTCCTGAGCACTATACGCCGCGGGATTTATTCCCATAATTTCTACTTGTTTTTCGAATATCTCCATTAGTTTGTTAATTACTTTACTGTCATAGTTGAAGGATTCTGCTAGTTGTATCTCAAGTATCTTTTTTATTTCGTCTGGAGACATGTCATACGAAAGTATTAGAGTTTTCGCATTATTTATTAGAGTTACTGCGAATGTATAGGTTATGGGTCGAACTGGTCGAGCGTCGGAGGGGAATGATAATAGAATGATTTCTCCTTTATAGAGTTTTCCGAAGTAATTTTCCATCACTGAGCATGGCGGGTACAAAAACTTGGCCGAGTCTATACCTGGCACTAGTTCCAGTCTAGGTGGCGTCCATACAACTATTCCTTTTCCGGATCTTATAAAGAATGGTAACCTAGCATAATTCAGCGGGTAGCCTCGTAATTTTCTTATTTCCATCTCTCTAACTATCTGGCCTTGTTCAATATAATGATAAAGTATAAAGACCGCATCCGCGACAAAATCAACACTACCTAGTATTGGCTGTTCTCTTTGGCCAAACGGTATTTCAGCTATTAATACACCAAGACCTCCTGTTAGCTCTGGAAGTGTATAAAAGAAGTTCTGTACCACTGCTCTTCTACTTACATCCGGCGTATATGCCTCGATTAACGGATTAATAGAGTCTACTATTATTATATCAGCGTCTAATTCATAAATCATTCCAGAGATTTTAGCCACGACCTCTTCTGCTCCTTCTTGGGTAGCCACCAGTGGCAATTTTACATACATGAATCTGCCTTCTCTTTCAAGCGCTTCTAGATCCATCCCAAAGTTTTTCATATGCCTGTAGAATTTCTTTTTGTTCTCTTGAAAAGATACATAGAGTGTTCTTTTCCCTTCTAGACCATTGTGATACGCTATCATAGCTGCAAATGTCGTTTTTCCAGCTCCTGGATGTCCTCCTATTGTCACTAGGGATTCTTTATAGAATCCACCTTTCAATAGCTCCTCATCAATGCTTTTTATACCTGTTTTGAACCTGTACTCCATTTTTCATTACACCGCAATATCCGACTATCTTAAATATCTATTTCGTCCTTTTATATAAAAAGGAGTTACCACAATTAAATACCGTATAAACAACAATCTGTTTATTAAATAATTATCTTACTAACGAATCTATTAACATATTGATTATATTCCATATTATATTCTATATAGTTAACTTACAATATATAAACATTTTCCCTGCATTCTTCTAATATAATTAAGATAAAAATAATTATGGGCTTTATTGTTTCGAACAAGCCCTGTTTAGGAATTCTTGAGCCTGCTTCTTCTCCTCTTCGGACGCATTGTCGTCGTAACAGAACCACCAGTCGTAGCACTTGTACTGTTCCTTTCTCTTCATTGCTTCTTCATATGTCGATGCTGGTGGTACTATCAGCTTGTCACCTATTAACTCATTGTTTGGCCAGTTTGCTGGTACTGCTCTTCCATATTTGTCGCCTACCTGTAACGCTAGGACCATTCTTAGTATTTCGTCTATTAATCTTCCTAGCTCTAATGGATAGTAGAGTATTGCTCTTATGGTTCCTTTATCGTCAACTATGAATACTGCTCTTACTGTGTGTGTTGCGCTCTCTGCATGTAATAGACCTAGCTTTTCTGCTACTTTTCCTTGTGGGTCTGCTATTATTGGGAATGGTATTTTCATGTTGAGTTCATTCTCTATCCACTCCTTCCATTTGATGTGGCTGAATGTACTGTCTACGCTTAGTCCTATTAGCTCTGTGTTGAGTTTCTTGAAGTCCTCGTATCTTTTTGCGAATGCATAGAACTCTGTTGTACATACTGGTGTGAAGTCTGCAGGGTGACTAAATAAGACGAACCATTTCCCTGCAAAGTCATCGGGAAGCGTTATCGGACCATGATCCGTGGCCACTGTCATCTGGGGGAATTTTTCTCCTATTAGAGGTATTTGTCCGGGCATTTCTATCACCTACTTTTTCTAAGTTATTTTCATGTAGAAATTACTATTTAAGTCTTAACATATACTTGCCAAACAGACCACACTAATCTTTTTATCCATCACACTATATACACCAGAGTCTGGGGATGCGGCGGTCGTCTAGCCTGGACTAGGACGCCGGCCTGCCAAGCCGGAGGTCCCGGGTTCAAATCCCGGCCGCCGCACCATAACTACTTAATATTCTATCTAGTAGTGTAGAGTACGATTAGAAATAACTACTAATCTCCGGAAGAACCCTTATACCAGTGGTTTTCCTTCGATTCCCTTATCTTTTATAGGCCTAGCAATCGGTAGCTTATAGACCGCCTGCAGTATCTTGTATGCTTCCCTCCTAGATAGAAACTGATTGTTGTTACCACAGTACGGCGAGTATACGCATTTAGGACATCCGTCTTCGCAGTCGCATGAAGCAAGAATGTTTTCAGCTATATCGTGTACCTTTTCTAGTCTTTCGTATATGAGTCTCGATGCACCGTTTCCTCCTGGAGTTGAATCGTATATTATGATGTGGCCGCTTGGGTAACTTATTCCTCCAAGATCTGTGTCTGAGGCTCCTACTACAGGCTTAGACGCTGATATGAGTGCATGCTCTAATGCGTGATAGCCGCTTATTAGGCGTATGGCATCCTTTATGCCTGGATTTGGATATTGTGTTACTAGGGCCTTTGTCCTCATTTTCCAAGTTATGGGATCGTCATAGAATACTTCTCCTAGCTTCCTACCAGTATATTCCTCCCTTATGACGTATCCCGTTACCGTTATTAGAAGATCGACTTCTGCATAGGTCAGAGTAATTGATGAGAGTTTTCTTCTTTCAAGCGGAGTTATACCCGCTACATCAACCGTATAGAGTGGTTTCGTGTAGAATCTCACATCTGCTCCGACTCTCTTTACTACCGCGGTATAATTGTTGAGTTCGAGGCTTGTAACTAGATAGGATCTGCCTGCATGATAATAAATCGCTCCTGGATATAAGTCGTAGAGTGCCTGCGGGAGCTCTCTCGAACCGATCTTCTTTTGCCCATCTTCTACGATTGATACTTGGGGACCTGCAGACCTCAGACCGCTTCCTTTCACTATCTCTCTAACTCTCCGCCAATCAGGATAGAATTTTCCATCAATCTTCTTAGCATAACCAATAGTAGATAATTCCTCGAGCGCACGTCTAATTGGAATGGGAAGCATCGATGCTTCTACAAGACCTCTTTCTAATAATATTGCTGCTGCGTGTATTCTTGCTATCTCCATGTTGTCGGGCTCGATATAGGACGGGTCAGGTTCCTGTTTAAAGAATTCCTGAGGTTTTCTTAAGAAATATTGTTCTATTGGATCATCTCCTAGAATAGTGAATATTATTCCCGGATTATCTCTTCTGCCGGCTCGACCTGCTCTTTGAAGATAGCTTGAGATGCTTCTTGGAAGTGTAGCCATTATAATTGCGTCGAGATCTCCTAGATCTATTCCGAGCTCCATCGTTGGAGTCGCTACTATTCCATTAATTCTCCCTTCCCTGAAGTCTTCCTCAACTTTTCTCCTATAGCTAGGCTCGAGGCCCGCTCTATGTACTGCTACGTTAGCGCCATAGCTTCTACGTGCTATCCTAGCTATAAGCTCGCTCATCTGTTGCGAGTCTACAAAGCACAAAGTCTTTAAACTGTTTTTTACGAGGAACGAGAGAATAAATGATGCTATCGTCCATCTACTGGTGGTCCCATACGATACAAATACGTGGTAGGCTGTTCCTTTTCTCCTAGACGGTCCTCTAACTACTTGTGGGTTCTGGCCGAAGAGTTTTTCTCCTAGCTCTCCCGGGTTACCTATGGTTGCTCCTGCTCCTATAATGAGCATATTGTCGTCTGCATAGTGTTTGAGTCTTTCAATGACCCACTTAACGTGTGTGCCAAATACTCCCCGGTATACATGCATCTCGTCCAAGACCAATACTTTGACTCCGCTTACAAGTCTCCTTATTCTATCCGAAAACGCTAGACCATAATGCATCATGTCGGGGTTTGTAACGAGTATATGAGGAGGGTCTGCATATATTTTTGTTCTCTCGTCTCTAGGAGTATCACCGTCTAGAACTGCAACCCTTATTCCGAGTTTTCCTTCGGCTAGGAGCTTGAAGCGGTAAAGCTGGTCTCTTGCAAGAGCCTTAGTCGGATACATGATGATTGCATAGGGTTTCCCTACAGACGGTCCTCGCTTTATGATATCATCAAGTATAGGTATTATGAAAGCCTCTGTCTTACCGGTACCTGTTCCGGCGACTATTACCTGGCTTTTTCCTTCCATGTATAGTCTATAGGCTTCATACTGGAATAAGTGAAGTCTTGATATGCCATAGTTTCTTAAAGCATCCTCAAGATATCTGCTTAGCCCTATTTCTCCTATACTCGGACCTGGCTCTGGATCTCCTTGCTTTTCTTTATAAATATAGGATATCGACGCACCATACTGTTTGAGAAGCTTTTTGAGCGATATGACTATATTCTTTAGCCGTTTGTTGTTATTGCTTTTCATTATAGTTAAGCACCTGTATCGTGGTTATATCGTCTAACATAACCTTCTAGTCCTATAGATTTAATCGCGTCTTCTACTAGCCATGAATATTGTTTGTTCCCGGATACTCTCCTAATCTTTCTCTTCCTTAAAACCGCTTCATAAAGAAGTCTGCCCTCTCTATCATAGACGTATAGATACCCTTTTACATGTCCCCGTAGATTTCTGATCAGCTCAACATATACAATATACTCTATGTCGGGGTCTTCTAGTTCTGTTATGACGCTCTGTCCCCGAGCATACACTGTTCGTGTATGTTCTTGTTTTGTTCTTGGACCGGTCGGCTTAGTGATTACTTCCTTACGGTTCTTGTAGTACACTACAGCGAGCTTCCTCGATGCATGCTTACCAGTTCTACTCTTAGACGCCTCAATTATGAGTCTCATGATTGGTCCCACTCGCCTCTGCGAAGGTTTTGTCCCTAGGATCTGTCCCCTCCTACTTGATGTTTTTATCGTAATTCTTATTCTTTGTCAGGCTATTAACCTTGCGGGGAAGAGGGTGAAGATAGTAGTAAAAGGGCTGGGAGTCTCAGGATCATACCTACTATATAGACTATCACGCGAGTCAAATATCGAAGTATCCGGCTATGATATCTCCAAAAGGTATGCTAAACCTTGTGGAGATGCCGTTACTCTTAGGCCCTGGATACGTGATCTCTTAGAGGAGCTAGAGGTAGTGCGAGCGTCTGTAACAAAATACACTGTTAAAGTCGAGGGAAAAACTGTATTCGAAGTATCGCTAAAAAAACCGTACTGGTACATTGTCGATAAACCATTACTAGTCGAAAAGCTACGCTTTCTTGCAGCGAACAATGGTGCCAGAATAGAGTATACAAGCCCACATAATGTAGAGAAATACTCATGCAATAGGTCGAGAGACTGTATTATAGTCGATGCCCGGGGGCCGTTTTCACATGTTAAAACAACAAAATACGTTGTCGCCATAAGATATCTTGCTAGAGCAGACTGGGACATGTCGCATGCTTTACTAGACTTCTATCCAAGACATGGAGGGCTATTCTGGGTGTTTCCGGGTAGTGTCCGGGAAGGTGTTGTTAATTTCGGTGGAGGATTTCTGAACAGACCTGTAAACTATACTGAAGCGTTCGTTAAGAAATACGTCAAGGATCTCCTAGATAATTATGATTTGCTTGATAAGAGAGCATCTCCCATCGCCGTGTTCTCTCCTATAAGGCCTTTGGAGAAAAAATCAGGAAAGATTCAAAAACTCAGGATCGGAGAATCCGCTGGTTTTATTATATCAACGGCTGGAGAGGGTAATCGACCTGGCCTTGAATCAGCGGAAGCACTATATAATGCGATAATAGATAGTGAATCCCCTAAAGAAATTGCTCAAGGCTATCTCCGTAGGGTAAAGACACTCGTATCTGAAGCCAAGGCGTCGAGGCATGCTTTAAAGCTCGCCATTAGGCTTGGTAGTAGATTCTATGAATTCTCTAGGTCCCTACCTGAAGAGTTCTGGCATACATATCTACAGAGTAGAATAACGATGAGGTATCTAGTAAAAATTGTATTGAAGAATCCAGGTCTTCTACGATATATACTCTAGCCACGTTTATATCCTATTTTTCTAAGGAACTCTATTCTCTCCTTCTGGTCTTTCTCTGTTTCCACTCCTAGAGGTGTGAACCCATCAGCTATACCTAGTAGCGCTCTTTGATCGCCTAGGTCTGCGATAATCGCTTTTACAGGATTTGCGGTCGCAGCCTCGATGTTGACTACTTCCATTACACTCTTTATCCTGTTCAGGACGTTTATTGGCCAGGCATTTTTAATGTATATCACGAATACGTGGCCGGCGGAGATTCTTTTGCAGGCCTCGATTGCTAAGTCGATTAGTTCTTTATCGTTGCCATCCCATCTTATTAGTCTTTTACCGCTGGCCTCGCAAAATGCAAGGCCGAATTTAATAGATGTTGATGCAGTAACTAGTGTCTCGTAGAGATCTTCTACTGTCTTTATGAAATGCGATTTACCAATAATGACGTTGGTTCCATCTGGAACAGGGATTTCTACCGCTATAATATTTACCATTTGCCTCTACCCCCGTTCGTGAATAATTATAGTGTGGTTTGAATTGAATAAGTTTGTGCAATGAGTCATGTATTAGCTCTTTCTGCGTAAAGTTGTGTTTAGAGAATGTGCGACGTATTTAATACCGTAATATACTAGGATTACCCCTACTCCTATCATTACTACTCGGTATACCGTCATGCTTAGAACTGCGCCTGTCCCTATGACTGCAAGAAATGTGAGCCAGGCATAGTCCATCCATACATGACTCACATACATTATTGCGAGGCCTTTTCTACCATGTCCTACTGAGCTTTTAATAATCGGCTCTCCTACAGTCAACCACCACCCAAGAAAGTAGGGATTTAATATGGTTAACGATGCTCCTACTATCACCGCAAATAATAGAGAAGTTCCCGTAATGGATCCTGAAGCTGAGATCTCTGAGCCCTTGACTCCTAGAGTAAGAACTCCTACTGCAAAAAATAACATAAATACGCCTATTAGAAAAGACATTATGTTATCATACTTCTTTAATCTTCTGGAGACCCGCTCCATTGCTACAAATAATAGTATAACGTAAGGCAGTTCTGCTATTGTATGACCTAACGCGAGTAGAATTCCACCCATCCATCCATATATGGCTCCGAGAGCAAGTGCTGACGCCGAAAGAGGCCCAGGGCTAAGAGCGCCACTAGTTGAAAGAACCATAGTTTTTCCTACCAGAGCCAACATACTGTTCTTTTGATTGACTTTTGTTATTGCAGTCATAGCAAGCACCGATACGATTTCTTGTTCTTAGAAATACATCGTGCTAAGATTAAATCCTTACTTCTATAGCCTTATACTAATAACGTAAAACTAAAAAGCTGTCTACAAATTTGAAACTCGATTCACTTGCATAATCCTCACAGCCTGAAACCTAGCGATTCTAGAAGTTTCCTGCTTCTTCTTAGAGTATTAAGTGCCTCTAGGCCTTTCTCGGTAATATCGTATCCCTCTTTGGTTTTTATTACCAGGCCACTTTCTTCCAGAGAGAGTAGGATTAGTTTTAGTCTATCATAGGGAAGATTAGCGTATGTGGCGATTCTCGTGGCTGGCATGGCTCCTTCCCGTTGCAGTACCTCGAGTATGTCGTGGACTATCCCTGCCTGACTTCTATATTTTCTACGCACCATCGGGTGCTATCGCCTCCTACTCTTTCAATAACGACGATGCGAACAGTATCAGGGGTGCAAGACCTCGTAACAGTGTCGATAACGGTACAATCCACCAAGATGAGCTTGCAAATAAGAGCATTACCGGTACGAGATGACTAATTCCTAGAACTATATAGAATACTACTGTTGGCAGTCTCGCCGAACCATATTTTCCTAGGACTATTATAGCTGCAACTATCAGTACGATTAAGTCTATGACGTTGTAGTCTATAAACATTATTACGAATAATGGTATAACGGAGAACTCTTTGGGGGGAATTGCCGTTTCCCTTAACGATACTCCTGATACATAGTGTGAAGATGCCATGAGCACATAGGAAATCGTGTATAATGGTATGGCTATGAGTGTTCCTCGATTGACTAGAATAGATAAGAGTTCTTGGGGTCTTCTTCCGGGACCGCTAATATATGTTGGTGCCATGATATTCACGGTAGCCTCAATAAGCAGTGAGATACCAAATATAGTCATTGCTATAGCTGAAAGTGTTAGTCCTTTGTCTTTTATGACTTCCCCTAGCTTGAATAATGATAGGCTAATATAGAGGCTTGTAAATGCTCCTGAATATGCGATTACTGCTGAGAGTAAAATGAATGTTTGAGAGTCCATTTATTTTCCCCGTGCCAAAGATTCTATTGGTAACATCTCACGGTTTTTTATTTGCCTTCTTTCTTCTTTTGAGTCTTAGCAGTCCTAGATGATATAGTATGCCTCTATAGTTGGTATACGCGTGTACTATTGCGGCTCCAGCAGCTATGAAGCTTGCATAGATGTGGATGTCTTCCCATGTCTCCTTTGATATGCCTAGTGCTGTGGCCTCTCCGCTTCCAGGCCCGGTGGGAGCTGTTTCTAGCATCATGCCTGATATTAGTATTATGAGTCCCAGTGCTACGAATATTATGACTGTTGCTCTTCTCGCCTCAAGTATGAGGTTTTTCCCCATTATCGCTCACCTCCTCATTATGATGATTTTACGTAATGCTCTCCGGTAGGTTCTATTGTTATTTCCTCGAGTTTGTAGCTCCATTTTCCGCGTTGGCTGTATACTACTGTTACCTGGTCTCCTGGTTTAATTAGTTTAAGTAGGTCTTGTGATTCTATCTCGGTGCCATTTGGCGTTATCCATGCACCCAACACCTTGATCTCGACACCGTTTACTACTATTATTGATTCGTTGACGTCTACTTCTTCTACTGTTCCCTGAAGAGTGTAAGTCGTTTCTGATCCTTCACTAGATGAGCTTGTATTTAGGTTCCATATGTAGCCTGATATGTTATCTGAATACAGCGGAAACGTTGCAACTAGTACTCCTATTATTATTGAGATTGCTAGACCGAGCTTGTAGCCCATAGCTGCTCACCTTTATTCAAATAATTTAATTATATCAATAATAAAAACAATATTTGTTAATTAAGGAAAGATTAACCTTGACCCCAAACGGGTCCATGTGCATTTGCTGGACCCATCGCTACACTAGAGATTGTTGCTTCGTATTGTTCCGGTGTTAGTAGCTGTGGCTGGTATGGTTCTCCTGTTATCTGTTCGTATTCGCTTGAAAACGCCTTTAAGTGGTGAGCGCTTCCGTTGACTAGGTTGCTGAAGACCTGTATTATATCTGGATTATCAGTTGCATTTATCAAGTTATTTATATCAATTATGTCTTTTTCTTCTATTAGAGCTCCTACTAGTATTGCGTCGGTTAGACTCTGGCTTCCTTGCTCGATTAGCTGGTTGTATAGTTCCTGTAGTGTCTCATTAGTGAATACTCCTACTTCGTCTATTACGGGATCTGTTAGATTATACTTCTCGATTAGTGTTAGTACAGCGTCCATGTGGTTTTGTTCGCTTCTAGCTATGTTTTGGAATATTTGAACTCCGTACATGTCGTATAGTGTTAGATATACGTCTCTGGCTAGTTTCTCTTCTTCTCTCATGAAGAGTATGCTATCTATTTCTTCCTGTGATAGCGTATAGTTTACTGTTGTATCAGTGGTTGTAGTCAGCTCTGTTGTGGTTTCGGTAGTTATATCGGTTTCGTTTGTTACAGTAGTTGTCACCATGTCTAGGTAGCTTTGGTTTAGAGTAAAGGCTCCCGCCACTACTGATACGATTATTATTCCGAGTATGATCTCATACTTCATTTCCATATCACCTATATTTCTTTTGGTTCTGTTTAGGAGTGCTGCTAGTAGCTTTAAAATCGCGGACTCACAATTTGTGAAGTTTCCAGAATTAAAACATTGTTAGGTTTAGCGAAAATAAAGGATAGTGATAATGGGGTTTAGTCTTCTGCTAAACCCTGATGTAGTAGAACGAGTACGAGTAGAATTATTGCGAGTATTCTTTGTGAATGTATTAGTCTCATTGCTAGTTTTATTTTCCTTGATTTTGCGTATCTCATTATCAAGCCTGAAATTGTTAGGAATATTATGAGAGCAACTATTACATATTCGAGTGTTGTAGCATATTGTATGTTTATGTATCCGTGAATAAATGCGGCTGTTGCTGCGATTAGGTTTCCTATGCTATGTATGTCTAGAGTGTATTTGTAGATTTTTGGTGGAAGTGATATTCCTAGATATTGTCTTGTATATTTTGGTATGATATAGATTAATGTAGCGAATAAGCCTCCGTAGAAGCCTATCGATCCTAGTGTTTCTTCACCTTCGTTTTCATTGTATTCTTCGTAGTATTCATTATCATCTGCTTTTGTATTTAGTGATAGGGCGAGTATCGTAATTATAAGCATTATAATTATTACTAGTGCTATTTGCTGCATCTTCATAAGGTATCTCCTTTGGGAAATACCTAATTCCTAGATATTTTATAGTTCACGTATTTTGTTTATTTTTACAATTATTCCTTCGAGAGTAGAAGCTTTTCCTGACTTACATATTGTGTATTCGATTTTCCCCTCTTTTACATATATTCTAACTGTTAGGTAGGGCTCTTTCACCTCTACAGCATCTTCAGCATCTATGTATTCTACCTTGTATCCGGCGAACTTCAATGTCCGATATATTACATCTATAGAGATATCCTCTATTTTCTTTCCGCTAGTCTTATCCTGTAGCTTCTTTAGTTCTTTTCTCGCATGTTCTACTACTTCAGGGCATGTATTGTTGTATTCCTCTATTAGTTTTGCTAGTATTTTTTCTAGAACCCATAAGATATTTGATTTCTCGGCGTATTCTACGAGTTCTCGCCAGTCATTACTCTCCAAGTACTTTACTAGATTTCTAGGATCGCCACCGTATACAGTGAACCTGTATTTGTCTTCTGCCCTTCCTAGCTGTTTTCTTAACTCGCTCATCGCGGATGCCGGGATTTTTTCTAGTGCCTCAGCAAGTATCTTGTTCGCAATATTTCTGATGAAGTCTTTTTTTACGTAGCACTCCTCTACCCCGTTTGTTTGCTGAACCACTGTCACCTTGATAACACCATTTTGTCTATTTTCAGTCGAATCAAGCTCTAAAAGTCTATATTATATGGATGATCGGCATCTTTCTAATTCTACTCGACTTTTTCGGCGTAAAGTATTCTTCCATGAACCTCTGTTATTCGCGCTGTGACTTCTTGTCCTGGCTCAAAGTATGAGTCTGTTATAACAACCGTATAGCCTTGATATACTCCTATCGGGTTTCCGTCATCGTCGACACCGGTTATTCTGATTTTTACTATGTCCCCTACTCGCATGTGTCTCCTTCCCATGTTTTCTTTTGGTTTACGGAAGGATGGATAAACGCTTAGTCTATTCATATCTGTCTGGTAAACATCGCTTCTTTTTCTTTTTCTTGCTCGCACCAAACCTATCCCCGCTGTGCAATTACTGGAGTGGTTGTTTCACGACTTATATGTTGTTGCCCACTCTATTAGATTAATTGAAGGCGCTGTGGGTATTGAAACACTTTATAGTAGTTGGGTCTTGCATGGTAATGAACCGTGAGTAGAGGAATAATGGATGTCTTAAAGAATCATTTGATAACTGTATTAGCGATAGCTGGCTTAATCTTGGCTGTTATTGCTGGTGCCTTTCAGGCGTATAGAGCTTATGAGCTGGCTACGGGATATATTGCTCATGGAAGAAGTTATGTAAGTGATGAGATATACTATGTTGATGTTGCTAGAAGATATCTCATCGATATATTTCATGTCAATATTAATTATTATGATATGAGTGGCAAGACTAGAGATGACTATTTTAACCTCGAACATCCTCCCCTCGGCAAGTATATAATAGCGTTATCAATGGTTATTTGTGGAGACCGTCCTCTCTGTTGGAGGCTTCCCGGCATAGTTGAAGCAGGATTAATCCCCGTACTTCTTTATCTCGCGTTCATTAAGTTTGGGGCTAAGCATGAATCCTCTACTAGATATATTGCTGCCGGTGTAATAGCGGCGGTCGCTGTGGGTAGTGATCGGATAATTTATCGAGACGCAAGTGTTGCATTGCTTGATATACACCTGGCGTTTTTCACAGCGTTGACAGTATTCTTTTTAGCGAGAGATCGTTTAATTCCTGCGAGTATTTCGTCAGCGCTTGCATTTATGGTCAAGATGAGTGGGTTAGCAGCTATAGGCGGTGTCCTCTTTTATGTGTTTATACGTGGTGTCGCTCAAAGAAATTATCTTGATATAATAAAGCGCTGGTTCTCCGTTATATTCATCGTTATAGTTGTTTCGCTTGTTCTTTATCTTCCACTCATTAATTATTTTGGACCCGGTGAAATCATAAAAGAAACACTTGCCGCTCTCAGATGGCATACTTCCTCGAGACCAGAGGGGCCTCCTACTTCTACTCCTATAGGTTGGATCTTTAACTCGAACCCGTTCTTTTTCTCTTTTTCACTTGTTGATGCAGCCGCTGCCACTACGACTATTATAGAGTTATTCGGAGTAATATCTGCCGGTATTAGTGTTATAATTACATTAATTAGTGCTATATGGAAGAAACGATTCGTCAATGCCCCTGGTGGATATACGTTGCTGCTTGTATTTGCAATGTATGGTGTGATCTGGGTGTTAGGTAACCATACGTTTTATAGTTTTTATGCTGTTCAGCTTGCTCCCTTGTCTGCTATGGCTCTAGCAGAATTCTTCTTGCTTGCTTCTCGTTTTATGGGTGGTGAATTTGGCTGATAGGTTAACTATAGGTATTGTGCAAGTGGGCCGTAGAGGTGGATCTTGGAGAGACTCGCTGAATAATGTAGTCTCATTATTAGATAGTGTTAGGGATCTCTCTGATGTTGATGTATTGTTTTTTCCTGAGAACTGGTTGTCTAGAAAACCTATCTTTTTAGAAGACTATTATTATGTGGGAGACGTGCTTTCTAGGTATGCTCCAATAGTATTTGTTGGTTTATCATATGTGCGGGTAGAGAAAGGCGTTCTTAGCCTCGGCATAGCTTCTGTAGAGGGTAAGCACAACATTGTCTGTGAGAAGATTTTTCCCTCAAAGGCCGTAGGCGAGAGAGGCCTTATTGTTAGTGGGAGATATCATCCTCCTATAGAAATAGATGAGTTCTGGAGAGTTGGATGTGTTGCATGTGTCGACGTATTTTATCCGGAAACTAGTAGATTGCTTGTCGTTGATGGAGCTAATATTATCTACAATCCAGCGTCGATACCCCTTGATAGAATAGATCTGTGGCACTCGGTGCTAAAGACTAGGGCTTCTGAAAATATTGTGTATACAATTGGTGTTAATGGTGTGGGAAATGTTTATCCTGATGGAAGATTAACGCCTGGGAGAAGTATCATAATATCACCAGGCTCGAAAAAAGGAGAGATTGCTGGATCTTCGTCTACTGTATATGTTACTAGTCTGAATAGATCCGAGATATTGGAGCAGAGGAAAAGATGGGCTTTCTACGATGATATTGTAAACAAGCTATCTCGTTTTTACAGGGATCTTAAAGAAGTATTGATGAGCGAATGAAGTATAATTTCCCTCGTTTTAGACTGATATCCGTTAATGGTGACAAGGTATGGAGAAAGCCAAGCTACTAGATAAGATTAAGCCTGAGAGCCAAGGCCAGAAATTATTACTTGGAGCCTTGCTGGATACAAGCAAAGAAATAGTCGGTGTCTTCGGGCCTACTGGCACAGGAAAGAGCCTTTTATCAGTTATCACTGGTCTAAGCCTGGTTGAGAGAGGAAAATACGAGAGACTAGTCATAACCAAGCCTGTCGAATCACTGAGATCTATCGACAATAGCCGATCCCGATATGAAATAGACGCTTATCGTAGGATTGTAATTGATTATCTGAAGGATTTAGTCGTATCTGTTGACCCTGAGAGTACCGGGATTATAGATGAATTCGTGTCCTTGGAGAAAATCATTATAGCCAGTCCATATCATATACGAGGACGCTCATTCGACTCGGCATATGTTGTATTAGACGATGTCCAGAACTTGGATCCGGAAATAGTTGTCGAGGTTATAACAAGGCTAGGCCGTTCAAGTAAACTAGTAATTGCAGGCGATCCCGTATTCCAAGCCCATAATCCACAGAATGGCGCTGTCTTAGCACGAAATATTCTTAAGGGTGAGGGGAATGGTGCAGTAGTAGTTGATCTAGGACTCAACGATATAGTGAGGCCCGGTGCTCGGAGAGGAGTTAGATTACTAATAGAGCTACTTATGAGGAAAAGAACTCTAGACGATATCGAGTCAAGGATAATTGACTCCTTCAGAATCCACGCACCTGACGCCGATATAATAACAGTTGTAAACTTAATCGATGCAAAGAAAACCTATGGGATCGATCAAGAACATGTACCTGATGCTCTTGTAATTGTTAAACCTGGCCATCTAGGCCGTGCTATTGGGACTCAGGGTAAAAGAATAGAATCTGTCGAAGAGGATACTGGGTTAAATCTTCGAGCTGTGGAGCTCTCGCTTGACTTTAAAGTATACTTTAGAGCCATACATCCTGTTTCCTGGATTCATAAGCATATTCTACGAACAGACATAGCCGGTAGTGATATAGTCGTAGTTGTTAAGAAGGGAGAGTTAGGTCCGATGGTTGGCCAGAAAGGATACTATGCCAAGTTCATGGAGTACTTCTTTAGGAAAGTATTCAATTCGGGCTTGATAATCTACGAGTCTGAGGAAGAGGTCAAGCCTGGAAAGAAGCGGAGAAAGAGGTAACAATAGCAGGATATCATAGTCTACTTTGTTTACTTCTTTTCTAATAATTCAGGCTCTTTTCCCTATTGTTTTTTGTCTTAGTCTTCTTCTTCGAATACTTCGACAATTATCCTTGCTTTTACTTTATCCCTTGAAAACGGTGGCAGCTCGCTACCTAGATCGACAGCGAATACGACGTTATTGCCTAGATCGTCGGTGAATCTGATCTCTGCGACGTATGTAGGCTTAGGTCCTCCCTCTTCTATTATCTTCATCATAGCTTCGTATATTCTTGAGAAGGCCATCTGCATTGCTATGGGGTTGCTTAGGTCCTCTGGTTTCAATGATATTGCAGCTATGTTTTTCATTACTCGTCCTATGCGCGCTTCTCCTCGGAACTCTTTCTTTATTCCTTCGTCCATTCTTGTTCTCCCTTTCATGAGAGTGGTGGTTTCCACACTATTATTCTCTTAGGAACTACTGGGTGGGCTGAGACCTAATACTTATCACATAGTGTTTTCACTCTACTTTCTGGGTGTGGGAAGAGTTGGCTAATAGGCTCTCACGTGTAAATCCGGAACTGGTTGAAAGACTCAAGAAGATAGAAGAAAAATGGCAAAAGGAGTGGCAGAGACATAAAGTCTACGAGGCTGATCCAGACGAGTCAAAAAAGAAGTTCTTTGTAACGTTCCCGTATCCATATGTAAACGCGTTTCCTCACCTCGGGAGCGCGTTCACCGTTCTCAGGGTTGATGTTACTGCTCGTTACAAGCGTATGAGAGGATATAATGTCCTATTCCCTCAGGGCTGGCATGCGACCGGAGGCCCTATCGTTGCAAACGCTCTTCGTCTTAGGGAAGGAGACGAGAAGATTAGACGACTTCTTTTAATGATGGGTGTTCCTGAGAGTGAGATAGATAAATTTACTGATCCCGCAGAATGGGTTAGATACTTCTCTAAGGGATGGAGAAGAGACCTCTCCCGTTATGGAATGAGTATTGATTGGAGGAGAGAATTCTATACTACTATGCTGAATCCATTCTATAGTAAGTTTATCGAATGGCAGTATTATAAGCTTAAGGAGAAGGGACTAGTTGCAAAAGGAGAACATCCTGTTGTTTGGTGTCCTCGCGAGAAAAAGGTTGTAGGAGATCATGATCGTCCAGACGAGTATGCTGGTATTAGTCCTGTTGAGGCTGTTATTATCAAGTTTAAAGATGTAGATGGATACGTGTATCCTGCGCTTACCTATAGGCCAGAAACAGTATTTGGGGTCACGAATATCTGGGTTAATCCGGATGCTGAGTATCTTATAGCAGAAGTTGATGGAGAGACCTGGTATGTAAGCGAATATATGGCTCATGAGCTGGCCGATCAGAAGCATGCTGTGAAGATGATTGGAAGAATCTCCGGCAGAGAACTTATTGGTAGAACAGTTAAGTCGCCTGTCCAGGATAAATGGGTTCCGGTGCTTCCCGCTAGCTTCGTCGACCCAGATATAGGTACAGGTATAGTTATGAGTGTACCGGCTCATGCTCCATTTGATCTTGTTGCATTAGAAGATCTTAAGAAGTCTCCAGAGATTCTTGAAGAGTTCGGTATTGATCCTTCTATTGTAGCCTCTCTAGAACCTATCCCGCTGATCAAGGTTGAGGGATATTCATCTGTTCCTGCAAGAGACGCTGTTAAGAAATATGGTGTTGTTAGCCAGAAAGATAAGGAGAAGCTCGATAAAGCCACTAAAGAAATCTATACAGTAGAATTCCATAAAGGTGTACTCTTAGATATAACTGGGAGATGGTCCGGTAAACTTGTCTCTGAAGCTAAGGATGATATAACTAGTTGGCTTGTCGAAGAAGGATTAGCCCTACGCATCTATACTCTTCCGGAAAAGGTATATTGTAGGTGTGGTGCTAGAACGCATGTTAAACTTGTATCAGATCAATGGTTCCTACTTTATAGCAATAAGAAGTGGAAGGAGCTTGCCCATAAAGCTGTAGACAGGATGAACTTCTATCCTGAGCAGGCAAGAGAATGGTTCCACAGGATCATCGACTGGTATAAAGACTGGGCATTTACGCATCAACGAGAACTAGGCACGCCTCTTCCCTGGGATCCCGATTGGGTTGTTGAGAGCCTTTCGGACTCTACGATATATATGGCCTATTATACTGTGGCAAAGTATCTCCAGCATCCAGAGGTATATGGTATTAAGCCCGAGCAGTTAATCCCTGAGGTGTTCGACTATATCTTCCTAGGGCGAGGAGATCCAAAAACTGTGTCGGAGAAATCGGGTATACCTGTTCATCTGCTAGAGGCGATGCGGAGAGAATTCACTTATTGGTATCCTGTCGACCTTAGGATCAGTGGTAAGGATTTAATGCAGAATCATTTAGTATTCTTTATATTCCATCATACCGCGATATTCCCCGAAGCCTACTGGCCTCGTGGAATAGGTCTTAACGGATGGGTACTTGTACGCGGAGAAAAAATGGCGAAGAGCAAGGGGAACTTCATACTGCTACGCGATGCTTTAGAAGCATGGGGTGCGGATGCTACAAGATGGGCTGAGACACTTGCAGGTGCTGATCCAGGACTAGACGATGCCAATTTCGAGCCCGAGGTGGCAGACAATGCCGTAGAAGAGCTTATCGGCTGGATGAACTATGCTATCAATAATTATGGAAAGGGAAGGGACGAGAGAGCCCCTATTGACGAGTGGTTCGAGAGCGTCCTTAATAGAGCTATAATTAAGGTATCAGAATTGATGGATCAGACGAAGTACAAGACTGCTTTAGTGGAGGGATACTATAATCTGCAATCGCAGTTTAAATGGTACCTGAGAAGGGCTGGAACTCCGCAGAAAGAAGTCCTAAAGCGGTTCATTGAGGTTCAGACGCTCCTGATTGCCCCGTTTGCACCTCATGTAGCCGAAGAAATATGGCGTGCTATAGGTAAGGATACATTTATTGTTCTTGAGAAGTGGCCTGAGCCAGATATTGAAAAGATTAACGAGGATATGGAGAAAGCTGAAATGATTGTCCAGAGCCTCCTCGAAGATGTGAAAGAAATACTAAGACTAGTAAAACATGCTAAGCAAATCTATATTGTTATCGCCGACGACTGGAAATATGACCTACTCAAGAAGGTAAAGGATTATCGAGACTCCGGCATGAAGTTAAGAGAGGCTGTAAGAACTGCTATTAGGGAAGTCGAGGTACCGGATAAGAAGCTCATCGGTAAAATAATTCAACTAATTACTCGGAATCCAGAAATACTAACTAGATTCGTCAATAGAGATACCGAGCTAAACGTATTAGGCTCTGCTAAAGATTTCCTAAAAAGAGAACTAGGAATAGAGGTAGTTGTGTTATTAGAAAAAGATGCTAAGGATATTCCTAAGAGTTCTCTTGCAATGCCTGCTAAGCCTGCGATTTACGTTGAGACAGGTGATGTGAATGAGTAATGGAAAGCTTGTGCCAATAGCTGATGGTCATTGCCATACAAATCCTGTCAGGGGTATGGGCGCCGAAAAGGTAGCGGAGCGGTTTCGCGCTCAGGGAGGATGGTTTATTGCACTCGTAGCACTGTCACCGTGGGCCTATAGTATAGAGTTTACTGGTCTGGATTCATATAAGGAAATGATCGAGATACATATCAGAGAATGTATGAATGCTAGTAAGGCAGGTCTCGAGACGGCTTGTCTAGCAGGTTTTCATCCTGCCGATGTAGATAAGTTAATTGATAAGTATAGAATGAAGCCTATCGACGTGCTTGAGCTTGGCAAAAGCGTGCTAGAATATGTTGCTTCTTTGTGTGATGAGGGGGTTCTCGACGGTATAGGCGAGGTGGGGAGACAGCATTATAAGACGTTTAGCTATAGGGCTGTTATTTCTCAGTATCTTATGGAATATGCCTTAGAGCTTGCCCGTGATCATGGTTGCGTGGTCCATCTCCATCTAGAGCAAGAGGGTGAAACGACGCTTAGACTAGTTGATATGCCGGTTACGAAGATAGGATTATCTTCTGAAGCGAAGAGACGAATAGTTTTCCACCACTCGAAGCCGAGTCTTGCTCTTCTAGCCAGTAGGTATGGTTATAGCAGTACCGTTTCCGGCACTCCTCAGTTAACTACAAGGGTACTGGGGAAAATTGAGCCGGTGTTCGTTCTTGAAAGCGATTTTATCGATGATCCGGCTAGGCCTGGAGCAGTAGTTTATCCATGGATAATGGCTGATACTGTGCAGAGGCTTGTTGCTCATCGTTCGGTGGATGAAGAATATTTGTATAGAATTAATGTGGATAACGTCGAGAAGATTTATGGTGTAGTTTATCGGGGCTAGTAAGACTCTTAGAACATTACGACTCTGAGCACTTCTTTTTCATCTAGCTTCTCGGCAATCATATAACTGTGAGACACTTCTCTTAGCACAGGATTATCTCCTTGTATCATTACGGTATGAAGTCTGAATCCTCCTCTTGATATGATTCCTTTTAAGATGTGTTTTGATAGTTTGTCTTCTCCGTCAGTGATTAGTACGACGTCTGATACTCCTTTGACAGAGGAGGATAGGAGATCAGATGATGCTGTAGCCAATGCTTTTACTATGTCTGTCCCGCCTCCTGCTTTTACAGTACCTAAGTATTTGATTAGATCAATTGCCTTACGTTGATACATTGTGTATGGGATGTTAATTCTATCATATACTATTGAGTCGAAGAACCTAGCATAGAAGTTCCTACCTTGGCCCCGAGACTTGATAAATAGCGCCAGGGCCACTGCCCTAGCCCAGTCCATTTTTGTACCTGACATGCTTCCGCTTTTATCCAGGAGAACATATATGGAGCCATGGGATCCCGGTAGTTCTTTTCGATAGAGTAGGAGGCGTGAGTTTACAAGTTCTACTAAAAATAAGATCTCTGGAAATGCTAGTCTGGAGGGGTGTACTCGTTCTAGATCGCCTCCTATTTCTAGACTCGTTATCCATCCTCTCGATGCCCTTACTGTGTGTCTCGTAGATATTTTCGATACCTCGATACTTCTAAGTAGTTCGAGTATCTTTGCTATGTCTGTGTTCCTAGCGAGCTCCAGTATTTCCTCAAGTACGTTTTCGAATTGCAATGTTGATGCTCTTCCTGCTCCCGTTTTTGCTAGTAGTTGTTTAATATTGGAGGCATTTCTTGCTATCTTCGATGTATCTACCATTGCTCTTGAAACGGCTTCTTTCAGCTTCTCTTTCCCACTGCCACTTCTATCCCTCGAGTTCTTACGTGGCATTGAGAGTTCTCGTATAAGTCGTTCGAGGAAGACGCTTGCTGCAATGGTGCTTATTGTCTTGTCGGCTACTGTGAGGGGTTTTACTTTCCATATTGCTGGTTCTCTTAGCATTGCTTGGAGTATTGAATACTGTTCTATGTATTGTTCTAGGATATTTCTACGTAGTCTAGGATAGGGTAGATAGAACGTGTAGAATAGGTCTGCCGCGAATTGCTGGTTCATAAGGTTGTGTCTTATTTTCTTTTTTCCTAGTAGTTTTATTGTATAGTGGAGTACTTGTTCTCCTCTGTATTCGTATACGATGTCTGTTGTTATTCCCTCGATTAGGCTTTTCTTTTCCAATATTTGTCCCCGTAGCATCTTAGCATTAGCATATTACGATTGTCTTAGCTCGCTTACATGTTTAGCTTCATCATAACGAGGTTTATGAGGTTATCTATTTCTTCTAGAAGCTCTGTTGCTGATGTTATTACTTTGTCGTCTTCTATATCTGATGCTAGTGCTTTTACTTTTTCTTTCAGTGACTTAAGGGTTCTATAGTAGTCTATGAGTCGTGGATCAAAAGACTGTAGCTTGTTTATTTCTGTTGCCATAGTTTCGAGACTGGCTTGGAGATCTTCGAATTCTCTGAGGACTCTGTCGCTTGTTTTTAATTCTTCGAATAATATTATTTTTATTTTTTCGAATTCCTCGGGGTCACGTGGCACTGTATACTTGAGGACGTAAAGGTCGTCCATTGCAGCGTTTCTTCTACCATGTATTAGTGCGTGGGCTGCGATTGCTTTGAGGATTTTTCCTTTTCTTCTATCTGTGATATGTAGGCCTTTTTCTTCGAGTGCTAGGTATAGTTTGATTAGCTTGCTCTTTATTGGTTGTATATTTATGTCGTATATCTTCTTACTGTATTCTTCTAGTTCTTTGATGTTTATGAGAGGTGTTGGGGATGTGTAGCCGTTTTTCTCTATTAGCCATGCCTTGTCTAGTAGTGTGTCCCAATATTCTGAGTCTAGTGGGTTTACTATGTGTCTATAGAGGAATCTATCGTAGAGTGCTTCTAGTTCTGGTTCTGTTGGAGTGGTGTTTGATGCTCCTATGATTGTCCAGAGGTTTGTTTTGATTTCTCCGTATCCGTCGTATACTATTCTTTCCTGCATGACGCTTAGTAGAGAGTTTAATACTGCGCTGTTTGCGTTGAATATCTCGTCTAGGAATGCTATTTCTGCTTCTGGGAGTTTGCCACGTGTTATACGCTTGTATCGTCCTTCTTTTAGGGCATTGATGTCTATTGGGCCCAGTAGTTCGCTTGGCTCTGTAAATTTTGTTAGTAGATATTTGAAGTATTTCGCGTCTATTAGGCTAGCTAGTCTTCTTGCTAGGGCGCTTTTTCCTGTTCCTGGTTCTCCTATTAGTAGGACGTGTTCTTTTGTTATGACTCCCATTACTAGTAGTAGTGCTTCTTCTCTTCTCCCCACGAATGGTTCTGCGAGACTGTTTATGAGTTCTTGTAGTCTTGTTGTTTGGTTCTGCAACTTGTTCCCCCTTCAAGTCTTAAACGTTTCAAAGTTAATGATATTATGCAGGGGGTACATATTGGAGTGTAGTGTTCCTCGTGATATGCTTTTAATGGCTAGATCTTTTATTGAGAACTCGTATTCTCCTTATTCTAAGTTTAGAGTTGTGTCTGTTGTGAGGGCTGGTTCTGGGAGGCTTTATCCAGGGGTGAATGTAGAGAATTCATCTTATGGATTGACTATTTGTGCTGAACGTGTCGCTGTGTTTAATGCTGTTTTAAACGGGGAGAGGAGTATTGTGGAGGTTCTAGTTGCTTCAGATAAGGTCCTGCCGTATCCTTGTGGCGCTTGTCTCCAGGTAGTCTCCGAGTTCGGGAATGATAATACCTTGTTTTATATTGTTGCTCTTGAGACGGGCGAGTATCGTTGTTTTAGGTTAAAGGATCTTCTCCCTTATAGGTTCAGGCTTTATGAGTGAGGCGGTCAATGGAGTAACCTCTCATCATGCACTATACAGCTGAAACCGTTGTTATCATCCCGCCCTCTTTCATAGGTTTGTTCCGGGGAATTTGATATTCCTTTGCGTATTTTCTCGTCCAATACATTTATTATCCCTATTAGTGTCATTGTTTCACTGCAATCGAGAAGAGGAAGAGGAAGAAGAATCTTGAGCGAAGAGCAAGAGAGGAAAGTTCTCGACCTAAAAGAGGGAGAGAACAACGTTAAGGTTCGTGTCCGTGTACTGGAAACGTCTGATCCGAAGGTTATACAGACTCGTAAGGGTCCTAAGACTATAAGTGAGGCTATTGTTGGTGACGAGACTGGAAGGATAAAGCTTACTTTATGGGGTAAGCATGCTGGTACGCTGAAAAAGGGTGATGCAGTCGAGATTAGTGGTGCTTGGACTACACAGTACCGTGGCAAGGTCCAGATTAATGTTGGATATAAGGGAGAGATTAAGCAAGTCGAGGATGAGAGTGTTCCTGGAGAATCAGATGTCCCCGAGTCTATGCCTGAGGCTGAGAATCCTTTCCAGTATAGGAGGAGAAACTACAGATCACAGGGATACAGATACAGTGGGAGAAACTATAAATGATTTTGTTCCCTATCGTTGTCGGAATATAGATTATAACCCCCTATGAACTGTTTCTCTTAATATTATTTTGTGTTTTGTTCTTTGTTTTCTATGTAGTTGCTGGAATTATGTGTATTATTTGTGTCTTTTAATTGGGGGTCAGCGCCGGTGGAGGCCGCTCATCGCTCTTTTACTCGCAGACGTGCAAATAACATCATCCCGTGTAGAATTAGATAATTTGTGCGGGGTTTAATGTGGAGTTGTTTATATTAGTTGTTGAGGAGGAAAATATGAGTAAAAAGAATGCTTTTATGGTTATTTTATTTCTGGATAATCATCTGGTACTTTTGCTCTGAATGGTTTTCCTGTCTTGGGACTCTTGAAAAGTCCTATTTTGACACCTTTTCTTCCTCTGCTCTTTGGAGCTAGGAGCCATACTTTTATTGGGACTAGTTCTACTTCTTCTCCTGTTGTTGGGTCTCTTACTTTAACTGGTTTTGGCTTTGCTGTTTTCTTTTTTCTTGGCATAGGATCTCACCTGGATATTTGATGCTCTTCATATAATTTTACCATTATCTATCATTATTAAATGTTATTGGTATAGTTGAATACTATATTGGTAGAAATAGACCGTATCCTTTAACAATAATTAAAGGGTTTCTTTAGCATAAGGAAATAAATGAATGGATGGGGCTGTTCTATATAATAGAAGTGTTTCAGCATACTATTGCGTTTTCTCTAGCACATTTTACTAGGTCTTCTAGTAGTATTCTGAGCGGTCTTCCTATTTTCCTGATAGCGTATTTTATTATGTAGTTGTTCTTGTATACTGAGTTCATGTTTGTTGTTTCTATTGTTACTTTTTCTCCGTTAGGGTATTCTACTGTGATTGTGCCGTTGGAGGCGACTGTCATTTTTATGTCTTGGGTCTTGAAGGCTGCCTGGTCTGCTTTTAGCTCTATTCCTATTGGATTGTTGTAGAATTTTCCTATTATTGTGGCGTTTTCTGTTTTATCCATGTATATGTGGCTGCATTTAGGGTTGCAGTAGTTTTCTTTACAATATCCTCTTGCGTTTGCTAGACATGTTATATAGTTTTGTGCTTTTAGTGCTTCTTCTATCATTTCTTTTACTCTTTCTACTACTCCTTGTACTATTGCCGCTCTCATTCCTTCTTTTGGCATTGCGTCTAGGATTGATTCTAGTCTTGAGACTATTGCTGTTTCTGCCATTTTCCTCCTCACCAACCACTTGTGTCTCTTGACTTAAAATATAAAGGATTACTTTCTTGATGTGTGGGAGAATAGTTGTTGTGTTATTTTTTGTGGGCCCGTGATTCTTGGGAGTATTGGTTGCTTGTTCTTGGAAAGGCATTCGATGCATATTCTTCGTACGTTGTCTATTTGTTTGAGGCAGTCTATGCATCCTAGTCTGCCGCATGTGATACAGTATCCTATTGAGAGTTTTCTGCCGCAGATTTGGCATAGTGCTTGTGTGCATATTGAGCATGTTTCTGTTTGTTTGTTGTAGTGTTTTGTGCATACTTTTCTTTTGCAGTGTTTGCATGTGTGGGTGGCTGGGTTTTGGTTGCATATTTCGCAGAGTTGGCGGGGTTGTGTTTTTACCATATGACTACTCCCAGTGTGTCTGGTATTATTCTTCTCCTTACTAGGCTTTCGTATACTCTCCATATTCTTTTTTCGTTTACGTATTTTGTGTAGTAGCCTTGTTCTTCTAGTAGTTGTATTACTATGTTGGGGAATTCTTCTGGGTTTATGCCTCTTGCTTGTAGTGCTGCTTGTGCTACTATTTCTGCGAGATCCCGTGAGCTTGGTAGTTTGTATTTTTTGGTTGTTCTGCTTGTGGTGTCTTTTCGTATTGCTTCTGCGATTTCTTCTAGGTCTTCTAGTACGTCTTCTGGTATGTCTTCTAGTTCATTTATTTTTTCGTTTTTCTTCATTGTTACACCTGGTTTCTTTGTTGATTGTTGATGATTATATAATATTGTATATTATTCTTATAATTATTATTTATTCTTGATTATAGTTATGTTTTATTTACGTCTTACACGGCTATATACGGATGTATTACTGCGTTTTCCATGAGATAACCTTATTCTGCATAATATGTTTATTCTGGGGGATATGTGATGGCTGTATTTCACTCGTTTGAGGAGAGGAGTTATTCTATATTCGCTGCCGAGATAGGTAAGCTTGTTAATGAGATTGCCTGGATTGATGCTAGGCTGCTTGAGTTGGATGATAGTGAGGAGGCTGAGGCTGAGCGGAGGCTGTTGATAATTCTGAGGCGTCATCTTGTCAAGGATCTGTATGAGTTGGCTGGGTTCGTGTGGGAGAGTGAGAGTGTTGAGGCTGAGGAGGCTATTGTGTTATCGGCTGCGTTAAAGTCTGCTGTTGAGGTTGAGTCTTGATCTTGTACTTTTTATATTATTTTAATTAATTTATTTATATTAATATTGGTTCTTTATAGTATATATTATAAATCTGAGAAAGCTAAAAAAGCTGGCTTATTTATACAATTGTTTATATACGTCCTCAAACATTAACATATATTAAGGGTGTATTACACTTCTGGGTGATATACATTGGTCCCAAGGCAACAGGTAATAAATAAGGATGTAGTAGAGAGAGTGAGGGAGAAAGTCCAGAGAGAGTACTTGAGGATAGTAGGGGAACCTATTAGTGAGGGAGGTATAACTCTTGTAACTGCTCTAGGAGACGATGAGATCGAGAAGCTCGTATTGCTCGCTTTAAGGGAGGCGCGGCAGCCGCTCTCCTGGCGTGAGCTCAAGCTCATTTTCAGTGGTATAGCCGGAGAGGATCGTTTGAGGAGAATCCTCAATATCTTGAAGGCTAACAATGTAGTGGCCGAGCTTACGAGAACTAGGTACGCCTTGCCAGAGTATGTGCCTCTGAACGAGCTTCATAAGGTGAAGAATCCGGGTATAGTGTCTAAGATCTTGAAGATTAAGAGTGGTGAAACTAGCCAGTAATAAAAGCCTTAAAGAGCAAGAGCTCCGAGCCCTTGGTTGAAGGTTTCTCAACCCTTAATGCTTTTTCCCTTCTCTTTTCTCATTATTTAGTGCTGGCAGGATTCTATCTTTGTAGATCCGGGTTTTTAGGTCTTCCATGGTTCTATTATAGTATATGGTGCTGTCCATGGTTAAGGCCAGGATTATCGATAAGGGAGAACTCGTAGTAGTGGTCACGGAGCTGGGCCAGAAGGCTGTCGTGCCTAAGGATAAGCTATGCGAGCTTATCCAGAGGTTCAACCTCGAACTAGTAGACTATAGTATTGAGTGCAGGATAAAGCGCGTGGGTGGCGACCTTGTCGAGCTCGAATAAGCTCATAGACCAGCTACTGGACGGCCTCCGCAGCCAAGGAGTAAAAATAACAAGGCCAGAGAAAAAAGGCCTATGCAGCGAAGCAATAGCAATGCTCGAAACAGGACAAACCCGATTCCTCTACATATACCCCGGAAAATACACAAACAAACCAATAATCATAATAGCACCAACAAAACAAGACTGCCTAGAAGCACTCTACACACCAACAAACCACACCCACATACCACTAGACAACAACCCAACCACACTCCACAAAAAACTCAAAAACCACGCAAAACTCCACCAAAAACCCTTATAAAACCCAAACAACAAACAACAACACGGCGGGGTAAAACAGCGGGGTAGGGTAGCCTGGCAGCCCGCGGGGCTCATAGGAGCAGGGGCTGTCGGCCGCCTCCTTCAACTTAATTCTAATAAAACATTACATCCTATCGAAAATAATGATATAGTAATACAATTACTTCAATCAATTGGGAATTTATCTTGAAAAAGCTAGTGATTAGTGTTTACTCTCGTTTGGATGAGCGTGAAGTAAAACAATTGCTAAACTATTTAGAGAAATATAAACAAATAGAGCTGTATCCAACGAATAATTTGTTTAATATTAATTACTATTTTAAAGGCATCGGGTTATTTCTTACCGATGGATATTATTATAAATATAAAATTATAAAAAATACCTCAAAATTAAAGAAAATAGAATTCCAAGGGTTAAATGAAATATCAGCCATCGCATTTCTTAGAACTTACCTTAAAATATCACAAAGGATTGTTGTAACACACTATAGGAATCCAATGAATGTCTCAGGAACATATTTTAGTGTAAGAGTTTATCCCGTCTCAAGAACTTTTTTCGAATTATTAAATCATATAAGAGATAAACCATGTCGTTTTCTTCAAACGCTAGAATACGACAACCTCTTATGGTTGTTTTCTGGGATAATCGAAGGAGACGGATATATCGGAAAAAATTACCTATCAATATCTTATAAAGAAAGCACTGAAAAAGGAAAGATAATTGAATGTATTCTCAAAACATTAGAAAAAAGAGGAATGATAACACTAAAGAAATACTATGGATATCCAAAATACGAACATGTTTTTACTTTAAACAACGGATTCTATGCAGACTTTTTATCACATTTAATTTATATTAATAAAAAATTATATAGATTAATAAACATTGCTAAAAATAAAACATTAAGACAATGCAAACTTGAAGACGAAGACTTGGGAATCATAGATCGATACTTTAAATCTAGTTATATTGATCACAGGCGTTCAGAGAAGCGAAGTCCCATTCTAGTTATTTATTTAGAAACTAACCCTCTCACCATTAAGCTTCCTGGTGCAATAATTAGAAAAGATAACCGAATAATGTTGAAGATATCGTCTTCTTGTGCCGTGAAACTACTCTCGGTTGTTAAAAACGATAAGTTAAGAAAAACCATTAATGATTATTTATCACAATAAATATAATCTTGAATAAACGAAAACGTAATAAATCATAAGTAACTACATGATAGTTAATGGCCGACAGCCCCTGGCCTCGGAGACACACTCCCGTAGGGGAGGTCGATCCCGAGGTCGGTGGTTCAAATCCACCCCCCGCTACCATGTGGGGGCCCCGCCGCCATTCTTTGTTTTGTTTATTTTTGTTGGTTTGTTGCTTGTATTGTTGGGGGTGTTGTGTGTGAGGTTGTTGTATGTTGTGTTGGATGGTGCGGCTGATGGATTTGATGTTGGTAGGAGTAGTTTGGCTTTGAGTCGTAAGCCGTTTATTGATTCGTTGGCTGGTAGTGGTGTGTGTGGGCTTGTTTATACTGTGGGGCGGGGGGTTGCTCCTGAGAGTGATGTTGCTGTGTTGAGCTTGTTGGGGTATGATCCTTCCCGTTATTATACTGGGAGGGGGCCGTTGGAGGCGCTGGGCGCCGGTATAGATTTCGTGGATGGATGGCTGGCGGTGCGGGCTAACTTTGCCACTGTAGAGCCCGGGAGCAGGAGGATCATAGACAGGAGAGCGGGCAGATCCCTGACCAGCGCAGAGGCCCGGGAGCTTGCAGAGGCCCTCGACGGCATGAAACTAGACAATGGAGACGCGGTCGCCAGGTTCAAGGCCACGATAGGTCACCGGGCAGTACTCGTGATAAGACACTCAAAGATGAGGCTCAGCGCCGAGATAACAAACACCGACCCAGCCTACGAGAGGATAGGATTCATAAGCCACGCCCGCCAAAAATACGAGCCCTACATACAAACAGCCAAACCACTACGAGACACGCCCGAAGCAAGGAAAGCCGCAGAACTAGTAAACGAATTCACGGAAAAAACAATAAAGATACTCGACAAACACCCAGTCAACGAGCAAAGGAGAAGAAAAGGACTCCTACCAGCAAACGCCGTCCTACTACGAGACGCAGGAGACCGGCCCCCACAAACCGAGCCATTCCAGGAAAAATACGGGTTCCCAATGGCATCCATAGTAGAAATGATAGTTGAAAGAGGAATAGCAAAAGCACTCCAACTCCACGACATACAAGTAAAAGTAGAAGGAAGAACCAAAAAAGAAATACTCATAGAAGAAGCAGAAAAAGCCGCGAAAGCACTAGAAAAATACGCCGGCATATACGTACACCTCAAAGGACCAGACGAGCCAGGACACGACGGCGACCTCCAAGGAAAAATAAAAGCAATAGAAGAAATAGACAAATACTTCTTCGGAACAATACTAGACCACATAGACAGAGACAACACCGTCATAATAATAACAAGCGATCACGCCACACCATGGTACATGAAATCACACAGCAGCGACCCCGTACCACTACTAGTATCACACCCAAACCTCAAAGGACCAGGAAAATTCCATGAACAAGCATGCAGAGAAAACCTAGAACTAGGAATCCTAGAAGGAGGCTACAAAATCCTACCCACAGTAATACAACTAGTAAGAGAAAAACTAGGCTCCCAAATCAAATAACCACCAAGGAAACTCAACCCTCAACAAACACCCTAACAATATCAGTAGCACCAAGAGACTCAGCCAGCTCCAACACAACCCGCCTCATATTATCACGTATATCACTAACATCATACCCCAACCTCTCATAATAATAAGCCCTCAAAAGAGTCGCAAGAGACTCAGCCAACCTAGCCACCCGGGCCTCAACACTCGCCCCCTCCTCAAACTCCCTAAACAACGACCTAACACCGTCATGAACCTCCAACAATTCCAAAGCCCTCTCCTCAGCCCTCCTCTTCTCCTCCCTAGAAATACCAGAAGTCTTAGCAATATCCCCCACAACAACCTCACCAATATCATGAACTAAGGCGATAGCAGCCGCCTTCCAAGGATCAATACTAACACCACGATCACGCAGGCGCAAAGACACCTCCAACGCCAACAAGGCCGCAGAAAAACTATGCTCCGCGACAACCTCACCAATACTAGGAGGCACACCCCTAATCATCCAACCAGTCCTAACAAGAGAAGAAAGACCCACAATAACCTCGTCAAGACCCAGCCTACCACCATGCACTGCTCGCCACCACACTCTAGTATCCTAATACACCATACTCTAAGCTCTTAAGACTCGCCGGAACAGGCCTATTATAATATAATGCCTCCTTGATACGAGTATAATCATCCTCGGAAACCATATACACACGGACAAGATAAGCCACACACGAAGGAGTAGCACTAGCAGCTACAAGGCCGCCCTCGACCAACAAGTCTAACGCTGACTCAACATCAGGCTTCGACAACCCGCAAGCCTTCTCAGGATGAGTATGAAGATTCGCAGCAGAAGACACAAAAGGCAACCTAACCCTATACTTCTCCCCCTCGAACAGCGCCACCTCACCCGTCTCAAGATAAATAAACATATACTCGATCCCGCCTAAAGAAGTCTCAACCGCCCTACGCCTAAACAGCTCCTTATCAAGCATCAACAAATCAATACTAGCTCGATAAAGATTCCTAATACTCGAATCCCCAAACCCCGGCCTCAAAACAACATCAAACGAAATACTACCACTCTCATACCTCCTATAAACATCATCCCCAACATCACTATGATAAAAAACGACACGACCAGACTCCAGCAGACGCTCCGGATAATACAAGAACTCATCCTTCAAACTCCAACTAAAAGTAACCCTCTCCCAATCGAGTCCCTCATCTTCAACCAGGAACTCTAAAGTAGTCAATGCCCCATAGAGAACTGCGAGAGAAAGCGACGCCCTAGTACGCAAAAGCTTCTGCTCCTTACCACCCATCGCCCACAACCCAGAGAACATACCTATCCTACTAACAGATTTACAATCCTACTATATAATTACCGGGGAACATAATCACACTATCATAGAAGACAAAGAGAATAGAGGTTCTACTCATGAAACAAGGAAAAAAGAAACAATCAATAACTAAAGAATCTATCATCGCGCTAATAGACGAAGTAGGAATCATAGTTATAGCTATCCTAATAGTCCTCTACATGCTTTACAGAGAAAACCTACTATCTATAGAAAACCTCCTAATCATAGCGTCGATAACCATACTCGCGTCAATATTCGTCTCCTACAAGATAATAGAAACCTATAGAAAACCTCCAGCAATAGGAGAAGAGGAGCTCGTAGGAAAGAAAGGACTAGTAATAGAAGACCTTGATCCAGAAGGAAAAATACTCATAGAAGGAGAAATATGGAGGGCAAGATCCATATCAGGCCATATACGAGCAGGCAAAGAAGTCATTATACGAGGAGTAAAAGGCCTAACACTGATAGTGGAGGAAATACAAAATGAGTAAATGCCCCTGCAGAAAAGATACAGATCCATACAATCTACTAACATGTCTAGCACCCCCAGCCGGAGAATACGAGACTACTATACAACTAGGCGAGAATCTAAGACTAGTAATCAATAATACAGGATTATACATTAGGAGAATCTCCGCGGACGAATTCCTCCCATACATCAATACATACGATAAAAAAATATATAAAGAAACCCTCAAAGCCTACAATATCACACAAGAAAAAATCAAGACACTAATCTGTAATAACATACAGAATCTACAAAACGCAGCATTGCACGGGTCAACTAAAGCCAAAGACTTATTGGATGCATGTAACCAGCTAATAAAAGAAATAAAAGAAAAATATTGTAAATAGTATCAATACCCTACTAGTCCTCCTCTAAATACAGCAGATTCACTTTATGTATTCTCGTCCAATAACTTCTCTTGCAATAATATACCTCATAATGTTCTGTGCTCCCTCGGCACCGACATAATATGATAATGCCCCTATGAAGCTCCTAGCGATATTAGTCTCCTTTACATATGAAGCAGCTCCATACAGGCTCATCGCTAGCGATAGTACCTTGAATGAAGTCTGTACAGCCTTGAGCTTAGCCGAGGCCGAGAAGAAGTTCAGGTCCTTAGGCTTCAGCCCGGGCTCCTTCTTGATATAGATCCTGTCAGCCATCCAAGCAGCCTTATATACGAGGAGTCTCGCGGCCTCAAGCTCCATAGCAGCCTCCGCAATAGGGAAGCTTACACCCTGGAACTTGGTTATCGGGCGCTGATCCTCGTACATTAACCTACCACGACTCCACTCAATCGCCTGCTCGAGACCCCATCTAGCAGCTCCAATATTAGCCGCCGCAACCAGTATTCTTGCAAGTGTAAATCCTTCCATAGCATAGTAGAATCCTCTATTCTCCTCGCCTACAAGCATGGAGGCAGGTATCTCTGCATCCTTAAACGTTAACATGCCAGTCGATATACCATGTCTCCCTATAGTGTTTAGAATAGAATACTCTAATCCTTCAAGCCTCTTACCCTTATAATTTCCTACAAGCGCGAAACCACTAACACCCTTATGACGATCCTCTAACCGCCCAGTTCTCGCAATAAGATACCATCCTCCAAGCTCTAATTGTTCCATACTCTCCCTTACTCCGCTTATATAGATCTTCTCGCCATTTACAACATATTTATCTCCCTTCCTAGTAGCCATGGTCCGTGTTCCAGCAACATCGCTACCGCCATGAGGCTCCGTAGAAGCTATACCGAAGAAACCCCTACCATTACCTACAAGGGGAAGGATCATCTGCTTAGCCTCATCAGTACCATACAGCGAGAGTATGAATGGCCAGGCATTGTTAAGCAGCGTATACACGGCTACTGCAACGGAAGGATCGTGATAAGCAATCTCCTCTACAGCTATAGTCGCAGAAACAAAATCACCGCCTTGACCCCCATATTCTTCCGGTACAGGTATCCCGAAGAATCCTTGTTCACCCATTCTATATATTAGATCAGTAGGTATCCTATGCTCCTCGTCTATCTTGTCCCAGATAGGCGCAAGATGCTTTGCAAGAAACTCGCGGACCGCCTCTTGGAAAATCTTCTGCTCCTCGTTGAACTCAAAGTTTACCAAGTACAATCCCCTCGCTTATGATCCAGAAATATCTCCTAGACGAGGAAAATAAAATCTATCAATAACTAGCCGATATATAGATACAGAATAGATTGAGACGAGAGGAAAACCACTACTTGAACTGCTTAGTCTTAAGCTTCTTTATCCACGTTAGCTTGCTTGGATTCCTCCTAAGCTTCATGAAGTTCTTATAGCACTTACTGCTACAGAACCAGAGCACATCCCCCTTACGCGTAACGAACATTAATCCTGTCCCCGGCTCTATTATCCTACCACAGTAGCTGCATGTCCTCATCTTCGGCATCTTCCTCTACCTCCCAAACCGGCATGGGCCCTTCTAGGGATATAATAGTTTTAATAGTACACATTCCCATTCTTGGTCAAGGGGAGAAGGAAGATGCCAGAGGACGAGAACATAATCGAGGAAATCGGATACCCTGCCGAGGTAATCCAGATAATCGGTAGAACCGGAGTAGCAGGAGAGGTAACACAGGTAAGAGTCAGAATACTAGAGGGAAGAGATAAAGGAAGAATAATTACGAGAAACGTGCTCGGAGCCGTTCGTAAAGGAGACATACTAATACTCAGAGAGACAGAGAGAGAAGCAAGAAAACTAAGTAGGAGAAGACGCTAGCTCTCACCTCATCCTAATTATCCAGGGACTAGACTCTCTATCAACAATTATCATTTTAGTTTTCTCCAACTCAACAAGATAACCTATAAGTGTTCTCAAGGGTACAAACATCCGAATACTCGGACCGAATCCGTAAATCTCTCTCATTAACTCCTCAAGACTTATCTCGCCACGCTCCGCTACCACCTTTATTATATCATATACTCTACGACACCTAGAGACTGTTAGCTCCCGGGCAACTCTATAGGCTGTGTCCCTGTTTAGCATTCTACCATGACCAGGATACAACGTCCTCCACTCAACCGTTAATATTTTAAGGATAGAGTCCCTATGAGCCTCAAAATCAATTATTGTCGGTCTACTCGGCTCCAGAATAGTGTCGCCTGTAAATATACTATCTCCAATAATATAACAAACATGGTCAATGCTATGACCATGGCAAGGTACAATATCTACCATGCCTTCCCTAACAAGAGGGCATTCCTCATCTAAATAAACTCTTGCTCGATCAAGAGCCTCAGCAACCTTATCATATCTCTCCGAGAACATAGCCTCTACTATTTTTACCGACGGCTCGTCGAGACTTATGCCGCCGGCTCTTAAAACATTTCTAAATCTTTCAGTGTAGAGGCCTTCGGATAGAATACTGAACGTCTCACTGCTCATACATATAGGGGAACGTGTTAAGGACGCGATCCCCATAATATGATCCCAGTGCCAATGCGTGATCAATATATAATCTGGTTCCTCTATTATGGGAGGTTTTAACTGCGCACCGGCATCGATGAGGATGTGTTTGTCCTCTACCTTGACCATGTATAGAATAGAGGGATCAGATAGAGGGAACTCTAAGGTCTTGTAAGGCTTAACATTTATACCATAGCCGCCCATTATAATCTCGTCCCCCCGAATCCATTATTTCGGATCCCGTGATATAAAACACGTTATCTACTCATATAGCCCCTACACTGAGACAACTAATATTAATTCGAACAGTCTCCCCACATAGTCCCGAGGTGATATAATTGGCAGTAGAAAAAACCCTAGTCTTAGTAAAACCAGACGGTGTCAAGAGAGGGCTCATAGGAGAAGTAATCTCGAGATTTGAAAAGAAAGGACTAAAAATACGCGCGCTCAAAATGATATGGCTAAGCAAAGAAAAAGCACAAGAATTCTATAGTGTACACAAAGACAAGCCCTTCTTCAATGACCTCGTAGAATTCATAACGAGTGGTCCAATAGTAGCTATGGTGCTAGAAGGAGACAGCGCTATCAGCGTAGTAAGATTAATGATTGGGGCAACAGATGGAAGAAAAGCAGCTCCAGGCACTATTCGAGGAGACTTCGCATTATCAATCCAAGACAACGTTGTACACGCTAGCGACAGTCCGGAGAGCTTTGAGAGAGAATTCAAGGTAATATTCACGGAGACGGAAATAGTGCCCGAGTACTAGATATCGAGAAACAAGGCTATTTTTGCATCTTTAACTTTAATAGAACCCTCTTATAAGCCACGTCTCCTTGATTCTTCTTTATCTGTGCTATTTCTTTCAGTACCTCTAACTCGTCCTTACTAATAAGATCCTTAAACTCATTCAAGATCCTGAACGCGTGTTCGCCCGGCACATTAGTATAGAGTATATCGCCCTCATCTACGTGGCGCCCAACAAGTATTCTTCCCTGAATAGATACTGCAACAGCACTTCCAAGCCTCGCCTCCGGCAAGCTCCTGTCCCTATCTTTAATAGCCTGTATTCTCCCAAGAGGTCTTCCCTGAGAATCCATAACAGGATAACCAGGCCTTATCACGCCACCGAGAACCTCTACACCAACTATAGCAGGGTTGCTTCTCCTAAACACATACCCGGGAATAATCCTGAACTTCCCCGGCCTCACCAGCTGGTTTAGCGCATCAATCCTTTCCCTTTGTTTCTCCGCCTTTATCCATTCCTCATACTCTTCTAATAGCCTATAGATAACATTATTAGCGAATATCTTGACTCCCGCTCTCTTAGCCTCCTCCTCGGCCTCTGGCAAGATCTTAACATTAAACGCTAGTATAACTCCTAGATACTTGTCATGTTTCTTCGTAATACTCGCGTCTATAACATCTGTTCTCGATACAGGCCCTATATCAGCTATCCTAACAGGAATATTTCTCCTCTTCAAAGCCTCAACCAATGCCTCAAGCGTACCTAGCGTATCCGCCTTTACAACAACGCCTGTAATATCAGTCCTGATCCTAAGCTCTTCAAGCTCCTTTCTAACACGCTCCTTAAGCTCCTCAAGCTCTTCCTCAGAGCGTGCTACAAAGAGGGGAGAACCGGCAAGGGCCTCATCCAGCCCAGACGCGGCAATCCTCACGCCAGCCGCGGCATAAACTGCATCCACATTCTCGAACTTAACATCCTTAGACCGTATATCCTGCAACGGTTTAGGCATCAATAACGCTTTCACAGTCGTTACTATAGGACCGTTTTTACCTCCTACAACAATAGTATCCCCAGTACGGATAACCCCATCATATATAACCGCATCCGCAACTGTACCAAGGCCAGGATACTCTTTGAGCTCCAATATCACGCCCTTTGCAGGGCCTTCCGCGTATCTTAGACGGTTCCGCAGATACTGCTGAGTTAGTCCGGCAAGCACAGTTAATAGATCGGCTATACCCTCACCGGTTTTTGCAGAGACAGGTACTATTGCCGCCGCTTTAGTGAAGTCTTTAATCCTGGTGAATAGCTCAGCCGGAATACCCTGCTCGTATAGTTTGCCTACAAGCTCATACACTTTCTGTTCTAGTAGGGCCTGGGCCTGGGGATCCTGCTTCCTATACGATATTATGAATGGGGTGTCAGGATGGCTTTTCCAGCCCGGTATACGATCAATCTTATTAGCTGCTACGAGGAAGGGCACTCTCCTTTCCTTCAATAGTTCAAGCGCCTCATATGTCTGGGGCTGGAAACCCTCCATGATATCTACAACTAGAATCGCGAAATCTGCTACGCTCCCACCACGCCTCCTTAGATTAGAAAAGAGTTCGTGGCCAGGAGTATCAATGAACAAGAGGCCGGGGATTATCAATTTAATAGGAATTATCTGCTTAAGAGGCTCCGCTATTTTCTCGATCACATCGGCAGGAACAAGACTAGCACCTATATGCTGTGTGATTCCACCGGCCTCCTTCGCTGTTACCGCAGTCTTCCTTATCTTGTCTAAAAGAGTAGTCTTCCCGTGATCCACGTGGCCAAGTACAACTACTATTGGTTGTCTAAGCCTCTTCTCTTTCTGTATAGTATCTGTCTTATTACTCATATTCCACTCACCCAACCTGCTACAGTGTAGGATAAACATTAATTAGGCGTTTGGACGACTTGAATCACCTTGACTGTACACGATCTGGTCGGGGATAGCGAAGCCCCGACCGGGATAAGAGGTGGAAAGAAATGTCATATGAGGAGAGACCCCCGCTTAGAATAGTCATCTCGGATCCAAAGGCAGGAGACAAAGTAGTAAAGGTGAAGGTAGTAGGAGCAGAAGACATAGAGCTAAAAAATACGATGATTAAAAGCAAAGATAAAGAAAGAACAGAGCTACCCATAGCAAGAATAAATGAAAAACTAGCCGACGAGCTAGGCCTCAAAGAAGTAGGAGTCCTTACACTACGATTCAGGGGAGAAGAAGGAAAACGCACTAATATCAGCTTCAAGGTAGAGATAAACAACGACGTCCCAGAGAATACAGTACAAGTAAGCATGGAGCTCCTCGGAGAAGTAGCAGGCGATCTAGAAGCAGAGGCCGAAGCCTTCCGCGCGAAAGCCTGGCAAATCGCCGTACCCGAAGACGTCGCAATAAAACTTGCAGGGCTCCAAATAGGAGAAACCTTCGACGGTAGCTTGATCGGAATGGAAGGCCTACGCTTCAAGATAAGAGGAGGCTCCGACGCTTCAGGATTCCCAATGCACCCAGGAGTACCGGGAAGCGGAAAGAAAAAAGTACTGTTATCTGGTCCCCCAGGATACAGGCCGAGGAGAAAAGGGGAGAGAAAGAGAAAAACAGTGAGAGGAAGAGTCATACCAGATCCACGAGGAGAAAGAAGAAAGACCGCTCTAGCACAGTTAAACGTAGTAATATACTACGAGAAGGAATCCTAGTTTCCTCATTAAATCTATAAACCCAGATTTTTGACGACACAGACCTAAGCTCTATCTGGTTTACCTTAAGAACCCTATGATTTAAACTCCTAACAATACCATTTCTCTGGATGGGGTGTAGTAATTGACGACAGGAGAAAAAAGACAGCCAGAAGTCAACATCGGCGTAGTAGGCCACGTAGACCATGGAAAAACAACGCTTGTTCAAGCACTCACAGGAGTATGGACAATGAGGCACAGCGAAGAGATACGCCGTGGAATGACAATAAAGCTAGGATATGCTGACGGAGAAGTATGGGAATGTGAAGGATGCGGATTCCCAGAACGATTCTCGCCAGAACCAGTATGCGAGTGTAACCCCGACGCCTCTCCCATACTTAGAAGAAGAATCTCCTACGTAGATGCCCCCGGACACGAAATCCTAATGGCCACCATGCTTTCAGGCGCAGCACTAATGGATGGAGCTATACTCGTTATAGCAGCTAACGAGCCTTGTCCACAGCCACAGACCAGAGAACACCTTGTCGCCCTCGAGATAATAGGCGTAGACAAAATAATAATAGTACAAAACAAAGTCGACGTCGTCTCACCCGAAAGAGCACGTGAGAGCTTTAAAGAAATCAAAGAATTCGTGAAAGGAACAATAGCAGAAAACGCTCCAATCATACCTGTTAGCGCCCTCAAACGCGCCAACATAGACGCCGTACTTGCCGCAATAGAAGAACTAGTACCTACACCGGAAAGAGACCTTGAGAGCCCACCTCTTATGTTTATTGCACGTAGCTTCGACGTGAACAGGCCCGGCACTCCTCCAGAACGACTAGTCGGAGGAGTTATTGGAGGAGGCATAATACACGGAGTCTTCCGCGTCGGGCAAGAAATCGAGATTAGACCCGGATTAATGACAAGGAAACCAGGAGGAAGAATAGAATACGAACCGATATATACTGAAATAAGCAGTCTGCGATTCGGTAACATAGAAGTAGAAGAAGCAAAACCAGGAGGACTCGTCGCAATAGGAACCAAGCTAGATCCCGCACTAACAAAATCAGACAACCTAGTAGGCAACGCCGTAGGTCTACCCGGAAAACTTCCTCCTACACTCGACCAGCTGAGAGTAGAATTTAAACTACTCGAGAGAGTAGTAGGACTCAAAGAAGCCGTAAAGGTAGAACCAATCAGGAAAGGAGAAATGCTTATGCTAACAGTAGGAACCTCTATAACACTAGGAATAACTACCAACGTAGGAAGCGACTATTTCGAGGCCAAACTGAGAAGACCTATAGTAGCATGGGACGGAGCCCGCATCGCGATCAGCAGGAGGGTACATGGTAGATGGAGACTAGTAGGATGGGGACATGTCAGACTATAGAAACTATAGAAGAACCAAGAAACCTGTCATTCAATAAACTACTCGTACTCCTCGACACAAATTTCCTAATATACATGGCCCAAGGCCTTATCGCGCCTTCACAAATCCTAGAAACACTAGACTACGCATATTGTCTTCTAACTATAGCTCCTGTAAAAAAGGAGCTCGAGGCACTATCCAAATCAAACAAGCCTAAACTGGCCCGACTTGCGGCAAGAGCCTTAGAACTTCTCAACCAGCTAAAAATAACGCTTCTAGATCTCCAACTAAGTCCCGAGATCAAGGCTGACGATGCTATCATATTGACCGCACAACACCTCAAAAAACTCGGTTTCAACACGCTAATAGCAACCTGCGATAAGAGTATGCGTCGCAGAGCCAGAGCATTAGGAATCCCTACACTATACTATAGAGAGTCAGAAGGAATCCTTGAGACTGACTGGGTTCCGATATAGCAGGCTAAGTAAGTAGATAATACATAATTCGATCTAAAGACTACTTTATCGGAGAAGGGTAATGCAGATGAAACAGGATCCAAAGCCCGAGGTTAATTATACATCCTCTATGTCCCACTAGTAAATCGCTCTTGCTCGACCTGTATTCTAATAACTATCTAGATAGAGTAGACTACGTGTTTCTAGATGATCCAAGATACCTAGACAAAGTAAAAGCATTCCCATGGGCGGTCCCAATGCTTATAATCGATGATAACGGGCCTGTTGCAATGGATCCCCTAGATTATGATGAACTCTATGCTATTATAGAAGAATCCTACGACAGAGAAATAAACGACGAAGATCAATTCAAAATATCCATACTTTATAGCTCCTATGCTAGTAGCATAAGTCTCCTTTATGATAGTATAGAACCTCTTATCTCGAAGAGTTTCCTATATCCAGCTCTACGTATAAAGATAAGAGACGTAGATTACGACGAGACTGTAAGAAATCTAAAATCCAAGGCAACAAGTATCTATAATAGTTTCAAAGAAAAATTGCCCGAGCCCCCACTATAACAATCGTAAGACACTTCTACTACAGCGGAATAACCGACCCAGACGAGCTGGAAAATATTCGAAGACCTCTGTAGTTAACTCGATAATATTCTCTCTATCTAGTATAGGCCGTGTAAACCTACCGACACCACCCTATAAATCTGACATGGCCGAATACATCAGCGAGTTTATATCTAGAAACCCGAAGGGACTACTAAGGAAAATAGAACGCGAGCACTATTCGATAATCGAGGATAAAGACTACATGAGACTCGTTGAAAGACTCAGGACAAATCAAAATAAGACGTGAAACGATACGCTTAATTTCACCTAGAACTCCCTGGTTTGAAAGGGTGGAACGGTTGTACAAACTAGTAGAGATAGAAGAATGGATAGGAATATTGCCAGGAGCATACGAAGAAAATATTACAAACATCGTACTAGAGGAACTAAGAAATAGGCTAGAAGGCCTAATCGATCCCGAGCTAGGAGTTATACTTGCCGTGACAGAGGCATCCATAGTAAGCGACGGCGTTATACTTCCTGTTCCAGGAGACCCACGTATATTCTATAGAGTTAGATACAAGGTGTTATCATTCAAGCCTATTCTGCTAGAAGTAGTAAAGGGCATTGTGAGAGAAGCCCGACAACCAGGTATATTCATAAGCCTCGGGCCCATAGACGGATTCATCCATAAGAGCCAGATAATGGATGAGCCAGTAGAATATCTGCCTGAGAGAAGAGGCTTCAGAGGCGTTCACTCCGGACGCGTCGTCGAGATAGGAGACCATGTTAGGGCAAGAATAGTACAGATAAGTAAACCAACTAAGAGAACCTCCGGGCTAAGAGTCGCTCTAACGATGCGCCAACCATATCTAGGAAAAGAACAATGGGTTCTATCACAGCTCAAATCATGAGATCCTTAAGAGGTGAGAGATATGGCGCCTGTAAGAAGAGCCCCGACAAGGAGACCTCCCCTAAAAGCATGTAGGAGATGTGGAGGACTCGTTGACAGGGAGACAAGAGTATGCCCATACTGTGGATCAACAGATTTCACTGATAACTGGGAGGGTATGATTGTTATCCTAGACCCCGAAAACTCGCTAATAGCTAAAGAGACCGGGATCAACAAGAAAGGATACTTTGCAATAAAGGTTGCTGGGAGAGTTGTCAAACGATAAAATACCAGTTTTTCAGCTACCCTTAGCACATAGAACTGATTTCGCTAGGCCAAGAGGACTACTAGTCACAGGAGATTTCACCAATTACCTTGATCTGGAAGCTCCTTCAATCGTCTGTGTCGGAGACGTTGTCTCCTCCTATTGTATAAGAATTGCCTCCTATTGTATAAGAATTGCAAAGAAGTACAATGGAAAGCTTATACTACTAGTTGACGGAAAAACCAGGAGAACCCGACAACTAGGAATACTTGAAGCAAGAGGAATTAAACGGGTCAAAGTAAAGAATCCACAGTCAACGATTGCAATAAACGTATACGATCTATTATGCGGCCTTCTTAGCTCGCATCAAGATGAGACAATAATAATAGAAGTTCAAGGAGAGGAAGATATGCTCGCCCTACCCGCAATCGCCTGTAGTCCAACAGGAGGAATAGTTGTTTATGGCGTTCCCGGAAAAGGCGCCACAATTATACGAGTAAATAAATGGACCTCGTATGAAGCCCGATCCAGGTTTCTTTCACTCGTACCCAAACTAGTATCTTAGGGAGAATGCTTCTCTCCATGATGCTTAATACTAATAACTCTTTTAACCATGCAATACAGTCTGGGATATGGGAGGAGGTATGACGGGAATGAGCACACAAGCAAACATCAAGAGAATCGACTTCGAAGACGGAGTATGGGCAGAAGTAGTCAGAGACTTCTATAATCCTATAATTAAACGACGCGAACTAACACTCATAATCCACCACGTTCTCAAATCGACGCCCATGAGAATTAACCTAAGACTCGGCATCGCCGAAAAACTAGGAGTAGACCTACAAAGAGTCTATGTTAGAAGAATAGACTCAGAGTACGGAATCGGACGCTCTAAAGCAATAATCCACATATACGATAGCGTTGACAGAGTCAAAAAGTTCGAGCCGGAATACATAATTGACAGAAACGGTGGAATAAACCCGTTCGAGGAAGAAGAGTAGCTATGAGGTGAACAGGTATGGGTAAAAAGAAAGTAAAGGCTGCTGTCAGGCTCCTCTACGAGATCGATGTAGACAACTGGACAATAAAGAGAAAGAACAAGATATGCCCCAAGTGCGGTAGCTTTATGGCACATCACCTAAAGCCCGTTGAGAGGTGGCATTGTGGAAAATGCGGCTACACAGAATTCGTCAAGAAATGATTTAATCATATTAGGAATAGAGAGTACCGCACACACTTTCGGCGTCGGAATAGTATCTTCCTCTAAACCATTTATTCTCGCCGATATAAGGAAACGATATACGCCAGAAAAAGGAGGAATCCTCCCCCGAGAAGTCGCCCAATACTTCTCTACTGTAGCTTCAGATGCTATACACGAGGCCTTCACAGTATCCGGTTTGTCTCCTAGGGATCTAAACGCTGTAGCCGTCGCTCTAGGACCCGGTATGGGGCCTGCTCTCAGGGTCGGAGCCACGGTTGCACGCGCACTATCCTCTCACCTCAAAATACCCCTCATAGCAGTAAATCATGCTATTGCACATATCGAGATAGCACGTTTTCTCACAGGACTCAAAGACCCAATAATACTATATGTGTCGGGAGGGAACACTACTGTAACAGCATATAATCATGGTGCATACCGAGTTTTCGGAGAAACACTAGATATTGCGTTGGGAAACCTCCAAGATACTTTTGCCCGCGAGGTAGGTCTCGCGCCTCCATATATAAGAAATGGAAGACACGTAATTGACCACTGCGCAGACAAGGGATCCTTCCTAGAAGATCTACCATACGTTGTAAAAGGCCAAGACGTCTCTTTCTCTGGCTTGCTAACAGCGGCTATAAGAAAATATGAGAAATCCCCAAAACTTCTACCCGATATATGCTATACCCTTCGTGAAATAGCATATTCTAGTGTTGTCGAAGTAACTGAAAGAGGACTTGCACATCTAGGGAAAAAACAAGTAATAGTAACTGGTGGTGTCGCTGCAAGCGATTTCCTCAACGAAAAAATTGAGGTAATGGCGAAGTCGCATAATGCTAGCTTTATACGGATCCCTAAAAAATACGCGGGCGATAATGGTGTTATGATAGCCCTCACAGGCCTATTAATGTATAGGCATGGCATTGGTTTCATGGAACCCTCAAAAGCATTCATAAAACAACGGTGGAGACTCGATAAGGTGCCAGTGCCATGGTATCCCGACACTCTTGGCTAGCCGAAGGAATCCTAGAATACATAAGAGGACAAGAACTCCTATCTAGAGGCGCAGAGTCGGAATTATATCTAGGATTGTTTCTTGGCCAGAGAGCAGTATTCAAGCTTCGTAGAAGGAAAAAATATATGGACCCCGTGCTAGATAGAAAGATACGTAGAGCTAGAACCTTCAAAGAAGCCCGTATTATTCTTCAGGCATATAAGGGAAGAGTAGCCACGCCGCGGTTATTTGGTTTTTATCCGAGTCTCTATCTTTTAGTCCTCGAATATATTCCAGGGAAACGTATGAAGGATATAATAGAAGAATCTAGTGATCCTAAACTAATAACGCTTCTCTCAAGAAATGCAGGCTACCAACTAGGACTACTTCATAGTTCTGGTATCGTGCATGGCGACACAACTACGTCCAATTTCATTCTATACAAGGATCAATTATACGTAATAGATTTTGGTTTATCAGATTTCTCGAAAAGTGTTGAAGACAGGGCCGTGGATCTTCACTTGTTCAGGAGATCTACAGAGAGTACACACGCTAAATATTCTGATATTATGTACTCGAGTTTTCTCGAAGGTTATAGGGAGAGCATGGGTTCAATAGCAGAAGAAATAATGGAAAAAGCAGAAGAAATCAAGCTCAGAGGAAGATACATAGAAGAACGCCGCACCGTGTGGAGGGATATATAGTTGGAATGCTTGTATCTGGTCACGGGTAATGAAAACAAGTACAAGGAGGCCTCAGAAATCCTCTCCGAGTACGGCATAAAGCTCTGTATGGCCAATATAGACAAGTTAGAGATACAGAGTCCTAGACTCGAAGACATAGCACTCTTTGCGGCACGGATAGCGTTTTTCCAGTTGAAGAAACCATTAATCGTAGATGACTCGGGGCTCTTCATTAATTCGCTTAAAGGATTTCCCGGACCCTATAGTAGCTATGTTTACAAAACAATAGGATATGAAGGCATTCTAAAATTAATGTCCGATAAAGATAATAGACGTGCATGCTTTAAGACAGTAGCAGTACTTGTCTATCCGCCAATCGAAAAAATATTCGTCGGAGAAACCTGTGGATATATAACAAATTCTCCTAGAGGAAGCGGAGGATTCGGTTTCGACCCAATATTTGTACCCGAAGGATATAACCAAACCTATGCGGAGATGGGCATAGAAGAGAAAAACACTATATCTCATCGGGGAAAAGCCTTTCGAAAGCTAGGCCTCTGGCTTGCCAAGAACCTTCCCGGCTTTAAAGGAAATAACCCCGGGAGCAACATAACAATATAATGCATGTCTCGTGCGGGGGTGCCCGAGCCAGGGCGAAGGGGGCGGGCTCAAGACCCGTTGGCGTAGGCCTGCGTGGGTTCAAATCCCACCCCCCGCACCATAGGGGATTCTCCCCTATTACCCCTTTCTTAGCGTAATCCTTGAGTAGCTTCTGTATGCTTATCTGTGCTAGTGGACGGCGTTTTCCTTTGCCAAGGTATTCTTCTATTATGAGATAGTAGTATGTTTTAGAATTCTGCTTAACCTTTTTAACATAAACATACAATTTGCAGTCGCCCAATTGTGAACTATCTTGTGCTATTCTATCTAACCTGTTAGGCATGGTATTAACACCCTCAAGCATGCTCGACTGCAAAGGGTTTTTGCTAGACTCGACTGCAAAAATTGTTTGAAGCTAGAGGTTTGTTATGTTTATTGCTATTGCTCTTATGAATATTAGTATTATTAATAGCCATGCGTACAGCGTCTGTTTGTCCGCGACAAGATAGTATGTTAGTAATGCTCCTGCAGTTGTTTTAAACAATGTAAACGCAATATACGCCTGTATATTTACTAGGAAGAATGCAACAACTGGATTTAATTCTACTGCCCCAGCACGAACCGCTAACCAAGTAGTTATACTATCTAGCAACATTACTACAGCAGCAACTCCAGCAAGCATTAACCTAGTAGGTTTACGAAACTCCATGTCCCCCACCACACTACTAATGCGGCATTAACATAATCCAAACGAAAACGATACGCAATGACAACTATTAGGCTCCTGAGAGCAAAGAGACCAATTAACCCAATAGTGCCAAAACCTAAAAGAAACCTGATAAACGGTAATAATGCATATTTGCCTAAATAGGTTACCGCATACCATATTGTATAACTTTCAACTACACCTATTAGTGCAGCACTAATAGCCAAACATCTCCTTAAACTCTTCCAGGCTTTCAGGCTCATAGACTTCCCCCTCTTCCTCGTTCTCGAGTATATCCTTGAGCCTAGCCTTCATTCTCTCCAAACCAACCTTAACATAACCCATACGCATCTCCTCGTATGGCTTATAGATCTCGTTGGGAAGCATGATCCTGAAGTAGTCTTCGAATAGGAGCTCCTTCTTATTCCAATCCAGAAAGCCTTGGATCAGCTTATACCCTCTAGCGATACTACGCTCTCTATCCTTCCTAGTTATGAGTACTACAATATCAAGATGATCCCTTATTCCTCTAGCAAGCTCTGACCATGTTGGAGCAGTAAACACTATGCTGGTGATAGCTGTTCTGATAACATTAAGGTTCTCTCTAACTGCTATAACGAATTTATTGTGCCATCTCTGTCTGTTTAACCAAAACCCTGCATCATCCCATACAACCAATGGAATTCTTTTACCCGTGTTTAGTATCTCCTCTACTAGTTTAAGGAAGTCTTGTGGCATGAATACTATGTATTTGCGTAGTTCTTCCCACTCAACAGTTCTATAAACATCTACTAAGATACGTAGAGCATATACTGTTTTACCTATTCCTCTTTTATGAATAGAATAGGGGTTGGCTACTACAGCCGCTAATAGATTACTTCCTTCTCTATGAGTATCTAGTATTAATTGGCTTAATGTATAGCGATAACCCTGTGGTTTTATCATGCTGTCTCTAAAATAGGCTAAGAGGGGTGCTTTGACATTCTTAGGTGGGGTAGTAGATCCTACAATATTATGTTTCAGCCTAGCCTTCGCCTGCATCCTCATCACCACCTTTTACCATACTTTTTACTGGAGCTAGTGAGATGGGGGCTTGGATCCTTGACTTGCTGAACATGCTTACTATTGCCTTCTCTCCTTTCCTCTTCCTGCTTCTCTTTAATAATACAATCGAATCAACAAAGCTGCTTAGCACTGTAGGTTCTCCCAGTTGGTTTTGTAACATACTTTCTAATGCAAGCAGCATTGCTAAGCTACTGATCTCCTTATCGTTAAGATCGCTAAGCGTGTATAAGGCATGGGGGAAGTCTTCTTGTACTGGGTCAGCTAAGAGCCCTGTTGCTAGGCCTTGCACAACGAAGGGGTTGCTATAGTCTTTCTTCCGCTTGCGTAATACGTCCAGGAGACCCATACCCTAGCACCCCCTAGGGGTTGATAGTATAGTTACCTGGTGGCGGGGTTTGCTGTGCATGTTGTATTACGACCTGCGGCGGCGGGACGTTCACCTGGATATGGCCAATGCTAACATCGATCCCCAGAATAGGGAATACTATGAATACTAGAATGAAGGCTAGTCCAAGGCCCGCCAGTAACCACGAGATGATATCTGTTGCTCTAATCATTGTTGCTCCTGCTAGTTTCTCTATGATCCTCGAGTTTACTACCCTGTTTATGAAAACTGGATCAGGGATGTTAGGCTGTATTTTATCTTTTTCCCATGATACAAGATTGCCATCTGAATCTGCTAAGAATACTAGTATTGTCTTATAACCTCTCCATTTCTTCCTGAGATAAATCTTTGGCTTGTAACCTTCAGGTATAATGTATGCTTCACCATTTTTAGTAAAGAGCATCCTTCCATCATTGCTTATCTTCGCTTTAAGAGGTAAGAGCATATCTCCATGTCGTTTGAATACATAGATCTCTTTTGGCACTACTGGAATTAGTTGTGGAGTATTATTTACTCTATTTACTTCGTCTAGGTTAGACTTCACATGGGATCCTTTACGAGCAAGAGCTAGGGAAAAAATAACTGTTAATAGTAAGAGTAGTGCGTAGAAACCTACTAGCTCTACATTACTATACAACTATATCACCCTATAGAGGCCATATTGCTTCAATTATGTTTGCTATTGTATTGATTATCTTTACTGTAGTCTGGAACATCCATTCAAAAAATCTAACAATCGCCATGACATGGCCATACCACAATCTGCCCCAGTCCACTACCGCGTCTAGACCTTCTCGCGGTAGTTTTCTAACCATGTCACCGACGGTCACTAGGAAGTATAGCCCTAGGGCTAAGGTAAGATTAGGAAGTACATATTGTCTGAAAATACTTAGAGCTATACTAGCATAATAAAACATTATCCTTGCAACATTCCATATTACGTCTATAGAATAATATACTATACTAAAGAACGCTGTTATTCCAGCACCTATTAGTTGAAAGAATTCTAGAAAACCGCCAGCTAAGTCTTTTAGTCTATCAAGCGTTCCATTCTCTTGTCTGTATTCACCTACGTCTATCGCTGTTATATTTATTTCTCCGTTACTATTATGGGCTATTATTTGAACAGATGGTGCTGTACCGTTATATTCGATTCCTAGAACAGTTGGGTTTTGCATAGGTAAAAGAAATTTGTAGCTTCCTATCGATACAACATCGCTATATACTTGAATGTAATAGCGTTCGGCGACACTGAAGGTTTTGATTTGCGATATATTTACAACACTTCCGTTTTGGTACAAAACGACACTTGCGACAGCCATATTTCCACTTACATTTACTTGAAAAACGTATCCGTTTAGACCTAGTAACATTATTGTATAGCTTGGATTTGGCGGGTTTGCTACAATGACTGTGGCAGGAAGATAGAACGTATCACTAAGCATACTTCCTGCTGATGCAACCGTTGGTATTATTAGCAGGCTAACGAATAATAGCACGAGCGAGGCGTATAAGCGCATAGCTCCCACCCACAATGAGCAACACTACGACAATAACCTGGGCAGGATCCTGATACCAATACATTAAGCCTTCACCTCTTGGGCTGGTTTTTCAGCAATAACCTCTATAGGAATTGGGCTGTGGTTTTCGACAAGGGGCTTAAACGTGCTAATGTCTATAGGTCTCTTACTATTGTAAACATAAACATAACCATGTGTTACTGGAACACCTGCCTCTAATACTCCTTTTATTAAGGTTAGAACTTTGAATGCTGCAACTAGCTGGATGCGTGTCCTGAGGGTCCTACGCTTAACTGTCTTGTCTCCATTAAATAAAACAACAGTTATCGCCACCATACTATCCCCCAGGTCTTTCATCAATATTAGACAATAGTCTATTGTCGAATATAACATTAACGTTTAGCATGAAACATTAATAAACTTTCATGAACGTATTACGACGACTAACGATGTGTAAGGATCTGCAGCGTTTTCATGCAGATAATGTTTATCGCTGAAAATAAATTGCCTGTTCGACAATAGACTAACATAGATAACCCATATAAAAGGGTGATACGTGTGAGGACGAAATATTTGGCCCCCGCCCTCGCAACCCTTATCCTGTTTTTAGGCCAAACAAATACTACAGATACATACGCCACCGCGCCAGCGCCAACAGTTGATATAGGTACTAGCATGGCTGCATTAACAAGCATAATAGTAGCAATAATACCACTATTCGTGCTAATAGCCGTTATAAAGATGCTGTTTAGAACATTCGAAAAAGTAAACTACACGAGGACAAACAATATAGCAATGAAGCTCCTAAATGCAGCAGCTTTAATAATGATGCTGGGTCAGACAGATAGTAATGTAGACATGGGAAGTGCAATAGCATCAATAAGTTATATAATAACCGCAGTACTACCAATCTTAGTCCTTGTCTTAGTATTAAAGATGCTGTTTAGAACATTCGAAAAAGTAAACTATGCAAAAATTAAGGCAAAACTAGCAAGTGGTTTAGCAACAATGCTATTACTACTTGGACAAACAAACACAACCAACCCGTGGAGCACTAATCTCGACGTCTGGAACACTATTACCAGCGTGGTAGTAATAACATTACCATTTCTGGTATTAATAGTTGTGCTACGTAGTATCTTCAGGGCATTTAGCAAAGAATGGTAGGGGATGCATATGAGGCCAAGACGGTTTTTCCTATTTTTACTACTTGGAGTATTACTTTTCTTAGTGGGTCAGACAGATACCACAGGAATAGGTATTGATCAAGTGATTAGCCTAATAAGTTACATGTTCCCAGTTCTCGTACTATTAGCAGTACTAAGTATGCTATTTGGATTTCTGCGAAATATCGATAAGGCGTGGGGGAAGTAAGGTGTTTCGTTATGAGGAAGATTATAGCTTTAGCAATCATAGTTATATTATATGGTTCAGCACAATTAGCGCTACTAGCATACAGTCAAAGCTCAACATATATAGTTGATGTAAATAAAGCAGGCTGGTATTATATTCCGCTCCATGCTTCACGTGTTCTTATAGTTGACCCGTATGGTTATCAACTGGAAGCTATTAATTATAGAACAATAGTAACAAGCGACTGGTGGGACCCAGGCCTTTATGTATATATAGAAAAACCAGGTAGATACTATATCTTCTCAGGGCAAGGCGAGTCTGGAAACGCACAACTTGCGGCGTCTCCACAGCCACGTCCAATATATATACATAGCGGGGATTATGTACAATTAGCTAACTCGAAAATAATAAAGGAAAATTTTGATGTCGATTACCAGTACAAGAATAGCACCACATACAGTCTATTATATTACGTGAACGGCTTTAAAATAACTAGTGGCACTAGTACTGGATATTTAGCAACTGAGCTAACAATAACTGCGCTAACTACTACTACAATAACAGTACATTTTTATGGGTTTGCTCACGCTAGTGGACACGGTTTTAATAATTGGACAATTATGGTCGATGGTACACCAGTAGCGACTAATACTAGTGCAGAATGGATAACAACATTAGAGATCCAAGCAGGAACACATACACTTAGACTAGGTGCATATGTATATTATTCAACTAATACTGGTGGAATAATATTCTATGTAAATATAACTGCGACTGGTATTATAGGATCACGAATAAACCCATTACAAATAAATGCGATAGAGGCACCATTAATATCAATTAATTCTGATACTAATAATGTAAAAGTATATTCAAATAAGTTTATTATAACAGCAAATGAGAGTTTATTACACAAATATCTTCTAATACCAGTTGATGACAGTGAAGTCTCATCACTACTCGACTCCTATAATATAGTTGTTTATGAAAATGAGACGGGTTACGTAAGACCAGCACAGCTCATAACAGTCAATGGTCAAAAGTATATTATTTTCGAGTCATGGACGGATAACACCAGCGGAACATTCCTAGTCATATGGAATTATCCCCAGGCTGTTTCGCCCACGCTAGATGGAGTATTTACGGACACTTTCACTAGTGACCCTCTATTGCGGTGGCAGGAACTCTACAAGTATAATGTTAGTAGAGTAGAATACTCGAGTGGTACTCTAACCATAAACGGAAGCAACTTTCTATATATTATCGGTTTAAACGTTAGTGGAGTGTATGAAGCAGTATTCGGTTTCATGAATGCAGACAACGGTTATGTTGTCGCTGGAAATCAAAATATATCTGTGGTTCCAGTTGCCTTTTCAGGAACAGGATTGTTCTTCTTGTCAGGAAAACTATATGACATAGAATTTACATCTAACCAATACATTCTACAATTAAATATGAGCCAAATAAGCTTCAATGTTAGCATTAATGAGTCGAGAGGCAATAGTATAGTACTAGCCGTTAGCTCAACAAATACGGGTTACATATACGGGGCAATAGCATTAGCAAATAGTACTTCATACAATGTAACCTTTTATAAACAATTACTGAGAGTCCCATTAACTATTGAAAGATACAATATAGGTTACTCGATAAGTGGTGAAGTAGGTTACTGGTCCTATTCCGTACCACTTACAGTCAAAGTTGATCCAGTAGGGATTCCATCGGATGTTAATAGCATAATTGTCAGGATATGGATACCAGAAGACGAATGGGTTAGCATGGGATATATGCTACCTGGTGCTGTTGACTTAGCAGTAGTCGACTCCCAATATCGTCTGCTAGACTACTATATCAGTCCCTATAAAACGGTCAATGGCACTAGAGCCGTATACATCAGGCTCCCATGGGATGGGAGTCAGACTGTATATCATCTATACGTCCTAATCGGAAATAACAAGCTTAATAGTAGCCTGGCAAAGCCAACAACGTTCCCTGTCTACTATGATGCAGACCTAGGCTTAGGCACTATGTGGGAAGAGAATATAGCAAATTATACAATAACACATGTTAGAAACGTTAACTTTATCTACGTTGAAGGCTCTCAGTATGTTGTACTTGGTCTTACTCCATACGACTTCTACATAATAACACCTCAACAGCTCAGCGTGCAACATGGTAGTGCAGTTAGTACACTTCAATATTTCGGTGGAACTACTCCGACAGGAGTCGACTATCTTGTTAGATGGAATAATGCTTTAGGCTCTGCAGATGTCTACATAGGTGACATATTATATCAACAAATAGAGAACCTTGACAGCGACGTCTACGCATGGCCCCCTGTAATCGTAGGTGCAAAAAACGCACGGTTTATTGGTGCTGGTTACATGCCAAACTATGCCTACGCCTTAGGCACAGTACAAGGTGGTATAATAAAAGATAAAACTATAAACGTAGAGCAGCAGCCCCCACCTGACCCTATGGAGAGCATAAAATACATGGCTCCTATACTCCTCATACTTCTAATTATAGGTATTGTTATGAGGATGATGGAGCATCCACCACAAGTACAAGTAGTTAAACGAGAAGGGGTGATATGATGGGGGACAATGTATACTTGGGTAGCAGGGTTAAGGATACTGGGGAAGGCGGTCTCTCGAACATAGGCGAGGTTAGGCAGATAGCCGACGCGATAATAGACGACTGTGTTTCAGGGCGTATTAGTTATAGAACCGCCATGAGCAGGATGAACCTGCTCGAACTGGTAGTAGTCAGGGATAAGAGTATACGCGGGGAGTATGAGAAGCGTATCAGGGCGATGATAGACAACAAGCGCGAGGAGCTACGTGAGGAGTGCGGTCATGCCTAATCCTCAAACCCTTTTTCTCCTAGCATTATTCCTTATCTCCTATCTAGTCATATCCTATAGCTATGGTGGTAGGCGGTGCAGAAGCTGCTAGCCCTAGCCATACTCCTAGCAGCAGTAGCAGCCTCTTCAGTGGTTCTGCTAGAGTGGAAGAGTAGCATAAGCATAAGCGAGCCTGTAGCTGAAATAGTATGGCAGGCTCAAGAGCTCAATGCTACTGCAGCGCCCTATGAGACCCTGATAGTAACAGAGAACGGTCTCGAGGAGCCTAGCACTTGGCCTTTACCGTCCGAGCCTCTACCGACTGCCTACAAGCTAGCGGTTGTAAAGTTGCATAGTGATAGGGTCAAGCTGACCTTGAGCTTGGACGTGGATAACGCCGAGTCATACAACCTATACTTCTATGTTACAAGAGTGGATGTGAACGCCCCCAGCCTCGTGAACTGGGGAGAGGCGGTCAAGCTAACGCCAAGCAACGGGATGGCCACGATAACCCTGGACAAGCAGAACGCTATCGAATATGTGATATGGATAGACGGCAACTTGAAAACAGGCGAAAGTGGAACCGTAAACATAACTGTAACAATAACAGCAGAGCCAATCCCCTAATTGCTAAACAAAAATACATCCGTTCAGCCGAGACCCCGTTATATTGTTTTACAATATAACGGGGATGAGAACATGGGTTGCACGAGAGCGCAATTGTTAGCTCTATTAATTCGGTTAGAACGTGACCTAACATCTGTCTGTCAGAGAGATATAGATATAGAGACATGTAATAGAATACTATCCCCTCTTAGGGTATTAAAGAGTAGAGTAGAAGAATTAGCGAGTGAAGAGGCAATTAGTCAGATATTCTAATCACTCTCTTTTTTCTATTAGTTTGCATAATGTTATTCTACTATACTAAAAATACATTTTCCAATACAAAATGATAATCTCTTGCCTTTTTCAGTAACATAAAAGTTAGTTCTATCATATCCAACTAAACCATATATTGCTAGCTTATACATATAATTATAAATTTTTGAACCGTATTGCCTTCTTAGTTCTTTAATTGGTAAAGGTTCTGTTCCATATGTTGTTGCAACTTCTATCAGGAACCTAAAGGCTGGTGTTAACATATCTGTCTTTAACATATCTGTATCTATGTCTCTCTGACTCATCGATACCACCATGTTATAATATGGATGTTTTGGTTTTTGTTGTTTTGTATGTCTCTATGTCTATCTCTCAGACAGTTAGATATATTAACCTCTTTTGTTATATTGTCTAAATGACAGACAGTCAGAGTGTGATAATATGGGCACACGTGTAATTGCTAGAGTGAATAGAGCGATAGAGGTTCTCAAAGGCTCGGGGGAGATGCATTATGCTGTTTTTGCTCTAAAGGCTGGGTACTCCCCCGAGTACTTCAGGCGGGCAATACTCCCGCTTGTGCTAGAACTCTACGAGTGCATACACTACGACAGGATTAGCAAAGTGCTAAGCTGGATCTGCGACGATGAGGACGAGCATCAGCAACAGGAGCATGTTGTTGTTACTAGGTGATTGCTATGGCTGTGCAGGAGAGTGTTAGGCGTCTAGGCAATGAAGAGCTAGTGGAGCTCTTTAGGCGTCTCCACGAGCATCTTAGCGGCAATGTATACTGTAACATGGCTGGATGTATAAGGCTAAGGTATGAGTGCGTGGAAGAGGACCCAGACCCCTATCTGCCATGTGTAAAAGAGGAGCCAGTAGTAGAGCTATACGGCTATGCGGAAAAGACTATCTCAGAATTAAAAGAGTTTGTGCAGGAACTGGAGATGATACGTGCAGAGGCTGAGTCAAGGACGGATTTCTTCAGGCAGGGCAAGGCAAGCCTAGACGACGTAAAACGGTTATGGGAGAGGTACTGGAGACTCGTAGCATGGCTTGAGACAAAGCTAAGGGCAAGCGAGAAACTCCTCGAACTAGCACTTGGTGCACCGCCAAGAGAAGAACAAGAAGACACCGACCCCTGCGACAAGATCAGAGACGCCCTAGCTGAACTCCTTGAGAGGTGAGAGGATCATGATAACGGCTAAGTATATTCTCTCGAGCCAGAGCCTGCTCCAAACCATCCTATTACTCCACGACTACCTCGAGTATAAACGAGAACAAGGCTGGAGCGACAACTGCATAACATACCGAGGGCTAAGAAGCCACCTATACTACAACTATAGGAAGAAGCCCAAGCCAGAATGGCACACAGTAGAGAGAACCCTGAGAAAGCTAGCAGAAGAAAAACTCCTAAGAAGAATAGAGCTCAAAAAGAAGAAACGAGTCCTATTCTGCCTAACACCCGAGCTCAAGGGCCTAATAAGAGAGGTCCAGCAGCTCAGGCAAGAAATAATCCTCGAGGGGGCGAGGAGATGATGATTAGTCCTAAACCAGTATTTGAGGAAGAAAAATGTAGATATTGGGTTGAGTGGTTTAATGAGGATTATTGCGCGGATACCTGTGGACTTGAATACTGCATCGAGGTTATGGCCGAGAACAAGCAATGTATTACTAAGAAGGAGTATGAGGAAATCCGCGAGTCCTGCATTGATGCCGAGAACCGCGAGGATTGTATAGCGATGTGCGAATATCCATGCCGCTAAAAGGGAAGGTGATTGAGTAGTGCCTTATGCTGATTGCCGCAAATGCATCTATTTTATCCCAATAGATGAATTGACCGATGTTTACAGGAAGGAGCTAGCACTAGTACTTGAAGCTAAATGGGGCTGGAAGGTACTAGGCTGGTGTAAGGCACGAGAAAAGCCGATAACATACTACGAGGGATTCTGCAGGCGCTACAAGCCACGCCCTAGCAATGTTAGGAGCCTGACAGAATTCTTCCAGAACCAGAGGTGATTGAGTGATGGAGTGGTTAGGTTTTCTCTATGCGTTAGCACTGGGATTATCCTACTTGATAGGGGTATGGACTGAGGCTAATCGATGGAAGAATTATGATGAGAGGCTGGAAGATATAGAAATACGCTGTAATCAGTTAGCTAAGGAGCTCCAGCGGGTAGAACGAGACTTGATAAAGCATGAGAACAAGATCATATCATTGTTTGAGAGGAACAGTGATGTCTTTAAAGCTTATTACAGGCTTGAAAAACTAGTAGACGAATTGTTCAGAGACGTCTCAGAGCTAAGGGGAAAGATAAGAGAAATCAAACAGAAAGCCACTGCCTGAGCCACTCGGCATATTTCTTGTATTCTTGTTTTGCGGTTTCTCTTAGGTAGACGTATCTTTGTCTTAGGACTGTGTTTGGTGTTCTGCCCTGTATGAAGTCTACTATTATCTCCTGGATTCCTAGCGAGATCATCTTTGTGGAGACGTATTTCCGCACGTATTTTGGCGGGATTAGGCCTAGCCTGTAGGCCTTGTGGCTGACCCAGTCGGCTGAGACCTTTAGTCTTGGTGGTTTCTCTATGCTGAATGCCAGGAATGCTTTCTTACTGCCCCTGTAGAGTTGTAGAGTTTGTAGCCATAGGCCGTCTTCGAGGACCCATTCATCCTTCTCTAGGGCTTTCTCAACCTCTGTCGCCCTGAGCCCTGTGTAGAGTAGGAGCTTGTAGAACCAGCATAGGTCTATGCTCTCCCTGCAGGCTCTAGTTAGAGTGTCTAGCATTTCTTTATCTGATGGGACCCAGAGGTCCGCCTCGCTCTTCCTCGACTTTACCCGTTTGAACTCCTCACACGCCTTCCTATTCCCCTTTTCCTCGCATAGATAGCGCATTAGCTTCTTATACGCTGTAATATGCCATCTACTATGGTCTATTGGTTTCTCTTCCCTGTCAATCTCCTCTAGCCTTCTAATGTAGCCTTCGCAGACTTTGGAGCTGGCTTTCTTCATACAGTACGCCTTGAACTCTGAGAGGAGCTTTTGAGAAAGGGTTATGCCCAGTGTTTTCTTCAAAAATCCAGGCTTCCACTGATGATTTAGAACATCTCTATTATCTAGCTGTCCACTCGCTGGGGCGGGCTCAAGACCCGTTGGCGTAGGCCGGCGTGGGTTCAAATCCCACCCCCCGCACCACACTATACTGGTCATCTTCTATCACAATCTATGAATCATCAAAATGGCATCGACTAATACGTAGAATAATTCTAGTTAACGAGATAAAAGAGGAATATTGGTGGACCGGCCGGGATTTGAACCCGGGGCCTCCCGGATGCCAACCGGGCGCTCTTCCAGGCTGAGCTACCGGCCCGATCGCGCTAGTTAGCCATAATCATATGACAATCTCCTTAGAGATATTAAGTTTTTCTAGGTTAGAGAGTGTCTAATCCCTTATTACATCTCTTCACTACCACAGTTTCTTCTGGATCAGGTGAAGGAGGCTTGAACTCCCTAGACGAAATATTCGACTCGGTAACAGACTCACCCATATTCAAGGATAGAGAAAAACTACTACCAGATTACATACCTGAGAGACTCGTCCACAGAGAACAAGAGCTAACAAGACTTGCCCAGACCCTAGCCGTAGCACTCAGAGGAGAAAGACCCAACAACATATTCATATACGGGTTAACTGGTACTGGAAAAACTGCCGCCGTAAAACTAGTCATGAGAAAACTCTCTGATAGGGCATCTACTAGAGGAGTCAGACTTTATCCTGTCTATATCAATGTAAGACAACGAGATACCCCCTATAGGGTAATGAGCGATATCGCGGAAACCATCGGCCTGAGAATCCCCTTTACAGGACTAGCAACAAGCGAGGTTTTCAGAAGGTTCATGGCTAAAGCGAAGAGACTCCGCGGAATAATGATAATTGTACTCGACGAGATAGATTTCCTCGTCAAGAAACACGGAGACGATATATTGTACAAGCTTCTAAGAGCAAATGAAGAGCTAGAAAACTTCAAGATCTCGATCGTGGGGATAACAAACAGTATATCATTCGTTGAAAACCTTGATCCTCGAGTAAAGAGCAGTCTCGGAGAAGAAGAAATAGTATTCTCGCCATATAATGCCCAACAACTAAACGATATCCTCTCAGAAAGAGCCTCTCTCGCATTCAAAGAAGGTGTACTTGAAGACGATGTAATACCCCTATGCGCGGCCCTAGCAGCAAGAGAACACGGTGATGCGAGAAGAGCCCTCGACTTACTCAGAGTAGCAGGAGAAATTGCCGAGAGACAAGGAGAGAAGAAGGTCACCTCGCGGCATGTAATGGCTGCCAGAATAGAAATTGAACGTGATAGGGTAGTAGAAATAGTTAGAACCTTGCCTATGCACGGTAAACTAGTATTAGCCGCTGTGACTGCCACGACGAGAGGAGGAAAAAACAAGACAACCACCGGCGAGGTTTACGACTACTATAGAAAATTAGTTTCCAGGCTAGGAATCGAAGAAGTAACGTTTAGAAGAGTAAGCGGGATAATAGGAGAGCTAGATATGCTTGGAATAATTAGGACTCGTACTATTAGTAGGGGACGGTATGGTAAAACACGATACATAGAGCTGGCCTCGAGCTACAAGCCGATTATTGATGTACTCGCTGAAGACTCCTCGTTAGAATATATAGCTAGGAGTCTTGAGGAGGTCATAAATGCCTCAGAGAATAGTCGTAGCCTGTGACGATGGAATAGTAAATAAGCTAGGAGAAGGCGTCACCATAGTAGCGTGTACATTATATAACAAGAACCTAGGCCCCGTACATGTTGGTTTTCTTCCAGTCAAGATAGATGGGCTCGATGCAACCGGGCAACTCCTATATTTAATCAATACGCTGAATAGCCTTTACCCCGATAACAATATTGAAGCTGTATTATTTGATAGCCTCACAATAGCGGGCTTCAACATAATATCTCCTGCCAGTATAAATAAGCATCTTGGATTACCTGTTATTGTACTATACAAGAGAAAGCCAAACGTCGATAAGATCATTAATGCCGTTGTTAAGTACATAAAATATCCTGAAATTAGGCTTAGAGTACTACGCCTCCTCGAGAACACGGTTGTACTCGATACAAAACATGGAAGACTCTACTCAGTACTTTACGGAATAAATCCTAAAAAAGCATTACCAATCATAGAATATTACCAGCTGCATTCAAGAATCCCTGAGCCGCTAAGATTTATAGACTATTTTGCTTCCTCTGTTTCTCGTTTATTACTCGGCATGTAGTTATGCGTATATATTGTTGTCCTCTTCATATACAATTGAAGAAGAACAGAGCGTGATAAAATGATAACCATTATAGGAGCCGGAAAAGTCGGTACCTCCGCGGCCGCCTTCATGATGATAAAGGAGCTCGATGACATCCTTCTAATAGATATAATTGAAAACAAGCCTCAGGGAGAAGCACTCGATCTAAGCCACGCCGCTTCTATTCTCGGCCTAAGCGTCTCAATAACTGGATCAAACGACTTCAAAGACATGGCGGGGAGCGATATTGTCGTAGTAACCGCAGGCTTCCCAAGAAAGCCAGGTATGACGAGAGAAGAACTCCTAACAAAGAACGCAGGCATCATCGCCGATATCGCAGAAAAAATAAAAGAATACGCGCCTAACGCTATTGTATTGCTCACAACAAACCCACTAGACGCTGTGACCTATGTAATGTACAAGAAACTAGGATTCCCAAGAGAAAGAGTAATAGGATTCAGCGGCGTACTAGACGCCGGTAGACTAGCATACTATGCGTCAAAGAAGCTCGGTGTAAGCCCTGCATCTATAACACCAATAGTCCTTGGAATGCACGGCCAAGCAATGTTCCCAGTCCCAAGGCTCTCGACCGTTATGGGAGCACCACTAACAACACTCCTATCAGAGGAAGAACTAAAAGAAATAACAGAGGAAACAGTCAAAGCAGGCGCAACAGTGACAAAGCTAAGAGGATACAGTAGCAACTATGGCCCCGGCAGTGGTCTCGCAGTAATGGTTGAGGCAATAAAGAAAGACCAGCACAAGGCCTTCATCGCTAGCGTATATCTACAGGGAGAATACGGCTACAATGACCTAGTACTCGAGGTTCCAATAATACTTGGCGGAAAAGGATTCGAGAAAATAATCGAACTACCACTAACAGAGGAAGAAAAGAAGGGACTCGACGAGAGCGCACAAGCAGTCAAGAACCTAATAGAAAAACTACCACCCGAATACAAGTAACATTAAATTACCAGCTTCTTTCCCCTTCAAATATCTCTATTAAATTATTCCTCTTTTGGCTCTGCTCCCAGATATTTACGAGCTAAATAATCGACGTCTTCTCCTTCGGCTTCTCTAATCCTAGGATGAATCTCGTTGACCAGTTCTAGTAGCCGATCTATTTCTTTCCTTGGCAGCGGAATAATATACCCGTCATAGTCCTCGAGGAATATCTTATAGATCTTTCTTCTATAGTCAACGACAAGTCTAAAACATGGATATTCTGGGCATTGACTAACCCTTCCTACTCCGCCTTTCGACATGCCTGCTCCACACCCTGCTAATTTCGTCTATTGGCGGCTCTACAAATCTCTTTACAGTATCATCCTCAAGCACAAGATCTACGCCGCACTCTTCTGTATTAGAACATTTACTCGTAGCCTTACCGATTATAGATACCTGGAATCCATGTTTCCCGAGAACTTCTATTACTCTGTTTACTTTATCCGGTGGAATTCCGGCTAAAAGCGTTCCACTACTTATTAGTTTCAATGGATCGAGTCCTAGGCAACTGCTGAGTTTTTTGATCGTTGAATTGACTAATATTTTGTTCTTGTACACTGTTATGTTTGTTTTAGACGCTTTTGCCATTTCCACTAATGCTCCTATTATCCCGCCTTCTGTAGCGTCATGCATTGATGAGGCTAGCTGGTTTTCGGCTAGTATACATGCTGGTTTAACTATGCTTAAGTCCTTGGCATCTATATTCAGATTATTAATTTCGTCTCCTCCTAACTCGCATTCTTTTACGAGCTCGGGAAAGTCTGTTACTATTATTGATGCTCCTTCACGTGCAGCTTCTCCTATCTGTATAATATAGTGGCCTTCGCGAAGATTATTAGTAGGTATACTACATCCCGGACACGTTATTCCTATCATTGCTACTATGACTAGTGGTTTTGCTATTCCTGGACTGGTCTCTGTATGGCCTCCTACAATATCTATATCTAGCATCCTCGATGTTTCCTGTATTTCTTGTATTAGTTGTTTGAGAGATTCTATGTCGTAGCCCTCGGGTAGTAATAGTGTTAGTACAGCGTGTGTAGGGCATGCTCCAGAGACGGCTATATCGTTGGATGCTACTATAATTGAGAGCCTGCCGGCGCCTACGACGGCTTCCGTTATAGGATCCGAGTGGATTAAGAGATCACAGCATGGGAGCCTTATGATAGCTGTATCTTCCCCTATTCCGGGGCCTATAATGGTGTTTGGAGAAACTGCTCCTCTTATTCTTCTCAGTACTATGTTTGAAAGAGTGTTTAAGGGTAGTTTGCCTATTGGGAGCTTACCATCTTTGTCTGGCAATTTTGGCGGCCTCGACCATATTCTTGAGTTTTTGTCTGGCGATCTCTCTAGGAAGTCTTTTTAGCCCGCAGTCTGGGTCTATGTATATCTTTTCGGGCGATAGTATTCCAAGCTTCATTAATTTTTCTATATCTTCTACTATCTCGTCCACTGATTCTATCTGTGTTGTGTGTACGTCTATTACACCGTATCCGAGTTCTTTATCATATCCATACTCCTTGAGATACGGTAATAGTCTGAAATTACTGTTCTTGAACTCTAGGTCGAATTGGTCTACAGGGAATTCTAATATATAGGGCAGAATATACTCGATTTTTCCGAAGCATATGTGTACTATTTTCTTTACATCTAGGCCGGCTAGCATTATTTTCAGTGCTTCTTTCACTATGTCTGCTTCTTCTTTCCATGGACGTGTAGAGAGAGCCGGCTCATCTATTTGTATATATTTGGCGCCTGCGTTCACGAGTGCTTCTATCTCTTTTCGTAGTTCCTTGGCTAAGTCTATTACTGCCTCTCTCCTATCTCCATAGTATAGGTCGAAGCTCCATTCTAGCATGGTGTATGGGCCTGTCAGTATTCCTTTTACAGGACGGCCTTCTGCAAAAGACGAGGCAATTTTCCAGTCTTCTACTGTTAGCGGTCCAGGCCACTCGACTTTTCCATAGATTATAGGTTTTCTAAAGTATACGTTGTCAAATATCCGTGTCCATTCACCAGGCATATAACCATTCATTCTCTCTGCAAAGTATACTACCATGTCTTCTCTGGTCTGTTCGCCATCACTTATTATATCGACCCCAGCCCATAGATGGTCTTCTACCACGCCTCTAATTGCTTCGACGAAGAGACCTCTTAGCTCGTCTGGTGATGCTTGTTTTTTACGTATTTTCCTGAGAGCCTGTTTCGCCGGCTCAAGCTTGGGATAGCTGCCCACGACTGTCGTTGGGAACTTCCTCGGTACTTGGTACTCCACTTCTCTTTCACCTCCAGAGAATCCTTTTCTCTAGACCTATTTTCTCTGAAACTATGTCTACAAACTTTGAGAGTATCTTGGTCTTCTTGAGCGCATATGTGTATGGTATAAGGTCTAGCCACGTGGTGGTCGTCAACACTATCTCATGAGATTCTTTTGAGAGTTTTTTGATCATTGTTAATAGCTCGTCGTCTAAGCTATCTTCATGGATCCTCCTAGCATCAACTATCCCTAAAACAGGTACATGACCCGGCAAACCTGTTTTTTCTAATAGTTCAATTGCTCTTCTCTTAGAGTCTATAACATCTACTGATACGTATTTAAACTTAGATTCGAGAACTATGTCGAATACTTCTTTTCGCGGTACATCGAAGTATATTGCTATTGCAGAGTTTTCACTACTGAGACTTGCTATTTCGTTCCAATAGTCTAGATACTCTTCTACCTCCTCCTTCGATAGTCTTCTATCACCGACAAGAGGTTCATCTACCTGAATAAACACGCTCTCTTCTTTAACTAGCTCTATTTCTGATTTGAGTATTGATGTTATTGATTCTGCTAGTTCTGTTTTTGAAAGATCCGACGCGTTCTGGCTCAAGTTTACGAATGTAAAGGGTCCCGGTAACACTATTTTTAGACTCGACGGCTCAGCTAGATTCTTGAATTGTCTTATTCTTGGTAACCATACCGGTTCTAAGGGGTCAGGCTCACCTGTGAATACGGGAATCCTGTAGAAGAAGTTGTTGTCGAAGTATCGGAGGAGGCCGTCAATGCTTACGTTTTTCCACCTTTTTATAAATGGCCTGAATATGTCGTGCCAGTCCACCATGCCGTCGACTACCACGGGTAATCCGTGTGCTTTTTGGACCCCGATTATTTCAGAGTGAATCATCAATAGTCTAGATGTATATTGTGTGTAGTCTAGGATTCCTCTTTCTCTATCCCTTAGAGTATATCTTGCAAGTCTGGATCTCGGATAAGCCCCCAGTATCATGCCCCACACGGTCACTTCTTTACACCCTTTCTGAAATATGCAAGTATAACTTCTTCCATAAGTTTGTGATGGTATCTTTCTTCACAGATTATTTCGTCCACGATTCTGTCAACTATCCTAGCTTGAGGCTCTGGAAACATGTCTTTTATAATGTTGAATATCATTGAATGATAAATCTCCTCGCTCATAGAGCTTTCTGCCTTCTTTAATTCTCTTAGTATAAGATCTACACTTGTCTTGTCTAGCTCCGTTGATTCGGTGAGCGATACTAGTTTCTCTAGCGATTCATATGTAGATCCTATAAGCTTCCGGCAATTTTCAGGCTTGAACTGAAGGCCTAGAACTTGGCTAACGTCTCTTAGTAGAGAGGCATGGTTTAGGCTCTCACGTGCTATGTGTTTAAGAGTAAGAGCTTCCGGATACTCTAGTTTATCTGCTAGTTTACTATAGACTTTTGCAATGTATTCTTCTAGTTTTATCGAACAACTTATAATTCTGGCTACAAGATCTTCTCCCTCTATCACCGAAATACACCAAGAGAGATTATTAGGGGGATGTTGAATATAACTTCGCTACGAAGCAGTCTTAAAGGCAAGTATATTTCTATATAACAATACCCTCACTATAAACACATAAACATATACATTAAATCCCTGTATAATTACACTCTCATCTAAAACATATATCTCTTCGATTAAATTATCTTCCCTGTGACAATTTCGAACGTATCAAAATCATCTAACCCGGGACTGATCAAGTTGACACTCTTTAAAGCATCACTAAGGATACTCACAAAAAGGAAGATTGAGAGCATAGTTTTCGTTATAATTATCTTTTTAGGCGTCACCGGTATTGCAACTATAAAGCTTGCAGCTGATTATAGCCTTGAACTTGCTGGGAAAGCGTGGAGCGTTGAAGTCGGCAATATCGTAATTATAGGTGATATTCCATACAATGTTACGGGATCTCTTACTGGTCTTCCAGATGTAGCTGAGCTTAAACTAATTAAAGTCAAGACATCCGTTGCTTTTCACGACACGGAACCCTTATCTGTTGCATTTGTTTATAATCCTACAAGTTCTCCGCCCATAGGATATCTTATAGATCAAGAAGGCTCAGTTATAATATATAATGTGGCTGGAGAAAAAGCCAACCTAGAGCCGGGAGACTCCATAACCATACCGGGCTATGGGTCTCTCACAATAGATGGGAACGCGAGCGGTATTGTCACTATAAGTGGAGGAACTGATATAACATTAATTGTTCCCTTAGATATCTTTAACGAATTACCTGGAAAGGAAGTTGATGTATTGGCTGTAATAGCCCTACCCGGCGCGAACGTATCTAATCTAGCACGCATGTTATATCAAAATATAGTCTCACAAGGTGGAAGCGTCGATTCTATTAATATTCAAACAGAAGAAGATAATCCTGCAGAGGCTCCTATGAAGAGTATGGCGTTGGCTTTCGAGGTCTTTATCGGAACCGCTTTGGTCACGGGGGCTCTACTTATTGCTGGCAGCGAGATGGCATTATTAGAAAGAAACCTTAGAGAGTTAGGGGTTCTGAAGGCTATAGGAGCCGGAAAGAAAGAGATCATAGCTTATTACTCGGGCTATAATATTATGCGTGGCGTAATAGGATCCTTGCTCGGTATCATCCTTTCCATTCCATTATCTCGTTATCTTGTAACATGGGGGTCTAAACAAGCCGGATCCTCTACAGTGGAGATACTTATGCAACATTACCCGTATACTCCTAGTATAGGTGTTATAGCTTCAATAGGCCTGTTTGCTGTCGGTATAATTTTATTGTTCTCTATTATTCCTCCCCTGATTCTCTCCAGGATAAATACTGTTCAAGCGCTAAGATTTACAGGATTATCTCATCGCTTTAGGATTCTAAAAATAATGTATAGGAAGGTGAGAATCGCCCACAGTGTTCGACGAATCTTGTCTAGGCCCTGGACTACTATTTTCCTTATACTTATAATAGCAGTCTCCTGGGGAGCCACGGCGTCTATACCAATGAGCATTCGATCCGTGAACAGTATGGGAGACGAGCTAGAGACTTACGGATATACCGCTGTTATAACGTTGCCTACACAGGATCTCAATTTTTCGGAACTTCTCGAAATAGCAGATAAGGTTAATGGCGTCTCAAGAGCAGAACTGTGGCTTTCAATGTGGAGAGGTGTCGAGGTTTTTAACGAAACAGTCTCTACGCACACGTGTCTTATAGGGAATTGGACGCTGGGGCCTAGCTTAATTAAAGGACATTGGCCTGGTGAGGGAGAGATCGTTGTATCGGAGACCATGGCTAGACTATATGATCTAGATCTTGGAGATATTGTTTATATAAGGAATTCTAAAGGTCAGATGCTAGAGTTACGTGTTTCGGGGATTGCGTCTACTCACGAGAATGCTGGGAAAATAGTGTTTTTGAATAAACGGGACTATACTGCTTTGCTGGGTGAAAGATATCTGTACTTGAGGATCTCGTCAACAGATAATGGAGAGGTTGTTGGAGAGAGGGTTGTACGGAGTCTTCTCGAGAATAGTATACCCGCCAAACTTGCTTATACAAAGGACGAACTAATAAAGAGACAAGAGCAGGGAACTGAGTTCTTCAGGACATTTTTATCAATAATAAATATCTCGACGCTTATTACCGGGTTTGCTGGCCTCGCTATGCTTTCCTTAGTAGATATGGCTGGGCGTCTTAAAGAGATAGGTGTATTAAGGAGCATAGGATTTACCAATCATGAGCTATCAGTCGATCTTGTTCTCGGCACCCTTATCGCTATAGTGTTCGCGGCTCCACTAGCATACATTGTATCCTTGCTCATCTCATCCTCCCTATTAAGATTAATGGTTGACGCACTCGGTTTCCTCGAACCTATTCCTAGTATAATGGACCTCGCTAATACCGGGTGGGTTATTCTTCTTGCCCTCTTTTTCATTTATCTTGTCAGCCTTGTTTATCTGAGACGGCAGAGGACTTCTGATCTGCTCCGGGTCGAGTAGTCGGAGGTGTAAAACTGTGACCAAATACTCTATAGAGTTTAGGGATGTCTGGAAAATCTATCGTGGAAACGGGATCGATTATCCCGCGTTACGGGGAGTCGGCTTTGTCGTCGAGAAAGGAGAATTTGTCGCATTACAGGGTCCTTCAGGCAGCGGGAAAACTACTGTAATATATCTCGCCGGTGGCTTAGATACGCCTACTAGAGGGGAAGTTATTGTAAATGGCGAGAATATTGGTAGACTCTCCGAAGGAAAACGGGCTAAGTGGAGGAGGAGAAATGTTGGTATAGTGTTTCAATTCTTTCATCTTGTCCCCACCCTAACTGTTCTTGAAAACGTTATTCTCCCAATGGAATTAGCTGGATACCCTCCAAAGGAGAAACGGTTAGAGAGAGCCGAAGAACTCTTAGAAATCGTCGGTATGAAGGATAAGGAAGAGAAATTTCCGAACCAGCTAAGCGGTGGCGAGCAGCAGAGAGTTGCAATTGCCCGTGCCCTAGCAGCTGATCCACATATTATTCTCGCTGATGAACCTACAGCTAATCTCGATACCAGGAACAAGCTAAAAATAATAGATCTTTTAATAGAAGCTAACCGTCTCGGTAAAACAATCTTGTATACTACTCATGACCCGCAACTGGCTTCTAAAGCTGATAGATTATTGAAGATAATAGATGGAAGGATAGTCTCTGATTAAATCTCGAGTATGCTGTAGAAAAGCCGTGATTTTTTATTAGATTGATCCGCGGGGATTTGAAATCCGGGACCTCTACTATGTAAGATGTGAGGCTGGAGCACTATACTAACCAAGCAATAACAAGAGCTCCGAACCCACATAAAGAATAACTACATGCACCAACACACTAGATGCCGGCTTTGAATAACGAATGATATCAGCTTAATGTATCTGAAACTGCTATGTGGTCAGATGAGCGAGGACACTGCTAGTTTACATACTAGTGGTGTCAGGAAGCGGGAATGATCTCTGAAGTAGAGGAAACACTAGGAGACTTTGTACATATACCTTCAATTCTTGCTCTCAATCGATCAAATAAATCGGCAGATCCTCTAGACAGTAAACTCTAATCTCACGCTCGCTCCCAATTTGTAATCAGTCGGCCAGAGACCTGTCTAGTTCAATGGGACAAGGATAAACTTCCCAATATATAAGATTAAGATAAATAGAGTACTACACGTTGATTAATAACGTCGCCATTCTAAACACGACACCACCACGCTCACCCACATATCCCAACATAATAGGTAAGTAGCGTAACTGACAATCAACCAACGAATGTAACCACGGGATATATAAGAGGGATATATAAGATGAATAGATCATAACTACGAGAACTAAGACATAATACAGCTTAGAACAATATTAACAACTATGATAAACTCCTAAACCTAACAATTACTATTACTATAGCCTATAAAAGTAGTAAGGTGCTAATGGTGACGGTCAATGATTCAAGAATTTCGCGATAAAAACAGTAGAACCGAGAAGAATAATACCCCACTACCTCGGGGCGTGATAAGAGTAGCTCGGATTCTATCTAGTCTTGGCCTTAAAGTATTCATTATCGGTGCTAGAAGCATCATAGCCCATGGTGTGGACTTGGGCAGGGAGACTCGTGACTGGGACATTATTATCGATAAACCATTTACTCCCGAGCTGAGGGACTCCGTAACTAGGACTCTCCGCTCACAGGGCTTCAAGGTACAGTGGAGGAAATGGGGATTTTTAGTGAAAGACGATATACATATAGACATAAACTACGCTCCGCTCACGTTCGATAGCGAGTTTGAAAAAAGGAGCATAAAAATAGAGGATAATATTTTGCTCCCATCAATAGAGGACCTCATCATACTGAAGCTTATGTCAGGCGAGAAGAAGGACATAGACGACGTCAAGAAAATACTTGTCCAGTCGTGGCAAAATATAGACAAAAGATATCTAAAAGAGAGGGCCCGGCAGGCAGGGTTAGAAAGGGAGCTGGGAAAAGTGTTGAGGAGGCTGGGTCTGAAATGAAGCAAAGACCCCCTAAAAGGCTAATACAGCTGGTTCCAGGCCTAGCGCTACCCGATTACATGATGTTCCTCCTCGAGTACTGTGATCCCACCGGGCATACGAGGAAGGCAGTGGAGGCAGGACACCTCCTCCGAGTGGACTACCATCCACCCTATCTTCAGTTCCAGTGCAGAAACGTGGAACAGATAGTGGAGAAGGCTAGAAGAAGGGGACTACGAGTCTACCGGGGCAAGCGTCACATCACTATAACAGACGGAATATTCAGGGCGAGGATATATCTTGACAGAAAGAAAGATCATATAGATTCCGGAAAACATCAGCAGGATAGGTAACATATTATAACGGAGAAAAGGAAATCTTGACACTCGCAGTTAAGAAGATAAAAGGTAGGCTCTATGTTTACTATGAGTACTTGTGTAACAGGAAGGTATACACAGTCTATATCGAAGTCCTTGGAGGAGATGGCGAGAGTCTACCAGATATACAAGAGCTTAAGGCAAGGTGGAGAAACTCACGAAAAGAGACGTCAGGCGCCTAGCCCGAGTGTTATTGGAGGAGTATGCTAAGAAGTGCTCAAAGCAATCACAGTCACAAAGTGTAGTTAAATCGTCATCGAATGTGTGGAAAAAGACAGGTGAAACGAGGAAGGGATTCTAGGGGTTCCAGGTGGTGGGCCCGCGGGGATTTGAACCCCGGACCTCCGCCGTGTCAGGGCGGCGTCCTGACCAGGCTAGACGACGGGCCCCTGGCCCCAGACGCCAATCAAATAGGATAAACGCATACAAGTTTAAAAGAATTAGGTGTCTAGTTGCTTTTACACTCTGCTTCTACAATTATGTTTACTCCATGTATCCTGAGGCCTTTTTCTGACAATTCTTGTACTAGTTTACTCGCATATGTTTTGCTGTCTTCGAGGTCTACGAGTTGACCCGTGTCTTTACAGTACACGTTTACGTGATATTCTGGCCTGTCGATGTGTGTTTCACCGTTCCATTCAAAGATGCGTATCACGCCTGCTTTTTCTAGCATCTTCATAGTGTTGAATATTGTAGATATTCCTACGCGTGGTAATTGTTTCTGCACTATTGAGTGTATTTCCTTAAATGACGGATGGTTCTTGACATTATCTAGTATTATCTTTGTTATAACTATTCGTTGAGGGGTTACTCGTACGCCGATTTTTGTTAGTATGTCTATTACTTCTTCTATTTTTACCTCGTCTCGCATTATTGACACCTTTTGTTCTTCATATAGTGTAGTGTTATCCGTGCTTATATGTTGTTATATATTCTTCCTGCAAACAATTTTCACTTTACCCAGCCTTGAACTCGTGTCTAAGTAGAGGCATTACCGTTTAGTTCTCCCTATAAAAACCATAGAGTTTTATAGGGAGAACTAAGTCAGACAAAGAATTTTATTCTTGTTTATTCTTGGTTGAAAGCCCTGATTTTACTATTTCCCTTATGCTCGGGTATCTGTGACAGGATACGTATCTTCCTGGTTTAACTTCTGAGAGTGGAGGTTCTACTATAGGGCATAGTTGTTCTAGTTCTTTGTCTGTCTCCTTGTGCTGTTCATAGTAGATACATCTCGGATGGAATCTGCATCCTGGAGGAACGAATACCGCGTTTGGTACTTCTCCTTTTATTTTTAGGTCTCTAAATTTCAGCCTGTTCGCCGGATCGGGGTCCGGTATTGCGGCGATTAGCGCTTCTGTGTATGGGTGTAGTGGGTCAGCTATTACTTCTCTTGCGTCTCCTAGCTCTACGATCTTTCCTAGATACATTACCGCGATTCTGTCACAGATATATCTAGCTACTGCTAGGTCGTGTGTTATAAATATGAATGAGACGTCGAGCATTGTTCTTAGGTTTAAGAGTACTTCGAGGATCTCTGCTCTTATTGAGACGTCGAGCATTGAGACGGGCTCGTCTGCTATAATTAGCGAGGGGTTTCCAATTATTGCACGTGCTATTGCTACTCTTTGTCTCTGTCCTCCGCTCAGCTGGTGAGGGTATCTGTCAATGAATTCTTCTACAGGGGTTAGCTTGACCATTTCCAGGGCTTTCGCAATGATCTCTAGTCTCTCTTCTTTTGTTGATCCTATCTTATGGACTAGTAGTACTTCTTCTAGCACGTCTTTAATACGGAACCTCGGATTCAGGCTGCCATATGGATCTTGGTATATCATCTGGATTTCTCTTCTCAATGGTCGGAATTGTGAATCTTTTAGCTCGAACAATTCAACGAATCCATTCTCCGACTTGACGCCCATAGCGTCGAGAATTTCAAGTGTCTCCTTACGGGGTTTGAAGAAGGCCTTTCCTGAGTGTACGGGGACTAGTCTTAATAGTGCTTTCCCTGTGGTTGTTTTTCCACAGCCGCTTTCTCCTACTAGACAGAAGATTTCTCTTTTCCTGATATTAAATGATACTCCGTCTACTGCGTGGACGTAGAGTTGTGGTTTACGTAAGAGTATATCTGTTATATCTCTCTTTATAGGGAACCATACCTTGAGATCTTGCACTCGAAGAATTTCTTCTCCGAGCTCTACTCTGTATGCATGGCTCATTTATTATTCACCTCTTCGAGTAAAGCCAACAAGCTACGTAGTGTCCTTTCGAATACTCGATTATCGGGGGCTCCTCTTTGTCGCAGGGCTCAAACCTTCTCGGGCACCTTGGTGCAAATCTGCATCCCGGGGGAGGCGAGCGGAGATCTGGAGGCGTTCCTGGAATGTATTCAAGCTTATGTATGTCTCCTTTGAGCCTGGGTACTGCTCTGATAAGAGCCTTTGTGTAGGGATGTAGCGGGTTTTCAAATATCTCTTCTGCACTTCCAAACTCGACAATTTTTCCAGCGTACATTACCGCGATTTTCTCAGAGAGTTCTGTTACTACTCCAAGATCGTGGGTGATTAGTATAATACTCATTTTTTCTTCCTGATGAAGCTTTTTCATAAGATTCAATATCTGTGCCTGAACGACAACATCCAGCGCTGTAGTAGGTTCATCCGCGATTACTATGTCGGGCTTTAACGCTAGTGCCATCGCAATTACTACCCTCTGTTTCTGGCCTCCGCTCAGCTCATGGGGATATCTTTCCAATATTGAAGGTGCAAGGCCTACTGCTTCTATAAGTTCTCTAGCACGTTCAAGTGCTTCATGTTTAGTCATATTAGTGTGGAGGAGGAGAGGTTCTATGATTTGATCTCCCACAGTATAAACTGGGTTGAGCGCGTTCATAGCGCCCTGAAATATCATGCTAATCCGTTTCCACCTTATCTCTCTCCTAACTTCGGACTCGCTCATAGCAACAATATCTTTTCCATCTATTCTAATCTGTCCACCAACTATTCTTCCAGGAGGGGGAACAAGCCTTAACAGGCTCCACGCTAATGTGCTTTTTCCACAGCCGCTTTCTCCTACTATTCCCAGGGTTTCTCCCTTTTCTAGTTTAAAGGATACCCCGTCTACAGCTTTTACCACTCCTCTTAGTGTATAGAAGTATGTTCGTATGTTTTCTACCTCGAGTAGTGCCATCTGATTTTCCCTCATTAGCCCCATTATTCTCTATTTTGTGTGTCCTTTAGGATCTAGCCCCCTTTTTGGGATTATAATTATTTACACAGCTTTATCGTAGATGTATAGAGAACTTTTCTTTGAGAGAATAGATTAGTAGAAAAATGATTTGATTATTATTTAGAATAATGAAAAAAGATTATTATTGGGATTATTTCCTCATGAAGTAGTATGCTGCTGCTATGATGATTATCACTACGACTACTGCTGCTATTACGGTACCTGATACTCCTCCCTCTTCTGGGGCTCCTGATGTAGTGGTTGTTGTTTGCTCAGGTGGTGGTGTCGTTGTAGTGGTTGTCTCTGGTGGCTGCTCTGATGTAGTGGTTGTTGTTCCTGGCTGTGGTGTTACAAGTGTTACTGATACCGACTGCTGTGCTGGGTTACTGTATCCTACTGGGTATGCTAGTATTACTATCTGGTAGCTGCCCTCTGATACGTTAGTTGGGAGTACTGCTTCGAAGCTTCCGGGCTCCTGGTAGTTTATTGTTAGGAACGTGGATGCGAAGGTCTCTAGGTTGACGGCTACTGCATAGATCTTTACATCCTCGTTTGTTGCTGGCTGTCCGTTTACGCTCACGCTAAGTGTTACTAGGGCTGTGCCCTCGGTGTTGTAGTTTACTGGGTCATAGTTTATCTGTAGGTCTACACTCTTGGGCTGTAGCTCGGCTGCAACTGTTGCGGGGTCTACTGGGAAGTCTGTTACTCTCTTTACTGTTGCTATGTCGTTCTGTGCATCATAGCTGTCTAGGTAGAATGGACCGTTAGCTACTACCATGTGGTTGTGCTGGTTGAAGAAGTTTATCAGGTTGTCTACTCTCTGCTCCCACTCTGCCTGCGTTAGGAATCCTAGGTTGATTAGCTGCTGTACCCAGTCTGGTGGCGTTGTCTTATACTGTTGTAGTAGGTCGACCATCTGCTGGCCCTGGTAGGTGTCGAGAAGGTGTATTGCTGGGTGGTACTCGTCGCTTGCGTCTAGGCTCCATACATACTTCGGTGTTACGTTCTCAGGCACATTCTGTATGTCTGGCTGTCCGTACTGCCATAGTAGATCCATTGCCGCATAGAGCTCTAGTGGATAGCTGGTCCATATACTTGCTACTCCCGCTATGAAGCCGGGATCAAGATGGTCATAGTTGACGTATACCTTGACTGTTGTCTCGTTTATTACTTTTACTGCTACAATCGAGTTAAGGAATGTGTAGTAGTCTCCTGCTATTGGTCCTTCGAATCTGTTATCGACTGTTGTGTTGGTGCTGTCGTCATATGCGTACTCGAATATTATGTATAGTGGTGCTAGTAGGTCTGCTTCTGTCTCTGTTGTTCCATCGTGGAACTTGATCTGTCCTAGTAGCTTATAGTTGATTGTTACAGCGTTCTTTGCTGTTGTTACGTTTGCTTCTGCTGCTGTTACGAACTGGTGAGCTGCGTGGTCATAAAGTACTGCGTCGCTGTCAACTGTTACTGGGCCTCTCTCTAGGCTCCACTCTACTGTGTTTGCAGGGCTCCATCCTGTCTTACCGTCTGTTATTCTGCTTGTTATTCCTGGCCAGGTTATTGCTTCTACTACTGGCCTACTATAGAAGTCTTGGAATCCGCCTACTGGGTTCCAGGCCCATCCGCTTGCATACACGTATCTGTTAGTTAGTGTTACTGTATCTTCAGGATACTGTAGGTTCATGAATGTGAATGTGTGCCATGGGCTTGCCTTGGGGCTCGGTAGTACACCCTGTAGGTCGCCACTTACTGCATAGAAGTCATAGGTTGATGCTATGAATACTCTTACGCTCTCCTGGATACCTAGGTCTACTCCCTCGTTTAGTAATTGCCAGAATTCTGTCTCGTTTGCATAGTCACCGTTGTCTAGTTTCTGAGCTATCTCGTCTATTGTAGTGTTATGATAGTTCCAGTATGTTGGCTCTAGCCATCCAGGCATTGCTCCCCATATGCTACTGTAGAACCATACGAAGTTACCGTAGTCGTACTGGGTCATTCCGGTGATTCCCCAGCCCTCTGTGTATAGCTGCCACTCACAGGCGCTGGGGTCTCCGCTATAGACTATCTGGAATGCTGCTGCGAAGTCGTTGTATAGTCTCTCTACTGTTATTCCTACGTCGTTCTCTAGCTTGTTGGCTAGTAGGTCTCCAATGTCTTTCCTCTGGTCCTCGAGTCTTATTACGAACTTGACTGTTACGGGGTCGCCGTTTGACCAGTACCATTTACCGTCTGCTCCCTGTGTTGCTCCGAGCTCTTGTAGTGCTTGCTGGAGTAGCTGGACTCCGTATTGTTCTCCCTTAGCGTCGATTATCGCCTGCCACTTTAGCGCTGTTCCGACTAGGTATGGATAGTCGGGGTCTAGTGGTGTCCATGGTAGGATTACTGGTATAGCGTATCCCTCGTAGATCTGTGATACTATTTCTCCTCTGGGTACTAGGAACTGTAGTGCGAATCTAGCCTTCTGGTTCTGGAATATGTTTATTGATCCGTCTTGGCAGGTGTCTGTTGGGTTTACGAGGATGTTTGTTAGACCGCTTGCTGCTTTTATCGTCTGGAAGCCTGCTTCTTGGAGCCTATTTACTAGATCTATACTCCTTAGTCTGAAGAGTCTACCCTGTGAGTTTCCGAAAAGTAGGCTACCTACAGCTGCCTGGTCGTCTTCTATTCTTTGGAACACTATCGTGTTAACATATCCTGCGCTTGAAACGAGAGCTGCTGCTATTGGGAGAACCATTAGTGCTACAATGAATATAGCTAGCGTTTTCATGACATATTCACCCGTTGGGCGTCATAAACTGTATATGAAGGAGGATATTTAAATAGCTTGTCGTTAAAAACATGTATAAAATTAAGAAGATTTTTGATAAGTTATAAATAAAAATTATTTTTATTACTTTACGAGCTTAGGTGCGACTATCGGCTCCAGCGCCCTACCCAACAACAGGAACGTCGCCGAGAATATCACCAGTGCCAAGCCTGGGAAGAGATAGAGCCACCAGTAACCAGCGTTGACAGCTCCCACATCATATGCTAACTGGAGCATCTTACCCCAAGTTGGAGCCGCAGGATCACCGAATCCTAGTAGTGAGAGGCTTGCCTCCGCCACTATAACGCCTGGAATAGATAGAACCGCTATAGCCATAGTATATGGGAAGATCTGTGGGAACATGTGTTTGAATAATATTCTCCTCGTAGATGCGCCAACAGCTCTAGCAGCCTCAACATATATTTGCTCGCTTATCTGGAGAGCCATACTTCTTACAACTATGACTGGTCCTGCCCAGAACAATATAATCATTAGGCCTGCGAGTACAGGCAGTGTTATTGCTGATCTGAACGCTACAGATAGCGCTATTAGTATTGGGAGGAATGGGAGAGAGTTAACGATGTCGACTACTCTCATCATTATTTCTCCCTTTATATCTTTCCAGTAGCCTGCTGCGGTTCCATAGAAGGCCCCTATAAATGTTGATATGAATGTTACGCTGAATCCTAGGATAAATGCATATGGGAGACCGAACAATAGTCCTAGCCCTATGGGTCTACTCTTTGTATCTGTTCCGAAGAATCCATAGCAGTTCGGCTTTACCTCGAATACATATACTGTTGGTTCTACATATGCATCATTTTGCTTTGCTAGATTTGGATCAAATTGTCCATTGTTTAACACAAAGTCTCTGTCTACGAAGTAGCCTATCTTGAGGACGACTTTGTATTCTCCATTGAGTGGTACGACTTGGCCTTGCTCGTTCACTGTCGCCATTATTACCTGGCCTGGCTGTAGACCAGGTATACCTTCAGGATAGCCGAGATATTCTTCTAGCTGTTTTATACTGCTGGTAAAGTATTGTTCTATTAGGGCTCCTTGATATACTTTGTTTAGGCTGTATGGTTTTATGAACGTTATATTTTCTCCTCCCTCTGTTATATTTGCGACTTGTCCGTAGAGGAACACGGTTCCAGACTCGCCGACTGGGAGCTTACCGTCGTAGAAGTATACTTTTAGGCCATCGGGTCTCTCCACATAAGCCTCGAGTATGACGATGTCGGTTGTCGTTGTCTGCAATTTTACAATGGCGTTCTTTCCTACACTGATTATTAATGCTAGGGCAGTGTCGCTTGGGAATCCTTCTGCTTTATAATTGAAGGATCCTTCATATACCGTTTCAACATATACAGCGTTGAAATAGTCTATAAGCAATTGCTGCTTGGGATCAGCTACTTGGAAGCTCGCCTCTGGCCCTGTTATCTGCATGTCTTCTAGCGATACCTTTGCAGGTGGTGCTTTATCTGTTGCCCAGCATGGAGGAGCACTTTGTGGATATAGGTATGACCACTTGTTGCTTTGTGTATACTCTTTAAGGCCTGTTTCTCCATAGGCAGCTACGACATAGATTGCTAGTAACAGTTGTATTATTAGGAGTGCCATTCCTATCTTGCCACTCCAGGTTCTAAGTAGAAGTGACCAGTTGGAGAGTTGTTTTTTGCCCGTTTTCTTCTTCCTCTTAAACATCGCGGTCACCTCATTATGCTCTCCTTATTCTCGGATCAAGTACTGTGTAGAGTATGTCTAGAATGAACCTAATGACCAAGTATAATAGTGTAGTAATGTATGTTAGCTCTACTATAACCGGTATATCGTTTGCAACAATCGCATCCCAATACAGTCTCCCGAGACCGAACCAGTTAAATATGAGTTCAGTAATTATAGCTCCACTAAACACGCTGAGGACTATTGAGAACAATACTATTGTGACTAGAGGCGGCGCCGCCGCTCTTATCACGTGCTTTCTTAACACCATAGATTCGGGTAATCCCTTCGCCCTAGCTACTGTGACGAAGTCCTCGTTGAATACGTCGAGGAGAATGTTTCTTATTCTATACGCGGTATCTCCTATGCTAAGAATCGTGACTGTAAACACTGGAAGTGCCGCCATGCTTAGAATAGATGTTATACTTGTCCAGTCTATTCCCCCAGGCTTGTATGGTGATGGGAAGATATTGTACTTTACAGTGAACAGATAGATGAATACCATTGCTAGCCACCACCACGGCATGCTGACACTGAATACGCTCCATGCAGTTATTGTTGAGTCAACTGTTTTCCCTGGCCTCCGCGCAGCGTACAGTGCTAGTGGAAGTGCAAATGCTAGTGTTAGGATTGATGATGTTGTGAATAGTAGAACGGAGTAGGGTATCCTCTCCATGATTATGTGGAGGGCGTTTCTATCGCCCTGATAGGGCCAATACTGTGTTGTCAGGACGGTAGAGTAGAGTGGCTGGAATGTGATGAGTGTCTTAGTATATCTTACTGCTAACACATACCAGGGCTTGTCCAGTCCCTTTCTAACGATCTGTATGTTTATCTCGTCCTGAATGATTTTCTTCTTACACTCTTCTGAGAGCTTTGCTGAAACATCATCTATGAACGTTCTGAGCTCTGTCTGTGAAACGTTTATACCTTGCTCTTGGAGTGCCGCATATGCCTTAGCCGTGGTATAGTTTAGGAATTCATCATGTGTTACAATAGTCTTGTTATTGACCGCATCTACTATAACCGATTGGAGAACTTGTTCGAGGACCGCGATTTGATCCTGTGAGAGCTGCTGCGGCAACGTCGTATTGCCGCTTTCTATGACAGACTGTATAGATGTGTTTATCGCCTCGATCAATCCCTGTTCTCCTATGTTGGGTCTTAAAACACATGACCTCGCGATGGCGACAGGTGGCTGGTTCTGGAATAAGACTCTTGCTTGCTGACGGACTGTCTGTGCAATGTTCTGCTTCTCACGTTCTGCTAGTGGCCCCGTGAATATGGCTGCTACGATGAATGTTACAATTATCAATACTATTATAAGATTCAATATCTTTATCAGTACCCATTTCAACGCCTACACCTATCCTAACCATTTAACACGTGAAGACTACCAACTGTTTTAGAGAATCCTCTTATCCTTAAAAGTATGTAATACGGAACACGTAATACGATGAGTTGAACCTCTGGTATCCTGGGACACACTACTCGAGGTACTGCGAGATGCAAGCTGGAGAAAGGATAGTCTCAATACCATATTACCAGTTGAAAATATGGGAGACCGGGGTCAGCTACAGATATGTGTATGGCGAGGCATACCTTTTCAAGGCAATACCCGAGGTTAAAGCCCTCGCACTCGTATCTCCAAGCAATCAGGGACTCTATCCACATCCCTATCCTAACTCGATCAAGTTTAAGCCACTTGGCAAAGAAGAATATGTTGAAAGATTGAGGCAGGCGATAAAAAACATCCTAGAGGTAGCCGAGGAGGAGCCTAAGCCTGTCTTCGATGTCGGAGGCTTCAAGGGCTTGATAAAGATGGTTCTCTCCAACCTCTTTGGGGGATCGAAGGCTAGGGCAAAGCCTAGGGCAACACCTTATCTCGAGAAGCGCCTTGCCCTAGGATATCTGGTAGACGTCTTAGAGATAACTAGTCCTGACGTGAGAATAGCTGTTGAGAAGACTTATTGGAGACCTCTAAGAATTATATTCAGCAGAGATAGAGAAGGAGAGCAAATATTGTCATCCGTAGAATATCTTGTCGATAACAGGTGGATCGAGGATAGGGTTATCTACAAGATTCTACGAGATAATAGGGATGCTCTCAACACGTTATTAGAGGACTTAACAATATAGTCTAACTCTACACGTGTATCATGTGATTATAATTGTTTAGATACAGTCAGTGGAGGTTCACATTTTAATAGTCTCAGCATACTATCATTAATATAATGGCCCATTTATAACGGGCGGTGAACGTGGAATGGCTCGTGCAATTGTCATGATAAACACGGATGTAGGAAAGGAGAATGAAATCTTCGAGAAAGTCCTCGAGATCCCAGAGGTCAAAGAGGTATACATGGTATATGGTATACACGACCTAATAGTAATCATCGAAGCAGACACCATGGAGAAGCTGCGGAACCTCATAACAGAGAATATCCGCCGTATGGACGGTGTTAAGAGCACGCTGACAAGCATCGTAGTAATGCATAAGACAAAGTAAGCCCTCTGACCACTCTTTCCCACCAATTATCCATGTAATCCTCCGAGAAGGGGATCCACGATACCTAACGTGTTCTTTCCCCAAAACAAGCCTCCTGGAGAAGACTGGATTCCCTTCACACTTGCACTAGACGACATAGACAGTCCTGGAGGCGGGTGCACGACCCATCTAACTGGCCTCCTACTCTACGAGCTCCGAGACAAACTACTGCTAGCAGACTATCCCCTCCTAGTAAGGCTTGCCCCGGGCGTTCCATGGAAGACACGGGGCAACGCCGCGACAGTCATAAGGGGATGGATCCAGGGATTCGGCTATGAGGAACTCTTAGAGCGCGCGAGATTACTCGCCGTAGAGTATAGTAGTGGGAGGATAAATGAGCCGGGGAAGGGTCCTGGGATAGCATTATATAAGGGTACTGCTCCCTGGAGAGACCGTGTCCTACGCCGGCTCTATCTGCGAGGCGTCTCCGAACTCGTATACGGCGAGTACATAATTGAGACCGCGATATCGAGAGGCGCTATTCTCTGGGGAGGGCGTGGACGTGTCGGCGCAGTCCTAGCTCTTGCATCATTATCTCCGGAGGACCCGTATACGTATGAGTTAATCGCGTATAGATACCCTGAGAACTGGGGGCGTCCTAGATGCGTTGATCATGATCCCGTAAAAGAAGCCTGTATACCTTCATGCGCATCCAATAACTATGATCTATCAACTGGTAAACTCGCCGCGGCCCCGAGTGGTCCTGACCCTATACTCGCAGGATTCCGTGGCGTCTGTATAGGAGGCCTTGGATGCTATGCATCTATTCTGTGCGAGGAGCCTCATTTCTGGGTGCTTTACCGGAGTAATCAGCATACTGACGTCCATTATGATGTGTTAACCCCCCGGTTAACACCCTACAAGAACATAAAAATAACCATAACCATCCTAGACAAAGAAAAACTACCGGGATCCCATATACTGTTACAAGGGCTCCATCCAGACCTAGGGAAAATCCTTGTAGCTGTATACCGTGAAACAGGGCCTATGAGAAGACTAGCCGAAAACCTTGTAAGAGGAGACGTGATAGAAGTAATGGGTACTGTTAGGCCTTATCCTGGACTAGATGAGGGATACACTCTTGCAGCCGAGAAACTTAGAATAATCAAGCTCGAAGAGGAGACTCTGCGGGTCGCACCTAGATGTCCACGATGCGGTAAGCGTATGAAGTCCATGGGTAGAGGCCAAGGATACCGGTGTCCACGATGCGGTTATCGGGATCCCGAGGCCCATCCAATATTGGTACGTGGTATCAGGAGACTCGCTCCCTCTGTTATTACTCCTACGCCTAGTAACCTCAGGCACCTTGTTAAGCCACCATGGCTTGGCTCTGGCCCTGTTACGCCTATCCCTCATAGATTATTGAGGGTCGACGAGGTCCTTTCTATAAAAGTCCCTTCTCCTGCCACATTAGAGCTCTGTAGTGATTGTATGTGATCGCTATAATACGGTGTTAACTCCCCGGTTAACAACCCCTCCATTTCCTATGGAAACACATACCAACGTCTGGGGCCAGGGACCCCCTCGTTTCCTATGCAATATCTTAAACTAGAACTCTTGTATAACATTTCACTTGGATATAATTGGTTTGTATAATGATCATATCTAAATATATCTAAATAAAATTATAATAATACAATATAATTTGCAGTCTTTATAGAGGTAGATCTGATATACTAGTTCCATAGGAAATAGAGGGGTCTGGGACCTCCTTCATTACCAGTTTGTAGTGTTTATAAAGAACCCCTCAGTTTCCAATGGAACTACTATAAGGAATAATTTAGTTATATGTTAACAATAATTATTATTTAATATATAAGTAACTTATAACAATATTAATATATCATAGCTAACATCTATTATTATGTGGCGATGTTCGATCTATGTCAGAGTGTGTTCAGAGGATGAAGGATGACCCCTAATATAGATGTTAGCTATGATATATAAATGTTTGGGTGTGGTGTATGAGTATTGCGGTAGTTGGCCTGGGTATTACTCCTGGGCAACGGTTAGAGATACTCGAGCGGACTATTGTTAGGTATGCTGTGGCTCTTGCTACGGTCGAGGAATTCATTGATGCCGGTGAGAGAGGTACGACGCTTCTAGTGGATCCTAGCTATGTCGCGATGAAGATCCTGGAGAGAGCATGGGATATTCTAGGTATGCTAGGGATACAGCTTACACTTCATGAGTATCAGTACCTTATTGGGTTTAGGCAGAATGCTAAGATCGCGGCAGAGGACGTAATTAGATATGCCCTACCCGTCCTTAAACAAGTATGTGGTGGGGAGAAAATTATCCGCATAATTAAAGGGTTTAGGCTGGAGGACTTAACTAGAGATAGAGAGTCGATGAATAAGTTTAAAGAATGCAGAGAGGCTCTTAGGAAAAAACTCTTCAACTAAACTAGAGGATGTGGTCAAAGACATATTTCCGATGGTATAAGAGCTAGGAGGCCTCTGTTCTTATAAAAGTACTTGTGTTCATCACTCGGTTTGTACTTAATGTCTAGTTTATTCTATGTGATCTAGTAGGGACAATCATTAAGGGTCATATAAACTACCTATGCAAGCGGGGATATCGATGTGTGATCCTAAGGATGCAGCTGCTAGAGGAGCTCTAAGCATTCTGTCAGAGTTGGAGGAGCCTATACGTGTCATGGGGGTTGGTACTGGATCTACAGTTGACAGGTTTATCTCGTTGCTTGCTGGATCAGAGATATCAGAGGGTATTGAGGGATATGTTCCTACAAGTATCGATACAGGCCTGAAACTCTACAGTCGTGGTCTTAGAAGAGTATTGGATAGTATTCCGGTATCCGATAAGATAGACGTCTATGTTGATGGAGCCGACGAGGTGGATCCTTCAGGGAACCTGATAAAGGGTAGGGGAGGAGCACTTTTAGGAGAAAAGATAGTAGCGTACTCGAGCAGGCTCAATATTATAATAGTTGACGAATCCAAGCTTGTAGAGACGCTGGGAGAAAAGAAGCCCGTTCCAGTAGAGGTTGTTCCCAGAGCCCTCGGATACGTCTATCGGGTCCTGGAGTCAATGGGGCTAAACCCGAGGCATAGGTCATGTAGTTGTAAGGATGGGCCAGCAGTATCCGATAATGGAGGAATACTCCTTGACCTACATACTGGTCCTATGAAGGATCCTCGACGATTAGATGTGGAGCTCCACATGATACCTGGGATTGTTGAGACCGGCCTATTCCTAGGGCTAACCGACATAGTCGTTGTTGGGTCTAGGGACTGTTCTTGGAGGATGCTTAGATTTGATAGGGGAAGAAGATGAGAAAATACTAGACCTAGACGTGGAAGAGGAACTCTCCAAAGGACCGCCTCCTGAGCTGGAGCAGAGGATTCAATATGCAGCTAATAGTGGTAGGTTTGTTCTCTTGTGGCGTGATCCACTGATACTCGTGTATTTGGGGGAGAACGGGGACTATGTGATTGTCGACGGGGTTTATTGTAGCTGTGAGGGTTTTGCTAGGAGGGTTTCCCGTAGAGGGATCGGGGGCTGTAGCCATATTTATGCTGCTCGTAGGATTTTCGGCGAGAATTCCGGTGGAAGATATCGGGTAGTAGAAGCGTCTTTGGAGGAGGTTGTTTTGATTGTATGGGAGGTGTTAACCGGGGGGTTAACACACACTCTTCGAAAAATTCTATACCTCCAAGACAAAATACAAGGAAGAGAATCCTCTAGCGGAGACGAGACAAGCAAGGATAGATAATATATTGTAATCTAGATAGTGGGGAAACAGCTGGTTTAACCCTTAGAATATTATGTGTGCTAGGACTACCATGAGAGCGTATAGTCCGGCCAGTAAGATTAACGTGGTCGGCGAGATCTTTATCTTTCCCTCGTACTCGTCATAGAACGATATTAGTCCTGCAGCAGTCATGGGTCCGCCTTGCTTTCTCCTCTTCTTAGCCAAGGCCCTATATCCCCCAGTTCATTATTCTCTGGCTTACAGAGTATTTTAAGGTTAAGAGAAGATCAATGGCCTAATACAATGAGGGGACGAGGGATGGTCGAGCTTAGATGTCTTCAGGAAGCAATGCGTAAGGCATACTATGAACGTGACCGGGCCAGGGGACTCTATGCAACGTTTACATGGTTTGTCGAGGAGGTGGGTGAGCTGGCTGAGGCTCTCCTCAAGGGGAACCAGGATAGTCTCCGCGAGGAGTTGGCGGATGTATTGGCATGGCTTCTGAGCATTGCTAATTTGCTGGATATAGATATGGAGGAGGCTTTCCTAGGAAAGTATAGTGGCGACATAGATGGGTGTGGCGGAAAATAACTCATAATATGTGGGTCCTTACCCTATTATACTCTATGCTTTCTTGAATGCTTCGACAATACTGGGTAATAGCATTGGGTTTTCCTCGATAAGGTTTCCTGTAACTAGTATATGGGCGCCTGCCCTGGCAAGGCTCTCCGCTGTCTGGGGGCTTCTTACGCCTCCGCCTACTATGATCCTAGTGTCTAACCTGCTTTTATCGAGGAGTTTCCTTGTCAGGCTCACCATTTCCGGCGGTACTGGTCTTGGAGCTCCGCTCCCTGCCTCGAGATAGATTAGCTTGGAGCCTAGCATTGCGCCAGCTAGCGCATAGCTTGCCGCTATCTCAGGTTTGTCGTAGGGGACAGGCCTTGCTCTTCCCACATATCCTGCGGTGCCCCCGTATCCTACTACTATATATGAGGTGGGTATGGGTTCGAGGCCTAGTCTGAGGACTATTGTGCTGGCCTGCATCTGGACGCCGCTGATATAGTATGGGTCCTCGCTGTTCAGCATGGTCATGAATAATACTGCGTCTGCTTCTCCTGTTAGTCCATTGATGTTGCTGGGGAACAGGATCACGGGGAGGTCTACATTGTTCTTGATCTCCCGGACTATTTTCCCGAGGTGGGGCTCGAAGACGCCTATGGAGCCTCCGACAAGGATCGCGTCTGTGCCAGCGTCATAGGCTAGCCTGGCGAGCTCCCCTGCCTTAAGTGCGCCGACTTTCTCTGGATCGATAAGTGTGAAGTGGAGCCTTCGCTCCTGGGAGTCGGCTAGTATCTTATCTAGGATCCTGCCCAAGGCTATTCTTCCTCCTCTTCTTCCTCGAAGACGGCTTCTACCTCCTCGTCGGAGACCTCCTTTTTCCTACACTCGTCTAATCTATCCTCGTATGCGAGATCGCTTATCTTATTATAGACGTCTATCCGGTCGAGTGTTTGGGGAACCTCCATTTCACAGTATAATCCACAGCTACCACATCTGGCTATTGCAAGTCGCATGAGTGGGTTCTTTGCCTTCTTGAAGTCTATTGTAAGTGTCATGTTCCCACATACGGGGCACTGGAAGTATCGTGAAGGTAGTCTGACCTTCTTCCTCGTAGTCTTTCTTCTTTTCCTCCTTCTACCCAAGTTTCCTTCACCCGTATTCCTGGTGGGCAGCGGCCCCTGTGTATGACCTATACCACCATAGGCGTTGAACACTCTATCTCAAATATAAGTGTATAAAGAGTTATTTACGCTATTATCATCGCACCATTGATAGAGGGGTGCAGTATAGATGGCGGATTACAAGGTAAAGGACCTTGGACTAGCCAGCCAGGGAAGGATACAGCTTGAATGGGCAGAACACAACATGCCTGTAGTAATGAAACTACGTAGAAAATACCTGGAGAAGAAGCCTCTCGAAGGCCTACGCGTCTCATTAGTGCTTCACGTGACAAAGGAGACAGGGGTCCTTGCCAGAACCCTCAAAGCATGGGGTGCAGAAGTATACTTGGCCGCGAGTAATCCTTTATCGACGCAGGATGACGTTGCCGCCGCGTTGGTAGAGGACGGTATACATGTCTACGCGTGGAAGGGTATGAGTACTGAGGAGTATTTCTGGGCGATCTCCGAGGTGGCATCGAAGCAGCCAAACCTAGTAGTGGATGATGGAGGGGATCTCCACGCGTATCTTCACGATAAGAGGCCTGATATAGCGGAGAAAATCCTGGGCGGTACAGAGGAGACAACTACGGGCGTAATTAGGCTCAGGGCAATGGAGAAGGAGGGAGTCCTCAAGTATCCTGTCATAGCTGTTAACGATGCATATACAAAGTTCCTCTTCGATAACAGGTATGGTACCGGTCAGAGCACGGTGGACGGTATCCTTAGAGCAACCAATATATTGATCGCTGGTAGAAAAGTCGTCGTCGCAGGATACGGCTGGGTGGGCAGAGGAATTGCGATGAGGATGCGGGGCATGGGTGCCCGCGTAATAGTAGTAGAGGCCGATCCTATACG
>JALVZQ010000006.1 GCA_027037535.1 Acidilobaceae archaeon | reverse complement strand
CACACATAGAGAACCCGGCCGCCAAGCTAGCCTATGTATTACTGGCGGAGACAGGGCTTCGCCCCAGCGAGGTATTTCAACCTAACACTGGATGACATAGACCTAGAAGCAAGAGCAGTCATACCAGCCAAGATAACGGAGAGCAAAAGAGCATACATAAGCTTCTTCTCACAAGCAACCCAAGACTACATAGAGAAAGAATACCTTGAATGGCGTGAAAAATACATCAAAGATAACCTCATTAGGATAAGGAACCTAGCACGACAATGGGGCCCCAGAGACAGGTATACTACGATAGACGAGCTAGTCGAAGATTGGGAAAACAAACTCATACCAATAAAGGAGTCCAGAATACGCTCCATAATAAGAGAGGCAATGGCCAAAGCAGGAATAGTCTTCAGACTATACGAGCTAAGAAGCTTCTTCACGAGCTGGATGATACAACACGGAGCACAGGAAATCTGGGTAAACATATTCCAGGGAAGAGCCCCACCAAAACAATTCGAAGTAATGGTAAACCACTATCTCCAACCAGTCCTAGAGAAACGAGGAACATGGAAACAAGCCCTAATACAAATACAAGAACGATTCTACGAGCCATATGCGTATACCGTGTTATCTATAAAATGAGACGGATATCTAAGCTGTATAATTAGTAAGAATATTTAATATTTAACACTTTATACAACAGAATAACCATAAACCCAATAATTGCACCTACTAATGCTAAGATTGCCTCCGAGGATACATTAGAAATGTCGTAAACATCACTTGGGACTTTTACATGGATGCTACTGACTAATACAAGTACAACTCCAATAGCCAATGGGACAAGAATAATTACACCTATAAAATATCCAAAACCCCATGAAGGATTGTCTATTGCTTTCATAAATGTAACAAGTCCACCTATACCTCCCACTATTAGAAACGCAACAACTAAGAAATTAATCTGGCCTCTGCTTTGTTCTATATAGCTTGTGTCTACTCCTGCACCAGCGAGTGAATCTCTTAATACTTCCAGAATTGTATATGCAATAACTATCGTAACAACTAACGCTATCATCGTAGCAATAGCCTTCCCGGCATCACTAATACCCTCACTTAAACTCATCCGAAACACCGTTTGTCCAATGGTTCGTGTCTTTCCATTTGCAATATTATCGAGAACACGCCTCATAATTCTTTCGACGCAAGCCATGGCAGATATATAGGGTGTCCTGTGGATGCGTCGAAATTTGTTTTGTTTCTTGATTTTAGTATTTTTAGAAGATGAGTAGGAATAGTGGTACTGGAATGTATGTCATATTGTTTCGTGCTTTCAAAGCATCTTTAGTTAAAACTATTTTGCCCTCTTCCGGGATTACATGTGTTGGCGTCCGCCTGAATTTTGATTCTATTATAAAGCGGTGGCTTTCTCCTCGTTTCTTTATGCATAAGATGAAGTCTGTCTCCTTCTCCTTATCGTTATAGGGTTTCTTCCTGTACATCAGTACTCTCGAGTAGTCAACTGATGGAACCCTCTCGAATAGCTGCTGGGAGAGGAGGAGATGGGAGGCTATTACGCTCTCAACTAATTGCCCCTTCAGTCCTCCATCGGAGAGCAATTCCTTAGACTCAGCATGTGGATTCGGGATATTTCTGAGATAGCTGTAAAGCGAGTAGTATATGAAGGGGTCCAACACGTAATTCTTAACATCCACCTCAGGATTCGGCTCGCAGCTCCCGCTCTCTCCCATTTCTCGATTAGAGAAAAAGAAGGTCCACGTAGTCCTCAAATATTCAAGATACCGTCCCAGCCCAAACCTGCGTTTCGGCCTAGCATCCTCATCTAACCCTATAACATCGATTTTACTAAAGTTGACAGTGCTAGATAGCCTCTTTGGCTCCGTTAGTGCAAATAGTAGTCTCTTTAGATTATCAGGGTCTAATCCGGCTTTAACCGAGTCCTTTACTAGGAGTTCAGCCAGGTCAGAGTAGAACTCTCCGCTTATAGCCCCCTTTTTATGATATTCGTCTATAGCACGTGGATAACCCCCGTGAATTAGGTAGTCATCGAATAGCGTCTGGAGCAATCTAAAATAATTATCATAAATATATTGGATAATCTCTGGTATCTCACCCGATGCAAGTTTCTTAAGTAGCTCGAACCTTAGTCCTGGAGTTCTTAGTTTTTGCTTATTGAAATATCTGTCAAT
>JALVZQ010000005.1 GCA_027037535.1 Acidilobaceae archaeon | reverse complement strand
CAACCAATATATTGATCGCTGGTAGAAAAGTCGTCGTCGCAGGATACGGCTGGGTGGGCAGAGGAATTGCGATGAGGATGCGGGGCATGGGTGCCCGCGTAATAGTAGTAGAGGCCGATCCTATACGAGCTCTTGAAGCCGTGATGGACGGATTCGACGTAATGAACATGGAGTCTGCCGCCGAGATAGGCGAGATATTCGTCACAGCCACAGGAAACGCCAAAGTGATAAGGAAAGAACATTTTGAGAAAATGCGGGATGGAGCAATATTAGCAAACTCCGGGCACTTCAACATAGAGATAGATGTACAGGCTCTAGAACAAATGAGTGTTTCCAAGAGGAGAATACGAAAATACATAGAGGAATACAAGCTATCCAATGGAAAGAAACTATACCTCCTCGCCGAGGGAAGACTAGTAAACCTAGTAGCAGCCGAAGGACATCCAAGCGAAGTAATGGATATGAGCTTCGCAAACCAGGCTCTTTCTCTTCTGTATTTGAAAAATAATGCCGGCCGTCTAGAGCCTAAGGTATACAGGGTTCCTCGAGAGCAAGACGAGGAGGTTGCTAGAGCTAAACTAGAAGCTATGGGTATAAGAATAGAAAATCTTACATTGGAACAAGTACAATATCTTGAAAGCTGGAAACTGTGATTGTTTCTTTATTAATTTAAAATTTTAATTAATATGTTTTTGTTTTAATAATTATATATTTTGGAAACGCCACTGATAATAATGTTGTGATTACTGCTATATTTTCAAGATCGATTATTTTATTTTGAAGTGTATTATTGAATACATCCTCTAAAACATTGTAACTTTCTAGAATTACACGTTTTATAATGGAATATGAAGGTTCACCCACATATTTATGCACTCCTTCAATATCTAATTCGCCTCTTCTTATTTTGTCAAACGCGAATAATGATAACACAAGCAGTAGAGAATTTAACGTTATAATTTCTAAGTTTACAGTAATTTTGCCTTCTCGTTTTCTCCTTTCCTCTAGCCTATATTTTGAAAGCACGTAACTTGTTAGGTGTAACATATCATGTTCGTCTATTATTAAGTAATAGTTATTATATAAATTAGCAGCAATAAATAAACCTATAATAAGTTCTTTTACATGTAAATCAAGTGTTTCCTTCCTGGAAGAAGTCAGGTCCACAATGAGAGATTCAATATATGAGTCATAGAACGTTGCAAAGGATTTCTTCTCTTCTGACGGAAAGAGAGAAATTGTTATCATATATATACTCGACATTAAACTTAGTTGTTGAAATATCAATATTATTGTAAAAATCAAATTATTTTCTAGGTTAAGATCGGAATGCAATATTGTTTTTATTGTATATAACATTAGCACTACATTGATAATAATAAAGCTATAGAAGATTTTGCGAATAGTTCTTGCATATTTGAACATTGATATTTTTCTAATATATTGGGCGTTAATTATAAATTCATAGAGTAGTTTAAATGGAGGTCTCAAGAGGGATATAATGAACATAAATAGAGGTATTGATAATGAAATACCATAAACGACCAGAATAAACAAGTTGATTTTAAAGTATATAGAAATAGATATTATAATATATAATATATATGAGAAAATTGCTATCATTGTTGTCTCGAGAAAATCTCCATTACTTGAATAGTTATCCTGCATGAGCCTATTTATTATATTATTATAAAATTTTGAGTTAGTGTAGTTTGATATGTTTTTGTCTGAGGATAAATTTTCAGTTATTTTTTTAATTAAAGTAAATATGTTTGGTGAGTTTATAACAGTGCTTAGACCATATTTATCTGATATCACTTCTAAGAATAATATTATTATTGCAAGTAGTATTTCGTAGTATACGCCTAAGAAGTGTAGGAGGTCTAGTATATGTGATACCTCTGCTATTGGAACAAGCATGCAGCCACAGTTCTCTGTTTGTGTTTCTTTTAGGAATTCTATTAGATGATAAAATTTATAAAAATTATAGAATATTATTAAAGATGTTGATATTATTAAAAAACATGTTAACATTTTAATAAGTGTTACATATCGGGCAATACTAAATTCTTTCTTAGAAGTAAACTCTCTTGAAAGAGTTCTATCGACAAGTTCTCTTAGTAATCCTAGAATCTTTATTCTCGTTTTCGTATTCAAAAAACTCTCACCTTATCCCAGATCACATCGCTAATTTGTATGATCCTTTCCAGACATGCTGGGGTAGACGTGTCTTTAGGGCTTTTCTGATATTTGATTAATGATTTTTTCAGAATCCTCTCTAAATTATATGAACTTAGTAGAGCACTGCTGTTGGTTATAGGATCATATAGTATGAACGAGTGTGCAGACATTTCTGATTCATGTTGAAGGTCTTCTAGCATTTTTATCGAATCAATAATTAAATAATAGTTTATGAATATTTTATCTGTACCTGTAAGCCTTTCCATGAGTATCCGTATAAGGTTAACAGTTAAACCAATGGAAGGATATTCCGCAACAGATCGTTCAGCATATTCATCTATAAGTATATTGCTAGCGATCGGATGATACGCATCTACTAATATTCCTTTGACACATGAGTCCTCATCCGTTCCCTCGTTTCTCATTAAAGAAGATAGGTTGTTAAACTCGTGGTATAATGCATTTTTTATGTTATTTCTAAGGGATTCGAGTACGTGAAACGCGGCTTCTACCACATCGCTCGGCATCTTATTATTAGTGTCCGAGGATAGGGTGCCTATTATTTGGAGAAACGTCTGGGCGTATTCTCTTGCGAGAGGATCTACGGCTCTCCACGAAGTTATAGGTACTGGAATATATTTTATTCTGTCGTCGAGATACTCAGGATTAGTAATTGCAGGAATAACTATGGGAAACCAGAGATTTCTATCATAAATGTTCAAAGACCCAAGAATAGTCCTAATAAAACTACTATGTACTGCGGCCCTAATCCATGGTATTTCTAAGAAATGCGTAGAGTAGAAGTCAATAGCAGCAGCGGTTATATTAGAGTCTAACCACCATCTTGTGGTATATCGAGAAAGAGTATCTTCGTCGTGATATCCGTATGTTTCTATACTACTCTCGACTAGGGGTATTAAAAGATCTCTCTTTTTACTTGGTTGTAGTGTAACTAGACTATACGTTCTCGAACTCCTCGGAGGAATCTCTATACCGTATACGGTGGAATACCAGTTGGTTAACTGGTAGTGTGCAAGAGACGAATAGCTTCCATAGTTTATCAGAAACCACTCTATTAACCACTTAGTCTCAGGCTCATCATTAGTTAGCAAAAGATGGTTCATTAGAGAGTTAATATTATAATCAATAATCAGGTCGAAATTATTTCTTTCCGGATGCTTAAGCTGGAAAAACATGTTTCTCTCAATCAGGGAATACGCAATAAGAGAATAGATCTCTAATAAACGAGTAGTCTCAGAGGAAATCTTTAATTTTTGTCTGCTGCAGTTAATTTCAGGAATCCAATTTAGTCCTAGTGCATCAATAAAGATGTCTTCTCGAATAAATCTATGTAAAGATTTTTCTCTAAATAATGTTTTTAATAGCAAACTATAGAGATCTTTATGTACTCTATGAAAACCGGACAAACATGCGTTATCGAATTTTAAAACACTCTTAGGGAGAAGATTAGTAGAGACCGGCATCCAGCATAACGAAAAATTTTTGTATAAAAATTCGCTAAATTCGCGTGTTTCTGGATTGTCTCGAGTATTTACCCATATTTTTCTATATCCGCGCCAGAGACCTATTAGGAAATCTATGAATGAATATGTTGGTTGTCTACTATAATATCTTACATTTCTTAATACAGTTAAGCATAGTGAGTTTTTCTTTCTATCTAAGAGGTTTCGTTGTTTTTTCTTCTCCTTAAATAGAACAAATTGAATATGAGGCATTAATTCAAGCACGTAGTGAAACGATCTTAACAACCTTATCATTTCTGGTCGGGTTTTTAAACATATTGTGTATGGGGTTCCATTAGGAGCGTCTATTTTCAAGGGTACATTTATATCGGTCACTATTATCAGACCTCAATTGTTGTTGAAAGGAATATTCATTACCAAGTACTAGGATCAATGTAAAATTTATTTTTACAACAACGTCTCATTAATACGAACTGGTGTATTCATAGTGGGAAAACCTCCCAAATGTTCTGACTATGTAGCTTATACCTCGCTCTATGCTGTAGGAACAGTTCAACATAAGGGTATTGCAGCTATAATAATAAAATCTCCATATATGAGGAGGCTTCAAGCTCTCTCATATTTCAGCGACCTTAAGGAGGTGCTTCAAACAAACTATGAGCAACATGTTATTGGAACTAGCGAGATAATGAAGAATTATCCTCTCTCTATAACTAAAATTAAATTTGATATTTATAGGAAATTTCTTTTATCAATACTTGCTGCTAATAAAAAGGAAGAGTCTCGAACTTCAGAAGCTTCCGACATAGACCTAGATGGAAATAAAAGTCAGGACCGCAGCTATAAGGTAATAGATAATATAATAGAACATATATATTATGGATATTCTCGAAGATTATCCGAAGTTGCATCGATTCCTAGCCTCATGGGAATGTTAGCTACACCACCACTTAGAAGGCCGTTAGGTACTACAATGAAAAGAAAATTTATGAGAGTTATGAATAATATATTATTTACCAATAAAAATAATATAATAAATATATTAAAAGAAATAAAAGAAAATTATATCAAACTCTATAAAAGTGTGCTTTTTAAAGAAGATAATTCTAATAGAAACGTATGCAGATTCAAACTGATAGAGCCTCTAAACACGCTTTTTAGTATGATTAATTTTAGTATAATTAAATTAGACAATTCTCTTAGTTTAGAAAAAGAGGTAACAAATAGTTACTGCGAACAATTAATAGAATTTATCAATAAGTTTTATAAGAAAAGAGTAACTCCACAAGAAACAATTCGCGAGGAAATGGAAAAAATAGAAGAATACGTCGAGAATACGGAAATTAATGAATTAACAGAAATACTGCCCAGATATTTGCCCATGTATTATATTTCCTCGACATTTCTGCTTAGGTTTAGAAATCTTAGCAATATCATTGGTATTGGTTTTGCAATGAGTGTAATATTGTCTAGGCTTGAAAAAATTATCAAGGAAGTAGGGACAGTTAAATCAAAAGAAAATCGTAATAATGAATTGGAGGAATATCTAAATGATATGTGGGATAATTTATTAAAAATAACAGAATCATTATTAATAAATAGTACTATGACGATTTATCATCCAAGAGAACTAGTTAAACTCAAAGTAAAAATAAGAAAGGGAGATGAAGAAGCAGAGGAGAATATAATTCTTCCAGCTTTATTAGGTGTGCCCTATATTTTGTATCGTGAAGGCTCAGTTATTAGTGATAGAGAAATTATTGAGATCTCGTATGTAGATGAGCAAAGATATTTGCTTGGATCCGAAATAGTGATTCTTCTTGAAAGGGATAAAGATGGATTTGTTAATGTAAAAATATATAAGAAAAATGGAAATTCTAATACATATGTTCTAGAAGAAAAATATTCGGAAGTATTAGAATATATACGATCAGAGCATTTAGAAGATGTTATCTATGAGGAGAGTTATATTCCATGTTGTATATTAACAAGCTTGGGTGATCCAAACTATTATATATTTAAAGAATATAATATAAATGAATTAATAGATTTAATTCTGCATTTATTAGTAATTTTAAATATAAATAATTTAAATAGAAAAATAAACATATTAAAATCATTTAATGTTAAATATAATAAAACGATTAATATGTTCAAAATAGGAAATATTATGCCGTTCCTATCACATTTCAAAGTAAATCTTATACAATCAGATATGTTACCAAGTGCCTATCAACTCGACCTACTCCATAGATTAGACAAGGACATAAATATCGGAATTAGAATAGATTATGAGAACTTTAACGACATAGTATTTAATCTGGATATTTTCAATTTATTGTCGTACATGATGTTGAGCTCTATATATATGTATCTTTTTGCAGATACTGCTACTCTTTCTGCTAGGGTTGAATTTTTAACAAAGGCTTCAGCAGAGATAGGTATTAAGTTTGATGATAAAAAAGAAATAAAAACTACTATCCAGGATCTGTTAGGGTTCTTATACCTATTATCTCTAAGAGATACGTACTTAATTATTTCTGAAAAACTAGAATTTTATATAAATCATATAAAAAAGGATAAAAGTTATGAGAATTATAAAAATATTAAAGATATAATTAAAGTAGGCGAAAACATAAAAGATTTAATAAATAGTTATATTGAATTATTTGATAAGTTATTGGACTCAATTCTATCTCTACCTGAAACAACAAGTTATAATAATAACTATAATATGTACGCCACACTTGAAGGTCTAGTTAATAATAGTAAATGCAAAGATAAGAATAAAATAAAATTATCTTGTGTGTTTTTACATGTACTCACTAATGGTATTATGGATAATGCTGGAAGTTATATAATAGATTTCGAAAAACTAAGATCCTATAAAAATATTTTCGAATGTAAGACTTGTTCTTCGGACAATGTATTTCTTAGTTTGACGGATATGCTAGCAGTCAAGTTAATAGATTTACTTTATAATAATAAGTTTGAAAAATTAAAAATATTAGTACACGGAAAGGTTCCTTTATCTCAGATATTTTTCTCTTCTAGTTTTCTAAGAGAAAAATATCTTAATTATTATAATTATTTAATGTATACATTATCCAATAATATGCAAATGATATATTCTCCCAATATCCAGGATATTATTAAATTCGTAAAGCAAGACTCTATAATTGACGATCTGGAACTTGATAAATTTATTGTACAGATTCCTGTCCAAGGGGTTATGAAATTCTATTTCCATCTTCCCGAGTCTGTTGTAGTAATGCCAAGAGTAGTCGAAGCTATTCATCCAACTTTAATATACGAGGTCAATCCCGGTCTTGTAGAAGTTATGGATAAAAAACATGATTTCAATTATATATATGGTGATTTCTTAGAAGAATATCTTAACTTAATAGGCCAATTCCCTAACAAATCTAATATTGTTATTTCTCAGAAAGCAACACAATATACACCAATTATGCCTGATGTTCGTGCAGTCATATTACCCGATCTAGAATTGTGGGATAATCTTGGTCCAACAACTATTACGTCAGAGATTACTAAGAAGATTCCTAGACACCTTTATAGAAACATTAATATAATCTATGCTGCAATTCTTTCTCCAAAAGATGCTGAAAATAAAATAAAAGTTAATTCGAGAATGCTACAAGAGAAAATCCTAGATCTAGTAGTTAAATTTGGAGAGATGATATTGTATTAATTTTGCTCGGAGGAAAGTCGGTCTTCATCCCCGTTTCATGTTTTTGGGTCTGCGTCGCTCCACCATCTTCATTGCATATGGAGTAATTGTTTTTCTGCGACTATAAATCTAATGATTAAATAAAAGGATTAAATGGGAGCCATTACGTAAATGCTTAATTACCCCTCGAGATGATATTTTCTTTTGTGGAGGAAATCAGTGGATAGAGAGCCGGTGGAGGGCCCGTAGCTCAGCCCGGTAGAGCGCCCGGCTCATAACCGGGTGGTCGGGGGTTCAAATCCCCCCGGGCCCACCAATGTTTTAATGTGTGTTGGAATTCTTGAAAGTAATGATATAAGTATTTTATAATATTATGTAATGAAATTTTAGAAATATTGGGATTTTCATAAAATAATGTTATAAATAATTGCAATAAAGATTAGTTATGAGAAAGATTATGCTTTGATCTCTTCTTTCTTAGCAGGGGCGACCTCGGGCTTGGCGTGTCTAGCCATCTCTCTTAGTATCGAATTCTTGGATACTATTCCTACTAGTTTTCCTTCCTCGTCGACGACGGGTAGGCCGTCTACGTTTTCTTCCTTGAAGGCTTGTATTGCCTCTATTATCGTGTCTTCGGGGGAGAGGGTTTTCTTTACCTGGACCATGGCGTCAGACGCTATTAGGGGCATTACTTTTACGAATCTTGCCATTTTTCTCCCGGCTCTGACAAGTCTTCTAACCCATATTAGTCGTCTGCTCTTTCTTGATAGTAGGCTGTCTTCTAGGGCTACGAATGGTAGCCTGTTTGCTGATACTACTCCGTAGACTATGTTTCCTTCTGCTACTACTACTGCGTCGAGTAGTAGTGTCTGCATCTTGTTAATTACATGTGCTAGGCTGTGGTGTGGGTGTACTGTGGCGAATCTTCTTGGGACTACTAGGTCTCTGACTCTTATGTCTCCTATGTGGTGTTTGGCGTATGCCTCTATCAGGTCGTCCTTAGTTATGAATCCGACGGTGTTTCCTTCCTCGTCTTCTACTATTGCTACCTCGGCATTATTTGATATAAGCTTGAACGCCACGTTTTCGAGTGGCTCGTTGGCCTTGACTCTTGGTATGACCTTGCTCATTACATAGTCTATGAAGAACTTGTCGTAGACTCTTCTCCTCCAGATTGGTCCCTTTAACGCTATTGCCTTCAGCATATTCCATTTTGTTACTACTCCTACAATCCGTCCTGCCTCGTCCAGTACCAGTAGATAGTCTGTCTTCCTCCTCAGCATCTCTTTTCTAGCGTGTTCTACCGTATCATTGATTGTTATAGCGGGGAGCTCTTCTCTCATAGCGTCCTTAGCGGTTACTCCTAGGGCTTCATAGGGCAGTTCTTTGGGCCGTTCTACGATTTCTGTTATAAGTGACTGTTCGGAACGATAAATTGTCCTCTCCTCTGCCTCGACGATCTTTGGCATGGGTAGTGGTTTTACAGCTACTCTGCCTGGCTTTGCTCCTTTCATGTAGACCTTCACTACGTCTAGCTGTGTCAGTATTCCTACTAGTTTTCCTTCCTCGTCGACGACGGGTAGTATAGAGAAGTCGTTCTCAGCCATTATCTTAGCAGCCTGCTCTATAGGGGTGTCAGGTGTAGCTACAACTGCTCCTCTCGTCATTATACGTCTTACTTTGGCGGGCGTTGTGATCTTTCCAGCGCGTATCTCTCTATGGAATCTCCATCTTCCCTTTCTTACTAGGTCGAATGGGGTTATCACGCCTATAGGCACTGGCTCCTCCTTGCCTCTTACAACTACTAGACCTGGCAGTCCTCTGAACACGAATCTGCTCCATACCCTGTTTATTCTCTCGTCTGGTGTTACGATATAGTTCTCTAGTTTTTCTGTTGTCATTGCTTCACCGACAGTTTCTGCGAGTGGTCTTAGGCCTCGATCAATAAATGCCTTGATTATGTCCCTTAGAGATACTACTCCCACGAGTCTGTCGTTTTCATCGACTACCGGCGCTGAGTCGGTCTTGAATTCTTCTAGTATTTCTACTACCTCGTCGAGGTTTTGATCGAGGCGTAATACTGGATGGCTACGTGCGACATCTATAACTCGTAGATTGGACTTTGTACTTGTAGGTATTATTGCCTCGATACGTGTGAGGAATCCCTCGAGTTTGTTTGTTTTCTCGTCTTTGACTATGGGTAGTATTCTTTCTTCCGTATTTCTGAATAGTGCTCTTGCCGTAGTTAGCGGTGTTCTTGGAAGTAGCTTTGCCTGCGGCTCCCTTAGTACTTCCCAGATCTTCACTCCTCTCTTCACCTTAACCTAATTATAGCAATACTGACTAATAACCTCTCTCTAAGGAGGCTGAAAGGGTATAAAGGGGGCGAAGTACAAAATATACATAATGTAGAGGAGTCCCTGGAAGGGCTCGCGTCAAGGACTGCAAGACGAGGACCATCAACACTCTATATAGTAGAGGAGTAGAGTGAGGAAAACGTCACTAGCAGATATAGGACAAGAACAGTATGTGAGGTGGAGAAAATGACTAGTCAAATAGTTAAAGGAGTTGACCAAGCACCAAAATGCCCTATATGTAAGGTTCCAATGATGTATCTGATGGAAAAGGAGAAGAAGAGTAGTGGAGAAATACGGATCACTAGGTTCTATAGATGCCCGGTGTGTGGAACAAAGATAATAGATGAGAGATTACTGTTAAAGCCGGTTAATGGAAGCATAGTGGTATATTCGCTCTCAAACGGAGAGAGGCAAATAATCTATTCTAGGCCTAGACCAGTTGTTAAGAGAGGCAGGAAACAAGTAAGGACTAGGGCAAGGAAATAAGGATCCAACAGGTTTTTCCCATTTATTGAATAAAGTCTAATTTTCTATTGTAATAGTTTATAAGGCTCCATGTAGAAACCCATATTTCAAGACGGTGCTCTGAGCCGGTCGTGGGAGGATGAAGATTTGGGGTTCTTCGAAGACTTCAAGAAAGTCATTCGGATATATCCCGACGTAAAAGGCGTCGCTAGGAGAATGTTTGTAACTAATAGTCTTGACGGAATAGTTGCTGGCATAGGAGTGGATATAGGAGGCTTCTCTCATAATGCTGACCCACTTCTTCTCGCATCGAGCATTATAGGTGGAACTGTAGCTATGGGGGTAATAAGCGGTATCCTAGGCGTCTATCTCTCCGAGAGAGCAGAGAGGATAAAGGAGGTTAAGGATCTAGAGAGGAAAGTCGCTTCATCGCTTAAAGATAGTATATATTGGAAGGCTGTAAAGATCCTACCAATATATGTGGCTCTATGGAGCGGTATAGGTATAGTCTTGTTCCCCTTCCTGATAGCGCTTCCCTATCTCTTATCTGCATGGGGGATCCTACCATTATACACGGCGTATCTCTCGTCAATAGGCATAGGTCTAGGACTAATGGGCGTACTAGGATATTATCTAGGACGTATAAGCAATGAAAACATTGGCATAGCTGTTGCAAGAGTATTAGCCATGGGTGTAGCGGCGATAATAATAGTTAAGCTATTAAGGCTGACTCTAGGGGTTTAATCTGCTTAGCTCTAATGGTAGCACGCCGAATATTCCTATTAATTTTTTGAATTCGTCTAGATCAAGATACTCGTCGGGGGCATGAGCAGTAGTTCCCGTGGGACCATATGATAATGCTTTAGATCCCTTCAATGTATAGTAGCGAAGGTCGAGTCCTCCTGGACAGACCTCGGGTTCCCCTATAATAACATCATGTTTTCTGCCTGATTCTTTGAGTGCTTTGTATAATTCTGCAGGATCATTTATTGCCGGCTCCATAGAGGTCTCATAGCTTACCTCATATCCTTCTATGCCTAACTCGACAGAGATCCATCTCAGCAACGCCTCGAGTTCTCCACGAGTACCTTCAACATTTTCCTCCGGTATCAGTCTTCTATCTATAGTGAACTCGAAGAGTCCTGGTACCTGATTTGTTTTCCCATCAACTACTCGGGCTACTCCGCCGATCATTACGGTTGGATACGAGGCCTCTGGAGGCGTTATCTTATACTTGGTTCTTCTCGTGGAGAGCATAGTCGTGTATCTTGAATGGAGCTCGAGCGCAAATCTCGAAGCGAGAAGGAACGCGTTTTTACCCTGCCAAGGCGTACTGGCATGCGCGTTCTTCCCGTGTACTCTTATATTTGCCCATAGTGCCCCTTTATGCCCGTGCCAGGGGGTCTTCAATCCGCTAGGCTCCGGAATGATAACGTATTCTGGTGCTCGGTCAAGTACTTTTTCCACTAGGTAACCTGTTCCACACTCCCCACCTATTTCCTCGTCTGGAACAAAGGCTAGTTGAAGGACTAGATTATCCGGGTAACCATTGGATTCTTTTAAGGCCTTCAAGCCAGCGAGAACTGCTGCGATTCCTCCTTTCATGTCTATGGCTCCTCTGCCATAGAGCTTGTTATCCTTTACGAGGGGCTTGAATGGATCTGTTATTGTCCATCCTATTCCTCCCGGGACTACGTCGTAGTGGCCGTTAAAGTGGAGGATGGGTCCATCGGAGCCGTATGTTGCTAGTACAATATATCTTGGATTCCTGCTTGCATGTTTACAGTTCTGCTCTTGGTAGTCCTTATCTACTTTTATTATTTGTGTATCGAAGCCCAGGCTTTCTGTTGTGTGTGCGAGTAGTTCTGCTATTTCTTCGTAGTGGTCTCCCTGGGGCGAGACAGAAGGTATCTTTATTAGTTCGGAGAGTAGGTCGAGTCCCCAGTTGTATGCGTTTTCAAGAATATCCTTGTCCAAGCATTATCCCCGGCACATTAAGTGTGTCGGGGACCTAATTATTACTTGAGTATGTTTGAGTTAGGGGATTATATTATTTGAAGGTAATTTTATTATTTCTAGTTGATAGAGATGGCTATTTCTATTGAGTCCTCGCTAATTGTATCCCCCGGGCAGGTGCCCCCCGGGGGTATATCCTATTCCAGACTCCTATCTGCTATTTTTGACTCCATCCTGATAGGCTTCAAGTAGTCGACTATTATCTTGAATGTTTTCTCGGGGTCTGTATGCGATCCACAGCTATAGACGTCTACTGTGGCGAAGTCGTATTCGGGCCATGTGTGGATCGTTATGTGGCTCTCTAGGATTATTGCGACTAGGCTGTATCCTTCTCCTATTTTCCAAGTCTTTATGTCTAGTACTGTCATGTTTCCTTCTTCAGCGGCTTTTCTTACTACGTCTTCTAGTAGCTCTGGGTTGCGGAGGGCTTCGTGATTGCGGCATCCTATGAGGTTTCCATAAACGTGTTTTCCGTAGACCTTATAGGTTTCCAGGCTCCTCTGTTCTAATCTGAAGCTCATAGTGTTCACCCCCCTTTTATACCCCGCAACTGTAAGTATTGTATTGGATTTAGTTAAAAGTTTGACCCCCCGGGTGCATGAGTTTGGAAACGATAGGTGTTGGCGCGGTTACGGGGCTCTACGGGGTCTCTAAGATAAGTAATGCTATCCTGATAGATTCTGTCGAGGTATTTAATAATATTAAGAGGGGAATCGAGAAGATCATTAGTGAGAGAGAGGGAATTACCGGGTTCAGGGCAATAGCAGGGAGGCAGTCTGATGTTGATCTTATCGTCGTACAGATACCTCCCTATCCTCAGGCAGTGGCTGAAGCAGTGTCCGAACTCTATATGTTTGGTGTAAGGAACGTAATCTTGATCAGTAGGGGATACAGGCTCTCAAAGAAGGTTCCCATATCATCTGTTCTCGTGGCTAATGGGGCAATCGGCAGAGAGGCATTGAGTATAAGGATCTCGGGTGAAGGCCTCCCGCTGCTTGCTTCTCAGAGAATGGCTTCAGGGTTCAAGAATCTAGTAGAGATAAGGTTCTCCGATTTCAAATGGATATATGGTTTCACAGTATCAGTTCCAAGCCCCCGAATACGATGGATTGCAGGAGAGCTAAAGGATCTTTTAGGAAAGCGGGGAGTTTATGCTGTTGACTCGATGACAGCTACATTATATGCTCTCCAATACGAGTTCCAGAAGCTTGAGGCGCTCTCTCTTCTCACATTGTCGAGAGCATATACTCATCCTGTTACAAGCATTATGCCTTCCTTCGATGAACTTGCAAGTCTCAGGGAGAAGGAAGTAAGATTAGAGTCGGTTCTTTATATGGCCGCTGTAGAACTATTCAAACAGTTAGAGAGGAGGTCGTTATAGGTATGAGTAATGCTGCTCTACACCGTCTGCCTCGAGATATAATCGATGATATAATGGTAGAACTCGACCTGCTAGAATCACAGCTTGCCTTGGCTAGTAAAGACTTCAAGCATAAAGGCCAAATACTAAATATAGTATTGTACATAGAGAATATCCGTACCTTGCTTATAGAGCTTAAGCAGGTGACGGAGCAAGAAGAAAAACACTCTATATAGTAGACTCAAGGATATTAGTGCCTGGAAGGCTATTCTTCTATTTTTTCAACATAGAGTATTGGGCCTTCTTTTCGTAGAACTTTTACTTTACTTCCGCGAGGCACGAATTCGTTAGAGATAGCCTTCCAGTATTCGCCTTCTACTATTATGAATCCTGGTTTTCCAGGCTCCAAATCGTCGACTGCCTCACCTATTTTTCCGGTGATGCTCCATATTATTGGTTGCTTCTTTCGTACTTCTAGGACCTTATATACGACATAGACTGTGAATACTCCCATTATGGCCCCTGTAATATAGAGTGATGCGAGGAGCGTGTTAGCATATCCTTGTGGAACAGCGAAGCCCGCTCCCGCAGGCAGTAGGGCTATTCCGAGGACGAGCATAACTATTCCGACTCCTCCTAGGACTCCGAAGCCAGGGGTATGCATTTCGATTACGACAAGTAATGCTCCTAGAGCTAGGAGCAGGATTGTTACCATGTTGATGTTATAGCCGGTTCCTGCCATTCCTAGGATGAGGAGTAATGCTCCTATCGTAGCGTATGCGAGATGGCCCGATACTATACTGAATAATAGTATGAGCATTCCTAGGCTAAGGAGTATTCCGGATAGTATCGGGTCGGATAGTGCATGGATAATTACGACTCTTGGAGGAGGAGGTATTTCTTCTATAGTGACGGATCCTTCTCCGTTGATAAACGCATATGTATAACCTGAAGGTAAGGCGACGACGAGATTATTTAGTTTACTAACTAGATCAGCCGTGTCTGAGGCTACAATCTCGATAACTCCCTTGTCGAGGGCCTCGTATGCCCCGTAGTTGTCATTGTAGAGGACGAATCTTACGAGTGCAGTGGAGTTGCGTCCCTTCGTAGCCGCATGTTCGCATAGTAGCTTGATTAATGGATTGATTATCTTGGAATCGTTTATAGGCTGATAACTCCCTGTTTGTGGGTTGTAGGCTATTGGCTGCATTGACCCTATGATCGTCCCTGGCTGCATGGCGGCGATATGCGTGGACATTAGTATTAGGGTCCCGGCGCTTTCTGCCCATTTGTCTACAACGTAGCCTATGACAGGTATTTTTGCATTGTCGATTATAGTCACGATATTTGTTGCCGGATCCAGGTATCCTCCTGGAGTATTTAGGAGTATTATTAGGGCGGCGTTGTTTTCTTCTGCAATCTGGATAGCGTATTTGACGTATTCTTCTGTTGATGTATCTATGATGCCGGTTATCTTTATATAATAGTATTTTCCAGAGATGACTCTATCATATGTTGCGTTTGACGTTGTGCCTATTATTCCGTACATTTTTTCTACTGAACCACAGTATTTTGCGCCTAGAGTATTGTTTGCCGTGGTAGTGTTTGTTTGTGAATATGAGATTATTGAGGAGACAAGTACTAATGATAGTACTAGAATCATAATAGGAATCGTTTTTTTATGGTTTGTCGGTTTTATCCTCATATACTTCGTACCTCACCATATAGTCTATGTAATGGTTGTGGTAATGGTTAACCGTTGTTTGGTACTTGTTTGTTGGCGACCGCCTTTGAGAGTGCTACTATGTCGCCGGTACTGGGCATATAGGTGTGTGGAGCCACTACGATGAGGTTCTTCTCCTTTGCTATCTCTACGAGTGTCTGGAGCTCTCTTAGCCTCATAGCAGATGGATACTTTTCGTAGAATGATGCTGCCTCAGCCATAATCTTTGCAGCCTGCCGCTCTCCCTCGGCTTCGATTATTCTTGCCCTCCTCCATCTCTCTGCCTCGGCTTGTTTAGCCATAGCTCGTAGCATTGATTCGGGTAGCTTTACTTCCTTGATTGTTACGGCTGTAACCTTTATCCCCCAGGGGTCTGTGAGCGTGTCGAGTATTTCTTGTAAGCGTTTGTTTATCTCTTCTCTGTTTGTGAGCAGGTCGTCTAGTTCTACTTGTCCTATTATGTCCCTGAGAGTGGTTTGGGCGAGCATTATTACTCCGTAATGGTAGTTTTCTATCTTGGTTACGGCTTTTTCCGGATCGAATACCTTATAGTATACTACGGCGTCGACTCCTACTGTGACGTTGTCTTTTGTAATAGTTCTTTGTTCTGGGACATCTGCAGTGACTATTCTGAGGTCTATTCGGACAAAGTTATCTATAAAGGGGATAATGAAGAAGAGTCCTGGGCCCTTGGCCCCTAGGAGTCTTCCAAGTCGAAATATGACTGCCCTCTCATATTCCTTGACGACCTTTATACTCATTGAGAGAAGGGTTCCAACAATGAACAAGGCAATGAGGGCTTCGATGAGTAGAGTATCCTCCGGCACAACCTACACCTCTGAACCGTATTATATGTTTAAAAGAGGGATCTTATTAATAGTGGTTTCTCGCAGAGGACTATTTGAAATCTGGCTGGGTAATTGGCATTAAGTAATTGGGGGCACGGGCGTGTTCTAGAGATGGTTAACAAGAGGAGCGCTACACGGGTAGAGAACGAGCTGGCTAACATGTTGTGGGAGAGGGGGTTCGCCGTTGTAAGAGGCCCCTCGAGTGGATCAGCGACGAAGAAACGTTTTCAGCCCGATCTCCTAGCGGTTAAAGACGGGAGAATACTCGTAATAGAGGTTAAGCAGGGAAGAGAGTCAAGACCCCTCTATATTCCTCCAGGCCAAGTGAAGGGCCTCCTCGAGCTGGAGAAGAGGAGCGGTGGCCTCGCCGTCGTTGCAGTAAAGATATCTTGGATTGGCTGGCGATTCCATATACTAAAGGATTTACCGGAGACGAAGTCGGGTAGGAGGAAGATTTCTAAGCCGGAGTCTGGGATGAGACTGTATGAGTTGGAGAATCTTCTTTTCTCGAGGGTAAAAGTGATGGACGAGTATTTTGGCTAAGTCGGGGCTTTCCTAACCGGGAATATCTCTTTGGACGCTTCTATTATTACTAGAATGGTATGATTCTTGCCTCGAATCCGTTTTTCTCGGCTATCTTCCTGATACGTTTAAGTCTACGGGCAGTGAGCCGAGGCGTATGTCTTGGCACTCTTACGATTACAGTTCCGTCGCGTATTTCTACTTGGGCCTCCGGTAGGATCTTTTGTATTAGTCTTGTTACGGCTTCCTGCTTCATTTTGGCTTGCCGGCCCTTTACTGGGACTACCATTGTTTGTTCTCCAAAGGTGTAGATCTCGTATTCGAGCTCTCCTGTCAGGAAGTCTCTTACCTCGACAACTGGTCTGGACAGATCTGCTTCTTTTAGGCCTGTAGGGAGTTTTACTGTTATTGAGAGATCTAGGACTTTTTCGACCTGTCCCTTGTCTATGAATATAACGGTATCTATTATGCTTGGGATCATTCCGAGCTCGACTCTCCGTATAAATCTCTGTATGGCGTCTATGGGTGTTGTAGCATGCACTACTCCAACCATGCCTATACCTGCTAGTCTAAGGTCAACGTATAGCTGGAAGTCCTCGTCGCTTCTCAACTCGTCGTAAAACGTGTAATCGGGTCTGCTCAGGAGGAGTATGTCGTGTAATTCTCCTAGATCAGCATAGTTCTTAGAGTATTGTGTGACTATGGCTGGTAGCTTCATGTCCCTAGGGGACTCTATGGTCTTTACTATCTTGCCCTGAGACGCATAATATTCTGCGAGTGCCTGAGCGAACGTGGTCTTACCCATACCAGGCGCTCCTGCTATAAGGATGCCTTCTGCTCTTTCCCTTAGTCTCTCAAGCAGTTTATCTGGTAGGTTATAGTCTTCAAGTTTGAGCTTAACTACGGGTTTAACAACTGTTATTTCCCATGCTTCGCTTAATGGTGGACGAGTAATGACTATCCTATAGTCCTTTAGTTGAACTATTGTTGACCCGAACCTATCTATTTCAATGAATCCATCTTCCATACGGGACGCAGCTTCAAGGATTTCTCTGGCTGCGTCTTCGAGATCTCTCCTAGTGAGGGGTTCGCTAGATAATGAGACGAAGGTCCATCTACCCGGACGACCTACCTTTGCTAGGGGCGGGGCTCCTTCTTTTAGATGGACGCTCATCGTTTTGCTAGTGAAGAATTCCTCTATCTTTAGTTTACCCTCTCTACCGGCTCTCGCAGTATAATATACAGGTACCCCTAAGGCTTGTGCGGCTTTAGCTTGGAGCGGATCGCTTGTTAGGAGAGTTGCACCTGTTCTCCACGCGTATTCGCGTGTAATTTTCTTTACGTCTTCTAAGGAGAGCGTTTTCATCCGTGAGGGTTTTTCATCGTCGACAATCGCGATCTCCAAGTCCATTGCACTCATTCCTAAGAGGCTTGAGAGATCTTCTAAACCTGCCATACCCGCCGTCTTTCCTTTTTTGGCTTCTTCGTATAGGTAGTCGACTATTGCTCTATGTATAAGCAGTCTTCCCGAGAGTTCTCCTTTTCTAATAGCTTCGGCTAGTGTCCCGTCGATTACTGCATCTATATCCGCTACATACACCTGTTGCAATACTCTTCCCCGTTACTGTTTTCCTCGAGACACAGGTGTCTAGGCCAAGTTGATATAATTATTCTTGGTAGCGGAAGGAACTAGATTAAACCCGCTTATTGCACATAGTGTTAAGAGGAGGTGTAATAGGAGATGATAAGCATACTCGTTACAGGCGACATAGTTTATACAGGTAATGAGATACTGAGGAACGGCTATGTTTATGTGAGAGGGGGGCGCGTCATTGATCTTGGAGAGGGTTCTCCCCCCGAAGAGTATACATATGCGACGCTTGTCTTGGGAGGTCCCGGTAGAATAATTGTACCTGGTCTAAGAGTTGTCGCGGACCCGCTTCTATATCCGTTTAGGTATACTGAGATCTATGATTCGCCCTGTGAACTATACAGGCAGTTATCTCCCAATGAAGCATTCAAACTATCACTGCCCGGCATATACACGTTACATATGTTGGGGGCAACCTCGATAGCGATAAGATATGTCTCAGAGAATCTACCGTATAGTCTCAAGAACTCTCTAGACGCGGATTTCGACCTATACAAAGTAGAATGTGGAGACAGCGGATCAAATAAGTTGGAGAGCGGAGACGTCATAGTAGACCCCCTAAATAATCTTCAAGCCATCAAAGACCCGCTAGACTATTCGAGAATAATATCAGAGCGCCTTGGAAAAGAACCCCCAACGATATCAAAGAATTCAATAGCGAATATAGCAGTGTTCAACGCGAGATCTCCTCCGCTATTTACAGTAGTCGAGTATAGTTCTAGGCTTGATCCGGCTAAGCTGTATGGAAGAGCCGGCTGGGTCGAGTCACTATTATACGGAGAGAATATTCTTGTAGACTCCGGAGAACACATCTACATAGTCGAGAAGCATCTAAGGGAAGCATATAGTATTGCCACTAATATAGCTTCCCGGTATAGTCGCTGATCGAGGGCTTCCTCATCCCGAAAGAGTCAGACCCGTGAATTCGCTCATCCCTTAAACCTATATTCTTCTTTGATCTTTATAACATCGCCGGGAGCGTCTCCTATAACCCTGTATGCCTTCTCTAGCTCTTCCTTATAGATCTTTGGAGAGGCTCTCGGCACAGGATTTACTCGTATTCTGCAAGGCTCTATCTGTGCATTAACGTACGAATATAGTCCGATTTTGGCTATGAGCTTCATTATTTCATCTTTGTCATGTCCAGATACGGGACGTATGACCGGGAGCCTTATACCGCCTCCGATTAGTCGTAGGTTCCTTATTGTCTGGCTAGCGACTTGGCCGATGTTGTCGCCGGTGGCAAGTGCTTCATATCCTCTGGTTTCTGCGAATCCAGAGGCGTGCTCTAGCATCAATCTCCTAATTATTAGGGTCCTGTACTCAGGCCTGATTGTTTCAGCTAGCCTCTCGACTACCGGGGTCATATCCGCGATATAGAGTCTGAGATCCCAACCATGGGTCCAGATCTCTGCTAGTTTCTCCGCTATTATTACTGCGTTCTCTTTTGCTTCCTCCACGCCGAGATCATAGTATATAAGTCCTGGAGTCGCCCCTCTCCGCATAATATACCATGCTGTTGCAGTGGAATCAAATCCTCCACTGAATAATACGAGCACCGGCTCCTCGCTACCTACAGGTAGTCCTCCAGGGCCATGAATAATCTTATCATAGTAGAAAACAGTATTCCCACGGATCTCCACATACACTATATATTCAGGATTCGTAAGATCGACTTTCGTCTCACCCTCCCTAAATAAAGCCGCACCCAGTGCCCTCTCGACATCCTTGCTAGTAAACTCATGCGTTCCAGTTCTTCTAGCGGTGACCCTGAATGTTTTCCCTGCAACCTTGTCGTAGAAGAGGCTTTTCCCGACATTGACTATTTCTTCCAATGAGTACAGCGTATAGGCTGCTGCCGGGCTAGTAGACTTCACTCCAAAAACATACGAGATTTTTTCAGCAGCCTCATAGGGATCTCTTGGATCCCATAGTATAATCCTCCCCGGCGTCTTACTAAGTGTACCCTTTAGCTCGTATTTTTCAATGACTCGGGCAATATGGTGCGATAATAAATCCTCCATCCTGCGCCTGGTCAGGGGTCCTTTGACAGCAATCTCCGAGTACCGTATTATGACTGCTGGCCGGTTCTTCATCTTGTATAAACCTAGGCGTTATGAGTATGAATCGGAGATAATTATTCTAACCTCAACAAGTATGATCTGGTAGAGGGGCATCAAGGAGATGAAGCGAGTAATATCATTCAGATGGTTTAAGGGATTCCTAATAGTATCCATGGGTAGAGATGGCCTCAGTATAATGGGTTCCAACTCCAAGATTGTACTAGGAGATAGACAAATCTCGGTGAAAGGGCTTTACCAGGGTATGAGAGAGTATGCTGAGAACCCGAGGGCCCAAGTAAAGACACTCTATATTGATCTAGCGTTTCCTATTAAGGGAATGGATAAGTCCGAGGGCGAGGTTTATCTTAGAACTGTGGATACCTACATTGGCAATTACGGTCTATCCTATACTCCGCTCGACGAGCTAGGATATTTTCTTACAATATATCCTCCCTCAAGCGCATTATATGAGAACGTAATTATAGGACCAGATATGATCGCTGTCACTATGCTTAGAAGAAGACATATCTACTTGATGGAAGAAGGCGAGGAGAAGACTATAATTCTCGTCTAGAGGTGGCATTCATGATTGTAGGAGTGGACTATGATCATTGTAAGGAAATCGGAAAAATTATGAGAAAAATAATTGATAATATATCTATTGATAAATTTGAAGACCAGCGATACTATCCCCCACTGGACGCGTCGAGAGAAGAGGTGACTAGGTATTTTCTAGTTATGGTGGCATTAGATCACAGACTAAGCAGGCCAGGCAAACCATATGAAGGATTCGTCGACGACGAATTCTATCATGGCGCCGACCTCTTATATCGTCTGGGGAGGAAGTATTTCGACGAAAAACCCGAGCTCTTCGATCCAAACTATTTGCAGACCTTGAGAATAGATGAATTCGTGGAAATGTTTACTGTGAAGTCAGAGGAGGGGAGAACAGCACGTCCCCCCGATCCAGAGATACGTGTAGGCCTATTACGGGACCTAGCAAAAAAACTTGTTAAATTATATGAGGGATCAGCATATTCCCTGATAACTCAGTCCCACGGATACCTTAGGAGAGGCATAGGAGAAGGTTTCATTGACAGACTAAAGATATTCACCGCATACCAGGATCCCGTCGAGAAAAAACCATTTCTACTAGCCAAGTTCCTCGAAAGAAGAGGAATACTCCCAGTATACGATCCATATAACAAGGAGGTACCCGTGGATAACCACCTAGTCAGGATCGCCATACGACTAGGTATAATTAAGGTAGACACTATACTCCTAGAGAAGATTGCTGCGGGCATAGAAGTATCTCCCGAAGAAGACATTGTCTTAAGATATAATACACGAATAGCATACAAACTCGTCTCCCAACATGGTGGAATAGATCCATTCATAATGGATGACTTCCTTTGGATGTTTGGTAGGAGGTGTTGTACCCGTGAGACTCCTGTATGTATGCAGGGATGCAGAGAGTCATGCTCAATGATAAACGGATGTAGCGGCGAAAAATGCGTGTTCCACGGGATTTGTAGTGCAAGGAGAGATCCACTCCTAATGGTAAACGAGCACAAGTTCCTAGACACATGGTGGTACTAGGAATACAGACTTGTTTTATAATAGAAGAAAACCGGACTTCCTAGAACCCAAGATATTTTCTATCAAATACAATATTATGATACCAAGGATCACTGGGGGATAAAAGAAAATGGTTCAAGGAGCATTCGACACTCTAATAGCCGAGTACGGAAAAGGAATACCCGTCATTGGAAGAGCAGTTGGAAGAGAGATTCTAGGAACCTCGCCCGGCGCTAAAACCAAGGCAAGTCTCTGGATAAGCCTACCCCCCGCCTCGGAGACCGTAAAACATGCTCTTGTATCAATAGGACTAGAAGCACCTCAAGATCTGCGGCCACCCTTCAAAATAAAAATCGCTATGGAGAGAACATCAATTACCAGAGAGTTCAGGCCCCAGTTCCACGTAGAGCTAGATGACACTATATATTACAAAGCTGTATACGATGTCAAGCCTCTCCTAGCAGAGAAACTGGCTAAATGGGATCTACACAAATTCGTATTTCTCTATGATAGACTCCACCCATTATTCATAAGAGATATCTCGCTAATAGTAGTCTTCGAACATGAGAAATCAGAATATTATCTCTCGGTTCTCACAGGTGCGAAATCCTTAGAACCCGGAGACACACTCGTGGAGTATCCAAAATTTAATTGGAGTTTTGGAGGCGAGAGACGATACTCGTTGGTAATTCACTCACCATATCACAGCTCCCAATACGAAGTAGTAGTCGCAGGATCCGAGCCAGTCTCTATCTCTGGTGCTGGAAGCCATGTAGTCCAGGGCCCATTCTCGTATAAGGGTAGCCTTATACCTGTATCAGTAAAATATCTGCCGAGTCCCTACAAGTTTTATCCAAGAACAGCAGTGCTCACCGATATTGTCTTATTTGAAGAAAAGGTTCCAGCCCCCGTCCTAGATATAGACGTCGAAGAAGTAAAGATAGACGAAAACGAGATAAGGGTAAAGATAAATTTATCCAACAAAGGAGCCGAACCCGTAAGAAAGATCGTTATTGCAATGATTGCACTGGGCCTCCAGCTCTCGTCTAGAAAAATCAATAAACTAGATCCTAACAGTAGTTTATCCCTCGAATTGAAGGGAAGACTATCACTGTTACCTGCACATCCTTCAAAGGCTTACATAAATATTACAGGCATTTCCCTAGGAAGGAGACTGCAAAAGAGCCTAGAATTAGAACTAGAGAAGTGACGAACCCCTGATACTACTATATTCTCTTCTTTAATTTGACTGATGCAGATCTCCTACGAGAGAATATATAATTTCTTAGAGGAGTTGAAAGATTAAAACAGTCAACTCCTTTCTCCAGAATTCCGAGAGATATTAGTTCCTCGATGCGAGAATCCGGATCTTTTACGCCGAGCTTTTTGAGGTCGAGTACAGCACGTAGGTCTCCTACAGAGACATGCTTCATAAAATACTCGGCGACTTTTCGTGAATCGGGAGGCAGCTTCTCTATTTGTTCTAGTAGTTTTGCTGCTTTTAACACGGCTTCCTCTGTCATTGTATTAGGCCCCAGATCAAATAGTAGTTGATCGGGGTATAATCTTTGGCGAGAAGAAAGCTAATGAAAAGAATCGCACGCGAGGTTGCAGGAGAAGAGTTTGCTAGAAAAGTTTGGAAGCGTATGGAGTTCATTGGAGATATAGTATTGATAAAAGCTCCTTATGGAGACGAGGTAGATTATAAACTATACCGGAGAATCGCGGAGAGAATACTCGAAGAACTATCATATGTAAAAAGTGTGTGGCTCGCCGCCTCACCTGTAATGGGCGAGTACAGGATAAGGAGAGATCTAGTACATCTTGCAGGCGAGCCTAGAACTGAGACATTGTATAAGGAGCATGGATGTGTGTTCAAAGTAGACATAGCGAAGATATTTATTACGCCAAGACTTAGTTTCGAGCATTTGAGAATCGCTAAGCTAGTAAAGCCAGGAGAAGTAGTCGTCAATATGTTTGCCGGGGCAGGCCTCTTCAGTATAATTATAGCTAAACATGCTCGTCCCCGGAAAGTCTACAGTATCGATATCAATAGCTATGCGTACAAGTTCATGAAAGAGAACATAGAAATGAACAAGGTCGAAGACATAGTAGTTCCTATGCTAGGAGATGCGGCTGAGATAATAAAGGAGAAGTTAGTTAGTGTTGCTGACAGGGTTCTAATGCCGTTGCCCGAGCTCGCGATAGAGTATCTTCCATACGCTGTCATGTCGATCAAGGAGAAGGGACGTATACATGTTTATCTTCATATTAATTGGGTTAAGGGAGAGGACTATCTAGAAAAAGCGGAAGAAGAAGTGTCGGCAGCTCTCTCAAGAATTCCATCGGTTAAGAGCTTTAGAATAATAGGGAGTAGAAGGGTTCGCCCGATAGGGCCTCGGTATGAACAGGTAGTGGTGGATGTTGAGGTTGAAAGAAATGAGCAAAAAGGATAGGAACAGTGAAGAATTCATCCTAGACGTGTTAGTTGAAGAAAGAGATATAGGGTATCTGGATCCAGGAATCGATAACTTGCTGATCGAGCTAAACAGTATATCTGGCATAGAGACTACAAGTACGTGTACCGGCCGTATAACTCTTGTCGAGGGTAAGAGACCCTGGATTAGGGGCGAAGAGGGCTCCCGTATATTGTATAAGACCCATGACCCTGTGAGATTAGAGAATATTGTAGAAGTACTATCACGAGGCTTCTGTAATGTATGGTTGAGGGTTTCAGGACCTATTCTCCACATGAGAGTGGCTTCTTCCGAGTGTGCTAAGGGTATCTTATTGATTGGGAGACAGCATGGGTTCAAGCACAGTGGGATAATCTCTATGGGAGAAGACGGTATTATATTGGAGTTAATGAGTGGCGCCCAGTTTACGGCACCCATAAGAATAGACTGTATCAATATAGTCAATATTGGTTCAGAGAAAGCATTGAAACAACTAGTAGAACTAGCAAATATAGTTCTACAAGAGAACAAACAAAGATTCCATAACTTAGTCAAAGCTATTTCTACTGTCTTTTCCGGCGGCGGATGCTCCTGACACGCTTATAATATGTCTTTAGAAGATCCTCACTACATTCCCCGCATATTTCTCTTAGCACGCTCGATCCACATTTGTAGGGTGTGTACCTGGAAGCGATCTCCACAATAGCCCTTGCTATGTTAGGTAGAGCAGAGGTGGATGCCAGATTAAGCTCGTTCAGCATGTCTTCAACATATTCTACCGGAGGATCCAGATTCGCTATAAACGTAATCAGCACGTAGATTTCTTCGTCGCTTAACCCACCCTTTTTTGCCAGATCCATAATACTCTGTATACATTCTGGATATAAATTCGGCCTTATCCCTGGCGAGGATCTTTTGACTAGCTCTCTAGCATATCTTCTACCAAGTTCTTCGAGTCTAGGAGCTTCTAAGCCCTTGTACTCGTCTATTAGTGATTCGAGCTTCCTCCTTATCCCGTGTATGATTAAATGTATTGCTCGCTGCCTGTCTAAGTATATCTTTCGTGATTTGACGAACCCGCTTGGCAGTGAAAGGACAGCGTCATTTGATCCTTCGATTGTCTCTAGATACTTGATAAGGTCTATGCGGAATTTGAGTATCTTAGGGACGACTCTTCCTGCCGGATCAACTAGCCAGGGTATGCTTAATGGCTTATACTCTAGTTCGATTCCGAGATTTTTAGCAATCTTTATCAGTTCCTCGTCGTTCACCCTAGGGAGAGTAGAGAGCGCATGGTCTACAGACGCATCTATTAGCAGTTTGATCAATCTATACGCTCTACTCTTCGCGGATGCGACAAGGGCACCATAATAGGAGATAACCGCCTCGTACTCATTAGACGGTAATTCTAATTGTCTGTTCTCGACTAGAGAAGACAAAAGTTTTTCTACTAAGGTTAATGAGTCATCTTCTTCTAAAACCATAGGTAATGGTACTTTTACTCCAAGTCTGCGTTCAATAAACAGTTCTGGATTCACAATATAGGGATGTATCATTATTCTGAATCCTCCGTTACATGAATCTTAGTTTTTCAGCTCTCTTCCCCACCTTATGCCCAGGCTATTTTAATCACTTTAGAATGCATATTTCTATTGTCACCAGTAGCTGATTTCAATGTTACAGAGTCTTTTAAATTGATAGACGGCTTCATATTCTCTTGAGAGATTCTAGGTGAGAGGATAGTGAAGACCATTGCGAGAAAGATGGCTGAATGGGTATATTCTCTAGAATACGAGAAGATACCTGTAGAAGTTATAGAGGAAGTGAAGAAGAGATTCATAGATACTCTAGGTGTCGCTGTTGGAGCGTTCTACGAGGAACCAGTAAAAATAGCTCGTTGGCTAGCAGAGAGCAGCTCAGCGACTAGAATACCGTCGACAATCTGGGGCACACGAAAGAGGGGCTCAGCAGACCTCGTAGATTTCTATAACGGATGCGCTGCACGCTACTTCGACTTTAACGACACCTATCTATCAAAAGAAGCTCTTCATCCAAGCGACAGTATTCCAGCAATTGTAGCGGCGGCGGAGATAGCCGATGCACCTGCATACAGGATCATAGAAGGTATTGTAGCGGCGTATGAAATTATAGGAGCTCTTGCAGACGCCTATAGTGTCCGTGGCAGGGGATGGGATCACACAGTCTATATAAATATAGGATCAGCTGCTGGAGCAGCTAAGGTACTTGGCCTAGACGTAGACAAGATAGAGGAAGCAATAAATATTGCGACAAACACTTCTCCAGCTCTACGTCAAACAAGAGCAGGAGAACTAAGCATGTGGAAAGGATGCGCCGCGGCACATGCCTCGAGAAACGGGTTATTCGCGGCCCTCCTAGCATGGCAGGGGATGACGGGTCCTAAGCCCGTATTCGAGGGCGAATTCGGATTCTTCAACGTGGCACTCTGCGGTGAGAAGTTTGAACTACCAGAGCTTGCACCCAACGGAAAGTATAGGCTTATGAAGACAAGCATCAAATACTGGCCCGTAGAATATCATTCAATGTCTGCTGTAGAGGCAGCTCTACGCATCGTCGAAAAAGAAGGAAAGATTAATCCAGAAGACGTAGAGGAGATAACAATAGAGACGTTTACGGTCAGTTATAAGATAATTGTTAAGGACCCAGAGAAATGGGATCCAAAGACCAGAGAGACAGCCGACCACAGCCTACCTTACATTACAGCCGCGGCACTGATAGACGGTAAAGTATGGATAGAAACATTCAAGCCAGAACGATATCTTGCTGAGGACGTAAGGAAGTTGATGAAGAAGATGGAGGTCAAGGTATCCGAGAAATATGATGAAATATATCCGGACGGGATAGGGAACAAGATAATCATACGCTTTAAAGATGGAAGAGTCGTAGAGGAGGAATCAATATATCCTCCTGGACATTTCAGGAACCCGCTAGATAGAAAAGGAGTCGAGGAGAAATTCCTACGCATAACAAAGGGCCTAGTGTCGGAGGATGCTGCAAAAGAGTTCTTGGTGAAGTCATGGTCTCTTGAGAATATAGAAGATGTGGGTAGACTCATCCGTCTTCTAGTAGTAGAACCCTAAAGAAACAGATAATAAATAGAATAATTATTTTTATTATTTTCTTATTCTAACGACGAACAAGCCACCCACGAGTCCTAGGATAAGTCCCACTATTAGGGCGGCAACAGTTAAGCGAGCATCGTTAGAGAGTCTTTCCTTCAGTATTTTGTAGTCGGTTTTTGCCTTCTCTAATTCTTGTTTATAGACGTCGACTTTTCCTTTATAGTAATCTAACTGTTTTGTGAGATTAGTGTTCTCTTGTCTTAGGTTTTCGATTACTTGGTTTAGATTCTGAATGGTATTGTTTAGTTGGTTTAGATAGCTTTTTAGCTGTGAAAGTATTTTGAATTCTAGATCGCTTGTGCCGGTGTTCTTTAATATGATTGCAAGAGGTGTTGAGCCGAGTACTGCTGGCAGATAGTTGGTTAAGAACACGCTTGACTTAATAGTGGTCGTGTTGTTTACATTGTATTCGAGTAGTAGAGTCCTTATGCTTGAATTGTCCAGTGGTTCTAACTTATATGTTAGGTTTACGGGTTCAGGTGTTAATGGTATTATTCCCTGGAAGAAGGCTAGTTTAGTAGTGTTATTGGATACCGAGAGTGCTTGCATTCCTACAGCAACTAGGTTTTCGGTGTTCACAGTCGTGTTTAGTACCATAGGTGATACGGTTAAGTTGGGATAAGAGTATTTTAGTAGATTGACTTCGATCAATGACTGGTTTAGGTCGGTTGTTTCTACGGGGTAGGATATGATCAATTTGTTCTGTCCACCATTGTAGGTTATCATGTAGTCTATTTCGGGCGTCCAGCTATAGAAGAAGAAGACTATCTCTAGGCTAGTATTATTCTCAAATGTTTTGCTCAGCTTAGCTACAACTATATCGGATGATATTTTGTTTACTTCCAGAGAGTAATTGGTTATTTTTACAACGGTATTATTTTCTACTTGATATATGCCTATGTACGGGTATGTCGTCGAATTTAATGCTGTAAAGGTTTCACCGATGTCGTTTCTGATCTCTATCCAGGTAATTCCTCCATTATCAGCGTCTAGTTTAAGGTTATAGAACATGGTGTTAATGGTAAGTGTATTGTTTGACGTAGAATAATTAATGTATAAGTCTTGGAGGGAAACGGCGCCTGCAGTATAAGAATAGGAGAGTATTGGTGCTAGAATAAGTAGCATTGCTAATAGTATTCCCCAGAGGTTCTTAGTTTTGGAAGCATGTCGTGTCATCGAATTAACACCAGGAGTGGGAGTAGATTCATTGACTTTAAAACAGTATTGTCGCGACGCTTTATAGTAATTAATAATTTTTCCAATGAATGTAAAGATAATGTTTCATATCTTTTAATATGATATTTGATAGCCGGGATAGATGGTAATAGCTCGGTGAAAATGGCGGTGATCGACGACAGTTGCAGAGGGGTATTTAAGGGAGTAGTATTTAGTGGAAAAGGGGAAGGAGCATTCTACGTAAGCATCTATGCTAAACAATTCCGCAGCGCCCTGGGATTCACTCCGTATCCAGGGACAATGAATGTAAAGCTCCTGGATAACGTGGATTTATTTAATTCATGTCTAGAATATACTTCAAAGAAAATCATAGAGCCTCCAAACATAGAAGGTACAAAGCTTGCTAGGGTAATAGCGTATCCTCTACGAGTCAATGGATACAATGTATGGGCTGTCAGGCCGGAGATAACGATCTATAAGAATGACGTCGTCGAACTAATCTCCGATAAGTATCTGAGAGCATTGCTTAAGGTCAAAGACGGAGACATAGTCTATGTCTCCTTATCATACAAGCAGGAAGGGTAGGACTGGAATAATGTAGGGCCGCGTGGAAGCCGTCCCCGACTCATCGCCCGGAGTATTCCGGCCTTGTCGCGGGGCGGGGGGACGCGGCCCCATCTTCAGTCTTATAAACTCAGAGTTATAGAGGGTATAGGAAACAAGATATTATTCTATGCTCTGCGGGGTTTTTCTCCTAGTTTCCTCATGAGCAGCCTAGCGGCTACTATTAGGGGGTCCCATACTGGTGCTAGTGGCGGTGCGTATCCGATGTCGCTGAAGAATAGATCCCATACAGTTGCTCTTGTCGTGAGTAGTGAAGCGATAACATTTATTCTCCATAGAACTGTTTCTGTTGCACCTATGCTTTGTGCGCCTAGTAGTCTTCCAGTATCAGCATCGGCGACTACTTTGAGGTGTAGTTTTGCCCGTCCTGGAATATAGTGGGCTTTCGTGTACCCGGAGAGGTCTGCTTCTATAACGTTATATCCGTGTTTCTCTGCTTCGGCTTTTGAGAGGCCTGTTCTTGCGACGATAAGGTCGAATGACTTGAAGGTGGAGGTTCCCACGCTTCCTGGGAATACCGCGTCTCTTCCACCGAGTATAGAGCCGACAACGTATCCCATTTTGTTGGCTATAGGTGCGAACGGTCTCCATACAGGTTTTCCTGTTACTATGTCTTTGTGCTCGGCGACGTCTCCTATAGCATAGACCCCTGGTATAGATGTTTGTAGTTTTTCATCGGTCCAGATAGCTCCTGTTTCCCCAATTTTTACTCCGATTTCCTTGGCTAGCTCTGTGTTTGGCTTAATACCCACGCCTACGATGAATAAGTCTCCTTGTATCTCCCCTTTCTCAGTAGTTATTGCTACAGCTTTTCCATTACTAGTTTTGAACTCTTTTACTGGGGCCCCTTTGATTACTTCGACGCCTTTCTCTTTTAGGTGGTTTTCGAGGATTTCAGCATAATCGGGATCTAGTGCTTTTGGCGCGACTTGGTCTAGTGCCTCGACGATTGTTACCTTCATTCCAAGATTACTGAGGTTCTCAGCGAGCTCCAGGCCAACGTAGCCTGCACCTATAATTACGGCTTTGCTCCCATGAGGTAGTTTTAGTGCATAGCTCCTGATTTGTTCTCCGCTATCCAGGTGTTTAATATAGAATACATTCTCGAGTTCCCGGATCTCAGGCCATATCTCTGGAGCCCTGCTCCGTGCGCCAGTAGCGATTACTAGGTAGTCCCATTCTAGCTCGTTTTCCTCTCCTGTTACGAGACTACGGTAAACGAGTTTTTTGGCAGACACGTCTACAGATAATACTTCTGTCTGCAGTCTTAGATTGATTCCTCTCTTCTTTATGAATACCTCTGGTTTATAATAGAGTAATTCGTCAAGGGTTTTCACAACGCATCCTGCGAGATAGGGGATACCGCATAGAGCGAAGCTTACATAAGGTGTTCTCTCGAACACCGTAACGTCATATTCGGGCTTTAGCCTTTTCACACGGGATGCAGCAGCCATTCCTGCGGCTCCGCCACCGATTATTACTACACGGGTCATAATCGTGCACCATGGATTCTGGTTGGCTTAGAACTAGCTTATAGGTTTTCGCAAATATTGTGCATGGAATGGTTGCTTGTTGACGAGTCAATGATACAGGAATTTTATCCTGGTATAACAATGAGTGCTCATGGAGGAGAACGGAGCGGTATCACCGATAAATGGGAGGATATGGAAATATTGGCTCGGCTCGAGGCTGATATTGCAGTTATAAATGGGAAGGTTATTGAGAAGTTCTCGATGCCTTTCCATAGGGATGTGTTCTTTGAGACAATTATAATACCTGGGTTCAGCGATGCGCATGCGCATCCTCAAGTGATAGATGCTGGGCTGGTTCCTGGCCGGGTGTGGAGTAATAGTTATGAGTGGTTAATGGGTAGGAGACTGCATGTTGATGAGGCATCAATAAGAAACGACATTGGACTAGCGTCTACATTGACGGAGCTTGTGCTTAAGCGTGTACTCTTAGAAGGAGTAACACTAATAGCTCTAACTGGTAGGCTTGAGGCTAACATTAAGGCTGTTGTAAAGGGTAGTGTTGCGCCACGTGTTGTATTGCTACCTACTGTTATGAGTAAAAGAGGATGGAGCCGTCCTGAGGAAATCGATAAGCTATTCTCTAAGTACAGGATGTATATAAACGATGCATTGTTGAAGCCAGGCTTATTTGTTCATAGCATATCATATGCAAGTCCCCAGATGATTTATACCTCGCTTGATATTGCGCGGAAAATGAGGGCACCTCTGGGGATGCATCTCAGCGAAGGCATCAGTGAGAAAAATGATTTTTTAGAACTCCTCGGAGACAAGGTATCGAACCAAAGAATAGTAGCGGTTCATTGTATTAATGACGATTATTTTGATTTAGGAATTAGATGTGCTTCATGCCCGGTTTCTAACATGGTACTCTATAATAGGACAAGGGATTCTCTGTTCGGTGTTACTAGTTTTGGAAGCGATTGGCCTCATCTAGTGGGCTCAATAGCTCTTCATATCCCCTTGATTCTAAAGGTATTTAATAATGATTTCAGCGGTGTACTCTATAGGGCGACTACGGGAGGTTATAATGATTATGGTGTTCCTATCCAGGGTGATTTCGTAGCGTATGATGTTCCTCTCAGAAAGGTGCTTCTCGAGGGAGCTTTTCCTAAGGCTGTTAGTGTTGCGTCGAGGCTCATGGTGTGGGAGGGTGTTCTAACTAGTACCGGGGAACATTATGGGGATATTATTAGAGACTCCTACGAAGTCATCAAGTACGCTGTTGAAGTATATGGAGACGGAGATATGCCGCGTTTTCCACCTCTTGCAGAAGTATTTAGGATAGTTGAGGAGACGTCTTCCTCGTAGCAAAGGGTAATGTCATAACTGTCTTGTGAAGAGTTACCTGTATGGTATTCTTAAAGGTGTATCGATATTAGCGGTTGCTACCGCTATGAAGGTTCCCCCGAGTAGCCTGTTAAACCTTTGTCTATCTACGAGTTTTGCGTCTAGTTTCGCTAGTTCCCCTAGAGGGTTCTTGGTTTCTAGTATATCCGAGAGGTCCAGGTAGCCGGTCATATCGGCTAGTTTTATATAGACTTCTACTACTGCTCCAATGAATGTAGGGGATTTCCTTGCAGACGCTATTAATGTGGTTAGTCTATTTAGGTTCCTTACATTCAGCATGAATCCTGTGTCTATATCGGATAGAGCTTCGAACAAGTCGCCTACGGTTACGGCATTAAGGGTTATGCTTCTCTTCGTTATACCTTTTCTATCGAGATGAAGTAGAAGGTCTGAGTCGCTTACTGCTTCGAGTCCTTCCACTATATTTATAGTGTCTTCGGGGCTTGACGAGTAGAGTATTGTTGTAACTGTTTTTCTCAGGGTTTCTTCAAAGGATTTCTTCTGTGATGACGCAGTATAGTAGCCAAGTATTGATGCTAGCGTAATGGATGCGGAGATAAGCCCTGTGATTGGCCTAATACTGGTTCTTTCAAAAGCCTTCTTTAACGCGTCGGCTATGTATCTGCCGAGGCCTAGGTGCTTCGAGTCTAGGTCTCCTCGGCCGAGCATATAGCCTCTCTTATAGGATTCCTCTATGAATTCTTGTACAGAGACGAATTCTAGGAGCCTGATCTCGTACTCGGGATCCTTTGTTAGCCTATGCAGGGCTCCTGGTTTAATCGGCGAAGAGAGTGTTATTAGATATGCTTCATATAGAGCGTTTAGCAACTATGGGATCACCTATTTGTAGAATAGTATATTGTTAGCCTATATAGCGTTCTAGTCTGTAAATCGAGCAGTTTACAATGGTATAATCTATAGGTGTTGAGATATTTAGTATAGATTAAATAGTGGGGTCGTTTCGTTAAAACGGAACACGGGAAGAGCGTAGATGTCTAAAAAGATACTATACTTGCTGCAGATGACCAAGCCAACACAGCTACTATTGCTATCTATCACTATGTTTGGCGCGTATTTCATAGCAGGAGGAGGAGCTGATCCTAGGATACTCCTGCTACTTTCCCTAACTGCTCTAGGCTCAGCGGGCGGTGTGACGGCTCTTAACATGTATTTAGAGCATGACATTGATTTCAGAATGCCCAGGACACGAGATCGCCCTCTTCCTAGCGGAAAGCTTTCACGGTCCGAGGCATTAGTAGGTGTAAGCATGCTTATAATACTAGGTACGCTTGCATCGTCTTTTATTAACAAGTGGGTTCTGCTCACGACGCTAGTAGGACTCTACTTCGATATAATAGCATATACAGAGTTGGCGAAGAGAAGAACCGAGTGGAGTCTTCTATTTGGAAGCGTAGCAGGGAGTATGCCTGCTCTCGGAGGTTGGGCAGCGGGAGCTGGTTCTATCGGGATAAATGGTATTCTTCTCGCCGCAATGGTATATGTCTGGCAACCTCTCCATGTAGCATTCATACACTATTATTATGGCGAGGACTATGAAGCAGCTAAAATTCCAACTATCCCGGGAAGATTAGGCCATAGGAAGTTTGCATCTCTAGTGAAATTATCTGTCTTTAGCCTTATCGTGTTAGTTTGGGTCTTTCTATTACTCAACGGGTACGGTCTTATCTCAGCATTGTTGGTGTCAATCCTTGGTGCAAAGGCGTTAAAAGCTGTAAAAATCTTTGTCAATAATCCCGAGAAATCTTATGCTAGGGCAATGATAAAGTATGCTAGCCCGATGATAGCCGTTGCTTTTATAATTATACCACTAGAGAAAATGCTGGGGTTCATGGTTCTAGACAAGGGAATGGTACTCGTTCATTCTGTTAACGTTCTTGAGGCGTTTCTGGGGTGAGATCTATGAGCAATCTTAGTGGTGGATGTAGTAAGCTCGACCCGACATGTGTACTTCTAGCAGGGACAGGAATAGTCGTGTTAACGGCTATTATCTATGACGCCTTAATTCCGTTTGCTCCAGCGGCTACTTCCATAGTTGCATTGTCTATTGGACTAGCATTAGTGCGTGGTCTATATGGAAGGATAATCATAACATTCCTAGTAGCCTTTTCGTGGGCGATTTCCATATTCTTGCCAGAATATGCTGTTTATGCTGTATCAATTGTGTATTTGGCAACGGCATATTCGCTAATTGTATCTGGCTCTGCGGCCGCAATAAGTGTTTTTGGAGCCTCCATGGTCCCGCTACTCGTGGGCCTTGGATGGAACAGTGAAGCGATTCTAGTTTCTTCGATGCTCTATATTATGTTAGCTGGTTTGATAGCGTCATTGATAACAAGTAATCTTCACCCACTAGTTATAGTAGCGGCGTCCCCGCTTGTATTGTTACTTGGAGATAACCCTGGTCTTGCAGCATCAACTATAGCGTTTATGACTGTTATTTCTGTGAGTGGAACTACAAGGAAAGTAGGCTGTCCCTTTAGGATAGATTCAGGGCTTGTATTCATAGGATCGGTGATAGGCGTGTTTGCAGTTATTTCTATTGTAGTTCGAGAAGCGCTTGGGGATCTATTGCCTTCTATTGGGCTCTGGGCTCTAAGCTACCTCTTTCTTCTAGCAGGAGTCTTAGTGCCTTCTTGGCCTCCTCAAACTTCTTCTTCTTTGGATGAGGTATCCTGAGACTCTTATGGTTCGAGTTCATCGAGGTCATATAGTTAGGTGGACTAGTTCTCGAACACATAAAGTAGGGTCTTCTTATTGCGACAAGGTCTATTATTTCTGATGCTACTTTAAGAATTTTTTCTTCTCGTGAGTAGTGGGGATTCTTTAATATTTCTGCTATTGAGGGTCTCGGCCCTTTATAATTTAGGCATGGTGAAAGATCTCCGAACGGGCCAATTCTAATCCTTGTACATCCAGAGCAGAATAATGGGTTTCCGTATGGACGGACTATTTCTATTATTTGTCCATCGGGTAGAATGTAGACAGGTCTATTGTGTAAATCTCGTATGGTCTTTTTTGCTCCTTTTTTGAGGAGCTCGTTTTCTATCTTTGACAGGGGATAGTAGTATTTGTTGAAGAATCTGGCGCCAAGACCCACCGGGTGTAGTTCGATTAGTTGCAGAACGGCGCCATATTTTGATGCGAGTTTGGCAAGATCGAAGATCTCATCGCTGTTTACACTGTTTAGAATCACGCTGTTTATCTTTATGCCGAATCCCGCCTCGTACGCGGATTGTAGCCCCTTAAGGACCTTGTTTAGGCCTGGAACCCCAGTGATGAACCTGTATTTCTCCGGCTTGAGACTATGTATAGAAATATTGACTCTTTCGAGACCGGCTTCTCCGAGTTTTTCTGCGTATCGTGAAAGAAAATAGCCGTTGGTAGTCATACTTATTTCTGCACTAGAGTGTGCGGCTAGCGAGTCCACGATTTCGACGATGTCTGCTCTAAGTAGGGGTTCACCGCCTGTTAGTTTAATCTTTTTAATTCCTAGGAGCTTTGATGCCTCTGCAATTATCTCATAGTGTTCAGGCCTTAACAACGGGCTTAGTGTGCCGGGTCTTGCTGGCCCATCTAGCGGCTCTCCTTCTATATGGCAGAATATGCATCTATAGTTGCATTCGGCCGTTACAGCTATTCTAATATTATCTAGTCGTCTTCCGTATGCGTCGGCTATCAGTAGTTCTCTCATTTCTATAGTGTCCCCCGAGAGATGGTACTGTTTTACCACGTATTCAAGGGCTCCGAATCGTTATATCTAATAATATGTAAATAATAAGGAGAGCCGCGGCTATAACCCGCCTTCTGTACTACGGCGGCATCCGACTCAGCGGACACTATCCCGAGGCATCGCGCGGGGACTCATCGCCCCGGGATCCTTGCTCCTCCGGGGCCGGCCGTTTCAACGCATCTCCACGAATCCTCCGCTGGTTATCTGCCCTCCTGTTGCCAGGAGGGCCTCGCAGCATCATAGTCATCTTCGTGGAGCCGTGTCGTTTCTGTGCCGTTGCCACAGGTTTCACCTGTGCCCCTTGCGGGGCCCGGATCCCGTGGGGAGGGCGGAGTTTCCTCAGCCTTATGCGGCCGTAGCCGCCAGCCGCGGCTCTCCGTCTAACTATTCTTAATCTGGCTTTATTTTACTATTCTAAACCCTACTATAAGAGAAAAAAGGAATAGTATATAGGATCCTATCCCTAGACTTGGCCACAGTAGTAGTGAGAACAGTATGAGTAGGTATGGTGTTTGTGTAAACTTCTTCCTATGTTTTACTCTTAGGATAACTGGTAGCATCATTGGCCCGTGTATCATAAAGTGGAGTGCGATGAAGCCCATGGAATAAGCATGTACTAGGCAGAGAAGCGTGCATCCACTATTGTTGAAGTATAGTATAGTATATGCGGTTATAATTGCTATCACGAGTATCACGTAGTAGTGTCCTGTTATGAAGTATTTGGCTCCTTGATAAGCCGGGTGATCTTTGTCTTTTATCGGGATACGACGGGAGTATAAAGGAAGCCTATAGAATCTAGCCGCTATAGGATATATTAATAAAGAAACAAGTGCTAGCGATAATCCAATCACGTATTCTTGGCCTAGTACTAGTAACGATGATGCCCCGCTAAATATTAGGGCGAGTATTGAAGCGGGGACTAGGGGCTCGTCTTTAAACGTGGAAGGAAGCGCATGTACTGTGACGCTGAAGATTAATGGTACGGGATATGCTAGAATTAATCCTAGTATGAGCTCGGAGAATTTAGGAGGAAATCCTTCAAGGAACCCATAGAGTATCGCGAAGAACGCCGCTATGTACGTTAACGCTACCATGACCAAGCTTAGCTTTAGACTGGACTTCCTCTTAGAGGCTATTCTAATAGAGGAAAATGATGATAGCAGGGATACGGCTCCAAACCAAGCCGGGAAGATCTTGTATTCCAGCATTATACCGAGCATTGGTAATACGATGAGAGGAACAGATGCGAGCAAGGTTACTGAAAGAAAAGGATCCTGCTTGTTATGAACAGCAGAGCCAATATATGCCAACGCAACACTGTGAGGCAAAAGTAGTAGAGATCCTAGACCAAGCACATATGCATGTCTATGCGGATAGCCGGCGGCTAGCAATATTAACCCTAGGACTAAATAGACGAACCCGAAAGCTACTCCAATCCTTGAAACCTCTTTCACCATTTTTCTAACATCGTCAAACATGGCGCCATCAGCCAGAACAGACTTTAACCAGATGCATTTATTAAAACTAAGACATATACGGTTGAGAAACAAATTAATTCATGAGCTAACTGAAACTTTAGAATGAGGAGTGAAGCGGCCGTCGTCTAGCCTGGACTAGGACGCCGGCCTCCCAAGCCGGCGATCCCGGGTTCAAATCCCGGCGGCCGCACCACACAACCCAAAAGTAATACCAGAGGAGGGGCCAAAGTGGCCGCTACACAAAAATCTGTCCATATCCCTGTAAAAGAACAGGAGAGAAAGATGAGCATTATAGAGCTAGCCCGGGGCGTTAGAGAGGGGAGGATAACCATAAAGAAAATAAAGAAGTGGAATAACGGAACATACAAGCTCTATCTAGGCAAACCCCAAGACTACCCGGATTCTTATTCAATAGTACCCCTCTCAGACTCGGTACTAGTAATAAAATTTGGTACAGGAGAGAAGAGAGTTCTCAAGAGAAAGAACGATGCATGGGTAACAGTTCCCAAGAAATATGCAAAAGAGCAGGAAGGTCCCGTGCTAGTTGAATGGAAAGATGAGAAGACTCTTCTAGTCTATCTAGCTTAACTCTTTGTTGTTCTTTTTATTAGCCAATAGCCAATCTTCTAGACTATATTAGTTCCTTTTATATTCAAAAATATAATTTTATGTAATGAAAATTGTTATAATCAAGGAAAACTCAGAATTGTGCAACCAACCGTTACCTTTTTAAAGGATTTCGTTTAGAATTCTAAACGGGAATGTAGGGTGAAAGATGTGTTGATAGAGGGTTGTGGTAGGGATTGTAGCTCCGGTGGTTTTTATGTTTTTTCTGGTGGGGTGTATGGGTTTGTGTTTTCTTGGTTTAGAGGGCTGGCGGAGCGTTAGATTTTTAAGGGAGGACGTTCCTTAAACGTACGTGGAGATGTGCGGGGTGACGGGGTGATAGGGGTTGCGTGTCAGGGTGAGCGTGAAGAGAAGCTCGCGGGGGAGCGTGTCTTACCTGGTCACTATACCCAAGCACTTGCACCTCGCCCTGGGCGGCCCGGAGGAGTACTGGTGGGAGGAGTGGGGCGTGGGGCTCCTGCTCATCCCCGTTAGGAGGCTGGAGACGGGCGAGGTCTCGGAGGGGGAGCTGGAAGCCATAGTCAAGGATCTTGGGGGGGAGGCCAGGAGCGCGAGGGTTGACGACCCGGATGAACTCCTCATCGGTTCTATTATAGCCCACCGGGGGGTCGAGACCCTGGTGGTCGACTGCCGGGGCGGCCCCGACGAGGCCCGCTCGCTCATACTCTACGGTGACGGTAGCGTCAGGGCGCTCGAGTATCCTTGGCTCTCGTGCGGCTACCCGGGGACAAGCCCCGGGAGGCTCATCCGCCTGATCTCGTGGCTCTCGGGGAGGGGCTGGGCTATAACCGGCGAGGTGTCCGAGGTTGAGCTCGCACTCAAGGATCCGAGGGCTAAGGCTATCGTCGTCGAGGTAGCGGCTGAAAGGGTTAGGGTAAGGGTCTACAGGCAGGGCTAGCGTATCTTCTCCCGGTACTGTTCTTTGAGTAGCCATGCCCTCTTGTTGCTCATGAATACCTTGTAGCTCTCCACTATCCCCTTCCGGGCTAGCCTCGATAGGAAGTGGTATAGTGCTGCCAGGGTTGTCTGGTGGCCTTCCTCTAGGAGCTTGTCTAGGAGATCCCCCGTGGTCAGCGGCTTTTCCTGCTGTGCTAGGAGTTGGAGGGCCCTCCTCTTCCACTGTGGGAGCCTCTGGAGCCATATTTGGAGCTCCACTTCCCTGAGCTTCCTCCTCCTGGGCAAAACGTGGCACCATTCTATGCAGTGTTGCGGGTGAGGTTACCATGCTTTGTCAACCCCCGGTTCCACTCCTCGGGGACACAACACAATGCGGCAATGACGTGTTGCAATAGCAGGGTACTGGGAAAAACTTATAAGGGAGGCGGAACCGGGGGTTGTACCCCCTACGGGCTCCTAGATGGGAGATCTTTAGACGCTCCGCCCAAGCCCTATTATGGAGAATGCTATCCCCACCACGAGTTCACCAACTATGAATCCGCCAAGTATCTTCATAAAGGTGCTGTAAAAGCCATTCCAGTCGCCCCTTGCACCTGATTCTATTAAGTGCCACACCGATCCCATGTCTGGCGAGGACACCATAATAATCATCACTAGGGCAGTTATCACTACCATAGAGACCAGTAGGACACGCACCGCATTGACCGTGGTGCTCTCCTCCATCGCTGCCCACACCACAGGTCTTTGTGTAGAGATGGAAGCATATATGTGGGATCCGAGCTTAGGCGTGCGGTGGTCGGGGTGGTCTAGTTGCCCTGGTTGCGGGTGGAGGCGGGGCCCTTCTGGGACATGCCTGAGAGTGAGAGGGATAGGCTGATAAACGCCTTTGCCCGCTGGCTCTCCAGCCTCTGGGGCGGGGCGTGGCTACATGGGATAGTGGAGGAGGGGAGTGTCAGGTGGGAGGACCTCGAGGCCACTTATAGGGCGCCTCGCTTCTACATAGAGGCCTCTCCCGGCGACAGCCCAGAGCTCGCGGGGCTCCCGGCGAGGAGGGTTCTCGCCCTCATTCCTTACCCTATGGTCTGGGGGACGCGGCGGGCTTAGCCCTTAGCTCCCGCCGGGGCTCCTCTCTCACCCTCTCCTTGATCTTCTCCACGAGGTCCTCGAGGGTTATTGGCTTCTCAGGATCCAGGCCCAGCTCCCTTAGTTGCTCAGGCCTGGCGGGTACTAGTACTATTGGGTCCCCGCCCCTGAGGCCGAGGGCCTCGATCTCCCTCCTATACCTCCGGGGTATGCGCTGGTAGAGGGAGTTGGACTCGGGGGCGCTCCACTTTATGAGGTGGTACCAGGGGCTAGGCCCCATGATTATGGTTAGGGGTAGGAGGGTTCCTGGCTCCTCTCCCGCCAGGGCGAGAAGCCTCCTAGCGAGGCCAGCGGGGAGGGGTATATTGTACTGCCAGTACTCGCGGCCCTTGCTCCTCACCTTCCTAGGCCTGGCGGAGAGCACGGCGAGCAGGTAGCGGTGACCAATCAGGAGAGCCTCAACGGGCTCCTCTCCTTTCATCTTCCATAACCCGCGTATAATGCATTGTTTGCAGCAGCTTATAAGGGTTTACGTTAGCCATGGATGGTTTACGGAAAACCTTATAGGGTTCTAGAGACCCTCTAGAATGGCAGGGACGGGAACGGTGAAGTGGCCCGAAAGCCTCGTGCAGGCGGCCCTCTGCGCCGTGGCCGACACGCTAGGCTTCTCCAAGGCCAAGAACGTGAGCGAAGAACACCTACTAAAGGTTCTGGAGAAGCTCATCCGCAACCACCCCATAGAGGGCAGGAGCCTCAGGAGGCTCCTCAAGGCCAAAAGGGACCTACTACAGGAACTCGTGAGAAGGGGCTACCTAACCATGCACGGCGGAAGACAGACCTACATGCTCACGACCACAGGGCTCCAAAAAGCCCTGGAGGAGTGCCGCGAGGAGTAGAGAGGGTGCAACCCCGGTTCCGCCCCGCGGGCCAAAGAGGCCACAGCAGCCTCCGGGCTCCCCAGAGCCCGGGCGAACCGGGCGGGGATGGTAACGCTGACATAGTCTCCATACTTTCTGCTTACAGTAACCGTCTTGGCTAGAGCCCTCTCCAGGACCTCCACCGGGTCGGGACTCCTATCTACCAATTCTCCCCCTCCACTGACACAAATTTGGCCAAAGACTCGGTTAAAACGGGCACAGGCCTGTGCCAAGGAGTAGGTTCAGGCATACACTTAGGAATATACCGGTCTCCCGCCGGCGATCCCGGGTTCAAATCTCGGCAGCTGCACCATAATTCTTCTAATATAACATATATGTGAAATTACGTTTGAGGTTTTGTAGGCTACCGAAATATCTTTGCGTATGATTAAGAGATTAGCATAGTAAAGTAAACCCTAGTGTTAGGAAAACCGGGAATCATATAAAATATGGTAGAAGAATGACAAGGTACGCGTGTTTTTATAAGGAGAGTAATAGTGTTAAAAGTAACTTTGTTAGGTATTTTGTTTCTTCGGATCTATTAGAAGAGAATCTTGTGGCAGTGTTTGGATAGTAATATTGAAGCGTTAAGGAATATTTCATATTTTATAACTTTAGTGATTATAAAAAGAATTTTTAGCTAAGAACGATAAGTTTTAAATAGTATATTGATTTAATTCTATTATTTCCTTCGTAAAGTTCGTATGTTTGAACTTCAACTTAATAGGAATTAATAATATTTTTGTTTATAGTTTTTATCGTAAGTCTATGTTAACTCCCCAGTTAACATCTTAGCATTTACATCTTTTATTGCCTTAATATGAATAAAAAACTAATATTATTTAATTAAATTATTATATTATTAAATTTAGACTTCGCTGGTCATTATGATTATTGTTGTTTTATTAAGATTTTGGTCGTAGATTATTGTTACTTCAGCGTGCTTGTATCCTCCATCAGCAAGTGTTGCGCTTATGTAGAGGTATGTCTCATTCGCGTATGATTCGTCTATTGTTAGGTTACTCAGGTTGTTGTGTTCAAGGAAGTCTTGTAGATTGTTTAGTAATTCTGTTTTGTTGACTTGCTGAAGTATATTTCCTGTGAGGTTGTATATCTTTTTGTAAGTGGTTGCAGTACCATATTCGGTTTGAGTCGTGGATAACACAAATAGATGCTCGTATGGTACTGGTTTGCCGATCTCCAGGAATACTTTATCTGTTAGAAGAGTTAGAAAGTCATCATTCCAATATCCACTCATCCATCCAGGGGCTCTCACAGTTTTTGATGTTATCGTTAGGTTTCCTTGTGATGTTAATATTATTATAGGGTAGTCAGCATAGATGTCTAGAGTTACAAGGTTTACAATAGTATCTACATCGATCGAGACTGTTTCTCCAGGGTTCAGGGTTAATGGTAGTTCCGGACTCGCCTCGAGTATATCTGTCGTACTGTAACCCGCTACACGTATTTCATTTATTGTCACAGCGTTGTTGCCGTTATTTGTTATATTAATTGTAACGTTTAGTTCCTCCATGAATTCATCGTAGTATATTTCGGATGCATCGGCTTCAAGAAGTAGTTCACCGTAGCTTCCTGTTGTTTCGCTCCCTCCAGGAGTTGTTGTGGTCAATGGACTACTGGTTGAGGAAGTAGTGCTGGCTGATGCTTCGCCTTCGTTAGAGGTTTCGGTCTCTGTGGGCACAGTTCCAGCTTCTTCCCCGAGTCCATTTGCTTCTCCATTGTTATTGTTAACAGTAGTGTTGGATGTTGGGATCCCTATTCTTTCCCTGAGCTGAGGGAAAGCATATAGTGCTGCTATAGCCAGTACCAAGAGTAGAAATAAGACGCTTAAAGCCTTCTTAGCCCCCATATTTCAACAACTCCTTTCACTACTCGCTTCAGCATTTAAGAAAGAGAGTATATATTTATTAAATTAGGATAATGAGGTTATAACAATCCTTGTTTTTACAAATAGTTTCTATCTAGGCTGATGAGGTTAGCATGATCAGGTTAACTATGTTTTATTTTTAAATCATAGAAAGCTATAATTAAAAATAACTAATGGGTTATTGTCTCAAGGCTTCTCCATGCATTTCTTCTCTTCCTTTACCTAGGAGTATGACTAGATCCTCTACCTACGAGTTACTAAGTAGAGGATTGTAACCATGTGTTAAGAGAATAATATATGGGCCAGTAACATAGAATGATATAGGGCTTAGAGAAATTGCAAGTTATAAGACCCTATATCTTGTAGGATATTTGGTTAGCTGAGTAGTATCTAGAATGTGTTTTCGATTGATCAAGCCTCATTAGAGGATCAATATGTTGAGGTTTATAGTGTCGTATAGGGGAGGACCCTTTTCTACAAGCTTTATATTTATTTATATCGTACCCTCAATCCGAATCAGGCGTCTGAACCATTATCCGTTTATTGGTTGCTATATACGTTATCTAGGAATGGGGATGATAAGGGAATGGCGAGATATGCTCTGAATGTTTCAAAGATCATCTCAATTCTAAAAGTCATGTTCTATATTGTTGTTGTATTTGGATTAGTCACGTATGGTTATGGTCTTTATGTATCGAGCAATGATTGGAGGATTACTGTAGATGGGGTTCCAAGAATAGACTATGTCTCTGGTCCTGAAGTAAAAATAACGACTACTCTTGATATCTATAATCCTTCCGGGAATAATGTAAATCTATACAATGTATGGTACAGTGTTTACATTGACAACTATTATGTTGGAGAAGGATTCATGCCGTATGTAATTCTGCACCCGGGAAACAATAAAATAAACACATCTATCACAATAGAGATACTCGACTTACCATGCAACGTTGCTAGGGCACTTTCTAACAATGATACAATTAATATCACGGTAAAAGGATATGCAGTATTTCAACTAAAACTATACGGAAAGATAAACTACAAGCAGTTAACAGTGTCATTTAATAAGACGATAAGTAACGTAGAATTCCCCAATGCCCCTCCTGCAGCTGACGAAATGCTGAGGCTTCTCGTAACAGTCTGTGACTCGCCACAAGACATAGTTACAATTATTACAAGCACCGGTGGCTCCCAGTACCCGTTCATGCCATAGTTGCTGGTAAGAATGTCAAGTTTCGAAACATTCGAAGAGATATATCTGCTATATTTTAGCTACTAGACCACACCTATTTTCCAAGGGGCCTAGGAATGCTAATAGAGTACCCTCATAGATTCGAGCGCTATGGTGCAATAACAATACACGACATAGTCAAAGTCCTAGAGCTAGACTCGTCTAATTATAGAGGTTTCAGAGGGATATATCCTGTTTCCTATGATACTTTAGAGGATTACGCTGCGCGAACAGCAATAATAGTACCTGTGAAAAACGAGGATCTATTAACGTTCGAAGGCGTGCTGAGAGCAATCCCTCACGGGTCTCTTGTAATAGTAGTCTCAGCATCACAGAGAAAGCCTGTGGACATTTATAATCATGAAGTTGAACTAGTAAGAGTTATACATGAATCGACTCGAAAAGGCATTCTGATCGTCCACCAGCACGATCCCACGTGGGGTGAGGTACTCAGGGATACACAGCTTTCAGACATGCTGGGTAAGGATGGAACTGTGAGGAGAGGAAAAGGAGAGGGCATGCTGTTAGGCGCCTTAATCGCAGCAGGGCTCGGATACAATTACATAGGATTTATCGATAGTGATAATTATGTGCCGGGCAGCGTTCATGAATATAGCTGGATATATTATTCAGGATTCAGCATGTCGCGTAACCCATATACAATGGTTCGAATAAAGTGGTCATTTAAGGGCAAACTAGCCTCCTCCAGCATGTATCTTAGGAGACGAGGAAGAGTCTCCATGGTAACAAACAGTGTTCTAAACTATGCATTATCCGTTATAAGAAGAGTCGAGACAGATATTATCAATACTGCGAATAGCGGTGAACATGCTCTTTCAACAGAACTAGCATTGAGGCTAAAATGGGCCGGGGGATTCGCAGTGGAACCCTTCCAGCTGGTCTACATGCTTGAGAACTGTTATCTAAGCCTAGAAGAGTCATGCGACCTTCTCCCGCACGGAGTTAACATATACCAAATAGAGGCACGGAACCCCCATATCCACGCTGAGAGAGGCGACGAACACATAGTAGATATGATAGCGAAGAGTCTCGGAACAATATATTACTCGAAGCTGAATAATGATAAGGTGAAGGCAAGAATACATAAAGTCCTAAAAGATTACGGGTGGACAAAACCTCTACCCAAAATACGCGTCTATGATCCGCGAGGCGTTAACGCGGAGAAAATAGCTACAAGGCTTCTATCCGAGAGCAGAGATGCATATTTCTTCGAAGCAAAATAATGGCAAAGTCATTATTCTTAACAGTGCTGAATAGAAGTTCATAGGATTAACGCCGCTGGCAGGACGGTGGGCTAAAATGTATGGAAGGCTAGTCGTGTTTAGCGATATTGATCATACAATGATGTCTAACAAAGGAGACCTCGGAGAAGTACCCGGCATTATAGACCTACTAGAGTCTGCAGGGATACCGGTAGTCCTGGTCACTGCTAAGACGATCTCGGAGGTGATTAGTCTTCGGAGAAGTCTAGGGATAAAGAAATGGTTCATAGCAGTAATAGAAAGTGGAGCCGCAATATTTGCCGATCCCGGAATATTACCTTATGTGTCGGGGCGTACGAGGCTAGTCGGAGAGGAATTAGAATATGTTGAATTAACAGCGAAGATAGACCTAGAGAAAATAGACGATAAAGTAAAGAGTATCCTTAAGGAGAGAAATATTGAATGTGATCCTCCTCTTGTTAATGTGTGGGATTTATCTGGCGAGGAGCTCTCCAGGATAACAGGTCTCCCCGTAGAACAAGCTAAGCTTATACCGACGCGTGACTATATGCTTGTTTATTATACTCCCGATATGAAGTGTAAGGAAAAAATCAAGAATATCCTCGAGTCTAGAGGATTCTATGTAGGGCTTGGACGGAATTTCATTCATATAGGTCTTCATAGAGGAAAAGGCTGGGCAGTTCGGTGGATTATGGAAAGGGTACCGGGAATAATGAATAAAACTAGTATCGGGTTAGGGGATTCTGCTCCCGATGTAGATTTTCTGGAAGTAGTAGATGTTCCAATAATAATTCCTCATCCAACTGGTCCTAGGATAAGATTGGCGCGGCCTGATTATAGTATTGCACCCTATCCGGCGCCCAGCGGGTGGGTTAGCTCATTACAAGATTATATTGTTAGAAATTGTAGTGGACTTGTGATTGTGAAGGATTTAGTGGGGAGTTGGTATCTTATTCGTTAAAACCTATGTAGTAGATTATATTGTAAAGTTCTCTTAGATGTCGCATGTCGGGCATCCACCTGCATAGTCTTCGGCTACAGCTACTACTTCTTTTACTTTTCCGCTCCCTAGACGGAGTTTCGTTTTTCCCGGTACATGTCTAGTCTCAATGTTTTCCGGGGCTTGTTTTGCTGTCGTTTCGGGGCTTGTCTCGACAGTTTCTTTTACAGGCTCAACAATTAGCGCTGGTAGGTCTTCTGACTCATTGACAGGCTTCAGGACTTTTCTACCGTCTCTAGTATATTCGACTTCTACTTCTCCATATTCTTCGTGGTACTCAATATGTTTGCCGTGGTCTTTTCTTTCTTGATCTTTCTTCTCTTTTTCTTTTAGGCCGAAATAGATTACCTGTTCGCTTTTACTCCTGTCTCTATATACGGTTGTTCCTTTTATTCCAAGCTTCCATGCCAGCAAGTATATTCTCCTTACAGTTTCAATTGGTTCGTCGTGTCTAAGGTTGATAGTCTTGCTTGTTCCAGCATCTATCCATGCCTGCCAAACTGCCTGTTGCAGGAGATGCCATTCGGGATCGATATCGTGGGCTGTCTTAAAGATTTTTCTTAGAGATCTCGGAATCCACTTGAGGTGTTGTATGCTTCCTGTCTCGGCTACTTCTAAGAATACCTCGGGTTCATCCATTTCTCTTTTTGCTAGTTCTTCTAGGAATAATGGATCTACTTCTATGAACTCGCCTACTGCAACCCTTCTTAAGAACGCTAAGGCGAATAATGGTTCTATGCTAGAGCTGGCTCCTGCTATTATGCTTATGGATCCTGTTGGAGCTATACTTAAGAGTGCAGCGTTCCGTAATCCGAATTTCATGGCTTGCTCCTTTACTAGGTTCCAGTCGGTCTTGGGCTTTTTCTCTAGTAGGCGTATTAGTTTTTCGCTGGGCTGTGAAAGGAATTCTTTTCTTCCCGTCTCTTTGTATACGATTCTAAGATATTCGTCCGGGCTCTGGTATGGAAGTGTTTCATGTAGCCACCTGTATAGTTTAGGGTTCCATGCCGGGAAGGGGCCTTTCTCCTTCGATAATTCTATGCTTTCCATATAGGCGTTCCAGGCTATCCATTCCGCCACCGACCATGCAAGTCTTATCGCGTCTGTACTATCGTAGGGTATTCCGAGCTTTATCAGGAATCTAGCCCATCCCATGACTCCGAGACCGACTTTTCTGGTGCGTAGGTTTGCATCTCGGATTCTTTGGAGAGGTGGCAGGTTTCTATCGATTACATTGTCTAGTAGCCTTATAGCCAGTCGCACATCCTTTGCTAGGCCCTCCCAATCTATTTCGTCGTCTTTAATGTATTTTTCAAGATTAATGCTTCCCAAGTTACATGCCTCCCAAGGAAGCAAAGGCTCCTCTCCGCAGGGGTTAGTCGCATTTATTTTTCCGAGGTACCAAGTAGGGTGTCTTCTGTTAATTTCATCTATGTTGAGGAATCCGGGATCGCCGCTTTCCCAGGCCCCGGTTACGATTTTCTCGAAGAGATCCTTTGGATTTATCCATTTTACTATGGCATCTTCTTCCTCTGCAAGAGCTATCGCTTCGTCTATTGTTACTATAAGGGATTCATCGAGGCTTATGCTTCCACCGTTTTCTTCTAGCTCGTTGATTATTACTTCCTGTACCCAGTCATCACTAAGATAATGTCTAGCCCTTGAGATCGCGTAGTATCTTGAGTCGCGTTCGCCTCTTAGGTCTGTTTTTCTAGGATTAATGAGTGGCCATTGTTCATTGTTTTCGAGTGCTTTAAAGAAGGAATCGTAGAAGCCAACACTGATATTGAAGTTCTGTAGATGAGTGTCTTTCAGCTGACCCGTTTTAGCTAGGATGAATTTCTCTATATCGGGATGCCAGACATGCATTATTCCCATGTTTGCTCCTCGTCTCTTTCCTCCCTGTTTTACTACGTCTGTTGCCACATCAAAGAGTCTCATAAAGCTAAGTGGACCGCTTGAAAGTCCACCGCTACTCGTTACAATATCGTTCTCAGGTCGTAGCTCTGAAAAATCAAAACCAGTCCCTCCACCACTCTGATGGATTAGCACCTGTGCTCTGAGAGCGTCCATTATACCTTCTTGATCGGGAGTGGTCATTGCGTCTCTTACAGGTACAACGAAGCATGCTGAAAGTATCTTGAGCCGCGTACCTGAGTTCATTAACGTGGGGCTATTCGGCATGAATCTAAGTGTACTTAGTAAATCGTAGAATTTCTTTGCATATTTTTCGACTTCTTCGTCTGATTTACCATAGTCTTTTTCTACCTCGGCTAGGTATTTAGCGGTTCTCTGGAAAAGCATTTGAGGTGTTTCTCTAAATCTCCAGGTTTCGGGATCCTTTAAGAGATATCTGGCCTCTAGAACTTTCAAAGCATTGAACGAAAGCAGGAGATCTCTCTCATTAAACTCATTCCAGTTACTCTTTCCATAGACATCATTATATATATGGGCTAGCTCGAATCTCTTAGCGGCCTCAAACCATTTGGGATTAGTTATACCTCTCTCAATCATAATTTTAGCTATTTTGTCCGCTAAGACAGCCGAGTATACTTCTCTCTCCTCTATAGATTTTAGCACCTCATCCAGTAAATCTAGGGCGTCTTCTTCTGAAAGCCCCGCTCCTAACACTGCTTTTCTTATTGATGCTCTTAGCTTAGCTAGGCTGAATGGTTCTTTTCTTCCATCTCTCTTTATTACATTGGAGGGTATCATGGTTCAGACCCCTTATTGGAACATTGTAAAGATTAGCCTGGTTATTCTTGGTAAACACCAGGTGTCTGCGGAATCAATTGTTGGGTTCTGGGTTTGATAACGGTTCATGAGTGTTTTGGTGGTTTGTCTGGTTTTATTTCGAGCTCGTTGTGGGGTTCTACACGGTCACTTGTATTCCATTAACGGTAATACCATATTTAATTAGGGTTCAGTGGAATATTGTAGATAAACTACATAGGTATAAGTTCGCTAATAATACAGTTGTTATGGTGGAGTATAGGACAGATCAACTGAGAAATATAATTAATTAAAATAATATTAAATAATACTGGAGGGAGAGGTGCCTCGGCGAAGAAGAATAAATCACAAAAAGAGAAAAAGAAAACAAAGAAAACAAGAAAAAGAAAGAAATGGACCCTCGATATAGAAAGTGTATCAAAAGAATTATCATCAATCCTAGTAGAAAGACTTGGACTAGACTATGCTGGTATAGAACCGGAATTTATACGCGATATAGTCGCATCAATAGTACAAGGTATAGCGGAGTCCAGGTCTACAAAGCCATCTATGGAGAGCCTATATAAGAACATCTATAGGAACAAGCACTCCTTCTTTAAAGCCATAGCCGCGAAGCTTGTCACACGGGAAAATCTATCGTCCGAACAATTAGAGTTTATCCTTGCTTATGCGCCAGACATAGCAGGCAAGGCCGCCCCATATCTTTACAGGGAAGCAAAGAGAATCGGTGCTGATCACATAATTGACTCATTACGATTATTATGGACTAGATACGGTAATCCTACACCGATCGAGTGTCCTCGTTGTGGTTTTAGAGCACTCACACCAGAACTAACATGTATCGTGTGTGGGGCACAGATCGATGAGAAGGAACTAAAAGAATACATTGGTTTTGAAGCGTTATTAGAGGATTTCGCGAGAAGCGCACCGTTAACCGTAATTCAAGAAGTAATCTCGTCCGGCCTAGTTTTATATGATGGGGAACGAATTATGCCGTTATCTCAGAGATCGAGAGGATATGTTGTAGAGCTTTATCTCACTCAAAGAGAAAAGGAGATATTGGAGAGAATCATGAAGGAGAGACAGGCTCTAGGAGACTATTTCTAAAGAGTTAATTGTTTCCAAATAGGATCTACAATATGAACAAATATCTCCGTTATCTGAGTATCCTCCGCACAAACTACATACTTTATTCTTTAATGGTAGTTTTCGTGTTAATAGGGAGATGCTCTTAAACGAGCTAAATTCGAGTTCAGGCCTGCCTACTGCCACACTATAGAAAAGCAGTTTAGCGTTCTTCAGATCGGGTCTGCATGGTGTTTTGACTAATGGTATCGTATCTTTATTTAACGCCAAATATGCTGCCAAGAGTTCTCCTTCTGCGCGCTGGACCCCTGAGATAATAGATATAGAATCTAACTGTAGGATAGGTAGGGATTCGCTCAGCAGGAAGGATTGTCCCCTTAGCACTGCTTCCAGCATGAGTAGGTTTAGATCTGTGCGGGTGAGAGGAAGAACTATTGCTTGTGCTCCGTGATTTTTAGCTAGTTTTATTGACCAGGCACGATCGTATCTCCAACAGTAAAATGGATCGGTTACGTCATGGCTAGGAGGTGCGATGTTGGCTACGTGGAGGTTTTCGCTTGGCTTATAGTTTTTGAGTTGTTCATAGAAATACTGAGGAACTGCTATGATTGTTTCCACATTGTATTCTGATTCTATTCTGGGAATGAATTTAGAGAGTATTAGTGAATGGACTGGGTTAGTGAAAGTTATTGGGAGTAGGATTTTTGAGTTTGGTTCTAGCTTCTTTGTGGATGCTAGTGACCGGTGTATTGTTCTTTCTAGTGTTCTTGAGAGGCATTTTTCGCAGAGATAGTCTCCGCTGTATCTACGATAGTATACTGCAGGTCTTTTCTTGCATACTGTGCATGTTCTGTGCATGTTTTATGGCCCTCTGCAGGTGGGTATAGGTGGCTATAGATAGTATTGTGCTTTTCATTTTTTCTGTGGGGGATTTTGGATAACAGCCGGGGCTATAGAAAACTTTTTATAGAAGTAATCTGACAATAGTATTCTGGAGTCTAAAATAAAAAGGTATCACAGGTGAGAACAATGGCAGTAGGACCAGGCGTGCCGGTTCTAATACTAAAAGAGGGCACGCAGAGGACATATGGCAGAGACGCTCTCCGCTCAAACATCCTAGCGGCTAAGGTACTCGCCGAGCTTCTCAAGACCAGCCTAGGCCCCAGAGGCCTCGACAAGATGCTTGTAGACGCGTTCGGAGACATTGTAGTGACAAACGATGGAGCAACAATTGTGAAAGAAATGGAAGTACAGCACCCAGCAGCTAAACTACTCGTAGAGGTAGCAAAAGCTCAGGATAGCGAGGTAGGAGACGGAACCACAAGCGTAGTAGTACTTTCGGGAACAATGCTAGAAAAAGCCGAGAAACTCCTAGACGAGAGCATTCACCCAACAATTATAATGAGCGGGTACATAAAGGCCCTGCACAAGGCCCTAGAGATACTCGACCAAATCGCTGAACCAATCAATGTCGAAGACGACGATGTTCTAAGAAGAATAGTGGAAACCACGCTCTCAAGCAAAATCGTGGGACACGGACCCGAGAAAGAAAAAATCATAGAAATGGTAATTGAAGCTATAAAGACAATTGCTGAGAAACAGCCCGATGGAACATATAAGGTAGATCTCGATAACGTAAAGATAGAGAAGAAGAAGGGAGGCAGCCTCCTCGACTCCAAGCTGGTTAGAGGAGTAGTCATCGACAAGGAAGTAGTACATCCCGGAATGCCTAGAAGAGTAGAAAACGCAAAGATCCTAGTCCTAGATGCACCGCTCGAGATACAGAAACCAGACCTAACAACAAAGATAAGAGTAACAGACATAGACCAGCTAGACAAGTTCCTCGAAGAAGAGACAAAGCTCCTCAAAGAAATGGTCGACAAGATCGTGAGTGTTGGTGCTAATGTTGTTGTGACTCAGAAGGGTATTGATGAGGTTGCGCAGCATTTCCTTGCTAAGAGGGGTATTCTTGCTGTTAGGAGGGTTAAGAGGAGTGATATTGAGAAGATTGCTAAGGCCACCGGAGCAAAAATAATAACAAGCCTAAGAGACCTCAAAGAAGACTATCTAGGCCATGCTGAGCTTGTTGAGGAGAGAAAAGTCGGAGAAGACAAAATGATATTCATCGAGGGAGCAAAGAACCCCAAGAGCGTAACAATACTCCTCAGAGGAGCCAACGACATGCTCCTAGACGAGGCCGAGAGAAACGTACTAGACGCGCTTCACAGCCTAAGAAACATACTAAGAGAGCCCAAGATCGTAGGCGGTGGCGGAGCAATAGAAATAGAACTAGCCGAGAGGCTAAGAGACTATGCAAGAACCGTAGGCGGCAAGGAACAAATGGCTATCGAGGCATATGCAGAGGCCCTAGAAGTAATACCCACAGTACTAGCCGAAAGCGCAGGAATGGATGCTCTAGACACACTACTACAGCTAAAAGCAATGCACAACCAGGGCCACAAGTTCGCAGGAATAAACGTGATTGAAGGCAAAGTAGAAGAAGACATGACAAAGATAAACGTATACGAACCAATAATAGTAAAGAAGCAAGTAATAAAGAGCGCTAGCGAGGCAGCAATAAGCCTGCTAAAGATCGACGACGTAATAGCGGCTGCGCCGCCAAAGAAAGAGAGCAAAGGTAAAGGCGAAGAAGAGGAAGAGGGATCAGGCCCAGGATCCTTTAACTTCGAATAACCTCCTTAAAACATCTATTTTTCTTGACCATCCACTAGGGGAATTCTCCCTACTGCGCTGAATCAATTAAACTTAATAGAATGATTAGTCCTGACTGCTCAGTAGCACGATGGCTATCATCGCGAATATGATTCCGGCTATCTGCTTGTATGATAGATTCTCCCCTAGCACGATATATGATAGTACTACAGTTATGGCAGGATAGAGGCTTGTGAGAGGTATAACAACAGACGCTTTACCTCCCCACTGAAGCGACCATATCAAAAATATATATCCTAGGGTACCCGCAAGTCCCGCGGCTAGACCGATTATTATAGACTTCGTATCTAACACCGATATATGAGAGAATCCTTTTGTGAACACAATAGTTAACATTACCAAGACTATTGCCGTATTAGTCACTAGATATACCGTGTACCATTCGGCTTTTACGGATATCTTTTTTAGAAGTACTCCCCATACTCCCCATAATAACAATGTCAATACCGCTGCAATTGCCCATTTCATCAGGATCACCGTTAATAGTCCAAGTATTCGTCTTAGACTTATTACCCCGAAATAACCATTGCGTGTTTGTGGGAGAGGAAGATGGCAGAAGAATTCTACAGCACCTATCCAAGGATAAGCGAGAAGGTAAGGATAGGGCCACCATATCTAACCAAGTATGAGAGAGCACGAATAATAGGTATCAGAGCCTTCCAGCTAGGCTTCGGTGTGCCACCACTGGTTCCACCAGAAGTTGTAGGCTCAACGGATCCTCTAGATATTGCTAGGTACGAGGTAGATAACGGGATACTACCGCTCTCAGTCTACAGGTATATCCCCGGAGGACCTGCCCAAGCAATACCACTCAAGACCCTATTAGAACTTGGGAGGGAAATTGGCTACAGATACTAGTCTCCAGACGGGATTACAGGATAAGAGAGAAAATAGCTTCAATAAATGTGCAGAGATAGTGGGAAAATTCTTCGAGACAGGCTCTCTAATAGTATATAATGAGAATACTGCAGAACTACAGCTTCTTTCTCCGAAGGAACCGATCTCTTGGAAAAGGGCCCTGTTACTAGCCTATGATAACCTTGTCCCTAGAGGATGCTATGTTAGACTTGTAAAAAAACAGAATGGACTATCCCTTGTGCTCTATAGGAGTAAAAGCAAGGGTAGTCGGAGACTTCTTGGAATAATTCTCGCAGGTGTTACATTACTGATGGTTTATGTTTCGGGTTTAGCGCTTTCATCAAATTATGGAGAGGGAATAGCATGGAGCCCTCTCGGCTACCTATTAGGGCTCCTGGTTCCGCTTCTCGCCCATGAACTGGGACACTGGATAACGCTAAGAAGATATAGGACTCCAGCGAGCATCCCCTACTTTATCCCGGCTCCGCCTATTCAGCTAGGCTTCATAGGTACCTTTGGAGCAGTCATCAATATGAGATGGCTTCCACCGACTGCGAGAGCCTTAAGCCTAAGTAGTATTATGGGTCCGCTGACAGGATTCCTTGCAGCATTTCCATTTGCGTACTATGGAGTAAAAGCATCAATAGTTTTGCCGGCCGCGGCGACAGGTGGAGTGATACCGTTTGTACCTCTAATAATGCTACTTATTCCAACACCAGTAAGCCCTGGACCTCATGAAGTGATTATACTAAGCCCTATGGGGTTCGCTGCGTTCATAGTGTTCGTTGTTACTTTTCTCAACCTACTCCCAGTGGCATCTTTAGACGGAGGCCATATAGTAAGGGCCCTCGCAGGATTCCGACTTCATTATCTTATAACGATAACTACTGTTATCCTGCTTATAGTATCGAGCACACTGTGGCCTGGTTTCACGTTTTTCGCGTTACTAGCAATATTCATATTTTACATGAATAGGCATGGTCATCCAGGAACAGCCCTAGGAATAGAAGAAGTTGATTCTGGAACGGCCCTTGCAGGAATCCTCTTCGGCCTCCTACTAATACTGACAATGCCAATACCCGTAACCTGATAGAAGCACTCTCTATTAAACTCTATAAGGCCGCAGCCTAGAGGTTTTCTATTATGCGGAAATATAATCGGGGTTGGCGCAAGAGACCAAGATACACTGGAACAACCAATCGATTAACCCAGAACTATGCATGTTATCCGAGGAATCCATATATTGCAGTTGTGGCTGAAAAGCCGAAAGCGGCAGAAAAAATCGCATATGCATTAGGGAAGGGCGTAAAGTGTAGATACAAGGGGATACCCTACTGGAGTATACAGATAGATGGGCGGAGAATATTTGTTGTCCCAAGCGCAGGCCACTTATTTGGACCTTATTCTCCTAAGAGAGGATTTCCCGTATACGAGTTTGAGTGGAGGCCTATCTTCGAATTCGATAGAAGAGCCTCGCATCTAAAGAAATTCTATGATCTGATGAAATACATTCTTCCAAACGCTTCCCTCTACATAAACGCTTGTGACTATGACATTGAAGGAAGCGTAATCGGCTACACGATAATATATTATTTAGGCGATCCGTCTCGGTATAAGAGAATGAAATTCTCGAGCCTAAGCCCCACTGAGCTCAGGAGGGCCTTTGAAAGACTCGAGCTCCCAGATATTAGCCTCGTAGAGGCAGGGATGGCTCGACACGAAATAGACTGGATATGGGGCATAAATGTAAGCAGGGCCCTAATGCACGCTGCACGGAAATTCACCGGGCAAAGGATAATCCTTAGTGCTGGCAGAGTACAGAGTCCAACCATCGTCGAGGCCGCTAGGCGATGGAAAGAGATTAATCTAGCTGTTCCAACACCAGAGTTTTCTCTAGTACTAGAATGCCTACACCACAATATATCTTTCAAGGCATATCCTCATGGATGGCGTCCCCAATCAAAAGAAGAAGCCATAAGTATAGTTAGCTATCTCAAGAAGAACCCTGTTTTGAGCGTCTCTAACGTTGAAAGCAACAAGATACCGGTATCGCCTCCACCAGCATTTAACCTAGGAGATCTTCAGAAAGAAGCGGCCAGACTATACAAGTTTAGCCCCATGAAAACACAGAAACTAGCAGAAGACCTCTATCTAGAAGCATTAATAAGCTATCCAAGAACCAATAGCCAAAAGCTACCACCTACAATTAACTATAGGAATATCATTGCCCGCCTGACAAAGAGCGAGTATTATGGAAGCCTCGCTAAGAAGATACTCTCAGAGAATCCCGTGCTAAAACCCGTACAGGGAAGAAAAGACGATCCAGCACATCCAGCAATACATCCTACTGGCGTCATACCAAAATATCTTGATACAGATCATCGAAAAATTTATGATCTAATAGTTAGGAGATTTCTCGCAGCCTTCGCTCCAAGAGCAGTCATCTCAAGAACGAAGGCAGAGCTGATAGACAAGCACGGTAGAAAGTATAGTGCTAAGGGCGTAACGGTAATAGAAGAAGGCTGGTATCAGTATTACCCGTATCTTAGACCTAAAGAAGAAGAATTACCTCTCCTGAGAACACGAGAGATAGTTAGAGTAACGAAAGCATCATATCGGACCAACTGGGCACGTAGTGTCCCCGATCTATCAAGAACAGCTCTTCTCAAATGGATGGAGAGCGTAAATATTGGAACAGAGGCTACTAGGGCAAGAATAATTGAAGTTCTATTCTCTAGAGGCTATCTTGAATCGAGGGGAGGAAAAACAGTCGTAACGGAGCTAGGAGAGTCAATTGCCGAGATAATTTCAACTCTGTTTCCAGAATTATCGAGGCCCGATCTCACACGTGATATGGAGCAAAAACTTGAACTTGTGAGAAGAGGAGTGTTGACGCGGAGAAAGGTAGTAGAAGAAACAAAGAGTATAATGGATAGCCTTATAAGAAACTTTAATGAGAGACTCGAAGACGTAGGATATAGAATCTCAATTGCCCTGGGAGCAGTCCGTCCGGATATAACATGCATGCTTTGTAGAAAACCTGCTAAAGTAAGGAATGGTATAGCTCTCTGCGAGGATCATCATGAAGCACTCCTCAGGTTAGAGAAAGCATTGCCAGAAATCTCAAGAAAGCTGGGGGTCGAGGAGGGTAGGGCTGTAAAATCAATTGCGAAGCTACGGGGAAAGGCTGGTAAGTGGGTTATAGAGGTAGCCTCTAATTGGGATCTAATAAGAACGCGGAGACGCAGGCTGGTGAATCAATAAAGGAGTATAGAATGCTTGTGCTGATTATCCTCTAACCAATAGAGATAATCCACCAACATAAGGAATCTTTACAGGGGATCCGTCGACTTCTTGAACTACACCTACTATAGCATCGTAAGGTATTCCTAACCCATGGCATTCAGGAAATCCAGGATCAGGCATTGGATTATTATCTCCTTTAACTACATAACAGTATTTACCATCAATTTTTTTGATTTCTATAACTCTATGTATTATATATTTTGTACCGGAAGAGTAAACTACTATATCGCCAACGTTGATTTGGTCAGGGGCTTCTTTTTTGATCAGGACCACGTCTCCGGTATGAAGTAAGGGTTCCATACTTATGCCTTCAACTATTGCAAGACGTAGCACTCCTCCTAGGAGCATATAGGCGGCAAGGATGAAGAATACGATCACGGCTATAATACTAAGATAGTTTCTTAACTTAGCAGATGTTTCCTTGTTAGCATTAGTATTTTCGCGCACTTCATTACTCATCGCAATCATCTCTATTCTACGCGCCTATTTGTGGAATCATAACTCGGTCATTATAATATTCTCGACTATATCAAGTGGTGGTTGGCATGGTTTCAACCCTAAAAATACAAGACCCGAACAGACACATATGTATACTAAGGGGATCTTCATAATCGTGAGGTCATACGGTGATAAGTCTTATGGAAATTTATGTAGGGACATGTGGGTTTTCTCGCAGTAGAAAACTAATCTACCGAGATCTAGACGTAGTTGAATTACAACAGACCTTCTATGACCCTCCTCCGCCAGAATCATTAGAGAAAATGAGAAAGGATGCCCCTGAGGGATTCATCTTTACTGTGAAGGCATGGATGCTTATAACGCATCAATACAATCCTAGACTCTGGCGCCGTATCAAAAGGAAGATACCAGGAAAACCAGAGAATTACGGATTCTTTAAGAACACCCGTGAAATCTGGTGGGCGTGGCAAGAGACTAAGAGAGCTGCGGAGATTTTAAAGGCCGAGATAATAGTTTTTCAGAGTCCTTCAAGCTTCAAGCCAATAGACGTCAATATTGAAAGACTCCGAGCATTTTTCTCGAGAGTTACTCGTGATGTAGAGAATATAGTGTTTGGCTGGGAGCCGAGAGGCGAGTGGTGGCTTGATCAGTATCGCTGCTTATTAGAAGAGTTCTCGACTAAATATGGAGTTGTAATTATTGGAGATTTTCTTAGAGGAAGAATTCCACATGTTTTTCCGAGAGAGATAGCATATACAAGGCTTCACGGTCTGGGAGGGAGAGAAGTCAACTATAAGTATCGCTATACTGATGACGATTTAATTAATCTTAAAAGAATAATAGAGAATTTAGATGTTGAACAGATCTATGTTTTATTCAATAATATTTATTCTTATGAAGACGCTGTTCGCTTCAAAAAGATACTAGGATCGGATAAATAATCTCTAGAAGCGCTACTAAAAGAAATGGACCCGACCGATGAGCCGCGGCATCCGCGGCGGGCGACACTATAATATGCCCGTTGGGGTAGTCCGCGGTGAGGGAGGAGGGACGCATGGTGTCATGGAGAATGGCTTGACGGGAAATTATCGGTGGGATGGGATATGAATACGCTCACGCTTGCGTGGGAGAGATGCGATCTATGTGGTCGCCGAGGTATTACGATACGATGCGTGTATGGAGGAGAAGCATTGAACTTATGTCCCTACTGTTTATCTGTCGCGTATCCTAGAAGAGGGTTATCGTGTAAGCAGCTCTATGCCGTTATACCTTCTCTAAAAAGCCTAGCGAACACGCCAAATAGTGATCTCATAAATAGGGTCGGTCAACTAATCACAAGCAAAAGCACTAGTAGGAGCAGTAGAAGAGTCGGTTCAAGGACTAAGAGAAAAAGGAAAATCTAGAATGACGGCGCTATGTATATTACGAGTTTTTCGCCGTTAGGAAAAGTGTATTCAATCTGCATAGGATAATCTGTTGCATAGCTTACTTTTACGTTATCGGCGGCACCCGTAGGTTTAGATGTGACTTCCAGGCTCGATCGAGTATATGTGCTCGTGGTTTCTTCATCTACATCAAGTGTAATTAGGGGATCCCCCTCCTTCATTATCCACTCATATTCCTTCTCCTCGCCTTCGGATTTTACAATTACTTCCTCAGGCTTTGCAATGAATGTAACTGTATCTCCCACGATTTTACTGTCTTGGATAATAGTCTTGAAATCGTCTGAAAGCATATGGAATCTTGCAGTCGAATCTATCTTTGGCTCTCTTAGTTTAAAGTCTGTTGCCGGAATAGACGTTATAGTAAATTGTCGTATTAGACCAGTTTTACGGTCTCTCAGCGATAATAGGAGTATTTGCTGGTCATAGTCGTACTCGATTATTAAATCATCGTTTCTTGTAGCTCTTCTAACAACTTTGTTAAACTCGTCTGTTTTTACAATTAGGGCTAGTTCTTCGTCGACGATGTACTCGTCGAATGAGAGAGGAGGCATTTTGAGTACTGCCATAGTTGTTTTGTCAGGACTCATTATTTGAGCAGCTAACTGGTCGGGAGCGAAATGAAATATTCCTTCATCATTGATTTTGGCGAGGCTCTGTGTTACGTACTTGAACTTTGATGCTGCAGAATATACGATTCTTAGCATATTCCTGCACCCGGGGAATTCTACTAGCCCAATCTATAGTATTGCAGTTGTTGTACTATAAAATATGCCCTAGAGTCTTCTATGCTACTAAACCCGATATTGCTGAGAAAACGATGATAAGCTGAACCACTACTGCAGGTTTATATTCTTGCTAGTTTACGAATATTCTATTAGGTGCTATGGATATGAGTAAGGAGATAGTAGTCGAGATAGATATGGGGAAGTACAAGAGCGTTGAGCTTAGCGTTGACGAAGCAGAGAAGTTGCTTAGATTAATTGTGGAGAAACTCGGCATAGAGCCAAATGATGTGAACGAGGCATTTAGGATTCTCAGGAACTTTGACGTGTTCTATGAGACTCAGAGGAAGAAGTTCAAGGATTATCTTGTACCGTCCAAGAGTATGAATGATATGATTCTTGGAAGAGTAGTCGTAGACAAACTGAAACTTATCAAAGAAGGTGGAAAGAACAGGGTAGTCGTAGTATTCGATAGAAGAGTGCCCGAAGAAACCATCATAGAGACCCTCAAGGAACTAGGATATACTCCGTCCGTCAAGCGTTATTCTTTATAGGCCAATATCATGACTCAAGCAAAGATACGTTTAATCTCGGAAGCCCTGTAAAAATAGAACGGCTACTTGGACTTCTTTGATTTAGACTTCTTAGATTTTGTTTTTGACTCTTTCTTTGTCTTAGTCTTCTTCGAGGACTTCTTCTTAGATTTCTTCGTTTTTGATTTTCCTCTTACGGGACGAGAGGTTTCTCTTATATGTGCGATAACTGGATTAACTTTTTCCTCAAATATAGCCCGGGCCTCGCTAAGCGTTAATTCGCCCGTCGAGACTTTTTCCAATAGATCTACTGCTACCAGCATAGCCTCTAGAAATTCCGGAGATACTTTAAACTCCGTTACCTCGATCTCTGTATCGATTTCTTCTACAGGTTCTGCCTGAGACTGTGCCATTTTATTCACACCTCGATCAAATTGTGTATATAGGAATATTATAAGATGACTAGGTTTAACTAAGACCTAGTTTGATGCAAGGACGATATTGTTATTACAGTACGGATATATTATGAATAATTTATTCGCAAGCATAAACTCGTGTAGTCTCCAGAAGTCATAGCTAATATCAGTTATCCCGAGACTGTGGAAGAAGGCTTGCAACGACACAATGCTTATACTTGTACCCATGATTATTCCAGATCCTGTATCTAATAGAGCTCTTAGAACACGTGGCTCATCGATTTTCGACGTTTTTAATATGAGTTTCTTGTGTTTGCTGAACAAGCGTAGCATACTATATTCATATATAATAGTACTAATAAACACACCCTCTCCATCATCGATCACTAATACTATGTTGTTCTCTATGGCAGTATCCAGTATAACGCTCATTAAAGTATGAAATAATGTATCATCAATACTAGAATCAATATTGAGTCGGAGCTTGCCGAGCTTATTGTTTTCAAAGAGCTCCATTCTCTTGTAAAGATCGTCAATTGTCTTGATGTCACCTTTGGGCCCGATACTGACGAAAATAGCACGTTCTTCTCCCACTAATACGTTGGAGATCAAGCTTAGGAATTCGTGTCCTCGGTCTACTATGATTACTCTATATCGATCCCTATTATTGATAGAAAGCACGGCAGGTCCCTCTGAGCATATAAAACAGAGATCGTGGCGAACTTTTCTAACAGCATTACAGTTAAACGGGTCAAAGACTCCAATGATCCGCCCCAGTCTAATACCATTACATGATGCCATCTTAATAGGAAAATGACTTACAAGGGCTATTGAGAAGGGGGCTGTAAAAGGGTTCGAAGCAATAACTCCGTAAACTAGGGCTCTCTTCGCATCGTAAGCGAATGGAGAGACTAAAATAGCGCTTAGAATCGAAGATAATAATATAAGGCTAACCGAGCCTGGTCCTTGATACTCGTATATTACAAGAGCCATTGTTAGGGCAACCATTATAGGGGACACATAGAACTTTCTTTGTCTAAATCTAATGAAATCGGATAGTGGTTCGTGATTTTTACGTCCGAAGAGTCCTATAACATATAGGATGCCCATGAGCAAGAAATAGAGGGTTACAGGAGCAACCCATTCTAGCCCCGTAAAAGACATGGCAGAGGCAAGTATTATTCCATAGACTATTACTTCGATGAAGCCACGGGCAATGACATAAACAATGATCGATATCGATACGATCCCTATAATACCCACAAGTATTCTTCCCATTGATACAAGTAGATCTCCTATAACGATCCTCCCAACATACTCAGAGAAGAATCCGATAACGATAATGTGAGCTAGAACCAGTATTGCCCCATATAATACGCCTCTAACACTACAAGGATGTGTCTCAGCTCTCAAGGCCTATTCCAAGATCTGGTAATAAGCCCTAGAGGAAAATAATAAGACTAGGAGATAGGAAGGGCATGAAAGGTGCACTAGAATAATGAATGTTGCCAGCGGCCTGCACACGGAAATGCTACGTGTCATGAATGAACTAGGATACACAAGGCTTCTACCAGTCCAAGAAAAAAGTATCCCGACAATACTCAGAGGGCATAACACGCTAATCGTTGCCCCTACAGGAAGTGGAAAGACTGAAGCGGCGTTATTCCCCGTGCTTTCCCTCATGCTAAGGAAACAGGAGCTTAAGGCCGTTAAAGGAGTCAAACTAATCTATATAACGCCACTAAGGGCTCTCAACAGAGATATAGTCTATAGAATAGAGAGAATCGTGTACCAAGCAGGCTTTAGTCTTATGCTAAGACATGGTGATTCGACGACAAGTACGAGGAAAAGATTTCTAAAAGATCCTCCAGACATAATGGTTACAACGCCGGAATCCCTGAATATGTTGTTAACAGTGAAGAATGCGATGAAATTATTTGCAGAGACACGATGGGTAATTGTGGATGAGGTACATGAACTAATTGATAGTGAAAGAGGAAGCGAGCTTTCCGTCCTGCTTGAAAGACTGCAAAGACTATCAAATCATAGGATACAGAGGATAGGTCTAAGTGCAACTTTATCAAAGAGGTCGATTAGAGAAGCCGTTAATCTCTTAGCATCTGGTAGACGAGTGGAGGTGGTTATCGATCCTTCACCCAAGCTCTATGAGATCGAGGTTCATTCTGTTGACGACGACGGGTTTTGGAAAAATGCAGCGTCAAAAATAGCAGAACTAGTGAAAAATGTAGATGGGAGAGTTCTAGTCTTTGTTAATACTCGTGGAACAGCAGAGAAACTTGGCTCTGCTTTATCTAGGATTCTAGGAGAGAACCTAGTTCTTGTACATCACGGTAGTTTATCGAGGTCTGTAAGGGAAGACGCTGAAAAGGAGTTTAAGACGGGTCGTGCCAAGGTTCTCGTAGCGACTTCAAGCATGGAGCTTGGGATAGATATTGGAGATATCGAGCTAGTAATCCAGTTTCTGTCTCCCAGAAGCGTGATTTCGATGACGCAACGAGCAGGTCGAGCCGGCCATAGATTCGGCGAAACGAGTAGGGCGTACATAGTTACTTCTAATAATTTGTTCGAGTTGTTGGAGTCCAATGTTATTGCTTTTAGAGCTATGAAGGGGAATCTAGAGGATCTAAAAATACATGTTAACCCTTTAGACGCACTTATGCATCAGATAGCCGCGATGGTTCTTGAGGATAGATTAATCGAGATGAGCACGGTTTACGATATTGTTTCGAGATCCGGACCGTTTAGGAGACTTGGATACGATGAGTTTTTAGAAGTGGCTGAGTTCATGGATAAGCTAGGTATAGTTAGAATAGTAGATGGTTCAAGGCTCAAAATGGGGAGAAGGACCATCTCTTATTTCTATAAAGTGTCGATGATCCCCGATGAAAGAAACTACACTGTATATGATGTTATAACAGGTGATAAAATAGGAGAGCTCAGTGAGAGGTTTATAGAAGCAAAACTTGCTAAGAGCGAGACTGAGCAGTTTAGATTTGTACTAGCGGGAAGAATCTGGGAAGCTCTAGACATCGATTACGAAAACAACAAAATATACGCTAGGCTCATTGCTGAGGCCGAGGGATTAGTTCCTTCCTGGGAAGGCGAGCTTATTCCCGTAGACTATAAGGTTGCTAGAGAAGCCTGTAGCATATTTTCTCTTTGCATGGTAGATGAGAAAGCCTGTTTGAAACTGTTAAAAGAACGAGGTATGAGAGACGACCATGTTGCAAAGATAATAGAAACTGCTCGTTCGACTAGAGCCCAGTGGAACGGGATAATCCTCGGCTTCTCGGAGCCCGTTATAGAATCCTTTAAGGATTATATTGTCCTATATACGTGCTTGGGGAGCAAGGGAAACTTTGCACTGGCCCTTCTTCTTTCTAAGCTACTGGAACGACACGGCCATAGAGTGGTCTTCGACTATATTCCTTACGCGATAGTTTTTAATGCCCCGTTAAGAATGTCGCCAAGAGATCTCAAGAACGCCTTGTTTGAAGCAAAAAAGATGGATCCAGTAGAGAGAAGGATCCTAGTACAAGACGCTGTCAAATCCAGCATAGCATACCAGATACGTTTCTCTCAGGTAGCTAAAAGAATGGGTGTAATCGACCCAGACTCAAGTATCTCAAGGGAGTTAATGAAGAGGATAGCGAGGAGCTATGAGGGCACCCTTGTCGAGATCGAGGCTCTAAGAGAGATAACCTATGATAAACTAGATTTTAACGCTGTAGACGAATTCTTAGAGAGACTAAACGATATCGGGATCACTCCTATGGGGTCAGAATCATGCTTGCTAAAAGAAGTATTTTCCAATCCATACCTTAGAAAGGACAAAGCAGTTGACCTTAGAACGGTAGCTATAACTACCCTAATAGAGAGCTACAAGCGAAGAATAAAGAGGAGAAGAGTTCTGCTTCAGTGCGCGAGCTGTGGATACTCGTGGAGTAGAACAGTAGAACTACTCGATAACGACGATATCTATTGCCCGCGTTGTAAAGCTAGATTTATCGCGCCTCTACCGGATACCGAGTGGGGCCATGAGACATCCAGGGTCTTTAAGAAGTATCTTGATACAAGAAGAAGACCGAGAGGGGATGCTAATAAGAGAATTAACGAGGTCTATGATAGAGCGCAGCTCTTTATCGAATACTATAGGGAAGGATTGTCTAGATATGTTATCGAGGCATTGATGGCCCCAGGGGTAGGTCCTAGCAGGGCTCGTAGGGTAATGAATGCATTATTATCTCACGGCGAAAGAGGGTTCTATCGAGAACTATTTAAGGCAATCGAGGAGTACTCGATGAACAAGAAATACTGGTCTTCTAAAAAGAAGAGATGAATCCAGGTAGCTAGGATTTTAAATGTTATTCTAGATAGAAATCCTTACGGTAGACGCTGAGTTGGGGTATCCAGCAAATCATTGGGTTGACTACGATGGAGGAGTGTAATGTAGCAGTAATAGCCGATTGGGACGCAGACGGAGTCGTTGCAGCTGCACTACTAGTATATGTCCAAGAAGTAAAAGGAGTCTTCCCAGAGAAAGGAAGACAGAAAGTATGCCTCATACCGTCCGGTCCACGGAGCATTTCTAAGATACGGGAAGCAGGCAAATGTTGGAGAACAGTCGTGCTCCTCGATATTCCTTTTACCCAGGAAGTCGAGGAAACAATTAAGTGGATGAGAGAAAACTGTAACAGTAAGATCTTCTACTTTGACCATCATAGCTCGACCATAAATGCTATTCACGATCTTGAAGAAAAATACCAGGTATTCGTGGTAGTTGGGAAATCCCCGACATCTATATTGCTCCAGAGATTCCTTGAGGGATTAAATGTAAAGATAACGCCTAGATTAAGAGAATTCGTAAAGGCGGTAGCAGTACTCGAGGGAGGTAAACATATTAAGAAACAAATAGAGGCCTCGGAGGGCATCATAACGCTTGCAGCATCAATCTCGAAAGCGTTAAACCAGACAAGGAGCAGGGAGGCCTGGTCAAAGTATGTCAGATGGATATCTAATCCTATTCCTTTTGAAGAAGTAAAGATAAAGATAGACAAAATAATCCCCAGGGCCGGCAGCGGTGAACCTAAGCGAGTAGAAGAGAAAGAGAACCTCGTTAAGCTAGGAATGGAGATATCCAAGTCCAGCGATAAAGAAATCAGAAAAGTCGCAATGGACCTGGCGATGTCGGCAAAGAATCTCGGTTATGTCAAGTTTGTCGATGCTAGAGGGGCATGGAGTAAGAGGGGAACCAGTGCGCTCGCGTCAGCCATATACAAGATAATAAACTTTCCTGTAGCGGTTCTCGTCGAGAAAGAAGAAGGATCACGCCTACTAATAATCAGGTCAGGAAAAGGCGAGGCTGAAAGTATACTGTCAAAACTCTATGATATGGGTATCGTAGAAGATAAAGGCGGGCACAGAAACATAGCAGTTGCAAAGGTTAAAGACGAAGTAACAGTCTCTATGCTAGAAAAGAGCCTGAGAAAAGCATCATTTGAGGCTGCAAAGGAACGCTGGAAGAGGAATATAGAAGAATAGGGTGTTTAGGGATCCCGCGCATCTGGTGCCGCGGCCGGGATTTGAACCCGGGTCACGGGCTCGAGAGGCCCGCATACTGGGCCGGGCTATACTACCGCGGCTTCCCCGGCATTCCCATCATTTCCTATCTTATTAGGGGTTTTTGAATTTTCCCGTTTCCAAGGCTTCGCCCTGATAATTTCATAAGCTAGTATTATCTGGACGAAGTCTATGTTTATCGATGAGTAATTAGCGCTTCTTTCTATAATTACGAATGGAAGTATAAGGGGGCTCGAATAATACGATATGATGGAGCCTATGTGCGTGGATACGAGTGCTACGAGCACGTATTTTATGTATGATTCTGATAACGATATTGTTATCGCGTAAACAATTATAAGGAGACTGATTGTTATGCTGGAGACGGCGGGTTTCCCTGAGATTCCTAACGTAAAGAATACTAGGCCTATAAAGAAGAAAGCTATATATTCAAGTATCTTTTCCCCATCGTATTCTTCTACATTGTCGGAGTCTTCGACCACATAGTTATTCTGGCTCAATTCGCATCATCCTAGTGTAGGCGTATGTTCATATACATATGATCCGTGGGGTTATTGGCTGGTGTTAGACTATTATTTTTACCTAGATGTTTACAATGCCATTAATGGGTCGGTGGTAAAGGATGGTAGAATTAAAACCTTCGCTTAAAGAAAAACGCTGGAATCCAAAATACGAGAAAGAACTGTTAGAGACGTGGGAACGTGAAGAACTCTACTATAAGCCTACTATTGATCCAGAAGATCCTAGAGAAGTAATCACTATCGACACGCCTCCTCCTTATGCTAGTGGTAAATGGCATGTAGCGGGAGCAGCTCATTATGCCCAAATAGACATGATCGCCAGATACTTTAGGCTTAAAGGATACAATGTCCTCGTACCGTTCTACGCTGATAGAAATGGGCTTCCCGTAGAAGTACAAGTAGAGAAAAAGAAAGGAGTATACGCGCATGAAATGGCGAAAACCCCCGAAGGAAGAGAGAAATTCTTAGAACTATGTAAAGAGTTCTTAGACGAGGCAGAATCAGAAATAGTGAAGGTATGGAGACGGATGGGCTGCTCCTTCGACTATTGGAAGAATGGAACAGATAGCCCAGTATACCGTACACTAACACAAGCCACATTCATCGACCTTTATAGACGAGGCCTAATCTACCAGGACTCCCGACCCGTACGATGGTGTCCAAGATGCCGCACAACTCTTGCAGAAGCAGAAATAGAATACCAGGAGAAAGAAAGCTATGTATACTATGTAGTCTATAAGGTTAAGGAGACAGGAGAAGACCTAGTAGTAGCTACCACGAGGCCAGAACTACTAGCTGGATGCGCGGTACTCGCATATCATCCAGACGATGAGAGATACAAGAAATACCGTGGAAAAACCGCGATCGCGCCAATATATAGGCATGAGGTTAAGATAATCGAGCACCCCAGCGTAGATCCAAGCTTCGGCACGGGTCTAATGATGGTATGTAGTTTTGGAGATGAAAACGATGTACGTCTATTCTTTGAATTAGGTTTGAAGCCGAAGTGGCTGATTAATCCAGACGGGACGATGCGAGAAGAAGCAGGTCCAATCGCTGGATTAAAGGTCGAAGAAGCCAGGGAGAAAATCGCCGAGATGCTAGAAAAAGAAGGACTACTAGTTAAAAAGGAGAAAATAAAGCATAATGTTCCAGTATGTTGGCGTTGTAAAACACAGCTCCAGATAATCTATAGGAAAGAGTACTTCTTGAAACAGCTCGAATTCAAAGAAAAGATAAAGGAGATAGCGTCGACGATAGACTTCAAGCCAGAGATGCATAGGAGAAAACTGTTCGACTGGATAGAGAGCATTACAATGGACTGGCCAATATCAAGGGATCGATATTATGCGACAGAAATCCCGATATGGTACTGTGAGAAGTGTGGATCAGCATTACTGCCTGAGCCAGGCAAGTATTATCGTCCGTGGAGAGACGATCCTCCATGGGAGAAGTGCCCGGTATGTGGCGCCGGCAAGGAACATCTCCGTGGCGAAACCAAGGTTTTCGACACATGGTTCGACTCAAGCATAAGCGTACTCTATGTAACACACTGGATGAGGAACGAAAAATTCTTCCAGAAGGCTTTCAAAAATACATTGAGGCCCCAGGGACAGGACATCATACGTACATGGCTATACTATACGTTGCTCAGAGTATACCAGATTACAGGAAAACCAGCTTTCAGATGGGTTAGAATCACGGGTATGGGTCTCGATCCTCGCGGGAGACCAATGCATAAATCATTGGGCAACGTCATTGATCCTGAACCTATATTTGAAGAGTATGGCGCCGACGCGTTCAGGTTCTGGGCCGCGATAGCTTCAAGACTCGGCTATGACTACAAGTTTGATCTAAAGAAAGTTAAGACAGGACGTAACTTTGCGACCAAGCTCTGGAATCTAGCAAGACTAGCCTCAGCGTTTCCAGAACCAGAGAACGTGGAGCTAACCATCCTGGACAAGGCATTCTTAGCTCTATTGGACGAATACCTTGAAAAGATCGATAAAGCCTATATGGAGCTCGATGTATATGATCCAGCCACTCTTATATACGAGTATGCCTGGGACATCTATGCTAGCCATTATATAGAACTCGTCAAGCACAGAGCATACAATAGAGACGGCTCGTTTACAGAAGACGAGCAGAAGGCCGCATGGAAGGCTATACACGTGATCCTACGAAGAATACTAATCGCACTATCACCTATCATGCCTTTCGTAACAGACTATATCTTCCGTAAACTATATGGAGGAACGGTTCACAAGGAGCTCTATCCTTCACCTTTTATAACAGACATAGAAGAAAGAAAAGCGCTAGCAGAAATAGCACGTAACATAATTAGAATAAACAAAGCAATATGGTCTGCTAAGAAATTAAAAGGAATCAAGTTGTCGCAACCACTAGACAAGCAAGTAGTAATAGTGATACCGAAGATTAAAGATGTAGTCAAGGATCTCGAGAAAATGCATAAGACGACTATAAGAATAGTAGAGAATCCACCAGAAAACGCGGAAAGAATCGAGGAAGATATATTTATTTTATGAATAGGGCCTTATCGTCCTCTTCTAAATTTACTTACCTAGCGAGGTGTTTTTTCAAAGTGAAAGTTGAAGTCTTAGATAGGAGAGCAACAAGACTACGGGTACAGCCAGAATCGGAGGAAGATCTCTGGGTACTAAAAACAGTGCTCAGGCCCGGAGACCTAGTAAAGGCTAAGACTGTTAGAGAAGTCGCGTTTAAAGGTCGAGGAGAAAAAGAGAGAAGGCCTATTATTGTAAAAATAAAGATAAAGGAAGTAGACTTTCAAGCATTCACAGGAAAGCTACGACTCTTCGGAGTCATTGTCGAAGGCCCCGAAGAATATGGTGTGACAGGCAAGCATCAATCAATTATAGTTACACCGGGTAAAAGCATTGAAATCGAGCGCCCCAAAGGCTGGGACAAGAAGATAATAGAAAAACTGAAATCATCGGGTCCAAAAGGAAGAGCCGTTATTGTTGCTGTAGACTACGACGAATACGCTATAGCTGTTCTTTCAATGCATGGATACAAGATAGTTATCGATGAAGACATTAAACTCCCGGGGAAAGATGATCCTTCCCGAGAGACTATATTGTCTAGAATAATAGATTCTATCGCTAAACAAGTAGTAGAAATAACAAAAAGATACAATGCAGACATACTAGTAGTCGCAGGTCCTGGGACGTTAAAAAACATAGTATCAGAAAAAATCAAACAATTAATGCCAAATATTAGAATAATAATAGATAATGTGTCGATGGGAGGAAAACACGGAATCGAGGAAGCATTAAGACGACAAACCATATCACAAGCACTAAAAGACTTCGCTATTACAAGAGCAGAACAAGAATTTGAAGAAATAATGCGGATAGCGGCAAAAGAACCAGGACTAGTAGTTTTCGGCCTAGATGAGATCCATGAAGCATCATCACTGGGCGCTGTCGAGAAACTCATAATAGTTGATACACTACTCTACAGCCTTGATGAAGAGATTTCTCGAAAAGCAGGCGAGATCCTCGAAAACGCCGAGCGTTATAGAGCAACAATATTTCTTGTCCCACGAGACTCGCCTATAGGCGAGCGATTATTATTAATGGGCGGGGCTATCGCCAAGCTACGGTACAGCATTGGCCCGGCTCAGTAGCGCCGGCCCAGTCTCATCCCTGTATCTTTACTGAGACAGGTCAAGGTGTCCGGAGTCATCAGTGCCGGGCCAAGATAGATATACGGTAGGGGAGTAACGTTATTAGAATGATTCTTTTCAAGAGGATGAGCTGCGAAATATTTAAGACTCTGCGCGTTCTCGGCTTCAATATGAAGTAGTGGACTATTGAAGTGGTAGATATAGGTGGCGATTATGTCGGAGCAGATAAAGTGTTACATTTTGATAAGCACTGAGGTCGGTAGGGAATATGAGGTTGCTTCTAGTATAAAGAGGAATTTTGGCGATAAAATAGACGAGGTAGTGATAACTTATGGCCTTTACGATATTGTGGTGAGGCTTATAAGTCCCAATCTTAGGTTGATCGATGAGGTTGTCACAGGAATAAGGGCATTGCCCGGGGTAAAAGAGACTGTTACACTCATCGGAGCCTAGCTAAGGACTCCATATATGTTTTTAAGAAGATTTTTATCTGGAGCCGCTATAACTGTCCCAGCTCTATATACATTGTCTACCGGGGTGTCGAGGGGCCTGCCTTCACCGTCTATTAAGTCCCCGCCACACTCTAGTACAACGCCTAGTCCAGCTGCAAGATCGACGTTTCTTAGCTTTGACCGGAGGTCGATAAATGCCGTTCCACGTCCCAGCCCGACATAAGATATTTCCAGTGCTGCGCTGCCGAGGCTCCTTATCTTGTAGCCTCCGCCGAGCTCGCCGATTATCTTTGCGACACTATGAGCTGCATCCGGCTGCTCTATGTAGACATAGATAAATCTTTCGGGAGGCTCTTGTTTTTTCACAGGGGAATGTCCCAGGCGACAGCCACGTCCTCGGGCGAACGATATCGGTTCACCGTAGAATATGGGTGAGACTGCTCCGGCTACCACGTCTCTAAGCGATCTATTAGAAGGTACAAAGGCTATTGAGACAGAGGCCCAGGGTATACAGTTTAGATAATTCTTACTTCCATCCAACGGATCAACTATTGCTGTGAGACGTCCTCTTCCAATAACTCCTTTTTCCTCAGTGACAATTCTAATATCATCGCCTAGCTCTGCCCTTAGCCCGGAGACGATATAGTCCTCAGCTATAATGTCAACTCTCACTGTTTCGCCGCTTATTTTCTCTCCAAGCTTCTCGCTTGTGCAGGCGAGATCTCTAAGCATCCCAGAAGCTTCGCCGGCTATTTTAATGGCTATCCTTCTTAGATCTTCGTAGTCGAATTCTTGTTGCAAGCCTGGATCCTTGTAGTCTCAAGCGGAAAAACAGGAATTTATTCCCTCTCTTTCAGTTATGAGGGCCACGATAGTGGTTGAGGAGTACTAGTATGTTTCGAAACGCCTGTATTTCACTATATTAGTGATATCGAGTTTTTCTAGTTCTTTTGCTACTTCATCAGCGTTTTTGGATGCATTAGAGAAGTCTACGATAAGAGTACATCCAGCTGTTTCCCCACGCATTATGCTGGCGCATTTCGACGCAATAATATCAGCTTTATTCGAGGCAAATAAGTTCGCGATTTTCGCCAATGCTCCTGGCTCGTCTCTAAACTCCAGCTCGAACTCATATACATGCTTCGAGCTTGTAGCGACCGGCGAGACAAGTATTTCTCCTCTGTCGATGTCTGCAAGGAGTACGACGTACATTCCTGTTTCGAGTCCTAGTGCTTCTCGGATAGGTTGGGGTATAGTTATTCGACCCTTACTGTCTATTTTTACGAGTGCGCTTATTCTAGGCATATCATTCACCGATATTCTACGAGGTATTTCTCCTTTATTTAATTAATTCAATTGTGTGCTTATAGTCGAACAGTTAAACAATGGAGGTAAGCCATTAATCTCTTAGCTATCTAACCATATGACGCGGACACAGTATGTGGTGCGGGTGTAGGATATGAAAAAATTATATCGTATATATTATAATACATTCGACGCAGACCTCCACGAAAAAGTAAAAAAATTATTAGAGGAAAGATATAACGCAAAAATAGTCGAGCATAAGTCAATGCTTCATCCTGATTTCAGATACCTCGAATTATATGTGGATACTCCTGGCCTCGAAGAGGAAATATCTAACTTGGTAAAAACAATTCTAGGAAGCATACATGTGAAGGTAGACTGGATAGATACGAGCAAGTAGTAGGGCTAGGTGAGAATTAATGGTATCGATACAGAACAATCTTGAAAAGATAAAATACGATCAGTTCAAGTTAGAAGAAGAGATAAAGAAGTTCTGGGACGAGAACAAGATATACTATAAGGTAAAGAAGAAGTCGATGAGATCAAAGAAAAAATTCTACTTCCTAGACGGCCCACCCTACGCGTCTGCTAAATCAATACATGTGGGCACGGCCTGGAACAAGGTAATCAAAGACACTGTACTAAGGTACTATAGGATGTGTGGTTATAATGTGTGGGATATACCAGGATATGACACACATGGTCTCCCCATAGAGGTTCAAATAGAAAAAGCGTACGGGATAAAGAGCAAGAAAGAGATTATAGAAAAAATAGGAGTAGAGAATTTTGTTGAGAGCTGTAAACGGTTCGTTGATGAGAACATCAAGGCTATGACAGAGCAGTTTAAAGAGATAGGAGTATTCATGGATTGGGAGAATCCCTATGTAACCTACAGAGATGAGTACATTGAGTCCGGATGGTGGTTGATAAAACAAGCATGGAGGAAAGGCCTACTCTACAAGGGCGAGAGAGTAGTACATTGGTGCCCGAGATGTGAGACGACACTTGCAGACTACGAAGTCAGCGAATACAAGGAATTAAAGGATCCGAGCATATATGTCAAGTTTAAGGTCAAAAATTCACAAAACGAGTATCTACTTATATGGACCACGACACCCTGGACTCTTCCAGCAAACGCATTCGTGATGGCCCATCCAGACCTCGACTATGTAAAAGTCAAAGTGGACGGAGAAATACTGATATTAGCGAAGGCAAGACTCGAAAAAGTAATGAGCGAAGCGGGTAAAACCGAGTACGAGGTTCTAGAGGAGTTCAAGGGCACACAGCTCGAAGGCCTCGAATATATACATCCGCTAGAGGACATTGTGCCTGCACAAGCAAAGCTCGCCCCATATCATAAAGTTGTTCTTGCTCCCGATGCAGTCACGGCAACTGAAGGAACGGGTCTCGTGCACTCGGCTCCCGGACATGGAGAAATAGATTACGAAATAAACGAGAAAAATGTGGGGGCTCCACTAATATCGCTTGTAGATAACACAGGAAAGATGACCGAGGACGCTGGAAGATACCATGGCATGTACTTTAGAACTGATGCAAATAAGGCAGTAATAGAGGATCTGGAGAAGAAGGGTGCATTGTTCCATAAGGGAAGTATAATCCACAGATACCCGGTTTGTTGGCGGTGTAAGACGCCTCTCGTGCTTAGAGCCACAGAACAATGGTTTATAGCGGTTAGAAGGCTGAAAGAACGCCTAATAGAAGAGGCTAGATCAATAGAATGGAGGCCGAACTGGGCAACTATACGATTCATAAACTTATTGAAGGAACTACGGGACTGGGTAATAAGCAGGCAGAGGTTCTGGGGCATTCCATTACCGGTGTGGGAATGCAGCAGCTGTGGGTACAGGCATGTCATAGGATCCGTAGACGAGCTAGTCGAGCTAGGAGGCCATAAACCAGAGCAATTACATAGGCCATGGATTGACAGGGTAACATTGAAATGTCCTAAATGCGGCGGCGTGATGAAGAGAGTGCCGGATGTTTTAGATGTATGGTTCGATAGTGGTATAGCATTCTATGCAAGCCTCAGCTATCCGAGAAACAAGGAGCTCTACGAATCCCTAAAACCAGTAGACTTCATAGTCGAGGGCCACGATCAGATAAGGGGATGGTTCTTTAGTCTGCTTAGGAGCGGAATAATAGGCTTTGACGAGAAACCTTACAAGAGAGTTCTTGTGCATGGTTTCGCACTAGACGAGGAAGGTAAAGAAATGCACAAGACCCTAGGTAACTATATAGAGTTCGAAGAACTAATATCAAGGGTTCCTAGAGACGTAATAAGACTATGGGCAATGAACAATACAATTTGGGAAGATCTTAGATTCTCGTGGAAGAGTATGGACATGGTCTGGAGATCGTTTAACATAATATGGAACGTGTTCACGTTCGCATCAACATATATGAGCATCGATAACTTCGATCCAGAACAAACCAAGTTAGAAGACGTGGAAGAAGCCTTACAATTCGAGGATAAATGGCTCCTATCAAGATTCAATAGGCTCTTAAAAGAGTACCACGAGGCGATGAAAGATCTACGGCTCCACCAAGCCGCGAGAATAGTAAAAGACTTCCCGGTAGAAGACATAAGCCATTGGTACATTAGGCTCATAAGAAGACGTGTATGGGAAGAAGAAGCGACAAAAAGTAAGCTTGCAGCATACGCCGTACTCTACCATGTACTAAAGGGATGGCTCCTAATGGCTGCACCATTCATACCATATACCACAGAATACCTGTACCAGAAACTGATAAGACCCGCAGAGCCCAGCCTACCAGAGACTATACATCTTCTAGAGATACCGGAGCCGGACGATAAGTGGATAGATGATGAAGTAGAGCAACTAATGGATATAGCAAGAAAATTAACAGAAGCATCCGCAGCAGCGAGAATGAAGGCTGGAATAAAACTACGCCGTCCGGTCAAGAAATTAATCATAGCCCTGAAGGATAACTCTCTAAGGAATACTATTGAAAGAGCTGCTCAGATAGTCAAGGATCTAGCAAACGTCAAAGAAATAGAGATTGTCGGAATAGACTTCTTCGAGAACATGAAAGTATACGGTGTAGAGCCAAACTATAAGACCATGGGTCCGGAATTCAAGAAGATGCTGCGGAAAGTAATAGCATATGTCGAGGAGAACAAAGAGAAAGTAGCAAAAGATATCGTTGAGCACGGAGAACATAAAGCAGAGATAGAAGGTACAGTCATAAAAATACTTCCAAAACATGTAGAGTTAAAAGTCGAGTATCCGAACTGGCTAAGCACTGTTGAAACCGATATAGGGATAATTGGAATAGACACTAGACTTACTAAAGACGAGATACTAGAAGGATATGCCCGGGAAATTGTCAGAAGAATACAAGCTATGAGAAAAGACCTGTCACTGCCGGTAGACGCATACATTGAAGTATGGTTAGAGGCAGATCCCGAGTTTATCGAGGCTATAGAGAAACACAGAAACTATATAATGACCGAGACCAGGGCTAGGAATCTACGATTAGATAAGCCACCCGAAGAAGTCTACCAGAAAGAATGGGAGGTGGACGGGAAACGGCTACTGATCGGAATAAAGAAGATCTAATCACAATATTTCCCAGCGAAATTCATACATTCGCCTACTGTCCGAGAAAATACTTCTTCTCCATCCATATACCTTACAAGCATCCCCTATCTGCTAGAGTAAGAATGTTCATGGGAACGATTTTTCACGTAATAAAAGGATTTTTCAGCAAAAGAAAAGGCTACAATGTAGAAGAAAAAGTAGAGTATACGATAGGTAACGTCAAGCTTAGAGGAAGACCAGACGCATACCGGATCACAGGCAATTCAATTGAGATAATAGAGAGAAAATCAGGAAAAGGACCAAGGAAAGGGGTATGGTTAAGTGATTCACTTCAAGCAACGGCTTATGGACTAATGCTACGTAGGAATAATGAAAGAGTAGTTCTAAGAATAGAGTACCGGGCTGCGAAAAGAATATCAGAACTAGACAGCGAGAAAATAGGACTCTTATTCCGAGTCATAGATGATATTGTCCTAGTTAAGAAGTACGGGATAGTTCCATACGGCGACAGGAGACCGGCAAAGTGTAGTAAGTGTCCCTTCAAGGAACTGTGCGAAGCACTAGAACGTTTTGAACATGATATAAGTATAGAGAACATGTATCAACCAGGAGAATACATCAAGGAAAAGAGAATAGATCTGAGCTTTGCATACGAGTAGAAACCACAACCAAATAACCCTTCGCCGTCAAGATCAATCCTAACGGTGAGATAATACCATAAATCGGAGGAAAACACAATGAGAACTACTGGCACAGATAATATTGTCCAAAAAGTAAGAGTAATATACGGAGAAGTAATTCGATCGGATCTCGAAAACCCGGTAAGAAACATTGATGCCGCTCAGAGAATACTTGAGAAAAAATACGGCCTCATCGTAGACAAGAAATTGATCTCCCTCACCTTTGCAGCATTCATGAACGGAAGACCAGTACTCTTCGAGGGACCTCCAGGCACCGGGAAAACAGAGATCGGAGAGGCATTACTCGAGCTATGGAGCGGAAAAAGACCGTTTGTTCTACCATGCAGCGAGAACTATGACGAATACAAGGTAATAGGCGACTTTCATCCGCTACTTGCAATGAAAGTAGGATTTAACGAGGAGAGCTTTATACCGAGGCCTATACTTGCCTCGATAATACTAGATACAGGGATCCTTATAGACGAGATCAGAAGGAGTAGTGAAGAATTTCAAAACATGCTTTTAGACATATCCGATAAACGACGTGTAATAGTGCCGGAACTCAAAAGAGTGTTTAAAGCGTCTGGAGACGGGTTCCAGATAATATTCACGAGTAATCCCGAGGATATAGCACAGAATGAATTAAGCGATGCGTTTCTCCGAAGAGTAGTTAGAATAGAATTCAATTATCCACCGAGACACGTAGAAGCCAAAATTATTGATCTTAGGTCAAGAAGAGACGTCACTATACCGGGCTACGTCAAAGAAATAATGATGAATGTTGTAGAGTCTTTAAGAAATACTAGACTAACTTACAAGCCAGGTACAGCAGAGCTCGTTATGTGGGCAAGAATGTCGCAGGCAGTAGCAAAACTTAAAGGGAAACAAGTAGTAGACACCGATGATATAGTCTACGCGGCGAAAACCATTCTCGTGAAACGTCCAGAGGATAAGGCTATTATCCTAGAGGTACTGCGGTCGGTGACGAGTATTGACGACGCGATACTCTCTTGAAGAACTAAAGACCATACTATTAGTACTAGCAGACGAGTTTAGGAGAGAAGGCGAACGAATAGGCACAGGAGAGGTACTTGTCTCATACTCATTATCAGAGAACTATATGGGGTTATCGGGCAGGGATTGGCTTGACGTCGACGAACTAGTTTTAATTATCAAGTCATCTTGGACAACGCTGAAAAAGGACGAAAAATACATTCGTGAGAAGATACTGAGTATTACTCAAAACGATAGATTCGATGAGAGAGTAAAGAAAATACATCAAGAGATCATGAAAGAACTAGAAGTCCTAGGAGCGAGGCCTGGAACACATGTATCAATTAAAAGATTAACCAGGCATGCAAAGAAAAAAGAGCGCGTCAAGATAAAATCAGCTTACACGAAGCTGAAGAGAATAGGAGCTATCAAGGGTCCTCAAGGAAGCGAAAAAATAGCTGATAACAGGGCATTATGGAGTATAGCGCATAAGTTGGCTAGGGAAGGATATAGTGATTTACTTCACGCCGCTAAGTCGATGAAAACAAGACTGACAAGAGATGAAATATATCTACAGATCGAGTCAAAGATGGGTTTCGACGACGAGTATTTGTCTAACCTGTCAGAGTCGGCACTCCTGAAAATCGGAGAAGCAGCCATAAAGAAACACGATATATCAACGGCGAAGAAAATAGCTAGGACAGTTAAAAACCGTATACTCGAAGGACGACCTGTGAGGGACCCGGAACGGATACTCTCGTTTCTACAAAGATCAAAAGAACTAACTCCGGAAGTAGTCCAGGAAATGGTAATGAGAGGAAACTATGTAGATAACATCTCTATCGAAATGCTATCTACAGCGCTGGAATCGATGGACGAAGAGAAAGGCGCATCTCTCCTAGCATCCTACCTTAAAGACTTAAAAGACACCGATATCGAAGCCCTCCTAGACAGGATTGGTCTAGAGCTACTCTGGAGATCGAAACCTCCAGCTACTATAAAAGGAGAAAAAAAGACACTTTTCCAAGCAGCAATATATGCGGCCAAAGCACTAAGAGAAGCAAAGACATATGCTTCATCTCTAGATCCTGCCCGTGCAGACATGTCGGATTATTACATTGACAAAACCAAGAAACTGTTAAAGAACCTCGAGGATACTACACGATTAGGAACATTAAATAAAGAAAAAGTAGAGGAATTATTGGAATCGGCAGAGATTATAGTAGGTCAAACAGAGTCCCTGGCAAGCGGTATTCCAGTTGCGATGGACGAGCTTGAACCCATACTTTTAAGAATGGAGTACACGGAGGCTGTAGAAATCCTAAGAAAACTCTATAGGAGTTCTACAGCAGAAGGAAGAGATAGAATAGCCATGAGCTTGTCTCGCATGCTTACAAGGCTTGCCTCAAGGAACGGGCTCTCATTAGTATCGAGAAAATACAAAAATAATTATGGTGCTAGGCTCGATCTCAGAGCGTCACTATATAATATTATAAGAATGTCTCCCCGTCCATTAGTATTCTGGACAAAGCTCAGGACGAAAGAACTTTCTCTAGCGATCGATACTAGTTCAAGTATGAAGCCCTATGCGTCCTGGACAATACTTGTAGCTTCATTGTTCTCCAGACATATACGTAAAATTGTGACTTTCTCACATGAATATACTATATATAATGGTCCTTTTAGTAGGAGAAGTCTAGCAGAGATATTATTAAACATGGATTTCTATGGTAGGACGAATATATCGAATGCTATAGATGCTGTCTCGGAGCCATCACGCAGGATCATAGTCGTTACAGACCTAGAACAAACAATAGACGACAAACCTCCTTGGATAATCGTTAGAAACCTAGTTCAACGAGGTAAAACGATTGTATTCATTGTACCCGAGAAACACGATCTGGATATGAGGAAGAGAATTGTCGAGGAAGGCGGGCGAGTTATTGTAGCTAGAACGCCTAGGCAGGCTGCTAAAAGAATACTTACACTCATATCTAGGTGATAAGGGTATTATAGCGCCAGCTCTAGAGACTTTATATATCTGGAGACCTAGAATTCCCTGCGGAACGTATTAAAGGAGCTAACTACTCCGTCTCGATGAGGGGAGAAAAGAAGTGGCAGATATGGAGATTCCGCCAGAATGGAAGAAGTTCAGGTATAGGGGGAAGAGCCTAGAAGAACTGCTGGAGATGCCTCTAGACGAGTTTGTAAAACTGCTTCCGTCGAGGCAACGTAGGAGTCTGCTAAGAGGATTTACTCCTGCTCAGAAGAAGCTTCTATTGAAAATAAGGAAAGTAAAGAAGAAAGGGAAAGCTGGAAAAGGTAAACGAGGCCCGGTTATCAAGACCCATGTTAGAGATCTCGTTATTCTACCTGAAATGATAGGTCTAACTATAGCGGTATATAATGGGAAAGAATTCGTCCCCGTAAGGATCGTCCCAGAAATGATAGGTCATTATCTAGGCGAGTTCAGTCACACAACTAAGATCGTCACCCACGGAGAGCCCGGTCTCAAGGCAACAAGAAGCAGCCTCCACGTAGCGTCGAAGTAGTGAGGTGAAAGACCATGCCAGTATGGAAGTATAGCTTCAAGTTCAGGGATGAGTCAAAGATCGCAAAAGCCATGCTCTGGGACGTGCCTGTCCACCCCAAGGTAATGAGGGAAGTAGCAGAAGCGATAAGAGGCATGAAGCTGAAAGACGCAGAGAAATTCCTTGAGAGAGTCATAGAGAAAAAAGAAGCAGTGCCTTTCAGGCATGCCAATAGAAAACAGGCTCATAGGAGAGGTCTGGCCGCAAAATGGGGCTGGCCTGCTGGAAGATACCCTGTTAAAGCCGCCAAGCACATGTTGAGGCTATTAAAGAACGTTGAGAACAACGCTGAAGTAAAGGATCTAGACCCTGAGCGGCTCAAGATTATTGCAATAGCTGTACATAAAGGGATAGTCCTTAAGAGGTGGATGCCCCGGGCTAGGGGCAGGGCAACTCCAAAGAACAAGACTCATAGCCATGTCGAGATAGCTGTCATGGAGGTGGGGTGATCGAGACATGACAAAGATAAAGAAACACTTCCTTAAACAAGGGATTCTCCAGGCTATGATAGACGAGTACCTAGCCCAGAACTTCTATGAGGCAGGATATAGTGGCGTGGTTGTAATACAGTCGGGTCTAGGTTCAAGAGTGCACATTTACGCGGAGAGACCAGCGCTTATAATCGGAAAACGTGGAAGCACAATTAGGAGGCTCCAGAACATTTTCAGTACAGTATTCGGTCTCCAGGGAGTCCAGATAACAGTAAGCCAACCCGAGAAGCCCGAACTAGATGCAAGAGTCCAAGCATTCAGAATAGCTAGAGCTATTGAAAGAGGATTCCACTTTAGAAGGGTAGCCTTCGCGGCACTAAGGAGAATAATGGCGAATGGGGCAGTTGGGGTCGAGATAACGATCAGTGGAAAGCTGACGAGCGAGAGGGCAAGATTCGAGAAGTACAGGGCAGGCAAGGTCTATAAGGCAGGACATATTGTGGACGAGCTCGTGGATAGGGCGGTTGCACACGCTAAGCTTCCCAAGGGAGTCCTCGGAGTAGAAGTAATAATAGTGAAACCAGGCAAGCCAGGAGACTATGTAAGAATAAAAGAAGAAGCCGAAGTCGCAGACATTATAAGCGAGCTTAGAGAGCAGTTAGAGGAAGCCGAGTTGCCCGAGGAGCTCCAAGAAATAATAGAGTCGAGAGAACAAGCACAGTAAAATAAGTGGAGGAGATAGAGAATGGCGAAGCACAAGATCAAAGCAGAAGAGCTAAGAAAGATGAGTAGAGAAGAGCGAATGAAACTACTAGAAGAATTCGAGTCTGAACTAATAGTTCTCCGACACAAGGCAGCCACAGGGGCACTAGAGAACCCTGGGCGTTTACGAGATCTAAAAAAGAACATAGCAAGGATACTAACTATTAATAGAGAAGAAGAACTAGGCAGGAAGAGTTGAAGCACGACGAGAAAAACATCTTTTTCCACGAGTTGATAGGCCTTAGAGCCCGTGTAATTAGGGCCTTTAATAAGTCACAGGAGGGATTAGAGGGAAAAATTTTCTGGGAAACCGAGAGAAGCCTCCTAATAGAAAAATATGAGGGGGGACTAGCCCGTATACTTAAGCACGAGGTGCTCCTTGAGCTAGAACTTCCCACTGGTAAAAAGATTACTGTAGGCGGAGACTATTTATTTGGGGATCCAATAGAAAGAGCTAAGAGGATAAAGAGGGTAAAGTGGAGGTAGCAAGAATGCCCAAGCCAAAAACCGTGAAAAACCTAAAGATACCGGGTGTTGAGCCACCCACAACCATCTGTAATGATCCAAACTGCCCATGGCACGGTAGCCTCCGTGTGAGAGGAGTACTGCTGGAAGGAAAAGTCGAAAAAGTCAGAGCGAAGCGTCTAGCAATAATACGGCACACATACATCTATTTCGACCACAAATACAAGAGATACGAGAGGAGAAGCAAGAAGATCGCTGCACACTTACCAGACTGTATATCAGTGAAGCCAGGCGACACTGTTGTAATAGGAGAGACACGACCAATATCTAAGACAGTTAAATTCGTTGTATTAGGCGCTAAGAAGACTACATAAACCCCCAGTATTACTCTCGGATAGGGGGATGAGGAAAAAATGCCAAAAAAGAAGAAGTACGGAGCCGTGGAATCTAGAAAGGGTCTTAACCCAGGCCTTCAAGTAGGTAGCTATGTAAAGGTAGCTGATAATAGTGGAGCAAAAGAAGTCATGATAATAAACGTCCCATACATAAAGACAAGGCTAAGACGACTACCACAAGCAACAGTAGGGGACCTCGTAGTCGCCACAGTGAAGAAAGGTACACCACAAATGAGGCGACAAATAGTATACGCCGTTGTAATTAGGCAAAGAAGACCCTTCAAGAGGCCAGACGGCACATGGGTAGCCTTCGAAGATAACGCCGTCGTCATCGTAAGCGCAGACGGAACACCTAGAGGAAGCGAAATAAGAGGACCCGTGGCTAGAGAGGCCGCCGAGAGGTGGCCACGAGTCTCAAAACTAGCCACAATTATAATCTAGACGTAAAATGGAGGTGGAGTAAAAAATGGCTAAATTAACAATTAGCAAACAACCGCGTAAGCAAAGAAAGGCATACTTTAATGCTCCTCTTCACAAGAGACAAAAGCTAATGACAGCTCCTCTAAGCCCCGAGCTCAGGGAAAAGTACGGCGTCAAGAATCTCCCTGTAAGGAAAGGAGATAAGGTAAGGGTAATGAGAGGAGACTTCAAGGGCCATGAGGGAGAAGTAGTTAGAGTCGACCTGAAGAAGTATGTTATATTCGTGGACGGTGTAACAATAGAAAAGGCAGATAAAACCCCCGTATTTAGGCCAATACATCCGTCGAACGTCATGATAGTCTCTTTAAAGCTAGACGATGATTGGAGGAGAAGAATAATCGAGCGGAGAAGCGGGAAAGAGGTAGAAGAAGTAGAGGAGGCCGAAGAGGCCTCGGAAGAACAGGCCGAAGAAAAAGAGGCATGAGCTAGAGGAGGTGGAAGATAATGGCGAGAATGGGAGGACAGAAAAGACTAAAGGCTCTGGCATCACCGGTATTCTGGCCTATATCTAAAAAGAAGCAGAAATGGGCTGTTAAACCTAGACCAGGCCCTCATGCTCAGGAAAGAAGCATACCTCTCCTCTATATAGTGAGAGACATACTCCAATATGCAAGCACCGGTAGAGAAGCCCGAAAAATAATAGCAGAGGGACATTTCAAAGTAGATGGTAGGATAAGAAAAGACTACAAATTCCCAGTAGGCTTCATGGATGTAATCGAGGTCGTCGATACAGGAGAAACCTACAGAGTGATGCCGTATCCAACAAAAGTCCTCGTTCTCCACCCTATACCCAAAGAAGAAGCACGCCTCAAACCAGTAAGAATAGAGAATAAAACAACAGTAAAGGGAGGCCACGTACAGTTGAACCTCTACGACGGCAGAAACATCCTAATACGTGTAAAGGATCCGAGAAAGCCCGTAGAGGACGTATACAAGACACTAGACACGCTGCTCATAACACTACCAGAACAAAAGATAGAGAAGCATGTGAGGTTCGGAACAGGAAAACTGGCGATAATTGTAGGTGGAAGGAACGTAGGTAGAGTAGGTAAAATAGTAGACGTGCAGAGGGCATGGGGTCGAAAGAGGAGCATAGTAACATTAGAGGATACCAAAGGAGAAAAATTCCAGACAAGTCTAGACTACGTATTCATAATTGGTGAAGAAGAACCCTTGATAAGCCTACCGGAGGTGGCTAAGGCATGAGTCTACCACTGGAGTCTGAGGAGATAACTAGGATACTGGAAGAATGGAAAAACCCCATGAGAAAGCCCAGAATAGCAAAAGTAACAGTTAACATAGCACTGGGATATGGAGGAGAACGCCTAGTAAAAGCAGCAAAAGTACTAGAGGAAATCACGGGCCAGAAGCCTGTATTCAGAAGAGCGAAGAGGACGATAAGAGCATTTGGCGTAAGAAAAGGAGAGAATATAGCAGTCATGGTTACACTTCGACGAGAAAAAGCGATAGAATTCCTCAAAAAAGCATTCGAGGCGGTAGGCTACAGGGTGAAGGCAAGTAGCATAGACCAGTATGGCAACATAGCTTTCGGAATAGAGGAGCATATCTTGATCCCGGGAGTAAAATATGATCCCGAGGTCGGTATCCTTGGAATGGACGTTATAATTACTATTGAGAGGCCGGGGCACAGAATAGTGCGTAGAAAGAGGGCACGCAAACAACATATACCTCTCCGTCATAGAGTGAGACCGGAGGAAACAATGGTGCTATTAAACGAGATGTTCGGAGTAAAATTCGTTTAGTCGAGGTGGATAAGTGATGGGGAAGGTGAGGCCGCCGAAGCCTAAGAGGATGGGAAGAGGCGCGCAGAGATGTATGCGTTGTGGAACAAGAGACGCAGTTATCCAGAAGTATGGATTGTATTTGTGCAGGCAATGCTTCAGGGAGATAGCACCTCTTTTAGGCTTTGAAAAGACTCGGTAATGAAAAATGGTGAGGAAGTCATGGTGATGCTAGACACGCTAGCAAACGCATTAGCAACGATCCAGAACGCTGAGACGCGTGGGAAATCAGAGGCAGTTATAATGCCAGCTTCGAAGCTAATAGCAGCTGTTCTACGTGTGTTGCAGAAAGAGGGATACATTGGGGAATTCGAGTATATTGATGACGGTAGATGGGGCAAGTTCAGGGTCCAGCTTCTTGGCAGAATAAACAAGACGGGAGTGGTGAAACCAAGAATCCCGATAAGCTATAAGGAGCTCACAAGGCTTCCAGAGAGTCTCAGAAAATACCTCGCGAGCAGAGACATAGGAGTACTCATACTAACCACGAGCCAAGGTGTAATGACTCATAGAGAAGCTCTAGAGAGAAAAATAGGGGGATTCGTAATAGCATATGTCTACTAGATCTACCTCTAGTATTTTTGTATTCTTCCTTAGAATTTCACGAAATCCTTTCCTAGCACTCCGCAGACAGGACACTTCTCCGGAGGCTCCTTTCCTACATAGGTGAATCCGCAGACAGGGCATACCCAGATATATCCTTCCAGTGGCCAGTCCTCTCCCTTGTCAACGTATTCTTTTGCCTGTTTGAAGAGTTCCGCATGTATTTTCTCTGCTTCTAAGGCATACATGAATGATATCATAGCCGCCTTATCTCCTTGAAGTTTGGCTATCTCAATATATGCTGGATACATCTCGTTGACTTCGAATTCTTCGCCCCTTATTGCAAGTTCCAAATTCTTCGAGGTGTTTCCAGGACCTATCGGGACGTCGGCTAATGCATGTGCGTCTTCGTCGAATTCTCGTAGTCTTCGATAATGGTTTGAGGCATGTACTTTTTCGGCATAGGCTACTGCTCTAAAGAGTCTAGCTACGTTGGGGAAGCCTTCCTTTTCGGCGACTTCGGCAAAAATCAAGTACCTCATATTTGCCATGGATTCTCCTGCAAAAGCTGACAGGAGAGCATTCTTTGTCATTGGACGAGGAGCCATATTGCATCACGTCAATGGGTATTGTTGTTTAGAGTTAAATTATAAAATATGATGTTAAAATCATGTACGATGTTATTGTTTTTTGTCTCGATACTCGTATTACAGAGGGATAATAACTATATTCCCTTGTCTACAATTGGTGGAGAGGGGAGAGGAAGACCTATTAAGAAGGTAGTACCGCCTGGATAACGCTGGGTAGGTGGTAGCGGATGGCAAAAGACGTCCACATACAGAAGATAGTAGAGATCCCAGAAGGGGTAGAGGTCGAGATAGAGGGCTCAAAGGTAACTGTCAAGGGCCCGAAAGGAGAACTAACCAGGAAACTCCCGGTTCCTAAAGGGATACTAATCTATAAGAAGGATAATCACGTAGTTATAGAAACATTCTTCGCAAATGCAAGAAAACGTGCAGTAGTCGGAACACTGGCTGCACACATAAGGAATATGATAACTGGGGTCACGAAAGGATACCGATATAAGTTAAAGATAATCTTCAGCCACTTCCCGATGAACGTTAAAGTAGAGGGGGACAAGCTAGTTATAAGCAACTTCTTGGGAGAGAAAGCTAATAGAGTGGCTAAGATCCTTCCAGGAGTCACCGTCAAAGTAGACAAGAAGAACAATGATATAATCGTAGAGGGTATTGATATCGAGAAGGTCGGTCAAACAGCTGCCAACATAGAGCTTGCTACCAAGATAAAAGACAAGGACAGGAGAAAGTTTATGGACGGAATATACATCTATGAGAAGGGGGTGGCTCAGTAATGAGCGAAGAAGCTAGACAACAACTCAGAGAGAAAAGGAAACTACAACGCAATCTCGCGAAGAGAAGAAATAAACCAGTTTTCAGGAGGTATCTCTCCTGGAGATTCTGGAAGTTTGAGAGAAGAGAGTATTGGAGAAAGCCAAAAGGCAACGACAACAAGATGAGGCTGCAGCTCAAAGGATATCCGCCAATAGTAAAGGTAGGATATCGGACCCAGAAGGAATTAAGAGGGCTTCATCCAAGCGGTCTAGAACCGGTATATGTGAATAATGTTAAGGAGCTAGAAGGTCTAGATCCCAAGAAACATATCGTAGTCATTGCACACGCAGTCGGGCTAAAGAAAAAATTAGAGATAGTAAAGGAAGCCGAGAAAAAAGGTCTAAAAATCGCGAATCCATAAGACTCCGGTAGGTGGAGAGGTGTAGTATATGGATTATAGGCTTCAAAGAAGGCTCGCGGCCGAGATTCTTGGCGTAGGAGAGAGCAGGATCTGGATAAACCCGGATCCAGAACACGAGGAAGATATCTCTCAGGCAGTCACGAAAGCAGATGTCATGGCGTTGATCAGGAGGGGCCTTATACAAGTTCGCCCTAAGAAAGGCAACTCGCATAGATGGCTTGAAAGACACAGGCAAAGGCGCAAGGGAAGGAGAAGAGGATATGGACGTAGAAAAGGAAGACAGACAGCACGTCATGATCCGAAGAGAGACTGGATCACGCGGATCAGGAAAATACGCAGATATCTTAGGTGGCTGAGGGACCACGATGTCATTGATAGAAGGACTTATAGACGGCTATATCGTCTAGCAAAGGGAGGTAGCTTCAGGAACTTAGCAGATCTTCGCAGGCATATGATCGAAGAAGGAATACTCAAAGGTGAACAGTAATGGGGCATGGGCCAAGATACAGAGTACCCTGGCGGAGAAGGAGAAAAGGAAAAACAAACTACTATAGGAGGCTTAAACTAATCAAGTCGGGAAAGCCTAGATTCGTAGTAAGAAGAACTAACAAGTACATCATAGTACAGGTAGCAGAGGCCAGGATAGACGGAGACAAGATAATTGCTGCAGCACATAGCAGAGAACTAGTAAAACTTTATGGATGGAAAGGGGGAACAAAGAACACTTCGGCAGCATACCTAACAGGCATGCTAGCAGCATACAGAGCATTACAGAAGGGCGTAAAGGAGGCAGTACTTGACATAGGGCTACATGAGCCGGTGAAAGGATCAAGGGTCTTCGCCGCGCTAAAAGGAGCGATAGACGCGGGACTAGAAATCCCACACTCAGAGGAAATACTTCCAAGCGAGGATAGGATCGCGGGCAAACACATCTCGGAGTGGGCCAGCCAGCTAGCAAGCAGTGATCCTGACTTCTACAACAGGCAGTTCTCCGAGTACTTGAAGAGAGGATTTAAGCCAGAGGACCTACCTTCACACTTCGAGGAGGTTAAGGAGAAGATACAGCAAGAGTATGCATCACTACAATGAGGAGGTAGATGAAGATGGCGTATGCAGGCACAACGCTGGAGGAGTGGGTTCCAAGGACACGTGTCGGTAGGCTAGTAAAGGAGGGAAAGATAGCCACAATAGACGAGATATTCAGACAGAACCTTCCAATACTAGAGCCAGAAATAGTTGATATACTGCTTCCTGGCCTAGAGCACGAAGTAATAGATGTGAAGATCGTACAGAAAATGACTGACGCGGGAAGAGTTACAAAATTCAGGGCAGTAGTAGTTGTAGGAAACAGGGATGGTTACGTGGGTCTAGGGAAGGGAAAAGCGAGACAATTCAGATTCGCAATCGAGAAAGCCACGAGAAACGCGAAGTTAAACATCGTGCCCATAAGAAGAGGATGTGGAAGCTGGGAGTGTACATGTGGAGAACCCCACAGCGTACCCTTCACAGTAAGAGGTAAAAGTGGAAGCGTTGAAGTCATACTCAAACCAGCTCCAAAAGGGACTGGTCTAGTAGCAGGAGACGTCGCAAAGAAAGTATTGACGCTGGCAGGAATAAAAGATGTTTGGACCATGACCAAAGGAGAAACGAGGACAAGCTACAACTTTGCGAGAGCAACATATCTCGCTCTCAGAAACACCTACAAGTTCGTGACCCCACTGGACTGGCTAAGAACATAGAATAGAAGTAAAAGGAGGTGAAGAACAATGGCGTTATATGCAGTGATCAGACTAAGAGGGACAGCAGACGTCCACCCCGATGTAGAAAAAACCCTCTATCTACTAAGGCTTAGAAGAAAATACGCCGCATCACTCTATCACGACAGCCTACCAGGAATAGTTAGCATGCTGAGAAAAGTCCAAGACTGGGCAACCTGGGGAGAAATAGATAGAGAAACCCTAATCAAACTCCTCTACACTAGAGGAAGAGTACTAGGAGACAGGCCATTGACCGATCAATACGTCGCGGAGAAACTAGATCTTTACGGAGGAATACCGGAGCTCGCGGACAAGTTGTTATCAGGAGAACTATACTTCCACAAGCTAGACAAGTACGGGATCAAACCATTTTTCAGGCTTCACCCGCCAAGAGGAGGATTTAAGAATACAATAAAGAGACACTACACAAACAGCGGAGAACTAGGATACAGGGGATCCACGATAAACGAGCTAATAATAAAAATGCTCTAAGCCAGGGGTGTGTCAGGATGGTGGTAAGAAGAAAGAAGAAAACAAGAAAGCTAAGGGGAAGAACTAGAACCATGAGCTGGGGACAAATAGGCCAGCACAGGAAGAGCGGGTCGAAGGGAGGAAAGGGAGCAGCAGGACTAGGGAAACACGAATGGACATGGACTATAAAGTATGCCCCCACCTGGTTCGGAAAACATGGGTTTAACCCGCCAAGAATAAGGGCAGGATACAAGCCAGCAGTATTGAACCTCTACCAGCTCGAGGAGCTAATCGTCAAACAAGAACTAGCATCAAATGTGGCACAGGAAGAAGGCAGAATAATAGTCAACCTAGAATCTATGGGAATCCACAAACTCCTAGGCAGAGGAAAGATAACAAAACCAGTAAAAGTAATAGTACCGTATGCGAGCGAATCAGCCATAAAAAAGATAGAAGACGTCGGCGGCGTAGTAGTAGTAACTGGCAAAGAAGAGGAATAGCTCACTCAAAATCCTTTCCTAATAATAGCCAAGAATTATTCTATTCTACGAGCCTCCTCTTTCACCCGTTTCTATACCTCTTAGGCGCCTACGCATAATCGATAGTCTTTACTAGAATTATTATCCTCACAACAACAATTTTCCTGCAGGGGTAGAGATTCTATGGAAAAACATTGTAAAAGAGAACTGTCTATATCAGACACTATAATTGAAACGGTACGCCTCGTAACAAATACGCACATTAATCCGCTGGGAATACTTCACGGAGGAACAGTCCTGAAATGGATGGTGACTGCAGGAAGCATGAGTGCGATGCGGGTCGCGAGAGGACCAGCACTCCTAGTACACATGGATAATGTGTTCTTTATTAATCCTGTTAGGCTCGGGAAAAACGCTGTTATAACTGCATGGATAGACTATGTCGGGCGATCTAGCCTAGAAAGCACTATCCTTGTGGAAGAGGAAGATCCTGTTACAGGAAAAAGAAGAATTACTACCGCAGCTCACACAACGTATGTAGCAGTCGACGAAAATATCAGACCCAGGCCTGTAGATGCATGTATAAATCCTAAAGGAGAGATAGAAGATGAACTATATAGTAGAGCCCTAAAACGTAGAAAGGAGAGGGTCAAAGCGAAAGAGTTAAAGAGAGTTATACCGCTTGACGAGGGATACGTTCTAGACAATCATATACTAGTTAACCCTGAAGACGCTATCGCGTACAATGCTATGCATGCTGGACGCTTACTCCACGTATTGGACGAGACAGCCGGAATACTAGCAATGAAATATGTTAAGGGTATTGCTGTTACGGCAGCTATCGATGCAACAGACTTCATTGCTCCTATACTTGTGGGCGAGGTCTTAGATATCAAGGCAGCCCTGACATATGTGGGTCGCACAACAGTAGAGATAGGGCTAGAAGTTAGAACGTTTAATCCATTTACGAACGAGTATAGGCACACAGTGACGAGTTACTTTACACTAGTACACCTATCTCCTGAGGGCAGGCCTTCTCCAGTTCCTAAACTCGAGATAGTTGACTACCAGCAGAGGCTAATTATTGAGGAGGCAAGGAAGAGGAGGGAGAAGAGACTAGAGCTCCTTGAATTCTTCAAGAGAGAAGCTTCCCGTATCAAGCCTCCCCGCAGATACTATGGTTAACACGATAAATACTTTATTTGCAGAGATAAATATTAGAAGCGAGTGCATTGCCTCACGGTGTGAAGAGACTTGACCCCATGGTGGAATAAACCCCTACGTGTGCTACAATTCAATATAGAAGACCCCTACGGATTCTACGCCAACAAGATCTCCGCCGAAAACGTTATAGCATTGGCAAGAAAAATCCGTGCAAATACACTAATAGTGTTCGCAAGAGACGCTTGGGGAAGAGTCTTCTATAATGGAAGCTCCCTATACCCTAAACATCCAAACACGCGTCTAGATGTAAAAGAACTAGTCGAGAAAGGCGAGAAAGAAGGAATACACGTAGTAGTAATGGCAGCTCATACAGCTAACAGATACCTTTATAGGATGCATCCGGACTGGGCTCAGAGAAACAAGAAGGGAGAAGTCATAGTACTCGAACACTATCCAAGAGCAGAAAAAGTCGTGGATCCCCACTGGCCCCTAATATGTCCAAATAGCCCAGCACTAGACCTCTACTTCGTACCAGAAGTAGAGGAAGCGGTAAAGCTTACAGGAGCACATGGACTTCTTCTTGATAGTTTCAGGTATCTTCCAGATCCGCCACGTGCATGTTTTTGTGAGCATTGTAGGTTAAAGTTTAGAAGAGAATACGGGATGGATCTGCCCGAAGAAGCAAATATAGAAGATATAGCGTTCAGAGATGCCTGGGAATGGAGATATAATGTAACAGTTAGAGCAATAGCTAGAATGAGGGAAGCAGTGAAGAGAGTCAACCCAGACACATTATTCTTCTATAATAGTCACCCTGCCGGATGGGCTGGAAGAGGAAACATAGTTGTAGCTAAGAGCAGGAGATATCTCGACGCAGTGTTCGCTGAGGCGAGCGAAGTAGACGTAAGAGGTCCTGGAATGCTAACAATAGCGTCAAAGTTGTCGAAGGCCGTTCTAGGCGATGGAAAACCCGTATTTGTTAGCAGGAATGCTTTCTACGATCTCAGACCTGTCCAGAGTCCTCCTGCTCCAACAATAAGGCTCGGAATCTACGAGATAGTGGCGTCTGGAGGATATCCTATTGTGACAATGTTCTCCTCTCAGTTCTTCAATGATCAGAGAGCTATAGATGCCGTAGAGGAGGCATACAGTGTCGTAGAAAAGATAGAGGAGTATATAGATGGGGCAGAGCCTCTGAGGTATTTGGGAATAGTCTTCGATCCTGAAACACATGATAAGTACTACTGGCGTAAACCAGAATACTATATCGGCGAAGTAGAAGGATTCTCATTAATAGGAATGCACCGGCATATGCCATGGGAGATAGTCTCTTCTACGGACTTAACCGAGAAGAGTATAGTAGAAAGGTATCCAGTAATAATTATACCCGATATGGCTATCCTCGAGGACGACGCAATAGATATCCTCGAGAACTATGTCTATAACGGCGGCCTACTCATAATAACCCATGAATTCGGAGTTATGAGGCCAGATTACACCTACAGAGAATCACTTGCAATGCAGGAAATACTAGGACTCCAATACGAAGGAATATTCTGGTTCGGTTACAGTTATCTCCATCTAGGAGACGACAAGATATATAAAGAGTATTGGGAAGGTCTTCCAAGAGCGATACCGTTCGGAGACCACAGTGCAGCCTTTGTAAAGGAAAGAACAGATCCGAAGCTAGGAGAAGTAGTCAGGGTTACACCTGTAGCCGAGGATGTAGAGGTACTGGGATGGACGCGTCTAGGAAGGAGTGCCTACGGCTACGAATACACGCTGGGCAGAAGCACTCCTGCTCCAGACTCAGTGACGCAGCTTGCAGCTCTAACACTACGTAGATACGGCCGAGGAACAGTTGTATACTACGCGCACATGATAGGTGCACACTATTCAAGGCTAGGTCACCCCGACTATGCGGAGCTCGTTACACGAGTCATAAAGAAGCACGGTCCTTCCCAACCTATCAAGATAAAGGCTCCGGAAACAGTACAAGCCGAAGTATACAAGCAAGGAGACAGAATAATAATACACCTAGTAAACCATACGTTCAACCAGAAAATCCTAAGTGCACCAACAGGCCCAAGCAAGCAGTCATTGCCCTCCTTCGAGCCAGGATACAGAGTACATCCAGTCAGAGAAATCATACCAGTATACAATATCGAAATATGCATAGAGAAGAAAGCGCTAAACAACACTGTCAAAGCATTTGATCCAGTTAACGACGCTAAGCTCGAGACAACTGATAAGGGCAAATGCATCAGTATAAAAGTACCCGAGTTAAAAGAGTATAGCGTTGTCGTAATCGAGCAAAAATAGATAGGGAACAACGGTGTTCTTATAGAAGTTCTAGTCATTATACTTTATACTTCTTCTTTATACCGCCAATCACATGCACATGTTTCCCAGAAGCATAGTAGTATGCTTCTGCGAAGGCCTCGGAGAGTGTGGGATGAGGATGAACTGTCCCGTCCTCGAGATCCATGATTGTAAGTCTCCGTGCGATAATCCTAGCAGCCTCCCCCGCAGACTCCGAGGCATTACTATATGCTAATATTATCTTTACAATACGCCCACTATCTTTCTCATATACAAGTTTGACAAAACCAGGAGATCCCTCGATACGAGACCTAGCTAGAGCATCAGTACGTATTTTCACGTATTCATACTCTTTCCCAGGATCCAGGCCCGTTGAGACTTCGACTATTTCCGGCTCAATGTACACGACTTGAGGTATAACAAGATCTTTCAGACAATACTTGTTGCCCGCAATATTTTCGGCCGCCACAATGCTCTCAACTATAGCCTTGTGTGCTAGGAGAGGAGGTCCCGCCACATCTCCCGCTGCATAGATTCTTGGATTACTTGTTCTCATACTACAGTCTGTCTTTATGAATCCCCTATCGTCAATTCTAACACCACTACTTGAAATGCCCTTAATACGGCGTGGTCTTCTACCAGTTGCAAAGAGAACCGAGGACACCGATATACCCTGGACTTCACCCTGCCTTTTTAAGGACACATTTACTCTATCATCTACATCTATCCTTTGAACACTAGTCTTGAAAAATTGTTTAACTCCTTGTCTTGATAAAACTTGCCTCACTAGCATGCCTATGTCCCGATCCATTTGCGGCAGTGGACGGCCGAGTATCTCAACTAAATAGACGTCTGATCCAAGCCCAGATAATGCATAGGAGAATTCTACACCTACGTATCCGGCTCCAACGACAAGAATGCTTTCTGGAGGCTCTCCAGTCTCAAGGAGGGTTCTATTATCATGTACCCTCACTCCGTCGACGCTAAATCCACTGGGCAGTACTGGATCTGATCCTATTGCAAGGAGGACTCCTTTCTGTCCACAAAGCTCCTTTCCAGATCTAAGCCTAATACAATTATTGTTTATAGACAGTGCCTCGTCATCGAATATTTCGACTCCAGACGCTTCTAGAAGATGCCTGATTCCTTTCCTCGTCTCAGAAACTATTTCCCTGATCCAGTCGAATACAGCTTTTCCTTCTATACCTCCCTTTATCCAGTCATATTCTCTAAGATGGTTCGATGTTTTTGCAGCATTGAGAAGAGCCTTTGTAGGCACACATCCATAGTTCGTGCATTCTCCGCCGAGTAAGTTTTTCTCTATAAGAGCTACTTTGTAGCCCTTCCTACCCAATAATATTGCAGCAGGATATCCGCCAGGCCCACCACCTACTATTACAACGTCATAGGGCAAATGTATTCACCCTACAATCAATCTTAATTAATATGAGATAAATTAGCATCGAGATAAGTAGTCGATATTCAGTATTTAAATAATATAGAGATAGCATGGAGGCTAATTCTTTTAAACTTGATTGTGTTTATCCTATTTGATTGGCGTCTGGGGCCAGGGGCCCGTCGTCTAGCCTGGTCAGGACGCCGCCCTTACACGGCGGAGGTCCGGGGTTCAAATCCCCGCGGGCCCACCAAAATCCTCGACAGGGTTCTTATTATTGCTTGGATATGTGTGGTGATTCTATGACTTCTGCGTTTTTCTCATTGCTCTTAATTAATTCTTTATATATTGTATTTAATATTTTTATTATATTACATATGTTTTATTTAAATTATTAATGGATGTTTAACTATACTGTTATTTAGATATCTTTTTTGAAACTTAGTTATCATATGTTTTAAATACATATAGTTAAATATTTATCTTTGAAAGAATGTAAATGGGGTTAATGTAATGAAACTTACTTTTGGTCTACCAGAACTAGACAAAATGCTTAAGGAGATGTTGTATCTAAATTCTCTAATAGTTATAGCAGGACATCCCGGTGCTGGGAAAACAAGCCTGGCGTCAAAAATTTGTTATGAAAACGCTAAGCTTGGCAACAGATGCTTGTACATAACCTTCCAAGAAGATAAGCGTAAGCTGTTCAAAATAATGAAGAATCTTGGAATAGATCTTGAGTACATTGAGAAAGAGGGATTGTTAAAATTCCTAAAGCTTCCAATTACCTTTGTTGCCATTGAGAAGATATTAGACGATATTAATAATCAAATTGCAAGATTTCGGCCTAAAATTATCATAATAGACTCAATGAATACGTTTCTAAAGGCTGCAAAAGAAGAAGAGAAGCGTGCATATCTGCAAAACTACTTCTATACATTGTCAAGCATTATTGATGGCATGGTAGTTTTGATAGCGGAACTACCCTTCGGCCAGGAAAGGATTAATCTCGGAGATATAGAATTCGTTGCAGATGCAGTTTTAATAATGAAGCATAAGATCGAGCATGGTTTACTTGTTAGAACTCTCGAGCTTAGAAAGGCCAGGGGATCGCCGATCATAGAGGCTGAAATACCGTTTTCAATAGTTCAGGGATACGGTATCCGTCTTCACGTTTCACCTATAATAGAAGAGCTTCCCAAGCACGAGGAAACTATAGCGCCTCCCTGTAATTTACTAGAGAAGACTATAGGTAATACCCCCATAGATTATACAATATATATCTCATATCCGCCTGATATGAGGCCCGGAGAGGTAGCACCGATCATAATAGCTCTAGCCGTCGCCAATAAGAAAAGGGCCTTGGTTATATCATATAGGTATTCTTCCATGGCTTTCAAGGATCTAGTAATAAATATATTAGAACAGTTCGGATACGATGGGGAATCCTACTATAACTATATAAGCAAGTATATCGACTTTATCGGTATAAACCCGTTTGCATTCAGTTTATCTGAGCTGTACCAGAGAGAAATAGATCTCGTGACAAGTAGAAACTATGACATAGTAATATTCCATGGCATCGAGCTCGTTGAAAGAGCTCTTGAGCCCAGATATCTCCATAAGCTAGTGAACCAGCTATTATACTTGAAGTCTAAAGGCAAGCTAGTGATAAGGCTAGGATCCGAGATACACGAAGAAACATACAGGATGAATGCCGCAATATCAGATATAGTACTCAAATTCGAGATACCAGAGTATGCGCAATACAAAGACTGTAGACTGATGATATGGGCAAGAGGCAATCCCAGATACTATGCGTCATGCGGCGAAATAATAGAATGTGTACGTGAGAGCATCGAGAAAATCGAGAAAATAACGATATCCGAGGGAGAGAGCCATGGATAAATTCTCTCTACAAAAACTTGAAGAGAAAATAAAGGCACGAATAAGCGAAGAGTCTCCTGGACTCTACGGGATATTGGATCTTAACTGTAAAAGACTCGGGAAAAAAAGCTGCGTTAAGCTTCTACTCGAAAAACCCGAGAAATTCGTTGAGGTACTGAGCACTGTGTATGACGAAGGAACATTATTCCTAATAGTAAGGTGGAATTTTATTAGGCCTATTTTCGAGATGCTCGGAATCGAGGACTACTACTTGGAAGAATCATTAACAGAGCTATTGTTCGAGGATCCACAGGAGTTCAAAGAAAAACTCGACAAACTACTAAACGATTTTGGAAAACGCTTTCTGTAGCTCCAGGTCTTACTTGTCGCTTTTCTAATTTGAACGAGTGTTGAATTATATACTGCTCCTCCAAGAGAGTCTCTCCCTGGATCCACTAGTTTATTAATCCGGCTATTATCCAGGGTCCAGGCACTCCTGTACACGAATATTATGCCTTGAGGGATCCTGTTAGTTACTCTTGCCCTCATAATTACACTACCCCTCTCATTAAAGATTTCGATAAGATCATTATTTTCTAACCCATAATGTTCAGCATCCTGAACTGAGATAAATGCAGCTGAGGGGATTCTCCCGTATACGTCCTCGAACTGGCTATGAGTGTACAATGGATGTGATCCAGAGACTAGGACAAGGTATCCTTCAGGAACCCTGGGAGCAACAGGCTCGGGAAGAGGTCTATAACCCTGCATGAGGGCACGCTGCGAATAAAATTCGATTTTACCGCTAGGAGTCTGATACTCGTCTAGGCGCCTGTAAGGGATCTCGACAATTCTATTCTGTCTTGCTCTTTCTACTAGCCCTTTAGTATCTTCGGAAAGCTTGCTCCAGGGATCTTCTAGGTAGTCGTCATTTATACCTAATGAGTCTGCTAGCCGTCTGGCGAGATCTACTTCTGAGATACTCTCCGAGGGTCTTGGAAGAAGAAGCTTATTGTATATGAGGTAATTATGCCAGTAACTATAGACAAGGTCTTCTTTTTCCAGATATGTCGGGGCCGGGATAACTAGGTCAGCTAGTCTAGCGGTATCGCTCCAATGCGTTTCATGGACTACCACGAATAGATCATCTCGAAGCAAGCTATTCTTTATCCTCTCGGCCTCGGGATATGTGGCTGCTGGATTAGTGAGGAAAACGAATACTAGTTTGAAATCTCCTTTCTCAAGGTATTCTGCTAGCATGGACTGCGGAATTGTTCTAGCAGGTGGAGGCGTTAACTGGTTGAAGGGTAACAAGAGGCCTAATGTATTACTATAGAAGAAGCCTCTATGGACTCCGACTAGTGCAGGAAGCAAGCTTATGGCCCTGACAGCTTCTCCTCCGCCATATCTCCGCTGTACACCGTAGCCTATGAAAATCAAGCTAGGCTTGTTCCTGGCATAAGTATAGGCAAACTCCTCGATTAAGCGTCGTGGAAGACCTGTATAGCGGGATACATAGTCTAGGTCATATTTCTTTACATGCTCGCGAAACTGATCGAAGCCATACGTGTATTCTTCGACAAATCTTTTATCGTAGAGCTCGTTCTGTATTATATAGTTCGCGAGTCCTAGAGCAAGAATACCATCACTTCCGGCCGTATTAGGATCCTTATATCAGAAGACTTCATTGTTTCAGTATTTCTTACATCGATCGTAGCGATCATGGTGCCATGTATCCTTTTAGCTTCTAGAGCAATCTTGAATCCGTGGAGATTTGATACCGCCGCGTTTACCCCCCAGTAAACAATTAGTCGAGCCTTGTATATGGACCCGGGTAAAGCTCCATAGTCTAATCCATAGTGTAGACCTATACCAATAGATCCCGAATAGTCACAAATATTGTAATCAGTAAACGTAGCACCTAGAAGCCTCCAGAAACGAAGGGGCAACAATCTAGTAAATACTCCTCTATTACCAGCATAGTCGGCTACAAGTATTTTATCCGTTCCATACTTGTCGACGATCTCCCGTACACGGGAAACAAGAACATCAATAGCCTTATCCAAAGTAATCCTTCGATAAAGACCTAATTTCTTATCGACAGCAATAACAGGATACCGTATTCTATTCCTAGAACCGGCACGCTTCAAGTCAGCAACAGCCCTAGCACAAGTAGGGCCAGAGGTCAGGGATCCATCTACATTATGCAGAGTACTGTCTAGGGCTAGAACACAGGTATCGTAGCAGTCTCGGGGACATCCAACTAGGCTCATCATGCCTCAAATCTAATACTCTTACAGGAACTGAGAATAAATTAGCCTAATATGTATAGGAGGAGATCTGATCGCATATAATCGAACTCTATAGACTTGGGAGTAGAAGCATAATTATAGATCGTGCAACAATATAGATACCAAGAAATAGATATGATTCTAGTTGACTAATATTAATACAGGGTGGAAGAATATTGGAGTGGACTATAGATAAACGCCCAGCCTATCCTGTGTTGAAAGTAAAACTTTCTCCCGGAGAGAAAGTAAGCTCGGAACCGGGAGCCATGATGCTCATAAAAGGAAATGTCAAGATCGAAACAAAGAGCGGAGGCCTCCTCAAGGGCCTCGCCAGAAAGCTAATGGCCGGAGAAAGCTTCTTTCTAAACCATTATTATGCAGGGCCAGGCGGAGGAGAGATATGGTTCGTTCCTGGTGTTCCAGGAGACATAGAAGCAATTAATCTCTCCGGAGAAGCATGGATAGTGCAAGACACAAGCTACCTAGCCCACCACGGCGATATAGATATCAGTATAGCATGGAGAGGGATGAAAGGGCTACTAGCAGAAGGAGAACTCGTATGGGTAAAAGCACAAGGCCACGGAATCATCTGGGTTAACAGTTATGGAGCAATAGAAAAAATAACGGTCAATGCAGGGGAGAAAGTAGTCATCGACAACATGCACTTCGTAGCAATGCCTGCAAATGTGAACTACAAAATAGTGAAAGTAGGAGGACTCAAAACATTCTTCCTAGGAGGAGAAGGACTCGCAGTAGAAGTATACGGTCCCGCAGAAGTACTAGTACAGACAAGAATACTACCGCCACTAGCCAGACTACTAGCAAGATTCATCAGAACACGATAAAAATACTCTCAATGAAGACACTCATGCATGCTCCAATAATTTTTATTGAGTAATCCCCTAACAGTAACATCTATAGGAGTAATAACTACAAAAACAATCCTTATAATTCATCTTGAAAAACATCTCGTTCCCGTATTATCGGCCATACAATAACATACTTCTAGGATCACTGCTAGGTTCTAGCTGGACATCGCAGTAAAGGTATAAAAAATAATAAACTTCGAGGTAATTAACGAGGGAAAAAATTTACGTTTAATGAACTTAACGTCGGATGCCGAAAAATGATATAACCTTATACGCGGTAAACAGCCGATTCGGAGAAATTTATATATTATAGGACGACTTTAGCGAATACACTACAGTGGCAATAAATCGTTCTCGAAATAGGGTATAAAGAGTATTGGTGGACCGGCCGGGATTTGAACCCGGGGCCTCCGCCGTGCGAGGGCGGCGCTCTTCCAGCTGAGCTACCGGCCCAGCGCCCGACCGCGTTCTTCTCTTAATCCTTTAATCTTGTTCATAGGTTTAAAGGATTTATAGTTAATCCCTAGGTTTCATTTCTGATTAGGTGTAAAGGTAGGCTGTGATGAAGAAAGGCATTGTTATTATTTCGTTGCTGATGGCAGTATCGGTCTTAGTGTTTGTTATCAATATGAATTATGGATCTAGTCTAGGAACCGAGGATACTGTATCGTCTCCTTACGTTGAGAAGGATAGCGTTCCTTCACAGATGCCCGCGGTATATTATTTGAATAATGTTAGTGTTAGAGAGTTGACTAAAACGAATTGGAGTATAATTGTTGTGGAGCCCGAAGAACTCTCTAGCTCAGAGCTACAGGTAGTAAAGAAGCATTCTTGGAAGACACTAGCGTATATTAATCTAGGCTATGCCGAGGAGTGGAGAAGCTACTTTAACGAGCCCGCTATTAAATCTATAATTCATGAGAGTTCTGAGTATGAAGGAGAATACTTTGTAGAGTACTGGAATCCCATATGGATAGACACGATCCAGGACCTTGCAGTAAAGTATCTTCGAGAGGGATACGATGGAGTTTATTTCGATAATATCGATGCATCCATCACATTAGACGAACAGAGACCGTCTTGGGCGAGTAGCGTGGATCCGGTTGAAGCCATGATTGAAACTGTATGCGAGCTGTCGAGTAACATAAAGTCCTTCTATGGAGATGAGGTCCTAATAATTGTCAATATTGGAGGGGCATACAGCCTGCTCTACAATGATTCCTTTCTTAACTGTATCGATGGAGTCCTAAGAGAGGAGCTATGGTCGGTATCAGTAGACTCGACACTTATTCCTCAAGATAAGGAAGAGGCGCAGAACGCATTGGATGCATTGGTCTACGCGGTAGAGAGAGGCAAGATTGTTATTGTATCTGATCCTGTAAGCGATGAGTATGAGGCTTCATTGTTCTGTGGCAAGTGTTGGGATCTAGGATTTATACCGGTTCCACAGCCTGCCTGGGCTTACGACTATACTCGGCCTCCTCCTGTGACATGGTGTAGATAATTTTCATATTGGCCTAGGAGAATTGCGGAATAAAATATCTCCGAGTATTCTCTAGATCCTATGTATGGGGATGAGCAGGGCTAGATTGTCTGAGACAAGTTCTGTGATGACATCGCCCGGAGCGACCCACGTTAGTTCGAGGCCGATATCCCTAATGGGGCCTAGGAATAGTATAGAAATATTACAGGGCTGTATACATGGTTAAACTATTGAGTGGTGTCCTAGATGAGGCTTGATTATAGAGTCGAAGAGGTTATGACAAGAAACCCTGTGTCCGTCAAGCCAGATAATACTGTGATGGACGCAGTCCTTATAATGGATAAGCTCGGAATAGGGGCTTTACCAGTAGTGGACGAGAACGGTAGGTTGGTTGGAATATTTACTGAGAGAGACCTGCTGAGACGAGTAGTTGCTAGGAGAAGAGACCCTGAGAAGACCCTCATAAGGGACGTGATGACCCCTAACCCTGTTACAGTTAAGCCTGATGAAAGCGTGGCTGAGGCCCTGCGCATTATGTCGAGTCTAAAGGTTAGACATCTACCAGTAGTAAACGATGCCGGAGTACTCGTTGGAATAGTCAGTATAAAGGACATAGAATTTGTACAGCCGTAGGAATAGTAGAGATATGCCCTCGTGTCTACCGGTCAGGCATAAAATAATAGGGGTTTAAGCCTATCATCGTTGGAGGGCTATACAGCATGGCTAGAGCACTAGTGGTAAAAATAAGTGGAAGCCTACTCTATCCACCAGAACCCGGCTACCTAAGGGATCTAGCCAGGTCATTGCTAGAGCTCAAGGTCAAGCACGGCGTCACACTAGGAGTCGTGGTTGGAGGGGGCCCAGTAGCACGTTCATATATAAACACGCTGAAGGAACTAGGAGTAGATAATGCAAAACTAGACATTTTAGGAATAGAGAGCGCAAGATTAAACGCCCTAATGCTATCCACATTACTCTACCCTAAAAGCCCACTCATCGTCCCACGAGGCATTATAGAGGCTGCATCTCTCGCCGCGAACGGACTAATACCAGTAATGGGAGGACTCCAGCCAGGTCAAAGTACAAACGCAGTATCACTTGCACTAGCCGAGGCTCTTGGAGCAAATAAGGTTATTAACATGCTAAACAACATCGACGGAGTATATGATAAGCCTCCAGAAACCCCTGGAGCCCAGCTATTAAGAGAAGTAACATATAGAGAGCTTAGAAAAATAATTAATCTATATCCGCAGTATCCCGGCAAGTATACTCTCCTCGACCATACCGCTATGAAAATAGCGGAGAGATCAAGGATAACGATACACTTTATAAAGGGAAATGAACCAGATAATCTCATCAAAGCATTTTTAGGAGAGGAAATAGGTACAATCGTCCGACCCTAGAATCCTCTATTATATTGTTTGTTGTAAGTATCGACTATTCTTTTCCATCGACCCTTCTCGTGTAGAGCCCAATCCTATCAATAGCTCGAATGATAATCCGCAACGAATACCATCCACAATAGAACAGTATAACCATGGATAGCGAGTCCGTATGCGAGTAGGGAAGCGACCATTGTTCTGCCAAGACTATCCATTACCATATATCCGGCAGCGACATACCATAACAGCCATACATCCCATCCGTCAGGAGGACTAGCCGGTTTAGGCTTCTTATACAGTCTAACGGCATATAGTGCTATGAGTGGGAGTACTGCGAATATACTTAGCTCATATACGTATAGGGATATAGCTTCTAGAGGAGGGAGTACTAGGGACAACATAGAAGAGAGTTTTCGGGCACCCGGCATTTTCTAAAGCAATAGCACAGCATTCTCAATGACTTCATTGCTAAACCACCAATAACGGTTTACGTTAAGAGAAATATCAAGCCAACACCATACATGAACCCTACAAGACACACTAAAGGAAAAATACCTCTATGAACAATACCACATCAAAAACGGGGCCAACATAGCCCTAAATCCAGGGGCCCGTCGTCTAGCCTGGTCAGGACGCCGCCCTCACACGGCGGAGGTCCGGGGTTCAAATCCCCGCGGGCCCACCACCTATGGGAACTTTCCATGTGCTTCAAAACATTATCTGAGCTTTAAGTAAAGGATATGAGGAGGCGTTTCCTATCATAAGCTTGGGATGTGAGATTGTCGGAGACTATTAAGGTGAAGAAGAGTATATATGATATTTTGGTTAGAATTGCAAGGGAGCAGGGCATGTCCACCCCAGAGAAAGTATTGGAAGAATTAGTTCTCGAAAAAGCTGGTATTCCCAGGGACATGTTTGGTATTGACAGGGGCAGGGTTAAGCCGTATACAGAGAAGGATAGGATGGAGGATAGGGGATAAGTGATTTGCCTGTATATGATACATATGCGTGGATTGAGTATTTTAGAGGTAGTGAGAAGGGTGCTGTCGTGAAGCGACTTCTGGAGACTCAGGAAGGGTACACTCCATCGATAGTCTTAGCTGAAGTAGCTAGGAAATATAGAAGAGAGGGTTTCAATGAAGACGATATTCTAAAGAGATTACTGTTTATTGTTAGCAAGACGGAAGTAGTAACAATCGATATAGAGATATCGCTGAAAGCCTCTGAAATATATCTGGAATTATTAGAGCTATCTAAAAAGCTGAGGTTAAGAACACCTAGCCTAGCTGATGCAATAGTATATTCTATTGCAATGCTAAAGCAGGACAAACTCGTCACTTGAGATAAGTTATTCAGAAATATGGAAAATGTTATTTATATTGGAGATTAGAAATAGAAGCCACATGCTCATCATATAAATTAGTTGGAATTACAAGAGCCATTGCATATCCAATGATAATTAATATCACCTTGCATATCCTTGTTGATAGTCTTTTTGGATTACATGCGTATTGTTGATGTACAGCATTGAATATGGTTGTGTTCTCACACGGCGGAGGTTCGGGGGCTCTAATCCCTGCGGGCCCACCAAACATATATCGAATTAGCTTCTGCAATGTTACCAAGAATAAAGGAGACAGTGTGGGGTAACTTGATTACCCTTCTGTAGCAGTAGTAACACGTGGTGCTTTGAAGATGTCTGAGGTAGAGGGTATTGTTAAGGGCGGTGTGATTATTCCGCTCAAACCCTTAACGGAGCTTGAGGGTAAGAAGGTCAAGATAAAGATAGTAGAAGTTGAGGGAGTCGATGCGGAGAAGCTCTATTCATATCTTAGGCTCTTAAGGGAGGGTGAGGATGCCGAAGAACTCTTCGAAATATAAACAAGGAGATATTGTTATCCTAGAGCTTCCCTTCACAGACTTACTAGGCTCTAAACTAAGGCCTGTCTTGGTATTAAATGCAATAAACTTAGGCGACGATATGGTAGTAGCAAAGATAACCAGCTCTCCTGGGTTGAATAGAATAGCGATAAAACAATCAGACTTAGCCATTGGCCGCTTAAAGAAGGAGCCAAGCTATATAGATTGTTCGAGTATTTTTACTGTGGAGAAGAAATTAGTTGTGAAGATCGTTGGCAGACTTGCTGAAGAGGCTCTAGCTAAGGTTAAGGATGAATTAAGTAATATTTTTGGCTTAAAGTAAAGATTTTCCTAACTTGAGTAGAACACTCCGTCTAACATCATGCATATTGCACAGTTGTTAATATTAATCTGGATATCCATAATGTTTATCACTTTAGATTATCATGCATATCAATGATAATGATTAAATGCATACGATGACGTTCTCACATGGCGAAGGTGGGGGTTCAAATCCCGGCGGGCCCACCACCTAACTGGTAACACTTTTAAGAAAATTGTTATTTTCCAATAATCTCTATTCTATCATTATATACTATTATAATCTTTCCGTTCAGCTCTTTGATATTCTTCACAAGAATACAAGGCGTTCAGCCATCACCCTTGGTAGTGAGGGATGGATGTGAAGCACAATAATGCCCGGATGGGAGTTAGGCGGATACCTCAACTCGTCGGCAAAATCGCTATCTCTTGTAATTAGTACCAAGTTCTTTTCTCTAGCTATTTCAATAACTGTTCTATCGTCAATACCTCGAGGTACATATTCGGCGTGGAAGCCTTTCTGTCTTAGTAGCTTAAAAATTGTTCTGGGCACGTTTTCGTCAAGCAGGAATTGGTATGACACGTCTCTCCCTCCTAAGGAGCTCGGCTGCAAGAGCTATTGCCTCAAGAATCATCTCCTTGTTTAGCTGGGGATACTCCTCTAAAATCTCCTCAATACTCATACCGGATGCAATCATTTCAAGAACATCAGCCACAAGGACTCTTGTACCCTTGAACACTGGTTTACCATGGCAAACATTTGGATTTATTTCAATCCATTTAAACTTCCGCTCCACACCGTCTCCCCAAGAGTTATTTGACTCACCCAGCTCTCTTAAAGCTAGCATGAGATAGAGCAATCCTAATACAATCTAATGGTGATTGAAATCTTCAGTCTTCAGTTATATCCTTATTTAGTATACTTTTTGGACTCAATGCATATTTGTCGTATGGATTATTGCATATGGTTGTGTTCTCACTTGGTGGAGGCCCCGGGGTTCAAACCCCCCGGGCCACACCACTCTCCACTTGTCTCCCGTGGATTCCTTCATCAAATTAACTACACCTGCACGAGTGTAGAGGTTCTCGTCGGCTTGGTTCATCGCCTTTTCATACTCTTTTATGAGTATGCGGGCGAGGCAACGGAGGCTCCTCTTCGATAGTTTCTCGGCTTTCACGAGACTCTTGTACGAGTTGGAACACTCTGACTATTTCTCAATCCATGGGGGTCTCCACATACTGGTCCGGCTACAAAAAGAAGACTGGGAGAAGCTAAGGGATACTACAGGTATCCGCAAGACCAAGCTCGGTCAGATAAGGATTGATGCGAACACAGTTGATATTGAGTTAATTCTGTGTAAGGTCGTAACCGCGCTTTACGGCCGGGGATATGAGTTCTTCAACCCCTTCATCTCTCTAGTTACTTTAGACAAAGTTAAGGAGTTTTGGCTAAGCTCGATCTCCATCTAACTAAGCCGGTTACCTACTAATTGGTGCCGGTAGCAAACAATCCCGAACAATTGCACCCATCACATCTGGTGCGGGTAGGAGGCTAACAAATGCGAGATTACAGCAAGAGGAGGTATTCTAGACCGTTATCCGGGAGGCTGTGAGGGAAGCCAACCATCAACCACAACCAGAAACTAGTCAAGGATATACCTACAGACCTCTGGAGCAGGATAGGGGTCCTCGCCGAGCACGGCCTCCCCCGGATGGATGCACGTGCGCAGGGACGGGATAGTGATAACAACGCCGATAACCAATGAGCTCGAAAGGTCTTCATCCGATAGGAGGGCTATCCGGCCTCGCTGCCAGGCTCGGCTTCTAGTACGGCGTGTGGAAGGTGAGGAAGAGGAGCATCCGCGGAATACTGGTCCAGGAAGGCCTTAGTATACGAGGCCTCGACACACAGGAGCCACTGGAAGAGATAGAGGCAGAGGTAAGGCTGATGCCCAACATGCGCAAACTAGAGCCACTGTCACGCTACGTGGCAGACTACATCGCTAGAAAGATGAGGCGTATACGAGGCCACCGCATGCGAGCTAGCGGAGAAAAATACTCGACATCCACGCTGAGGAGGGCATATGTGCCGCAACCGAGGAAGAAGACACCGTAACAGTCTAATCCCCGCCGACACCTCTGCAAACCCTCTACTCCGGGCGGACCTGTGTCATCAGGCCCCGTGTGTATAGGGCCAGCCGGGAAGTGGGAAGTCGAGCGTCTGCGTTTATCTCCTTACTATATTAAATAAAATATGGAGGAGTGTGCGGGAAACAACCCCCTGACGCCCCATACATAGTATAGTATGTAGGGTCTCTCACCCACCTCGGCAACCTACTCCACGAACTGCTCTGCGGGCTACGTTTCCACAGCGTTAGCTATGTACGTGTTCCTGTCCGCCATTTCGGCTATTCTTTTTAGCCGTGGAGCCAATATTATTGTTTTAGAGGCGTCAAGGTTGGCTGAGGCGCTGGTTATTCGGGGCCGTCTAGCCAGGCGGGTCCGGGAGAAGGCTGAAAAATACGGTCTTAGCGTCGATGAGTACCTCGTCGAGCTCCTAAGCCAAGGCCTAGATCCCCGGGATAGGGCCTTGGAGTATATCGAGGCTGCTGAGGACCTATTGGAGGAGGCACGTGAGGAGCTTGGTAAGGGTAATGTCAGGCAGGCGGCCAAGAAACTATGGGGCGCGGCAGCAATAGCTATTAAAGCATACGCTTACTGGAGGGAGGGTAAGAGATTAACAAGTCATGGAGAGCTGTGGGAGTATAAGAGGAGGCTGGGAGATGAGTTCGGGGAATGGGTTCACGACTCATGGGCCAGCGCGACCGAAATGCATGTCTGCTTCTACGAGGGCTGGTGCACCAAGAAGGATATCAAGAACGCCTATAAGAGGATAGAGAAGCTGGTAAGAGAGATAGCCGCACTAATAAAAAAGGGAAGTTAGATTTGGCCTTTCTCCTTTAACCAGTTAATGTAAATGTCGAATAGTTTGCCCGATAGTTTGTCCGCCCAGTCCCGCGCATTCACATAACTAGTCCCGGTAACCGCAATTCCCTGCTCATAATGGGGTTTACGGCGTTGAGGCGGATGTTGTGCATGTGCGCCAGCTCCTCCAGTACTCGGTTAGCGAGCTTCCTGAACTCCTTCGCCTGCACGCCTATTCTGCGTAATTTATTCATTGAGCTGACGGTAGTCTAGCTGGGTATTCTAATCCTCACCCAGTTAGCGGAAAATATATGTAGCCTGCTCGCTTACTACTCTCCCCTACGCCCAGATAGTAGCAGCACCAATCATTACTACTCCAAAGCCCCGGCTCGAACTCGCTAGTAGGGCTTTTTGCCTGTTCAAGCGGGCTCCACTCCCCCGCCATCCTGAGGACGTGTTTCCAGAAGATTATCTCTCCTCCCAGTGAAGAGACCTGTTCCATAGAAGCACTATTAAGCTAAAGCTCGTATTATATAGCGAGAGGCGGCGACGCCTTTTATAGGAAAGCCTATAGAATTCTATATAAGCAGGTGACAAGCGACCTTGCCACGATTACAAAGAAGACTCCTAAAAGTTACAATTATAGGAAAATACAACAGGACAACAGTCCCCGGCGAGGTAAGAAAGCTCCTAGGCCTCAAAGAAGGAGACAAAATAGCATGGTACTACGAAAACGGCAAAATAATAGTTACAAACCCAAAAGAGAGTGAGTAAAATGATAAGAAAGAAATTCATCGAGGAAAAACTCCCGCTCAGAGAGATTAACGAGGACGGAATTTTAGAGGCTGGCTTCAAAGTTTTTCGAGGATATTTCGACCCTAAACTTAGAAGCATCCACACATGGTTTGCAAGAAGACCCGCTGGAGTTGCAAGAGCATTAACATTAGCAAGTGTTCTGCATAATGATATAGACGAAAATCTATTTCTCAAGTTAATAGGATATAATTCACGAGAAAAAGCTAAAAAGAACAAGATGCCTCCTCTCCTATTCTACACAAGACCTGAAAGAAACGAAATCAAGAATATTGTTACAAAACAATACCGTAGAGAATCAAAGGAAATTGTTGTTGTGGACCCTATGGCTGGTGGAGGCAGTATTCCATTAGAGAGTCTCAGGCTTGGTTTTAAAACTATAGCTATTGACTACAACCCCGTAGCTTACCTCGTCACAAGGGCTACTGTAGAGTTTCCCGCTAAGTATGCGGACTCGGGGCTTTTCGAGGAGACTCTTAGAGCTGCTAAGGAGTTTATCAATAAGGCTAGGGAAGAATTAGGAAAATACTATACAAAAAATGATGGATATATTTTCGCGAGAGGGGTAAGATGCCCCTTCTGCGGAGGACTAATACCTGTCCAAGGAGTCGCCCCTATAATAACTAAGGCTACACGTTTCAAAAACAGATATCTCAAGATTCAATACGATAAAGAAAGGAAAATATTCCATATAGAGACAGTCAATAAGGAACCCAGTAAACCCTACGAGAAGAGAGGCTACAATATAAAATGCCCGTACTGCGGCAGGTGGTTCCAGCTACGTGGAAGAGCAAAAACAGGAACAACCGCTTTTGACAAATGGTTCCTCGAACACGCAGAACTAATGAGACGAGTAGTAGAGGAGTACGAAGAGGTTACACCAGAACTAGAGGAGAGGCTGTTATCTACACATATACCATTAGTCAAGCAGGTAGGAAACGGGTTCACAGCGATATGGGATGACGAGGAGGAACGAGAAAGATTCCTGCAGGCCTACAGAGACCTCTCAAAAGAAATACTAGAACTACAAGACTACATACCACTAGACCCAATACCCCCAGACAACAAATGGGCAAGCACAGCTAGGAACAAGGGACTTACACACTGGTACATGCTATACAACCCGAGGCAACTTCTAGCATTAGCAAAACTATCAAAAATAGTAGCCGAGGCAGCAGAAAAACTAGCTTCAAGTAACGGCGAGTTTGGAGCAGCAGTAGCACTTTACTTGGCGTTCGCCATAGACAAAATGACTAACTATAATACAATATCGACTACATGGCATCGTGGAAATGCAGTAATATCGCCAGCTATGAGAGGAGAAAGTACGCTTGACTTCCGCCAAGAATATGCCGAAGCCATTCCGATCTATAAGAATATTGAATGGGCTCTTGAAACCGATATTGCTGAATCTTCAAATCCTACAAGAACGAAAGGCGGTATTCTCCCTGTTCTTCGGTTCCTTGTCGAGGAGTTTCAGGACTCAGGTCTCGGCGATAGGGTTAGTGTTTTCCTGGGGGACGCTACAAGGCTTTCTAATATTCTTGGGGTGAATAGTGTTGATGTTGTTAATGTTGATCCTCCCTATTTCGAGCAGGTTATCTATAGTGATAGGAGCGAGTTCTTTTGGGTTATATTGAGGAGGAGTCTACGCCCGGTGCTCGAACTCCTGTTCAGGGATAGGTTAATGGTATCTGGTTGGAGCTGGAGTAGTCCCAGGGTTCCTAGGGAGAATGAGGTCGTGACTTATGATAAGAGGGACTCTTCTGACAGGTTTAAGAGGTTCTTCTCCGAATTCGTGAAGGAAACATATAAGGTTCTGCGAGATGACGGAGTTCTAGTATTGTGGTTTACTCACCCAACTGATGTTGCTTGGAAGACTGTAGGCGAGTCGCTCTACAAGGCTGGCTATGTGGTGTCTCGTGTTTGGCCGGTTAAGACTGAGATGAAGACCAGGTATAAGGGCCAGGTTAATGTAGTTGCTCAAGAGACTAGTCTCATAATTGTTGCCCGTAAGTATGAGCGTAGGAGGCTTGTTGAGATTGGAGCTGATGTTAGGAGGAGTTTGTTGGAGAACTCTGCTTTCCGGTCTGCTGCTAGGGAGGCTGTGGAGGAGTCGAGGAGGGTTGCTAGGGATGCTGGTGCTAGTCCTGCTGATATGATGGCTCTCATGCTTGGCACTGCTTTGAGTGTTGCTTCGAGGTTTGAGGTGCCCGGTCTTGACAGGTTTGAGCCATTGTTTGATGCGGCGTCAACGCTTGTTGATGAGGCTTTCGTTATGCCCGTAATAGGTAGAATACTTAGGGAGTCTGGTCCTGTCCGGCTTAGTAATGGAGACGCTGCTAGGGTATCGGAGCTTGTTAGTCATGCAATGTTGATGGATCCTGCTACGCGTAGTTTTGTTACGCTATGGTTTGTTAGCCGTGTTGACCTCGAGTCTGGAAAGTATAGGGATAAGCCTCTACCCTTGAGCTATGACTTTGCACAGACTATAGCTAAGATGCTGGGCTATGATATTGATAGGCTTAAAGAGATAGGTCTAGTAGGCGAGAAGCTGGCCAGTAGTAGTGAGGAGGAGAGGAAGGGTAAAGCTTTCTACCCTGTTCTATTTGAAGCTCTTACTGCGGCTGGCGCTAAGACTTCATGGGATAGGTTCTCAAAGCTTGCGCCGGGGAGAGCAATATACTTAGTATACCTTGCGTTGAATGAGACGGGAGCACCTGGTGTGAGGGCTAAGAACATACTCCGTAGGGTTAGGGAGTGGGGCAATGAGGGCATCCGCGAGTCTGCGGCGCTAGCAGTACTCCTGCTAGAGACGGCTAGGGGCGCAGACCTTGGTTTGCAGGAGGCTAGGACTGTTGGTCTCGAGAGGTATCTTTTCTCTGGCGATAAGTCTTCAGAGGTTTCCCGTGAGCTCGCAGTTCTTACTCTCCTTAAGTTAGTGAGAGGCGAGGTGAGTTAGTCTTGAGGAAATATGTTGGCGAGGTCTTTACCCTCAAGACTAGTCTTGAGGACCTACGTGGGGAGTTAATCCCTAGTTTTGGCCAAGTACTGGAGTCCTGGGTTACAGGGGTTAGGGAGACAAGCTACGCTGACCCGGGTTACTTCTTCGAGGTAACGTATCTGACAGATCCGCTCCGATTGTTTGTTAACAGGATAATTGATAACTTGAGGAGCGTTGGTATAGTTGGTGGGTCTCTTGAGAGGGGCTTTGGCTTTGGAAAAACACACTTACTCATTCTGCTCTGGCATCTTTTCACCTCGGACATGTACAGGGAGGCGGAGATTATCGATGTCCCTAGAGATATTGTAAGGGAGACTCTAGTGCTAGGAATGGACTTTTCTCAGGAAAAGCCTCTCACGAAACTAGTCTCACTCTTAGAGGCCTACTCTAACATGGATCATCCAGTTGTAAAGGTGAAGGATGGAAGACTAATACAGGCTGTCAGGAGGGTTCTCTCACGATACGACAAGACTAAGCTCTACAGTCTCTCCTCCGACGAGCTAGCTGGGCTCATCGTAGAGATTCTCGAGAAGTGTAATGAGTATGGTTGCAAGAGGCCTAGACTCTTATTACTTGTAGACGAATTGGGTTATGGGCTTGCTCAGCGTGTACGTCGATACGCTGACTTTCTGATTCAAGGGGAAGAGGGCAAGGCACACGAGATATATTACGAGACAAACTCTATAATCAACTTCCTAAGCTACCTGTATGAAAAGCTTCAGGGAAAACCCTATTCAGCTATAGTAGTATGGGTGCTTGCCGAGCAAGATAGGAGAGATATTAAATTAATAATGCTTAAACACCAGGATAACAAGGTAATACATTCCAAGATAGAGGGGATGCTTGGAGACCTAGATGGTCTCCGAGAGAGATATAGCAGAGGCCTTGCAGGAACCGGGATAGGAGAGCTATCCTATAGTCCCTCTCACGCGATCGAGATAGCGATCCATAGATTATTGAAGCCCACAGTATCAAATCTCTCAGATATTCGAGACGCCTATTACTCTAACCTAAAACTAATCGCAAGCCAGCTAAACCTTAGAGAATCACTAGAATCGTTTAAGGGCGAACTAGAGAAGTTCTACCCCTTCTCCCTAGGTCTAATAAGACTATTCAGGAAGGCCATGAATCCCCGAGACCTTCCAAGAACAGAGTATGTTAGAACAATCCTGTACATAGCTGCGGAAGCTGCAGAAAAAGCTCTAAGAGAAGATGCGACAAACTCCTACACTATAGGCCTCAAACACCTCAGCTTACCCGAGACTCTGCAAGCCAAACTTACTGGCGAGTTAGAAGGAGATTGGATTCAAGCAGCATCCGACGTAGAAATGGCGCTTGAGAAAATAGAGGAGAAATACCGCTATCCAGCAGAGTTCTCGGCAAAATACATTTTCGCTAAGGGAGTAACAGCAAATATTCTAGCCCTAGTCGAATCAGAGGATGAAAGGGAAATCGAGAGATATGGCTCGACCCTTGAAGAGATGCAGGTTGAAATAATACAGAGTCACCGTGAAGCCGAGTCCTTCAGGCTTCTCGAGCTTTTAGGAGAAGCATTGGAAAAGCTTAAGGCGGAGAGTGCTAGAATCGAGGAGAGAGAAGTTAAGGGAAAGAGATTCCTCTTACCCTCCTTCTTTAAGACGATATATAGTAAATTGACTGCATTTGTACAGGAAGAAAGAAGGAACATCGAGAAGGAAACAATTATTCCCCTATATCTACGTCAAAAAGGAACCGTCCCCTCCCTTTTCGCAAATGTTAAGGTAGTGGTGGATGGGAGAGCCGAGGATGTCGTTGTTTCCCTAATCGAATTCAACAAAGTATGGGATACAAGTGTATTCACGTCTAACCACGCTTTTGTAAACGCTCAGAGAGAAGGCAAGCTCCTCTTTTCAATTATTCCAGTATGGGATCTAGACTTATACAACAGACTATACAAGGAAAAAACCGGATATGATCAGCTCGTAGAAGGATTGGCTGGACGTCTGCAGGCAGAGGTCGACAAGGGTAAAATCCAGCGTCCACTCCATATCGTAGTTCTCGTCCCCAACGTCTCGAAACACAGATTAGACAAGTTACTTGACAAACTCGTAGTTTACGAGGGAACCAAGAGATTCCTACACTACTTAGAGAAGAGTAGCGACGTCTTAATGGAGCGCCTAAGAGAATACGAGGATACATTAACAAAAAGAAAAAACCTAATGGAGATCTACACGAAAGAGTTGAAGGAGAAGCATCTTGCAGGACTTAAAAGTAAACTTGAAAGCGAGATAAGTGAAGCAAGGAGGCTAGCACAGAGACAACTAGTGACTCTTTCCAGGGAAATCGTCGCCGAGATATTATCACTATATTCTAAGGCAATTTATTACAGCCTGGACGAAGGGAGATTCGTTAGTAAAACAATCATTCCTCCAACCATCAGTTCCTCGACAGAAGGATTAGGCGAGTACAAAGCGCCTAAGAACTTAGAAAAATATACTTCTATTCTCAACGGATATTTGAGAAGTATAATTAATTCCTTAAACTACCATCACAAGCCCATTGAGCTAATGAGAGTGGTACTCGACTGGTATAGGAGAGAGTTCGAGTCAGGAAACCTAAGGGAGAGCGATAGAATAGATGAGGTCCTGGAGAACTTATTGCAAGGAAGCTATGACGTTAAACCTCTGAGTGCGATTGTCGCACGAGAGGCTATAAGATATCTTCATAAGCAGACGATAGAATTAACCGATAAAACTATTGAAATCATAGTTGATGAAGCCAATGGCTTGATAGTATTTAACATTAAACACAAAGAAACCCCCGAAGAAGAGGTTCCACCTACGACTATAGCTTTGCCGCCTGTATCTGCTCAGAAGCCTTTTACTCCGGCGACCAGGGACTCCGTCGTAGAAGTAAAACCTAGATTTATTGGTGAAACCAAGATAACTAGCATTAGCCTCGAGCTACCTTCAGGGTTTAACGTTGACGATGTCCAGCAGAAGTTGACCGTGTTTATTGAACACTATAAAGCGACCGTGAATGAACTAGTATTTCAACTGGAAACAAATAAAGCAAATCTATCATTCGCAATCAGGGACGTCGACGTCGACACGCTCAGAGACTGGAGAGTGGTACTCAATCTGATCTCAAGACTCTCTTCAAAAGAGACTGGTACAGTCAAAGTATCAATCACACTAGGTGAACCCGTCAAAGAGCAAATCGTAAAGGAAGTGTTCGGCGACTACTACACGGTTAAGCGGAGCTTCGATAGATTCCTACCCTAATGAGTGTGATAGAATGAAGCTGACGGATGAGAAGGTATTAGAGGTATTTGGAGACACAGCAGTAGAGAAGAGTCTGGCTAGGTTAGAGGTGGTCTCACGACTTCCACGCTTTATAGCAGAATATCTTATATCAAAATACTATAGGAAAGACCCCATAGGATGGCAGGAGACAGTTGCACGCATAGTCCGCGAGTATTATCCTGATCCCAGCGAGAAGGATAGGGTTCTCAGCATTGCCAAAAGGCGAGGCAGGATAACTTTAATAGATGAATACAAGGTTGTAGTTAATTTAAAAAGAAACATGTATTATCTCCATATACCTAACCTACAAATCTACGATGCCCTAGTAAGCGATTCCATAGTAGAGAGATATGAGAGAATACTATCGGGACTCTGGGGAATAGGAGTCCTCGAGTATAGGCCTGAGATAGCAGAGGCCATGTCCTCTAGGGGAAAGGAGAGGGTTCCCTTTACACCACTTATAATGGTTGAATTCGAACCATTCCAGGTCTATAACATTGACCTTAATTCCTTCATAGAAGGAAGACGAAAGTTTACGTTGGAAGAATGGGTTGAACTTCTAATCAAAAGCATCGGGTTAAACCCAGACATGTATAATTGGAAGCAAAAACTCCTCCTTTTATTTAGACTAGTACCATTAGCTGAGGGAAACGTTAACCTGATGGAGCTCGGCCCTCGAGCAACAGGTAAAACCTACCTCTACAGAAACATTTCATACTACACGAGAATATACGCTGGAGGAACCATAAGTGCTGCAACGCTATTCTATCACGCTAGGCTACGTATTCTCGGCGATATTGGGACAAGAGACGCAGTTATCTTCGATGAGATTGCAAAGGTCAGGTTCACGAATCCTGACGAGATGGTTTCCAAGCTCAAGGACTATATGGTTGACGGCCACTTCGAAAGAGGATTACTGAAGAGGGCACACAGTACATGTAGCCTAGTTTTCGTTGGAAACGTGGAGTTAAGCGCGGAGGGAGTCTATGGAAGCATAATTGATTATCTTCCAGAGTTCATGAAAGATACAGCACTAATCGATAGAATCCATGGATTATTGCCTGGCTGGAAGCTACCGAAGATTTCAAAAAGCACTCTTCACCTAGCGAGGGGATATGGGTTAGCTGCAGACTACCTTTCAGAGATACTCCACAGGCTTAGATCATATAGTTACGAGCCGATAGTAGACGAGTTATTTGAATTAGAAGGAAATTATACTATAAGAGACGAGAAGGCTGTGAGAAAACTCCTCTCAGGGATACTAAAGGTACTATATCCGCATGCAGAATTCGATAAAAGAGAGCTTCAAGAGGTAGGAGAACTAGCTGTGGAAATGAGGCAATACATCGTGAATATACTGTCGGAGATGTCGCCGCACGAGTTTCAACCGAAAAGGTTAGGTGTCCGTGTGAGGGGATAAACAATTGCTGGCCACGTATATAGATAGAGCTGTCGGCCATGTGGAAAAACTACTAAGTGGATATAATATTGATAATGTATATAAGGCACTAGTTTATTCATCAATATATAAAATAATCAAAAATTATGACCCAGCCACGATTGCGCTCAAGCCTTTAGAAGAAAAAATCCCTAAACCCCTTCTTTTCAAGGCCAAGAAAGACCTGAGCCCTGTTTTCGAGAACATTATACTAGAATTACAGAATATCCTTAACTCTAAAAAACCCATATTAGTTGAAAATGCAAACATATCAGCTATTGCCAAAGAGATAATGAAGATTTTCACAAGAATAGATTACGTAATGGTTTACGACTGTATGTCTTTAAACGAGTTTATCCTTATATCAGCCGCTTCTAGATTACAAGGGTTCAAGACAGTAACTCCCAATCTTGTCTTTATGAATCCCATTGGTCTCACAAGGTATGTAACTCAGCAACTCCCAGGCCTAGACTATAGAAGTGTTTTGAGAGAGTATGCCCGTCTACTAGCTGAAAGACTTCATGCAAAAGGATACCATAAAAGCGCTTATTTTGACTTCAAGGTACACGAATATGGCTCCATGGGCATAGAAGAGTTCCTAGAAAAAACAGACATAAATAGAATCTTAGATGAAATTGTAAATCAAGCCTTAAATGGTATAGTATTGGTTACCGCGGACCACGGCTACGACATAATCTACAACCCAGGTTCCAAATACATCTATGTTTTACATGGTTTTAAAAGGCAAATAAAAGGAAATCATATCCCCTTACTTCTTTTCAGTAGGTTCTCTCTGTTTTTAACTGTACTTCCCGGGAGGTGACTCGATTATGGAAGGCTATGCATTCTATTTAACTTACAGGAAGTATTCGAAGAAGCCGGAACTATTCTTCAGCATAGGAGGTACAACTAAGGAATCAACAATTATTAGACTAAAGGGGAAGTATGTGGATGAGATCTTCAACAATCTACTAACGACTCTCTCAAAGTATGGTGCAGTTATACCAGTAGAAGTGACAGAGAAAAGAAGAACTTATACAATACGTGAAGACCTAGGCTCCTTAGTAGGAGCTTATCTTATACTTCTAAGACGGGCAAGGAATTATAATAGATGGCATAAGTTTCTTGAGAGACTATTAGAAGAAGAATATCCTGGAATAGCCTCAGCTTTAGCTGGTATGCTTGATATAACACTAGAACTCTCAAAATCGCTAACCACACCAACTAAGAGAAATACAACCATAGCACCTCCAGTACTAGATATAATGTCATCTACCCTTAAACAATTTGTAAAGTCTATCGAGAAGACGTACATAGGCCTCAAGAAGGAACGATTTCCCTGGAACTAGAGTCGAGAAATTTAACCTGTAGATAGACACGATAGCCCGGTATTCCCATTAATATTAACGATGAAACTGAGAGACCGAAAACCAAGCCACTCAATATTTCTCCTAGAGCCTCTTCTACTCCTCTTCTAATATCGATAATAAGCAGGTTTAAGTAATCATCTCTTATCTTGTCTACGTATGGTTCAATGCGTCGTCTCAGAGCTCTACGGGCAGAACTCATTCTACTATAGCTGTACAGGTCCCAATCCACAAAGACCAATACTAGCGGTTCTTCTGTAAAAGGTGGAAGCTCTAGATTGCGATACGATAAATGCGGGACTGGTACTTCTACCTCACCTAATAGCTTAGCAAACGGTATCACTTCCCATATGTCTGGTTTAGGCTACCCATACAGAAACTCCTCAACTATCCTATTATATTGCGAGAGTTAGTATAGCTATAAAAAACAACCTTCATGCGCGGGTCAGAAATCTCCCATGCATAACCAGAAGAGGAGAGTGGTTTAACACCCAATAGTAACCCCGTTTTAAGAAAATAATCAAATAACTGAGAAATAAGGCATGACAAGGTTTCACCCAATTTATGAATTAAGTTGTTCCTCTAAAACATATTTGCGTAGGTGACCTTGCTGGATATAAGGACCCAGAACGCTTAGAATATACGCCGTTTCAAGTATATCTTGAGCCAGGGTTTCCGGTTCACTGGTTATTTCAGAAAGATATGAACTAATTATGTCAATAGCTTTTCTTCTAAGATTTTCATGCTCATATAATATCCATATATCAAGAGGTCGTTCTAGTTGTATTTCAGGGAACTCTTGATTTAATTTTTTAATTATTTCTTTTTCTAATTTGTTTATTTTTAATGATATATCTTTTGTTAGAGGAAATGTAGTAATTAAATCAGAAAGCCTTAATTGATATCTTAAAAAGTCACTAAACTTAATCATATCGTCTTTCGACCATTGTAATTCATAATGTTTTGCTTTATCTATAAAATTAAATAATCTCTCTATTAAGTTTAGAACTTCACTTTTTCCTGTATTTTTACTTATCTCCACATATTCAAGATATCTTTTTGCTCTGTTGCCATCTTGTGTTTCTTCTCCAGATGTTCTTCTGTGATATGATTGCTTAGGATTGAGAGGTGACTCTGTTGAATTATCTTTGTAAATAAAAGATTGTCTAGGAGAAATAGGAATTATTATTCCGGAATAAGCTATTTTTCTAGCGTTTTCAGCTAAAATCTCGTTTACAAAGGCTTCCCATAGAGTTTCTGTGTTTTTAGTGTCAGCTTCTATCAAATATATAATGCCTATTCTACTCCAACCATTTACTCTTAGCAATATCCCCAAAGGCCAGACAACAGCATCTATTGTTTTAATTATATGAAATTTATGATTGAGACCAAATAATTTATTCTCAATTTCTCTTAATTTAGAGATTGATAATTTTGTTTTTGGTTTGATTTTTAGTTTACTGCTTCTTTCTGAGACCTCTTCTATAAATAATTCTTTGTGGGATTTAATTATATTGTACATACGCTCTCTCACTATTAACAAGAGTAAATATAGATTCCTATAAGGTCGAAATTCTCTTTTTAAATTGTTTATTAACACTAATAATCTATCAATATCAACTTTTCGTGAACCCATTGTGCGAAGGCGTTGTTCTATTTTATCTAATGCTTTGGTTATTTTTTCTTTTTGTCCTACATTTTTAATAATTTCATTATATATTTTAATGAAAAATGAAGGAGATAAGTTACTATGTTTAATAGTGCTTTCGATAGCTTCTAGAAAAACATCAGCATTTATTTCATTCGATATCTCCTCTGCTTTTTTAAATAAATCTAGGAGGTCTTTTTTTAACAATATCACTGTTGAAAACATTATATAAAGAGGCGAGTAAATTCTTTTCCGGAGCATTATTTTTAATTTGCTCAAGAATTCTCAAATAGGGTTCGGTATCAATATCAATAATTGTCTTACCCATACGAAATTTTACATCCTCTCTATAACTGACAATAATAAGTAGCTTTAAAGTATCCTTTGAATAGTCTAAATTATTTATTTCTAAAAACTTTTTTATAATTTTATCTAAATATATATTAATTAAATCAGTATAACCTAAACTATGTTTATCCCTAATGTATTTTATAAATAATGAAATTTTATCTTTGTAATTTAGCTTAAATTCATAGTATGGTAATTTTAACTCATTATGTAATTTCTTTCCAAATTCATTAATTTTAGTATCAACGTTTCTAGAAAATACTATTGCTCCATATAATTTACGTATTGGTTGCATAATTCTCAATACCCACCTGATATAAAAGCTGTCCATATCCAATACCGCTTCTCCATTAAAATAGTCCCTTAATACAGCCCTTATAATCTCTCTTCCTTTAATGCATATCTGGCGATGATTAATATCATCGTTGATATCCATTCTATATACGATTTTGGATTACATGCATATCAATTGTATGCTTTGTTGCATATGGTTGTGTTCTCGCTTGGTGGAGGTCCGGAGTTCAAATCCCCGTGGGCCCACCATTAAACATTAACTCTAATCTACGTTATCTGCTTCTTCGGTTGTCAAGGGCGGTAAAAGATTAAGAACTTCGAGTACCCAGCTATTCTTGAAGAAGGAGACAACTATTGACTGTAAATAAAGAGAAATTATTATATAACGAGTTACGTGAGCTAAGGAGTATACTAGAGCGTATTGAGGCCCTATTAGAAGAGCGACTGATTGGCATTGAAGAACCCTTACCAGACGAGGCTAAAGCGATAAGAGAGTACGAGTATGAGAAAGTGAAAGGAAAAGTGGAGCTTGTTGATTTAGAGGACGTCCCTAGGAGGCTAAAATGACAAGGTATAGCATTAGTCTTATTAAAAAGGCTTTAAAGCAACTCAACGAGCTCGATGAGCCCCTTTAAAGGTAGAATTCTTGAAGCCCTAGTTATTCTACGAAACTATGGCTTCTCCGGAATACTCGATATTAAGAAGCTGCGTGATTACAGGATTCATTAGTTTTCGGTTTTTGTCTAAATATTAGATACAGTATAATTAAGAGGAATGATAACACATAATATGCTACGGTATACTTTATGTTCAAATGTAGCTTGGAGGCAACGTAAATTATTACAATTAATGACGCAAAAAATCCGTATGCTACGAATTCATCCTCTCCACCGCTATCCGTGCCCGATAGATATGCACCTATTGTTACAAAGAAAAGAGTTATTGAAACTATTGCTATATGTTGTTGTAAATTATCTACATACAATAGTGGTATAACAAGAATAAAGATTATAATTATTAAGAAGAGTATAAGATTTCTATTATAATTAAGAAAAAGTGTATTATTAAGCTTTTTTAGTATATTAAATAAGTTTAATTTCATAATGTTCTCCCGATGAGATAGTATATAATAATAATAGCTATATAAAATCTTTTCTTAAATAGTAGATTAATTTTAAAATTTAATAGTTATAATTTAGTAAAATATAACAAAATGTTAAGTTTCTGCTTCTGGTATCGGGCAATTCTCTAACTCTAACATATTTTCTAGGACTTCTTCAATATACTCTATTGGTGGTAGTCCTACTATTCTGTCTATTTCTTTGCCTCTGCGGACGGCTATTATTGTCGGTGTCCCCATTATTCCGAATATGTATGCTAGCTCATGGCTGTAATAGGTGTCTATCCTTATGAACGCCATTCTGTCTCCTAGGAGGCTTGCTGTTTCTTCGAAGACTGGTTCGAACATTCTACAGTAGGGGCATGTGGGTGATGTGAAGAAGATTAGTGCGAGTTTACATGATTTTAGTATTTTGTCTAGTTCTTCTAGCGTTGTAGCTTGTAGTGGTTCTTTTCTTGGTATACTACAACATTCTTTGAGTTTTCTCTTTTTGTTAAATGATTCTAATAGTAGTTTTTCTCTGGCTATTTCTAATGCTTCTGATATCGAGTTGTCCTGTGGCATTTCTTTTTTCCTCTGTTTGTCTCGTTGTCCTTGTGGTTCTCGATACATGTAGCTTGATAAGGGTAGTATAAACATGCACGATATTACTATTTGGCGCATGTGGTTAACATAGATCAATGTGCTGATCTAGTTCCGAGACTGGATCGTAGTTTTAATATTTTAATATATGGTGGATTTGCTGGGGAAAGATGAGTAATGATGGGATTGGAAGGATTAGTCGATTATTTACTAGGTGTTGCCGGAGATAATAGGTATGTTTTGGCTCTTATAGGTGGAGGGATATGTTTTTTGCTGACTTTTATAGGTGCTTTGCCGGCTTTACTAGGTACAATGATATCTCAAAAGATGCTTGATATCGGCCTAGGCTTCTCGGCAGGTATAATGATCGTAGCAGGATTCACTAGCTTGATACTTCCTGGGATCGAGTTGGGAGGCGTATTTAGTGTTGTCGCTGGATTTATACTTGGCTCATTTATAGTAGCGCTTGCTAATAAATTGCTTCCACATGAGCATTTTGTTAAGGGTTTTGAGGGCCCTGAGTCTCTGAAGAGGAGGATGAAGGCTGTCTGGCTCCTCGTCATAGCCATTATTATTCATAATTTTCCGGAGGGCCTCGCGGTAGGTAGCGGTATTGCTTATAATCCAAGGGATGGCCTTCTGCTGGCCTTTGCCATAGGCTTACAGGATATGCCGGAGGGCTTTGCTGTTGCAGCCCCCCTGGTTGGTATGGGTATGCCGCGGGTTAGAGCGCTTAGTATCGCGTTTCTTAGTGGCGCAGTAGAGTTGTTCATGGCTGTTATACCGGTTGCATTAACCGACATGGCTTACAGTGTTTTGCCATACATGCTGGGGTTTGCTGGTGGCGCCATGATCTATGTTGTGAGCAGCGAAGTAATCCCGGAGACTCATAGGCATGGCCATGAGGATTGGGCAAGTGTAGGATTCATAATAGGATTCATCATAATGCTAATATTAGACACTGTACTAGGCTAGGTTACCTTATGGTAAACAATTAAGACTTTAGATTTCCAAATATCCTAATACTATTAGTGGGAGCACCCATGGAGGAAGGGGATGCGGAGCAAGAGAGTCTCCTGAATCGTAACATGTGGAGAGCCGGAACACCTCACCCTTCCTCCATGGGGCCGCGAGGTGTCCTGTAAATGGCAAGATTCGTAGTGGTCGGTCTTGGACGCATAGGACTAAGAGTTCTATGGATGCTTGACCGCCTCGGCCACGAGGTCTTCGGAATAGGGAGCACGCTTGAGAGCGTGGAAAAAGCACGTAGTCTAGGTCTTGAAGCATACACTGGTGATCTCTTCTCTAGCCATAAACTTCTACGGAAACACGGGGACCCGGACGTGGTCGTGGTAGCGTTACCAGGAGCAATAGGATATAGAGCCCTAGAGTTCCTGATAAAAGAAGGATACAATATAGTAGATGTATCATTCTTCCCCGAGGATCCCCTCGGCCTCGTAGAAGAAATAGAAAAAAGCAACAACACAGTGGTTGTCGACGCAGGTATAGCCCCAGGACTCTCAAACTTCCTAGTGGGAAGAGGAGTGAAACTCTATGATTCAAAGAGAGCAATAATATATGTAGGCGGGATCAGTAGAAAACCGAGCCCTCCCCTAGGACTGGCTCCAACATGGAGCATGGAGGATCTACTAGAAGAGTATCTTCGTCCAGCGAGACTAATACGGAACAGGGAAATTGTAACGGTTGATCCCCTAGAGTCGGAGACTGGGACAATAACGGTATCTTATATTGGGAAACTAGAGTATTTCCCTACAGACGGGCTTAGAACACTCCTGTTTACTTTCCCCGACATGGATGAGATGATAGAGTATACCTTGCGGTGGCCAGGACACCTAGATTTCGTCAAGAAACTCAAGTCTATAGGTTTCTTGTCGGACTTCAATTTGAACGTGAATGGATGCCCTGTGAGGCCTAGATCGTGTCTGGCACGCCTTCTCGAGCACGAGCTAAAGGGTATCGAGGACCTCGTAGTGCTTGTCGTGGAAGTAGGAAGCAGGGGGAACGGTGTGAGATATGAGGTAATCGTTGAGCCAAAAGACGAGTGGAGTGCAATGAGTATAGCGACATCCGCGTTCGAGGTAGCTTCCGCTGTGCTCTTATCCGAAGGTCGTCTGCCTAAAGGACTGGTGTTCCCGGAGCATATAGCGTTGAACGATGAGAATGCTCGTTATGTTATGAGATTCATAGAGCAGTGGGGAGTAGCTGTGACAGAGCAATCACTCTAGATAATCTTCAAGGCTTCTTTTGCTTCGGGACGTGATAGTTTTCGCTTCTGTTTCTCTCCCCAGGAACTCTAGTAGGTCTTTTACTACTGTTGGTCCGAGACCCTTAATTGATAGAAGTTTTTCTACTGGGGCTGTGGCGAGATCTGTTAGGTTCCTGAACCCGGCGTCATACAGTCTCCTAGCCCTGATCCTCCCTATACCCGGTATTATCACGAGTGGGAGCAGTTCTGGCTTAACTCCATATTTTATCCGTGTTTCTAGGCTTCTATATCTAGGCTCTAGGCCATGTGCTTCTGGGAGGAATTTGGTGATCCGTGCTATGCTGTTCGCGATCCAGTTCGCTGTCTCGACAATATTGTATAAGTCTCCTGATCCTACCCCGTATTCCTTGTAGATGTAGTCTTCGTTTTGCTCTTCTATCCATGCCTTGAGTACAAAGAATATCTTTGTTGAACGTGATTCTTGAGGTCCGAACCATGTAATGACATCTATTAGGTCTTCGGCTTCATCGATGATCTTGTCGAGGAGTTTTTCGGCTTCCCGCTTAGAGACAGGCAGGGTTGTCATATCCGGCATTGCCGAAATAGTGTATAATAGTATATCATCCGAGATTCTCCTCGCCGTACCCAGTATCTGGTGGAGTATGGGTATGCTTAACGGGTCCAGATATGTCTTTGAGAGCTCTATTCCTAGCGGTGTAGCCATGATTTCACAATTGTCCTCACTGGTACAGGACATATCGATTAGATTCCATGACTGGAGATCTCTAAGGGATTTGTCGATTAAATGGGCTAGATAGCTGAGATCTCTCTGCTTGGCATACAGGGTTTTCGAGAGATATTGTTCTAGTCGTTCTCTTGTGCCGGTTCCAGTACTAGACACTAGTCCAAGTATAAGGTGTCTCAGCCCACTAAGTCCCTCGAGCTTGCTTGTAACAGGCTCAGGATTCGAGCTAATATAGATAGTAGATAGTTCTTCTACACTGTCATTTCTAGAAGCAATGATAATTGCTTCTCCCACTTCATCGTATCCAGGTCTTCCGGCCCTGCCAGCCAACTGCTTATACTCGAATATTTGGATGGGCCTCCTTAATCCCTGCTCATAGCGATAGTATTCTTCTATTATGACGGTTCGCGCAGGCAAGTTTACACCGGCGGCTAGTGTTGGCGTCGCGTGAATGATAGCTATAGCTCCTTCCCTAAAGCCCTCCTCTATTATTTGTCTCTGCGCCGAGGAGAGGCCGGCGTGATGATACGCTACTCCTCTAGCCATAAGATCGGCCAGCTCCTCTATTATGCTAGTAGGACCACTGGTCTCGAGTAGTTTTCTAGCATACTTTTTTGCAAGAGCATGGTCGTATCTAAGATGTTTTCTATGCCTCGCCGTCCTTTTGGCTAGTGCAACCGTGCGCCGGCGACTTTGACTAAATACTAGTACTTGTCCACCGGCCCTGACAGTACGGATAGCAGTGTCAAGATACTCTACTCCTGTAACCTTGTCCACTTCCTCGACTAATCCATCTTCATAGAACAAGTTGTAGTTCTTGAATACAGCCTGTTTAAGAGGTACGGGCCGCCAGCTACTTGTCAAGTAGCCCGTATTGAGCCATTCGGCTATTTCTTCTACGTTTTCTACGGTAGCACTTAATGCTATTAATTGAACATTGGGTTTATCCGAGAGGATCCTAGCTATAATAGATTCAAGCGTGGTTCCCCGCTTAGGGTCTCCTACATAGTGTATCTCGTCGATTACTACTATACTTGTTCTGTCTAAGAGCTTAGGATTGTTTCTTAGAACAGCATCAAACTTCTCATATGTAGTGATTAAGACGTCGAAATCGAGGGCGCCGAGTGCAAGGTCCCCGATTAGAATTCGGGTCTTTAGCCCTAGTTCTTCTAGGTGTTTGAAGTAGGTATATTTCTCCATTGCAATGCTGCGTAGCGGGGCGAGATATACTGCGATTCCTCCATTGTCGTTTAAATTATTTGTTATCGCGGCTGCTGCTATGAACGTTTTCCCTGAGGCGGTCGGTGTAGCTACTAGTAGGTTTTTACCGTATTCAATTCCGTACTCTAATGCTTGTTTTTGGGGAGGATAGAGGGAGGTATATCCTAGTAGTCTCATTATTTTTCTTGTCAGCGGTCTCAATTCTTCTGTAGCCCCTTCATCGTATTGTTATCATTGTGTTTCCTTATTTGTTGGTTTATAATGTGGCTTGTTGGATTATGTGACGTTGTAGCATCCGGATTTAGGCGAGTATACTATGCCGTCTCTGTGCATTTTTTCTAGTGCTTCTTTTATTCTTGCTTCTTTTATCTTGTGTTCTTTCTGTATCTCGTTGATTATTTCTTCTTCTTTGACGCATGGTTTATCGTGTTTTAGTTTCTTTATTGTGTCGGTGATTATGGATATTAGTCTTATTGTGGATAGGCTCTTTCCCGTCATTATTATTGACGAGTCTATGGTGCCTGTTTCTGTATCATAGCCTACGCTCTGGAGGAAGGATAGTGTTATCCTTATGGCTTCCGAAGCGTCTTCTTCGGTGACTTCGTCTTTTAGCGCCATCTTTGCGTGGGCTTCGGCTAGCCTGATAATTGCTTCGAGCTGTCTAGCGGTTATTGGTATGCTCTTGATTTGTTTTTGGTCCTGGTCTAGTGGCGTGGCGATGCCTCTTAGGCTGACGAAGAATTCCTTGATTAGCTTCTTAGCAGAAGGCGTGAGCCTGGGCCGTATGTATCTTTTTGCGTATATGATGTATTTTTTGAGGAGCATGAGGTCTATTTCGGGCCTGAACCTCTCCGTGTTACTGTGGGCTTCTAGTACATATGTGGCTAGCATAGAATCTCTTTTCTTATCGATTATGTCTCTTACCACGAATATAAGGTCGAATCGGGAGATTATGGTTGGTGGGAGATCAACGTTTTCAACAAAGTTTTTCCCCGGTAGATAGATGCCGAACTTGGGGTTTCCAGCGGCTAGAACGCTTGCCCTGGCATTTAGCCTAGCGACGATACCGGCTTTAGAGATACTTATCACTTGTTGCTCCATCGCCTCGTGTATTGCGACTCGATCGTCAGGCCGCATCTTATCTATCTCGTCTATCACGGCTACGCCTCCATCGGCGAGGACTAGTGCTCCAGCCTCCAGGAAGTACTCGCCTGTCTTAGGATCCTTTACAACAGCCGCGGTGAGGCCAGCCGCGGTGCTTCCCTTACCGCTCGTGTAGACTGCGCGGGGAGCTATCCTGGCCGCGGATTGTAGTAGCTGGCTCTTCGCCATTCCAGGGTCTCCGACGAATAATACGTGGATGTCTCCCCTGATCTTGGTTCCATCCGGCATTATCTTGGGTACTCCGCCGAACAGGAGGAGTGCTATAGCTTCTTTTAGATCCCATTGTCCGTAGATGCTGGGTGCTATGCTTGCAATTATCTTCTCTCTTATCCATGGGTCCTTCGCGAGGTCCTTTATTTTTTCCTCGTCTTCTCTTGTTATGCTTATTTCTTCGAGGACTTTTTCCGAGATCTTTATACTATTTGCATCGATATAGAGCTCGAAGAGAGGGCTCCTACCACTGGTCTGATGAATACTAGGTATTCCCACGATAGTTATCCTGTCCCCAGGCCTAGAAGAATCTACTAGGTCTTCTGTCAACTGAACCTCTATGCTCCTAGGCATCTGGCCTCCGGGAACGTCTTCCGGACGCTCTTGGAGCATTATCTTCTGCCAATCTATGTATTTTGACTTGTCCTTGAGCAGGACGAATTTGCCTCCTCCTTCACCGCAGACAGGACATATGCTCGGCTTCTCTATTGTGTCGCCGACGGTCTCCTCTCCTGGAGGCCACTCGAATTCTGCTCCACACTTCTCGTGTCTGAAGACGGCTTTGACCATACGACTCCTAATAGGATGCATTCGGGTGACGATTCCTTCTACCTGGACTAGCTTACCTATATGGTCGCTTCTCAAGTCTCGTATCTTGACTGTCTCGAATAATCCATAGATTCTTACAACAAATTTCCTTTTTCTCTCAGCGTACTCTGGATTCTCCAAGAGGATTATTTCCTTGACGGCCTCGGAGGCGTCTCGGAGGACTTGATGGGGCTTATCTATTAAAGCCTCGGCGAGATCCGTATCGTACCTATAGAGATCCGCGTAGTCTACTGCGAGGCTACGTAGATCGAAATTCATCATGCGCCTTAGCCTATCCATATACTTGAATCTCCCACTACTATCCCTGTAGTTCCTTATGAAGTCTATGAACCTATCCTTGTATTCTAGAGTCTCCTCACCCGGGATGTCTAGTGATTCAAGACCCAATGCCTTCACCTCTGGAAGGGCTTCTTAACGTAGCGTCTCCACGCACTTATCACGCTATGTAGCCTGTCGAAGACAACTGTTTCCTCCGGCGTTAGTCTATCTCTTAGCCCGCCCTCATCCGTGGTAGCGAGACGTATTATCTTCATTAGCCGTGCCTCGGCCAGCTCGCTTAGATTCTTCTCTAGTATTTCTCTGTCTTTTACAAACATGCGGCTAGGATTTTCTCTAATCAATTCATCTAGTTTCTTAACTAGTTCGAAGGACTTCGGATAGAAGTCTTGGGGAAGTGGAACGATCTGGTTGGCTGCGGTTTTTCTTTTCTCCTTATAATGAAACATGTTTATTGTATCCAGATCTAGATCCTGGTCCTTTATCTCCACTATTCCTTTTTCTTCTAGAAGCTTTGCCTGCCATCTTGGAAGGTCTAGTTCGTCGCCTTTCCTGACGCGTATAAGGCCGGCTGGGGTGGGGATAGGGTTCTCTATGTTTGAAAGAATTATTACTCTGACTAGCCTTGACTGGTAGTCTATTGATATTAGTTCTAGTTGTAGATCGATATCCAAGAGTCCGGCACCACATAGTGTTTAGTGTAGCCGGCACTGATAAGGTGAAAGGGAGAGACCCAACCGTAACTATCCATTAAGGAGCCGTATCTGTACACTAATAATAGACCTGGGAGACTAGTCTATTATTAGATGGAATACTTACAATAGATAGAGTGGAGGGAAGAGGAATAATTTGAACTATGTGAAGGTGGAGAAGTTTGAGCACCGCGTTCGATATCCTCTGGGTAGAGAAGTATAGGCCTAGGAGCCTAGACGAGATAGTTAACCAGGAAGAAATAGTAAACAGGCTCAAAACATTCGTAAAGAACAAGAACATGCCTCATCTACTATTCGCAGGACCAGCCGGAACAGGTAAAACGACGGCTGCCCACGCGCTCGCACACGATCTCTACGGAGAATACTACAGGCAATACATGTTAGAACTAAACGCGAGCGATGAAAGAGGAATCGGTGTTATAAGAGAAAAGGTCAAGGAATTCGCCCGAAGCCGTACTCCCCCCGATATTCCATTCAAGATAATACTGTTAGACGAAGCAGACAACATGACGGCAGACGCACAGCAAGCCCTTAGGAGGCTTATGGAGCTATACTCGGTATCCACAAGATTCATTCTAATAGCCAACTATCCTTCAAAGATTATAGATCCTATCCAGAGCAGATGCGCGTTCTTCAGATTCCAGCCGCTGAAGAAAGACGATATAGTAGGCAGACTCAAATACATAGCGGACAACGAAGGAGTAGAATACGATCCAGAAGCACTGGAAACAATATACGAGATAAGCGAAGGAGACATGAGAAAAGCAATCAACGTTCTCCAAGCAGCCGCGGCACTGGGCAAAGTAACTGTAGAAACAGTGTTCAAAGTAGTAGGAATGGCCAAGCCAAAAGAAGTAAGACAAATGATAAAGACAGCATTGAACGGAGACTTCACAGGGGCAAGAGCCCTTCTCAGAAAACTAATGATCGAGTACGGGCTAAGCGGAGAAGACATAGTTAAACAAATACACAGAGAAATATTCAGCAACGAGATAGACGTCCCAGAAGACCTCAGAATACTAATCGCAGACTACATAGGAGAAATACACTTTAGACTCGTCGAAGGCAGCGACGACGACATCCAGCTAAGCGCCCTACTAGCCTGGATGTCGCTAGTAGGGAGAAAGCTAGGTGTATCAGGTTGATCAAACACCACAAGAAAATACCCTGGATAATAAAATATAGGCCGAGGACAGTAGAGGAAGTAGTAAACCAAGAAGAAGCTAAGAGACTGCTCACAACCTGGCTCTCTGCATGGGCTTCAGGAAAAAAGCCAGCCAAGAGAGCAGCACTATTATACGGCCCACCTGGAGTAGGAAAAACCAGCCTAGTAGAAGCACTAGCAAGAGAATACAACTTTGAACTACTAGAGCTCAACGCCAGCGACTATAGAAGCGCGTACGCCATTAGGAGAACAGTAGGAGTCGCCGCATTTAAGAAAGCACTCTTCGGTAAAGGAATAATAATACTCCTAGACGAGATAGACGGCGTCGCCACGAGAGAAGATGCAGGAGGACTACAAGAACTCCTGAAAATAATCCCAGAAACCAATAACCCGATAATAATGACGGCCAATGACCCATGGAAAGACCAGCTACGGCCACTACGAGACAAGGTGCTCCTAGTACAATTCAAGCAATTAAGTACGACCCAGATAATCGGCGTCCTACAACGTATATGTGAGAAAGAACGATTAGAGTGCGAGAGAGAGGCCCTACGATTAATAGCACAGCTAAGCCAAGGAGACCTGCGAGCAGCGATAAACGATCTGGAAGCTATCGCCGAAGGATACGGGAAAGTAACCCTGGCTCTCGCAAGAGCTATACTTAGGGGGCGAGAGAAAAAGAGCGATATCTGGAGGACGCTTAACCAAGTATTCTATGCGAAAGCGGCATGGATGGCGAAACGCGCAGTAACAAATAGCGAGGAAGACTATGAGACGCTTATGGCTTGGATAAATGATAATATTCCACGTAAATATGAGGAGCCCGGGGACCTGCACAGGGCATATGATGCTCTGTCACGTGCATCTCTATTCCTATCAAGGGCCAAGTTCAAGGGATACTGGAGCCTACTAAGCTACGTTTTCGACCTGATCGGTCCAGGAATAACATACGCCCGGAAAGAAGGAAGCATTCTGAAGCTAAGATACTCTTATCCCGAGCGGATAAAACTCATGGCCTCACTAAGGGAAGTACGGCAAATCAGGGAATCACTAGCTCAGAAACTAGCAAGCCGCCTGCTAGTCTCAAAATCGACCGTGAAGAACGATATACTTCCAATACTACAAACAATATTCAGATATAGTAAAGACCTAACATATCCCGCGCGCCTCGTACTAGGATACGAGCTAACAAAAGAAGAAGTAAAATACCTGGCAGGCAATAAAGCCGAAGAAATCATAGAGCTTGCAGAAAAAATAAAGCGAACAAGACGTATACCACGAGAACCAGAACGTGGAGAGGCAAGGGAAGCTCCACGTGAACAAAAACGAGCCTCAAAAAAGAAGAAACAAGAGAGAAAAGGAAAGACGCTAGACATGTTCTTCGGCTAACTAGAACCCTTTATTTTACTAACAACGCGTATATCAGTAATCCTCGTTACAGGATACTGTCCCGCCTCATCCTTCTCATATTTCTTAACCATGTCCCATATCGCTAGGAGAGCGGCAGATACACCTGCTAGTGCCTCCATTTCAACGCCTGTCTCAGCCTTCGTCTTGACCCTAACCCTCACTATTATAGAATCATCGTTATAGAAGAATTCTACTCTTACACCGTGAATAGGTATGGGATGACACAATGGTACTAGTTCTGGAGTCTTTTTGACCGCTAATATAGCTGCGACAGATGCAACGGACTCGACGTCTCCTTTCTCGACCTTTCCCTCCATTACAAGTTTAACAGTAGAGGGCTTGAGTATTATGCGTCCTTCCGCTATAGCTTCACGATACACAGGTTTCTTCTCAACTATATCTATCATTCTAACATTGCCAGAAGCCATAGGATAGCCACCAAGATAATCCTCTAGGGTTATTGGCTAGGAAATAGATCTTGCGCTCAAAGGCTTTCGAGTTCGCGTAGGATATCTCTAAGTGCGGCTACGCGAGGATCTGTTAGGTTCGCGACATAGACTCTCAGCCTCCCATATTTTCTTTCTTCGACTATGCCTAGCTCCTCTAGAACCTTTATATGATACTGTACCTGTTTGTGGTGGAGACCTGTTTCTCGAACTATTCTTGTTACATTGGCCTGTCCTTCTTCTAGCAGGTATCTTAGTATTCTTATCCTGCCAGGACTACAGAGCTTCTCGAGATCCAATCCACGGATCCTCCTAGCCCATAAGGATTTTCTCCAGCAACTCTACGAGGTGCTGGGCGGGTATATCGGGAGCCAGTCTGAGGAGTGTTGTTCTTCCCCGCATACCTTTACCGCTTGGCTTTGCCTCTATTAGTCCTATAGCATCTAGTTTCTTCATATATAGGTTGAACTGTGTGTGTCCTCTAGGGTTCTCACCATAGATCCGTGCGAGATACTCGTATTTTTCCCGGACCTCTCCCGTTGTCGCATACGACTTTTTATCTCTGCTAATCATTGCTATAGCTAATAATAGTAGAAGCTCGTGTTTCTGGAGCGACCTTAGCTGTGCCTCATTTATATTTGCGACTGCGTCTTGGGACAGCGCAAACCTAACGTGGTCTTCTGTTATCCGGTGATCCCCCATGGCCTCAGCTGTTTCGGCCGCTATTCTTAACGCTATTATTGCTTTTCTAGCGCTTCCCTCCGGCCGTCCATTGCCGTCTACTCCGTAGAACTCTGCTATTGTCCAGAGAAGGTCTGGATCCCATACGCCAGGGTATAAGCCTTGCTGTGCTCGTTGCTCTAGTATCGTGTAGAGCTCCTCGGTCGTATAAGGTTTCAAGTGTAGTCTTAGTCCTATCTGGGACTCTACTTGTGGTAGTTTCTCTTTTAGATAGCTTAGAACAGTGAAGTCTTGTGCTACTAGTAGATAGTTTATTCTGTTTGTATTATCTGGTGAGGGGACTTGTTCATGTATTCGTAGGAGGATATAGAGTTGTTCCTCGTCTACTCTCGGGGATTTTATGAGTTGTTGGAACTCGTCGAGTATGACTAACAGGTAGAGGTCGCGTCTATAAAGTGTGTCTACTATTGCTTTCAGTGCTTCGAGCGGGGAGGATCCTCTTACAGATAGTTTTGGGGCTACTTGTGAGGCTAGCACTGTGAGTATTTCTAGTATGGAGGGAACAGTGTAGAGGTTAACGTAGGCTACTGCGAAGTTGATTCCACGCATGTGTGCGAATTCTTTTAGCTTGTTGCCTACGTATTTTGCTAGCGTGGTTTTTCCTATTCCTACTCGTCCTATAGAGCCATAGATTAGTGTTATGTCCGAGGAGCTCGTGTTTGTTGAGAGTTTCATCATATAACGTTTGAGTAGGAATTCTGCTTCTTTGTCTCGTATATGAAGTTGCGGGGGTATGTATGTTTCATCGAACGTCATTGGGTTCCTTATGATAGATGGCATGTTCTTCACTTCCGTCTAGCTATGGATATTTTTTCAGCTATTTAGTGGATATATTCGTAATACCATAAAAATATACACATATACAAAATCACCCCTCACACACAGACAAAGGTATCACGAGTTGACAACCATAATTACAAGACCGAATACAGCCAAAAACAAGACCAACAGAATTCGAGGACACAGACTCGATAACAAGCATATATGAACCTCTACGCGAGGCTATGCATCCAGAACTCCTGATAATCTCTTCTACCTTGCTTCTACCTATAGTCTCCCGACAACCACTTCTCAGCTTGAGGCGAAACTTCACCCTTAACGGAGAGTCACAACGTCTCTCCATATAGCTTCTTAGATTGTCTCCTAATCCACTACAGGAAACACATTCGTCAATAAAGAAAAGATGCCTGATAAACGAATACTCATAGCTCCTCACAATGTCGAGAAGTATCTCAATACTAGAACCAGTATAGACTGCGAATACTCCCCTAGCGACTTTACTAACTTCATAATTATCAACAACAGCCAATACATCGTACAATTCTTCAAGAGCCCAGTATTCTCTTCCCTCCTTAGCCACCATCACTAGCTTCGGGCACTTGGACAACATTCCTTCAACGGACATATCTCGCACCTTGGATTCCGGGCTCTACAAATCGATCTACCAAACGATATAATTAGCTTGTGTGCTTTCTCATAATCAACCGTATCACCGAAAAAACCTGCTAGACTAGAAGACACAAGTTTATACGATACGGAAGGCTTGCTGACTAGACCCCATCTCCATGCAATCCTCCGTGCATGAGTATCTACAGGAAACACACGGACTCCGCGATAAAATGATAAAAATACATCTACCGTCTTAGGCCCTATTCCTTTAATCTTAGACAGTTCCTCTCGCAAGAGTTCAGGATCTGTTTCAACAAGGTATCGTGTGCCCCCCTTCTCCACCAAGAACTTCGATAACATAAGAATAGTCTCAGCCTTTCTCCTATAACCACCGGATATACGGATAGCATCCATTATTTTTTCAACGCCAACACGGAGAAAGTCCTCCGGAGTAGACCCGATAGAGAGAAGGCGTCGTAGAGCCCGAATACTATTCTTATCATTGGTATTCTGGCTCAATATAATAGCTACAAGTGCTAGAAAAGGATCCTTCTCCGCTTCAGGCACATGAACGACGAAATCCTTCCTATCTATACTAACTTTACTCTCTAGCAGGCGGTATACGGTTGGGCCGTCGAGGCAAATGGATTTATTCTTAGCTTGTTCTTGCTTCTTAGCCAAATCTATCTACACCATGAGTTTCATTTTCTCTAAGATATCCTTATTATATTGGGGGTGTGCAGAATGGAAAAGAAACTAGATAACAAATGTATAGGATACGAGCACAAAGAGCATACAGCAGACGTCCTAATAGAATCGATTGGAAGAACTCTTGAAGAAGCTTTTGAGCAGGCAGCAATAGCTGTGTATGAGGTGATAACAGATACAAGTAAAGTATATCCAACAACACGAGTCGATATAGATATAGAGGGCGACGATCTCGAGAACCTACTTTACAGATGGATTGAAGAGCTACTGATATACACTGACTCGGAAGGACTAGTGTTCTCCCGCTTTACGGTATGCAGGATAGAAGAAGCGAACGGAAAATACAGGATTACGAGCAGTGCCTGGGGCGAACAATTCAACCCCGAAAAACATGAAGAGAGAACCATAGTAAAGGCGATGACATATGCCCAAATGAAGATAGAGAGAGAAGATAGATGTTGGAGACTACAGTTCGTCGTGGATATCTAATATAATTGGATAACCAGTTAATAAAAGAATAATTATTGTTTCTTCCCCTAAAACAGGTTTTCTCCTATATTATCGGGGACCATGCAGCTTAGCTCCATATTCATCCTAGACAACCCATCTAAAACTAATCGAAGCACCTTTTCTTCGAGTAAGCAATCATCTTTTTCTTCTAGATCTCCTGTAAACACCAATATAGTTCGACGACTCTCATCAGTATACAGGACTGTTGGATTGTTATTCTCAAGGAACCCCTTAGCCTCAAATAAGCCGACAACTACGACATTATAATCTTTGACAAGTACTCTATATTTCTCGTAGATTTGATTAGCGACCTGCACTGCATTATACAATCCTTTTTCGACGTCAAAACCCGTCAACGATACATGTTCCTTCCAAACGGGAACAAATGCCTCGATGGATCCATAACACTTTTTCTCAAGCTTCTCGCCGACACTAATTGCTAGATCAAGATCAGTGGAGCCTATGGCGAGTATAACTATTCGGATCACTTCTTTACCATCCAATAGCATCGACCATAGACTATAAAACGGGAAAAAGGAATAAAACTACATGCTGATAAACATCATTTATGGGCGTGTGCCGCCGTAGCTCAGCGGGAGAGCGCCCGGCTGAAGACCGGGCGGTCCGGGGTTCGAATCCCCGCGGCGGCACCAGACATAGAATTTACGGTTTTTAATAGAAGACGCTTATGGTTTAGTGTGGATTATTCTGTTAATGGTCTCAATTAATTAATACTAGTTAACATATATTGGTTTCATGGGTGCGTCGTAAATGACGATCGCAATGATTCTAGCAGGTGGATATGGTAAGAGACTGCGGCCCTTGACGCTAGAAGTGCCAAAGCCCTTGGTTAAAGTAGCCGGCAAACCAGTAATGTTCTATCAGCTAGAGTGGCTCAAATACTATGGAATAAGCGAGGTAGTTATACTAGCAGGATACCTAAAGGAAAAAATTATTGAGACTATAGGTAGCGGGTCGAAGTTTGGCCTCTCAGTATCATATGTTATAGAGGATGATCCGCTCGGAACGGGAGGGGCTCTTAGAAATGCAGCGCATATGCTTAGAAAAGACGAGACAATAATAGTGATAAACGGCGACATCCTCACAAACATAGACCCTAATAAGATCATAGACAAATTAGAGTCCGAGAGAGATCTCGTAGCGGTAATCGGATCTGTGCCTCTACGTAGCCCTTATGGAATCCTTGACATAGATGAGGAAAAAATGCTTATACGAGGATTCAAAGAGAAACCAATCCTGCGCGAATACTGGATAAACGCGGGTGTATATGCTTTCAGGCCAAGCATTGTCGACTACTTACCGGAAAAAGGAGATATTGAAAAGACGACGTTCCCTGAACTAGCCGAGAACATGAAGCTTGGAACAGTAAAGTATGATACGCCTCCCTACTATTGGAGGAGTATTGATACGCATAAGGATCTAGAGGAGGCAGCTAAAGAGCTAGAATCAATTGGAGGGCTTCTGCCAGTAAAAGGCATATAGATTGTTCTTTTCTAACTTAATCATAGGATTCTTCATAGGATATTGTTTATCTAGTAAAAACACGATATAAGTTATTAATATAATTAGGATAAATAGATAATATTTGTAGACGGCTAGTCCCCGTATTCTCCGATTTGGTCTAGAACTAGCTCATAGTATTCTTCTTTTGCCTGTTCGATATCTTCTTTTGAGACAGCACTTTTTTCCACTTTAGCGATTACTTTCGTAGAGATTATCTTTTCTTCTTTTTTTGTTTTATGGACTGCACGGTATCTTTCGATTATCTCTTTTGGCGCAGGCATCTCGTATCCGCATCTTTGGCATTTCAGTATTATTTTATTTTCTCCTTTCTTCACGGGGACCATTGGTCCTCCACACTTTGGACAGAATTTCAATATGGTATCCCTCCGTTGTTCACCTTGATTTGTTTGTGCCTATCGTGGTCTAGATCAACAGGGGTTTATAAACATTAGTTAATGTGCATAGCGAGGAAAGGGATATTTATAGGGTAAAATACTGTATTATAACTATACTAGATAATACTGGGACAACGATAATGGGGGAAATAGGAGTAAAATTATCTTACTATTTTGAGCTTGTATCCGCATTTTGGACAGGTATTATCCGGGTTTAGGTTAATCGATAATAGGTATACACTATATCTTTCTATAACTCTGTATCCGCATTTCGGACAGTAAGTGTGCTCAAGTGGGTGTCCCGGAACATTTCCTATAAAGACGTGGAATAATCCTTCGCTCTTAGCTATTTCTGCCAGTCTCTCTAGTGTTTTTATAGGGGTCGGAGGTAGATCCTTCATCTTATAGTGTGGATAAAACCTTAGGAGATGGAAAGGTGTCTCTGGGCCGAGATTGTCTTTTATCCACGAGGCTAGGCGGCGTATGTCTTCTTCTTTGTCTCCAACTCTAGGCACAACAAGATTTGTGATCTCGATCCACCATCCTTGATCTCTCATTGCAAGAATCGTATCGAAGATCTTGTCTGGATTATACACGCCAATATATTTTCTATAAAACTCCTTGTTTCCTCCACCCTTAAAATCAACCGTTACTGCGTCAATGAAGGGTCCGAGTTCGTGAACAGCTTCTGGCGTCATATAGCCGTTCGTCACAAGCATATTGTAGAGGCCGTGCTGCTTCGCTAATTTAGCAGTGTCAAGGACAAATTCAAAAAATATTGTTGGCTCATTATAGGTGTAGGCTATTCCGTCTGCACCGCTGGCAAGTGCGGCTTCAACTACTTCTTGGGGAGACCTGTATGCTCCGTATAGTCCTTTTTCTAGTCTGCTCTGGCTGATTGTCCAGTTCTGGCAGAACTTGCAGTAGAAATTGCATCCGACAGTAGAGATGCTTAGAACAGTGGATCCGGGACGATAATGGAATAGGGGCTTCTTCTCGATCGGATCAACATTCATAGCTGTGAGTAAGCCATATACGAGCGTATATAGTTTGCCCCCAATATTTTTCCGAACACCACACGCACCGTATCTACCAGGAGCTATAATGCATCTTTTCTCGCAAAGATTACATTTCACCCATCCAGGCTTATCAGGTAACGGTTCCCACAGCCTGGCTAGTCTAATGTGCCTTGAAAGAACGAGTTTAGAGTCTTTATTTCCCTTATACTCAGCCATTTCTCGGTCCCCGTAACTATCAATAGGTTGCGAGGGGTCTTCTTTCTCACTTTTCCTCTTAGAGGAAGTGGCTTCCCACATTTCCAGCACTTGTTTTCAGGCGCCTCAAGGCTCAACAGCATCCCGTCCTCTCTTATAGCGATTGGTGCACCGCAGAACGGGCAATAGGTGTCGAGATAAGGGTATAGAGGGTTATGGATATAGGTGAATGGATTTAGATTCTTTGCTTTAGAGTAGAGATCGCTTATTGGGCCTCCTCCTTCGTGATCTGCTATGTGAATATGTATAGGTATCCCTTTCTCTCCTGTATGTCTTATAAGTGGGGCTATAGGCGACAACGCCGGCCTCTTCATATAGGTGTTAACCTCTATCCATGGATTCGAATTCTCCCTAATTCTCTCTAAGAGGTTCATTGTGTCGATAATTAGTCCAGGATCATCCGAGAACATATGGATGTCGTCTATAACGAGGAGGTCAAGATCGGGTAGGGGACTAATAGTTGATCCTCCAATTATGCGTACTCCTAGTTTAAATCCTTGGCCACGAAACATATCTATGACTTCTCTCTGCAGACTCTCCAGAGGATCCAGTCCCTCAAATAATATAATGTCGACGTGGAAGTTTTTTGCAAGAGCAAGGATATGATCTAGACCTATGTTGACCGGTTCAAACACATCGGGGCCCTTTCCGTATATGCAGATGTTGAATAAGTCGTCACAGTCAAAAGGAACATAGTTATGACTATAAGTGATTACTCTTAGAGATGATCCTCCAGGATAATAGTGGAAGACAGGTATAGACTCTACAGTGGAGACGCCTATTCCGGCGATCGTCATTTTCGCCAAATTCTATCCCCATGTAATCTCTCCATAGCTAATCACTAATAGTAGTATAAGAGCATATAGCTAATATGGGGGATGAAGAAATGACGATTATCGCCGGGACAAGTCCCGGTTCCAGGGAATTTGCTGAGAGTCTGGCAAAGGTTTTGGGCATGGAGACGGTACATGCTAGATATAAGGTGTTTCCGGACGGAGAATCATATGTACGGATCGAAAAAGATGGCCTCGACTCGGCTATAATAGTCCAAACTATGAGCAAGCCTCAGAATAGTGCCCTTGTCGAGGCAATGTTCTTAGCAGACGCGGCGAAAGGTTTAGGGGCTAGACGAATAGTCCTAATAGCACCATATATGGCTTATGCGCGTCAAGATAAGAGGTTTCTCCACGGTGAACCCGTTAGTATTGCTGTAGTTTTGAGGGCATTGTACTATAGCGGGTATAGGGAACTGTACACTGTTGAGATACACAAAGAGGAGGCATTATCGGCGTTCCCCGGTAAAGCAGTATCGGTATATCCCTACGAATACATGATCGAGAAAATAGGAATAAACGGAGACTATGTTCTTCTTGCACCAGACGTCGGAGCTCTCAGGAGAGTAGAGAGGCTTGCCAAGAAGATAGGTGCACAGTATGATTATCTCATAAAGAAGAGAGACCGGGTTACCGGAGAGATAATCGTAGAGCCTAAACATCTTAAAGTAAAGGAGAAGAAAGTAGTGATTGTCGATGATATCATAAGTACCGGGGGGACAGTGAGTAAAGCCACAAAGCTTCTCCTAGATCAAGGAGCAGTAAAGGTATATGTCATGGTGGCTCATGCCCTCCTAGCAGGTAATGCTTTGGAGAGACTGGAAAAAGCCGGTGTAAGCAAAGTGTATGCGACAAATAGTCTTCCGCCAAAGGACGCAGGGCTAGTCGAGTATATTGATATAGCTCCTCTATTGGCAGAGGAAATCTCTAAGGAGCTAGGAAAAGACTTCTAGGAAGATAAAAATATGATGAGAGCCGGGTACTGGTAGAGGTGCAATGATTAAATGTAAGGCTAGTTGCTACTATGCTATATTATCAGGAGAGCACCCTACTATCCCACGAAGCGAGCTAGAAGCTATACTAGAAGTCGAAGCAGACTCTTATAGCATAGTTCGCTCATTCGAGGGAGTAGTCGTTTTTGAAGCCAAACTGGAGGAGCCAGAGATAGTTGTTGAGAGGGCCGGCTGGGTAAAAGAGATAGGTAGGTTCCTGGCCATTACCCAGGCGGATACGGAGGCAATCGTAGAGGTTATCAAAGACATGAACGGTGTTTCCAAAATCTTATTCCGGAGATACAAGAGATATGGAGAAGACGTCGATGAGCACGCGATAAAAGAAATGCGAGAGAGAAAATCTATTCGTTCGATTCAAGGTAGAAGAGTGAGAGTATTCGTTACAGAAGGTATAACGGTCATCGGCATACCAATCGCCGAGCTGGATACTAGGTCTCTCTATTATCGGAAGCCTGGAAAGCGACCATTCTTTAAGCCCGGACCTCTCAGTCCCCAGCTAACAAGAGCCATGATAAACTTGTCTAGACTAAAAAGGGGCGGCACGTTTTTGGATCCATTTTGTGGAACCGGGGGTTTTCCGCTGGAAGCATGTTTTATAGGAGCATCGAAATGTTTATGCGGAGATATACTACGCGATATGGTAGAAGGCAGCAGGCTTAATTTAGACCACTATGGTCTAGCTGATAGGGCCCTGGTAGTAGCCCACAATGCGTATGCCCAGCCCTTTAAGGACCATTCTATTGACGCTATATCGACTGATCCCCCCTATGGTAGGTCAACTACCACGAAGAGAAAAGGATATGGGGAAATTATAGAGTTCTTTCTAAAAGAAGCCGAGAGGATTGCAAAGCCAGGAACCTTCATTGTCTATGCAGGTCCATTACAGTTCGAACCCTCGAAGATAGCCGAAGACATGGGACTAATAGTTGTAGAAAGACACCATATGCACGTGCACTCGACCTTAGTCAGGGAGATTGTAGTCGCTAGGCTTCCGGGACGAGGCGACTAGAATAATGCCGCGGCAGATCGAAGTAGTATTCCTTGGAACTGGAGCGGCGGTGCCAACACTAGAAAGATACACGTCGTCAATCCTGATCCGTGACTGGCATGGGAGAATGTTTCTTTTAGACGCGGGTGAAGGCGTGCAAAGGCGAATAATGGAGATAGGCATGTCTATCAATGATATCGATTATATAATGTTGACTCACTCGCATGGAGATCACATAAACGGTGTTGCAGGATTGCTTCAATCTATGAGCCTTCAGGGGCGAAGAAGACCTTTAACGATTGTCGGCTCAGAGGACTCTGTATTCTTTGTCCGTGAAGTTCTAGAAGCTGAAAAGCAGTTATTGGGATACGAGGTCTTATACCTAGCTATAAGTAACGGGGCAGTTTTTGGAGAAACAATTCTTGACAGTAAGAGCGGTGACAAGCTGGTACTTTCATGGTATAAGACATGTCATACAAGGGACTCTTATGGCTTCGTGTTAAAGTGGTTGATGAGGCCTAGAATAACTGGACATATAGAAAACATTTCTCCGCTAGACTGGAGAAGACTCATTGAAGCAATGCAAACTAAACACGGATACACCCAGTTCAAAATATCGTATACCGGCGATACAAGACCCTGTCCTACAATAGTTGAGGCCTCAAAAGGAGCATCCTTGCTCATTCATGATTCGACGTTTACAAGCGAATATAGTGAGGAAGCACATGACAGGGGCCACAGCACGTCTATCGACTCGGCCAAAGCAGCGATAGAAGCTAAAGTGAATCTGCTAGTTTTAACTCATATAAGCTCGAGGTACCGTGGATTCGAGGCCCGTAGACTCCTCGATGAAGCAAGAAGGATATTTCCCGACACGATACTGGCAAGAGACAAGATGAGATTATTGTTCGAGCCCCCTATTCGGGAGGTCGATCTATCTCGAACAAGGGTCTTCCTCGAACAGTAGGTGGGGCCAGCCAGTCAATGACCTTGCGTGGATCGGGATGCTCTATAGTTATCATTATTGCCCCTAGGGGAGACTCGTGGTCTCCGGACACAAGGCTTATTCTGCCGTTGAACATTGCTTGTTTATGAATATAGAAAACTATCTTATTATCCCGTGTTCCCTTCCGCATAACTTTTCTCGCAGCATCAAGGATTCTCTCGGTCCTCAACAAGTATCTGAATTTCTCTAGGCTCTTCAGACTATAAGCAGTAGCTACCATTCTTTTGTGGGCATCGCTTCCCTCAACGACGATTGTATCTGGGTCGAAGAAGTTGAGTATAGCTTGTTTGACTTTATCCTGATCCTCTGTAGGCCTAATATCTGCCTCCACTACAACGCGTGTAACCGTCACTTGAAAGCACCTCGATTATATTGTCCACGTTCCTATAGAGCTCTTCGAGATCTCCCTCATTGACAATCATGAAGTCTGCCAAAGCTATTAATTCTCCTATTCCAAAGCTCAAATTATACCTATCTCTCAGAACAAAGTCTTCCCAGCCTCTAATATCGCCACGCCTACCTCTCTCTATCATTCTCCTATATCTTGTCATCGGGGAAGCGTGAACAGCTATGATACAGAGTTCTCCAATATCGGCTAGTTTCCTTGCCTCATGCACGCTACGCATACCATCAATCACTACGCCTTCTAGTTTTCCTCTCTGAGCCGCTATCTTCTTCCTAAGAAGTATCCCTACAGCGGCTAATCCCAATTCCTCACGTAGCTTCTTAGCGACGTACTCGATGTTTTTAGCAGTAAGTTCGAGTCCTCTCCGTCTTACTTCTTCGCGTACTATATCGCCCATGGAGTAGATTGGCCATCCTATTTTCTCGGATATCCTTTTCGCCACGATACTCTTCCCGGAGCCCGGCATACCCGTTACAGATATCATTAGCATCATCAAGATCCTCCCAGGCCTACTTTATAACCGGGTGGAAGTCTATAAGGTGATCCCTAATACTCTTTATAGATAATGAGTAAGCCTTTAGAAAACGGTGAATGGAAGCCTTGGCCAGAGAACTCCTAAGAATATTTATAGCAGTAGATGTAGAGGATCCCCTACTTGTTTCAAGGCTAGAAAGACTCAAAGAGCTCATAGTATCAACAGGTGTCCCCATGAAACCTGTTGAAACCCAGAACTTCCACATAACTCTACGATTCATAGGTGAGTCGCCTCCAGATGTTGTTGAAAGAGTACGCGAAGCACTACTATCATTGAAACGATCAAAGTTTAAGATAGTGTTCTCAGGTCTCGGCGCATTCCCATCACCCGTAAGGCCGAGAGTAGTATGGGTAGGAGTAACAGAGGGAGGAGAAACACTAAAAGATATACGAGACGAGCTAGAAAGACAATTGCGAGCAATAGGTATACGTCCCGAAAGACAAAGTTTTCATCCTCATGTCACCTTGGCACGGATAAAGGGCTCACGTAATCTCCCACAGCTACAACGAATCCTAAACGAATACCAGGACTATCTCGTAGGAGAAATGATAGTCAAACATGTTAGATTAAAAAAGAGCACGTTAACCAGGAGAGGCCCGATATACGAGACTCTAGCCGAGGTAGAGCTCGAATAAGCACTGACGGGCGTGCTATCGATATGGAGAAATGCCTTATCAAAGGCGATTTCGAACAAGTAGAATCGACTGTGCTAAGCCTAATCAAGCCTTCATCGCGCCAGATATTAATCCTAGTATCGTTCTTTAACTGGATCAAAAGAACCCTTCAACGATGTCTAGAGAAAAAAGGCGTCAAAGCACGTATAGAGCTAGAAGGAAGCCTGGCAAAAGGCACAATCCTAAACGATAAATGGGAAATAGATATCTTCGTAATATTCGAAGATAAAACTAGGGAATGGATCGAGAGAAAAGCCGAGATTCTATTAAAATCATGTATGAAAACAATCATGCCGTACACGATAAAGTACAGTCAACACCCATATATCACGGTCCAAGTAGCAGGACTCGAAGCCGACATTGTGCCAATAGTAGACATAGAAAAAATACAGGGAGACATAGGCGTAGAGAGAACACCGCTCCACACGAGATTCATGAAAAAGAATCTAACTAGAAAACAGCAAGACGAAGTACGCCTACTCAAGTCTTTTCTTAAAGGTATAGGCGTGTATGGGGCTGAATCGCACATACGAGGATTCTCCGGTTATCTCGCCGAAGTCCTTGTATACCGCTATGGCAGTTTTAGGAAAGTTCTCGAGGCGGCATCTAGCTGGAAGCCTGGGACATATATTGATCCCATAGGCAGCTCGGATCAACGCTTTCTAAGAGAAAAATATAGGGACTCGGTCTTGATCGTGGTGGATCCTGTAGATCCTACTAGGAACGTTGCAGCCTCGGTCTCAATCGAAAGCCTCTCGAAATTCGTGATCGCTTCGAAGCTATATCTCTCCAGGCCTAACACTTCGTTTTTCCATGTATGTGGATCTAAACTCGCCCGGCTTCTCGGCTCAAAAACCGTTCCTGGAACCTATCTCTTAAGAACGACTTGTGTCGCGGATCTCGCAAAAAACCCGCCGGAAACAATATGGTCTAAGCTAGCGAAGATAGGCCGGATAGCCGCTGATGTATTGTTAAAGAACGATATACAGGTATATAGTATATTTATCGAGACAGACGAGGCCAAGACACTGAAATTATCCCTCCTACTAGACAGATGCAAACCAAAAGAACACGAGATAATGCGAGGCCCTACAGCATGGGTGAAGACAGAATATCTAATAAGGTTCTTTGAGAAACGCTCAAAAGAGAATAGCATTATAACCTTTTCCGAGGACAGAATCCTGGGAATCAGGCAGAGGAAAAATCCAATTTCACCGGACCGGATAGTTAATATTATCAGAAACGAGATCCGTGACGCCTGCTGCGAAGTTACATGCATAGAATGCGACAGTATTAGGGGAGAAGAATGCGATCCAACCCCTGTATGGATAAAGTATACATTGGAGATTCTCGGGTCCTGACAACACTATGCTATCCTAGAATTGAGCCCGACTGTGTAAGGAGAAGAGTTTCAGCACTAGAAGCACACGGCATACAGTATATTTGCCCAGATGGGCGATCGATCCTCCCGGCGCTACATGGAGGCGGATCGCTGCGCGTCCTGGGCAAAGGGCATCTATCGGTGGTTGTTAAAGCATTACTAGATAACGAAATAGTCGCGCTCAAGATCCGTAGGACGGACTCGAAAAAGCCTTCACTTATAGGAGAAGCGCATCTACAGGAGAAAGCATCAATCGCCGGAGTAGCACCGAAACTATACATGTATGAGAGGGATTTTATAGTGATGGAATATGTTGAGGGCGAGCCACTCGTACACTACTTTGGAAAAAGCATGCTTACAACAAGACATTTACGTGAGATATTAGAAGCAGCGTGGATATTGGATACGATCGGTATACTTCATCGAGAGCTAACCCGACCCCACTATCACGTGTACTTCAAGGATTTCTCTTTCAAGGCTTTGATACTCGACTATGATAGTGCTATCTTAGGAACATGTGGTTCATTGAACAAGGTTGCTTCTTGGATCATTAGGAGCCTTATAGGTTTTAGGAAGGAAAACATTGAAGAAATTGTAAGGCTATTGTCTAGATATCGTAGGGAAAGCTGTAGCAGGGAGTTATACGAGGAAATTAGCTCAATTATACTGGCGAGTGTAAGTAAGTCTATAGGATAACTATATTATAAGATATAGGCATATAGGGATCAGGAATTCATAGATTTTGAGAAAAACCTGCTATATTATGTCGGTGGTGAGAGTAATGTCTTTTGTCAGGTCCTTTTCGCCGACTAGGTTCTCTAGCAGTGATGGTTGCTTGATCCTCATTATTCTACCGTCTACTCTATCGTATATGAAGTTCTCGTCGAAAGTTTTCATTTTCATGACTATGATTTTTCTAGGGGTTATTCTTATTGGGTGCCCGCATCTTTCACAGTAGATCGTGGTATTTGGCGAGGATACGCGTATGTCAAACTTTGCAAACGCTCGTATTGGTGAAGGAGCACCGCTAAACTTATCTTTATTATATTTATCTCCTAGAACATAGCTTCCATAGATGTGTCCACAGCGTGGGCATACGATGAATATCTGTCCCTTTTTTGTTTGCTTGCTCGGCAAAACTATCACCACAACGCAGGAGCCGGTAATACCCTATTAGAGGTTTACGGAATAAAGATTATTTGTCATTTCTTTTCCAATGGAAACAGGTGGTAATACTAGGTGACTATATGGAGCCTAGGATTAAAAGTTTCTATTCTCAATACAATGGTATTACGAGAAACAGGAAAATAATACAGGTAACATCCACCTATATATACGAAGTGGTATGACAGTGGGAAAAAGAAACTAGCCCCAGACAAAAGACCTTTAATAACCCAATGCAAAGAACAAGATCATGTGGAAGGGGCCGTCGTCTAGCCTGGCTAGGATGCCAGCCTGGGGAGCGATCCCCAGCCCCTACTCAAGGAAAAGGGGGCACGCCCGGATCGCTGGTGGTCCCGGGTTCAAATCCCGGCGGCCCCACCAGCCTCCTCTCAAACTTTTTAAAGAGTCGCTGCACTCAATGGTTCAAGGTGTAAGAATATGAGTGAAGCTGCAAAGTTCGTGATAAAAGTCGGAGAAAAGGAAATAGAGCTAAACGAGGAGATACTAGCAATACTACACAAATACGTCAGAACCGATATGACGCTTGAGGACCTTACACGCCATCTTGGTCTAAGAAGTTGGGAAGAGGCATATGAATTCATAAAGAAAGTCCCTGCATGGATCCTGTGGATACCTCCAACACTCTGGAAGACGCTCAAGGAGATGAAAAGCGTACAAGAAGAATATGTAAAATAAGCTTTGACAACATTATTTCCATGCCAACACGGATCCAATTAATAGCGATGAATGAGCGTTCCAGCCCTGAGCCCGTATCTCGGATAAGAATTCTTTGCAGCTCGGGGCGATGAAGAATTCTCGCCCCTTATTGAGCCTCTAGATTCGATGCCGTGAACCCTTTTATTAACCCTACATGGGCTCATCTATTTACTTGAGTGAACCCCGGTCCCGTGCGAAGCCCGGACCCCGCGTAATCGGGGCTATATGTGCACGGGGCGGGTCACTCCCGGCCTAACCCATAACTTTTAGACAAAGACTATTTGAACTCATAATTATCCATGTGGCTTCTGGTGCGATGTAATGGAGAAATTCATAGTATTATTAGGAACAGCGGGTGCTGGAAAATCTGTTCTCGCCTCGTTGTTAAAAGAACGTATAGAGTCATTTGGCGCCTCCGCCATTATAGTTAACTTGGATCCGGCAGTAAAGAAGACCCCCTATGAGCCCAATGTCGACGCGAGAAACTATGTTTCTTATAACGAGATTCTCTCGACAGGCCTAGGTCCTAATGCCTCGCTTATAGCTTCAGTAGATTCACTTGTCCTCCACGTGACCGAGATACGAGAAGAGATCTATTCATTCAAGGCCGACTACGTTATCATCGATACTCCAGGCCAAATGGAGGTATTCGCTTATAGAATAGGTGGACCGATGCTGGTTAAGGCAATCATAGAGGATAATCCCGCGACAATAGTTTTTTTAATTGACGCATTATTCTTCGAGGATCCGCTGTCAATAGTTTCAGCATTGTCGCTGGCTTCAAGCGTTGCTTTTAGATTCATGTATCCCCAGATAAACGTAGTAAGTAAGTCTGACATACTCTTGCCCGAGATCGTAAGTGAAGTTCTAGAACGTTTAACGGAGGAGGGATTCCTTGAATCACTCATTGCAAAGAATGCTGAGGCTCCAGAGACAACTAAGTATATGGCGCAGGGTATTGTGAGAGTACTCTACGAGGCAGGCTTCATAGGAGACCTACTACCAGTCTCAGCATACAATATAGAGAGCATCGACAAGCTATATGGGAGGATTCAACAAGTCTTATCTGGCGGCGAAGACTATGCCGTGTATCGCTGAATCAAAGGGAATCTGCTTAAATAACCCCAGATAATACGATACAGTGCCGGGGCGCAGACCCTTAATTGGAATGAAGCGCGTGAAGCAGTTGCTCTGCAGAGAACCAAGAGAAGGATACCCCCGTACATAGGTGATAAATAGGTTGCAAGACGCAAGCATGGAGCAAACAGAGAAACAGCTACTACAGAAAGCAGACGAGCTTAGAGGAAAAATAATGGAGGTAAAAACGCAGAGAAGACAGCTTATAGACGAAGTAAGAAAGCTTAGAGATCAAAGACGCAAACTAATAGAACAGCGACGAACGATCGCGGCCAGACTGAGAGAAATACGGGCAAAGAGACGAGAACTATTAGAGAAACTATCGACATTAAGAGAAGAAAGAGACAAGGTCAGAGAAGAACTTTCTCAGAAAACAGGACAATTAAGAGAGCTGCGGCAAATAGCGAGAAAAGAAGGAGACCTAGCAAAGATCAGCTTGAAAAAGTTGAGGAGAAAACTAGAAGAACTAGAATGGTATCAGATGACACGGGTTCTCCCACCAGACGAGGAACGTCGACTAATCGAAAGAATATCTCGTCTGGAGGAATTAATAGAAAAGGTCCGGAAGGCTAGGGAACAAGTACTCTCACTTATGGAGCTAGAGGCAGAAGTAAAAGCCCTAAGGCTAAGACTTAAAGAAATAATCGACAACATGAATGAGATAAGAAACCAGATAGGCGAAATAAAGAAAGAGATCCAAGAACTATCGCCACAGTATGACGAGTTATCAAAGAAACTCGAGGAACTAACAGAACAAATAGATGAGCGTAGCGAACTAATAAACGAGCTATCGAAACAGTTGGACACACTCTATCAAGAATACAAGGACACAATGGTGAAGCTGAAAGAGATCAAGCTAGCCAAGCAAAAGGGTATAAGGCTAGAGGAACTTGAAAAGAAGAGAGAAGAAATAAAGAAGAAAATGGAGAGAGGAGAGCCTCTGTCATTTGAAGAACTAAGAATACTATACGGAGAATTCTAAGCGTTACTAGTACCTTATCATGATATCTAACAACGTTTTCCTCTTGTTAGAGAGTACCTTCTTGTCTAACATAAAGCGGTCAAATGCTAGGGCTTGCGCTTTTCATAATATATAGACAAGAGACTAAATATTAATGGATAATAATATTATAGTACGGAAATCATACGTGGATCTAGGTAAACTATTTCCTGCTGGGTAAAGTGGTAATAAGATGTCGAGAAAACAGATTAGAAAAGGGAAAAACGACATCTCATATTATAGGCCGGTAATAGTAGTTGTGGATATAGACGATGATCTAGGAGAGGTGCTAGGGAGAAGCCTTATAAAAGGCTATGAAGAAGTAAAATCTGCTGTACTAGAATATGGTACAAAGAGACCAACCGATCCAGACGTGAATGCGTTATTGGCAGGCTTAAACCTATATGATAGGCTGAGGAGCGAGGGACGGGATCCTGAAATAATTGCTGTTGGAGGACATAGGATCGATTTTCTCGAGGCCCAGAAGAACATAAAAAAGCTGGTAGAAGAGGCGGTGAAGGATATCGAGGGGAGGCCCGAATTTTATATTGTCAGCGATGGAGAAGATGAATTCGTTATTAGCCAGCTACTTCAGGAATTTGGGAGAATAGGAGGCTTCGAGAGAGTAGTTGTCGAACAGGATCTAGGTATAGAAGGAAGATATCTACTAATACTTAAGTACGTCAAGAAGGCGATGTTTGATCCTCGCTTTTCGAGATACCTATTGGGAATACCTGGATTGGCAGTAACTGTCTTTGCTCTTCTCAGCATAGCTGGTCTAGCATCCCTGGCACTAAAAGTATCGGCGTTAGTCGTAGGATTAGCCATGGCTGTCAGAGGATTCAACCTTGAGGAATCTATAGAAGCAGCAATAAGCTCATTCCTACTGTCGATAAAAGAGCGATCATATCTCCAAATAACAGGACTCATAATCCTTTCTTTAGCATTGTTCGTCGCAAGCTATACAGGTTACGTAGCGGTAAAAGAGACAGAGTCTCTAACGATAAAAGTAGCAAAGATCTTCCAGACAAGCATACCATTATTCGGCGCCGGTATAGCATCCTATATATTCATATCAAAAATATTCTATAAGCTAACATACGAGGAACAGGGCATCCTAAAAGACGTCTCAGCACTCATAGTCGTAATAGCAATGAGCGCTGCATTCTACAATTTGGGAATCTATATCGATAAAGTAAACCCAGCGGTTTTCACAGTCTCTTTATTCGTAGAGAGTGGATTCATACAATTTATAATCGCCGGAACAGGCATAGCGGCTATAATAGAGATGATTAGAAGAGTATACTCGACGAAGCAGGAGGAAGAGTCTAGCGACCAAAGTTCCTCGGTTGCCGAGCAAACCAGTCGAGAGCCTGGTCAACATCCCTAATAGTTATTTCCGGCCATAGCTTATCCATGAAGTAGAGTTCTGCGTACTCGCTTAAGAGCGGGAAAAAACCGCTGAGCCTCCTCATCCCGCCTGTTCTTATAATTAAGTCTATAGGTGGATAGCTTAGTGATGGTAATGTTGATCCGGATTTGCAGTATTTCCTAGTCTCCCAGGATCCGGAATAGCATATTCCTATTAGTAGGATTCCTTTATCCCTGTTCTTTGTGGCGTCAACAGTTATTTGAACCTCCTCATATAATTTGCTGCTAAATATGCCTGGATCGCCTAAAACAAGGACCCGGATTCCTTTCTCTTCTAGTTCTCTATCTCGTCGAAGGTCTCTGAGAGCCATTATAGCTATGTCTTCTATTATTTTCTTTTCATGAATAGGCCGATTCCTACAATTATCATAGCTCAAACCGTAAACGCTTACATATTGTATTCCACGTTTATTCAGGTATTTTATTATTTCAACGAGTTTCTTGTATCCGGTCTCGTATGCATTGAATAAATCAACTCCATGTTTCTTAGCCCATCTCCTATTGCCGTCGGGTATAATTCCAACATGTATCGGTATCCTGTCGGGTTTTCGCATATTTAATACACCACACTTGTTGGTAGCCGAGATTTCACACCGTAATGCTATATGTTTGTCTCGTAGTCTCCCATAAGTTCTTGACCCAGCCTCACCTAATAAAAAATAGGTGAGCAATGGATGGGCCATGCGTCGGTATGTAGTGTCAGAAGCGTGGGAGCCGCCACAAGGAATCCGGGCAAAATAAGGGCTATAGGCAAGGCGTTTAAAAGGTTCTGTAATATTGAAAAGATAGTAGTTGTAAAGGTACCCTACAATCTTCCTCCTCAGCCTGTAGGCTCACTAGGTATCGTTAGTGCGGCATTTCTCAGAGCTATAAATGGCTACAAGGAGACGGGAGAAGCCGGTGTGGGCGTCGAGGCGGGCCCCATGGAGTTTTATGTGCCTGGAGGCTTCATCGAAACGCAAGTATCGGTTATAATCATTAATGATAAGGTATCTGTAGGACTGAGCAGTTCGTTTCCGCTGCCAAGAAGACTACTTTCAAAAATGGTCTATGGCGTAGAGCTCGGAAGCCTAGTAGAGGAGAAAAGAAGTATAGGTGATATCGGGGAATCAATAGGATACATTGGCCTCGCAACTGAAGGAGTCGTCACTAGAGAAGACTTGACGTTCCAGTCCGTGGTTATGGCTCTAGTGCCGTGGATAAAGGGATATGATCATGATCTTCCCTCGATAAAAGAATTCTCCAATCAGATCGGTCTGGAAGAGCCCGGTCTCTAAAGTAAATAAATATACCCGTAAAGGCAATGTGGAGAGAGGGGAGAGGAAGAATGGGAGTATACCAGTGGAGAGACCATAAGAAATTCACCGGAGGTAAAAGAAACTGGTACTATAAGGTAAAGAGGAAATACGCTCATGGACGCCTCTTCGTCCCCGCTATACTGTCTGAAGAGGATACAGAGAAGAAAGAACTTATCAGAGTCAGAGGAGGAAACTATAAGGTTAGAGCGAGAAAAGTTAGGTATGCAGTAGTATCAAACCCCAAGACCGGAGAGTCGAAAAAGGCTAAAATAATAGCTGTAGTAGAGACGCCCGCTAACAGAGAATATGCCCGGAGACACATAATCGTCAAAGGGACAATAATTGAGACCGAGATAGGTAAAGCGAGGGTAACTTCGAGGCCGGGACAGGACGGAATCGTTAACGCTATATTAATAGAAGAGGTCAAGCAGTAGGCATCAAGATATCTTGGTATCTTCTACTGTTTCCTCATAATACTCACTATTGTAAGGATAATCCCTGTCTTTTAATGAACGACTGTTATCCCGGTTCCAGTACATGGTTCTAGCATGGAATCGGTGAAAGGATAATGTTGCAGAGAGAGCATAAGGGAAAGAATGTTATCGTTTATCCTTCGTATTTTGACGCTTCTCTTACGAGAAGGCTTGGACGTAGGGTGAGCAAAGAGCTAGCAGTAAAAGATCCTCGCCCGGAGGATATTGTTAGGGCTGCTAAGCGTTTAGGGCTGGATGCTTATATTGAGGAGGGAAGATATCCTCGGGTCTGGTGGAAGTATTCTAAACGTGTTGTTGTGAGTAAGGGTAGTTATTCTAAGCGTGAGATTTTGAGGCTTATAGGTGAAGAGCTTAAAAAAGTCAAAAAATAGTTTATATTATTTTGTCTATTTAGTATATATCCGATTACATGGAGGAATACTTAAAAAATAGGACTACAAAACGGGCTTAAACCCTAATAATACCACCATAATATCATTATAAGCCCGGACTCTCCCCCTCCCCCTTGGTGTAATAGTTGGGGGAGAGAAGGCTAAGACTAGGCCGAGTAAAAACCACTACTAAAACAGGCCACCTAGTAGTAGAAATAGAAGATAAAAATCTAAGACTTAGGCTCCAATGGCCTGTTCACACCAAGGATGGAAGAAAAGTAGGCGTGATTTCAGACATAATAGGAAACATCGATAGGCCTTATGCAGTAGTTAAACTCTTCGAAAAGGGGGAGGGTGTGAGAGAAGGAGATACTTTGTTCACGGCTATCCCGGAGAGAAAACGTAGGGGTGCAAAGCGACATGGTAGACGACGTGGAGGTAAAGGACAAAAGCGATCTAGATCCCAGTCAAAACGATCTAACAGATATTCCGGAACCAGTCCTAATCTACGAAGACAACGAGAAAAGCGAGGAGCACGGCAGAGACGATAAGACAGATCCTGCAGCAACGTCTTTTGATAAAAAGTTGCATGAGGAGGCTGCTCCAAGGAGGATTTTGTACGGCTCGAATTTTGTATATGATTCGCGTTATGGCGTAGTAGTTGACAGGGATACTGGAGTAATCATGAACGATGTGGTAATAAGCGATGGTCCTGAATGGAGGAGTTTTCGAGAAAACGGTGTTAAGGGGCTAGTAAGAGGCTCTACTCCACTGGATTATACCCGACACGATCACGGAGTTCATGTAGAGTTCGGCTTTGGATCGAGAAAAGCTAAGGGGAGCCCGCGTAGAAGCATCCTAAACTATAATATAAGAAGTGGTCTTGCACAGGAAAAGATAGTACGAAAAGAAATCATTGCTAGAACCTGTGCGAACAGAGCACTCAAACACTTCGAGGGAATAAATACACATACAGAGCAGATTGTTCATTATATCATAGGAAGATACTTTGAAGTAAAGAAGAGTAGAAAGGAGAATGTCACCGAGCGAGAAGCCCGCATACTCGCCGCCGCTGCCGTGATTACTGCAGTGCGCTTGACTAATCTCCCTGTTCCACGCAACAAGATACTTGAATATTTCCGGGACATGTTTGTGGGGAGACTAGATGTCTCCAAGGATTTAGAGCATGAGATATGGACAATGATGAGAAAGCTATCAGAGTACGGGGTAAAGAAGGGGTTGATGAGGATGATAATGCGGGAGCAGAGAAGACGTGGTGGCCGATACTTATTTGATCGGGTTAAGACTTTTGTTAGGTTAATTGTTTCGGAGCTAGAATGGAGCGGTAAATATCCTGGATTAGATCAGAGACTTGCAAATGCTACTATTGATCTCCTTGAGACGATTCTCTACAAGTCAGGAGTAATGAAACCATTGCCTGGGAAGAAGCCGGAAGCAATAGCAGCAGCCGCCGTTTATCTTACGGCGAGGCTAATGAACTTTGATGTAAGTCAAAAAGAGGTTGCAGATATAGTATGGATAAAGGAGTCAAACGTTAGAAAGGCTTTCCGTTTCTTAATAGAGGATCTAACAATAATGGTGTATCTTTAGATAGAGGATCCACGCAGACCAACTTTATTTTTATAAGGATAGGTTTTCTTGACTGTAATCAATACATAAATCCCCTAGATTCAATTAAAATATCAATATGGACACAGATTATATCGGTATTACACGTAAATGCTGGTATAAGAGGAAGGTGAAGGAAAAGAATGCCTAAACACCAGTTGAGCGAGCTCGAAAAGAAAGCACTCGAACTAATTAAGAGCAGGGATGGAATCCTTCAAAGCGAGCTGTGGAAAACGCTTGGACTCGATAGTAGGGAGGGATCGAGACTCGTCCTACGTCTAGTCAAGAAAGGACTAGTTAAGAGGGAACAGGTGTCTGTTAATGGTAGGAGAACCTATAGGCTCTTCACTATAGAGGATAGAGCAAAGAAAGTGAGTCTCCTAATCGACATGTCTACGGCTATCAGGATACCCTGTACAACTTGCCCCTTCTTCGATGAATGCGGTCCCAGAAACTTCCATGATCCCAGCACATGTATCCTACTAGAAATATGGCTCCAGAGAGAAGTAGAGAGGAGGAGACAAATACAAGATACATATACTAGGCCGCAGCTCAAAATAAAACAGTAAAGGGTTCTCCCAGCACCTCGTTTTCTATCTCGAGTATTTTCTTATTAAATACGATACAATACTATATGGAGCATTAGTTCGTATACCCAAAGGAGAGAAGTGGGTTCGGGAAACTCTATAACCGAGAGAAATGAGGTCCTCGATTAGCCTTTCTCTCGGAGGCATACTTGTAGATACCGCGGAGGCGACATAATCAATTCTATAATGTATACAATTAGTACAAACATGGGCCTCAGCAACCAACATGTCTATTAGCTTGATTATACGGTCGAACGTCTCAAGATACCCGAACCGGGACAAGCCACCCCTTACTCTATTCACGAACTCGGGATCCGACAAGGGCCCCTTCCACAGTGGGCCGATCACTGTGCCTTTTTCCCCACTCGGACAAGATACCTGTTCAAGAAATGTCCGTTTCAGTTCCTTACAGTAGGTAGCGTATCCGATCATCGACTCTAGCATAGCGTCTGCTTTCTTCGAGCCACGCTCCAAAAGCAAGTAGACCCTATAGTAATGATCAGCATAGTATGAGAGAAGAGGCCTAATACTCTTGTCAAGAGACGCGGCCGTCCTAGCCAGGAATCCCAGAAGTACTCTTAAGCCTACTTCCTTTGATTCCGGAGTCTTACGTATCTCCACCCAATACTTTCGCCGAGCAGGCCTAGGCTTGCTCCCCTCGAGAACTCCTAGGTCTGTCGCAGTGAAAGCGGCTAGTCCATGGTGTCCGGTGGTGTAGAGGGCTTCTCGTGCAAATGGGGCTGGGCTTCCAAAAGGATCGATATCTACGTATAGGATTGGTTCGTGATGCTCGGTTCGTATAGTATTTAGTAGCCTGTTAGCATCCATTCGATGTACTTTTACTTTTTCTCCGACATTGTTCAGCATCGAGTTGAATTCTATGAGTTTGACTGCCAGGGGATCTATATCATTTGCATGGATGTATTCTATATCGTCGACTTCGAGTGCTAGTCTTACTGCACGTACACCGGTACCAGAGAGCGCGTCTATAGCTTTTATCGGCTTGTGCGGAGCGTACAGTCTCGTATAGGTATCAAGGACTAGGATGCTCAAATCCCTATTAAACACCATTAAAGGGTTATAGAATACTGGGAGCCACGCAGGCTCAAATCTATTGCCTTGAATCGCATGTGAAGGGTCGGGGATATGAATAAGCGCTTTCCCTTCCCTAATAACTACAGTATTCATTTCTTATCTCCTCTACTTTTCCGAGGAATCTGGAAGCAACGAGGTCGCGTTTCTGCCTGGTCATATATAGTATATCGCCCTTCCTTTCTACAAGGCGGTATACTTCGAGATCACTTGTTTTCAGTCTTCTATGCACAACGCCTATAACAGGCTTATCGCTTAGAAGAACGTCTATTATCAAGTTTCTAAGGCTCAGAACTTTTAGTTCCATGGGGCCAATTTCATCTATTATAACTATATCGACGTCACTATTAAATATCTCATCGCGCAGGGTCTCAGCCGCTTTGTTAACTTCATCCACACAAACACCGTAGTTGCCTACTCTTACTGGAGAATAATATCCCCTCCGTGCAAGACACCATTCTCTGCCTTCGAGATCCCGTAAATTAAAACCTATCCTGAAGCCCTTGCTTGACCTGAGCTCAGGAGCTAGGAATCCTGCGAGACGACATGACTCCTTTAGAATATCAACTGCCTTATATACCGTTGTTGTCTTACCGCTTCCAGGCTCACCCGAGAGAAATATTCCTCTAGGCCTCGTTCTCGTCATCCCGTTCCTTCTTTTGTTGCCCACCTTCAGCGACCATTCTCATAAATTCCCATGAATTATAGGCTAATATTCCTTCTTTACGGAGCTCTCGGGCGACTTTCTTTTTCTCGACTATAACATATCTTTCTTTTACATCAACGGTGTCAGCCATCCGGTTGAGATAATAGATCTTCTCCAGAATTCTTTGACTACTCTCCCTGGGATGCTCCACTAAGACCGTGATCTTGTCCTCGGATCCTTTTCTCGCAGTAAGATCAACTACTGTTCTCTTGGCATGAGCTACGCTGTATCCCTTTGATATTAGCGTGTTTGCTATTCTTTGTTCTGTCTCTGTGTCAAACATTAATGATGAGGTACGGGGCTGTTTCTTGACAGGTTTAAAGATGTTGACTGGTTTAACTATATCCTCTCCGAGAACCTTAATTAGTTTCTCTCCTTTCTCTATACTGGGCTCCATGTTTCCTTTCTCATACTCATATATAGCTCTCCTAGAGACACCTACTAATAATGCTAGATCGCCTAGGCTCATGTTCTTTTCGAGACGCTTCTCTTTTAGTTTTCTACCGTCAATACTTAGCTTAAAGCAATCTTTTCCCTCATAAATATAGATCTGCTCTTTCCCGGTGAGAATGTTATTCAAGGTCTCAGGTGTTACAATCTTAACTCCGCCCCTCTCATAAGCAACGCCATCAATTAAAGGCGTACCCGACCTATATACTGAAACCATTACTGCGGGAACCTCTAGGACAGAGGACAAATTGTGTAGTTCTTGGATCTCGCTTTTAGGAAGCGCGTCTGCATCGTAGGCTACCTTTACGAGGAGTTTCTTGCCATTTCTAAGTTTTACTACTAGATCAACGCTTCGCCTCTCAATACTCTTAGGATACTCGAGAACCACAAGTTGTTCTGCATGCTTATACAGTACTGCCAACGTCTGGTAGAGTAGTTCTTTTGTGGCAGCATCTTTGATCATAGTACATCTCCTTATCCGTCCCATTATACATAATATGTATATTCTGAATGTTAAAATAGTATATTTCCATAATATCTTGCATCCCATAGTGCTACATTCTATGGGATAACGGGATAGAATATTATTGAAGGGCACTAGGAGGAATGCTTGTGAATAAATAACTATGTATTGTTATTGTTCTCTCACTATGATCCATTTACACCATTATGGCTGTGAGGCGGACAATTAGCCTTCTTAGCTGCTTCATTAAGCTGCGAACATAGAGTGCATACTAGGTCTTTATACTGTGCATAGGCAGAATCAGTATAGAGTCCCCGGTTCCTAATTATTATATCGGCCATTTTCTCGATTACACGGTAGTAGTCTTGATTCATAAATAATTGTTCGACAAGTTTTGTCCCTCTCTCGCCCTTCATATAGTTTGTAACAGATGCCGGCGTTATCCCGAGTAATTTTGCCACATGGTACCTTGTAAGATTTCGGTGCTCGATAAGATACTTTACTAGTGCTGCTCTTATCGACGGTATTATTAACCTTGATGCCTTCTCGCATGGTAGCTCGGCTAACGGCATGTTTATTTACCCCCGCACTACGCTTTTTTAGAGACTGTAATTTTCCCGAGATATTAGATAGTCCGTTCAATGAATTTGTCTGATAAGACTTAAATCTAGCTAATCTATATAGAAGGGTAAATAGTCCTGTCGACGATTCAAGTATGGCAGGTGAATAGGGATGCCGGACTACTACACGATAGATACAAGCGAAGCTTTCCAAAGGGAGCTCCAGGAGACGTTACTTGACATGGTTAATCCTGTGACAGTAGACGTATTCGTAGGACCAAACTGTGAAACCTGCGACGACACTATTCTCCTACTAAAAATGATGGAGGATAACAGTCCCAAAGAGAACGGTGAGCCAAAACTGAAAGTAAGGATATTCGATAAGTCAGTAGAAAAACATCTAGAAGAATTCAAGAAGCAGAACGTAGAGAGAGTTCCAACTGTAACATTGATAGATGGCTATATAAGATACACGGGTATACCGGCTGGAGAGGAGATAAGAGGACTCATAGAGACTATTCTCAGAATAAGCGAGGGAGACTCAGGACTAGAAGAACACACTGGAGCACAACTAGAAAAACTCAAGGAGAAAGTACACATAGAAGTAATTGTAACACCATCATGTCCATACTGTCCTTATGCAGCTCTACTGGCAAACATGTTCGCCTACGAGGCTTATAAAAGAGGAAATCCCAAGGTAATAGCAGACACAGTGGAAGCGTATGAGAACAGTGATATAGCAGACAAGTATGGCGTGACTAGTGTTCCAGCAATCGCAATTAACGGAAAAATGGCGTTCATAGGAGTACCATATGAAGAAGACTTCATACGATATGTTGTCGCGGCTTCAGAAGGACGCCTAGAAGAAATACTACTCAAAGACTATGGCGACGCAACAGGACTATAACAGTGAAATCGTCCCCGCACTGTTAATTCTCCGAAAGAACTAGCAGAACCCTGTTTATTTCGTATATTTCTTAAACTTAAACAGGGGTTTTCTTACATCTATTTCCACTTTATACCATGAACCCCAAGGCAATGGTATGCGCCCTAGCTCATGTTGGAACAATATTTGTTCTCGTCCACGACAATCATCAATAAATGCTTGCCTAATAGGGGCCCTCACTCTTATCTCTGCTACACCATCTCTTACCGGTGAATATGCTAGTAAGCGGAGAACCAGGGTATCAGGATCAACATCGTAGATTAGAACGATACTATTACTTGATCTTATATGAGCTAGTCCCTCAGCACAGTACTCTATCGGTTTATGTATTATTGAATCCTCGACAGCTAACCTTAAGGCGGTCAAGGGACCTCCAGGACCGATCCGAATAGATCGATTATACTTTATCTCTAGTTTCCCGGGTTCTACTCTAACAAGGAAAGGATGTTGGGAGCCAATCGCAATGCTTTTACCCTCATAACCTGCAGATAAGGCTACAGTAGTAAACTCTCCTTCAAGTATCACTTGTTCGACGAATCTATAAGGGTATAACATAGCTATAGGGGTCTCGTAGAACGGAGTTTTAATCTCTAAAGATCCCTCGCCATATTTATCCAAGAGCGTTATACTAGATTTCTTCCATACACCAGCAATCCAGTTCTCTCCCTTGTATACATCTAGCTGAAGTGTTTTAGAAGAACTAATCTGTGTGTGAGAATTTTCTATCCTAAATCCTCTAAGCTCTATTTTAGTATCTAGCGTCTTAGATGATAACTGGAGACATTCTCCAGCCAATGAGAATCCTTGGAGGGGATGGAGTCCTCCTGGGAGAACCTTATACGATCCTAGGTCGAGGCAATGACTACTCTTTAATCCAGGATCCTTAATTATTATTGGAGAGATGAGCGGCCATCCTAGAGGATTAACTATCATAATGTTCCGTGAGCAGGGTAATCCTAGTTTATTAAACAATTGCTTTGTAGATGAAAGAATATCTGTATCTATAGGGATGAGGCCGGCCTCAACCTTCCTGCCAGGGTTATGTAGAAGCTCGGTATAGAGGGAGCTGTTATCTGATATATAGTATGTTTTACCGCAACATCCCAGATTTAAATTAAGGCTGATGGCTTTGCCGAGGTCTGTTCCTAAGTGATACAGCGCTTTTACTATGCCGGGCAACCTAGTTAAATAATCTGGGGAATCTTGCAGGATTCTTAATGCTAGCTTTGTCCAATCCGGTGAACCGGGGACTCTACAGCGACTCGAGGAGTCTCTCGATAATGTTTTCGGAGACGTGTTTGACGACGCCAAATAGCCTCGCTCCCTCTTCTAGATCTACGCTTCCACCAATCGATTCTAATCTGTTTGCAATAAATGATGAGGCTTTCTTCCCCCTTATTAATACGTATAGAGAATACGTGTTCGAGGCTTTGTCCTCTTTAAGAGAGATTTTGATGCCTTCGATGAAATTATATGCGATTAGTTTTTTCTCGGTAACAAGTGATCCTGTGAGACTACTGTATTTTATCTCTTTAAGGTATATTTTGTATCCTTTATTCCTGAGCGATCTAGCAATGGACTCCATGCCTTCTCTACCCTATTGTAATGAATTATGGAGTAAGTAGTTGATATAAAGGATATGGGGTGTCGGGTCGCGGTAATTTCTTCACCGTTCTGGAGGGGGCAAGATGGCCTCATCCACCCTTGGTAATATCTTGTTCTATCTCGAGATAAAATAATCTGGGTGACAGAGAAGGTTCTAGGTTCTTCATTAATTATCGTGTTTTAAGGGATAAACCCGGGTTTTTGCATGATCCCTCGCTAGGCATCATATTACTCGGAAAGGCTTCAAAGAGAAGACATGTTCATGATTGATCTCTCAAGATTCTTTGGATTATAAAAGACTGCTAGATACCCTAAATGGTATTACAGCAACAGTTGAGGCTCCGGGATCTTGCCATGAGTGGATCATTAAGAATCCCTGGGAATGACAGTAATGAAGCCGGTGCTGGCAAGATGTCGCAGTTATCATATTGGCATATTAAATGGGCAATACCTGCAGCAGTGGTTGATGTAGCTGCGAGAATAGGCGGAGGGTGGAGCAAGCAACAGATAATGAAGGGGCTTGAGGCATTATCCAATACTAGTGTTTCTTGGGTTAGCGAGCTCGCTGAAGAACTAGCTACTAACACTGTTCTTCTCGAGAGTATTTTGTACGAGATAAGGAATGGTATGAGGCCGGATCCCCAGCTTGTCGGCAAGATACTTTCTAGTATACGTCAAGGAGAGAAAGAATCATATTAGATCTAGGCTCTTAGATAATTCTTAATCTTATTCTCTAATACTCTTGAGAGACTATTTCTGAGCATGGATCTTATCGAGAATATTGCTTTATGGGTTTTCTCATCGTCGGAGTATACGAATACGTATAAGAGGATTACAGAACTTACCTTTGCCAGAGCATTTAGATAGAGTGAGTTGAATTGGCGATGCATCTTCAGGCTTTCTACGTTGAAGATAGTTCTTTTATCGAAATCTACTATGATGTTGTCTTGGTCTATTCCGTTTCCAAACTCCTTTCTTATGCGGTCTATTATGGATTCTCGTATTTCTTCTGTGGAACCTAATATATTAGTAAAGACTTGATTTGCAATATCAAGGGCGTCTCTGTTCTCGCTGTATTTTTGTATTATAGTAAGCAGGCTGTCGGGTCTTTTTACAAGAGATACAGGGAGGAGATCCCTTCTACTGAATATGCTCTTGGCCCATCTGGACGCTATGCTGTCCCGAGCATGTATCATTTTAGTGATTAGATATTCGAGATCTGAATCTGTGTATAGGAATTTCTGTTGTACTATGAGATTAGCCATGTGTACGGGATCATAGAGTAGTGAGGGGGTATCTAGGTGCTTTCTTAGATCGCTAGGAACAACCTCGTCCCATATCCTAAATAGTCCTTCTATTATTTTGTTGAGTGCAATGTTTATTGCAAGACTCTTATGATGATAGTATACGCTCTTGTACATCTTATATCTTGCGTCGAAGATGTCCTCGAGGCTACTCATACTCTTATCGTGTATCGATAATCGAAGTTCTCCATTCTCATCTCTAATGACGGTTAGCCCATGTACTAGTCGATCCGTGTCAATTATACCATATACTACGCCTGTCATTTCGCCGTCTCTTTCCAAGTAATCTAGTCTATCAGCATCAAATACGTCATGTGATATGAGGCTTCCAAGTAGTCTCAGAGCGCTAGCCTTGAAGCCCAGGTATTCAGAAGCATCATCCATTAAGAAGTCGCCCTTAAGGATGTTAGAGACTGTTCTTAGCAGCTCTACTGAGTCTCCACCATATTTTTCCATGACGTATTCCGATAATACATTTATATAATTGAGCGTAAAGACCTCATGGAGCTTTTTAGTTCTTGTAAGAGGGGAATATCTTTTTGTGGTTTCCTTAATTTCATGTCTGAGGGTCTCGGGAATACGTTGGTCTAGAGCTGAAGCCCACATGCTCATGTTTATGATTGTTTGTAGACTTATCTCGAGCTGATGGCTAAATGGAAAGTGGCCTATGTCGTGTAAGAGTCCAAGTAGCCTAGCGGTTTTTATAAAGTTGTCTGGACCTATATCGCATCTGGCAAAAATTTCTCTACACAAGTCGCTATTTCTCTGAGCTATGTAGGATAATTTTCCAGCCATTATACCGGCTAGGTGCATTACTCCGATGCTATGGCTGAATCTGGTATGGGTCGCTCCTGGGAACACAAGGTTGCTAAGTCCTAGTTGCTTTATATTATGTAGCCTTCTTAGAAATGGATGCTGTATTAGCGTGTATTCGAGATCACTATATGATATAAAGCCGTGAATAGGATCTCTTATTATTCCCCTATAGTTTATCGTGGATTGTTTCTCGGATATTATCGATTTATGCATTTCTATGCACCGCTGATATGAGATACGTTTTGGACTCGGGTATCGTAATTCTAGGTGTTCTGTTTATCACTTGTCCAGTTATAGGTTATATTATATTGTACATCAATATATGTAGCTGTTTAAAAATCTAAACAATACATCAATGCTATCCGGGAAAACTAACATTTAGCCATAAATGAGGGACCATGATGAAAGCAGATATACATATAGTAGGGGCAGGACCAGCTGGGGCAACGCTGGCTTATCACTTATCTAAGAAAGGCTATATTGTTAACGTCTACGAGGCGGCACATAAGCCGGGAATGAAGCCCTGTGGAAGAGCTATCCCTGGCGTGGAGGGAATCGGAGTAAATATACCGAGCAGCTGTATCCAGAGGCCTCTGAGAGGCGCTAAACTCTATGTAGATGGAGAAGAGGTATTCGATCTCCATGGATTGAACGGATACATAATAGACAGAACGTGTATGTTCCAGGCTTTGATCACCGATTTTGGAGCAGAGGTATTTTACAGGTCTCGGTATGATCCCAATACCTCTACTGTACGAGTTAATGGTTCAAATAAAATAACAATACCGCCCAGCTCCATTCTGGTAAATGCAGGAGGCCACGCATATTATCCAGGCGAGAAAATAAACGCAATACAATACATTTACGAGACCAGTATCCTCGACGAGCAAGACGAGATAGAAGTATACTTTGATACAGAATTAATAGGCTATTATTGGGTGTTCCCCAGTACACCAGGATATGCCGAAGTAGGAGTAGGAGGATACGCCGACTTTAACACGCTAAGGACCCTTCTCGAGAAATTCACGTCAAAGGATCCAAGATTCAGGGATAAGACGCCGTCCAAAATAGAAGGAGCTAGAATTGCTGTAGGAGGAATCAAGATAAGTAAATACAACGGCTCCATAACTATAGGTGAGGCAGCAGGCTTTGTTCTTCCATTAACAGGAGAAGGTATTAGGCCAAGTATGTTGTCAGCATTATCTCTAGCAAATGCGATAGAGAAAGGAAAGAATCCGATCAAAGCCCTTGAAAAGAGCAAGATAGCCAAATCAATAATGATACAGAGAAGAATCCTAGAAGGGGTGAAAAAGTTAAGTGTCCCCGAGAGGCGCGAGCTCCTTCGTAATATCCCAGGAGATCTCCACGCCTCAATAGCTCTAGGTAACATTAGCAAGATGGGCATTACGAGAGCTCTTGTATCTAAGCCAAAGATAGCAAAAATGTTAATAAAAATGGCATTTTCATAGAGGAAACTGTTGTATAAAATATCTGAAAATACTTCTGAAAATACTATAGTAATATTGGTCTAGCCGATGCTAAACATCTAAAGGTGTGTAGAAATGACAAAGAGGTCTTCTAATGACGAGTTAAAAGTAGACGAAAGAGATCTACAATTGCTAAGTATACTAGAAAAAGATTCACGGACTCCTTGGACCCGTGTGGCAAAGGAAATGGGAGTAAGCGAAGCTACTGTATACCTGAGAGTTAAAAAGCTTGAAGAAAAAGGAGTCCTAGAAGGATTCAGTATAATAGTAAATCCTTCCAGGCTAGGATTAGGAATAACATTAATCGTAATGCTGAGGGTCAGAGCCCACTATATTAGTAAAGTGAAGAGTAGTCTTTCATTAAACAAGTATGTAGTCGAGCTCTATGAGACCACGGGTTATTACAATTTACTCGCAAAGATCCTTGCACCGTCACTCTCAGATATTAACGAAATAATAGATGAGATATACTCTCTAAAAGGCGTGGAGGAGGTCGAATATATTGTTGCCTTACGAGAAGTAAAGCGGGTAAAACGTATAGTCAATGAGGTCATATTCTCGAACCAATAAATAATCTTTGTGATTGATGGCGGTCATGCGAGAGCCTCCGGCCATCCTGTCTGATTATTTAGCCATGGTTTGCTATTCTTCATCCCGCCACTAGCCATGATATGAAATGTTATTTGAAGGAGCCTTTAAACAGAGTTGGCAAAGAACCGGCTTAGAGGACGTGATTTATTGATTCAGCATACTAAGAATATATCTGGCTATCTCGTAGAATCCTTCTCCACCCTTCTTGTTTGCAATGTAGTCGGATACTCTCTTAATTACAGGATCAGCATCAGATGGGCAAGCTTTAAAGAATTCATCCATGAACATCTCCGCGTCGTTTTCTCCGTCTCCAACAACAGCGACATTATGTGGTTCGATGCCAAGTAGCTCAATTACCTTCAATAGGCCTCTTGCTTTACCAGCTCCCGGAGGCTGTACATGAATAGCGTAGCCGCTATTTAGTATTCTGAACCCATATTTCTCAGCGATTTTCGCTACTTTTCCGGCTAAATTTTCCAGTTGTGGCCTATCCTTTGCTAGGAAGGCGAGATCATATAACCGGAATTTATTCTGCCAACTTTCTCGCAGACCTAAAGCTTTTATCTCGTCAACGAGCTCGGGAGGAGGCCTTCTACTGCATAGATGTATTAGTTCTCCGTTGTAAAGTATGAGACATCCATTCTCTCCTATAGATGGGCCAGACGCTCCAACATATCTTGCAAGGCCGGCTGTAATGGGTAGACTGTTACCACTAATCAAGGATACTCTGATGCCGGACTTTTCAAGCATGCGTATTGCCTTTATGGCCTCCAGGGCAAGTATTAATGACCCTCTCTTCTCGGTCAGGGTACCGTCGATGTCGCTTGCAACCAGCTTAATCATAGTTATATCACCAGCGTATGCGAGACGCCTAGCCTCGTTATGCATGTTCGTTATGTGGATAGTTAATCAAACCTTTAAAGCTAAACTGGGAGACACCTAAACGGGTGCACGAGTAATGACTGAAATGTATAAGTGGAACTGGATAATAGAGTGGGGTACTCCTGCAAGTGCTCATATGCATGCCGTCAAGAGATTCATTTATCATGGAAAGAGCGAGTTCCAGGAGATCCAGATAGTAGAATACGAGGAACTAGGCAAGGCCCTAGTGCTTGATGGAAAGACGCAGTCGGCCCTTGTGGACGAATTCGTTTATCACGAAGCATTGGTCCAACCAGCACTGCTTCTACACGGTAATCCCGAAAAAGTACTCGTGCTGGGAGGCGGCGAAGGAGCAACCATAAGAGAAGTACTCAGGTTCAAGTCGGTTAAGAAAGTAGTCATGGTAGACATTGACCCAGTCGTTATCGATGTCGCGAAGAAATATCTTCCCGAATGGCATCAGGGGTCCTTCAATGACCCCAGGCTCAAGCTAATCATCGGCGACGGCTACAAATATGTCTTAGAGAACAAGGAGAGATTCGACGTAATAATTGCGGATTTAGCCGATCCAATAGAGGCTGGCCCCGCCTACAAGCTCTATGTAAAAGAATTCTATGAGGCAGTAAAGAAGAAGTTACTGCCGGGAGGCGTGTTTGTAACCCAGGCGACAAGCCCGACCCAGATGCCATATACGCATGCAGTAATATATAATACAATTAAGAGCGTCTTCAAACATGCTTCATATTATCACGTGTATGTAAAGAGCTTCGACGGTGTATGGGGCTTTGTGCTTGCAAGCGATGAAAAAGACCCCGAATCACTCTCAGGAATGGACATAGATAAACTAATTGAAGAGAAGATAAAGGGCAATAACAGGTTCTACGACAAGATAGCGCATGCCCACATGTTCAGTGTACCAAAATATCTCCGAGAAGAAATAGAGTCTATAAAAGACGTAGCAACACTTGACAACCCAATATTCACTCCAGCGTAAAAAGATGATGAAAAGCTAGCGGAATTATCTAACCATTATTTTTCCTCGTTATTTGTGCTTTTCTTATGAGAGAGCCAGAATATTCTAGTATAGTCTGCATCGCCAAGCCCTCTTTCAACCGCTAATAAATATTTTTCAAGAGTAGCGGCCGTCGCCGGTAGAGACACGTATTTCTCGAAGCCTGCATTGACCGCGTATGCAAGATCCTTGGCCGCTAGTCTGAGCCGGAAACTGGCTGGTTTCTCTGGATCGCTCGTCATTCTATCAATATACTTGGAGGCGAGTGTAGAGAATACTGTTTTTCCCAGTACTTTCTTGACAGTGTCCTTGTCTACACCGTAGGCCTCGGCCAAGTTTAGGCTCTCAGCTAGTGCATTTACAGTATTAATGAGGAGTAGATTAAATGATAGTTTTAGTGCTTGAGCTGTTCTAGGATCATTTCCTACATATATTATGGATCCTATTTTCTCAAGTATACTATGAGTGGATCCTATACAATGCTGCTCGCCGGCTACGAGTAGTATAGCTTCGCCTCTCATGACGGTTTTAGGACCGCCAATTATTGGGGATTCAACATAGCAGCCGCCATTGTTTTCAAGATATTCCTTTACATTTGATACTGTGAGAGGTTGATGTGTTCCAGTGTTCACAACTACTAGTCCGTCTACTCTCCTAAATGTGCTTATCACGCTATAAAGGGCGAGGTCGTCGGAGAGCGCTAAAAATACCGTGTTTGCTCTTTGAATAGCGTCGATAGGAGTGGATGCTGCCTCAGCATTTATCTCTGATGCGAGATCTTCTGCACGATGCCTGGTCCTGTTCCATAGTATTATCCTGTATCCATATTCTGCCAGTCTCCGGGCAATTGCAGACCCCATTCTACCCGTTCCAAGCACGGATACTGTCGGGAGAGGAATCTCGCTTGGCATAGTTTACACACCTTATAAATCATGTTTTTCGACGATCACTATATATCCTCCAGTAGTGATACAATGGTGTTAATGGATGGCTGACAAAACAATGGCAAGAATATGTCCAAGATGCGGAAGAAGTAGCGACGAGATAGAATTTATCGGTAGCCTCTGTAAAGACTGCTATGTCGAGACAGTAGGAATAGCACGAGTACCGGAAGAAATCAGCTTTACATATTGTAGATACTGTGGAAGATACAAGTATCAAGGAGGCTGGAACGAGCCCTCGGGTAGTATAGAAGATACTCTAATCGATTATCTTGTACTCGTCTTATCACGTAAAGCAAAGCCCTCGAGAGAAATTAATGAAGTATGGATAAACTCGGTGAAGCTCGACCGGCCGTTTATGGGGCCAGGCCTCTACAAGGCGCTGGTAGAGATAGGTGGACGCCATAATGAGACGACGGTTATAGAAGAGCGAGTAATAACGGTTCGCGTAAACATGGCAGTGTGCCCCCTATGTACAAACAGGATAACAAAAAGAGGCTATGAGGCAATAGTCCAGATTCGTGGTTCAAGCGGGAAACTAAGCGAAGACCTAAGAAAAAGAATAGACGACTTCATCGAAGAAGAACTCGTAGGCGTCTTAAGAGAATCAATAATAGATCTCGAAGAGAAAAAAGAAGGCTTCGACCTACTTATAAATGACTCAAGTGCGGCTCGAATAATAGCATCTAAGATAAAGTCGGCTTTCATGGGTAAAACAATAGAAACATACAAGTTGATAGGTAGGAAACCTGATGGTTCTAGGAAGGGAAGGTTAACAATCTCTGTAAGACTACCGGACATAGTCCCCGGCAATATTCTAAAAATAGGAGACAAATTGTTCTTGTTCCTAGAAGTCTCGAGAAGGGGCAACCCCATACTAGTCGACTTACAGTCGGGAACAGAGATCACTGCAAATCCAGAATTCCTATGGAAAAAGGGCTTCACACATTATGAATCAGGCATGGAATATAGGAAACTTATGTTAATAAGCAGAGGTAACTCGATAACGTTCCTAGACGCGTCAACAGGGTATAGCCAGGTACTAGATTTCCCCCGTGATAGAGTCCATGTCTATGTAGAAGACTTCGAGCCGGGCAGGATCTTTAAAGTTCTAATAGTACGAGGACGCGCTTATGTACTGGGTTACGAGGATAACGAGATAAACAGTAGGTGAAACGTGATGGCGAAAAAGAAGAGGTACAGGCCCGAGAGGAAGAAGGAGACGCCTCTACCCAACGAGGAAGAGGGCACGATCCTATGCGTCGTCCAACGTAATCTTGGAGGAGGATTCCTCGAGGTTCTCTGTACCGATGGAGAAGTCTACAAGGCATGGATACCTGGCAAGATGAGGAGAAGGGTATGGATGAGGGAAGGCGACGTAATATTATTCCTGCCATGGGGGACGTCGGATATGAAGGGAGAGGTAGTGTATCGTTACTGGAGAGATGAAGTCAAGAAGCTGATAGAGATGGGCTATATTACAGAAGAGTTCTTAGAGGAGGTAATAGAGTAACGTGGTAAAGGCCAGAAGACTGAAAAGGAGAAGAGAAGAAGAACGTAGGAGAAAAGATAGAGATCTAATCAAAACAGTTGAGGAGGTATTTGATTCCTTCACGTTATCCCATGTTTTCCGCCTAGAGAAGAAGGGCATAATATGGGAGTTAAAGGGAGTAGTGAGCTCTGGGAAAGAAGCTAGAGTTTACTGGGGAAAGGATAAACGTGGAAACGATATAGCTGTTAAGATTTACCTGTCGGCTACGGCAGAGTTCAGGAAAAGCATCAAAAAATACATCCTAGGCGATCCTAGATTCGAGAGCATCCCAAGAGGGAATTTCCGGAAACTTATCTATGAGTGGACTAGGAAGGAATATAGGAATCTAAAGAAAATGAAGAAGTCGGGAGTCAGGGTACCCGAACCCTACTCTTTTTCGGGAAATGTCCTGGTGATGGAGTTTCTAGGCGAATCCGGGTACAGGGCTCCTCTCATCGTCGAGGTAATAGAAGAATTACCAATAGAAGAGATTCAAGGATACTTTGACGATATTATAGAAAACTATAAAAGAATGGTGTGTGGAGCAGGATTAATCCATGCCGATCTAAGCGAGTATAACATTATGGTTTGGCAGGATAAGCCGTGGATAATAGACGTTTCCCAAGCAGTAGCTCTGGGACACCCTAATGCTCAGGAGTTCTTGGAGAGAGATATTGTTAATCTATTACGGTTCTTCGGGAAGTTTATAGATATAACCTATAGTGAAAACGATCTATTGGAGGAGTTGTCGAGATGTCTCATAGAGATGGAAGGATAAGGCCGAAAATATATGTGAAGGTGCCTCCAGAGAGGCTGGGCTCGGTCATAGGAGAAAAAGGCAGTGTAAAAAAGCAGATTATGGATGCGACTGGGACGAGAATAAGTATCGACACAGAGAACGGCATGGTCATAATAGAACCTGAAGTAGACGGTGTTCCACCCATAAATTTAATGAAGGCAGGTGAAATAATCAAGGCTATAGCCTATGGTTTCCCGCCTGAGAAAGCAATGAGGCTTCTTGAAGAGGATCAAATACTGGTAATAGTTAATCTCAAAGAATATGTAGGTGATTCCCAGAATCATCTTACGAGAATAAAGGCTAGGATAATAGGCGAGAAAGGAAGAGCTAGAAAAACACTTGAAGAAATGACGGGCACCTATATAAATGTAGGCGACTACGTCGTAGCTATAATAGGGGATTACGAGAGAGCAATGGCCGCTAAGAAAGCAATAGAGATGTTAGTCGAAGGCAGAATGCACGGCACCGTATATAGGCACCTTGAGAGGGTGTTGAGAGAAATTAAGAGGAGGGAGCATTTAAGGCTATGGGCGAGAGACGAGTTCGAGTGAGAACGATTGTTCATTCTCTTATATTTTCCATCTTCTCAGAAGTAATCATAAGCTATATAATGGAATAAATGACCAATAATAATTACTTGTGAGTATAATATACTTGTCTAAAGGGGAGGGGGCAATGATGTTAGCCTGCGACGAGGAGAGCCCGGGTATGGGCGGTGAGAAGGAAGAGCCGAATGAGCCCCCTATCAAAATAACGACAGAAGATACAAATGAAGGATGCAAGGTTAGAGTAATTAATGGAGCCCCTGTAATAAGACAAATAGAGGTAGTATTGAAAGAACCATTCTATCATTTCAACTCGCTGGTTGGAAAATACGGATTCTATATCAAGCCGGTTCATAAAGTATATAGGACGATAAACGGTGTTAGGAGGGTATACGCATACTATGGAAGATACTGGCTGAAGCCAAAAGGTAAGAATGTTGTTTATGCTGGTAGCAGGAAGCCAAAAGTTATACCTGATAAGGTGATGTCTAAGCTTCACAGTTTTACAATAATATTTGAGGAAGAGGACGTAATAATGGATTGCTGGGTATATGAGAAATTGAAGAAGTATTTCAAAGGCCTACCTGTGGAAAAAACCTTTTAGGGCCTAAGGGTTACTCGAGGGGAGTAAGGATTATCTTGTCACCGATATCAACGTTGAGTTTTTTAGAGGCTGAGCCCAGGTTAACTGCCAATTCGAGGAATCCGAAGCTATTAACGTATAATACGAGATCACCGGGATTTACATCCGAGAACTTTCTACCTACAACGGCCGTGTATGTCACGCCCTGAGTATGGTGTGTGCTGATAGCCGCTTTCTGCCATGTTCTCATAGGTATAAGGCCTGGGTTAGCGCTGAGCGCAATGTTCCCGAACTTATCAATATATACTACTTTAAGCTTGAATCCTTCCGGTATTTTTTCTACCTGTTCTAAACTGGTCTTCTTCAAGTCCTCGAAGCTGATGGGTGTTCCCAAGTTCGATAGCTCTATTCCACGTGTATAAAGTGCGGCGGCAGGTGCGAATACGTCTCGGCCGTGAAACGTAGAGGACACAGTCCATTTACCGAAGATTTTTCCATTGAAATAGTGTGAGGCGATGTCTACTATTCTATCCGGTACGAGGGATACGCCGCATTTGAATCCTTCACGTATAATGGAGGGATAAAGGACTCCGTTATTTGGTCCGATAAATACGTAGTCTCCTGCTTTAACAGCGATTGCTTCTCTTGGACCACCAACACCTGGATCAACGACTGTTAGTATTACAGATCCTTTAGGAGACCAGGGATAAGTATTATAGACTACATAGGCTCCTGCTAGGACATTGAAGCTCGGGACACTGTTGTCTATATCTATTATAGTTGCCTCGGAGTTTATTGACTTGATGAGTGCCCGCACTATACCCGTGTAGGGGCTGTCTCCAAAGTCTGTTATCAGCGCGATGTATTTTTCCTTGTCCTGATTATTCATAGGGGATTCACCGAAAAATTCTAGGTTTTTGGAAGCGGTTATATAAGAATGGCGCGGCTAGCGACCCCCTGCGAGTATAGTAGTGGGGGTTGATGAGCAGGGGGCTCTGGGCCGCGCTACATTTATTGGAATAGTGTTGTTGTGGTTTTCTATGTATCGAGAGTTAGTATTTTTCAATTATCCCCCTAGTCGCCCACTTCGAGAATATTGAAGTGCTATCGTTTATCAAGAAATTGTTTATATACTTACAAGAGAATCCATAATAAATTGACCTCTATAATTGAGGTGGACAATAAATGGTTACACATGATCCATATGAGGAAGCAAAGAAACAGCTAAGACAAGCAATCGAGCTCCTTGGTCTAGGAGAGGAAGTTTACGAGATACTAGCCTATCCAGAGAGACTCCTCCAGGTAAGGATTCCTGTGAAGATGGACGATGGCTCCGTTAAGGTATTCATTGGCTGGAGAAGCCAGCACAACAGTGCTCTAGGACCCTATAAGGGAGGAGTAAGATATCACCCCAACACTGACGCACACGAGGTAATTGCACTTAGCATGTGGATGACTTGGAAGAACAGCCTCGCAGGACTACCCTACGGTGGAGGAAAGGGAGGAATCCGAGTAGACCCACACAAGCTAAGCAAAAACGAGCTCATGAGACTAAGCAAAGCATACTTCGAGGCAATCTCAGACCTAGTAGGAGTAGACCAAGACATACCAGCCCCAGACGTCTATACAGACCCACAAGTAATGAGCTGGTTCTTCGACGCATACGCAAAAGTAAAGAGAGGACAGTACTTCGGAGTAGTAACAGGTAAGCCACTAGACCTAGGCGGAATGCAGACAAGAATTATAGCAACAGGATTCGGAACAGCCGTTGCGGCAAGAGAAGCAGCAAAGAAGCTATGGGGCGGACTCGAAGGCAAGACAGTTGCAGTGCAAGGATATGGAAACGCAGGATACTATGCGGCGAAGTACCTAGCCGAGTGGGGAGCAAAAGTAATAGCGGTATCAGACAGCAGAGGAGGAATAATTGTCCCAGATGGCCTAGACCCAGACGAGGTAAAGAAGGTAAAGAACGAGACAGGTAGCGTAATAAACTATGCTAAAGCAACTAAGAAGATAACGAACGAAGAACTTCTAGAGCTAGATGTAGACATTCTCGTACCGGCAGCAATAGAAAACGTCATAACAGAAGCAAACGCGGACAAGATAAAGGCAAAGCTAATAGCAGAGGCAGCGAACGGCCCAACAACGCCAGACGCAGAGGTGATACTTACTCAGAAAGGAATCATAGTTGTACCCGACATACTTGCCAACGCAGGCGGAGTCATAATGAGCCACATCGAGTGGGTCAACAACAGAATGGGAGGCTGGATAACTGAGGAAGAAGCAAAAGCACGCCTCGAACAGAAGATGGCCAACAACTTCCTAAGAGTCTGGGACTACTGGCAGAACAAACTAGACACTAGCAAGTACAATATGAGGGCAGCAGCCTACGCTATTGCAGTAGACAGAGTAGTAAGAGCCATGAAGCTAAGAGGCTGGATATAACCCTCATCTCCCCCTTATTTTTCCTATGCACCCATATATCGTAAAGTTAGACCTCGTATTGTTGAACGCAGTGTTATTATGAACTAGAATAGGTACTATACTGTCGTCCTTCTAGTAGCGTAATAAGAGATGGGGAAAGATCATCAATTAGATTGATAACTACTTTCTTGTTAGTTCCTTAGTAGCATTTACGATGATCCTAGCGCCTTCATCTATATCTTTTGTAGAAGTCGCAAAGCTCAGTCTTATATAGTCTTTTCCTGTGTTACCCGGGAAACTTGTTCCTGGCAGCACTACTATTCCATAGTCATAGAGGAGTTTCTTAACCAGATCCTCTACATTCATCCCGGTTTCTTCTAGTAGTTTCTTGACCCTGGGGAACATGTAGAATGCTCCATGTGGCTTGTAGGGTTCTATGCCTGTAGCGTCTTTTAATATCTCGTATAGGAGTATGCTTCTCCTCTTGAACTCGTTGATCATTTCCTGTACGGGCCTCCAATCTCCTTTTAATGCGGCTATTCCTGCTTTCTGGACGAAGCTCGTCGGACAGCTATACATTGATACAGCTAGGTCGAGGAGTCTTGGTATAACCTCTTTTCTCACGACCAGGTAGCCTAGCCTCCATCCCGTCATTGAGAAGGTCTTTGAGAACCCGTTTACATATGCAACATAGTCTTTCCAGTCCGAGAATGTTAGTATACTCGTGAACTTCTCTTCTTGATACACGAAGTTGTCGTATATCTCGTCGAATAGTAGAAGTATATTCTTCTTCTTTGCTATATCGTAGAGTGCCTCCAGCTGGTCTTTATCGAATATTGATCCTGTTGGGTTATGGGGATTGTTTATAGCTATTATTCTTGTTTTATCAGTTATTGCTTCTTCTATTTTCTCTATATCGAGCGAGAATCCCTTGTCTGGTTCGAAATTCATGGGGACGTATACTGGTTTTGCCCCGAAGAATTTTGAAATTTGTGAATATGCATAATAGCTAGGATCCGGAACTATTACCTCTTCTCCGGGTCTAACATATGCCGCTATCGCCAGGAATATGGCCGCTTTCGCTCCTGGGGTAACTACTATTTCATCCTTGTCTACGCCTGCATTGTACCTCGAGTTCAGATAGTCAGCTATGGCTTGTCTGAGTTCTGGTATGCCTGCAGTCTCTGTATACCCTGTGAATCCCTCGTCTAGGGCTTTCTTAGCTTCTTCTATTATATGCTTCGGAGTAGGAAAGTCAGGCTGTCCTATACCGAAACTTATTATTCGTCTACCCTGAGCTGCGAGTTCTCTTGCAATTGCTAGGAAGACGAATGCTGTCTCTCCGGAGATATCGTACATTGTGGGCTGGAGGTCTAGTGTAGGCCTATTCATTTGTATATCAACCCTCCATCATGCAATTCTAGAAGAACTAGTCTACGATCTATATATAGATATACAAAAGATGTCATGGGAATATCATGGAGCGTATGGATTAATGGCGACACAATAAAACCTATGTAGACCCATATACTATAGGGCGAGGGGTTTGGCGAAGAAATCACAAAAGGTTAAAGTCCAAATTAAATGGTATAAGACAGTTACAGTTGAACATAGAGGAGTAAAAATAGACCTGCTAGAGCCCGTCTCTACTTATGAGAGCGAGGAGGCAGGTAACCCGCTAGATATACTACTGAACATAGTAGAGAGACTTGCGAGAAAGGCTGAGGGAGACTATTTCGAGGTAATAGTAAATGACGACTCCAGAGAAATAATGGGAGAGTCCCCATGCTACACTGGAAAAAGAAGCCTATTCCTCTACCCGGTAAAGATAAAACGTATGGCTGTTGTCAAGTATAAGGATCTTAAACCTGCAGACAATAATTCTGGCGGCGAAGCAGACGTATTCTCTATTAGAGAGGAAAACCTCAAATGGAGGAGATTCCGTAAAGAATACTACGTATATGAAGGGAAAATAGAGGCAGGAGACGATGTATATCTCATAATAATCGATACTGAAGCAGGTAGACGAATTATAAGGGCTCCAGCAAAGCAGATCATTTTAACAGTTTTAAGATCCTCTCAGCCTCTTCCTCGACAAGAGACTGAATCTCAGAAGAATGGACACGGATAAGGTGAATATAGTATCCTTTCCTCGTGAAGGGGCCTTTCCCACATAATTCACAGTATATAGCGTCTAGTCTTTCGGGGCGGAGATAAACACCTATATTTCTAATTGCCTCAACTGTATGCTTTGCGAGGATGGGGGTTGTATAGTCTTCAGGCTTAGTTATTTCCGACGCTATTCTTGCAACGGCTTCTACGATTTTCTCCGTAAATATCCCTTTTCTAGACATACATCACTCAGCTCATCTATCTTTATTGGGCCAGTAAAGAACGAGTTATTTGTCTAGGGATAAATTGTGCTGAGTGATATGCTGTTATTATCTAATAGTATAGGGACTATCTCGATATATTCTTGGATTATTGAAGTTTTTATCTTTGGTAGCAGGACTTTCTCTATCTGGAACATTCCTGCTTTGTCCTCCATCTGGACTCGTATCTGGATAGGTCTGGACTCGCCATTGGTTATTTCAACGCGTTTTATGCTTAGTGCTGAGAGCGCATGTATATCTGTTTTGCCTTTGCTGTAGGGTAGTCGTGCTCTACCTTCAGCCATATCTAGGGAATCGGCTACTTTCACGATGCTTGCCTCGAGGGTCAATGCGGTTACATTCATTGATGTTGCGTATATTGCCTGTTGTACTTCTGCTCTTACCTTGTATTGGTCGCATTGTTCTCTGCAGAGGGAGACAATGTTTGGTAGTAGTCTGTCAAGGATTGATGTAGACAGTATGGCTCCTATTAGCTCGTGGTTGTCTCGGTGCACGCTGTTGCCTATATCGTGTAGATAAGCTCCCAACAATATTATGAGTCTAGCACAGTCAAGTGTTGGAACAGTTCTGTGAATTATACTTGATGGTCTGAGTCCGTGATTATAAAGCATGTCGAAGAGCTCGAGTGCTGTTCCGGCTACTATTTGGGCATGGACTGGTCCGTGATCGTTATATAGTAGTCTTTCTACTGCGTTTACATTCGCCATTCTTAGGAGGCTTTGTACCTCTGTATCGCTGGTTAGGAGTTCCCATGCTCTTCGCAATAGCGAGCTCCGAGAGATATGTCTCTCTATTAGATACGGGCTCACATGCACCATTCACTCTCACCCTTCACAAGGTAGGGTCTCTTGTACAGCCCACTCATGGTAGTCCCTCAATACATCAATAGCTCCGATAACTACGATCTCTGGTACAGTATAGGGATGTATTTTCTTCACGTATTCTTTTAGTTGATCCACAAGACATGACTTAGTCTTTATTATTAGTAGTTCTTCTTGATCCTCGACAACCTTACCCTGCCACCAATAGAAGCTTGTAATGTTGCTGACGACATTGACGCACGCAGCTAATTTACTCTCGACGATCTTTGAAGCTATCTCCTTTCCTTTTCCTTTTGGTGTCGTCGCGAATACTACTACTAAGCCTTTATCATTGCTCATATTTGCCACCTCGAAGGCAGACCTTATATGTTGGGAAATATCCGGGAACGCTGTATTTACAGCGCTTAAGTGGAGGCTTAACGCATATGCACGCATAAAGTATAATTGTTGAGGAGAGAAATTAATGTTAGCTCTTGTTTGAGGATAGTCTGAGGATTTCACTGAAAAATTTATGGCATGTCTAACGGGGGAAAGGCGTTCTCCCCGCGTACCTAGCCTGGCCTGCTAGGATGAATTCTATTTCTAGTAGTCGGTTGTATTTAGCCGTTCTTTCTCCTCTAGCGGGGGCACCTGTCTTTATTAAGCCTGTTCCGAGTGCGACCGCGAGGTCTGCAATGAATGGATCTTCGGTGTCGCCGCTTCTGTGACTTATGATTGCCCGCAGACAGTTCCTAGTAGCCATATCTACGAATTCTAGTGTCTCTGTCAGTGTGCCTACCTGGTTTATTTTTACGAGAACTGCATTGGTCGCTGCAAGCTTAATTCCTTTTTCTAGGAACTTCGTGTTTGTAACGTATAAGTCATCACCGGTTACTAGTGTCTTAGTCGATACACGCTTAGTTAGCTCGACGAAATGGTGCCAGTCGTCTTCTGCGAATGGGTCTTCTAGGTATTTGACGGGATATTCGTCTAGTAAGCCTAGGTAGAATTCTACTAGTTGATCAGCATCCAGTACTTTTCCGTCTATCCGATACTTGTCGCTATCCTTGAACTGTGAAGCTGCCGCGTCAAGTCCTAGGTAGAAATCCGTCCCCGGATCGTATCCAGCTCTGCTTATAGCCTCGACTAGAAGGTCCAGTGCTTCTCTTGTACTTGTAAGTGGAGGAGCAAACCCTCCTTCGTCTCCGACATTTATACTGTTTTTGCCATATTTTTCAACTAGTAATTTCTTAAGGGTCCAGTAGACCTCTACTGCTTTTCTAAGTGCTTCTTTTATGCTATCAGCTTCGACTGGTATAATCATGAATTCCTGTATGTCTAGGTCGTTTCCTGCGTGTACTCCTCCATTAATAATGTTCATTAAAGGGGTTGGTATTAGGTTAGCTCTGTTGCCTCCTAGATACTCATAGGGTTCTAGGCCGAGAGAGTAGCTTGCAGCCCTAGCCACAGCAATGCTAAGGGCAGTTGTAGTGTTGCCTCCTAACCTGCTCTTATTAGGGGTTCCGTCCAAGGATATGAGCAAGTGGTCGATGTAGGCTTGATCCCTAGCATCTAGACCTATCATATGTGCTGCGATGTCTTCTAGGTTACTCAGTGCTCGTTCTACTCCTTTGCCAAGCCATTTTTTACCGCCGTCCCTGACCTCGACTGCTTCGTGTTCTCCTTTGCTAGCTCCGCTAGGAGCTATTCCCCAGCCCCGAACGCCGGACACAGTCTCGACATATGCTTTTATTGTAGGAGTACCCCTGCTGTCTAGAACCATTAGGCCATAGACATCGCTTATCCTAGAGGGACTATATGAACCAGTCGAAACACTCATTTCTCACACCATTATAATTTTAACTAGCTCGAGATAGATAATATAGTTAGACTAGCATACAATAGAATCGATAAACGGCAACAGGTGACAAGCCGACCGGTACGAGAGGGAGAATTATTGAAGATTCTAATAATAGGCGCGGGCAGGGTTGGTAGCCAGCTCGCCTCAGATCTTAGCAGACTCGGACATAGTATAACTATCGTTGATAATGATGAAGAGAAGCTTCTTAGAGTCAGCTCGCAGGCGGATGTCGAAGCCCTTGTAAGAGATGCTACAGATCCACAACTATACGAAGAAATAGATATACAATCCTACGACGTGGTTGTAGCTGCAACCGACAAGGACGAGATTAACCTATTCGTTGCAGCAATCGCGAAACTATACAATATAGAAAGGGTCTTCGTCAGGGCAAAGAATCAACAAACATCAAGTCTACTACAACTACTAGGAGTAGAAGCAGCAATAGTCGAACCACAATTAGCGGCTAGCATAATATTCTCAATGATACAGGGCCGTTACGGAATAGTCGATCTTGTATCAACTATAACAGGAGACTTCCACCTTGTATCCGGCTCAATCAAACAGACAAGCATACTTCGAGGAAAAACACTATTGGAGGCAATTAGAGACGGGCTAATACCCAAGAGTATAAAGTTGCTAGCAGTGTTTGACGGGGAACGTTTTTACGAGGTAGAGGACTCACCGGTCCTCGACGTAGGACACATCGTGATAGCCCTGGTGAGCCATACCAGTCTTAAAGAATTCAGCGAGTTATTCTAGGAGGGGACGGGAGAATTGGCGTGGGAAACCCTCGTAGATTACCTAAAGATGTTCATCTCTAACGAATACATTGTTAAAGCAATAGTTTCGCTCATCATAGTTATTGTTGGAATGGTTATACTTGCAATGATAAAAGGAGTCTTCAAGAAATTCGAGTCATCCCGTATAAGTGAAAGGAACACGCTAGAAAACATGTACAAAATAATCTCAATGAGTGTATACATCCTACTAGTATTCATTGTAATATACGTTATGACCCAGCAGCAGATCATAGTATTATTCCTCTTAGGAGTAGTACTCATCCTACTAGCCGCCTCGTGGGAAGTAATAGCAAACATCGCAGCATACTACGCACTATTAGCGAGCAGGGCCCTATCACGTGGAGACTATATAATTCTAGAAGGAAAAATCGAGGGAAAAATAAAGGAAATAACACCACTGTTTACAGTGATAGAAGGAGACACCCGCGTCTATACTATACCAAACCTATATCTGCTAAAACGAGGCAAGACAGCGGTAAAAGAACCGATAAAAGTATGGATAATTATACGCGTATGGGGTTTCGAGGAACCAGATGCCCTCACCGGAATCAAACAACTTATAGAAGAGAAAATAGCAAGACTCGGCCGCGATCTCATGGCCATCCCCGAGACGCCCAGAACCGTCATAGACGAGGTAAGCATAGATGGCGCAACGCTGAGGATAGAAATAGCCGTTCCAGGAACCAAACCTAACAAAGTAAAAATAAGCAGGCTTCTAGAAGAGCTGGCTGTCTCATTAAAAGAGACAGGGTACTCATATAGTCTAACGGCAGAGTATAATAGTGGGAGGTGAACTAGTTGCCTAAAAAGAAGAAATCCAAGGATCCATACGTATGTCCGAGATGTGGCACACGTGTTACAGAGCCTGACCGGACATGGACTCTAGTATCACCGCTGCCAGACAAGTATGGAAGAATAACGATCACGATAATGGGAAGCTTTACCTGCCCGAATTGTGGACACAAGTGGAGAGCTGTTCTAAAGAAGCTAAAAGAGGGCGGAAGCAAGCCAGGAGAGCAGCAAGCAGCTCCAAAAGAAGAAGGAGAGATCATCGAGATAGACCTATCAGACCTAGACAAACTAGACGAGATGGAGCCTCCAGAATAATAGAAATCCAAACAATCCTGTTTCTCATATTAAGGCCCTTGTTTATTCCCACTCGATAGTAGCAGGAGGCTTGCTAGTTATATCATATACTACTCTGACGACTCTATCGATCCGAGACGTGATCTCTAACGCTATTTCTTCTAATACCTCCCATGGCAGTCTCGCTGGCCTAGCCGTCATAGCGTCCTTCGACTCAACTATGCGGACAGCTATAACGTATCCATAGGCACGATTATCTCCTTTTACACCTGTCGCCATGCTTCTAGTTAACACTGCGAAGTATTGCCACAGATCCCTGTCGAGGCCATATTTCTCTATAATCCCTCTAACAATATAGTCTGCCTTCCTGACAATTTCAAGCTTCTCTCTTGTGACTTCACCTTCTACCCGCACTGCCAGTCCTGGTCCCGGTACTGGTTTCTTATAGACTAGTTTCATGTCCAGGCCAAGCATCTCTCCAAGCCTGCGGACCTCGTCTTTATAGAGCCATTTCAGAGGCTCTACAATTAGGAGGTCTCCAAGTAGCTCCCGGGATATAACGTTATGATGCGATTTTATACGGGCGCTTCCAGGAACAAAACCTGACTCTATAAGATCAGGATATATCGTTCCCTGCACGAGGGCTCCCGCATTATAATCATATATTTTTTCTTTAAGGATCTTAAAATAGAGCTCTGATATTATTCTCCGCTTCTCTTCGGCGTCATTTACACCGCGTAGAGCATTCAAGAACTCCTCGGATGCGTCGACAAGATCAATTACAAGCCCGAGCTTCTTATATGCTCTTAGAGCGTTTTCCAACTCGCCCTCGGGATGGAGACCGTGATCTATAAGAACTCCTATAAGGCGATCACTTGCTATTTTAGAAACTATGGCTGCGGCGACGGAAGAGTCAATCCCGCCACTAATAGCTGCGACGATCTTCTTATCGTTATCTATAAGACTTACTTGTTTCATCGTATAATCCAATACGCACTTGTATATAATGTTAGGTGTCCATGATCTAGTTGCGTTGATGCTTTTAATCCAGTTCTCAAAAAGCTTCATCCCGAACTCACTATGGACTACTTCAGGATGCCACTGCACACCGTAGAGGAATACTCCATTATACTCATACTTCATTGCCGCAACGGGACTTCCTTCCGATACAGCAAATACTTTTGCGCCCTTCGGAGGCTCAACGACGGCATCGTTATGGCTCATCCATACATTGATAATAGACGGAATATCTTCTAGTAATTGGTTCTTCTCCACTATACGTATCCGGGTCGGGCCGAACTCTGGTTTCGGAGACTTATCTACTCGTCCTCCAAGTACGTGTGCGAGAAGCTGGTGCCCATAGCATATGCCTAGCAAATTTGTTTTTCTACGGATTAAAATGGATACAATTCTATCATGTTTCTTCTCCCATACACTTGATGGTCCACCGCTCAAAACCACGCCTTTTGCACCAGAGATCACCATGTCGAGATCCTCGGGTCTAAGCTTATCCACCGGTACGTGGAGTGCCAATACGCCGAGTTCTCTTAAACGTCTAGCGATGAGATGAGCATATTGGCCTCCAAAATCTAGTACTATTACCTCGACGTTATCCAGAGATCCGCAGCTAAGTCCCTGGTCTTCCACGATGAACTTCCACCCGTGATTGTATTCGTGTTCCGTAGACCTCGAACAATCCTTATAACTACTATACTCGCATAAAATACCGGTATAGGTTATAATTATAATTGTATGCTACTAGCCTATCATTACTGGGGAGAGAAATGGTATTGTTTACTAATCCTCCTGCAATCGCGAAAAAGGCCTTAGAAGACTATACCGGAAAGGTAGTAGTTGTACCAGTAATGCAAAAAGATGAAAAACCAATCATAACGAAAACAATTGAATCCATAGATAATAAATATGGTCTAGAACTCGGAAAAATAATAGATACAGGACTCTTCACAGGTAAGAAAGGAGAAACTATAGACATATATCGAGGAGGTAAACGCTTCATAGTTGCTGGTCTCGGAGGCAAGGATCTAGAAGATGCATCGCGCAGGGTTTTTGCAAAAATAATTAAACAATTAGTGGAAAAGGAGAAAGAAGTATACCTTGTGCTAAACGATTTAGTGGATGATCCAGCTAGGGAGGCTGTAATCGGTGCCCTACTAGGAGCATATAAACTAGAACAATTCAAAAACGAGAAGAAAAGAAAACTAGAGACAATCTATGTAGACAAGGATCTTCCAGTATCAGAGATAACAGCGATAGTCGAAGGAATATACCTTGCAAGAGACGTAGCGAATAGTCCTCCTAACGAGCTTTACCCAGAGAAGCTTTCACAATATGTTAGAGAACTATTTAATAATATTAGTAATGTAGAGGTAGAAGTAAAGACATACGAACAGTTAGTGGAGGAGGGATTTGGAGGAATAATCAACGTTGGAAAAGGAAGCGCTCACAAACCAGCACTAATAATAATACGATACAAGGGAGCAGATAGCAAGCCCCTAGCACTCGTAGGCAAAACCCTCATATTTGACGCGGGAGGAATAAATCTGAAGCCAAGCCATTCAATTACCAGTATGAAGTTAGACAAAGCAGGTGGCGCAGCTGTTCTTGGAGCCACATGGATAATAGCAAAAACCGGCCTACCAGTCAACTTAATAGCACTGCTCCCAGCAGCGATAAACGTGCCGAGTGGAGAAAGCTATCTGCCTAGCGACGTCATAAAGATGTGGGATGGAACAAGAGTCGAAATTACTAATACTGATGCGGAGGGAAGACTAGTCCTGGCAGACGCGATAGCCTACGCCGCGAAGAAATACGATGCCGATCCAATAATAGAATTGTCCACACTAACAGGAGCGATTGTGATCGCCTTGGGAGGTTTAATCGCAGGCCTGTTCACGAGAGACGAGGAATTAAGAAAACTAATTGAGCAGGCATCTAAGAAGACAGGAGAAAAAGTATGGTACATGCCGATGGTTGACGAGTACAAGGTCTATATGACGAGGAACGCGAAGGTAGGAGACATAGATAACGCAGGGATGAGGTGGGGCGGAGCAATTTATGCGGCTCTATTCCTTGAGAGATTCACGCATGGCAAGAGATTCGTACACCTAGACATAGCAGGGCCTGGGATAGGATTTGAAGCGGGTCCCGCGGTGCCAGAATATTGGCCCCAGGGACTAGGACCAGGTTTCGGAGCGCGCCTAATATTTGAAGCTGTAAGGGCACTAGTAAGCTAGTGGCGTAATAGGCGAAGAATACTGTGTCTCACTACGAGAATCTCAACATTATTATCTTTCCCATAATATTTAGAGGGATGGTGGAAGATTATGGTAGAAGACATATTTGGTAAATGTAAGCCGGTTATCGGGGTCGTCCACTTACCACCCCTACCCGGATCTTATGGTTATCGGAGGAGGCCATATCCCTATCCTCACGGCAAAAAAATGGATATCGGGTCTATCATTGAATATGCCGTAAACGAGGCGTTAAAATACGAGAAAGCAGGGTTCGACGCTATTATAGTCGAGAACTATGGAGACAAGCCCTATAAGATGAGAGTCGGTGCAGGCGAGACAGCCGCTATGGCGAGAATAGTTTCAGAAGTCAAGAAAGCACTCTCTATACCTGTAGGAGTCAACATCCTTAGGAACAGTCCCTATGAAGCCCTATACGTGGCACATATCTCGGGGGCATCATTTATCCGTGTAAACTCGCTGTGCGAGACGAGGGCATCGGTGGAGGGCCTGATAGAGCCTAGTGTAAAACAGCTCGCACAAGCCATCACGGAGCTCGATATCTATGATGATATAATGGAAGGAAAGATATCAGTATTAGCAGACATAAACGTCAAACACAGCTATCCAATCTATGAAACATACAACATAAAACTCACCGTCAGAGACTGCATCGACCGCGCAGGATTCCCCATAAAGTCAATGATAATAACAGGACCCTCGACAGGATATGCCCCCGAAGTAGAATACGTGGAAGAAATAGCGGGCATAATAAGAGAACACGGTGCCCGCGCCATAGTAGGCTCCGGTATAAGGCCAGAGAACATAGCGCGCTTCTGGAGACTAGCTGACGGGTTCATTGTAGGTACAAGCGTGAAGCTTGGCGAAGAAACAGAGAACGTGGTGAGCATTGAGAAAGCAGAGGATCTCGTTAGCATAATAGAAAGATATCGGCAAACTTGGCCATGCTAGAATCTTATCATCAATATAGTATTGTAGACACGTATATTTTCTAACCAGGCATGAAATGACGAGAAGAACCCGGACAATCAGAGGCCTCTCTACTCTCCCAGAATGGTTAGAGGCCTATGATGAGTCCTAGTCCAACTGATCTCAACTAGTCACCCCTAACTATCGAAGAGCCTTCTACTATTCGAGACCACATTTAAAGATGACGTGGGTAATACCAGGGCTGCCCCATTACCTTTCATAGAATAGCCAAGAATATGCCTGGGTGCGGTTCCCGTGGTAGATACTCTAGTCGATGTGGCTCCGGGAAAAATAGTACCTTTTGCAAGTCTAGACCCTGCAATAGACGAAATGTTAGCTTTCATCATAGTGTCAAGCGTTGATAAGACAGCAAAAATAGATCTTGTTGACTATGCTGTAGGCATATTTGACGACGTAATACTACCAGCAGTCAGACACAACCTGAAGGATGAAGCATTAGAGCTCTTCGGTGTAACCTACATAGACATGTATGACCTCGTAGAATGCGTAGGAGGAAATAGTCTAGCAGAAACACTCGCGTGGGCGAGCAGTATCCTTACCGGTGACATTCCAGGAGAGAGACCCGAGTCTCTCCATAGCTTCGCTAAGTGTGTAGAATGGCCAATATCACATGACGACGTAGCGGACGACTTAGTAGCCTCGGCAGTATTCTATCAGGTAGTAGCGGCTATAAACATAATGCTCACTAGTATAGCCGCTAATCTCTAATCAAAAACTAGGCCTGGTTTATTGTACTCATCCATTGTTTGCTACGCATAGAGGTTTGCCGTATTAGAGAAGTAAAGCACAATATCCTCGAATACTTCTAGCATTATTCATGAGGAGAGTTGCTGGCAGGAGAAATAACGTCTGGTACGTCGTTGTCGCTTTGTAGGGCAAGAATAATATATAGCGAAGACGGTGTTCTTAGAGCCTGTGACGAGTACAAATGCGAGGAAGTATATGTTGACGGAGTAGTGGGTTATAGGCCTGCTCCCCCTATATATTCACCGTTTAGGATAAGCGACGCGGTCTATATTGAATTCGACAAAAAGATACTAGTACATCGTGGAGACGTGATCTGGGCACATGCTCCACTAGAGATCATATTATATCATAAGAATTCTATTCTGACCAGACTAGCCCCTGGCAGGGTAAAATATACATTAGTAGGAAACCTGGTTGAAGGAGTAATCGCACGATATGCCAAGTCAAGGGTGGCAAAGGGATTTCCCCTTGAAAATAAAGACCCCTGCATGGCGCACATAGCCTTCTACATTGCTCAGGGAGAGGATACGATTAAAGGGGTACCCTTTAACGCTGCTTACTCGCATCTCTATACAGATAATAAGGGAAGTATTTTCTATTCTCTAGTAGAAGTGTATATCAAGGATGCAATAATAGAATCGAGGACCACTTCAAAACCACCAATAGAGGGTCTCGAGAAACTAAAACAAGTGAGAGCCGGGAGAACGGGAGTTTTCTCATTAACAGCACCAGTAATAGCTGTTGAAAGAGGGTGGAAACTATGGCCATCGCTCAAGGGCTAGAGTCGATCGGAGACCTAATAGCGGCCAATATTACTAAAATCGCATCGGCAATAGCAACTATAATTATAGGAGTAATAGCGGCATATGTTGTTCGTAGCAGTATGAGGAGAACTATAGGGACAAGGATTCCTCCATATATCTATCGTCCAGTAGAAAACCTAGTCTTCTACAGCATACTTATACTGGCAGGAATACTCTCACTATACCCCTTTGGTTTAAGTCTTAGTAGCCTATTAGTTGCAGGAGGATTTGCAGGCATAATAGTTGGTCTCGCCGCACAGAGTAGCCTGGGCAACATAATTAGCGGAGTATTCCTTGTAGTTGAGCAGCCACTAAGGGTTGGAGACCCTGTGATGATCGGCGATATAGCTGGTGAAGTAGTAGATGTAAGGGTGCTAAGCACACTTATCAGGACATGGGACGGTTATCTTGTCAGAATACCCAATCAGACAGTGTTCAATAGTATAATAACTAATTATTCTAGGACCAAAGCTAGACGGATAGACTTCATCGTCGGCGTGCATTATAAGACAGATGTAGAGAAAGCGATAAAGATCATTATAGAGTACCTTGACTCCAATCCTTACTGCTTAGTAAATCCCTCGCCCGAAGTATTCGTAGATAGCTACGGCGACTCGTCGGTGAATATCAGAATCAGGTGCTGGACACCTACGAAGCTCTGGTATCCTGCAAAGATAAAGTTGCAGACAGAGCTCAAACGTATTCTAGAAGAAAACGGCATCTCGATACCTTATCCACAACTGGATCTACATGTAAAGTCCATTGAGCCAGTGATAAGGATAGAGTTGAAAAATCAAGAAGAAAAGAATCTCAAACGATAATAGTGCTTGGACTATGACCAGTATAGATGGCCGATGAAGAACGATGGGCAGTCTGAATTAGGTGTTGAACCATTGCAGTTCAGAGGCCCTATCATATATGCATCCGCAGATATACATAGTCCACACTACCTACCTCTCTTCAAGAACTCCCTGAAAAAACATCCGGATCCCCCATGCGTATTCGCGTTAGCAGGAGACATCGTAGATAAAGGAAGAATAGAGATGGCTAGACCAGTGTTCAGAGCTATCCGGGAGAACTATCCTGAGACAAGTATCGTGGCAGTTTTCGGAAATGAGGAATACATGGATAGAGAAGACGAGTTCATAAGAGAGTACCAAGATATAATATGGTTAAGAGAGTCAGTATACAGTACCACGTGCTCAGGTTACAAAATCTCAATCATTGGTTCAAGAGGATCACTCAAAAGACCAACACGCTGGCAACGTAAAAATATACCTGGAATAGAAGAAATCTATAAGAGGAGACTGGCTGCTATAAGAGAATTATTATCCGAGGCAAGAGAAAAATCCGATATTGTTATCCTGGTTACTCATTATGCGGTAACAAGAGCCACTATTATAGGAGAACATCCAGCAATACACGATCAACTCTATGATCCAAGGATGGAGAAGATAATACGGGAAACGCGTCCAGACATAGTGATACATGGTCATGCTCATAAGGGAAGGCCTCAAGCGAGAATCAATAATACGTTGGTCTATAATGTTGCCTTTCCCCTATTAAGGGACATAGCCGTGATAAATATGTCGCCTAAGAGAACTCTCCTCGACTTCTTTTAGAATAGTAGTATGAGATCAAGGATAACTAGTGGTTAATGATAATAAGACCCGAAGATCATCTTTAGAGGGTTGGAGGGGTGGCAGAGGACGAAGACAGATTATAAAGAAGTAGTATTCATATTTTCAGTATCATTTACTGTCTTGACGCTTCTAGGTATGATTATCGACTTAGGGCTGAGATTGTTCTTCAATACATATCTCTCCCTTATATCGATTCTCGCGCCATCCCTCATACTAGCTTCACTAATAACGGTATTTAGAAGACATATTGCCCGTTTAATCATAAAAACCGCGACCTATTTCATGAATAGTGTCGATAGTACGAACATGAATAAAGATAAGGTAATAGACTTAGAGGATGACTATGAAGAGGAGCTGCTCGAGGTGATTGATGGATCAGAATACATGTACATTGTCTGGTCTTTGATAAGTGAGGTAACAAAGAATGTGTTGGGAAAGAATTATAGCGTAGCCATAATTGTGACCGAAGACGGGTATCCGATAGGATATTATCCGCTAGATATCCTGGCAATGACCGACGGGGAATTCGAGGAAATAAGCCTGCCCGATAATAAGCTTGTCAGAGTAATAATCGATGAGGAAAATAATAGGGCAATAATAGTACTGAGCTCGAGATCACTAATGGAGCTAGTTAGAGCCGCTAAAAATGATACAGAGGAGGAAGGCCAAAGCATAGCCGTAAAATCACTATCGTCGCTTAGACTATTATATCTTGTCACCAAAGAAATATACCAAGCAGCAAACCCGTCTGCACCAAACGAGATAGTCGCCTATATCTCCTACAAGACACTAAGAAGGCTTATAGAAGGAGGAATAATTAGAGTCGAGAAAACACTAGAGAATAAGTTGCCCTTCGAGCCGACAGAAACAAGGCTAAGAATACTAAAACAAGTAGAAGAAGAGGAGTCCTTGCTATCCGAGAACAAGAACTCTAGGCGCTAAAACCTAAAATAGGACGTCTAAATAAGACATAGGATTGGGCGTGCAGGCTAAGGCCCTTCAGCGGGGTCTTGGGCCCGTAGCTCAGCCTGGTAGAGCGCCCGGCTGATAACCGGGCGGTCGGGGGTTCGAATCCCCCCGGGCCCACCACGATTATTATATGATTAAGAGCTGTATCCATTAGAGCTGCTCGCTATATTTGTTGTGGAAGAAGTTGTGGATGTTATTGCTCTATGAGTATCGGTATAACATATTTATCCCTATTTAATATTATTAATAATATATGAGTAGTTGTGGTGATGTTATTGGTCTTACGCTCTATTGAAAGATTGTTTACTTATAGAAATCATATTTATTTAAAAACGAGGACTTCCTAGGTAATATAATTGAGTATATGTTTGTGGTGAGACAGCTAACGGTGATCCGAATTGGAGTGGGGAATATACCCGGCGGCTGCTGATAGGTTACTATCATTCATTGGTATAGCAGTCCACTGGACCATACTCCAATATGTAGTAGGGCTACCACTACTAGCATTCGTTGCAGAACTACTTTACCTGAAGACGGGAGACCAGAAATGGCTAAAGATCGCTAAAACCCTAGTTAAAGGATTCATAATAGTTTTCGCGGTCGGAGCGGCTACTGGAACAGCCTCGGAATTCGGACTCGTACTCTTATGGCCTAACCTAACACAAGCTGCAGGAAACTATATCTACTTCCCTCTCTACGCCGAGGTCTTCGCCTTCCTAATGGAGGTAGTATTCATATACATGCTCTGGTACGGCTGGGAGAAGCTACCAAAGAAGGTTCACGTCATAGTAATGCTATTCGCACTAATAGGCCCATGGTTCTCGGCAGCAATGATCGTATCAGTAAACTCATACATGGTTGCACCAACAGGCCTAGAACCAGCCTACAATCCAGCAACAGGCCAATGGCTCTTCGACCAGGGATATCCAAAACTACTCCTGGCAGTACCCACCGACTACGCTAACATACTGAACGTCACCCTTCTACAACAACTAGGAATGGAGGTAGTAGGACAAAACGGAGGAGTCGTGCTGGTAAAAATGCCTGCACGTATCATAGAACGCCTCGTCTACGAAGCATGGCATGGCTATACAGTGCAGGATAGTATACTAAAACTAGTGATTAAACCAGAATACCTTAATCAGGATGTTCTAAACACGCCCGTTATGGCTATACTAGACGCGATCCTAAAAGCAACAGTTAACTATGTGGGAGTGACGACAGTAACCTTCAAGAGCCCAGTATATCTAGGAAGCATACTACACGTAATAGGAAGCGCTATCACAGTATCGTCATTCACTGTACTAGCCGCATACGCGATGAGAAAACTCCAGCTAAGACAAAAAGGTGTAAAGAACGGAGAATACTATGAATACGTCGACACATTCTTCAAGTTTGCAGCAATATTCGCCCTAGTAGCAATAGTACTACAAGGCACTGTCTTCGGGCACTTGATGGGAACAGAAATAGCAGAGTATAATCCAGAGAAATTCGCCGCAATGGAGGGCACAAGCCAAAGCATATTCAGTATAAGTAGAGCATTTGGCCTCGAAAAACTAATGGCCTTCCTAGGATACGGATCATTTAATGCTCACCTGCCAAACTATGACGAGATACCCAAGGACTACTGTGTATGCAGCGTGACCCATGACCAAGATCTAGCAAGAATAGGAGACTGCAGACCCCCGCTATTCCTACACTACGTCTACTATACAAAAATAGGCCTAGCCATACTATCAGGTCTCTTCGTCCTAGGCGTAGCATACTATCTATTCGTGAAAAAGACCGAGCTCCCGGAGATACTACTAAAACTAGCACTACCCTTCGCAATAATAATACAGGCAGTATCGTGGATGGGATGGGTCGTTAGAGAAGTAGGAAGAAAACCGTGGACCATATACGGCGTTATGACACCGGACGTCGCCCGTACATTCAACCCGGCTCCAACATCGCTAGTAGCACTAGTAGCAGTATTCTTCATTGTAATACTAGGCATCCTAGCATACGCCGTGTGGAAATTCCTATGGTTACCTGGAAAAGAAGAGGTAGGCATGGAGGTGAGCTAGAATGGTTGGCTCGTCAATAGCAGTATTCTGGCTAGCATACACTTTCGGGATACACATAATGCTCGTGAACATCGGAATAGCACTATCAGTCCTCGTACCATACCTAAAATACAGGGCCAAAAAGAACAATGACCAGGCACTACTCAATTTCTCGTACAAGCTAATGAGATTCTATGCAGCAACCTACGGAGTAGCAGGAGTGTATGCTACAGCATTCACAGTATTCCTCCTGAGCTTTTATCCAAACTTCCTCGGTGTAGCCGGCAACATAGCCCTTATGCCGTTTGCAATCGCGATACTCTTAATTGTGGTACATTTCACAGCGATAACAACATACTACTATGGATGGAACAGGTTCAGCGATAAAGCACATAATATAGCGGGAATCTTCCTAGCTATCTCCGCACTACTAATACCACTAGGCTTCAGGGCAGTATTCGCCTTCCTGAACACGCCTAAAGGATTATACTTTGATGGGATCGTTGCTAGACTAGATCTCACGGAAGCATTGACGAATCCAACTCTGCTACCCCTCTATCTTAAGAGCGTAGTTGCAGCATTAACAGCGGGACTAATACTGGTAACTGGATATGCAGCAGTCAAATATTATAAGATAAGTGACGACTCGTATAGAAATGCTCTAAAGTCGGTCGTTGATAGAGGAGTCCCGTGGGCACTAGCTGGGCTTGGACTAATGCTAATACTCGGATTATGGTATGCTCTATCTCTCCGCGTAGTAGAGTACAAGTTCAACAACATATTCGGTCCTCTGGGATGGAAGGTTGGAGATGGAACAGTAGCCTATAACCTATCATGGCTACTAATCATAAAACTCATACTATACGTGGCCCAAGTATACCTAGTCTACACAGCGTATACAAGTATAAAGAAGAATGGCTTCCTGTCTCAAAAAGATGCAAGCAACCTGTTATTCGCAGGAATGCTGGCACTCGTAACAATAGTCCTGGGAGAATACCTGAACGCGTTCAGCCAGTATCCATACTTCATCGCGGACGTAACAGATCCAAAAGTCATCCAGAGCATCCCTCCAGAGGTTCTACCATACCTGGCAAACGTGCTAAACCTAACCAACGTAAATACGCTGGCAACCCTAACATCAGTACAAGTACTAACCATAGGATTCATGGCATTCCTATCCCTGGCAACAGTCTACTTCTTCTACATATACTTCAAAGAAAAATAAGCAATCCTCTTTTTCCTTCGCTCCTCACTTATTGACCTTCAACAATATAACAAAGTTTAGGCTTATCATTAGAGAAATACAGGAAAGTATCGAGAAAACGAAAAATAATATAATCCCAGTTCCAAGAATTAGAGAAGAGTGGATGGGCCGGTAGCTCAGCCTGGAAGAGCGCTCGGCTTGCACCCGAGAGGCCCCGGGTTCAAATCCCGGCCGGTCCACCATCCTTCTAATAATATTGTTCCGAAAATTGTATATTGTTAGGTATTGTATTGTTGTAAGGAACGTTGTGGGTTGACTATGTTTGTTTAAGGTAGGAAGGGATTCTTAGTATTTTACAGTAATCTGGGTATTCTTGGAATTTAATAATTAAGTTTACTGTGTTAACTCCCCGGTTAACACTTTACGGTTCAAAATACTCCTTATGACAAACCCTAGCTAGAGCAGAAGGAAACCTATATAGGTTTCCTACCCACACGTTCTTAAGGCCCATTGTATCGCGATGTGCTTTTCTACAAGCATTTCTATACACGCATATAATAAAGAGATATTTGACTGTTTCTAAGAATCTTAGATACTTGGCTCTAGATATATTTGTTCCTGTCTCGGCCTCGACTCCTATAAGAATGTTATCTCCAACAACTACTAGGTCAGGCCCCGTGTTTGAGGCCTTTATATACTTGATCTTTCTCCCGCATACTTCAGACACGGTACGCTTTAGCTCATTTACAAAGTATACATGTGCACCGCTCGGTACTTGATTCACAAGTTCTAGTATGACGGGGCTTTTCCCGGGTCTACCCGTATATATCTTAGCTTTCCTTACAATCTTGAGTTCTTCAAGTATTTTTGTGGCTTCTCTATATTGTTTACCGGATAAACCTAACATCATTCGCCTCTCTCGCTGGGAGAGACCCGGATATTTTCTCAAGTTATCTAGAAGCAACATTGCATGGCTTTTAGATGGACGGGGCGGTACTATTTTTATATAGAATGGTTCAGGCAAGGATGCCGGGAAAAGCAATGCCTCCCCCTTGCCTAGGTGTCCGACTATGTTGGTATTAGTACGAGTGCTTTCTCCTAGTAATTTGGCTACCCATAACTTGTCTTCTCCGTCATTCAATCTAAATATCAAGAAATTCCCAACAACTTTGGTTACTCTCTTACTTATTAGACTAGGACTATGTGCAACGATGACTATGCCTACTCCTCTTTTCCTATACCGTAATAAGTCACCGGCTATATATGGTAGCCTCCATCTACTGTATTCATTGTCGCTGGGAATCAGCTGTTCAGCTTCTTCTAATACTATAAGGTGGCGCACGTTACTTGTTATTGGAAGTCTTAGTATCTCATAGCGTAGTTTACCCATTATTATACCAACCAGTAGTCTAGCCTTTGTTGGTGATCTCTTTGCAATATCAGAGATATCAATAACGGTCCTTTTACCAAAGAGTGTACCTAGTGTATCCTCGTCTCCTAAGATATGTGAGAGCCCTCCAGAAAATATCTTCGCAAACCTATTATGTAGGGCTTGGAGGGTTCTTTTCCCGTCTGGGAGCATCAAAGCGAGCTCCTTTATTTTCTCGCGTAAACAGTTAAGGCCTTGTCGTCTGAATTGGCATAACATAGAGGCTTTTAGAAGAACATATTCCATTTGGGGCGAGAAATTATATTCTTCTTCTTTCAACGTTTGAAGGAGTACCTCGACATTGTACTCCCAGTCTTCCTGGCTTCCGTATCCGAATAGGTTTAATTTGAAGTTTTTCGAGTTAAAGTAACTGGCTCTTGTTAAATAGACGAGTTCTCGGTATTCTCCTTCCCAGTCTATCACCGTCCAGCTTATACCGTGCAGTGATGCCTCGGTTAGAAGTCTTTTCACAGCTGTGGTTTTGCCGGATCCTACTATTCCGACTACATATAAGTGTCTCGTGAGATCGTACTTGTTTATTCCTACCATACGATTTTCTAAATCATAGCCTAATTTTATGTGAGACGTATATGACAAGGGCGGTAGAAAGCTCCCTGATTGTTGCGGTATCCTGTGATTGAGCATATTATAAGGTACACCTATCGTATTGCTGTTCGAATCTACTACATAATAGTCTTCAACATCCCTATCATTGCTCCGCGTAGAGTTTAACGCCGACACCCCTAGACTATATTATTTTCTTCAATGAGTCCTCGCGGTAAGGGGAGATACCACTAGGGTAAGTCTACATGCGATGCAGCTACTGCATAGCTATAGTTTATAGCGGGGTTTGACGTATCCACTATCTTAAACTTGCCTATACCTGTAAGCGTCTTACACGCAGAAATCTAATAACATTCTTTACCTCGCGATCCCTTAACACAGTGTCTGCTGATAATTGATTATCATGGTTTTCCTTGTTTTTAATAATCTGATCGATTACCTGATTTTCGTTAGCTACTCTATAGTATTCAATTCCATGTTTCTCTGATATGTTATAATAAAGTTTATCGTAGGTGTTTTCCATGTATTCTTTTTTATAAGATTCTCCATGTTGCAATCTATACTTTGCAAGCTCCCTTTTAGCAGCTTTAACAAGATCGGGTGGAAGTGGTGATCGGCAATGAGTACAGTATCCTGTATCTACAGGTGTCAGTTTAAGACAGTTTGGGCAAATGATCATTCCTAGAGGTAATTGTATTTCGCTGGGAAGAGGGCTTCCACAATGATAGCATACACCTCTGTTAATGGGCGTCATTCTACCGCATACCAGGCACATGATATACTTTGACACGGTTATTGTCCCTCATTAGGATAGCCTGGGTTAAATCAAGGGTCTTTGATCCGAGAATTAGAGGAAAATATTATTATCCACGGTTCCTAGATAGATCAACTATCTTAGGCTCCCATTGCTTGTCTTCTTCGCCTGCATGTACATTTTTGAGGCTATGGGTAGCGTTTATGTTAATTAGACTTGCAGCGGCTATATCCTTGGTATTCTCATTATATTGCTCGAAGTGATCCATAGACTCGTATATTTTGACTGTGTGTGGACTATATTCCAAGACTTTTCTCATAACAAGGCCTCTGTGGGGCCATACAGATAGCTGCTTAACGTAGGGATCGTTAGGTGTAACTATCTTTACGTCTACATCCTTAACCTCACTATAGTTCTGGTCATATTCTACACCTACGAATACTATGAATTCTCCTCCACAGTCAGGACACTTTATAGGGTTTGCTAGATGTGTTTCCCTAAACCCGGGATTCGCGTCATCCCTCCCGTTTATAGTTGTTATCATGTTTCGGTCGATTTTCCTCGATATTTTACCCAGTGTCAAGACGCCGAATATACTAGAACAATACGGGCAAGTAATATGCCGAAGAACTATGGGAACGGCTACATTGTTACTTGACTTGGTTCCAAGCATTGGTAGTATTCTTCTAAAAACACCTTGAATCACTCTGGCTCACCCTCTGGGTTTAGTAAAAGTTTTATTAGCGGTAATCTTTTTCTAATGATACCATAACAGGATGAGTAATCATGTAAAAATTATACTACCTGTAAGCCAAGGAAGCTCCATAATACCACTATGACCTTATATAGAATTCGAGTGGATTGAAAATCCACTATCAATATAACTAATACCGTTTAGAGATCCACATTACAATTGGGAAAAAATAATTAAATGTCCACTATCTAGCGGTATAGCATTTCCACAATAAAGGCCCTCTGGGAATGTGGTTATAGTTAGGACTAGCGTTCCCGTCTAGGTTGTAGCGTTGTATATACTTTAATATCCACAATAATATATATAATGCTATTGTTTATGGTAGTTTTTTAAGTTTAACTGAAATAGAAGTCTATGTTGATTTATCCTAGTTTTTAAATTAGTATTATATGAGGGTGGCTAAGAGTGCCTAGTTCTCTTAACGGAGAACGAAGAACTGTCACCATCATGGTAAATGGTATGCCCTTACTCAAAAACGTGTCTATAGAAACTCCACTGGACCTCAAGGCGCTAATAGCGAGGACTGCGCAAGAAAACGGAATGGGAAGATTCGATGTATACATAAACGATACTAGAGTCTTGCCTGGAGATATAGACAAAATGTTCATGAATAATAGATCCCTCAAGGTAAATATTATACCAGCAGACGTCGCGGCCTCTACATGGATAAGAGAGACATACTGCGATCCTAATGAAATAGAAAAGTTAGTTAGACCGGAATCTTTTTTTCTTAGACAGAAAAACCTTCCTCTCCGAAAGATAGACAGTGTCGCGGTTGCAGGGCTAGGAGGAATAGGCAGCTGGATAGCATATTTCCTAGCATTATCACGTCAAATAGGATTTCTAGAGCTCATAGATTTTGACTATATTGAGCCGCATAACTTAAACAGGACACCTTACAACATTAAACAAGTATGCTTTCTAAAAGCCAGGGCTATTGCTGATATAATAAGAGCCTCCAATAAGGAAATAGGTTTCCAGACATATGAGTATCCTTTAGAAACGGTTATTCACGATCTTAGAAGCGATATTCTTATCGAGGCAACTGATAGCCTAAAGCTACGACCATATTTAAAGGAATGGCTTAGATCGGGGAAAAGACTCATAACGGTTCATTACGATGGAGAAAGTATCACTATAGGAGTAAACCTTGTACCCGGAGAATGGAGTATAAGCAATGAATCCCCAGGCTATACTACTGCTCCTGTCTACGTGGCTACGCCTGCAGTGGCAGCAGCGTTAGTGGTCCACATACTGTTATGGATCAGCGAAGAGGATTTCCTAGATAAGAAGTTTCTCTACAAGACTACATTGTCTCGTCTTGTTAAGTCGGCATCCTTGGAGGAGGTTTGAGTCGGATGTGGTCGACTAGTATTGAAATGTTCAACTATATTGAGTCTAAAATCGGATATATCTATGTGCATTATATTTCAACAGAAACTAGTGAAATAGACTTTGAAATAGGAGTAATATCATCAATCATACGTGCACCAGTCTGCGGTGACAGAAACAAGCTCTATAAGCTAACTAGGCCTGTCGTATTCTATGGCAGGGCCAGATACAAGGATGAAGTAATCAAGTTTAATAAACCAAGAATTAACAAGAGGCTAAGGTTCTTTATTATAAAGAACTATCCTTTCAAGAAAAAGATCAGTAGCATTAATAACGAATACTTAAAGAAAATAGTCTTCTCGTTCAGGGAAGCTCATCCTAATGTAGATAAAACTGGCTCACTATGTCCCGGGACACTAGGAAAATATTCTCCGCAATGGGACATCGTGAAGAAAGCAACCTATTTAGTAGGATTAATGACTATGGTATCAGTTCCAAGCATCGATAGCACACTTGGAAGCTATGGATGCAAAGCATATAAGAAGCTACGCGAATTCCTGCCGACAAGTTTAGAGAGTTGTCTTAGGAAACAATGTGAGGGATAATAAGGCATGTCTTGGAGATCCTTCGAAAAAATACTCGTACTATCGGGGAAATTAAACTATATTTTATTAGTTGATAAGGCGCTTGTAGACATAATATGGTTAATCCATAATTATTGTGGCACCGAGGTCTTAGCATATATTAGAAAGATAAAAGAGCCCGAACCGAAAAATAAACCGGACAGGACCGATATAATATATTATGTTCTAACGCCTAATCCCTTCAAAGACATTCATATACCTAACCAGAAAGCCTCTAGAACGGAGGTTAAGGTACTAGATCCAAAACTACCCGATCCTTCATATAACTATGCAGTTATACATACACATCCACAAGGAGTATCAAGGTTCAGCCAGATAGACAGAGAATACATCAACGCTAACCACGTAGTAAGTATATTGGTTGAAAACGGAACAGTGAAGGATGCATCTATAAGTTTCCTACAAGGAAAAACAAGCATACAGGTAACACCAGAAATAAATATAATACAAAACTCTGTACTAGTAAAATACCACCTCGATAAGCTAGGTATAGCTGGAAGCGCTCTCGAAGTACTCCTGAAAGACTTCAATGCACTTGTCAGAGCAATATACCTAAAATACCTAATACAGGTTGTATCCAAGAAAATAGAAGGGTGCAGGGGCAAACACCAATTTTTAAAGTTAAAATACCTAGAGTACCCACAATAATAACAAAACCTCAATAAACGGGGGATCCGTAAAACTGATAAAAGAATCACGTATTCTAGAAAAGAGTAGAACAAGAAGCCAAACTCTTCTATATAGACATAAAAATAATCATCATAATCGCCCAAATTATCTAAACATAGTTATTAAACAATTCTACAGGGATAGGGTCGGCGATGGGGACTACGTCGGTGCCTTTGCCGAGACCGTTGCGTCTTTCCTCAAGGATCCTACTTCCGTGGTGTTCCAGGCTGCGGAGAACAAGAACGGGGGCGATGTCTATGATCTCTTGCTCTTCGGCGTCTCCTCCGGTGGGGGCGTGTCGGGTTCCCTCTCCTACGTGGTTCCGGTGCTCCTCCTCGCCGGGGACTGCCCCGGTCTCGGCACCTACCTGGTGGACGTCTCCGAGGTCTGCGGGAACGGTTGTGGTATCAGTGCGGTGGTGGGCGACACCGGTAGCCTGGAGGGCCTCGACGCTCCCGGGGGCTATACGTTGCTCGATTCCTGGAAGAATAGTGGCGGGGACAAGGATAAGGTCCTCCTCGTCACTGCAAACAACCACTACTACCTCACCCTCAGGCCCAAGGCCATAGAGGAGAACGCGGCGGTGACCGTGGTGCTCCGCCATCCCACAACCCGAGGCATCACCAGCACCCCTGTCCGGATAACCCTCACCCCCAACGCCATAACCCCGGGGCTCCTCCACGATGCCCTCACCGAGGCCCTCAAGGAGGACAGCCCCCAGTCGGCCCAGCAGGCCTTCGAAAAGAACCTCCTCCAAGCCCTCACCCAGAACTACAACGCCAGAGTCCACCCAGTCATCGTTCCGCCCAACGCCGGCGACAGGGAAGCCAAAGACCTGGTGGAAAGCGCTCTACTCTCCTGCGGCGGCGACAACAATATACCGGTAAGGATACTCGACCGGTACAACACGCTCGAGGATACCCTCAGGCTCCTCGTCACGGAGTTTGACCTGGGCCAGAAGCCCTTCGAGGAACAGCACTTCGCCCTGTGCGTCGACAAGGATACCAAAGAGGCGCTGGGCCTGGAGAACACCTGTTATGGGAAGTATATTGATACGAGGATAACGGATGAGGTTTTGGGTACCCACACCCTCAACACCTTTGGCGTGGCCTGTACCGCCGGCCTGTTCGCCTGCGAGATGGCCTCCAAGATGTTCGTGGGTGGTCTCGCCGCTGTCCTCGAGGCTGGTGCTACCTGCTGGCTTCCTCCCTATTTGGCGAAGGCCACGGTGGAGGACAAGATGAGGGAGAGTCTCGCCGATACTGGTAGCGTGGGCCTCTACTCCTATACCGTCCCCTGGATGGGGCTGGAGCAGACGGCCGCCACGTTCGTCGGGTCGCTCGCCTATGGTGGCACGGTTCTCGCCACGTCCCGGTCCGTTGCCCAGAGGTATCTGGCCGACCGCGCCGTCCAGCAGTACTTGGCGTCTCAGGGGAAGATCTCCCGGCTTTCTCCCTTCATATCCCGGTGGCAGTACGAGAGGGTGATAGCTGAGCAGTTCAGGGCCCTCTTCCCCGATGCCCCGGTCAGGGACGCCCTCGAACAGGCAAAGATACTCTCGAAGCCGGCGGACCGGGTCAGTGCCCTGGCAAAGATCTGCCACATCTCGCCCACATACTGTAGCACCAAATGGAGCACCCTCGTGGCCGACGTGCTCGACTCCGGGGACGATGTCTTCGTGGACAAGTACGCGCTCCACTACTACCAGGCGCTCCGCGAGAGGGTCTTGACCGAGGAGGCCCTGAAGAAGATAGGGGCCGAGAGCGAGAGGATTTACCGTTCGTTCCTCAAGATGACCGGCGAGGCGCTCAGGGAGCCGGAAAAGTACCTGAGCGATGAGGGAATCAGGCTTGTCCGCGAAGAGACGGCTAAGAGCTTGAAACAGCTCGGCTCCGTTGAGCTATCACGGAGCCTCTGTACTGGTGTTGGGGCCACGGGAACGACGTGTAACAGGGATCTCAGCTCGTTCATCACCGAACTGAAAGAATACGTTGCGAAAGATCCGGATGTCCTTGAAAAGGATCCCGTAGCCATAATAGAAGAGGTAGCCAAGAGTGATAAGAGGTACTCGAAGCTCTTACAAACATACCCCGACCTGAAGACCCTCCTCGCCAACAAGATAACCTCGGCGAAGGAGGCAGGCTATTCGAAGATCACGGACATCCTGCTCAAGGCACAGAGAGGAGAGGAACTCTCCGAGGAAGAACTCAGGCTCTTCAACAAGAGCTTCCGGGACTCCTACACCCGGTTCAAGAACATAAAGCAGGTCCTCACAAGGGAGATAGAGAAGCTCAAGACAACCCTCGGAGAGAAACTACCAAAACCAGATAAATTCATGGAGAAGTTGGACGAGCTGAAAGAGAGAAAGCAAGGAACGGTGACGCCCACGGATGTGGAAGAAGAGGCAAGGAAGACCATCACAGAGTCGGCAGAGGAGGCCAAGAGCGTAGTAGACGAGGCAGCCAAGGAAGCGGACGAAGCAGCAAAACTCCTCAAGGAAGGAAAGGCGCTCACCAAGGTAGAAAGGCTGAAGGAGTTCGGGAAAGACGTATTCAAGACCTTCCCCTGCGTAGTAGCAGGATACCTCACAGGGACCCTGGCCGCCTACCACACCGTAGGCACACCCGCCGTCCAGACACTCACCCTCACCCTGGGAGAGAACGCATCGTATATAAGGATCGGAAACCTAACCATAGGAAAAGAAGGGGGATGAAAGCACGGTCCTTGGCTGGATAATAAAATACTACCAGCTGAAGAAAAGGGCCGAACAAGCAGAAAAACACGCAGAACAAATAATAAGGCGAGAAGAAGAGGCGAGAGGCCCCCTACCAGAGGAAGAAAAAGCACGCTACAAGGAAATAGAAAAACTCCGGGCAACCATAGAAGCCATAGCAGAAGAAAACCCCAAGGAAAGAGAAGAAATCGAAAAGATAAAAGAACAAGTAGAAGACCCCCTCATAAAACGGTACATAGAAGAAATAATCCGAAAAGATGACCTCTCTCCTGCCTACAAGCCCACCGCAACCCTCCTCTACAAGGCCATAAAGCTCGCCGTAGAAAAAGGCCTCCACAAGGACAGGAAAAAGTTCTTCAACTACATAGCCTCCACCCTAATCCACACCGCCCACGAACTATCAAAGTACTTCCCCCACCTAACAGCAGACTACATAAAAGAAAAACACGGAGATGAGCTGAGACGCACCTTCGTAGCACTCGCAGACCCAGCCAGGGCACTCCAGTGGTTCCTATCGAGCCCCCTCGAAAAAATAGCAGAAAAACAACCAGAAATAAAACAGTACTACAGGCACTGGAACGAGCTTGTGAACACCCTATACCGCGTTCTAAAGAAAACAGGAATAAAGAACTGGTCACAAAACCCCAACCTCGCCTACGCAACCCTCCTCTCACGGATAAGAGGAACACCCCACGCAGAAGCCCTCAAGAAACCCGAAGAATTCCTCGGAATAAAACCCGAAGAACTCGAAGGACCCGGCGTCCCAGAGCACACGGGCGCGAGGGAACTCCTCAGGATGGCCATAGCCGAACAGCTCCCGGGATGGGTCATAAAAACAGCCCTCGACCAGGCAAAAATCCCCCTCTACACCTCCCAGGAAGGAATACACCCCAGCATAGTAAAATACCACGTCCAGAGAGCAGACCCCGCGGACCCGAAGGGGACCCTCCTCCACGGCCTCATAACCACAGTACTCTCCGAGTGGGAGAGAGAAATAACAAGCGGGAAACAGCCCAGCCACCCCCACGAAGCCATAAGACACCTCGCCACAACAGACCCCACCAGGGAGCTAACGGAGGAGGAAGCGAGGAGAATAGCCCAGAGCCTCGGACTACCCCAGAACATAACGCCCAAGACCCTCCAGAGAGTACTCGCCGAGCTGCTCCGAGACCTCCAAGAACTCAAGAACGGGAAAGACCCACACCTCCTCGACGCCGAGAAGGAAGCGGCCCTAAGATACCACCAGCTCAGGCCCCTCGCAGACAACAAGGAGCCCCACCCCTACATAAGGAGGATCATCCTCGAAGGAAAACAAAACATCCTCAACGTATACCAGGAGATAAAGAACCAGGTCCTCGCAGAGACCCAGCTCGGCAGAGAAGAACAGGAGAAAACCCTCAACACCCTCGAAAAAATCCTCAGGGAAAACCTCGACCAGGTCATCACCACCGGAGAACCCCTCACCCAGACCGTGGCGGAGATAACGAGGAGAGCAGAGGAAACGCTCCGACGGGAAGGAATAGAAGACCCCCAGCTGAGGAGCTGGGCCACAAACCTCCTCAGGAACATACTCCTCGACGCCCCAATAATAGCCGCCGCAAGACACCCCACGGTACAGTACCTCCCACTGGACGAAAAGAAGCGGATAGCCGCCGCACTACTCAGGTACTACGAGAGGGAAGCAGAGAAGCACAGCATAGCACCGGTGGCAGCGGACCTCCACATGATGTGGATGAGGATAAGGAAGTCAGCGGAGGGGGCAGAAGACCCCAGGAGGGCCATGCTCGAGGCGGTGGAGAGGATAAGGGGGGCCGTGAACGCGATGGGCAACGTCACGAGGCTCGCCTACAACATGTACAGGCCACTCCTAAACGCGGAGAACTTCGCCGTGGAGCCAGGGCCCGGAAGGGAAGGAATGCTCAGCCACAGGGTGGCGATGGACCTGTTCAATGTCAAGAGAAGGCTCATAGAGGGAACCTTCCCCAGAATAAAGAGGATAAGGGAAAAACCTTAAACCTGGTCATAGTCACCCATCATCCCACACCTCCTGCATTAATATTTCTGCAGAGGATGTATAAAAACGTTCCAGGCAGGGGCCCGGGATATAAACACTCGGCGACATTATTCTTGTATGGGGAAGTCGATGGCCGGGGCTAGTGTTGATAGGGAGGTCTTGGATCTCATTAGGCAAATTATTCTGGAGGAAGCGAGCAGGCTCGGGATTGGGGTTGAGAGGATTATTCTCTTTGGGAGCCGGGCCCGGGGAGATTATCGGGAGGACAGCGACTGGGATATACTCATCGTTGTGAGGGGAGAGGTGGGCTGGAGGACGAGGATGAGGTTCTGGAGGAACGTCTATAGGCGTCTTCGCCCGTTGCTGGGTAAGCCCTTGGACTTGATCATCGAACCGGAGCAGTACTATAGGATGATGGTGGGAGAGCGGGTTTCCTTTGAATCGGTCATCACGGGTGAAGGGGTGCATGCCTGAGCCACTTGCTTGTAGATGGCTACGGAAGGCGTTGGACGATCTTAGGCTTGCTGAGGCTGCTATGGATATTGGGGTGGATCCGGGGCTTGCGGCCTTCCATGCTCAACAGGCGGCTGAGAAGGCCTTGAAGGCTCTTCTTGTAGCATACGGTGTTCCTGCTCCGAGGACTCATGATTTATGGGAGCTGATTGATCTGTTAGGTAGGAAGACGGATGTCTCTTATCTGAGGGGAATAGATGCGGAGGAGTTGACTTATTATGCCGTGGAACCCAGGTATCCGGGCCCTCCCATAATAAGGGAGGAGGCGGAGTACGCTTTGGATAAGGCAAACAAGGTAGTCGACTGGGTGAAGCAACATCTGTCTCGCTTGGGGGTGAATTGTTGAGTCTCGCCCACGACTACAACAGCAAAGTCCACCCCCTCATCGTACCACCCACCGCCAGTGACGAGGAGGCCAGGGAGCTGGTGGGGAGCAGGCTCCTGTGTTGATATAAAAGTGTCCCAGGCAGGGGGCCGGGATATAAACGTTGGGAGGTAAGATAGTAGATATGGTGGGGGCAGTGACAAGGACTAAGAAGATAACCATAGAGGTGGAAGTGCCAGAAGGACTGGAGTGGCTGGGGGGCATGGCCGAAGAATTCGTTAGAAGGCTCGTGGCCTACGCTCTGCTACAAGCGAAGGCGTCGGGCAAGGTAGATGAGGAAGAGCTGACTAGGGCAGTGGAAGAAGCCAAGGCCAGGGTGTGGGAGCGGGTAAAGCATGCTTACGCTGGTGGTTGACACAAACATAGTTTTCTCGGCCATTATAAAGCCTGGCAGAATAAGGGAGATTCTCTTCCGGTCTTCTCTCGACCTCTATGCTCCAGAGGAACTCGCTCTGGAGCTGGAGATCCTTGAACCAAAGATACTAAGGTACACCAAGCTTTCTCCCGCTGAGGTAAGAATGGTAAGGGAGACTATACTTTCCCATATCGTTACCATCGTGCCTCGGAAAGATTACCTTGAATCGGCCAAGAAAGCATACACGCTACTCAAGGACGTAGACCCGAAGGATGCGCCCTTTGTTGGTTTGGCTATGTTTCTTGGTGTTCCTCTTTGGACTGGTGATAAAGGGATAATAGAGTTGTCGGTTGGGACTGGGTTTAAACACTTTGTAGCTGTCGACGCCGAGGGTGTGGAGATGCTCCTCGAGGGGAAGAGTCTAAGAGAAGTGAAGGGGAGGATGAGGGAGAAGTATGGGGAGTCCGTGATATAAACGTTGATAACTATGATAGTAGATATGGTGGGGGCAGTGACAAGGACGAAGAAGATAACCATAGAGGTAGAAGTGCCAGAGGGCATTAGTGAAGAGTTCTTGAAGAGAGCGTACAAGGCAGTCGTGTTCTTGCTTGCCTCCCGGGAGCTGTCTAAATTGCTCACTGAGGAGGACGCCAAGGAGCTGGCCGAGGCGATGGAGGAGGCTCTATGGGGAAGACTGCAGTCGTGATCGATGCCAACGTGCTCCTCTCTTCAGCGATAAGACCCGGTGGACCGACTCACAGACTGCTCCTCACACTCCTGCTCGACCCCGGGACGGAGCTATTTATACCGAGATACCTCACCCAAGAGGTTCGACCCAAAATAATGGAGATCTCGGAGAGGAAGGGGATTCCCGGGGATAGGTTGGAGGGGGTTCTCAGAGCATTAATCTCGGTGTTCAGAGTAGTGGAGGAAGATCGTTATAAGAAGTTTATGAAGAAGGCGGTGAAACTGGTCCGGGACGCCAGAGACAGTCCCTACGTCGCGCTGGCGCTCTATCTGCTCACGATGTTCAGCGACGTTATCATACTAACCTATAACAAGAAGGACTACTTGACCAGCGAGCTTGAAAGTATGGGAATAACGGTGTTATCACCGGCAGACTTGTTCAAGCGACTTGGGATATAAACACTCGGCGACATTATTCTTGTATGGGGAGATCGGTGGTTAAGGCTGGTGTTGATAGGGAGGTCTTGGATCTCATCAGGCAAATTATTCTAGAGGAAGCGAGCAGGCTCGGGATTGGGGTTGAGAGGATTATTCTCTTTGGGAGCCGGGCGAGGGGAGATGCCCGGGAGGATAGTGACTGGGATATACTCGTCGTTGTGAGGGGAGAGGTGGAGAGGAGGCTTAGGAGGGAGTTGTCTCGTCGCGTACGGTGGAGGGCGGTGGAGTTGTTGAAGGCCCCTGTGGATGTTGTGGTGGCGTCGGAGGAGAGGTGGAGGAGCTACCAGGATGCTGTCGGCCACCTTTACTATGCTGTGAAGAGGGAGGGAGTAATGGTTTGATTCCCTGTATGTGGTTGAAGAAGGCTCGGGAAGACCTTGTCGTGGCGGAGGCGTGGTCAATAGGATAACCTGGGCGAGCGTCTTCCACAGCCAACAAGCAGCTGAGAAGGCCTTGAAAGCAGTTTTACCAGCTGTAGGGGTCCAGCCACCCAAGACGCATATCATAGAGCACCTCTTAATGCTTCTACGGGGGAAGGAAGTAGATGTGGGGCCCGTAATGGAGGCGTCAAGGCTCACGGACTACGCGGTGGAGGCGAGGTACCCGGACTTCGAAGACGAGCCGAGCGAGGAGGAGGCATTGGAGGCTCTGGAGACTGCACGAAGGGTGGTGGATTGGGCCAAGAACCAGTTGTCTCGTCTGGGGGTGAATTGTTGAGTTTCGCCCACGGCTACAACAGCAGGGTCCGCCCCCTCATCGTACCACCCACCGCCAGTGACGAGGAGGCCAGGGAGCTGGTGAGGAGCGGGCTCCTGTGTTGATATAAAAGTGTCCCAGGCAGGGAGAGAGGCCATGATATAAACGTTGGTAACTATGATAGTAGTATGGTGGAGACTGTGGCTGAAACGAGGAGGTTGAACGTAGAGATAGAGGTCCCCTCCTGGCTGCCTCCAGAGGAGGCCGAGAGAGCAGCCCGCTCAGGAGCAAAAAGAGCAGTCCTCTACCTCATACTGGAGAAGTCCCAGGAGAGGGAGCCCGCCGAAAGGGAGCTGGAAGAACTGGCACGGGAGGCTAAGAGAAACATATACAGGAGGATCAAGGAGGAGCCCTGATGCTGGACCTGGTAGCGGACACCAACATCATTTTCTCCGCGCTCCTGAAAAAGGGCAAAATAAGAAAGATCGTCCTGCTCGGCGAAGGCATAAAACTGCACGCGCCACAGGAGCTATACGAGGAACTCCACAGACTCGCCCCTAAGCTGCAGAGGTATATAAGGCTTCCACGGGAAGAACTACACGAAGCCATAGATACCTTCGTCTCCGAGACCATAGAGTTACATGAAAGGGAAGAGTATCGAGAGATGCTTGCTCTCGCAGAGCAACTCTTAGCAGAAGTGGATATCGCCGATGCACCTTTCGTTGGTTTGGCTATGTTTCTTGGTGTTCCTCTTTGGACTGGTGATAAGGAGTTGTTGGTGTTGTCGGTTGGGACTGGGTTTGAACACTTTGTAGCTGTCGACACCGAGGGTGTGGAGATGTTGTTAGAGGGGAAGAAGATAGAAGAGGTAGAGGAGGGGATGAGGGAGAAGTATGGTTGGGTAAGGGGGATATAAGCATTCCCTAACAGATACTTCTTCATGGTGGGGACTGTGGCAAGGACTAAGAAGATAACGATCGAGGTGGAGGTGCCCGTTGGAAAGGGGGCGGATATAGAAGTCGATAGGTTGCTGGAGCTCCTCAGGAAGGGGGTTCCTCTTCACGTGGACAAGAAGGACCTGAGGAGGACGAAGATCTATGATAAGAGGAGTAGATACTAACGTTCTTATCTATGCGCTGGATAGTGGGGCTGGTTGGAAGCATGAGAGGGCAGTGGAGGTGGTGGAGAAGATCCTCAAGAGCCCGGAGAATTATCGGATCTCGGCCCAGGTTCTCGCGGAGACTCTCTACGTTGTCAAGAGAAAGAACCCGTCTGCTACCCCGTTAGCCCAGCTCCTAATCCTATCCCTTTCAAAAAGGGTTCCGATTGTTTATTACACGCATGCTGAGGTACTCCAAGCATCTGGTTCCCCGAAACGCTACTTCTGGGACAGGCTGCTTGCCTACACCTATCTGAATAATGGAGTAGAGGTTATTGTGACGGAGGATGGGAGACCGTATAGAGGCGTGCTGAGAGTAGAGAATCCGTTCAAGGAACCATAATAAACACTCGGCGACATTATTCTTGTATGGGGGAGTCGATGGTTAAGGTTGGTGTGGATAGGGAGATTTTGGATCTTATTAGGCGGGTCGTCTTGGAGGAGGCTGGGGGTCTCGGCGTAACGGTTGAGAGGATTATTCTTTTTGGGAGCCGGGCGAGGGGAGATGCCCGGGAGGATAGTGACTGGGATATACTCATCGTTGTGAGGGGAGAGGTGGGCTGGAGGACGAGGATGAGGTTTTGGTCTAAGCTCTACATGAGACTTTACGAGTTGCTTGGCGGCGATGTGGACGTTATAATTATGGACGCTGAAAGGCTGCGGGAGAGAAGGGGTCTTTGGGGAAGCCTTGAGTACGCGGCGGAGCGGGAGGGGGTAGTTGTTTGAGCTTGGCGTGTGAATGGCTGGGAAAGGCCCGGAACGACCTCAAAGCAGCTAAATTACTACTGGTGGGAGGATCTTTAAGACGAGTCTGCCTTCCATGCTCAGCAGGCGGCTGAGAAGGCCTTGAAGGTCCTCTTGATAGCCTATCGGATCGAGCCGCCGAGGACCCATAACATAGCGCGGTTGTTATCTCTCCTCCGGTCAAAGGTGGACGTCTCATGGGCCTATGAAGAGGACCTTCCCGCGCTAACATATTACGCAGTTGAGACGCGGTACCCGGCCCCTCCAATATCATATGATGAGGCGGCCGAAGCCTTGAGGATGGCAGAGAAAGCCGTAGAGTATACGAAGAGGCTACTTGAAGAAAAAGGACTCAGGTGTTGATATAAAAGCGTTCCAGGCAGGGGAAGAGCCCCGGGATATAAACGTTAGTAGATATGATAGTAGTATGGTGGAGACTGTGGTTGAAACAAGAGTAAGAACAGGGGCAAGAAAGAAGATAACGATTGAGGTAGAAGTACCGGAAGGCTTGGGCGAGGACTTTATCGAAACCCTCCGCACGAAGGTATGGGAGCTTTACTTAACCTATAGATGGCTCCAGCTTCCTGAGGCCCCTAACAAGATCGTGGATGAGTTAGCGAAGGAGGCAAAGAGGGGAGCGGCGGAGAAGATAAAATGAGGCTAGTCGTAGACACGAACATTCTTTTCTCTATCCTCATAGGAGGAAGGAAACTGAGACAATTATTCTTGATAATGAGGGAGAGCGTAGAGTTTCAGGTTCCGGCGGCTATAATAGAGGAGGTGGAGAAACTCTTACCAAAAGCAGCCCGCTATGTCGGGACGAGTCCAGAGCTGATATATGAGATCTTCAGAATACTCATAAAGCCCTATCTAATAGTTCGGGACGAAAGAGAAATACCGGATCAGGTGAGGGAGAAGGCCAAGGAGCTAGTGAGAGATGTGGATCCGGATGACTGGCCCTTTGTTGGTTTGGCTATGTTTCTTGGTGTTCCTCTTTGGACTGGTGATAAGGAGTTGTTGAGGTTATCTGTGGAGACCGGTTTCAAGTATTTTGTAGCTGTCGACACCGAGGGTGTGGAGATGCTCCTCGAGGGGAAGAAGATAGAAGAGGTAGAGGAGGGGATGAGGGAGAGGTATTGGGAGTCCGTGATATAAACACTTGATCATATTATTCTAGTATGGGGAGATCGGTGGTTAAGGCTAGTGTGGATAGAGAGACTTTGGATCTCATTAGGCGGGTCGTCCTGGAGGAGGCGGAGAAGCTCGGCGTAACGGTTGAGAGGATTATTCTTTTTGGGAGCCGGGCGAGGGGAGATGCCCGGGAGGATAGTGACTGGGATATACTCATAGTCGTGTCTGAGGACGCTTCTCCCCAGGCCCTTAAACAGCTCAGGAGGAGTCTCTATCTCAGGCTAAGTATCCCGGTGGACGTCATAACGGTGAGGAGAAGCTACTGGATAAAGTATAGGGAGAGCCCGGGGACAATTGCCTATGAGGCCGTGAGGGAGGGAGTGCCTATTGCGTGAAGAAGTAGCGTGTAGATGGGCTTATTGATGGATTTGGTGGGGAGCCGTGGATTTGACACGGGCTTAATCAATGAGGCCCGGATATTAACTGAGTACGCGGTGGAGGCGAGGTATCCGGGCTTTGAGGAAATAGTAACTCTGGATGAGGCAAAGGAGGCATTAGAGCTTGGTGAGTTGGTTGTGAGATGGGTCAGAGAACAGTTGTCTCGCCTGGGGGTGAATTGTTGAGTTCCACACAACACTATAATGGTAGGGAACGTTCTCTGGAACAAAGAGAACGAGGGAAAGACTCTAACCCTGGTCATAGTCGCCCATCTTTATCTACCTCCTGCATTAATATTTCTATAGTGAATCTATAAAAGCGTTCCAGGCAGGGGAAGAGCCCCGGGATATAAACGTTAGTAGATATGATAGTAGTATGGTGGAAGTGTTGGCTAAGATGGGGACGGGTAGACAGGCAGGTGTGGGGGTTGGTAAAGTTGGTGTTAGGGTGGAGGTTTCTGGGGAGGTTTTGTGGAGGCTTCTTTCCAAGGAAGAGGGGGAGGAGATCTTTGGTCTCCTAAAGGGTTGGAAGGTTGATCCTCAGAGGCTTAAGGACGAGTTAAGGGAGGGCTAATATGCCTCTACTATGCTGACACCTACGCCCTCATAGAGATGCTTCGAGGCAACCCAAACTACAGGCCCTATAAACTGCTGGCTGCATTTGAGGAGGACGAAGATCTTTGATAAGAGGAGTAAACTCCTTGCTATATGATGTCACACATAGGGAAGAAAGCGAACAGGATCCTCTCTAAGCACCACGGCGAGTTAATACTGGAAGAGGAACACGAAGAGTTCCTCAAATACTTGGAGTGAAAGCAAATAAGAGGGCCAATAGAATAGAAGTCTAAAAGAAAGGTACTTAGAAGTCGTCGCTTCCGTTTCCCTTGTCACCCATTATCTCGCACCTCCTCTTAATAATATTTCTGTAGTGGATATATTAAAACGATCCACGCATAGGGGACCGGGATATAAGCATCGGTAGTCGTGATAGTAGAATAGCGGAGACTGCGATGAAAACTAAGAAGATAACGATAGAGGTGTAGGTGCCGGAGAAGCTGGAGGCCCTCGTGGGTAGAGGCTGGGAGCCCATGCTGGCGAGGGCAGCTGTGAAAGCGTTTATAGCTGACTTGCTCGCCCGGGAGGCAGGTCTCACAGCGGAGGAAGCGGTATGGATGGAGGAGCAGGTGAAGAAAGGCCTGGCAGAGAGAAAAGAGGGCCATAGTGGTAGACACGAACATCATAATAAGCTCTCTCCTTAAGGAAAACCGGGTATACGAGGAGGACTCTTATCCTCTTCTCAGAACTCTATCCTACCTACACAACTGAATATGCACTTGAAGAGATAAAGAGGCATACTCAAACTCTCTCAAGGAGGAAGGGCCTGTCCTGGGAGAAGTTGAGAGTTCTCCTTGAACTCGTAATAAGCAGTATTGAAATAGCAGGTCTTGAGGCGTTTAGGAAATACGTAGATGAAGCGCAGAGAATGGTATTAGACCTGGGAGACGTGGACTTCGCTGCCCTCGCCCTTAAATTAAGAGAAAACTATCATAGGGTCATAATACTCACATGGAACAAAAAGGACTATGATCAGAAGAGACTGGGGAGAAATGAAATAGTGGGGTCACGCCTCCAGAAGCTATAGGGATCCTTGTCCCATGATGATTGGAATAAAAATGTTCCAAGTAGGGAAAGGACTGGAATATAAACGTTGGTTCATAGAACAACCGAGCTGCTCAGGAAGGAAACAGTAGGACTAGAACATATAGGAAAATCCTACTTCATTATCATAAGGGCAAATAATGAATGGTAATAAGGTAAAGAATGGGATAGGATCAATCAAGGATCGAGTTCGTCCATCCTTATCTACCTCCTTTACATAATATTTCTATGAGGGATGTATAAAAATGTTCCAGACATAGGGTCCCGATATAAACACTCCCTAACAATTACTACTTCATGGTGGGAGGGTTGGCAAGGACGAAGAAGATAACGATAGAAGTAGAGGTGCCGGAGGGGTTGGAGGAGGGAGCGGTAGCTCGTTTTCTTGAGGAGGCTGCTAGAAAAATGGAGATTCTTGCAAGGGTTGTGAAGGTTGAGCCCAAGCCTTCCTTGACAAGGGAAGATTTGGCGCTCCTCCAAGAAATAAAACGTGGTATAGCAAAGAGAGCAGAGAAGAGGGCAAAGGATGGAACCAAGGGAATGTATAAGGAACCTTATGGAGAACATTAGATCGGGGTATTATTGGGTCAAAAGATAAGGAGATGTCCTAACCCTGGTCGAAGTCGCCCATCATCCCACACCTCCTGCATTAATATTTCTATAGTGAATCTATAAAAGCATATCAGGTTAAGGAAGGGCAGGATGAAAACTAAGAAGATAACGATCGAGATGGAGGTTTTGGAGATTCTTTATTAATTATCTAGTTAAGCTACGGATTCTTCTACGATATTGGTTGTGGGACCTTAGAAATTGTTGATTGCGTTGACGTGTTTTTATTCGTGTTAGGATTTTCTTGTATCGAGTATGCTTGTTATTATTTGGTAGAGTTCTGGGTCGTTGGTTTTTATTCGTTCTAGGCTCCAGGGCTTCCATCCTCCTTCTTTTACGTGGACGAGTACGTTTCTTATCCAGGAATCGTAGATTTTGCTGCATTGGTTATGTTTTTCGCAGCTTGCCTGGATAAAGAGCTTGATGGTTTCATGTGCTTCTTCTACACTTAACCCCTTGACGTTGACCAAGTACCTAGAAATCACATATAGTATAAGCCTGGCTCTCCCATCAGGAACACCACTCTCTATTATTCGCTCAATCCACGTATAGCGAGCTCTCCTCCCAGGTACTGCTATTTTCTCCTCACATTCGCTTCTATCAGGACACATACTCGATAGAAAAGTCTCAAGAGCCTCCCTACACTCCTCATAGTTCCGCTCACATACATGTACAACTTTTGACCACAATCTATTACGTTCATTCATACACTACAGCACCGTGATTAAATGTGTGACCACGATGATTAATAGGAGGAATCCTTTTATAACACTCGTCAAAAACAAAAATACAGGAAAGCAGAGTGGCGGAGCCGGGTCGTCTAGCGGCCCAGGATGCGGGGCTTTGGATAGCGGTCCCTAGGGACCGCTAGGAGAGCCCCCGTGACCGGGGTTCGAATCCCCGCCCGGCTACCATTTCTCTAGATAAGCGATTCCTGGTCATCCAGATTTGTGGCTAGGATAATAGAGGTTAGAATAGTGTATTGTTTCTTAGGAGAATTATTGGAAGGAATAGAAATTATTGGGTACTAGTGTTGGGCAGTAAGATACTATAATGCGTCGAATATCTTTTTGCCTCGGTCTTTTCCTGGAGCGAAGCTTTCCTCTAGAGTCTCTATTAGTTTCCACGTGTTTTCTATGTATTCTTCTATTTTCTTGATTTCTTCGGGCTTGTCTAGGAGATGCCTGTATCGTCCTTGGAGCTTTAGGTATTCTATAATTGGTCTCCGTTTTGATGGATCCTTGTATCGTTTTGCTATTGGGCTTAGCTTGAATTCTCCGTTTATGTATTCGTAGAGTGGGAAGAGTCCTGTCTCGACTGCTAGTTGTGCTACTTTTGCTGTGAGGGCTGGGTCGAATCTCCAGCCTACGGGGCAGGGTGCTAGAAGGTGAATGTAGCGGAATCCTTTTATCTTGGAGGCTCTTTGGAGTTTTTCTATAAAATCTGTTGGGTAGCCTACGCTGGCTGTTGCAACGTATTTTACCCCGTGGCTTATTAGGATCATGGGTATGTTTTTCTTGTGTTCCTTCTTCCCTTTCCAGGTAGTTGTAGTCCAGGCTCCGTATGGGGTCAGACTACTTCTCTGTATACCGGTGTTCATGTATGCCTCGTTGTCTACACAGATATAGATGATGTCTTCGTCTCTTTCTGCTGCTCCGCTGAGGGCCTGGAATCCTATGTCTCCTGTTCCACCGTCTCCGGCCCATACGACTACGTGGACATCGTCTCGGCCCATAGTCTCGAAGGCCGCTTTCATTCCTGTGGCAGCACTTGCCGCCGCAGCGAATACTATGTTGAGTATAGGTGCGTTTATTCCGGAGTATGGTGAGATGCCTTGTATAACGCTGCTGCATCCAGCTGGTATAACTAGTACTACGTTGTCTCCGAGAGCCATTTTCACATATCTTAGGCCCATGGTCTCGGGGCAGCCTGGGCATGCAGCGTTTCCAGGCATAATGTATTTCTTGTCCGGTAGTTTTCTAAGGTTTATAACCATCTCTTAGCCACCTCCAGCATCTTTTCTCTACTGCTATAATCTTTGGGTAGGAGCCATAGTCGTGGTTCGAAGAAAAAGCCGTTTTCCTCTATTTTATGGATTATCGATGTAATTGTCTCCTTAAATGTTTCTGCTCCAACATCGACTCCTGCTAGACCAGCTATTACTCCTACAAGGCTTGTTTTGCCTCCATTACTATAGAGTGTCCCAGCGACATCACTGTATAGGGGTCCGTAGCCTCCCATTGATATTGCTCGGTCAAAGACTATGATTCCCTTCGCACGAGAGCCCAGCTCTTCTAGCTCCTCTTTTGGCCACGGCCTAATGTATCGTATCCTTGCTACGCCTACCTTGTATCCGTTCTCTCTCAGCATATCTGAGGCGACTTTTGCGTCTCCACTCCAGCTTCCCGTTATCACAACGATATAGTCTGCGTCGTCGCAATTATGGCATTCTATGAGTCCTCCATAGCTTCTTCCGAAGACTTCACCATACTCTTTGTCAATTTCCTTTATTACTGTCTTGGCCGCCTCCATGGCCTCGTGCATGCTATATCTCATAAGGAAGTGAACCTCGTCGGGAGCGATATTACCCATTACATAGTTTGATTCGGGACTAATCACGTATGGCTGCCTCCTCGGAGGCAGCCACTCGTCAACTAGTTCCTGTTCGGGGACGTCTACTGGAGCCCGAGTATGTGATAGGATGAAGCCGTCAAGGCCGACCATTACAGGTAGATATACTCTTGGATCCTCGCTTAGCTTGAAGGCCTGTAATGTCATGTCTAGAACTTCTTGGTTTTCCTGTGCTATCCCTATGATCCAGCCAGTATCTCTTTGGTCGAAGATGTCTTGGTGGTCTACATGTATGTTCCAAGGTGGACCGATAGCTCTCGTGACGACTGCCATGACGAGCGGTATCCTTGAGCCTGCAGCCCACCATACTACTTCATGCATGTAGAGTAGTCCATGGCTACTTGTAGCAGTGAATGCTCTTGCCCCTGCACTAGCTGCCCCGAATACAGTGGCTAGAGCGGAATGCTCGCTCTCAACCCTAACCATTTTAGCATCGAGCTCACCGTTCTCCACCATAGCTGAGAGCTTCTCAACTATCGTTGTCTGGGGAGTTATGGGATACGCTGATATTACCTTTACACGTGCGAGCCGAACAGCATGGGCCACCGCGTAATTTCCTGTCAAGCTCATCAACGGCATATCATCACACCTCTGAAACCATATCTATAGCCTTGAACGGGCAGACGGCAGCGCAAATACCGCATCCCTTACAATAGTCATAATCGATAGCTACCTTACCATTACTTGTCTTCAATATCGTGTTCTCGGGGCAGTACAACCAGCACAACATACAGCCTGTGCACTTATCTTCGTAAACCACGGGTTTGCTTGTTCTCCATGAACCTGTTTTTCCCACTGACCCTGGAGCCGGCCTGCTTAGAGGCGCTATGAAAAAAGTCTCCGGGGCCTGGAGTATAGGGCCTTGACCCATATTCTTTCACCCTCCAACACTTAACTATCCAAGCGTAACATGATAATCTGAGAAAATAGATGGAGCCAGCATTAGCATTCTCTCGTTTCCATATATGCTCTCCGTGCAGCTTCCGCGTTGGCTTCACCGAGTTTGCCGCTGAAGCTCCTTTTTATTGCCTCGATTATGGAATCTAGACTTACTATTTCGGAGGCTTTTACTAGTGCTCCGAGCATAGTGGTGTTTACGACTGGCCATCCGCTGATTACAAGGTTCAAGTCTTTGGCGATCTTTGTTGCGTTAACACAATATGTTTTTACATTGACTTCTATTGGCTTATCCCTTGAATTGGCTACTAGTATTCCATTATTCTTTAATCCTTCAACAACGTTTACTAGCTCGAATATTTTTGGGTCCAAAACCACGACGATGTCAGGATTAGTAATCTGGCTATGTACCTGTATAGGCTTGTCGCTTATTCTTGCGAATGCTACTACGGGGGCTCCTCTTCTTTCTGCTCCGAAGTGGGGGAATGCTTGTGCATATTTCCCTTCTAGGATAGCGGCGTCTACTAGGAGATTCGCCGCTGTGACAGCTCCTTGTCCTCCTCTACCATGGAATCTTATCTCAATCATCAAGAGGAAACATCTCCCTCCACTTGTTAATTGTGGAGGCCTAGATTTTAAAACTGTATATAAGTATCAATGACAATATACTGTTCATCGACATATATGTTTCGGAAAACTATACATGCATTATATCCAAAATAATACAGGAGCGAACAACTCGTTGTAAAGGGTGCAACAATAATGAATAGTAGACCCTCTGAGCCAAGAGTAGGGGTCGGAGCACTAGTAATAGAGTCCGGAAAGATACTTCTTGTAAAGAGGAAATATCCTCCTTCTCGGGGAAAATGGAGTATTCCAGGGGGGCATGTCGAGCTCGGAGAAAGCATCCTTGAGACGGCGAGGAGAGAGCTAAAAGAAGAAACAGGAGTAGAGGCTATACCGCTTGGAGTGGTAAACGTGGACGACTACATAGCATACGATGAAAGAGGAATACGTTATCACTACGTATTAATAACTGTACTTCTCAAGTCACTCACATATGATGTCGACCCAGGTAGCGACGCGCTCGACGCCGGATTCTTTACGCTTGAGGAAGCGGAGAGCCTAGATCTAACTGTCTCCACGAGGGGACTATTAAAGAAACTCAGAGAAAGAGTAGTAGATCCAGAAGGTAAGATACTAAAGGTCAATACATATAGAGTTGAGTGCTTGGAGAATTGAGGCGATAATAAATGGATACAGGAAACGATTATAGATTTATCATGGCAGAGTACGCTGTATCTAGACTAAAGCAAAGAGTAAGACAGTGGGGAATGCCGTGGCCTCTAAACAAGTCAAAAGCCCTTGAAATCATAGAATCCCTGGAAAGAGACGTGAAGAAGCTAAGATATAGTTATCTTCCCCCAGAACTCCTCCTAGAATCAGAAACACTGAAAGAACTGACCTCTAAGAGCAAAGAACTAGCAACACTAGTCCTCCCAAAACAACAGGTAAAAATGGAGCAAAAACACCGACTCGCACTATCCGAGATAAAATGGGCTTTATCAATCCTCATCGGCTTACACAACAGGATAAAGTTGGGGGCAGCGAACCACCCAGTTTATGCAGTAGACGTCGTAGGAGTAGAAGTCACAAGGGTTACTCCGCTCGAAGGAACAGATAACCTGAAAGTCACGAGGGCCTCTACAGGAAGCATAGTTTTCACAATAGTAACAAACATACAAGACATAAAACCCGGAGAAGTAAGGGCAGCTGCACTACTTCCACCCGTCGAGTTCCACGGAGTTATAAGCGAAGCCATGTACTCGAGCGATCCTCTACCAAGAGAACTGATAGGAAAAAGAGTGCCGAGAAAATATCTGAGCGGCGAATTATCAGGTAAAATATTATCTATACTCGGGAAGAGATAATGGTAGAATAAGGCTCCTCCTTATATCCGCGAGTTTTTCAGAGATCTTCTCTTTAATCCCGATAAATGGTCCTCTATCCATTTTCTCTAAGGCGTCTACAACTATTCCGAGGCTAGCCAACATTCCCGCGAGGGATTCAACTATTTCTTCTAGTCTCTTGGCTGAGTTAGGACTCATGGGTACTATGTCTTCTTGTAGTCCGCTAGTTATACTATTCTGTATAGAGAAGGGCGTAGCAAGACTCCTTATCTTCGAGGCAAGTGATGCTGTCGTGTATTGGAGAATCATCAGGCCAACACTACTGTTTTCGCCACTGAGGAAATCCGCCGTTTGGTTTATTTCTTTCCTCATAATCTGTGCCGTGAATCTGTCAATTAAATTAGCCATGTGGGCTCCGGCAAGCGCTGCAACGTCACAGGCTATTCCTGCTCTAATAGAATGGAAGTTGCATGCATGATAGACTCTATTGTTTACAACGATAGGATTTTCTGTAGATCCACATAGCTCTCTATTAAGTAACTCGTCAGAATAATCCATTAGGTTCCTAACTGTACCTAGTATCTGTGGGATACATCTAATGCTATAGGGTGCTTGGAGCAGATAATCCTTGTGATGTATTGAAGCATTATAGAGTTTTTCTGCTATCTTTTTTCCATTTTCGCAATGTTTTAATACAAGAACTTCTGGATAGAAGTGCTCAGGGTTTACTGATATAACCTTAACTGCTCTGGTAACTGTATCGAGTAATGATTCGTAGATTCTTTCCAGCGAGTGTAAAGCTAGCATACAGTATGACGTGCTGAAAGCTGTATTGTTAATCAGTGCTAAGGCCTCACCAGGCTCTAGATCTATTCTTGGTAGGTCTAGATCCTTCAATATTCTATTACAGGAGATCCTATTACCGTTCACTAGTGCCTCTCCCTTACCATAGAATATGCATCTGAATGCCTCGGCTGAGGGTGCGAGATCACCGCTAGCACCGACGCTCCCAGAGATGTGAACCACGGGTATAATATTGTGCTCTAATGCCTCCACGATCCTTTCTGCAACTAGGCCTCTTACAGGAGCAGGCCCCTTAGCAAGTTGAACGAGTCTAACAGCATAAAAAGCACGGACAAGTTCTCTACTAGCAATATATGGACCGACACCCGTCGCATGCTCTTCAAGCACTATCTCCTCCCAGTTACTAGGGCATTCGCTCGACTTAGAGTAGAGCTCGCCAAGGCCTGTACAGTATCCATAGATATACCGCTTTCTCGCCTCCTCCATATATGTTCTACGCGAATCCTCGAATTTCGCGATAAGAGATCCACTTATCTTCAAGCCCTTCTTTGATAAAGCTATATCAACTATGTCTCTACGAGATAGACCACACTCAGTGAGAAGTAACTGCATACTTTATCATCCTCCCCCAGCTATCCTACAAGAACGAGATAGGATGCGAGTCCTCCACTATGTTAGCCTGGTCTGACAAAAAACTTAGGTAGCCTGACGCCTCGTTGTCCCTTATAGGTGCCACTATAGGGCGAGGCCGGTATACCCATCTTGACTAGTACGAGGTGTAGGAATCTTTCGCCTTGATAGAGTTTTACTGGGAACTGTGATCCTATAACTTCTATTGTAAGCTCTCCTTCAAATCCTGCATCGACAACTGTTGCAGGAACGTATATACCGGTGCGAGCCCATGTGCTCCTGAGGTTTACCAGTCCTGCTATATAAGAGGGTAGTCTGATGTATTCTAGTGTATGTAAGAGGACATGTGTTCGCGGAGGGATTATTATTTCGTTGGCTTCACGACAGTCGTAGTAGTCGTTTGGATCTCCTGGATTACGAGGATCAAGTATCTTATCAGTATCCTTCATGATGCAGTAAGAGGAGCCAAGTCTTAGGTCGAGTCCATTTTCACGTATTATCTCCTCGTCTAATGGTTCGATGCCGAGTTCTCCTGCCCTAAGTAGGATCCTTATCTCGTTATCGCTTAGGATCAAGATCCTGCACCGATACTAGCATTAGACATTGTCGGAATAAGAAGTCTTCTATTAATGCGTCTAAAGAGGATAACTATTTTAAACAGTTCAAGGCGTCAATAGGAGACGGTGATAAATAGATGATATTCAAGGTGCTCTGGAAGGATAGAAGATTCAAGGCCATCACGCTTCTAGCAGCGGCTCTAGCCTTTGTATTCGCTTTTATGACTGTCTCATACGTGGCCAGTGCACAGACAGAGACTGCAACAGCCACTTCAGACATATATGCAAAAGCACTAGGTAGTGCCCTAGCAGTCGGTCTAGCAGGTATCGGAGGAGGATACGCAGTCGGTGTAGCTGGAGCAGCAGCTGTGAGTGCAGTTGCCGAGAACAGAGAAATCTCGGGTACAGTCCTACTCTACGTGGCTCTAGGAGAAGGAATCGCTATCTACGGTCTACTAGTAGCGCTAATGATAATATTCGTCCTCTAATCTATCAATCCCCCAACAATATCTCTGGGGAAGGTCATTGTTTTTCTCATAGATTAAACAATTGAAGAAAACAAACGTTTAGACCCATATGGATATCTCGTTAACGCTGGCATGTTTTTCAAGAACAATCCCAAAATTACTAAGCATATTTGAACCCGATAGACTTAATAAACTAGTGGTGTAAAGAGTGGTCTCCGAGCCGTCCAGAGAAAAATGGACCAATGAGTATCCACGATGGTTCGATTGGATAATAGAAGAAGCCGAGATCTATGATTATGGCCGATACCCGGTTAAAGGCATGGGCGTATGGATGCCATACGGATTCCAGATAAGAAGAAGAATAATCGAACTAATCAGAGACCTACTAGACGCTAGGGGACACGAGGAAGTACTGTTCCCTATGCTTATACCCGAGATACTTCTAAGGCGTGAGACAGAGCACGTAAAGGGCTTCGAAGACGAGGTATACTGGGTAACTCACGGCGGGCTCAAGCCCCTTGACGTAAAACTAGCTCTCCGACCAACAAGCGAGACGAGTATCACGTACATGGAAACTTTCTGGATAAAGAGCTACAAGCAGCTACCAAAGAAATACTACCAGATAGTAAGCATCTTTAGATACGAGACCAAGGCCACGAGGCCAATGATACGGCTTAGAGAAGTCACGACCTTCAAGGAAGCACACACGGTACACGACAGCTTCGAAGACGCGGAGAGACAAGTAAGAGAAGCCCTGGAAATATACCTCGAGTTCTTTGATCGCCTAGCTATACCATACATTGTCTCTAGAAGACCGGAATGGGACAAGTTCGCAGGAGCCCTCTATACAATAGCGATAGACACCATAATGCCCGACGGAAGAACACTCCAAATAGGAACAGCACACAACCTAGGACAGAACTTTACAAAGGCATTCGATTTCAAAATACAGCTACAAGACGAGAGCCTAGACTATCCATGGCAGACAAGCTACGGAATAAGTGATAGAGTGGTAGCCACAGTAGTCTCGATCCACGGAGACGATAGAGGAACAGTTCTACCACCAAACATAGCCCCGATACAAGTAGTAATAATCCCTATACCTGCCAAGGACGAGGAATCAAAAAGACAAATTGATACACTGCTAAGCCAAGTAGTTAAGGCTCTGAAGGGAGCTGGTATACGAGTAAAAGTAGACGATAGAGAAGAGATGCGCCCGGGAGCCAAATTCTTCTACTGGGAGACGAGAGGCGTACCAGTAAGAATAGAGATCGGCGCAAAGGAGGCAAAAGAGTCGAAACTCACACTAGTGAGGAGAGACACCCTTGAGAAGAAAACAATCGACGCAGAAAACGTAGTAGTCGAAGTCCGCAAACTATTCGACGAGATCTACAACAACCTCTATAAAAGGGCATGGAACTATCTAAGACAACGTATCAAGAGAACAGACAGTATCCAAGAAGCAAAAGACTGGATAAAAGACAAGAAAGGCGTAGTCGAACTACCATGGTGCGGTCACGAGGAATGCGCTCTAAAACTAGAAGAAGAACTAGAAGGAAAAGCACTCGGCACACCCTGGCCACTCGAATCTGCTCCAGAAACTGCTAAATGCCCCCTATGCGGTAGAAAGGCCATAACATGGATGAGATATGCTAAGAGCTACTAACAACCACTGAAAGCTAGGATTTAATAACTAATATCCATAATAGCGTAGAATGGGTAGGAAAGATGCCAAAGAAGAGGGAGAGCAGAGGAAGGAGGAAAGGTGCAAAGGGAAAAACAGGCACTATACAATGCGATAACTGTGGCAGACTTGTACCTGCTGATAAAGCAATATGCGTGACCCGAATGTACAGCCCTGTTGATAGGGCACTAGCAGAAGAACTAGAGAAGAGAGGCGCAATAATAACAAGATACCCAGTGACAAAATGCTACTGTGTATCATGCGCAATACACTATGGTATAATAAAGATAAGGCCCGAAAAAGAAAGAAAGCCCAAGAGATTCGAACTCTAGGAACACAATAATAGGAGGATATAAATTATAGAATCAGTCTCCAGGCCATTTCCCCGGGATGTTTTCTCTATATTATCTATAGTCGAAAGCATGGAATTCTATATATGGGGATAAATCCCTTAGTCTATAATTCAATAAGATAATATGGAGGATTCATAGTGGGCCTAGTAGATGTACTGACAGGATTAAAGCTAATTACTGACAGGATGTATGCTGTGCAGGTAGATTTCGTGATCGCAGGCCCAGTAAACCTATGGGCTAGGGGGATATTGAGGAATCCCCAGCCCATATACATTGTAATGGTATCCGATAAACACGATAACGTGGAGAGATCATTGAAAGCACTGAGAATAAGAGCCGTTGAAACAGAATGGCCCCTAGAATACCGGCACATAGAATCTAATAGAATATTTTCCGGTGTCGTCGATAACATATACAGAGTGGCACTCGTATCGGATCCCCTAAAGCTGGAAGCACTAGGAGAATATACTAGTGTAGAAAGCATAGCTAGGAGCTCTAAAATAGTCTTGATAGAAGACAAACCCCTAAGGCTTGCTCCCATATGGGTCGAACTAAACCTCCAGGAGGGAGAAAGTATTGGCTAGACACAAAAAGCTGAGGAGAGCTAGCGAATCCTACGCAGTATGGTTCCTGGAGGAGAACGGATACTCTGTTCTAGACATAAACAGGCCCCTCAGAATCAATGACATAGAGATATCCGACATAGATATAGTCGCTGAAAAAGACGGCGTGGTCTACGCAGTTGAAGTTAAAGCTGGACTAGCCGATGTTAACACTATTAGGCAAGCAAAAGTAAATGCTGACCTTGCCGGATACAAGCCTATGGTCATAGCGAGAGGCATAGATGAAAAAGCACATATTATATCTGATAAACTCGGCGTAGAGGTCATAGTCCTACCAGATATCCTATATGCTGGATTCGACGATCTCAAGCATGCAGTCAAAGAAGCAATATATGATTTCATCGAGGAATTCGTTGAACACGTTGACTGTAAGAATGCTACAAGTCAAATCGACATATTAACAAAACTGGCAGGTTCAAGCAATTTCAAGGACTTCGCAGAGAAACTAGGCCTATCCCTGGAAGAATCGGCTCGAGTCCTCTATAAGTTAAAGGAGCAGGGACTAATTCCTAAGGCAACATTCAGGAAAGCTAGATTCTATGCTAAGATACTAACAGTACTCTGCGGATCTCTTAGACAATATAAGGAGAGATAATTATAGTGTGCCCCGCCCCTGACACCGGCGCTCATATTGCCGAGGGCTCCTCGGACCCTTATATCGCGCCGGCTCATATAGCGGGGCTAGTGTGCCCTGGCCATTTATTATAAGTTAGTAACAGGACCTAATTATTTCTAGTATTTCTGAACATTGTATTATGATGTTTTATCGTCGAGATGGAGCGTTACAGTCTTCCTAGTCCTCTTCTTTCCACTTGATGTAATTGTTACTTCCTCGTGCTCGATTCCCGAAATCTTCGACTTATAGTACTTGGATAGGCTCTTAGCGAGTTTTAGTGCTGATCCCTTATCTGAGAAGTATATGTTTATCTGTTTCTTTATTCGCACGAGATCCACGAACGATCTTGTCAGGCCGAGCTTCAAGATTTCCATATAGATGTTGTTCTCGAGTTGGTCCGGGTCGTATCTGCCTCTTATTTGTAGTACAGTATCATATTCGCCACTGACTCGCACTTTACACAGAGGGCATATACTCGGTCTTAATCTAACCGTTATAGTCTTTATCTCTCTGACTGGTACATCGTCTATGACTGCTTTTATGTGTAGGCTTATTTTTGTGGACCAGTTGGGCATGGTCTCGTACTCGATTCTTTCCAGTTTTATATTCTTCGCGTAACTACCTGTTCTCATTGCATGTTCAATGCTTCGTTTAACTATGTAATGGACAATATTGTTAATGGCTTCTTGGAATGAGTTTACCTGTATCCATCTACCCTTAATCCTAATACTTCCACAGTATCTACATATCTCATACTCGTGTTTTTCTTCGATAGACAGGATCCCGTAATGCCTTACATAGCATTCTGGACAGAGTCCTCTAACCACGATCCTAGTCTCGCGGCCACAGCTTGGACAAATCCTGGTCATTATCCCTACAACACCTTATACTAAAATCACTCACGGCGCCGTGAAGAATAGAGGTACAATCCTCTCGTAAATACGTTTGTAGCGTAATCAGTCATATTCGCTGTTTAGCTTATTCACTAGTTTCTCGGCAGTTTTTATCGCCACATGATACAATTTCTCTGATATAAGGCCCTCATTATATACGTTGTCGAGTTCTTCTCTATCTATTATTTTTGCAGGCTTTCCAACTTTCTTTACGACATCAACAAGTAGATCGATGTATTTAATCCTTCCATGGCCTACCTCGGGTGGAGTGTTAATGTTTGCATAGACTCCCAGAAGGTCACCGTCCTTTGTATAGTATTCGTGGATAAGGTACCAGTCTCTTGTGTTTAGCCTGGTTACTGCCCTGTCGCCAGGTTCTTTCTCGAGGCCTAATCCGTCTAGGATGCCTGGCTTTGTGAATACCCGATCTAGCTCTACCTCGATTGAATCATTAGTTACCCGTGCAGACACTAGGTTGAAGGGTCCTAGTCTAATTGTTTTACCATTCGGCTTGATATGGTCGAATAATATACCTCTATGCGACCTCTCGAGGAGGAAGTATGATATTGTAAGGCCATTATCCGGAGAGGGCTCGCTATAAAGCTTGCTAGCGTTCTCAGCGCAGTCCACTAGAAGGCTCTCGGTGTCTCCGAAACTTTTTAACGAGTGGTGGTAAGTAATTGTTGGTCTTGCTTGTTTCCTGTATTTGTCTAGGATTTGCTTTGCAACGCTTGGAAGAGTTATAAATCCTAGGAATTCTCCTTGTTTTACAATGCTTGGCTGTGTGGGTGTGTTTTCAACGAGTTTTTCTATTTCTCTTGCTAGTCTCTTTATTTCGTCTTCTATTTCTGGTAGTTTTCCTAGCCTGCTATTGCTCCTGAAATGAACATGGTATTTGTCAAGGTCGGTAGAGAATCCTGCAGTCATGAGGAGATCTGCTTTTAGATCTGGGTTTTTGATATGTTCGCTAAAGCTCACACCGCTCCCTGGATAGGAGACTATTACATAGTCTCCTACCAGTCTTATGCCTGGCTTCGCGACGACTTTCCCGTCTGGACTATCATGTACAATGCTTAGGTAATAGTAGTTTCCAGGAGTCAGGTCACTACACTGGTCGCTTCTAATTATCGTCTTCCTATTATCGGGTAGTAGATAGACGCATGTATTGTCTTTCAGTTCTTGGAGTAGTGCTGACACTATGGTGTTGTTACCGTATTTGCTTTTTTGCAGTGTAACATACTTTAGCTCATTAATCAACGTGTTGAATACGGATTCCCCGGCTTCCCAAGGATAACCGAATACAAGTATAGTGTCTGGCTTATCCCCCAGACTCTTGACAGTGACATGTGCGGGGGCTTCTACTGCTGGAATATCAAGTTTTTGCTGTAGCACCTTGCTCATGTCTACAATAATGTATCCTTTCCTATGTAGCATTACTGTTAGGGCCGTTGCATAGATTCCTCTAATCCGGACCCTGTATACGCTCATCTCTTCAAACACCATATTTATTTATAGTCTCCGGATAAATGTCACAATACATGTAGCCTGCAGAGGCCATTTGCATAAACCTGGATGTTCATAGGTATCTAATTGATATTTCTACGATGAATAAAATAATGGGATATTAGACTCGGTGTTTTTAGTCTCTAACTGTTTCAAGGATGCTTATAGCTTGCCAGATCTTAGTTCTGGCATGGAACGGCATATTAGGGTCTTGGCTTACCTCGTCTAAAGCGCTTATCGCGTTTGCCGCCCTCACAGCTGGCGAGAGGCTAAGATCTCTGAGATACGTTAATGCATTGGCAGCGGCTCTGCGTATATTCCTGGGAACGCCCGTATCGTTAACGATGCTTGCAAGAACTGCCATCGCCATTCTTATCTTTGCCTCATTGTCCAATGGTGCTTGTGCGCTCATTTCATTATCCCTCCATTAAACGCCACATTTAACTAGTCTAAGCGTTCACAATTAAGATTTTACTTTTCTACGTTCAAAACAGTAGTATAAAATGAGTTATAATAAAAAGAACATGCAAAATTAAAACAGAGCGAATAAGATGAATATAGTCAAGGGCGTAGGAGATTGTCGAGACTAGTTATCAGGGAGCTCTCGGATCCGTACGAGTTTATAGAGGCGGTAGAAGTTCAGAAAAGCGCTTGGAGAATGAATGATTATAGGGAGGCAGCTCCAGCACATTTACTCCGGGCTCTTGCAGACAATGGAGGACTGGTCCTCGGCGCATTTCTCGATAGTAGACTTGTAGGTGTCTCATATGGGTGGCCAGTATATAAAGGATATTTTTACAGTCATGCAACTGGCGTAGCGTCTAACGTAAAGTATAAGGGTGTGGGTTTCGAACTGAAAGCCGCCCAACGTGAAAGAATCCTCAAAAAATATGGCCTCGAAAAAGCGATGTGGACGTTTGACCCATTACAGGGACTAAACTCTGTTTTCAACCTAGCAAAACTAGGAGCAATAGCCCGTATATACTTGATCGACTATTATGGCGAGATACGTGATTCAATAAACATCGGTCTTGGAACAGACCGGGTTAAGATAGAATGGTACTTGACAAGCCGTAGAGTAGTCTCAAGACTCGAAAAACGATGCAAGCCATCCCTAAGGAGACTCAATGATATGGAGCCAGTTATTTCAATAAAGTACTCGTTTATAGACAGCATACCTATACCAGATGATATCATGCCTGTTTCAAAGCTGCTAGAAAGAGATATCGTTATAGTACCTATACCAAGAAACGTCTCATCCCTAAGAGAGTACTCTAGAGAACTGCCGTCAAAATGGAGAATGGCCACTAGAGAAGTCTATAAGACTCTTATAGAAGAAGGCTACGTGCTAGTCGATTCTATAAGATCAGAGAAATCAGGAATAGTCTATAATATTTTATGGCGTGCGGATCTGCAGGATATACTAAGTGGAGAAGAGCCCTGGAGAGAATGCTAGCATTCTCTAAGCCTGGATTTTGCGTAGAGCGCTATGATTACTGCATAGTCTATTATTAGAATTCCATAGGTCTCTATGACTGCTGCACTAGGCCATCCCACAAGGATTTCTATGAGGAACGCTACTGGGAACGCCAATATACTAGCCCATAATGCGGACCTGACTAAATTATCCTTTATCTTCCTATATATCCCGGACAATACAATTATCAACGATATATCCGATTGGATAAAGAACCATGTAGACACGAACACGTGAGGACGCGTCCCTGAGGGATATATTCCTATTAGTGCTAGGAAGACGCCGGCAAGCACCATATAGGACCAGCCAATGAGCTCAATATTGTTTAGTGTACAACTCATGCATCCTAGGCTAAACAATATTATCATAGCTCCCACTATAATAAGTCCATAATTATATAGTTCAGGGCAACAACTATTAGCCCCTCCGAAATCACTGAATGCATCCCTGGTAAAGACAAACCATGAGCTGTTAAGGATCCATGACGAAATGATAACAATCCAAGCAGCTATTACAGCAATGAACCCTAGAAAGCATAGCTTCCTGCCTATATCTTTAGGATTCATTCTCTCACCCACGAACTTGTTCATACTAAGTAGTATCCCCGGGAATTTTGTAATATGATATTTCTCGAAATAATAATATTCTGTGGACCAAATAGACCCTAAGTGGAGGCTCTTTGGTGAATATGCCTTGAAGATCCCGGGTAGACTAGGAAACCTTCTAAACGAATGCGGAAGACTACTACAGGTCGCACTCGACTTCATAGATCCTTGGAAAGCACTAGAAACAGGAATTATATCATTAGTGGGAAAACCAGTGATACTCGAGGCAGGAACACCGCTGATAAAATCATATGGCATGCAGAGCGTAAAGATGCTTGCAAGCATACCAGGTGTAAACGCAGTAGTCGCCGACACGAAGACAATGGATACAGGAAAACTAGAAACAGAACTAGCCGCGTCATATGGAGCAGACGTTGTCACCGTACTCTCAGTAGCACCGGACGAAACTATCAGGTCCATGGTTAAGACCGGAGAAGACTTGGGCGTAGCTGTCTACGGAGACCTAATCGGGCACCCAGAACCTATCAAGAGAGCTGAACAACTCTGGGAGCTGGGAGTACACGTGGCCCTCTTCCATATCGGTATCGATCTCCAGGAGAAACTAGGTCTCTCTGCAGGAGAAAGAATAGAAACGGTGAAAAAACTCAAAGAAGTTTTCCCAGGGCCAATAGCGGTAGCGGGAGGAATAAAACCGGGAGAAGTCTCAGATCTCTCTGAGGCAGGTGCCGACATAATCATTATAGGAGGAGCAATAACTAGAGCAGAGAATCCGAGGAAAGCTGCACTCGAAGCCTACCAGCGTCTAGGATCGAGGTGCTCATAAAGGGATGACGCAAGACTACAAGCTCCAATCATATAAAGATATAATAAAACATGCAAAAGAAGACTCGTTAATCGTCATACCGCTCGGCAGCATAGAACAACATTGTGAGGCACCTCTAGGCACAGATTCTATAATAATAGAACAAATCGCCAAGCTCGTCTGTAGCCATATAATGAACGAATACAGCCACAAGTGCCTGGTTGCGCCAACAATCTATTATGGCCATAGCCCCGAATGGATCAACTGCCCAGGCACAATATCCCTAAGGGCAGAAACTTTCAAAATGCTTGTAGAAGACATACTATACTCCCTAGTTTCCGCCGGGTTCAAGAAAATAGTCTTACTAAATGGTCACGGAGGTAACTCCGGATTATTAGATGCTATTGCTAGGGAATTCTCAGCATACCTCCACAATATAACTTTGCTCGTTATAGATTATTGGAGGCCCGCCGGGCTTAGACTAGGCCACTGCGACGAACTCGAGTCATTCTTCTTAAGAGAGGCATTAGGGAAGGATATCGACTGCGGCTGTACTAAGAGAATCGATCTAGGAAAAGGATACACTAGGTTCACGGCCGCGGGAACCGATCCATGTGGTGTAAAGCTAGTCGTCGAAGAGGAAAGCCAACCTGTAAGCCTAGAAGAGGTTGCTAGACGTATAGCTAGTGTAATAATAGATGCTCTAAAAAGGGAATAGGTGCAGGCCTAAATGGCTAGGACCGTTATCCTCAACGAGCCTGATCTTGAAGAAGCAGGAAAGACCTTGCAGGAGCTACTTGATAGAGGAGCCTGGATATCGTTATACGGTAGTTGTATGGTTGAATACGAGGGTAGAGGCTATAGTAAAAGCACTTGGGGAGACAAACACATAATGATCAAGCCCTCAGGAAGTATAATTATACACGGCTATAAAGGGTTCAGGCCAGAAAACTGGCAGCCGGATAACAGCGTATTCACGGTAGAGACAAGAGAATACTTAGTTATCAAAAGCATAAGGAAGAAACCAAGAGAGACGCTTAACGTGATATGCAGAAAGATACATGGGTTAATGGCTCTTGAAGAGTTTGAGACAGGAGAATTCGTAATGTATGTAGACGAGCACGAGATAAGGGACTACCTGATAAAGAACCCAGAGATAATCGAGCAAGGCTTTCGTCCAGTCAAGAAGGAAAAGCCGGTTGAGCCAGGATTCATAGACATATACGGTATGGATTCTTCGGGGGTCCCTGTAGTAGTCGAGATAAAACGCGTGAAGGCAAGTGTAGAGGCAGTGAAACAGCTTGAGAAATATATATTGGCTTTAGAGAAACATGGTGTCAAGGCAAGAGGCATACTTGTCGCTCCGGGATTCACGGAATCCGCTATAAAGGAGGCGTATAGAGCAAGAATAAAGCTTGTGCCAATTGATCCTTTAGAGATCCGGAAAAGACTATCTAGGAGAGACTTGCGTAGGCGTAGGTTGACAGACTATTTCTAGATAGTTTGGGAAGTGGATTAACACTCGTATATCCAGGCGTAAAACTTATCGAAGCCTCCACGTTTTTCTTTTTTCGCCTCAGCGTACTCCTCGAGTTCTTTAATAGTGAGTCCCTTTAGTTTCAACCATGTTCTGAGAGCTTCGTATAAATCGACTGCTTCTTCTATATTTCTTGCCTCTAAGAGCTCGTTTGCTTCTTCTACTATTTTCTGTAGCAGGAAATCTTCTATCTCGTTTTTGTCGCGGAGGAGTTTGATTTCGCCTCTAGAGACGATTCCAGGTATTTTGTCTCTGACTAGTTTAGCACATTTGTCCAATGTATCATCTCCACGTGTACTCGTATCTTTGTAGGAGTTGGGGATTAGGGGTCTAGGCTGTGCGGTGTGTGAAATTATTATTTTAGGAGTGCTTCTTCTGCTGCAACTTCTGGGTTGAAGCTGATGTATTCTATCATGCTTCCCCTGATTAGTGCTTTTCCGATACGTGCCCTTATTGTTTTTCCATCGTCCTCTAGCAGTACTGTGTCGTCGAGGACGAGGTTCATTGTGCTGTCTGTTGCTAGTAGAGTGCCCATGTATTCGCTTCCGTCTTTTAGCCTAACGTATATTTGTTTCTTCATGTGTCTCCTGAGATATCCTAGGGGGTTTGGTCTGTGTTGCTGGCTCATTGCCCTTTCACCGTCCCATGGCCTAATTGTTTATGAATGGATATTTATAATGTTATGTAATTACTCAACATGCTCGACTATGGGATTGAATAAATACTCGTCTTGTATTATCTTTGCCTATAGTAATCTCTTGAGGATGAATTCTTCACAGACTCTATTGGTAGTGTCGCAGAATTTGACGCCCTCAAGCTCGAGTAGTCTTCGCTTAAAATATGCTCCTCCAAGACTATAACCTCCTAGTTCACCGTTGCTCCGAACCACTCTGTGGCATGGGACGACTATTGGTTCGTCGTTCATCTTTACAAGCATACCGGCGACTCTGGGATGAACCCCTAAGATTTCCGCTAGGGCTTTATAAGTTGTGACCTTCCCGGGAGGAATGAGAAGTAGTAACTGTTTTGTTAATTTAAGCAAATAATGGAGTTTCTTGGGTGTATCCAATAGGAAGCCCCCTTCCAGGGCCTAGAATGATTTTACAGGTTGCTCTGCTCCACAGGCCTCGCATACTAGTATCCAGGCCTTGCCCCGTTTCTCTAACCTTGTATCTATACTACCACACGTTGGGCATCTTACGTAGTTCTTTAGGAACAGGTCTAGGAACTTGGCAATTACTTTTCTCGACACCTTTACGTTGAGTATGAGTTGGCCACTATTGGGGTCATAGCTTCCCGCCGCGGCTAGTTCTTTTTGAAGATATCTTGCAACAAGCGTCGGGTCCCGTTTAAGCTTCATACTGATCTCTCGGAAGTTCCTTACTATTGTCTGGTTTCCTAGACGTATAATCTGGGGGGTTGGAAGAGTATAGTCGGCAGTGCCGCTTTTTGGAGGAACCTTTTTATAAAGTCTCTCGAGTAGCGCTTCATAATTGTAAAGTATTTTTTTCTCGTCGCTCACTTTCTTCACCTTTTTGTCTCTGTATAGTTTAAAGAATAATAACATATCCGTTGATATAGGCCTCACTAGAATAGATGGCGCTGGAAAACAGACCAGAGTACCAGTGGGGGAAGGGGAGCACGCTCTATGAAGAAAACCTACTATATGGAGACGTATGGATGCGCTCTAGCCCAGTACGAGAGCCTAATGATGGAAGAAATACTTAGAAATAGAGGTTTCCAGAATCTAAACGATCCTTCAAGCGCAGAAGTAATAATTGTGAATACTTGTGCCGTGAGACTAGACACAGAGCAGAAAATAGCCGAGCGTCTAGTACGACTCCAGAAGATTAATCCGAGAGCAAAATTAGTAGTTGCGGGATGCCTAGCGTCGGCTAGACCAGGTCTAATTAAGCGTGTTGCGGGGAAAGCCTCATTACTTTCGCCTCAAAACTCTCCCAGGATACTTGAAGCAGTAGAATCAAGGGATTCTGTCACATACTTATCTAGAGAAAGGGATACTAGAATCCACGCCTATATGCCAGTCAAAGGTAGAATTGCAACCATAATGATCCAGGAGGGATGTAGAAACAAGTGCTCCTATTGTATAACAAAGCTAGCCAGGGGGGCTCCAAAGAGTTATCCTCCTAGGGTAATAATAGAGCAAGTTAAAAGATCGGTCGAGAAAGGAGCATTAGAGATCAGGCTCACCGGCACTGATACAGGGGCATATGGTGTAGATTTGCCGGGCAAGATTAACGTTGCGGATCTGGTGCATATGATTCTCGACAAAGTTCCCGGCGAGTATTTTATCAGAATAGGTATGATGACTCCAGAAGAAGCGATGAGGATAATTGACGATCTTATAGAAGCCTATAATGATAATCGTGTGTTCAAGTTCTTCCATATACCGGTTCAGTCGGGATCCAATAGGGTTCTCCGTATAATGGGAAGGAGGTATACGAGGGAAGAGTACGAGGATCTCCATGGATCTATTAAGAAGCATTATCCTGATTCGCTGTTCGCTACAGACATAATAGTTGGTCATCCAGGAGAAACTAACGAGGACTTCCAGGAAACAATAGAACTAGTCAGGAAGCTTAGGTTTGAAAGAGTACATTTAGCCCAGTATAGTATAAGGCCGCATACCAAGGCTGCGTCCATGAGACAAATATCCGATCGAGTAAAGAAAGAGAGAAGCAAGGTTTTGACTAAGCTAATTGAAGCTATAGGAGAAGAGATTTATGGTAGCTATGTAGGAAGGATCGTCTATGCAGTTATAGTATCAAAGTCTTTTAGAGGAGATAAATATACTGCTCGTATACATAATTATTTCCCAGTGATGGTCGACTATAATAATGGAGAACCGCCAAGGAAGCCTGTTAAAGTAGAGATAATAGATAATTCGTTCTTCGATTTACGCGGAAAAATATTATGAGTACACTACTCTTCTTCCTCCCACTCATCTATCTCTTCTTCCTCTTCCCAGAGCTCTTCTTCCTCTATTTCTTCAAGTTCTTCCTCGTCTATTTCCTCTAAAAGTTCTTCTTCGTAATCATCTTCTTCCCAGAATTCTTCCTCTTCGAGTTCTAGTTCCTCTTCCTCTTCCCAGAATACTATCATTATTATCACCCTTATACAACTATATTTCTCCTGTCTCCAGATACCATCTATCATACTGGAGAGGTTAAAAAGATAGAGGCGTAAAACGCCATGATAGAAGAATACATTTACGATTTCAAGCCACGATGCGCTATCGTTATGGCTCCTTGGGAGTTAGAACGTTTCATATACATGGTCGATAAATCTGAAGCAGCTTTGAAGGCAGGACACGGACGCATGAAAATAGGAATAAAGAGGGCTGACAAATACATAGAGGCAAGAATCCTAGATGGGATATGTAGAGGCTATTTTGTTAGAATAGATCCCGGTGTTTTCGACAAAACTGAGATCGACTGGGAGAAAATGTATGTTGTCTCAGACGAGGGCGTCTCTACTGTTGAGATCAGGTCTGAGAAATATTATAAACTACTGCCTACTGTTCCAACGAGCTATCCTTCCCTAGAGATATCAGGCATACACATGCATAGGATATGGAATTCGGATCCAAGGCAAGACACCATACAGAAAATACGGGCTGCTAGGATAAGGAGAGGCGACATAGTACTCGATACTTGTATGGGGCTTGGATACACGGCGATTTGGAGCGCTAAGCGAGGAGCTCTTCGTGTTTATACAGTGGAGATAGATCCAAACGTTATAGATATCGCTGAACAGAATCCCTGGAGCTGGGAGCTGGATCGGGACAGTATCACGACTATTAAAGGCGATGTTACGAGGATTATACGCGGGTTTCCAGATAATTTCTTTGATAAAATTATCCACGATCCTCCAAGAATATCTACAGAGACAGGAGACCTATACGGTAGCAAATTCTACCGAGAGTTGTACAGGGTACTGAAACCAGGAGGCGTTTTGTTCCATTATACGGGGAACCCTGGGAAAAAGAGGAAAGGGAACTTCCCGGGCCGAGTAGCGTCGAGGTTAAAGAGCGTGGGTTTTTCAAAGGTTCTGAATAGGGTGGAGGAGGTGTTGGGGGTAGTTGCATTTAAGGAGTAAATGGAGGGGGATGGTGGTAGGTTTTAGTAGGCTCCATGTTGCTTGGTCCATTCCTCGTAGAGTCTTAGCATGTTCTTGTCTACGCTGGGTTTCCGCTTCTTCAGTACTTCTTCGAAGTCTTTCATGGATACGGGTCTTGGACCATTGCCTGTTTTGAAGTATTCTCTTATTGTTCTGAGATGGGCATCGGTTACGATGTCCTTTATGTCGCTGGCACTATAGCCTTCTAGTTCTTCGGCTAGTTTCTCTATGTCTACATCATCCGCTAAGTGGAGTTTACTTGTGAGCATTTTGAGTAGTTGTATTCTTGCCTCCTTGTCGGGTAGCGGGACGTATATTCTTTTCTGGAATCTTCTAATGAATGGTTCGTCCAGTTTCCATGGCTTATTGGTTGCTCCTATAACATATACGTGTATTTTTGATCCCTTGTCTTGGAGACCATCCATTTCTTTTAGGAACTGGTTCCTTACTCTCACTTCTCCTCCTACTTCGGTCGAGTGTACTCCGAGTAGAGCGTCTATTTCGTCGATGAATATTATTACAGGAGTACCTTCACTGGCCTTTTTTCTGGCGTATCTGAAGAGTTTTTTCACGTTTTTCTCTCCTTCTCCTAGCCATTTACTCATGATCCCCGCGGCATCGACATATAGGAACTCTCCGTCTACCTCGTTTGCGACTGCAGCAGCTAACATTGTCTTGCCTGTTCCTGGAGGTCCGTAGAGTAGTATTCCTCTAGGCCATCCTAGTGGGAATAGGTCTGGTTCCTTTATAGGGTATATTATTGATTCTCTTATGGCTTCTTTAGCATGTTCTAGTCCTGCTATATCTTCGAATCTTATTGATGCATTTGCTCCTACCTCTACGAAATCCGGTAGCTCCGGGTTATCGTTGTTGCTGGAGGGAGCTGGCCCTGGCTTAAATTCCACTCTGTATTCTTCATCGTCTTGTGCACTGATCATTACCATTCGTTTCTCCATTTTCTTTTTCTTAGCGTAGAGTCGCTGAAGTTCCCTCCTATAAATATGGATCATTGGATAGTCTGGGAAGTTCTTAACGATATCTTCTAGTATTTCTATTGCTTCCTTGAGTTTTTTATATGCTATATCGTAGTCGCCGTTGTTTTCTGCTTGTAGGTGTGCCCTCATGCACTTTCTATAATTCTTGCTGAGCTCGTTTACCGCGTGGTTCATCGTTCTTCACCCCGGCCCGCCTAGTATTGTTTGTCTTTGTGTTAGGCCGGGGTAGCTTCTGCATTAGCCTTATTCTTTGATACTGTTATTATACCCTTAGACGCCAGCCTGTAGAGTACTTCCTTTACAACCTTTGGTGAGACGCCAAGGTCTCTGGCTGCTGCTTTTAAGCTTATGATACCGTTTCTAGCCTTTATGTAGTCTATTAGCTTCGCTTCCAGTTCTTCATAATCTATTGTTTTCGGGACCTCGGGTACTAGAGCCTCGCTCTCTATGTGGGCCTCTTCCATGGCCTGCTTGATTAGGTCTCGTACCTCGCTGTCAAATTCTGTTATGCTTAGCTTGCTAGGCATGGTGTCTGCTAGGGCTGATGTGCTCCTGTAGATTTGTGATACGACGTCTCTTGTCGAGTATAGTGTGGCTACAAATTCTGGGCTTACGCTCTCGATGTATTCTCCTAGACCTCTGAGTATCGGGTCCATGTATCTGGCTATGGCAGTAACGTTGTCGAGGGTCCTTGCTGTCTCTAGTCTGCTCTCCATGATTGAGAGCAGTTTTATATATGCTATTATTCCCTTGAGTACCTTTTTCTTGAGGACGATATCTGCAGCTATGGTCTCAGCAGTGTCTTTGTCATTGTTCTTTAACGCTATTATCATACTCTCCTTTAGTCTGTGGAGTTCATCGACAAGCTTCCTCTTTAGACGATCTAGCTCTTCTTGGCTCATCTTAAGTCTTGTAAGAAGCTCCGTGAACGCCGGAGAGTCCTGCGCTAGGAAGCTCGGGACCCCCGGCTCTTCAACCTCGCCCCATACTTCGCCCCAGTCCTTTGCCGCTGGTTTTGAGAATATTCTTCTTATCACGTCTACTACCATTGTAATATGGCACCTCCTAAAGCCTCCGAGTATATCATTATAGGCTGTATATAGGTAATGGGAGTGAGCCCCCGTAACACCTAGTAAATACTTGAGGATCCCATTAGAGACCCACTGCTTAAGCTGGGGAAAACAATATAAACCTGTTCAAGAACATGAATCTACATGCCTGGCCCGGCCATAGCGGCCGGGTAACACCCGGACTCGTATCGAACCCGGAAGTTAAGCCGGCCGCGTTGGGGTTCCCAGTGGGGTCCGAGAGGCCCTGCAGGGGCCCCAAGCCGGGGCCAGGCACTAATTCTTCTTGATTCATTATATAATTCTATGACAGGTTAATGACGCGATTATATGTTGGAGCACTGCACTGTCTCTGCAGAGAATACATGCTAATTATACTCTAATGTTTTAAGTGTGGAAACGATTGTTGTCTTGTATAATTGGTGAACTAGCAATGAGCGGAGATAAATCGCTCATTAGAGAATATAGAGGAGCTGGTTCTTCTAGAAGTTGGACACCGATAGACTTCGCATATCTCGCGGTTGTAGCAGTTATCTCGGCAATAATATTCTATGCCGCATGGTACGTGTATGATGCCGCAAAAGCCATAGGCGGACCAATCTTTGCGAGAGTGATCTCGTATGGGTTATGGTTTATAGGAGCACCCTTTGCTGCTACCCTAATAAAAAAGCCGTTTTCCGGGTTTCTCGGCGAAACTCTTGGAGCATTGATCGAGTCCTTTATACCGACTGCAGGAGGATTCACAAACCTCATATACGGAATAGTCCAGGGAATGATGAGCGAGATAATCTATGCTGTTACAGGATGGAGAAGATATGATGAAAAAGTAGCTGCACTCGCAGGGGCAGCTGCGGGACCGGCAGCCGTTGCTTTAGACGCTATACTATTCGATGCTATTGCTACGACCGGTGTAGTATTAGTCTGGATAATTGCCGCATTGGTAAGCGGTGCAATATATGGATATATCGTGGCTAGAGTTGTAAAGGCGGTAGCATAAGGCAGCCCTCATAGGGCTCACGATAACACAAACTCTTCCAAGGACTCGGAACATACAGGGAGATAAAAATACTCGAAGTACACGTTACTCGAGGAACAATCTACAGGATCTTTAAGTCCAGGGAGATTAAAGTACTATATAGTGTAAGAGTATAATTATCTAACTAGCAGTGGTAAAGACTTCTCTATTATCGCTTTAAACACAGGATACAAGTTTACAAAACTAGCACAAGAAACAGCAAATCAAGATTCCACAATAGGAATAGAAATATAAGGAGCAAGATAGACTCATATTGAAACCTAATAGATGCTTTTGGAAGGAGAACTCCCGAGATATTCTATCTTGCTGTATAATTTCAACAGCCTACCCGGGGGTCTATAATGTTATGACTAACGGTCGCATTTCCCTGCCTAGGGTCATAACAGTATATCACGGGGAAATTTGAAAGAGGTCTAAACTATGGATAGTAAACTATGCAGAAAGCATGCTCTGACTTACGTTTTTAAGGAACATAGTGATTCGGCCTCTAGTCTCAGAGAAGTAATAGATAAACTATATGAGTCAAAAGAGCGAATCCGGGAAAACAAACATCGAGGACAGCTCGTATATTTGAATGCATGTTCATAGACATGGCATACAGAGTTGGGAAAAAGGTATCTTTAACTAGGATTACAATTATGTTATAATGTGATCATTGTCTCTTATAGAATGACAATATTCCTAGGAGTATAACGATAGCAATGCCGATCACAGCATAAAGGGTATTGTTTGATCTTGATGTAGTAGTTATAGTGGTCATGGTATTTGTAGACTCGTCATTAGTAGATGTATATAAACCTGGGTTTTTCAGGGTAGAATCTTTGCTGCAGGCACAATTTAGCTCGGATAGAGTATATTTTTGTGTCACGCCATAATCTCTACACACTAAACTAACCGGAGTATCACGTGGCAATCCCAGTGATAGAAGATTATCCGCTAGTAACTTGACGGTATTATTACAGGACTGGTTTTCGGTGCTGACACTGGGAAGTTGTATCTCGAGATAACTTCCGTTCTTAGTAATATATAGTTCGTTGTCTCCACATAACAATAGTTTTTCCAGCTGCGATGATTCGACTCTCCTGTTGTACTCGAAACCCAGTAGGTTAGGTATTCTCGTTCCTGAGAGCATAACCATATGGCCGCTAAATTTAAGAGCTGACAGATAATCATTGAAGGTCCTGAGCTCGCCATATATTTTAGCGTTAACATCTATAATTATAGATCTTCCTGAGAGACTTAGTGTTTCTTCTCCAGTTCCACCCACTATATTTAATGGTATAGTGGGCCGCGCGTACAATGACGCGTTAATCGATACAATGTAATACGTATTATTAATTTTCCTAGTCTCGATCCTAGTGATTCTCGCATTAAAGAGATTCTCAAGCTGTTCGACAAGTAATGTTATTTGCGAGGAATTTGACAAGTATTTATCTACAATTTCAATGTATCCACCGTAGCCGGTAATATGTAGTGTTCCCTGAAAGATTACGTTGTCGTACAAGCTGCCTGTTATATTATATCGGCCTTCGATCAAGATGTGGGAGGAGGAATTTGCGAGTCTTAAAAACATCACGCCATCCTCTCTGTACCGCGGTTGTGCCGAGAATTCATAGCTAGCATTGTATTCTATATTAGTGTCATTTAATAGAACTGATATAAAATCATGTTTGAGTAGTAGACGACTATCAACTATTAGGGTATTATTTTCTATACTGGATGTAACTAAGATAGAAGAATTGTTTAGTATTGACAATAGGAATGGATTAATTCCGAGCCTAATCACAGTCTTTATACAGCTATTCTCAGCGTACAATGTAACGCTATAGTTACTTGGAGTAAGCATGGTCGATATAATACCGCCTATTGATGGAAATTGGAGGTCACTCACAGGAGAATATTGGGAGTCGGCAATTAAAGTTGTTTGTGAGGCAATACTCAGAGATAATAGTAGGATAATTATTAGACTTATATTTTTCTTCATTTCCTCGGATGCCCCTCAACTCCTATATTCCATTGGAAACCGATAATTGTTTCTAGACTATATCTATGGGTTCTCAGTATCTGCTACTAATATAAAGCAGTTTCAAATTAAGATATTTAAAGAACCTGTTTCAATAACCACTTGAAGCATTCGTGTAACCTGCCTTATGAAAATCACCTTGACTGAAACGTACCTAGATAGGTCGGAGTAGGTGGATATGGTATGGCTACTGATAATGTCATGGAGGAAGAGGAGGAGTTACCCGAGCACATTTCTGTATTCACTGTCATGGCTAGGAGAGCCCGCAAAGGAAAAGTACACTTAATAGTTTTAGCCATGGCAATATTCATGGCATTCTTAGAGATATTCTATATTATGAATTTCCACGGAACACTAGTTAATTTCATAGAGGGTATAGGTCTCGTATCATTAGGAGAATTCATAAATAAACATCTCTACCTAGACTTGAACGTTTCACTGATACTGGTTATGGCGATACTTGTCGCAGTAGGATTCTTGATATATCCAGCCAAGAGACCGCCGACGAAGGCAACCGAAGAACAGTTAAGAGAGTTTATGAAAAAATACGTGGACAAAATACCTGTATATGACTATATACTCGCAGTCATAGGATTCATTGCTATTGCATATAATGCATGGCTTCAACCATATGTTGTCGCGAATGAGGGAAGTATCCCCGAAAACCTAACAGGAATATCGATAATCATGGCTATTATCGGCTTTATCATGGTAATTGAGGTAACTAGAAGAGCAGTAGGTCCGTGGATGATATTCGTGATGATAGTCTTCCTACTATACTACCTAGACTTCTACAAATTTGATGCTCTGAAATGGGCAACAGACATGTTCTATGCAAGAGAAGGACTATTCAACATACCATACACAGTCATGGCGATGTACGTGTTCGCATTCCTATTCTTCGGCAACTTCCTCGAACAAATAGGAATAGGAAACTACATAACTAGGCTAATGCTAGGCCTATTCGGTAAAAAGCCAGGAGGACCCGCAAAGGTATCAATCGTTAGCAGCGGATTCATGGGAATGCTATCAGGAAGCAGTGTTGCAAATGTATTCACAACAGGAGTATTCACAATACCTCTAATGAAGAAGAGCGGATTCCCACCAGAAGTCGCAGGAGCAGTAGAAGCAAGTGCAAGCACTGGAGGACAAATAATGCCTCCTATAATGGGGGCTGCAGCGTTCATAATGGCAAGCTATCTAGGCAGACCATATGGAGACATAGTAATCGCAGGCTTTCTTCCAGCATTCATCTACTTCGCAAGCCTATACTATTTCGTAGACCTCGAAGCAAAACGAAGAAGCCTGAAAGGACTAACAGAGGTTCCAGACGTCAAACCAATGCTCAAAAAACTATATCTCCTATCTCCAGTAGCCCTAATAGTCTATCTCCTCGTTATAAGACTCCCACCCCAACACGCAGTTGTAGCAAGCCTAAGCCTAGCACTAATAGCAGCAGTATGGGCTACCGACTACCTAAAGCTATCAACAAAAATAACATATACCATAACAGGCATAGCATTATACGTTATAGGATACCTAGTTGGACTAAACAGTTTAGCCACAGCATATTTCGGCGGAATATCACTACTACTTCTGACATTCGTGCTTTATCTACTTCCAGCACTAAGACCATTCTCACAAGTAATAATAAGAAGCATAGAACAAGCTGTAAGAAATAGCATCCCTGTATTCATGGCTGCAGCCATGGCAGGTGTAATTCAAGGAAGTCTAACGTTAACAGGTCTAAGCACTAGGCTAGGAGAGACACTAATAGCAATAGCACACAACAATATCTATCTCCTACTCATATTCGCCGGACTAATAAGCATACTTGTAGGAATGGGAGTACCTACTACGGCAAACTACGTTATAACAAGCCTAATAAGCGCTACAGCAATTATGACGGCTGCACAGACAATGCTAGGAATACCCGCGGCAGCGGCTCTACTAGCCGCGAACATGTTCGTATTCTACTATGGTATACTAGCCGACGTAACACCGCCTGTAGCTCTAGCCGCTTTCGCCGGTGCAACAGTGGCCAGAGCCGACTTCTGGAAGACCGCGGTTAACGCTACTAGGATGGCCTTCGCCAAATATGTTCTGCCATTCATATTCGCGGTTAACCCGGCTATGCTCATAATACCAATAATGGAAGGAGAAGCAACTGTAGGACAGCTTATCTATGCAATCATAGCAACGATAGGGGTAATAGTCTCTGCAAGCGCCGGATTCGCAGGCTATCTAGGAGGCCATATTAGAAGGACTTGGCTGAGAGTATTATTATCCGTGGTAGGAATACTAGCGGTGACAACGAATCTATACTTAGTGATAGCGACATATGTACTCTCAATAATAACTTATCTGCTGGCTAGAAAGGGCCTGGCTTAATGCAAGCTCTTTAAACCTATATTAATTATTTTTTAATAACTAAATTATATAAAGAATTAGCTTTATTGTGCAATAGCATATTTTCCTCTAGATTATCGCTCTTTGGATATTCTGAGCAGCGAAGCAATTATTGCAATAGCTAAAAGGACCAGAACTACATATATTAGGACCTTGATTACGACTAGTATTATATCAAATGCTATGCCTGTCAGTAATCCCCATATAATTGCTTCAGGCAGACTCCTCTTATTATATGTGAGAAGGAATCCTACTAGGAATCCTAGCAGAAATATGAATGATATGGTAAACACTTTCGTACACCCATTATATTTTGATACTTATCCAAAGATATTTTGATATCGTCTAAGAGTAAAGGGGAAAAATTCTGTAATAGGTTCTCGTTGTTCCGAATTATATCTTTAGGCCGAAGAGTTGTCTCACGAGCTGTCTGACTATAGTTAGTCTCTGTATTTCGTTTGTTCCTTCGTAGATTGTTGTTATTACTGCGTCTCTTAGGTAGCGGGCTACTCCGGTCTCCTCGTCTACTCCTATTCCGCCATGTATCTGTATTGCTTGTCTCGCGATCCATTCTGCTGATTCGGTTGCGAATGCCTTAGCTAAGCTACTTGCGATCACGAATTCTCTGCGGCCCTCATCGGCTAGTGTGGCTGCCCAGTATGTTAGGAGTCTTGCTGCTTCTAGTTTCATGTACATATCGGCGAGTTTCTGTATTATCATTTCGAATTCTATTAGCCTCTTTCCGAAGGCTTCTCTCTGTAGAGCGTAGTTTACTGCTGCTTCGAATGTTGCCTGCGCTATACCGACTGCTTGTGCGGCTATGCCTATTCTCGTATAGTCATAGGTTGTTACTATTACTTTGAATCCTTCGTTTTCTGGGCCTACTAGGTTTTCAGCTGGTACTTTTACCTCGTCTAGGATTACTTCGTATGGCTGTTCTCCTCTCATTCCTATTACGTTGAATCTCTGGCCGATCTTTAGTCCGGGAGTGTCTTTTTCTATTACGAATACGCTTATTCCCCACCAGCGCTTGTCTGGTTTCGGTGGGCTTGTTCTGGCTGATACTACGAAGAAGTCTGCTTTTTCTGCTCCGCTAATGAATATCTTTCTGCCAGTGATAATGTAGTGGTCGTTTTCTTTCTTTGCCTTGGTCTGTATGCCTGCGACGTCGCTTCCTGCTCCTGGCTCAGTGTTGGCGTGTGCTCCGAAGGCTCTGCCCTCGGCGATTGGGACTATGTATTTCTTCTTCTGCTCCTCTGTTCCGAACTTTAGTATCGGGATGCCGAATAGGTGGTTTACTCCAATAGCGACCGCTAGGCTTGGAACTGCTCTTGCTACTTCCTCCGTTAGTATTGCTTGTAGTAGTTGTCCTCCTCCCTGGCCACCGTATTCTTCGGGTATTCCGACTCCGAAGAATCCTTGTCGTGCAAACTCTTCAAAGATTTCTTGTGGTATCTCGTTTGTTTTCTCTATTTCCTGCCACTTTGGAAGCACTTTTGCCTCTATTACTTCTCTTACTGCTTTCCTGAAGAGCTCGTGTTCATCGTCTATTTTTATTTGGAAGTCTTGCACACTCTGGAATGGGAATACCATTTTCCATTCTCCTCCTTTACAACGATTTCTAGCTACAGTCGTTCTTAGTCGTATTGTAGAATATATAGCCACAGGGAAAAGACCATGAGCCCTAAAAACGGTATATATTTGCTAGGAAAAAGACACTATTTAAACCTAAGCCTCTTCTATCTCGACTTCCTCTAGCTCAGTTGCTTCAAGGACTTCTTCTCCCTCGACACCAGCCATAGTACTTGCCACGATCTCTATTATGCTGGCAAGTAGCAGTCCAATGGATCCGATAACGATAAAGAATGCAGCAACGATATATAGGGTGACCGGGGTTGTAACCTGTCCAGTAGATATAAACTGGAATATGCTAAGCTTTTCGAAGTGCGTAGTCCAGCTTGCGGAGAATATACTCCAGCCTATGCCGCCGAACAGAGAAGACACTGCGTATAACAGATAATCACGGGTTTTTGTCTCCAGGTATATGCTACCTGCGCCTATTGTTATAATGGCAAATGCTATAATTATGCTTGCTCCTCTTAACACACTTCCTAGGTCTCTATATGCGAGGCTGCTAACTATGTCCTCGTTAAAAACTAATACGTTCACCGCCTTGTTTAAATAATAGATTCCTGCTCCTCCAATGATAATAACAATAACAGAGGCAACAACTGCTTTTTTACTATCGAAGCCGATCATTAGCACTCCTATATATGACAGTATGGCAGCTCCTAGTACAAGGAAGATAGAAGTAAGAGTGAAGAGCCCGACAGCATTGCTCCAACTGCCGATTTGTACATAGCTAGGGGATATTGGTCCTTTAAACGGGTTTATTATTCCTGCTTCTAGGAGTTTCACATATTGGTATTTCCATCCGTACTCTATTATTAGTGTCTCGTCAATCTTATTGAGTGCTAGTAAACCTGTAACAAACGAGAGCCCCAGAAACAGATATCCGATACTTCCAATGATTTGTTCTTTTATTCTGTACATGAGGCCTATGGCCATTATCACGATCGCTGTCATAATTAGTATAGGAGAAACCACTGTGAATATCAGGGTTGACGGAAGCATTAGCCACGCACCTCCATACAATCCAAGTCATTACATATGGGCTTATACATTTTATGTATTCAACCGTTATACCGAATAGTTAAATCTGTAGAAAACTAAACTATAATAAATATATTGTGAATATTTATTCGAGTTCCTTGAGTATCAAGTCTTTCCATAAAGGTATACTTTCCCACTCAATATTATAGATCATTATGTCTATCGAGGAACTGCTAAGCTGGAAAAAGAGTTTGGACGCCTCTTCTCCACAATACTGTTTTCCTGACTTTTCAAACATGTAGGTGAGAGTTAGCTTGCGGTATAATCCTCTGAAAGAATAAGTGTCAACTGTACCTACTAGGAAGTTGAGATAATCGGATTCTCCTTTCTCGTTCTCTAGCCATTTTACAAGATCACTTAAGGTTCCTCTAAATGTTTCCGATGCGCTTCCACTGGTGAGAAGGGCTGCAAGGATTAAACTATCGCAGAGTGCCTCGCTTGGCTTGACCCTGAATCCCTGCTTGGCAGGTTGGGCTTCAGCTTCTATTGTTTTTTCCGTGGGAGTTTCTACGCTGGGTTGGGGTGCGGGTGCTTCACGTCTCCGAGCAGTATACCTAGCATAGATGGGGCATCTCTTGTAGTTACCTTTACAGGGGAAGCGTAATGTACTAACTTTTTTCCTTATAAGTTCACAGTACGCGATTGTACCTTTAATGCTCTTGGCATAAGGACATGCCACACTTTACACCTCAACCGCGTAACGCGGGAGACCCGCACCCCACTCAATATGTTTAAGAGTGTATGATAGAATTAAAAGGATTAAACTAGGACTAGTTCTATTTCTTAAGCTCTTCGGCTTGAGCGGTGATAGAGAGTATTTTGTCTAGAGTAGAGGTATCTAGATAGGGAGCTGGTACTTTAAGTACGGGAGATCCGTACTTTTCAGCTAGACTGTTAAGATAGGAACTAGCCTGGTCGACTGGTTCTCCTTTATCGTCAACTATTATGACGGCAAGACCGCCATGACTTAAAATCTCTTCTGCTTGGCTGACTTGTTCGGGAGAAGTGCTAGTTCCGTGCTCTACTAGAATGAATCCCTCTATATCAACGCCAAGCCATGCTACAGCGTATTGTGAAGCTGGGGAAGATAGTATTGCGGGTTTTTCTCTCAATATATTCGCGTACTCATCATAGATTTTTTCTGCCCTTTCAGAAAGATTGATTTTGTTCTGATCTATGATGTCACTACACTCTGGGATCTTCGATTTTATTATGCTTGAGACGTATTCAATATACTTTATGTAGTTTTGGGGATCGTAGATTGGCATGTGTAGATTTACAGCACCGCTAGGTAGAGTGTATAGTGTTAAATTAGGTATCTCTGGTATTTCTACTACTTTATCTCCTGCTATGTCTTTTATCTGGTGTTCGAAAGGCGTGTGTCCTGTGGATATGATTAGTAGGGCAGAGTTGATTTTCTCATAGTCCGAGGGTTTTAGCTGGTAGTCATGTGGGTCAACTCCGCTTGGCACAAGGTGTTCTATTTTCACTTCGCATCCGGCAAGGAGTGATTCTAGATCTTTATCGATTCCCGGAAAGGTTGTTAAGATTAGTGGAGACTGGCTGTTTTCACTATTTGTAAACGTCATCTGGATTAGTGATACTGCTATTGCTAATATGAGTATAATTGTAATTATTGTTGCATGTATCCTATTTAGCATCTTGCATACACCCTTGTTATGTTTGCGTGATTCTATAGACTAGTTCCATTATCGTTTAAAAACTGTGCACAGAATTATTATATTTTAATGGCGAGTGTGCACGGTGAAACAATGTATATCGAAATAAGAGATCTGACAGTGAAATACAAGGACATAACTGCATTAGAAAACATCGATCTAAAAATAGAGGGACCTGGACTTATACAAGTACTAGGCCCAAACGGCGCAGGGAAAAGCACGCTCCTCCGATCAATAGCAGGCCTCGTGAAACCCCAAAAAGGATGCATCTGCATAAATGGCAAAGACACGACAGCAAATCCACGGCTAGCAGGACGCAGTATCGGCTACGTTGCACAGAGACCCGAAGTCTCCAAGTATTCGACAATAACGGTTAGAGAATTCCTATGCTACTCATATATGATCAGGAGACAAAGATGGCCTAGGCCTCCTTGTCGAGAAATACCCCATAACATTGAACCAATTATACACGAAGATATCTTAGATAGGAAACTAACTGAGCTCAGCGGAGGCCAATTAATGAAAACCTACATCGCAAGAAGTCTTATGTATGCTCCCAGTATCCTTCTACTAGATGAGCCTTTAGGACCTATGGATCCAGCCAGTAAACTTGAGTTCGCAGACATCATAAGCATGCTCTCTAAGGAAAGACTTGTACTAGTAACAAGCCATGACCCAATTATCCTCCTCGAATACACGGATAAGATTCTGCTCTTAAACAAGAGAGTGATCGCGTATGGGAGGCCAAGCGAGGTGTTACGAGAAGAGGTTCTTTCCAGGGCGTATGGTAGAGGCTTCAGGGAAGTCGAGTACCACATACACTTATTTGACTCGCACTATTAGGGGGGATGGGAGGATGAGAAGTTCACTTATCTTTAATATAACGATTTTCGCCGCGGTAATTAGTATTATATTAAGTATAGTATACATTGTCAGTAACTCGTATCCTATTGAATGGTTCTTCACTATAGTTATGTCGAGTACAGCAATGGGCAGCCTAAGCATACTCGTTTATACTCGTAGGCTAAGGTATCTAGCGGCATCTTCACCCCACGCCGCGTTTCTAGCCGCGGGACTTGGCATCGTGGCTTCTGTATCGGTTGGAGGCAATTGGTTCTTATGGACCATTGTTATAGGTATGGTTCTTGTGTATGCGGCTGGATACATGATCTATAAGGGAGTGGATCCTGAAGATTCAGCAAGTATATTTGTAGCGTTCAGTAGTTCTATGGGAGCTTTAGTCTTATACTATGTTCTGACAAGATACTCCTATGGGATCAGTGTAGTCTCGATAGTTATCGGTGATCCTCTTCTTTCCTCCTCTGAGATCGTAGCCTACTCGATAGTGATAGGATTGTTATCGGTCATCTACGTATACGCTGTGGGCCGCGAGATAATATATATAGGGTCAGACACAGATGACGCACGACTAGCTGGACTGAAAATCTGGCTGTATGACTGGTCCCTGTACACAATGATAGGCTTAACAACTATAGGCCTGGTAAAGAGCGTAGGATTCGTCCTAGAACACGTTTATCTTCTGCTACCAGGAGCTATCGCAGCAATGATGTGCAGAGGTGTAGCACGGTCTACTACTTTCTCTATACTTGTATCGATACTATCTGCTAGTATTGGCTTACTGATTTCTATATCTCTAGATCTGGCTCCGTCAGCGGTCTCCGGAGGAATATTAATACTGCTATTTATATTATCTGCGATAATGAAAGGGCGATGAATCAAGATGAAGGAGAGAACAAGTAAAAGAAGATTTGGTATTAGTATCAGTGAAGACGTTGCAGAGGACTTAGACACACTTGCCAAGATGTTGAGAGTTGATAGGAGTAGAATAATTGAGGAAGCCGTGAGAAGTTATCTCGAGGATCATAGGCACCTGATGGTTGACCACAAATGTAGTGGGGTGATAGTGGCGCTCTGTAGTAATAATGTTGAGGTAGCAAATCTCGTTAGATCCCATAAAAGGATAATACATGGATACATGCACATGCATCTCGACGGTTATTGTCTTGACTTGATTATTGTTAATGGTGAGAGTAGAAACATCGCATCGCTCTACGGCGATCTAAAGAAAATAGGATGCAGAGTAAGGTATCTTCCAGTTTTCGAGGCTTATCACGGTTGACACCTTATAGGATCGATCTAAGGACTCTCTGGTTAGTGGGACAAAGACGTTGCACCACAATACATTGGCGTCTTCCTTGCTAGTTGCTCTATCAATGACGATATGGGCACTGATAGAGATAGCCTTCATTGAAGACTATGCATCTGATCCTGGAATAGCAATATTCGTAGCTTTAGCATGGGGGGTCGGCTATGTTCTAGGCTTTAGAATTGGGGGGAAGCTCGTATCTGATGAGAGCAGGTGGAGGCTTCCCTTCTTACTCGTCTCTTTTATTTCTCTTGCTATGATGGAATTCTTTAATTATGATTTTTCAACGGAGTTCTGGTCGGGTATAACTGTTTATTTCATAGCCTCATTACAATTAGGACTAGTAGTGTCCAGTCTTACAACTGTCCTCATTAATTTAACAGACTATGAGTCTTGGCCAAAAACGATATTCAGTCTGCGAGGACTGTCCAGCTTATTATACATAGTATTTACACTCGCGATAAGCTACACTTCAATATATGATATAATGAGTCTAGTAACAGCGATTAAACTAGTACTTGTATCTACTGGAATAGCATCGCTAGCAATCTTCTTTAGGATAAGAAGACCGGCCATTAGGGAGAGTCTCCTCAAGAACCTCGACAAGTTTGCAGACGCCGCTGCTTTCGGGGAAGGATATCTTATTATTCAAGGACGACAATTAATGGTATTGGCCTATCTAACTTCGCTGGTAGGAATCCTACGGGTCCTAGCGCTACAAGAATCGGGTCTAGAACTTAGTCCTGTCACGATAACTCTCTACGGATTATTCTATAGTCTAGGGGCAGCAGTGGGCATTCTCGCTTATAGCCCTCCACTTATAATCTTGTCTGTTGTAGGCGCGGGCATGCTTTCATTAGTCACTAGTGGCTTTGTAGAGCTCTCGTTTCTGCTTATATCCGCTGGGCTAGCTGAAGTTGGATTAATGAGGCTGATATTGGAGTCTGAGCCGACGAGGCTTGGCAGGGTTATGGGCTTCATCACGATGTCAATGGTTGTTATTACATCTCTACTAGTCGTTGTTCATAATTATCTAGGCTTAGATTACGAATATGTTATAGTATTCTTGTTCTTGTTAGCTCCATTTGTCTCTAAGAGGAGTCCTTCATGGTACTAGGCGTGGGGCTCGTTGAAGGGGAATGATCATCATTCTTTTTATTCAGTCGACCGTCGTCTCTTCATTGCCCATCGAGTGAATTTTTCTGGCCGAGGAATATTATAGTATACTGTTGCGTCACAGGCCCGGATCTAATCCTATTAGTTCTTTGAGTTCTTCTAGTCGTGTCTTGTATTTATTCCATGTTGATGGATCGCTTGAAGTAATTGGCTTAGGCCCCTGGGGATATCCTTGGAGTCCTAGGATATACCACTGAAGGCCGTTTGAAAGGCCTAGTCCGTAGCCTCCTTCAAAGACCGTAATTATTCTATTAGAGTATTTTGATAGTGTTCTCCCTAGTAGGTAGAATGTGTATTCAGAGTATCTTAAAGAGACGAATTGGTTGTCGTTTATGTATCCGTCGAATCCAGCGCTCACAACAATATAATCGGGTTCATAGCCCGCTATGATTTGGTCAACGATGGAAACAGCATGTTCTAGTAAGTCGTCTCCCGCACGTGGAGGGATATTGATATTTATCTTTGTTCCAGGTTTGCCTCCGATGTCTCTAGGATGACCTGACCCTGGATATATTGTTGAGGCGTCTTGGTGGATATCTATGTGGAGGATATCTTTTTCCCATAATATATCTTGGGTTCCATTCCCGTGATGGGCATCGAAGTCGAATACGAGTGTTTTCCCTAACCTATGTAATATGACTGCTAGTAGAGCGGATGTATTGAATATACAGAATCCCAGTGTAGGAGCTCCAAGCCCTGTTCCATTATATCCTGCGTGATGACCAGGTGGTCTTCCAAGGATTAAGATAGGTCCTCTATCATCCTGTAGCATGTCTAGAGAGGATTCGACAGATCCTGCTAGTCGTTTTAGGGCTTCTATCGTTCCGGGAGATACATAGGTATCTGGATCAACCCATACTACGCTGTCGCTATCCAGTATTCTTTCCATTATAAAACTATAATAAGCATTAGAGTGAACGTTAAGATATTTCTGGACGTCTCCTATAGGGGGCTCCACTATATGTATATTCTCTAGATGTTGAATGCTATTCAATGCTAAAACTAGCCTATTTGGATTTTCAGGGTGATGGTATGGAGTAGGATCATGTTTCTTAAAATCGTCAGAATAGTATATTGTGACAGTCTTCAATTTTGCATCCCTCCTTCTATAAGGGATTTAGAAGTAAGGGTGTCGGCGATGCGGGGCTGGGTCATAGCCTTATATCCCCGGCTCCTTTCAGGGATTCTTCGTCATCCATTCTATAGGAGATAATTTTGTAGGGGTATAAAGATTAACCGCAAAATATAGGAGAAATAAAACATTATGGAAGATGAATGTGGAGAATTTATATGTATCTTGTATGTCTGTTGTTCTCTACTACGAATTCTGGTTCGTTATATTTTTCTATAAGTGCATTACACAGCATTATGTGTTCAGCTATCTCGATGATCCTTGCGATCTCCATTATTTTTGCGACAAAATACGCGAATGCAGGAGAAGATTTCGTTATTATTTCTTCTAGGTCTCCCTCCATGTTAAGTATGTCTCTGACCTTGTAGTATGATTCTTCTGATTTCCTAACGCTTGGAGGTCTTATGGAAAATACGGTAGTTGATAGCGCAACTTCGAGGAGTTGTAGTAGGAAGGATAATCTTTCTTTCTCATCTTCAGATAGTCTCGAGGCCATTGATATTAGGTCGAGTCCAAGCTTGTAGGCTGAGTCGGCTATGATGCCTATCAGGTTGCTTGCTGATACCATGTAGCGGCATTTTCTCTCGTGTGCCTTATTATAGGATTTCACGCTGTTTGCTGTCCTTAGAAGCATGTAGTTTATCTTCATAAGGTGTTTGTATTTTCCTTCGAGTTCTTCACGTGTTAGTGGCCTGCTGCCCTTCAAGAATTCGATATAGTCAGCGTAAAGTCTTGATATTAGTCTACCGTATTCTACCAGTTTGTCGATTAATGTTGCTTCTTTTCCTATATGTTTCATTTTAACATGAACTTTGTTAAAGTCCTCTTCGATATTTATATCAGGAAGTAGTTCTTCCATTGATTTCAGCTTTTGGATATATTCTTTTTTAAGCGTCTTCTGCGAGTAAAACGTGACCTCGTCAAAACCAAACACATAGGAGCATAAGATTAGTCTTTTGGCATGCCTCTCTACATGGGTATGACCTAGGTTGAACTTTAATCTAGTTTTATAGCTTTCATCGTTAGGAGCTATAACGAGTTTATCACCCTCATCGTAGAGCGTGAGTATATCCCCGACCTTTATTCCATGCCTACGGGCCCACTCCTTTGGGAGTGTCACTATTAGTGAGGATGCACCGAGCCTTTGGATTTTCCTGTGTAGAAGGTTCGAGCCGTTTTTAGAGTTCTTTGTTCTCACATTATGCACCCCGAGGGGATTCCAATATAGAGAAATATGAGTATATGACTAAAAAATATTCCCCTTTAAAAAGAGGGATTTAGATACTAGCATATACTTGGTGTAATTTGAGTATTCGAAGTCTTTGTAATACGGTATTATTAAAATTTCGATGATGCACAAGGATATATGTATTTTTATCCGGATAAATTGTATAATAAGGCCGATCCAAGGAGACCTGCTAACTCTAAAAACCTGTATTAGCTTAGGAAGCCGATATATTACGAATACTCTGTTACTCTGTAAAAATAACGTTTTAAACCTGCGTCTCGTATTCATAACTAAATTAGAATAGGATTAACAAAGTAAAAGAGGTGGACATGTATGGGCTTAGAGGAACTAGAAAACAGAACATACAAGCTAGTGCTAAGGAAAACAGCTAGAGGCCCGGTAATACAGTTTAGAAGTGCTACACCTGAGAGAAGAGAGTCGACGCTAATCAGGATAGGAGGACAAAAAGCGAAAGAAATTTTCGAGACAATGATCAATGTATTAAAGAAATACGAGTACATAACAGAAGAAGGAGGCTCAGAGAACTATAAGTTCTTCAAGCTGAGAAAAGATATAGGTCCTGTGGTAGGCGGATTTTTGGTGCTTCTTCGTAGAAGTAGAAATCCAGAAAAGTGGATTCCATTGTTCGAGGGATTCATATCGGAAGACCCGTATAAAGGAGCCCACGTATTATTGAGCCACGTTCTATCTGTTTCAATAGCGCTGAGCAAGGTGTATCCGCCGCCAGAAAGGGTTAGGATGCAATTATCCCCTAAAGTCGTCGATAGTGTGAGCGCTGGTTTCAAATCCACGGTAAAGAAGCTATGGAATCTCGGAGAAGACTAAATAGTCCATGATTAATGCTAGTACTTTTAATTTTCCTTATAATTTATTCTTTAGAATTTAAATGGATCAATGGTAGTCATATGTTCTCGATTATTAATTTATAAAGTTTGAGTCTATCTAGTAGCATTCTTATAATTGTACAACTAGGCAAAGTGATGGGTGCGTCTTCCATAAGTGTTAAGGAAGCATTGTTTGTGAATGCGAGTGAGTTAAGTAGTGCGAGAAATGCATCTAGCTCGTCTCCTCTTAGCATTATAGTTTTTTCTGGATAGATACGGCAGACTCTTTTTATTGTGCCTGGGTGTGTCTCTAATGCTATGACTCCGGCCTCGTAGAGCTGCCAGCATAGTGAGTTTCCGATCTTTGTCAATTTATGCATGCCTTTTAGCCCTCCTGGAAGGAGCCCTGTTCCGGTGCATTTCATTAGGGCTCTTTCTACTTTTCGAAATCCCCTATATGGTGTACATAGAGGTGCGTCTATGCTTACTATATTGATCGGGTATTCCTTGATTAGACTAGTGATCTTGTAGATGTCTTTAGAAGTGTAGATCTGAATAGTATCTTCCTCTAGTATTGCTATAGAGTTTTCTCCTTTTCCGGCTGATAGGTCTAGGCCCGCTACACTGGGCTTCTTTGATTGTCGGGTATTCTGGGAGATTATAGCGATCCTATACGCTTGATTAGGGCAGTGGCAAGAATAGGCATTATTATAGTCGCGTCTCCATATACTACTGTTTTCCTTGACTCGGGTTTTATCTTGCCCCATGATATCGCCTCTCGTGGATGGGCTCCGCTTAGGCTGCCGTCATATTCGCATGCAGTCGTAATATAGACTGTGTAGTCGAGGCCTTCTCTGAACTGGCTCCACCATATTGCGTGATGCTTGCTTATCCCTCCTCCTATTATTAGTGCTGTAGCAGTACCCTTCATAGACGTAAAGAATATATCTGATAGCTTCTTCATATCGATGAAATAGTCAATCACGAGATCCCTTCCGGTTCTCTGTACCTCCATGAATAGCGAGGTGCCAAATGCGCCGTCTGGCCATCCCGGGACAAACACTAGTGCTCCTGCTTCATACGCAGCCTTGAGGAAACTATTTCGATCATTGATTTGTTTGCCAGCCTCGTATAGTAGTTCGTGTATCCCCCATTTCTTCTTGTTCTCGGGTAGATGTTCTAGTAGTCTTCTCACAAATCCTTCGACTTTAGGCCCATATGATTCTATCGGGATGAATATATTTCCTAATCTATGGTATCCTTCTTCATAAAGCCTGGCATCATCTGCTTCGAAGAAACCTTTGAGATACGTGCCGCCTTCCGCCCTGGCTATGTCGTGGTCTAGCGCGCCCGTCGTTGTAATTACTATATTGAATAGTTTTCTTCTGATTAGTTCTGTGAATACTCCTCGGAGGCCTGTGGATACTAGGTTCCCCGTGAATGTGAGGATTCTTAGTTGTGAGGAGGGGAGGGCTTTCGAGAGTATTTCTATAGCAGTGGCTAGATGTCCTGCCATGAAGCCATGAATATCGTTATAGGAGGCTAGGAGGTCTTCTAGTTTCTTGTCTTCTGAGGGTGTATAGTCTTTTACCTTTTCCATCTGGAACCACCGCGGTGTTTATGTGTGGTTGGAGATTTATTATTCTCGGAAAGGAGAGGGTCCCTATTATTTATTCTAATAATAATTCTAAAAAACATTAGTTTCTAACCACATACTCCCATAACGACGATAAAACAGAGGTCGAGAAAATGCAGAGAGCACGGCTAAAGAGGAAAGGTCTCTCCCCACTAGTAGCTACAGTAGTATTAATAAGCGCAACAATAGTAGGTGGAATGCTCGTCTACCAATACTTCCAGAACAGCATCAACAAGGCACAGAACATGGCCGAAGGCCTCACTATAACAGCAGACCTAATACAACTAGACAACGGACAAAGCCTAGTATATGTAACAGTCTCCAACGGATACGATACAGAGATACAAGTAACCGGGGCTAAAGCAGTATATTCCAACGGCACAATATCGACTATAACACCCACCCAAGACACCACGCTACCAGCATCAATACCCTCAGGCGAGAAAAACACCTTCCTATTCACAGCATCCACAGTACCTGAAGCAGTAATAGTACAGTATACAGTAAATGGACAACAATACCAGACAGAACCCATAACGATCGGATAACCAAGCAAACTATGAAGCCCCCGATATTTTTCCCGGATTGGCACTATTCCAATCATTCATTCCTCCTCTAGAGGGATAACAGAATGAGGAAAATAATGATCCGCCTTCTAGAAAAAGCAAAAAGAAAACATACAACGACACTAACACAAAATACAATACACGAACATCATCAAAAAGCACAGATACCAGACATAGAATCAATAATAGCAAAATACAGTGTAGGGCCAGCAACATATATCATGTACAAGGATGCATCAGGACTCGCAAGACTCAGAATAAACGAGCCACCGATGCCGGATGAACAGATACTAAAAGAAATAATAGCGGGCCTAGACAGGCCCCAGACCCTCGAAGAAAGATATTACTATGAGAAATACAAGAGCGGATATGGAAGAATATACCCGCTCATAATAGACCCACACATCGAAGAAATAGCAGTCGACGGACCCTATAGGCCTGTAGCAGTTATACACAGATTCCAGCCAAGCAGATGGATAGACGTAGACATCTACCTGACCCGGCAAGAAGCCGATAGCCTATCACTCCAGCTAGCAAGAAAAGCAGGTAGAATAATAAGCATAGCAAACCCATACGCTGAAGGACTAACAGAAGAAGGACATAGGATCGCAGTAACGTTCACACGAGAAATAAGCAGATTCGGGAGCACCGCAGTAATAAGAAAATACCCCGACAAACCCATAACAATGGCTGACCTAATAGCATCCAAGGTAATAGACCCTCTAACAGCAGCCTATCTATGGATACTAGTAGAAGCAAGGAGCTTCATTATAATAATCGGAAACATGGGCTCCGGGAAAACCACACTCCTACAATCACTCGCCGGACTAATCCCTCCATACCATCGTATAATAACAATAGAAGACACTCCAGAAATAAGACTCCCCCACGCCCACTGGGACAGCCTGATAGCGAGACCCTCAACACCAGGAGGAGAAGCCCCAGAAATAACACTGGAAGACCTACTAAAGTTCAGCCTACGCAGAAGAGCAGACCATATAATAGTAGGAGAAGTAAGAGGAAGAGAAGCAAAACTCCTGGCACAGGCAGCAGCAAGCGGGCACGGAACAATAACGACGTTCCACGCGGACAGCCCGGAAGGCGCTATTCTAAGACTGAGACTAGAACCCATAAGCTTACCGTCCTTGTTCCTCAAAGTTATAACAGCGATAGTCCATGTAAGAAGAATCCCTATACCTGGAGGAAGAGCCATCCGTAGACTCATAGGTATAGCGGAAGTAGCCGACGAAGAACTAGTAGAGATATTCAGGTGGATTCCTCATGGAGACCTAACAGAACCACGGGACCCCGGAGAACTAGTCACCCTGTCTCACAGGCTCCACGAAGCATGGGAAAAGCTAGGCATGCCCGCGAGCATGCTGGAACAAGAGCTAAGAGAAAGAACACAGTTCCTAACGATACACTCGGGGGCCTCTCCAGAGACATTCTACGCGAAGCTCAGAGAGTTCTATATATCAAAGTATGGGGAGGCGAGCATAATATGAGCAAACAACAAGTTACAGGTCTTCTCAGTATATTGGAGGGCTTAGCCTATCCACTAGAACAATATTATAAGCACATAACGGAATATACGGCGATAAAAATAGATCCCCTAAAGACAAGTCCCATGAGCGCTGGAAAACTCAGGATAATACTAGTAGTTCTCTTAACTTATTCTACGATAGCATCGGTAACGGCTCCAATAATAGCCCTACTCGACCTAAATACAGCGCTCTACATAACTGCGATAAGTCTACTATTCTACGTAATAGCTGAAGCTCTACCATTAATATGGAGAAGCATCGAAGGATCAGGCATAGACTCAGAGATACCGGCCCTTTTACTCTACCTCATACCATACATGAGTAACCCAAAGTACCTAGCAGACGTCCTAGAAGACGTTCCCGGAGACGTCTTCAAATGGACACGACACGAAGCATCAAAGCTAAGGATGCTCACACGACTAGGCCTAGACCCTGTATCGTCCCTCAGGAAATTACAGGAGCTCACCCCGTCAAGAAGGCTAAGGATAATCCTATCAGAATACCTAAACCTGCAAGCAATAGGTGCTACCCGGGCATCGATAGCCTTGAGAATAACCAGCAGGGCACTTGACGCAATAAGGGACTCATGGGCGAACTATAGTCAAATAGGTAAACTAGGCGTCGAAGCAACCGTGACAAGCCTAGTAGCTATCGGCGCACTACTCCCCCTCGCAGGAGGAGACAGTGCATTATTCGTCGTTGTCCTCCCAGTCGTGGCAGTAATAGTGACAGGCATCGCCTTGTTATTAATGAGGCCACGAATAGGCGACACACCACGTAAACGGCATATTCCGCTAATAACATTAACAGGCATCGCTCTCGGCGTGATAATGATCACGCTAGGATACAAGTACATTGCTATTGTTCCAGTCGCCCTTTCATCTATCCTAGGAGAATTGTCATATATCAAGATAAAGCAGTCAGAAGAACAAGCACTCATAAACTTGAGGGTAGCAGGGGAGAAAGCCCGATATGGGCAAGACTACATGGAGGCTCTCGAAGAGGCAAGAGCAGTAGGCGAGGGAATAGTTGAGGCAGTGATAAGGGCTAGTAGAATAGCAGGCTCAATAGGGCTAGGCGAAGCACTCTCGGATCTAGCAAGAATACTGGACGAAGCCTACAGTATACGCAGAAGAGTATGGATCGAATCAATATTACTCGAGGCAATAAGCATAATTGCCCCGATAATAGCACTAGTAACGCTCGAAAAAGCAGTATCCTTTATAGGTTCAACAGCCGCACTACTAGGAGGAATAACGGGTCCAAGCATAGATCCAGGCACATTAATGGTCCTGGCACCGGTAACGCCTCTCGCAGCATCCATTTATAGGAGAGGGCTAAACTTTACAGCCACGTCTTCACTGATAGCACTAGTACTCGTACTTCTTGTCGTATAGAGTAATGTATGATATTGAATGCTAAGTGAAGCTCCTAACAGCTCTAGCCTCATAATAGGTTACGTTGCCATGACCATCTACAATAGCGACAACCGGATCCATTCCATCGCCGGAGGCAAGCCTGCTCCACTCAACAATATCTTCGAGCTCTACGAGAACACCCTCTCTAAGCACCAGTATCTCGATAGGCCTCCCCTTAGAGCCTTTTCTCATAATCAGGGTGCCAGGACGGAACCCTCTCATAACAATACGCCCTCTTTTTCTTAGATCATAATATACGAAGAACAAGTCCATGTCTCTAGGAGAAACCCTCGATATCAAATCGAGAGAAACAACCCATCCACACCCTGATCCTATCGAGATAATACACTTGGCAACCAAATAGGCGGCTTCAAGAACCTCTAGAAAGCCGTCAATGATTAGGCCCCTACCCCTAAGACTCTCACAGAAAGACCTATCAAAGCACTCGTCGATAACTACCTTGATACCCTCAACTCTTAGCCTTAGCTTGAAGCTTGGTTGATTAACTTTCTCCTCCAACCACGTATTCCCCACTATATCTCCCGTCATGGTAACATTAATTATATTGTAGCTACGAGTATTGAGAACACATGGTGTAAAGTTATGAGCCTACCAGAAGACCTCAAGATAAACCTAACAAGAAAACTAAGAGAGGACGCCGAAAAATACAAGAGCGAGAAAATATCACGTTTAGAGAATCATTACAACGAAAAGAAAAAAGATCTACTCTCAAAATACCAAGAGGCAATAGAGGAATTCACAAAAAGCCTACAGTAACCTCACTATCTGTTTTTCCATAATAATATCTACAATGCCTATAAGGGAGAATAGACATGGTTTCAAGGAGGCTCCTCCTATTACTGTCTGGAGTCTTACTCATAGCCCTAGTACTGGCACTAGGAAATATCATTAAAACAGACGAGATAATATTCCACGTTAACTCCGCGTATATTCTTCAACCGGGATCAGGAGCAGTAGCCTCAATTACTGAGGCCAAAACCAACACCTTCAACCTCAAGATAACATCAAGGCAGGGAACATCGGTGAATCTTATAATAAAAGATCAAGCAGGAAACATTATCTACGAAGAAAACATTATCGGTCAAATAACTAAAACAGTCCAGATCCCCGTAAAGCAAGGATCGCAATACTATCTCCACGTTTATTCAATACAGATGAATTCAGAAATAACAATACAATTATGGGAAATAGACACACAACCCATAATAATGACGGGCTACGCCGCTCTACTATACCCGCCCCTCATAGTAGGAGGCTCCCTAATAGGGATATCGATCATGGCGAGAGACGAGGATCATAACCAGTTAGAAACAAGTCCCAGTATAGAAAACGAGAACTAGAGGTAGCCCATGTACACTGAGACAAACCTAGAGGTATACAAGCATTCTTAACCCTCCATAAGTATCCTATAATTTTAATTGATGTTCTTGGAGGGAGAAGAGATGAATTCTATAAAACAAGCAATATACACGGACCAGGCTCCTAGACCCGTCGGCCCTTACAGCCAGGCGATCCTAGTAGATGGGTTCTTATTTGTATCGGGACAGATCCCAATAGATCCATCGACAGGCGAGCTCATAGAGGGAAGCTTCGAAGAAAAGACGCGCAGAGTACTAGAAAACGTAAAGGCAATAATCGAAGCGGCTGGAGGAACACTAGATGATGTAGTCAAGGTAACGGTGTACCTAAAAGACATAGGTAAATTCTCGGAGTTCAACAAAGTATACTCTGAGTATTTCAAAGGAGTCCCACCTGCAAGAGTCGTCGTAGAAGTAAGCAATCTACCGCTCGGAGCAGATCTCGAGATGGAAGCAATAGCCTACATACCGGCTATACAAGAGGATCACTATTAGCTGCCGATACTAGAAGTGTAGGAGGTTACCCTATTGGACGAGTTAGTAAACGATATAGTTCAGCGGAGCAGAGAAGCGCTAAGAGTAATAAGAGACTACGTTCATAAAACGCCAATAGAAGCATCATCGACTTTCTCACGATTGGCTAATGGAAAAGTCTTCTTGAAATACGAGAACCTACAGAAGACGGGAGCATTTAAGGTAAGAGGAGCCCTCTACAAAGTATACAAGATAAAGGACAAGTATGATGGCGTGGTAGCCGCCAGCGCTGGAAACCATGCTCAGGGAGTAGCATATGCTGCATCTGTATTTGGTCTAAAATCAATAATAGTCATGCCTGTAGGAGCCCCCATAGCCAAAATAGAAGCAACAAAGGGATATGGAGCAGAAGTGGTGCTCGCGGGAACAGTGTTTGACGAGACACTTAAAGCGGCTCAAAAAATCGCAGAGGAGAAAGGATACTACCTGGTGCACGCTTTTAACGACCCAGACGTAATAGCTGGGCAAGGAACAATAGCCTTCGAGATAATGGAGCAATTAGACAGCTTCGACCAGGTCCTTGTACCCGTAGGTGGAGGAGGACTAATCTCGGGGATAGGATCGGTTCTAAAGAAGTACAGGCCCTATGTGAAAGTAATTGGAGTCGAGCCAAGTGTAGCTCCCAAGGCAACACGCGCCCTACAGGAAGGAAAACCAGTCACAATAAGGCCAGGCGTATCGATAGCAGATGGTCTAATTGTAAAGACACTAGGCGACCTAACATTCAAGATAATGACAAAAGTAGTAGACTCGATGATAACAGTAGAAGAAGACGAGATAGCCCATGCGATCTATCTACTCCTAGAGCGAGGAAAAGTACTCTCAGAAGGGGCAGGAGCTGTTCCACTAGCAGCACTCCTATATGGGAGAGTCGATACACGGGATAAAACAAGTGTCGCGATAATAAGCGGAGGCAACATAGATCTAACCCACATATACAGGATAATCCTAAGAGGCTTAGGACGCGAAGGCAGGCTTGCACGCATAGCAGGATACGTTCCAGATGCCCCGGGCCAGCTGAGGAGAGTCCTAGAAGTAATAGCCTCGAACAGAGGAAACGTGATAGGAATACAACATGACAGAATAGATCCAAGACTACCGGCATGGCATGCAAAGGTAATCGTAACGTTCGAAGCGCCTGGAAGAGACAAAATAAAGACAATAGTTAAAACGCTCAGAGACGAGGGATACGATTTCTGGGAAGAGGACTCGTACGAATAGGCACTATTTCATCACAGGTACTCTTCATCCCAAACTATACCTGATTCGAGAAGATCCCTAATCCGTTTAGGGACAATAGGACTACCATTACGGCCAAGAGGATAAACGAAGGGAAGCTCAACACTATACCGTCCAAAAGGCGACTCCAGCCAGAGCACAGCCGGGCCATCAACCTCAAGATCACGAACTCTTTTCCCACTATAAACCTGCGCCACAGCCCACGTAGAGGTATGAATACTCATCTGTCCAGGCCCCAAGTTCCTCGCGGAGAAACCAGGTAGATCATGGAGCAACAATAGTCCTCTAGCCCTGGGAGGATAATCCCCCATTATTCCTCCAATAACTATACATACCGCCGTATGAGCTTCCCAGGGTTCAAGTGGTTTAGGCGCGCGGAGATCCATGACTATTGAGGGTGAAGAACAACCGATTTCTCTAGCAGAGACATACGTGTAAGGAATATCATTCTTATCGAGCAGAGAGGCCAGAACTGGGTCATGGACTCGTGATATCACTAGTTCGAGTCCATTTTCTCTTGCCACCTCATAGGATTCGATGTACTCGGCGATGAGCCAACGTGTAGGCTTAGATTCTAAGTGCTCTATAACGATTATTGGGCTCTCGAAGACCTTACTTGTGCCCGGCACATTTAAGAGTATTCCCATATCCCTATCCCAACCAACTGGGATATGGCCGGAAATCCTTAAATACCACCAAGGAGCTCCCTATGAATAACGAACCAACAGCTAAGAACAGGAAAGAGGTGTACAGAGATGGCATGTGAAGGAGCACCTGAGGTAAGAATAGGTAAGAAGTCGATCCAGAGCTATGTCCTCGCAATACTAATGAATCTAGTGGACCAGGGCGCAAACCAGGTCGTAGTAAAAGCAAGAGGCCGCAACATCAACAAGGCAGTCGACGCAGTAGAAATAGTAAGAAACAGATTCGCCAAGGGCGTAAACATAGTAGTAGAAAGCTGTGAGATCGGCAGCCAAGAAATACCGATAACAGACCCACAGACAGGCCAGACCAGGACAAGGAGAGTAAGCAGCATCGAGATCTGCCTCAAGAAGGAAGCAGCCTAACACCCTCTAACACAATATAAACACGACAGTAAATACTAGGATTTTTCCGGAGATCAGCCCCCTGCTCCAGCGAGAAAATACGTATACCGAGACCTACAACGGAGCTACCTACATATCCTAATTCTAATCTTATAGCCTCCTCGTCAAAAGACATCTTTCTTGACGCTGCGGACCAGGTAACCGGCTAATCAAATGTTATAGATTAATAATGTAAAATAATAGACGCCTACAATATGAAAACTCGGATGATAGGTGGATACGGTATGCAGGACCCCTTACTCAGAGACATTATCGAGAAAACGCTATCAAAGCTAACGCCAGAAGAGGCTGCAGGACTCATTGATAACACTCTCCTCTCTCCTAGAACAACTATACCAGATGCGCTCAGACTAATAGAAGAAACAGCAGGATACGGGCTCAACTGTGCAATGATCCCCTCAGCATTAGTGTATAGGGTATATGACGCAGCCAAGAGCTCAGGAGCCCGGCTATGCACGGTTATAGGCTTTCCCCTTGGAGCGGTGGCTGCCGAGTCAAAACGAGCAGAAATCCTAACAGTTTCTAGCTATGTTGAAGAAATAGACATTGTCGCCCCCATATGGGCGGCGGAATCAGGTAACCTCGATTACCTAGTGGAAGAGTTGAGAGAACTAGTTGAAACAGCGAAAGAACACGGTATAGGGATTGTCAAGATAATAGTCATGGCGCCACTAGTATCGGACAAAGTTTTATCAATGCTTGTAGAGGCTTCTGCCAAGGCTGGTGCAGACTATGTCAAGACCAGTACGGGTGTATATTCTAAGGGAGGAGACCCAAGAACGGTTCTCCGATTATCAGAGCTCGCCGAGAAATATGGTCTAAAAGTAAAGGCCGCGGGAGGGATCAGAACAGCAATTGACATGATACTAGCCTTAGCAAGTGGAGCCCATAGGATAGGGACCAGTACAGGGGTTAGGATACTCGGGGACTACAAGAGATTATATGAACAGTTAGCATAGGAGAACAGACGTGAGGATAGGGATAGTAACCAGTAAGAACGCGGAGCCACTAATAAAAAGCGTATTAGAGTACCTAGACCCAGAAATAGCCGATAAGATAGACATCGAAATAATAACACTGCCAATACCGGCGATAAGTCATCTCGACACATCGACACTAGCAAGACTACTAGTATTGCAGAAAGACAAACTAAGAGACATAGATATCCTACTGATACCAGGACTCTGCAGAGGCTCAACCCACGTAATAGAGGAAGCCACCGGTATTGTAGCATATAAGGCAAGTAGGGATCCCGGGCTCCTACCAGAAGTACTACGAATAATACATAGAGGAGATAGACTAAGTAAGGAATACCCGATCGAGGACCATTATAGTAATCTACACTCAATCCAACAGCCAACACGCACAGCATTCAAATTGGGGCAGCTAGATATACCGCAAAGAGGCCCTCCCCTACTTATAGCCGCGGAGATCCCTCCACTACTAGATGAACATCAATCGCTAAGGCTCGCAGAGAGATACATGGAGGAAGGAGCAGATATCATCATAGTTGGATCTAGTAACTTCGAGAGCCTTGGGCTATTCTCTAAAAGGATAGATATTGCCCTGGACACGGGGATTCCAGTTCTATGTGAAGTAGCGTCTCGCAGAGCTTTCCGTATAGGTCTAGATAAGGGCTGCGAGGGATTCTCTCTTTCTAGCGATCAGATACTTGGCGGAGGAAATAGTGATCTAAGTGAATTAACCGATAAAGTAATTATAGTAGGTGACAGAGACGTCTCCAAGCTTATCCAAGCGATCAGGATACTTGAAGAACATGGAGTAAAGAAGAATATAGTTGACCCCGTGGTAGGTCTACCGATGATAGATTTTACAGAGACCTTTTACAGGTACAGGAGAGCATCATCGCTTGGCTATCCCCTGCTGTTCTCGGCTGCTAATGTCCTTGAAGAGCTAAGCGCAGACACTTATGCGGTTCAGGGCCTCCTCATGACAATAGCAGCTGAACTAGGAGCATCTGTGTATCTCGTAGTTGAGTCGACGTACAAAAGTATACATACGGTAGCGGAGGCAAAAGAGGCGTCTAGACTGGTAACCAAGGCGTTCCTAAAGAAGACGACTCCACGAGATCCCTTCACCAGGCTCCTAGTCATAAAACAGGAAAATTATCCGCCGAAAATTAGCTTAGTAGAGCCATCCGAGGGAAAGGTTATTGATGTGCCCGAGTATCTAGAGCCCGAAATGGACAGAGGGTATTTCGTCATACATGTTGATCACGTAGCCGGACAAATAATCGTGACTTATAGGGAAGGATCTAAAACTATTGTGTGGCGTAGCAGAGGGGCCAGAGGATTATTTAGAACAATAACTAGGAGCCTAGAGATCTCCAGGGAGCATGCCGCGTATCTAGGCTATGAATTGGCAAAAGCCCAGCTAGCCCTCGAGACGGGTAGAAGCTATATCCAGGACAAGCCTTTATTCAATTATCCATGGAGGGTGTAATAATAATATGAAACAGGTTACTGCCAGTGCACCGGGCAAGATTATTCTTTTCGGAGAGCACTTCGTGGTGAAAGGAACGAGAAGCATCGCATCCGCAATATCTAGAAGAGTCTATGTATCGATAACGGAAACAGACTCGAGGTATATACGGATTATAAGTCCTGAGGCAGGCCTCGACTCAGTAATAGATCCTGAGACTCTAAAGCCCGGGGATCCAATGCTCGCCCCATTAGCATCAATGCTCGAGTACATTAGGGATACTCTAGGATACAGGATTATTCCCGTTACCATAAGGGTGAAGAGTGAGCTTCCTATTGGAGCCGGCCTGGGGAGTAGTGCAGCATTCTCAGCTGCTTTTGCAAGAGCTTTCCTGGCATTTATCGGCGAAGAGGATTCGCTCGAGTTGGTCCGGAAAATAAGTATAGTTGGAGAAACAAGAGCGCATGGAAAACCAAGCGGGATAGATACTGCGATGGCTATAGAGGGCGGGACAATAATATATAAGAGGGGGGAAAACCCGTTAAAGATCTCTCTTTCTCTGCCCGAAGGATACTCGCTTATTGTAGCCAATACAGGCGTTGAGCGTTCCACAAGGGAGGTTGTCGAATTCGTGCTAGGTAGAGCTGACAAAATGGTCAAAGTATCTAGCTTACTTTATGAAGCGGCGGATAGATTAATTGACCTAGCACTAAGAGCGTTTAAGTCTGGGGACATGGAGTTATTAGGGGAATTAATGGACGTGAACCAGGGATTATTGTATTCTATGGGTGCATCGAGCGGTGTTATAGAGAGGCTTTTGTGGGCTGCACGAAAGAACGGTGCGTTAGGGGCTAAGCTGACGGGTGCAGGTTGGGGAGGCAGTATAATTGTCCTAGTAGAAGAAACATTGTCTAGTGTTATCAAGAATGTCTTAGTTGATGAGGGTGCTTTGGATGTGTTTGAAGTGTCGTTGGGCGAGCCTGGGGTTCGTGTAGAGGAGTAGTGTTATCCTTGTTGTCCTGGGCTTAAACTTTTCGAAATATTTATAAGCTCTTGTTTCTCCATGAGAGGCTAGGGGATTTAAAGATAACGGTTGATAACACGAGGTTAACCCCTTATATATCCGAGGTGAATTCTTATGGATGAAAATCAAGGAAACCAGAAATGTCCTCCAGACAAGATCGTGTATGATCCACAACTAGGAGTAAGAGTGTGCCTAGAGACAGGAGAGGTACTAGAGGACCAGATCATAGGAGACGAAGCAGAGTGGAGAGCATATACACCTGATGAAAAATCGCGTAGAACGCGTGTGGGAAGCCCAATCTCGTTCTCTAAACCAAACATGGGTATCGACGTATACATGGGAGGATACCAGGAAGGAAGCAGAAAAGTCAGAGGACTATCTAAACGCATCGAGAACATCAGGCTACAAAGAAGCTTCAGGATGGGTAGAGCCCTGAGCAGTCTAGAGAAAAACATAAACCAAGCCCTAAGACTAATAGACGACATATCGGCAAAACTAGAACTCCCCTTCGCCGTAAAAGAAGAAGCGGCCAGACTATATAGAGAAGCTGCAAGCAAAGGACTAACGAGAGGGAGAAGTATAGAAAGCATGGTAGCAGCAACACTATACGCGGCATGCAGAAAACACAAGTATCCATGTACACTCGATGAAATAGCCAAGTTCCTAAAGATGAGAGACGCACCAGCTAAACGAGAAGTAGCCCGTAACTATAGGCTCCTAGTAAGAAACCTAGGAATAGAGATCCCTGTCATTGAGCCAGAAAGATTCGTATACAGGATAGCGAGCGCCCTAGATCTCCCAGACTACGTAGTAGTAGAAGCAATCAAAATAGTCAACATGGCTAGAAAGAAAGGATTGACCGCAGGAAAAGATCCAAGTGGACTAGCAGCAGCCGCAGTATACCTAGCAGCCCTCAAACACGGACTAAGAAAAACCCAGAAAGAAGTAGCACAGGTTGCCGGCGTAACAGAAGTAACTGTAAGAAATAGATACAAGGAAATAGACAAGGTTCTCGGACTAGGACGAATCGAGGACTAACCAAGATTTATGCAAGCTACCCGAAATAGGATAAGTTCATTATTCGATTATTATAATCCTTTTTTATTATGTAATTTGGACTCCGAGATGATTTTATTCTAGTTTTCCCCAGTCCTGCTAAGGTAAAGGGAGGAATAGATCTTATACTAGTGCAAGGATGGGGAAATAATGGTATTGTAGCGTTTAGTACTTCTAGCTGATGTTACCTTAGCGCGACCTTGCTCTCCAGTACTGGTATTACGAAGTCTAAGTGTAGTTTTTCAAGAGTCTCTTTCTTGGGTACGCCTCTTCTATCCCAGCCTCTCAGATCATAATAGTGGTCTAGTAGCTCTTCGAACTTGTCCTTGTCTAGCTTGGCACCGGCGTATGGTCCCTTGGTTAGCGGCTGCTTGAACCATTTGACCGGTGGCTTGTCCATTTCTCTGCTCCAGTCTCCTAGCTCTCTTATCCAGAACGCTCTAACAAGTGCATAGATTCTATCAGCTATATCGTAGAGCTCTTCCCACGTGAAGGTTACGCCTGTGGCGTACTTTAGAAGTCTCGGATAGTATTCTAGGTTTAGACCAACCTCTACCCATGGAAGTCTGCACGCGACGAAGCTCTCGAAGAGTCCTCCCCTAAGTCTCTGAAGCTCTATGACTTTGGCAGCCTTCTCTCTTCCGTATCCGAACCTGTCGGTCGCGACCTCCCAGCTTATTACCCAGGCTTCTTTATGGTGTGCGCCTATGCTACTTGTGCTGAATGCTAGGGCCATTCCGGGCGCGGCGTGGCAGTCGTATGCTGATATTTCAAGGCCCTTTACCTGCATGGTGTACTCGCATCCTCCTCCTGCTTCCTCGCATGCTCTCTTCGTTCCTTTGGCGAGTAGTTTGCCTAGGTCTGATTTCTTGAATACTATCTCGTCTATTAGTTCCTTGAACCTCTCATAGTCGCCCCATTCTAGCTTCTCGCTTAGCACTCCTTTCTGGCTTGCCTCGACTGCCCAGCCGATTGTGTTCCCAAGGCTGATCGTGTCTACTCCGTATTTATCGGCTAGCCTATTTAATACGCTTACTTTTGCCAGGTCGTCTAGGCCTATGTTGCTACCTAGCATAGCAACGTTTTCGTAGTCTAGTTCGCTAGGCATTCCTTCAGCGTCCTTAACTACGTTTCCACATGGCATGTTACAGAATGGGCATCCTCTCTGGTCGATCTTCATTTCTTCGAGGCGGTATCCGTTTATTCCTTTATACCCGTCGAATACTCCTTCGCTGAAGTTATATGTTGGGAGAACGCTGGCTTCCTGTGCCCAGTCAATAGTCATCATTGTTCCTTGACGCATCCAGAACGAGTACATTTTTGACTTGACTATTTCGACATATGCCTTTGAGCCTTCTCTCCTAAGCTGTTTGGGATCGTGTACCAGTATCTCTTTTGTTCCTTTAACGACGAATGCTTTTAGTTTCTTGGATCCCATTACTGCTCCGATTCCCGGTCGTCCTCCGCTTCTGCCTTCCTGGCTCATTACTGTAGCGTAGAGGACTTGGTTCTCGCCTGCAGGACCTATCTCCAGTATGCCTAGGTTCTTGCCGTATTCTTCTTTGAGTTTTTTCTCGGTCTCCCAGGTGTCTAGTCCCCATAGATCGTCTGCATCCCTGAACTCTACCTTGTCATTCTCGACATATACTACGACGGGCTTATCGGATGCGCCCTGGAATACTACTGCATCGTATCCCGCCTTACGTATATGGTAGCTGGCCCAGGATCCAATGTTTCCGTCTCCGTATCCTCCTGTTAATGGGCTTTTCGCAGCCACCACGAGCTTACCGCTACTAGGCACGGTTAGGCCTGTGAGTGGTCCTACAGCGAATATTAGGAGGTTGTCTGGTCCCAGCGGGTCTGCTCCCGGAGGCATGTATTCCCATAGGAGTCTTACTGCGAGTCCTCTTCCTCCTAGGTATTCTTTTGCCCATCCTTGAGGGTACTTTACTACCTTGGTTTCTTTTCTAGATAAGTCTATCCAGAGAATCTTGCCGTTCCATCCCTTCAAGATCCTTCACCTTTAATTTATTTCATTTTTGTAAATAATTTGTCGCCGGATAATCTATGTGGATGCGGGGAAATAAAACGATTTATTTGAGAATCAATATATTTAATGGTATTAACGTTGGGATAATCCTTAACAAAATGGTAGGTGTGTCATGGGAAACGAACAGTGTGGCCGTGTAACCGTAAAGTTCCTAGGATATCTATCGGAGGTAATAGGATCTAGGATAGAAAAAGAAGTCTGCGGTGAGGTAGAATTACGGAATCTTATCGACGAAGAAAGGATTGGTACAAGCCTTAACGATCTAGTCATATTGGTGAATGGTGTTGCAAAGGGGCCGGAGACTAGGGTAAAGCCAGGAGATACTATTACTGTGATGCCTCATATTAGTGGCGGGGCCTAATACGTTCCAATATCTTCTGGTAACATTCCTTGTATATTTGAGGGAGGTTGCGTAGGTAATCGGTATTCGCTTCTTTTAAGTAGAAGTATCCTTCTATTCTAATATTTGGCGAGTATTCTTTTATTATTGATATTAGTTCAGCCGCGATGATTCCATCTATTTTTAGCCAGATAAGTCCTATGTTCCTGTTCTTGTGTGTTGCTAGCATTCCTGAGTAGACGCCTAGGAGGACTGGCGCCGCATATACGGTCCTCCGCGTATCCCCGCCGCTAACAGATAATATGATATTGGTTGTCGTATAATAGGGTGCTTTCTCTATAGTGTATCCCATTATGCTGCGTCGCTCCCACATCATATAGAATTTTCTCTGCATCTTCGGCACATTGAAACCTAGTTTTCGGGCAAGGCCAGATATGCTCTCTATACCCATGTGTCCTTTCGCGTATACCAGTAAAGCCATGATTTCTGGGTCGAACGGATAGTGCCTTCCAAAGAAGTGGCGTGGTACTCCTCTAGCGAGCTGGTCTATGTAGAGTTTCTCCATTCTTTCGCGAAGCTCACTTGGCAGGGGCTCGTCTAGGTTAAGGTCTAGTATTCCTAGAGATGCTAGGGCATGTCTAGCCCCCCACTCGGCGTCTACTCTATAGATCTCCGCGTCTGGATACTCTTCTTCTAGGATCATCTGGCATCGAACAGGCAGATATAGATCATATATGACTGATCCCTCAAGTGTCAGGTACTTAGCATAGAACCTTGGCTCTTTTTCCGGTTCTTCATCGAACTTGAGGAGGAATCTAGCGGCTCCCAGTCTAGCATAGTTTATGCTTATGCCGAGTGCAAACCCAAGCTTGTAGGTTCTGTTCAGTAACTTGTATACGCTTCTCTCATTGACCTTAATTCTCCTTGCATATGCTCTGAAAGCGTTAGGTGGTTTAGGCGTTTCTGTCGAATATCTTGTTAGCTGCTCTAGGAGATTCGCTATTGTGTATGTTATTTCTAGTTTTTTACATGTCATTAGCAATACACCTAAATTTATATATATTGTTGTTAAAAGTTATTATAGATAACGAACTTTACCTAGGTCAAAGCAATCGCAACAATAAGGACTATAAACTATATTAGCCTCACATCAAGAACCTCACCGAACAGACTCCTAGAGCTATGAACACGAGCAATCCTGACCTCCGGGATATACGACAATATAGGATAACTACCTCTCACAACAACAGTTAAAGGATACGAGCCCGGCTGCCTCGCATAACAATAACCATCAGAACAAGACTCGACCCAAAGACCCCTAAGAATAGATCCACTAGGAACCACTAGTTTAAGCATCTCTCTTTCAAAAACATTCCTAACAAAATAAACGAAGGAACGAGCATGTTTCTCAAGCCTACTCCTAACACCATGCCTCATCCTAAATACTCGTGTAGATGGAAGAGGAAGAAGCCTCCTAACATTAACTCTCCTAACAAGCAGTTTTTCCTCAAGAATACGCTCTAATACACGTCTATTCAATTCATAAGTTTTCCGAGTCTCACCAGGGAGACCCAGTATGAAGTTAAGACCCGGAAGGAGATGAGGCAATCCATTATCTCCCCGTACTCTACCAACCCGGTTAACTATCCTGACAGCCTCAATAACAGTGTCCCCATCAACATTCAAATTGTTTAGACTAGCAACACGTGGATCAGCAGACTCGAGCCCAAAAGCAGCCACATCTCCCGGAGTATGATACCTTACTATGATTTTTAACGCCTCGATAGACGCCTCGACATGTCGAACAATCGTTCCAGGATTTACATTATCGATGTGTAGGGTTTCGAGTCTAGGAGCTACCTTTCTAATGCCGTAGAAGAGTTTTTCCAACTCTCTGGGATTTGGTCTAGGCCATTCGCTAGAGCCGAGCTCCTCACTTCCATATACAAGGATATCTGCCTGTCTACCGAGTCGGAAATTCCTAGCTCCCATGTTATATAGAGCTTCAACTTCCGACACGATACCGGAACTATCCCTAGATAATGGGCGGCCACGGAGAGGTTCAACACAGAAACTGCATCCACCAGTGATCCACCGGGCACACCCCCTATATGTTTCAAGCTCTATAACAAGGTTCCGGCCATAGTTAGGATGCTGCCTTATGATAGGCGCTCCTCTAACAGACACCTTATTGACAAAATCATAGTTTTCTCTAATACGCCAGGGCTCCGCTCGTTCCTCGCCATGAATGAGCAGGTTATAGACGTATTCTTCGGGATCGCCAGTAACTAGAACATCTGCACCGGCACGTAGAAAGCTTCGAGGCGGATAAGCAGGTCTACCACCCGCCCAGCCCAAGCCCCATTTAGCGGCGGGGCCCACAAGTACTTTGAATGGTCTACGCAGAGTTCTTAGAAGGAACACGAGCTCGTTAGGTTCAAGGGGTTTACCTCCCAGATATCTACCTGGTACTACGACACCGGCAATGATAATGACTAAATCATAGGTGTTTAACCGTCTTGTGTAGGATTTAAGGTCTCGTCTAATCATATCTATCGTATAGTAATGGACGGGTAGAGTCTTATCGACTAGCCATATGCCCCCGGCAATATATCTTGCATACACGTCTAAGTATGGGGGGACACCCAGGCCCCCAGGCTCATCTGTATAGCCGTCGATTATTGCTACTCTTCTATATCTCATATCGGGCTGACCACTCCTCCACGCTTACTATAATGCATATCAAGATATAGACTCCTGAAGCATAAATAACAATCTATGGGGTAGGCCCGCGAGGCCCTCGACTACTCTCTGTGAGGGTAGCTGTGAACGGGCCTCTCCCGGCCAAATAGTATATAATATTAGTAATCCTGGAGAATTCTCTAGCTTCTCCGGGAGCCTGTAAGTAACTACTACCGGTATAATCTAGGGATTTAATTAAATATGGGAATATGTGGCTAGACAATGTTTCGGAGATGAAATAATGGCAGAGTACAAGATCAGGGCGGTGACCCTCCTATTAAAAACACTTGAAGACCCTCTCACAGTCATAGAACAATATGCGGCAAAAGCCTTGGAAGCATCGGATAAAGCCTCTGAGGAAACAGGGTATCCGGTGGAAACGACGCGCATAGTGATTGAAGGACTAGGGATAGAAGAATGGGCTGAGAAGGCGCTACGGGTTTCCGAACTAGTAGACAACTATCACATACTCGTGTCAATGGGGGCTATCAGACTCGAGGAAGCATACTCTAAATTCGAAAAATATACTCTTATAGTTGAGAATGATATCTTCTCAAGCATTATAATGCCAAAAGATCTCTCCCGTGAGTATGCGATAAAAGCATCTGAGATTATTCATAAGCTAACGGACAGAGATCCAAGTCTCGCGACGAGATTAGGCATAAACGTATATGGAGAGCCACTAGCAACACCATACTATCCCCTCGCATCTCCCGGGGCCAACGAGAAGGGTATTGCAGTAGCACTAACCTATCCTAACTACCTCTCATCCTGCTATAGAAGGAATGGTCTAGAAGGCCTAGAAAACTGCGTTATAGAAGCCTATAGTGTCGCCGAGAGAGCAGGCAGAATAGCCTCATCACAGCTGGAAGCAGAATTCCTCGGTGTCGACCTAAGTGTTGCACCGTGGATGCAGGAGACAAGCCTCGGCCTAGTAGAGCTCGTAGCCGGCGTCAGAATGCCAGAGCCAGGATTCCTAACAGGGATACATAAGGTAAACAGTATTCTTCAAAAAGTCGCATCAGCGAAAAAGACAATAGGATATAACGAGGTACAGTTGCCGGTAGCAGAAGATCTAAAGCTCAAGGCACGAGTCTCCGAGCTAGAAACCACGGCAAGAGACCTGGCACGGTTCTCATGTGTATGCCTAGCAGGATTAGATCTCGCAGTCGTACCAGCCAGTGTAAATGGAGTAGCAGGCCTAATACTTGACACAGCAGTATGTAGCAGGGTCAAGAATAGGCCTCTCGGAGTAAGAATAGTGCCCGTCGAGGATGTTGAGCCCGGTGACAAGGTATGGCTCGATAAGTTTGGTGAGACACCAGTCATATCAATATAGACTGACGCTTCCCGGGATACTATGTGTATCGGCAATCTACTTTTTCCAGCACACACTTCCCGAAAACATCAAGTCTCCTTTTGTATTCTTCGAGAATATCGCATAGCTTTAAAATGATTCTACAATCACGGGCAAACACGTGGGTTTTATCGTATGCTGCGACCTCCACCAAGAACCCGCCGCTCCTATGTTCTCTATAACAGGATCGCTTAAACCCGGCGGACTTTCCACACTTTACTATTTGCTCTGCTAGGCCACGTGATCTAGTAACGATATGGAGAATAGGTGGCTGTAGACTGAGCCATGAGATCCCATTTTCATTAACGGAATCTAGAGCCGAGCATATCTCAGATCTGCATATTGAAGGATCATGCCATACATGCAGGAGACTTGCACCTTTCTTGTCGAGTAGATCGTCGCCCTTTATCAGTACAACGCGGCCGCTACAACTGCTCGTGGTGAACAGACATTCCTTCTCATTTAATTGTTTAAGTAATTCGATTATGTCACTGTCAACTAGTCCTTTTTCTAGGTGGCTCTTGAAACGGTTTAGTGCTGAGGCTCTAGAGTTTCCCCAGGTGGAATCACGGTTATTGTTCGCCCCACCTGTGCTTGAAGAGGCGTCTTGCGTCATCAATATTTCCTCCCAGCTCGAATATTGCTAGTTCGAGGAATGGTCTAACTCGTCCGTCAATTAAGTGGCCTCCTACAACTTGATCCGGCTTCTTTGCCAGTGTTACGTGTAGGTGAGTATAATATACACCGTCAGGCCCAAGGATACTGTTTCCCTTAACTGATAGTGCCTCGAGAACTCTGCCAGGCTCTGCCTCGACGTCAACCGGATAATACTTGTTTTCCTCTGGGCTGAACACTGCGATCCTGGCCCAGTGAAAGGCTCCTATACCGGCAATGTAAGCAAATGATATTCCATTATCTGCTAGGAAACTCTCTATTGCTTGGTGGGGACTAGTGCCTTCCTTGATCTTCACGAAAAACACTCGTCCTAGCTGTGCTGGGAACATCTCATACATTTTACGACCCCACTATCATTTTACTAGGTCGTGGGGATTAATCTCCTTAGCACCAAGCGGTGATACCCGTGCTAGTATCCCGTTCCATGCCTCCTCTATACGTGATGCGCCTGCGTATCCCAGGGATGCTTGTAGACCAAAGAACATGCGGCTCATAACCTTTACTAATGGCCCTTCATACGGGACCAGTCCCTCGACTCCTTCTTCTAACTGTTTGCTAGGCCTGCTATATCGGTCTGCCGCATGCCTCCTCTTCATAGCCCCGGCACTGGCCATCCCCCTATAGGTCTTATAGAGTTTGCCGCCGACCCTCACTAGAAGGGACGATGCCTCATCTGTTCCGGCGAAGAGTCTTCCACTCATTACAGCGCTTGCCCCGGCTACAATAGCCTTAGCGGCTTCACCTGGTCCACGTATTCCTCCATCCGCTATAATAGGTATCCTCCCGAATAGGCCTAGCTCCTCTAACGCTTCCCTAGCATTCATGACAGCCGTCAGGGTAGGAACGCTTGCCCCAGCTACGACACCTGTTGAGCATATACTCCCGCTTGATATACCGATTCTTAACCCAGAGACATTCTCCACAGTGGTCAAAATATCTAGAGCGGCCTCCCTAGTCCCGACATTGCCTGCAACAATGTCTATAGATACTTTCTTAGCTAGTTTCCCTAAGGCGCTAAGCGCCTCAATATTATGGAGGTGTGCGATATCGGTTACGAGAAAATCTGCACCAGCTTTTTCTAGGGCCTCTGCTCTCTTGGAGTCGAAAGGACTTATAGCTGCTCCTACTAGTAATTTCCCGTTATTATCTAAGCTGGGCTTGACCAGTCCGGTTCGGAGTAATCGTAGTACAAGATCTATTTTCTCAATCAATGCAGGTGAAAGGATGTTTGTTGGAACATAGACTCCGGTAGGAGTATCGTCGCTTGTTATAATCAGGGGTTTGTCGGATCGGAGATTCGATTTATCCAGCTCGTTTATGTTAATAGTATTAAATAAATATTTGAAGTCTGGAGATGCGTTCTTCACACTTCGTATCATATCGGCTTGTTCACTTTTACTCATGTTCCTATGGACTACTCCGACCCCGCCTAGTCTAGACATCTCTATAGCTAGATCCTGCTCGGTAACAGTATCCATCGGGCTAGATAGAATCGGGACGCTAATCCTGTGATTGCGCGTGATATTAGATTCGAGAACAACGTATTGGGGATCGACAGGTGCTTTTCTCGGAACTATGACGACGTCGTCGAAAGTAATGTATTCTATGATTCTCACTATATTGCACCGATTGGGAAAGAAGATGGTAGGGTATTATAACGTGATATTTTGTTCTAATGTTAGATTCTTTCTATGGCGAAGGTTCTACCTACTCTGACTATTTTGTCTGGATACACGATTATGCCCTTATCAGTTATCTCGAACAGGTGGCGTCTCATGCTATGCCTCGTCCCCCTCATCTTCCATATAATTATGCTTCGTACGAGCTCACCGTTTATCTCGTCTAGGTCTAGTCTGATAATGCCGTCGGCGGCGTGTTCAACGCCGGGGCCTCCAAAACCTCTCTCCGTGACACTGACTTGGCTAACAAGGATACTGGTTGTTCCAAGCCCGCTTAAGACTCTCTTAAGCAGCATCACTGTTCTCCTAGCTAGTGCCGGTTTTGCTAGATATAGTGTGGATACCGAGTCTATTACTACTCTTTGAGCATTGATGTCTCTAATGGCCTGTTTGAGCACGTCCACCAGTAAGCCGACGTCCTCGGGGTCTCTGACCACGTATCGCTCTCTCTTTGCGGCTTCTCCGATTCCTCCTGTAAACGCATCTACTATGGCGAATAATCCTCTGTTCTCATAGGGTCTAACGTCCCATCCGAACTGGCTCATGTTCAGCCTTACTTGTACCGGGTGCTCCTCTAGGGCAACGAATACTCCTGGTTCTCCGTTTTTCAGCCCATTCCAGAGATACTGGTAGCTGAATATCGATTTTCCAGTGCCTGGGCCGCCGCTGAGGAGTACAACGTTACGGCGTGGGATTCCGCCATAGAGTATCTCGTCTAGCCCGGGTATGCCTGTTCTCACCCTATCCACCATGGTGTAGTACACCTCCTTGTTTTCCTCTCCACATATAATTATTAGGTAATAACATAGCGATAAATGTTTGGATAGAACAATGAAAGTAACATAAATCATGATAATAGAATATAGTAATACCATCTATAAACTCTGACCTGGAAGAAGCAACCAGGCAAAACACTAGAATACACGGATCAAGGAGGTCAAACAACAATGCTGGCAAGCAGACAACAACGAAAGAACACGGATACCGAGATACTATCAATGCTCAGACCCTACATCTCAGAATGGTTCAAGGAAAAATACGGGTCATTCACAGAACCACAACGCCAAGCCATACCACTAATCAAGCAGGGATGGAACGTACTTATCTCCAGTCCGACAGGAACAGGAAAAACACTAGCCGCCTTCCTATGGATACTAAACGAGCTACTATTGCTCGACGAGAGAGGAGAACTCGAAGACAAAATATACGCAGTGTATGTTAGCCCTCTACGCGCATTAAACAATGACATGGAGAAAAACCTCATCAGGCCACTCCAAGAAATAACCACAAAAGCCAACGAAATGGGATACGAGGTAGGAAACGTCAGGATAATGGTTAGAACAAGCGATACACCAAGCCACGTAAAACAGAAAATGCTAAGAAAACCCCCACATATTCTTATAACAACCCCAGAAAGCCTCGCGATATCACTAGTAGCGCCAAAATTCTCGCAAAAGCTAGCCACAGCAAAATGGATAATCATTGACGAAATACATGAAATGGCTTCAAGTAAGAGAGGAACACATCTATCCTTAAGCGTTGAGAGGCTAAACTATCTCGTAGAAGAACAAGGAGGCCAGCTACAAAGAATCGGAATGAGTGCAACAATAGCTCCCCTAGAAGAAGTGGCATTATTCCTAGCAGGATACACGGACAATGGAACACCACGCCCAGTAAAGATAGTAGACGCGCGGTTCTCAAAACCAATAGATATACGAGTACTGGCCCCGGAAGTGGACCTAATACACGATCCAGCAGATAAAGTGAACGAGGCTATCTACAGGAAACTAGCCGAGCTCATACAAAAACACAAGACAACACTAATATTCACTAATACGAGGAGCGCGACGGAAAGAGTCGTTTTCAAGCTCAAAAAACTCCTCTCCGAGGAACTGGGCATCGTAGACGCAGACATGATAGAGGCACACCACAGCAGCCTTAGCAGGTCCACTAGGCTCGAGGTTGAAAACAAGCTTAAACGGGGAGAACTAAAAGTAGTAGTGTCAAGTACAAGTCTCGAGCTAGGAATAGACATAGGCTACATCGAGCTCGTAGTACTCCTAAGCAGTCCAAAAAGCGTGAGTAGACTACTCCAACGGATCGGAAGAGCAGGCCACCACATACAACAAGTCAGCAAGGGAAGAGTCATCGTAGTTGACAGAGACGATCTAGTAGAATGCACTGTTCTCGCAAAATCCGCTATGGATAGACACATAGACAGGGTTAGGATCCCGAGAAAACCACTAGACGTCCTAGCCCAACACATAGTAGGTATGAGTATTGAGAAGAAGTGGAGAGTCGAGGAAGCATACAGAGTCGTTAAGAGAGCATACCCGTACCGGGACCTGACACTAGAGGAATTCATGGAAGTACTAGAATATCTTGCCGGGAAACATGACCTAGAAAACGAGAAAGTATACAGCAAACTCTGGTACGATGAAGAAGAGGGAGTGTTTGGTAGAAAACGGAGTGCACGAATGATATACTTCTTAAACAGTGGTACCATACCGGACGAAGCCAAGATATACGTAGTGACAAAAGACGGAAAATTCGTTGGAAACGTCGAAGAAGAATTCGCAGAAATACTCGATAAAGGAGATGTCTTCGTACTAGGAGGAAGAACATATCGCTTCATCAAAAGCGAAGGCATAAGAATAATCGTTGAGCAAGCCGAAGGAGAACGACCAACAGTCCCTAGCTGGTTCAGTGAAATGCTTCCACTCAGCTACGATAGTGCCCTAAGAGTGGGTCGTTTCAGGAGATGGATAGCAGGAATAATCGAGAACGGCCAAGAAGACGAAGCCTATCAGAGACTAGTCGAAGAATACATGCTCGAGCCACACGCCGCCAAAACAATAATCGAGTATATCCGGGAACAACTCGACTATATAGGAGTAGTTCCCGGAGACGACCTCATACTCATAGAACATTTCAAAGACGAATACGGCCACAACATAGTATACCACACACTCTACGGCAGAAGGGTAAACGACGCATTCAGCAGGGCAGTAGCGTACATTATGAGCAACAAGCTCGGAGTACCAGTAAGAGTTACAGTAACCGATAACGGATTCATGCACACAATAGAAAAAGAACTCACGATCAATGAGATTAAGGCAATATTCAATGAAACAATAAACTCGAATCTAAGAAGTCTATTAGAGAACGCGTTATCACGCACTGAACTAATGAAAAGAAGATTTAGACACGTGGCACAACGAAGCTTCATGATATTAAGGAGATACAAGGGATACGAGAGGAGTCCGGAGAGGCTACAGCTCAGTGCACAGAAACTATTAGAAATTCTATTGGAGAGGAACCAGAGGATACCGCCTGTCAACGAGACCTACCGAGAGATACTGGAGGACTATATGGATATAATCCACCTAGAAGAGGTCGTCGAGAAGATAAAGAGAGGAGATATAAAGATAGAGATCCGAGGACCGCTACCTGTACCATCTCCCTTCGCACACGGCATTGTCGTAAAAGGATATAGTGATGTGGTTCTAATGGAGGATAGAAAGAGGATTCTGAGCCTACTACACATGAAAATAATGAAAATACTTGAGGCAAAGACTAGAACTAGAGACCCTCCCCCAGACCCACAATGAATCTTAGAATATCAGTTCTCGTAATTATGCCCACAGGGTCGCCTTTATTATCTACGACAAGTAGTCTTCCCACGCTATGATAGTCCATTAGTCTCATGGCCTCCACTATACTCTCGTTCTCTCTGATTGTGAACACGTGACGCTTCATATATTTACTAACAGGCTCCTCTAGCCCCCCTCCCTCGCCTATTACCCTAGCTATATCGGTCATTGTTATAAAGCCGACGACCTTGTTCTTATTATCGACTACGGGTGCACCTCTAATACCATACTTGTACAGGGTCTTGGCGACATGCCGTATCGTCATGTTTTCCTTTATCTTTATCAGTCTCCTACTGGCAATCTTTCCCACTATCTCATCGGGTATAACAACCATCTTTTGCACATCCACGAGGAGTTCTCCGGCGACAGGATTAACCTGGTTTACTTTGCCGGATATGAATATTCTTCCGCGGGGATATCCAACGACTTTTATTATGTTTCCTTTCTGTATTTTTGTAATAGATCCTCCTACTTGTAATAGGGCTTTTACATTATGCCCGGATAAGAGGTTCATTATCTCTAGTCTTTGAACAACTAGTTTGACTGTTCCTTCAACGGTGTCTACGAAGGCTTCACCGTATCCGGCTGCGAATACAGGAAGTTCTCCTGAAAGCAACTGGTATGCCTTGATCGTAGGTACATAGCCTCCGCTAGGTCCGGTACGGCTATCCACAAGACCCATGCCTCGGAGCCACATAATGATGTTTCTAACTGTTCCTTCGTCTTTGTTGAGGTATTCTGCTACTTCTCTACTCTTTATCATTCGTTTCTTTTTTTCGTAGAGTTCTATCAGTGTCTTTAGAATTTCGAGTTGTGTTGCGGTGAGTTGTCGACTCATTTCTATTCACCTTAATGTTTTAGTATACTTGTCATCTGTATTCCTAATACAAAATTGTCATATATAAATTTATTTGATAATTATATTATGGGCGACTAATCTAAGGCAGATAATTGAAACAATTTAAATATACTAATACGAACATAATAAAACCACAATAAAATAAATAAAAACAACTTAGAGATTACAGAGTTCTAGAACTATCATTATGTTTTCTTCCTTTTCTCTTTAGGTGCTAGCACGTGGTCCAGGACCCGCTTATTGACTCGGAATACCTCTGAAGCAATCTTCCGGATATATTTATCGTCAGGTATGCTTCCATGGAAGTCGCTGAAGATTAGGGCTGTACCCTGCTTCATTGCCTCCTTGGTGAGCCTGTCTCTTACCTCTCCTCGATATATTGCGCTTGCCACCTTAAAGGCGATATAGAATCTTACATATTTCGAAATAATCTTTTCTTTCTCAGGGAATACTTTTGCAAGAGCTTTTGCAAGATTCCTTAGGCTATCCTCGTCAGCGAATCCATAGTATACCTGTGTGAATCTTAGCCTCAATATCCGGGCTATGGTATTATCATCAGGTGTACTTCCGAGCAACGCCATTATTTTCTCTCTAGCCTCGTCAGGCGTACTCGACATAACTATCTCTATGATCTTGTCATACTTTATCTCTGGATAAAATATAGCGTCAAAGAGCTCCGGATACTGATCGTCCAAACCCATCCCATACTTACCTACAATATATAGACTCGCCATTTCCTTATCGAATATGTCTTCAGGCAGCGAAGCTCCTCGTAGAGGGCTCAAGCGCTCCTTCTTGTATTCCTGTTTCAGTATTTCGATAACCTTAGCACGGTCTATTGATCGATCCTGTTCCCAGATATTTATAATTGTGTTCCACAGGTCGAACAGTAGATTGAGCCGTCTCTGCACGTCTTTTGCTCTTGAAACCATTCTGTTATCTCACCCTATGCACAGACCTCTTTACCACTAGGGGATTATTCTCGATCTCGGTACTGCTATCCAGTTGCTATATTCTGGTAGTGCTTTTCCCAAGAATTACCCGATCTCCTCCACAATTAAAAATTCAACAGTAAAGCCCTCAGCGACTCACTCGGTACATGTAATAATCAGTCTATAGCTAGCCCCGCCTGTTTACTAAGAGAATTAATATGAGGATGCCTCCAAATAGATAACAGTGAAGCAGAATCTTATGCCGAGAATAATAGTGTCGACGTGGTGTAACGAAGCGATGAAGAGATCGCTCGCCGACGAGGCCTACAATTACATTATGAATAAGACAACTTTCAAGGCCGTGATACTACTGGTACTGGTATTCACCATCTCTATGTCACTACCATTAATCTACTCTAATATTCTTCAGTCGCAAATAGGCTCAATAGCCCAGGAAGAAAGCCAGGGAATACAAGAGACACTAAACTACCCGTTATACCTATTGCCAGTAGTCATATACCTGCGCAACCTATCAGTATCCGTAATCCTCGCAGTAACCGCGGTGACCATAATTATACCCTTCCTAATCATAATCATAAACGGTATAATAGTAGCCCTAGTCATATCAGCTCTCCCTTCTCAAATAGCCGAGATAAGTCCATATCTCGTAGACGAGCCCGGAAAATACGCTTTATTCATATATGCTTCACTTGTACCACATGGCGTAGTTGAAATACCAACAATAGTACTAGCTGCAGCAGTTATGGCCTATCTTGCAAAAGGTATACGAACCCTCGGCAGGAAAATACCTAGTGCATTATACATTGCGTCTGCCAATCTGATGGCCGCAGCAATAATTGAAAGCACTGTTACATTTGTACTTGCCCTAACAGTAATCCTACTCATATCCTAGATAATGGCCGAGAGGCGTGATACTGTGGAGAGGGGAAGAAGTCCTACAACCGTTATATCGGAGCTACTAGTGAATAATGATATAACAACGATTCTCCACAAACTAGTGGAAACGCTCCGCCCAGAGGGGATAGACGGATCTATTACATTGAAAGAGCTTGAGAGCACTGCCACAATACTTTCAATGAACTTGTCAAAGACTGCCCCATATTACGGACCCTTCAACAACGTGAGCAGAATACTAAGAGACATAGCCTCATTAGCAGCAGATAAGGACTCAATACTATATGGGAAAACGTTACTCCATATCTGGAGCTGTCTAGTGGACGCATTGTACGCATATACGAATAGAAGTCTGGCACACGTAAAAAGAACATGTATGAATCTAGACACAGACAAGCTCCTGGTACATAACTATGGTAACTTAACGTACTCGTGTCTCCTAGGACTGAGAGAAAAGAATCCCATGATCTTCATTACAGGAACTAATCCTAAGAATCTAGCGAGAAAACTGGTTCAAGCAGGATACAATCCCAGAAAACTAGTAATAGTACCCGTATACTATAGCTATCAGGCCTCACACCTCGTAGACACATACATTTTCCAGGCCGAGACAGTGTCTGTAGAAAGAATGCTCTCACGGCCAGGAGTACAGTTGACAGCTAACTATATAGCAAAGACAAGGACAGACGCAAGGATAATCCCTCTTACCCTTTCACTAGCCTATATAACAACTCGTGGAAAAGGCCTCATAAACTACACTAATATAATGAAGATGCCATACGAACTCGAATGGAAAGAAATAGAACAGATCCCCCTATTCGAAATAGTCTACATTAAAGAACTAGCCGACAAACTAACCCTCCTCGACGAACAAGGCCAGGCTAGAATCAGAACAACAGAGTATAGGAGAAGACTCAGCAACGCACACCGGAGAATACTAGAACTGGTAGATGCAAGATGCAGAGTCTTCCAATCATAATACCAGGTCTACTACTAACCTTCATGCTTCTACCCGGCATTGTTCCCGCATACGGGCAGGACCAAACGTATAATTACTGCGTTATCAACGGAGATGCAACTGTACAATTAGAAAACGCAAAGTTCGGCTACTCTCTCAAGATACTGATATGCCTCGATAATATGGAGGAAATTAACCTCTCGGAAATACAAGTCTCTATACTCTTAGACGGAGAGACAGACATAACAGACCAATTCACCATAACCAAAAAGATAGAAGACAACGGGTCGACGACTCTAGTAAACGTAACGATAGAACCGAAGACTATCCTAGGCTCACTAGAGCCAAACAGGTACCACGATATTCTCATAGCCGCGAACACCACAATCCTAGCAGAAATCTACGTATACAATGGAGAACCACCATGCACTGCAACACCTGCTAGTGAAACCAATACTTCGACTAATGTATCCCGGACCATCACACAGGAACACACGGAAGATTACACAATAACGAAAGAAGAGAATAAGACTCTACCTCCACCAGAAACACTAGCCGGCGACAAAGGGATTCTTAAAAACGTATTAACACTACCATTGATAATCTTGCTAGTGGCGCTGACAATTGCAAGCATGGTGGTAGAGTATGCAAGAAGCCCTAAAACAAGCAATTGACGCACTACGAAGCGGAAAGCCGATAATGATATTCGACGGCGAAGAAAGAGAAGGCGAAGTAGACCTAGTATACTATGCCGAGAAAGCAGACATAGACGCGATCTACAATCTAAGAACCCAGGCAGGAGGACTCATCTGCTACGCTACAACCTGGGAGATAGCAAGGAACCTCGGGCTCATCTGGGGAGACGAACTCATCTCCTTGCATGAGCCACTGAAACCCCTAACACAGAAGAAGACCTCCTATGGAGACAGGCCAGCGTTCACAATATGGGTTAATCATACATCAACGAAGACGGGGATACCAGATAAGGAGAGAAGTAAGACAATTAGGGAACTAGACAAAGTAGTAAAGCTATACCTAGAACAGGGCCCTGATGAGGCCAGGAAAAAATTCCTCGAAGAATTCCAGGCCCCAGGCCATGTACCCATCCTTGCGGCGAGAAAACTAGAGGAGCGACGTGGTCACACAGAGCTCAGCATCTGCCTAACAATGCTAGCTGGGCTAAGGCCCAGCGTAGTCTTCGCAGAAATGCTTGATAAAGGAGACTCTCTCAGCCTTAAAAAAGCTCGGGAGTTATCAAAGAAACATGGTATACCCTTAGTCACAGGAGAAGAGATTATTGAGGCGTGCAGAATATGAAGAAATGCGTGGCAGTCATCGATACAACATTCGCGAGAGTCGACATGGGCGACATAGCGGTAAAAGTCCTGAAACGGAGGCTTCCAGGCTATTCTATTAGGAGAATTACTGTTCCCGGCATAAAGGATCTTCCAGGGGCAGCTAAAAGAATGCTTGATCAGGGATGTGAAGCCGCTATAACGTTGGGATGGGTCGGTATGAGAGAAGCAGACAAGCTAAGCTATATTGCGATGAGCGTAGGCCTAATAATGGTAGAGATATTCACGGGGAAACTAATTCTCGACGTCACAGTTCACGAAGACGAGGCACCTGGAGATCCAAAGAAGCTCAAAGAGATAGCAGTCGATAGAGTGGAGAAACATGCAGAGAACCTCGCCCTATTACTACGTGAAGGGCCGGAAGCACTCGTGAAATATGCTGGCAAGGGTCTAAGACAAGGATACGAGCATGCGGGAGAACTAAAATAATCTCCACGAATAGTTATATAGCTACTATCCAGCCTCCACGATCCTCATCATAATACGCTAATCCCTCCTTCACCAGTTTACGGAACAACTCCCCGGCCTTATCTCCCATACTACTGCTCAAAAGGAACTCTACCTCTTCAACAGTCCTAACGGCGATCTCAGAGAGCCTACGCTTGAACTCATCCCAGAACTCTGGATCTACCGCGGCCCTACCATCTTGAAAATGTAGTATGACTGCGCCTTCACGCTCTAGGCTTTGGAATAATTTATCTGGTTTCCGGATCCAAGACGCCGACTCGTATACGATCTTTTCCTCTTTGAGTCTCTGGAAAGCAGTTACTCTAGTATATGGTCTCTGTTCCCTGTATTCACGTTCTCTATACGTATATCGTTGCCTGGGATACCGCTGGTATTCTTGGGTTTCCCTGTACTTCTTTTCGGAGGGCTCTTCTCCTCCCTTCTTTGTAGAGATATTCTCAACTAGCTCATACAAGTCTGCTATTTTTCTCGAAATCTCGTCTAGTTTCCCGGTATATGGATTCAAGAGGTCTTGGATTGTCCGCTGGATCCTCCTAACAACCTGATCTAAGTCAATAGAACCGCCTGGTCCATGAACTGGCTGCTCCATACCGCCGTGAAGGGTTTTCTTTATCATACTATAGATGTAGTGTGTGACGAGCTCGTATCCTTGGGCTTCAGCCAGTGCTTTTAATCTCTCGTACTCGTCCCTGGTGAGGGTTATCTTTATATTTACCTGGTCACGGGCCGTTTTCCTCCTAGGATCCTTGTTCTCCATCTGGAACACCTATACTAGACCGGAGAGGCTCATTGGTCAAGAGTGTGATGTCAAAGGGTCTTAGGGGCGTGTCATGGCCACTATCTATATTGAAGATGTATAATGTGACCCTAATATTAGGAATGGGCCTGGGCAGGGATGTGTGAAACATGGGAAAATCCAAGCAGTGTATTACCCTGTTAAAACATTAATGTTGCTCTCAACATAGCCTGATCTAATCTGGTCAAGTGCCTTTGTGGCGAGCATGACGGCTGTTCTAGGCCTAAAGCTTATTCCTACTCCTACCTTGAGACTAGTATTGCTTGCTATTTCTTCCACTAGCGCCTCGTATCCGTGGTCTGGGAGGATAACAAGTATATTGTCGCCTCCCAGATACTGGGCTATGCCCCCGTGCTTGAGGCTTACTCTCGATACCTCGTAGACTAGCTCGTTGATGAGTGAGAGGCTCTCTGTTAGGCCCATCTTCTGGGTAGTGGCTGATATACCGTTAATGTCTACGTGGGCAATAGCAGTTAAGCCATCATGCCCCTCCATAAATGAGAGCTCGCCTGGACTAGTGTTGTGTAGCGCATGGTATGCGTTGTCTAGGGCTCTCTTAGGCATGTCGTCGGCCACGCTTACCAGTCTCAAGGGAAGAGTCGTGGATGCTCTTGCATGATCGAGTATGCCGAGGTGCCTTTCTTTATCTATACCTGTGGTTATCAGCAACTGGTAGTCATACCTTAGAGGGACAGCGTAGGCATGGAGCTTGGACACGTATTCTTGCATGGATGCATAGAAGCGGGCCTGGGAGATCTGTATTATCCATTCCCTATCCTCGCCCAGGGTCTCTGTCCACTCCCTGTATCCTATTTTCTCTAGTAGCGTGAGTCTAACCATTAGTCACCGTGCCCTCCATCCTATACCGTGGTCGCCTAGTTACTGCTAGTAAGCATCGTTTTACGGTGGCACACTCCACTCTTTATTACTCAATGACTATATTTTCACCGCTCGACGACTCGAACAGTTTGGACCGCCTAGCCATTTTGACAGCAGTCTCTACAGCTCTAGCCGCATACTCTTCGGCTCTCTCAATGGCCTCGTCTCTGCTAGCGTTAGGACCAATAATGCCCAGCGAGACTGGGACACCATACTCTAGGCTCAGATCAATTATCTTCCTCGCTGCCTGGTTAGCAACAACTTGATCATGATCAGTTTCGCCCTTTATCACAGCGCCGAGAACGACAACAGCATCAATGCCTCCCTTATCAAGGATCTTTTTCACAGCAAAGGGCGAATCATAGGTCCCAGGAACCTTATAGATAATAACAGGGTCAGCGTCGAGGAAGTGTGCATGACTAACAGCTTTCTCCAACATTATCTTAGTGACATCATAGTTGAACTCTGAGACCACTATTCCCAGTTTAACATTTTTGCCCATTAGAGTCACACCCATCGTTGTAATGTGGAGTGTGTAGTCGAAAAATTATTTTTGCATTAATTAACTAATATAATATAATTATTATATAAAAACGGGTATTATTGTATAGCTGTTATCTCAGTAATACTTTTATTTAATTATAATTAATCACTGGTGATATCTATTTATATCATTCCCCTTCGAAGTGGGTAGTCTGGGGACGTACTTGAGGGGGAAATCAACCCTTAAAACTACAGAAGACATTACCGGAAAAGATCAAATAATCGAAATCGAGAACATACGACTCTACGATGCTATTATGGCGATCATATACAGAAAAGGAAAAGCAACATATGAAGAGATAATTTACGAACTTGAAAAACTAAAAACTAAAAACTTAATAAGTTATAAGCCAGAAGATGTTGCAACTGTACTAGTTCTTGCATCAACAATGAAAGTCTTGAAAAACGGTGACGGAAGCTTCAAACTGGTAATAAAGCCACAAAGAGAATACAAGAAACTATTAGAACAAATATCTAAACTATTCGATGAAAAAGAACTAAACGGTGACGCAGTACTTTGACCAGCCTCTACAAGGTAATAGTAGACCCTATACATGGCAATCTTAACATCTCAACAGAGTTATTCGATATAATTGATGATCCTGTTTTCCAAAGACTCAGAAAAATAAGGCAGCTTAGCTTCACATACTATGTCTATCCTGGAGCTATACATACGCGATTCGAACATTCTCTTGGTGTGGCAAACCAGACCGGAATCTATATAGATAACTTAATTAATAATACACGAAGATTTATTCTTGAATCATCTGCTTGTGAGAATAATGCGAACGATACTCAAAGAATTTTCCTAACGGAATTATTGGAAAAGTTAAAAGAAAAAAGAGATATAATAATAATGGCCGGATTGTTGCATGATATAGGACACCTTATGTATTCTCATGTATTCGAACAAATAACTCAAGAACTCATACAATATGTAGCGTTCGGCTTATTGAATCCAGCCAGAATGGAGCAAGACCTATTCGATGAGTATCAAACGTTTTTATCAAATATAGCAAGGACACTCACAATGAAAATGGCTCTACACGAGCATCTAGGAACTATAATTATTAGAAAACTATTACGTGACAAACTAGGAGAAAATGCATCACTTATTAGCAATCTATTAGAATATACTTATAGCAAGGACGAGTTCATATTAAAACACATATCTGGTGATAAGCCCGTTGAAAAGGCAGTATACAAGATAGCGAGCAAGATTATAAGCGGTGCCATTGACGCGGATAGAACAGATTATATGAGTAGGGATAGTTATTATGCAGGGAAATCAAACGGAATATTTGATATTAACAGACTGTTATCAACTATCGTAATAGTCTCGATTCCTGAGAGAAAAAGCCGCGGAATAGGAGATATGTCTATTGGAGTGGTCGATAAAGGAGTCGGTTCTGTGGAGTTAATGTTATTAAATAGAGTTTATCTCTACAAGGACGTATACTTACATAATATTTCTTTAGCATATAGTGGAATAGCGAAGCGTGTTTTGACACTTCTCACAATCTCGTCTGTAGTTAAAAACATTGGGTGCAAAGGCCTTGTAGGAGAGTTCTTAGACTGTATCAGGAGTATATTATCTATCCACGAGTCTATAAGAAAAGATAACGGGTATGATGATAAGACGGGCCACGATTTAAGGAGATGCCTCAACATACTAACAGATGAGTATGCAGACGTAATTCTTGGAGAGATTTTATACGGTCGAGACAATGGATGCGTCATTAATAGGCTTAAAGAAATTTTCTATGGAGAAAACAATGATAATAGATCGTTGTGGATAGGGACATGCTCCACGCTGTTATTAGGCATATATGCGTTAAAATACAGGAGACACTGGCCTTTTCTGTACTTAGAGGGGAAAGAAGCGAACCAAGTTATTGAACGGTCTTTTCTATACAATGTTAACAAATTAATCCGGAGTACAGTCTCACAAACTCCTCTAAATATGAGCGCGGATATCTCGGAAAAAATACTAGAGTATAAGCTTAGTGGGCCTCTTATTAAGACTTATCCTTATACAGTAATTGAAGCAGCTAGGTATTCGGCATATGATAGTAGAAAAGAGGATTCCATTATTTATGTTTATAATAGGCGACAGCCTAGTTCCATGTGTGGATATGGAGAAACATTGTCGAAGGATAGATCTATACCGGGAATAACCAAACTCATATTAGACGAAATAGATGGTAAAGTGTTCTCTAAGTTCCTTATTTTAAATCCGTTTCTAAACAGTAGAAGTTTGAAGGAGAAGCTTGATGTATTTTTAAATAGTGACAAGACAAGGGTATATAAGTTTAAAACTGGCAAGCTACATGTAGATGAGCTTGATAAAGAACTCATTAATATACTAGAGAAAAATTGTGGAATAAGATTCAAAGATATTATGAACTATGGGGTTAAATCGGCTACGAGGATTATTGATGAGTTAGCTCCTAAGATATTATAGTTTATAGTATAAAAATATTCTTGAAAATACAATCTATAAAAGTGGGCTGTGATTGGGCTTTAGCAGGGCCGACCTTTGATTGCATAGGAATGAGGTCGCCGCGCGGGCCTGAGCCCTTTTACCTAACAAAAGACTATTATGGGCTTAGATCTATTCCTAGATCGTTATATTTTCCTCTAGTATTACATAATCATATTATTAGAACACTTTTGATAATGTTTAATTCTTCAATTCCTATACCAATCATTTATAGCCCCATGAACTATAATATTCAAAGGATTCGGTGAATGGAAGCAGAGGTGATTTACCATGACGGTTACATTGAAAGTAGCAGAGGCATATCCAAAAGATGTAGGTAGGAAGATAGCAAGGATAAGCAGATCTACGATGAGAGAATTAGGCGTGAGCACTGGCGACTTCATAAAGATAGAAGGAAAAGATGGCGACGCAGTCGCAGTCGTATGGCCTCTTCGTCCAGAAGACGAGGGCAAAGATATCATCAGGATGGACGGCTACCTGCGCTCGGCCATAGGCGTAAGCATAGGAGACACCGTAACAGTGGAGAAAGCTGAAAAAGTAGAGCCGGCGAAGAAAGTCGTACTAGCACCAGTACAGCCAATACGGTTCGGCCCCGACTTCGTAGCCTATGTAAAAGAGGTCCTCCTAAGGAAGCCTATCGCCCGGGGAGAGATAGTCATAATACCGGTCTTCGAGGGGATACCCCTAGCAGTAGTCTCCACGCAGCCAGCACAGATAGTCTACGTGACTAACGCCACAGAAGTAGAGATAAGAGAGAAACCAGTCAAACAAGAAGAAATCGCAAGAACCAGGGGAGTACCCAAGGTAACATGGGAAGACATAGGAGACCTAGAAGAAGCCAAAGAAAGAATAAGAGAAATAGTAGAGCTCCCAATGAAACACCCTGAGCTGTTCAAACACCTAGGAATAGAGCCGCCGAAAGGAATCCTATTATACGGTCCTCCAGGCACCGGTAAAACTCTACTAGCAAAAGCACTTGCAAACGAGATAGGAGCCTACTTCATAACAATAAACGGCCCCGAGATAATGAGCAAGTTCTATGGCGAGAGCGAGCAAAGACTAAGAGAAATATTCAAGGAAGCCGAGGAAAACGCGCCCAGCATAATATTCATAGACGAAATAGACGCAATAGCCCCTAAGAGAGAGGAGGTAACTGGAGAAGTAGAGAAACGAGTAGTAGCACAGCTCCTAACACTAATGGACGGTCTCAAAGAAAGAGGAAGAGTAATAGTAATAGGAGCAACAAACAGGCCAGACGCAGTAGACCCAGCCCTAAGAAGACCCGGTAGATTCGACAGAGAGATCGAGATACGGCCACCCGACAAGCGTGCAAGAGTAGAAATACTAAAGGTACACACCAGGAACATGCCGCTAGCAGAAGACGTAGACCTGGAGAAAATTGCGGAAATGACCCACGGCTATACAGGAGCCGATCTAGCTGCTCTCGCGAAAGAGGCAGCAATGGCGGCTCTCAGGAGATTCATTAAACAAGAGAAGATAGACCTGACCAAGGACGTGATACCGACAAGCATACTAAAACAGCTCAAAGTAACCATGAAGGACTTCATAGAAGCAATGAAACTCGTCAGGCCAACACTAATACGAGAGATATTCATAGAAGTACCCGAGGTAAGATGGGACGATATCGGAGACCTAAAAGAACAGAAACAAGAACTAATAGAAGCAGTAGAATGGCCACTCAAGTACCCCAAGATATTCGAAGAAATGGGAATAAGGCCACCCAAAGGAATCCTACTCTTCGGCCCTCCAGGTACTGGTAAGACTCTGCTAGCCAAGGCCGCCGCTACTGAGAGTGGTGCTAACTTTATCGCTGTCAGGGGACCAGAAATACTAAGCAAATGGGTAGGAGAAAGCGAAAAAGCAATACGCAAGATCTTCGAAAGAGCAAGACAAGTAGCACCAACAATAGTATTCTTCGACGAAATAGACGCAATAGCCCCGGCGAGAGGACTAAGACACGACACAAGCGGAGTAACAGACAGAATCGTGAACCAGCTACTAACAGAAATGGACGGAATACAGCCGCTACAAAACGTCGTAGTAATCGCAGCAACAAACAGGCCAGACATAATAGACCCAGCACTACTAAGACCAGGCAGATTCGACAGACTCATATACGTGCCACCACCGGACAAGGAAGCAAGAAAAGAAATCTTCAAGATACACACCAGGAAAGTACCACTAGCAGACGACGTAGACCTAGACAAACTAGCAGAAATGACAGAAGGATACACAGGCGCAGACATCGAAGCAGTAGTAAGAGAAGCAGTAATGATCAAGCTAAGAGAAAAACTCGAAGTAGGCCCCGTACACATGAAACACTTCGAACAAGCACTAAAGAAGATACAGCCAAGCCTAACACAAGAAGACATAAGAAGATACGAGAGACTAGCCAGAGAACTCAAAAAACTAAGCCTAGGCTAGCCAAGACCAGCCCCACACCCAGAGACCCTTACACCGTATACCTCTTTTCCTCCCCAAGAAAACAACAATAAACTCCCCACAATCCTATATACGGCGGAGAATTCTCTTCATACCAAGGGACAACTAACCATGCCAGTCGAGAAAGAAATAAAATACAAGATAGACTGCAAAGACATAGAAACAATCAAGAAAAAACTAGAACAAGCAGGAGCAATACACCTAAAAACCCAACATGAAACAGACCACTACCTCCAACACCCATGCCGAGACCTCCGAGAAACAGACGAAGCCCTACGACTAAGAATAACAAACGGAAAAATAGAATCACTAACATACAAAGGGCCAAGAACCGGGAAAACAATAAAAGAAAGAGAAGAAATAAACGTAGAAGTACACGACGAGAACATCCTAAACCTACTATACAAGCTAGGATTCCAAATAGCAATAACAGTAAAGAAACAACGAGAATACTACAGGTACAAGGAAACCCTAATAACACTCGACCAAGTAGAACAACTAGGATGCTACATCGAACTAGAACTATACCCAGAAGCAACAAGCACAGAAACACTCTTTGAAACAGCAGAAATCCTAGAAATAAAAGGACAACCAATAACACAAAGCTATGCAGAACTCCTACAGAAAACGAATAAGGAAATCTTTAATTAGGTTCATTTGTTGATCTAGATTTATGTGATAATACTAGTTTTTGTTAAAGGGGTAATACTAGTGGATAGTCCAAGCAGATATAAGCTTAGCGCCATACTAATGCTCCTATCATTAATATCCTCTATCAGTTTTGTAGTATCCATACCAACCATAGCTCAGCAACAGGTACAGCTTACACCGGTATGGAGCAAAGATCTAGGAGTCTTAGTTAGGAGAATAGCTTGGAGCCCTGACGGAAGTAGAATCGCAGTCGGCTTCTGGCAAACAGATACTGGCTCAGGATATGTCTATGTATTTAACGGTGCAAATGGATCACTTATTTGGAGGAGTCCTCTCCTAGGAAGAATCGGTTATCTAGCTTGGAGCCCTGATAGTAGTAGAATTGCGGTGGCAGTTAGTTATGAGCAACAGGTAGTTGTTCTTAACGCTTCAAACGGAAGCATAATATGGACCAGAGATTACTCTCAGCATGTTCTTTCCGTTGCTTGGAGCCCTGATGGTAGTAGGTTAGCGGTCACCGGGGACTTCGGTTATATTGATGTGTTTGATACAAGCAATTGGCAGTTACTCTGGAGGAGTCAGAATCTTGGTGACTGGGTTAGGGATGTCGTTTGGAGCCCTGATGGCGAAAGGATAGCGGCTAGTACAAGTAGTCCGGGTAAAGTATATGTGTTTGACTTTAATACAGGCCAGCTTGTTTGGGAGACAGAGGATCTTAATGGATGGGTAGATGGTATTGATTGGAATAAGAACGGAGAATTAATAGTGGCTGGAGTGGATTCCACCTATTACGGCTGGTTCGACGGAGTCTACTTATTGAATGCTAATACAGGATCAGTTATCTGGAGTACGCAAGATCTAAATAACCCTGTGATGGACGTCGAATTTAATAGCCAGGGAACAATGATTTCTGCCTCAACAAGAACAGGTTATATATATTTGTTTGACGTCCAGGACGGTAGTATTATCTATATGGATAAAATTGCTAGCATTACTTATACAACATCTTGGAATCCGTCAGGAAAAGTCCTGGCTTATGGCGGAACAATTACTAATGGTACACAGGAAATAGGAAGGGTGTTTGTGTTTGGTCTTGGTCCTTTTTCGATTTTTGTTGTTCCGTCTACGGGGATGATTGGGGGGTTGAGGGGTTCTGTCAATCTTTATAATCCTGTTACAGGATACAATGCTACATTTGTGCTTGGAGAAGAGCCTCGATATGTTTATGTTGACCCCGGCGAATACCTAGTGAGAGTAGCTATCCAGCCCGATATAGGACTAAACACTACCTATGCAACAACAATATATACTGAGAACATGGAAATAATTGATTTAACAAATCTAGTAGAAAACCAAACCACGCTCCTCGGCCAACTCATTCTCGAGGCTACTAATGTTTATGTGGCGTTTTCATTATCGTGGGATAGTGGCCAATATACTGTTGTTGTAGATAACTCGAGTATTGACGTATGGGCTGCGCCGGGTAGTTATGTGGCGGATGCTATTCCTGTTAGTCTTCCAGGGACTGTTGTTGGAGATGTAGTGGGCTATTATCGGGATCACCCGGTTAGCCAAGAGGTATCCTTGTCTGCTGGGCAGTCTTCTCTTGTTAGTGTTGGTTTGAGTGATTTCTTGTCTAGACTGGGAGTATTGGTTGTTAACTCCCCGGTTAACGGTTCCCTAGTCGTCGAATGGCCAGGAGGATCCAAGAACTTTAACATTACCGAAGGGGACAGTATAACGATATACGGTGTACCTGGAGAATATATACTTAGGGTGTACGGACCCGACAATATTCTTGTGAACACTACCGTTGTGACCCTGCAGCAGGGAAGCCCTGTTATACTCTCAATGCCCATGCCTTCTATGACGACTTCCCCAATGTATCCATCGCCTACGACAGCGACCCAGGAGACGGGGACGAGTACTTTAGGCGAACAGTCTACATCTACAACGCTACTGGGAGAAAACACGGGATACACGAGCAATATCTCTTCAGTATTAATGGTTGTTGCCTTGGCATCTGTTGCCGGTGTAGGCATAGTACTGGTGGCCAGGCGTCTAAGGCCTCCGAGCAGTGCCCCGCCACAAGTAGCGGTAGATAAGAGTGATGGGGGTAGCCAGCCTGTTCTTCTTCCCCCTACTCTAGACGTTAACATTGGAGCTGGTGTTGCGGGCTGGGCCTACAAGGAGAAGATTACTGGTCTTCGGGAAGGATATGGTTGCCGAGGTAAAGAGTTCTACCGGGTGAGGGGAGAAGTATTATTCGCTCCCGAGACAGGCTATGCTAGAACATGGAATTGCTGTCTACTTGGCTGCGGGGGCTGGGGCTGCGCCTACAAGTGTAGTAACGGTAATGGAGAGAATGTCGTTTTCAAGGTCCCCTCTAATCTACGAGCTGTAATCGAGGGAGGAGACGATGTTCCAACTGTACCTTCCAAGTTGTTAGAAGAGATCATCTCTAGGGCTAAGGATCTCCAGAGACTCAATCATCCCGGCATTGTAAGGCTGCTAGCATATTCTACCAAGATACCGCTACTAGTATATGAATACGCTAACCAGGGAACACTGGCATGGCAGCTATGGCATGGCTGGGAGCCCTCGCCTAGGGACGTAGTGCTTGTGGGGCTCCAGATAGGAGAGGCACTGAGATACATTCACAGCCGGGGCATTGTTCACGGCGACGTTAAGCCAAACAACGTATTCTTATCCGACAATACTGCTAAGCTAGGAGATTTCAGCGGAATAGTACACTTGCTCTCCACCCATAACCCACTCTCCAGACTAGGCTATACCGTAGGATTCAGGGCGCCAGAACAAGTCTACAAGGAGCTACGGGAAAGGGCAAAACAACACGGGGTCGAGAACAGGATAGACGTCTACCTGCTAGGAAACCTCCTACTCTACCTACTTACAGGCTCCACGATAGACGGAGAAAACGCAGGAGACCCCGTTGCTAGGGAGGGACTATCCAAGGTAGAGGACGCGGATCTCCGCGGCCTATTAGAATCTATGCTTAGAGAAGACCCGCTCGAAAGGCCAGGAATAGAGATAGTACTAGACAGGCTAGCAAAAATATACTCTAGGCTCACAGGATCTTTATAATGAAAACTATTAATATCTGGATAGTTATAGTTGGTTCCTCGTTGTTTTCCTATTTTTCCTCACGAATAGTTATGTGTGGAGTTATGGGATTGTTTCTTAGACGATTTTCCGTTTTTCATATTTTTCTGTTGATTCTCTTCTTTGGAGGGTTTCTGTTTTTCTCCGTTTCCGGAAGATTTATTAGGATACTCCGATACTAGATAATAGTGGGGTTGGAAGGGGCTTGTACTTGTTGATAGTGAAGTATACTGATGAGGCGGAGCGTAAAAGGCTGGAATACGTGGTTGACAGGTACAAGGATAAGGTTAAGGCTGTACGGCCCTCTGGCACGGTTCTTTTGCTTGAGGGCGATAGAGAGATGGTTAGTCGCTTGGTGGAGGAGCTCTATTCTCGTCTTCCAAGGGAGAAGATCTCTATCTATAGGCTGGCAGAGCCTGATGTGGAGGTCGAGGAGAAGAGGAGTACTATCGAGGCATATACTAGTCTCCCGGAGAGGGAGGTATGGGGGGCTATTGGGCTTATCATGGCCCGGCTCCGGGGAGGCTTGGTGAGCGAGACCCGGGGTGTTAGGGAGTATGTTGTTAGGCCTCGTGGAGGATACGCGCGTGTCAGGATCAGCGTGTATCCCCGTGGAGGGGGCAGTATTATTAGGGTTTTTGTCGAGGGCTTCGATCCCGCCCATGGGAGAGTTGTTTCCAGTCTTGTCGAGGAGCTAGGGCTCCTGGGGGATGTGAGGCATGCAGGAGACATGTGATCGTGAGAGTATCCTTGGACTAGTAGACCTGGTGCTAAGGGAGGACCTAGCTGGTCTCTCCCGAGGATACAGTTTCGAGGAGCGTCTCGAGTTCTGGAACGAGATCAAGGCACAGTATTCCAGGTACATCAGGGAGTGCGCGTACAGGTTTGATAGAGAGATAGATAGACTGATACGTGGCAAGTATAGGCTTGCCCAGTTAATGCTTGCAGCCAGCTTCAAGGTGAACGGGGAGGAGCTACCGGAGGTTACTGGGAGGTTCTCCGAGGAGGAGTACCAGGTGCTCTTCGACCTCGAGGACCTAAAGGAGATAGACTTCCTCAGCGTGGATGACCTTGTTGAATTCATAGAGAGGAGGGAGGGAAAAGTCTACGAGATGGTGAAGAAATACTATGAGAGAGGCTACCACATGCTAGACACGAAGTGGACCAACCTTATGGGGGCCCTTGCCCTAGCCCTCGCAGACAAGTATAAGGAGAGGAGGCAGAAGATTGAGGAGGCCGTGGTCAAGTACATTAAGAAGAAGCCCCTCACAGTATTCATACAGGAGATCGAGGAGGCCGTCAAGAAAGCATTAGAGGCCGGCGAAGCTAGGAGAGAGGCCTCAAGGATCCTAGAAGAGTCAAGCAAGCAGGTACAACAGATAGAGCCCTTCCTAGCGTCGAGCGAGTCGCTAGAGGAAGCATTAGAGGCCAGGGAGAAAGCGCTCGATAAGATAGAGGGCCTCGTGAAGGAGCTCGAGGAGGCCAAGAAGAAGCTTGCGGAGAAGGAGCAAGAGCTAGAATCATTGAAGAGGAAGTATTCAGAGTCGTCTAATGCCCGGGAGATAATAGAGGCCGAGATAGAGGCGCTCAGGGCCAGGGTTAAGGAGTTAGAAGATCTCTTGAACGAGTACAAGTCTACAATAATAGTATTGAAGGCTGAGAAGGAGGCCCTAGAGGAGAAGCTGGAGGAGCTCAGGTCAGGCCTAGAGGGAAGAGTGGAGGGCAACCTAGTCAGCAGGGACGAGGCATGGGCCCTCGAGAACGCCCTCGTAGAGAGGCTTCTCAGGAAGCTGGGAGGAGGCACCGTTATATATGATCCGGTGAGGGGAGGGTCTAGGAACGTTAAATGGTCGAAGAAGATATTCTACAGCATCCACGGCGAGGGAAGACCCCAGGGCAAAGGAGTACAGCTACAACTGCTAAAAGGAGTAATATTCAAGAAGAAGGACATCGTAGTAGACGCGGTAACCCTAGTACACAGAGATGCCTACGAGGAGAAGGGCTGGGACAACAAGCCAGCCACTCTCGGCGAAGTAATGGAGATACTGGAGAACAAGATACAGGAGGCGGGCAAGGAGGAATACTACCATGTACTAGTGATTAGTAGCCCCACAGGCTTCACGGAAAAAGCTAAGGCACTAGTTGAGAGCAGTGATTCATCGATAAACTTCGCATCAGGATACTTAACCCTCTACCTCGTGGACCCGGTTAGGGGAGTACTATACTATAATACTAGGGACGAGGCAGCAATAGCCAATAAGCACATAGCGGATCCACGGCTCCCAGAAGAAAAGATAAGGAAAGTAATAGAGTACCTCTCGTCCGACGAGGCCAAGGATAGGGCATTAATCAACAGTCCAGCAGCACCATTCCTACTACTAGACGAGATAATGGAGGCGACAGGAGAGGATCTAGAAATAGTCTCCAGAGCTGTCTCCAAGGCAGAAGAAGAGGGACTGGGCAAAGTACTATTATCCGATAAGGGCTCAAAAGCGTTCTTCTACGAGAAAGACAAACTATAATAGGGGTAGAGGACGATGGCCAGCGTAAACCAGCTAGACTCCCGGGAGCTCCTCGAGAAAGCCTATGAGAGGATGCTGCCAGCACTAGGATACCTCCACAGCAGCGTGGCGGGATTCGCGGCCAGCATAGTTGTCTTTACAACATGGGCTCTTAGGAAGACTATGAGCGAGGAGAACAAGGCCCAGATAGAGCTTGACAGCGACTACTCTAGGCTAGTCCAGCTAAGGACCAGGATAAGAACCCTCGAAAATAGATACCAACGCCTGAAGAAGGCGGTAGAGAAAACATCCAGCGACTGGGAGAAGAAAAGACTCAAGAGACAGATCAGCCTAGTAGAAAAAGAACTAGAAGACCTATACGAGGAATACGACCTCCTCGACCTAAGGATAAACGCTGTCGAAAAACTAATCGCTCTAAAAGAGGAAGGCGCCCTCAAGAACCTAGGAAAAATACTCGACCAACTATACCGGGGAGACGCCGACGAATCACTCTACGACGTCCTAAGAATACTCGAGGATCGGTGGAGGAAGAGGGAACTAACGAAAGAAGCTTTTCAGAGAATAATAGAGGGCGGATAGCTGGGAGGATCCCCCGCACCCAGGTGGGACCGTTATCCCCTGGGGCGGAAGGGGATCTCTCCACAGTGGAGAGACCCCAATATAGAGAGCATGGGTGAACATGTATGGGTATAGGAGGAAGGTTCAAGAGGGTTTTTGGCCGTAAGGACTGGATAGACAGCGTCAAAGTCGAGGAGCTCGAGCGTGAACTGATAAGGATCGAGAACCAGATAAGCCTAATAGGCAAAGAAATACAGAAGCTAGAGAAGAAAAAGAAGGAGCTCTTCCAGGAGGGAATAGGTAAGAGCGACGTAGAAAAACTCCTACTAGCAGAGAAGATCAAGGATCTCGACGCCGAGATAAAAATGAAGCTACGCGAATACAACAGGATGATGAAGCAAAGGAGAGCATTATCCAATCTTATAAGGCTCAAAAAATGGGAGGCCAGGCTAAAGGAGACAGGTATATGGGAGAAGATAAAGAGCATCGAGCCCGAAAAACTCATGGAGGCACTATCCAATGTTCAGTTCGAGGACAAGGCCTTCGAGACAAACATTGATAAGATAAACGAGATACTGGGCAGGGAGGCGATGCAAGTAGAAGTAGACGAGGGAACAAAAGAGATACTAGAGCTATGGGAGAAAGTGGAGAAGAGCGAGCTCTCACCCGAAGTAGTAGAGGAAGAGCTCTCAGTAAAAATAGAGCCCGAAGAAGAGGAGAAAGAAAAAGAGACAATCTAGCATAAGGTAAAGTCTAACATTACGAGGAAACAAGCTCGATCTACCGGAGAACATGTTTCCCTGCAGATAACGGTTCCAACCATAAATATATAGGAGGTGATCCAGCATACCAATAGACTATACTGGATTCCTAAACCAAGAGATTAGGAAAGCCAAGAAACGCATGGAGAAATCACTCTCACAAGGAGACTACTATACTGCATCCATACAGGCAAGGAGAATAGCGGAACTACTCCGGGAACTAGCAAAAGCCCGTAAATGGGGCCAAAAAGACCTCCTCAGCCTAGCCAGAGAATACGAGGACCTAGCAAAAAGGCTCTCCAAGGGCAAGCCACCCATCAGGCCCATCCCGACCGTGCCAGCCGGTAAACAACAAGCTCCCCCACAGGCTAGGAGAGCAGCCCATAGAGAAACAAGCGGATCCGAGGGGCTAGACGCGGAGTTCGACAAGCAGGCAGAAACCCTTATAACTAGGGCAGACGTTACATGGGACGACATAGCCGGCCTTGAGGACGTGAAGAAGAGCCTAGTCGAAGCAATATTCTATAGCGTGGCCCTACCAGAGGATCCCGGGGTCAAGGTAGACCCCCCTAGGCGATTCCTCCTCTACGGGCCCCCAGGCACCGGTAAGACAATGCTGGCCATGGCCGCCAGCAACATGCTGGGGGCCACCTTCATAAACGTGAGCGTCGACCGTGTGCTCTCCCGCTACGTGGGGGACGCGCCGAGGATGATAAGCGCGATATTCAGGCTAGCCGTGAAAAGAGCGCCCAGCATAGTCTTCTTCGACGAGGTAGAGACACTCATGATGAAAAGAGACTCTGGCAGAGAAGCAGCCTCCGGCCTAGTACAGACACTCCTCACAGAGCTAGACGGGTTCAAGACGAAGAAGCTGGAGAAGCCGGTAATAGTGATAGCAGCCACGAACAAGCCATGGCTACTGGACGAAGCAATACTGTCAAGGTTCGAGAAGAGGATCTATGTACCTCTCCCCGATAAGGAGGCTAGGGAGGCCATCTTCAAGCTGAACATCGAGATGAAAGGCTTCAAGCTGGAAGGCATAACATACGAGGAGCTCGCGGAGAAGACGGAGGGATACAGTGGGAGAGACATATCGAACGCTTGTCGTGAAGCAATAATGATGATGCTCCGCCGCTCTAATCCAGACATATACAGGCGCCTCTCAGAAATAAAGGATCCATCCAGCCTCACTAACATTAGATACCGTATATCACCTATAAAGAGAGAAGAAATACTCCTTGCCCTAGAAAAAGTAAAACCCCCAATAACCCCCGAAGACATACGCCGATACCAGGAGTGGGCGGCCACCCACTAGGCCCAATGGGACGGGCGGGGATAAGGGCAGTGAAGGAAGCAGTATTAATATGGCAGGCACAAGGGAGACTCCACGAGTACCCCCTAGAACCAGGCATAAAATACTATATTGGAAGACCCACCTACAAACATATACTAGAAAACCCAGACCTCTCCCCCTACGGAATATACATTATACCGGACGATCCCGGGGCCAAGCCATACTATACAGGATACGATGCCCTGGTAGTCTCAAGACTAGACACAATGATCCAGGTAAGCCCACTACGAGACAAGCTCATAATAAAAAACCATGGCCCAATGGGAACAGGCGCCAAGAACCCAACAATAATAGACGGCCGCGTAATCGGCCCAGGAGAAGAAGTCGTAGTCCCCCTAGATAATCCACGGAGCATCACAATAGAACTAACCAGCCTAGGCCCAACATTCACGCTAGCAATAAGGGAAAGAGAAGAAACAACAATAACCATACGTCCAGGATCAATAGTAAGGCTACCCAAACTAGTAGCAGACGCACTAGAAGAGAAAGGCCTAGTAAAACAATCAGTAGACCTAGGAGAAGACAAGGAAATAGTACTAGCAGCCGCACAGAACCAAGACATAATAATACTAAAACGAGAAGAACTAGGCGTAATATCAGAGCTCAAAATAGTAGTAGAAAAAATATACCAACAACTAAGCCAGCAACAAGAAAAACAACAAGAAAAACTATCCTACCATAGAATAGAAAGAATACTATACAACCTATACGTCCTCCTAGACAGAGACCCAGAACAAGCAAGAGCACAATTCAAACGCCTAGAACTAGAAGAAAACAAGAAACTATTAGAAAAACTAGGACCACAAGCCATGTCAATCTATAACAGCCTGAAAATACTAATCAACGAGCCAATAACACTCCATAAAGAAAAAACAAAGAAACAGATACTGCAACTATTAGAAATAGTAAAACATGCAACACAATAAAATCAAAAAGAGGGTTAATCCAGAGTGAACCGTAAGAAAATAAAGAGAAAGGGTCCAACATGGAAAAACAAAGGACGCAACAATCAGCCTATTCCGAAAAATATGTATCAAAAAAGGGATGCCCGATACAGAATAGCTCACGGGAGAAATCCTTTTAAATACATTGGTGGTGTTTCTCGGTTGGCGAAGAGGCCATGGTGTTTCTTTAGGCGGATCTTTGTTAAAATAATTAACATAAGCGTTATTATGGTTACTGGATTTCTACAAGGTTTATCCAATGTGATAAATGGATTATGGGGAGAAAAAACAAAGGAGCTACTGGCCTTATTAAGAATACTATTCAAGTACTATTCGGGATGGGATCTCTTAACGGTTCTTCCCAAAGCGTTAAACGAGTGGAGATCCCATAATAGCAGTATTGCAGAATATCTAGAGAAAAGCACCAGTTTAGAAATACAGGGGGATTTTATCGAAGGCTTGTATAGGCTTGGTACTGCGAGGATCTGCAACGGTTCGATTGTACCCTTCAGTGTAGAGGGATTCGAATGTGATCTCGCAGAGTGCCGGGTGGTCGAAGGACTGGGAAAGTTCGTCAACCCCGATAAATGTATAGAGTTAAGGGTCTCTGTTAAGCCTAAGAATGCGGGAGACGTCCCGCTCAATGTAAGGTTACATGCTAGATTAGAAGCCTATGGAGGATTGTTTTTCGAGATCCCAGTAGTAATTGCCGCAAGGCCTTCCACAGCCAATACTTGGCAATCCAAGTATAAAGTCCAATTCTATCCTACGACGCTACCGGTATCGGGCACTGAGTCAAAAGATATCGTTGGTTTAAGGCTCTCAGATACATTGGTGCCTGGATACGGGTGTAGTATTGGGGAGGAATATAGTGTATCTCTGGACACTCTTGTTAGGGATCTACATGGTTTTGAGGGCTTATGGAGTTGTTGTCTCCTTGGCTGCGGGGGCTGGGGCTGTGCATATAAGTGCTCGAGGAGCAACGAGCAGGTCGTAGTCAAGCTTCCCTTGGAGTATAGGGGCTGGCTTGAGCATGGAGGTGTTCCTCCTAGCATTAGTGAGAGGGTTCTCCGAGGCTATTGGAGGAGGGTCGAAGCTGTCTGGGGCCTGATGAGGCCTGGGCATTCCGGTATCCTTAGACTTCTGGCATTTTCTCGTATTGCACCGGTTATGGTTTATGAGTACGCGGATCAGGGCTCATTACGGTGGCAGCTTGACAATGGCTGGGAACCAAGTCTGAGAGACGTCCTAGTGATTGGCAGCGTATTAGGGGATGCTCTCCGGTATATTCATAGTCGTGGCCTCGTGCATGGAGATATTAAGCCTGGGAACGTGTTTGTGAAGGAGAATACGCCTAAGCTAGGCGACTTTAGCGGGATCGTGAGGCTACTCTCCGCCTCCACCGAGAAGTCCTCCTGGGTCCACGCCACGCCTGGATGGATGGCTCCAGAACAGGTATTCTGGGAGCTCAAGCACAGGGCCAAGAGTAAGGGGTTAGAGAACAGGATAGACGTGTACCAGTTGGGCAACCTCCTCCTCTACCTATTAACAGGAGAAGTAGTCGATGGATCAGAGGCCGATGATCTACTAGAGGAAGCCTTGGGGCTTGTTGAGGAGGATGATGTGAGGAGTGTCTTGGAGAGTATGATGAGGGTGGATCCTATTGAGAGGATTAGCAGTGAAGAGGCTTCGAGGCTTCTCCGAGGCCTCCTCGCAAGATACAGTTAATGGTCTTGCATGTATTTTAGAGTCTGGCGTGTATTTCGACTAGTTGTTGGATATATTCTCTCATTGATTGCGGTCTTTCATTAGGGTGTATTGCTAGGGCTTCTCCCAATACTAGGTCTAGGTCTCTTGGTATGCCTGTAACGTGTTTTGAGACCGGTGTAGGCTTATGGTCGTCTCTGAAGAGGCTTGTTCTCCACTCTTCGAGTGGATAGGGATAGGTCCCTGTTATGAGATAGTATAGTGTTGCTGCATGACTGAATATATCGCTGTAGGGACCCGGTTTTGGCAGCGCTGGGTTGAGTTGCTCTGGAGCCCCGAAGCCAGGCGTGTATCCTCCTCCTTCCAGCTTAGACCTTGACCTTGCCGAGATAGTTGCCATGGCCTTAGCAATATTATAGTCTGATAGTTTAGGTATCAGCTCCCTTGTTATAAGTATGTTGCTCGGCTTCACGTCTAAGTGGAGAACTCTCTGTTCATGACCGTATGCAAGGGCTGCACCTATAGGTATCATTATTTCTAGTGCTGTTTTTACATCAAGTTTTCCTACTTTAGACATTAATCGTTTTAGATCGCCGTATTCGCAGAATTCGAATGCTAGGTAGGGCATAGGTTCGACTCCATGATCGAGGACCTTAATGATGTTAGGATGGCTTAAACGTGATAGTATTTTAGCCTCTCTATCAAAAGCCTCTACGTGTCTTTTCATTAGAGAATATCTGACGGTGTCGAACTCGCTTCCATAAAGTAATGGCAGTGCCTCAAAGGGAAGTTTTACAACAACATTGATTCCCGCCGAGTCACTGCAAAGCAATGCGATAGCATAGCCTCCCTCTCCTAGAATACCCGAACAAGTATATTCTCCTAGCTTGAAAGGTTTAGAGACTCTTCTTGGTCTTAGCTGTTCTGGTTTAAGACTGCGTAACCCATACACTGCTCTACCAACATAGTCCTCTATACTCTTAGACAAGACACCTACAGAAGCTACCGGCATGCCTACCGCGGTATAAGTTATTTTCTCCACACAATAGTTACTATGGCAAACCTTGTATGGTATAGGTACTCGGCCCTTGACAAGGCTCTCCATAACGATCTCTACAATGAAATCTGATCCTGGTATCAGTCTAGGTAATTCTACAACAGGCTTAGGATCAATACGTATATATCCACTGGCAGGAGTAAAATCTATTCTAACACCGTCTAGGACTTCACTCCCCTCACTGTAAGAGACTCGGATCTTGCCACGGATAATTCTAGAAGCATGGTGTTCTGGAACCTTAAGCTCAATAGTCTCGCCCAATAACTTAGCTATCGACTCCACCAAGCTTCTAGTTCTCTCTATAATACCACAGCTTCTCCCTGTTCCAGGTACTTCTAATTGACACAATCTTAGAAGATAATTGGTAGCGGCAAGAATATCATCGTAATTTGACTCCTTATACAGCTCCTCGATAAAGCCTGCAGCATTATTCAGAACCTCTTGAATTTTCTCACCTATAAGCTCGCACGTCTCTGAGCCACGATACCTTGTTGTCTCACAGCTCTTAAGGATATCTAATAATAATTCCACGGCCTCACTATAATTATTTTTACTTGCTAGCTCGATAGCCTTATCTAGTTTCTTCCCAAACATCATTAACTCTTTACGGGCCTTATCCAGCGCTTCCTCCAATTTACTACAATCAAAACCAAGTCTACCAACAGTACTTTTACATTTTTCAAGAAGACTCCGAGCCCTGTTGATCCATTCAGTCAAAGCAGAAGAATTCATGCTCTCAAGCATCTCTAGTATTTTCCTCTCCCATGCTCTAGCATGATCCTCGCTCAACACCACAGGGATCTCGGTATCCACCTCGACAACATCCCTAACACCATCCACACTATCAATGAAGACCCTAAGCGTAAACCTGGCAGAAAATACAGGACTAGGATCAACCACGACCAGCCCAACACGATTATCAACAACTCGCTCAACCCGGACACTAGCTCCAGACACGTTGACGACTTCGACCCCGCTAATCCTCGAAGAAGAAGGCTCAACACTCAACACAAGAAAGACACTCCCACCCCTAGGATACTCGATTCTACCCTCAACACCAGCAACACGAACACTAGGTCTAGCCCGGTCAACCTTTAAAACTCCACGCACTACGGTTCTGGAGAGAGGCTCATGAACCCTGACCTCGTGCACTCCCGGTCCCACCTGGACCGTTAGCTTCGACTCTGTTTTCCTCCCAAGATCATATGAACCTATCTTCTCATCATCTATCAACACATCTACACGTATCCTATCTGGATCACCCTCCTCATAAACAATCCAGAGAGGCACCCTGATCGTCTCGCCAGGAAACGCGGTCCCAGAACCAGGCACAACCCTCAACTTCACAACAGGATCACGGACCGGGATCCAGAAACTCTTAAGCTTCCTACCAGCACCAGCCTTTACCTCCACCATACCACTCCTATTATTATCGGTCCGACCCCCGGACAACTTACGGGGCCTATCTATAAAAAAGGTTCTAAACCCATACCCTATCTCGTCATCATCAATATATCTAGCCACGCGCATACACCCTCCTTATCATACTCCATAATTACCTCAACTATTTTGCCTTACCATACAGCTCCTCCCACCCAACATAAACACCCAGAGTCCCAGCCTCCCTTTTTCCAAGGCTAACATCCTTAACATATACCTCTCTACCATCGACAATAACAACGAGATCACCCTTCCACCTCCACAAGCCAGGATTCCTAACCTTAACCCTCAAACTACCACCAACACCCCTAACAAGCTCACCCTCAACACTCTCAACAACAAGCCTACCCTTCACAACCTGGAACACCCCAAAACCAACCAACAACAATATAATACCGATAGCACCCATAAGCCCATAAAAAGCAGTGGAATAATGGAACATACCCGGATCCAGAACAACACTATAAACACCTCCAGCCTCAGCAGAAACATTCAAAACAACAGGCTTATACAGATCCAATCCAAGCATTGAATCACGATAAGCAACAACCTCATATTCTCCAGGAGCCAAGTACAATGACTTGTTCTCACCAGATCCTAAAACAAAATTGAGCCTACCACCACTCCAATAAACAGTAACATTAACGTTTAACCCAGAAGAACTAACAGACAAAACACTCAGCAACTCATTATACCCAGGCACCTCAATCACAGAAACACGTTCAACCACCATACTAATACTAAATGAACCCCTCAAGAAATCCGGATCTCCTATGTAGTTTTGTGGTTTTGGTAGTGTGTATGTTATTGTGTAGTTGCCTGGCGATGCGTATAGGGTTAGGGTTTGTTGGCTTGGTATTGTGTAGTTGCCTGTGCCTCCTGTGCCCTGAACCACTATAACAGTACCAGGCAAACCTGAAATACGAAAAACACCAAAAGAAACATCAAACACGATGACTCTATTAGACCTGGTGCCGGCTGCTATCTTGTCGCCGTCTGGGCTCCACGCAACACTCTCTACATCGCCGCCGAGGTCCTTTTGCCACAATACTGTGCCGGTGCCGACATCCAACACGATGACTTTGCGGAAATCTCCGCCGGCTGCTATCTTGTCGCCGTCTGGGCTCCACGCAACACTATATACATCGCCGCCGAGGTCCTGGCTCTCCCACAGTATCGAACCATTACTGGCATCCAAAACAACGACCTTGCCGTCCAAGGTGCCGGCTGCTATCTTGTCGCCGTCTGGGCTCCACGCAACACTCAATACCCCGGTGCCGAGGTCCTCGCTCTCCCATAGTGTTGTGTTTGGTGGTTGTGTGGTTAGTAGGGCTTGTGTGTGTATTGTTTGTGTTCCTAGTATTGTTAGTAGGACTAGTAATAGTATTAGGGAGACAGTAGCCCTACGGATAACTACAAAACCATGTAGCAAACACTATCAACCCAAACAAAATAAAAACAACACACACTAAAAAACATTACAACACAACACGAATAACAATATCACAGAAACAACATTATAATGACGAGAAGAATATAGGTTCAATACGATACCTTATCCAATACTGTCAATCATCCATATTTCTACTCTTTATCACCCTATATAAGAGCCCAGCATAGCTTTGTGTTGTTGATCATCCTCTTATTTCTAGGTCGAGGATTTTAATTATTATTAGGTTTCCGGTAAGGTATTTTTTATATGTGGTTTAGCCTTTTGTTACGCCTAGTGGTCTGAGTCTTGCTACTAGTTTTCCTATTCCTACTTCGTGTGCGACCTTGGCTACTCTGTCTACGTCTTTGTATGCTTCTGGCATTTCTTCGACTACGGTTGCTCTGTTGCTTGCCCTGATGTAGATGCCTTTTATTTGTAGCTCTCGGAGTACATCGGTGTAGCGTTTTGTTCTTTTTGCGGCGGCTCTGCTCATCCATCTGCCTGCTCCGTGTGGCGCCGTGTACCAGCTCTTCCAGCCCTCTGTTGTTCCTGCTAGTACGTAGCTTGCTGTTCCCATGCTTCCTGGGATTAGTACTGGTTGTCCTATTTCGCGGTAGGCGGCTGGTATCTCGGGGTGTCCTGGTGGGAACGCTCTTGTTGCTCCTTTCCTGTGTACTATTAGTTTCCGGCGTTTTCCGTCTACAACGTGTTCTTCTAGCTTGGCTATGTTGTGTGCTACGTCGTATACTATCCTCATACCGAGCTGGTCTGGGTCTCTCTTTAGAACTTTCTTGAAGGCTTCTCTTGTCCAGTGTGTGATTAGTTGTCTGTTTGTCCACGCGAAGTTTGCTGCTGCTGCCATTGCCTTGATGTAGTCTTGGGCTTCGGGAGTGTTGAATGGTACGCTTGCGAGCTCTCTGTCTGGTGGTATTGTCCCGTATTTCCTCATGGCTCGCTCCATTATCTGGAGATAGTCGCTTGCGACCTGGTGGCCGAGGCCTCTGCTTCCAGTGTGTATCATCACTGTTATCTGGCCCTCGAATAGGCCCATTGCCTTGGCTAGCTTCTCGTCGAATACTTTGTCGACTACCTGTACCTCGAGGAAGTGGTTTCCGCTGCCAAGAGTGCCTAGCTGCGCGCTTCCACGCCTTTTTGCTCTATGACTTACCTTTGATGCGTCTGCGAGGCTCCAGCTACCTCTCTCCTCTAGATACTCTGGGTCATCGGCCCATCCATAGCCCTTGCTCACCGCCCATTGTACGCCTTCCTCAAGCACCCTGTCTAGTTCATTTACACTAAGCCTTACCTTTCCAGTGCTTCCCAGGCCGCTTGGAACATTGTAGAATAATGCATCGACTAGTTGTTTTATTATTGGTTTGACCTCGTTTATCGTGAGATCGGTACGTATTAGTCTTACTCCGCAGTTGTGGACGACTATTCCATTAGCTATGAAGTTGTGGCTCTCATGGTATACGCCTATGTCGTAGAATTTTTTGTACTCTGGCTCGTATTCTTCTACTTTTACTACTTTCTCATAGACGAATCCCGTAGTACCCACGGCTCTTTCAGCGATGAACTCTTCATAATCTGGGAAGTCCCTGGGAGGCCTAGCGTCGTCTATGCCGTTGTAGACAGCTCTTTCAACAAATCTCCTGTTGACCAGTAGTGCAACGGAGCCGTGAGCTTGTTTTATGCTGCCTGTAGCGGCATAGACTCTTCTAGCCGTCTCTGCTGCCTGTTTCCTCATTGCTTTTACTGCACTCTTTAACTGTAGATATGCAAGAGTTCTCAGGCCTTCAAGCTTCTTTTCTTTTGAATACTCGTATCCTATCTTTGCTAGGAATGTTTTCAGATCTTCTTCTCCTACAATTGATAGCCTGAGTGTAACAGTATCTTTCCTAGCAGACTCTATCTCGTATATTACTATGTTTTTGACTCCGAACTCCTTCAATAAATCGGAGACTTCCTCCATGAACCTTTCTAGTGATCTTCGTTTATCGGTTCTCTTTGACTGAGTGAGATTTATTGGTAGAGGAGTTTTTCCTTTAATTATTGGTTTACTCCCGTCTGCTCCGAAGAGTCCTGCCAGGAAATTCCTCTTTATCCATAATGGCGCCTTCTTTATCCACTCTGGAACATGGTAGTCTGTTTCAGCCTTGTTTCCATAGGGCATGCCTAGTTTTTTCATGAGTATTGCAAAGCTCCTGCTACTAATTCTGAGCTCTCCCGAGGCTGATTCTCCCCTGTATTCGCCGGCGGAGGTCTTTATCCTATAGGTTCTTGCCCTACTGTATAGACGGGAGCTGATTCCTAGACTGTCAAGATCCTTCTTTACTAGTTCTAGATCTTCTCTTCTACCGTAGAGGGATAACGTGTATCTACCCGACATTGATCCCAGGTGGCCGTCGCCAAAAGCGTATCCTAGCAGTCTAGCTATTATGCCTATTTTTTGATTATTCCAGGTGAGTGGTAGTAGGCCTTTTTCCTCTAAGAAGCTGATTATTTGTTTGTCTACGTCCACGAAATGGTCTTTGTCTAGTATTATTCCTTGTTTCTCTTCATATTCTACGCCCTCGAAGGGATAAACTACTATCCTATCTCCGGGCTTGACCTGGTCCATTCTCTTATACTCGCCGCCTTCTACGAGGACTGGGTGATCCTTGCTTCCCTCTATTACTTTGCCTGTCTCGGTGATTAACCGTACTGCTTTCTCATGGGGCTCAAGATTTCTCACGGCGACGAACTGTATTCTTGTATTGTCTTCTCCTCCCTGGCCGAATACCTTAAGCTTGGTAGTCTTGGCTATTCTTGCTAGATCCTTTATCTTTATCTTAAAACCATATTCTGTGTGTATTTCTGTGTCTGGTGATAGGCAGTTGATGTCGTAGCCGACTCCTCCTGGGCTTATTACTCCGTTCTCGTCTATGGCCATTGCTGCTACGCCGCCTATGGGGAACCCGTATCCTTGGTGCCCGTCTGGCATGACTAGGCTGTATTTTTGGATACCGTGGAGGCATGCTACGTTCGCGGCTTGGACTAGGGTCATGTCTTGTTTCATTTTCTCTATGAGGAAGTCATCTGCATAGATTATGCTTGGCACCCTCATGCATGGTTTTGCTCCTTTAGGTATGGTCCACATGTACTTGTCTACTCTTCTAAGCTCTATTGATGGCATAATACCTGCACCCTTTTCTATCTAATAGTCATTGTTGGAGATTTATACATAGTGCATAGACAGGGTGCCCCCGAGGGTAAGCAATAATATTAATCACGATGCATTCATGCTTGATGGGTTCAAGCAGTATAACGGTGACACTGAATTGGCGATGGCAAAGGACCCTTATACAAGACTGGTTGAGGCCGTTACAAGCGCGATAGCAGAGAAGGTGGGAGAAGACAAACAGAAGATATTCTACCTCATCGGTAAGCCTCCCAGAGAAGAACTAGGAGATCTCAGCTTCCCCGCCGTTCGATACGAGAAACGGGGAGCAGCTACAGTCGACGAGTTAATCCAGGCGATCACCGACAAGCTAGAGGAAGAAGGAATAGACTATGCAGAAGTATCCAGGGCAGGAGCCTACATCAACATAAAGATACTTGCCGAGAGAGCAATCAAGCACGTAGCCAACATGCTGAAAGAGTATCAAAGGCTAGAACTACCTAAGACAGAGAATCCCCAAAGACTAGTCGTCGAGCACACCAGTGCCAATCCAATACATCCAATGCACATGGGCCATGCAAGGAACGCAACGATAGGCGATACCCTCTCCAGGCTCCTAAGGGCGAGAGGCCACCTTGTGAATACAAGGTTCTATGTAGACGACGTAGGAAAACAAGTAGCAGTCGCCGCCTACGGTGTAAGGATCCTCGGCATAGACCCCCTAGAGGAGGCCGAGAAGAGGGGCATAAAGCCGGATGAATTCATAGGATGGATCTACGCAGTAACACACACATTAGTAGACGTGAAAATGCTGAAGAAGGAGATCGAGGAGAGCGGGGATAAGTCTCTAAGAGATAAACTAGACGATCTCCTCCTGGTCTTAAAGGATCTAGAGGAGAAAGGTCCACGCGAATACTTTGACAGGCTCCTAGAACATATAGGGAGAGTAGAGGATCCAGAGAAAGAAATCTCAGAGCTAATGGTGAGGTATGAGCGTGGAGAAGAGCCGGAGAAGGGCCTCGTGAGACGTGTTGCCGAGACAGCGCTAGTAGGAATACAAGCAACGCTCGACAGGATGAATGTATCGTTCGATGCCTGGGATTGGGAAAGTGATCTTGTATGGAGTAGCAGGGTAGGACGGCTCATAGAGGAGGCTAAGAAGTCAAAGTACTTCACGTGGTATAAGGGAGCTGAGGCCATAGATATACCTAGGTTTGTAAAGGAGGTCTTATCGAGGGACCCCGATCTGAGGAAATACTTCAAGTTGCCTAGGGGCTTCGAGATACCTCCCCTGATCCTGAGGAGGAGTGACGGAACCACGCTATACACCACGAGGGACATGGCATATACGATCTACAAGTTCGAGGCATGGAGCGCCGACAAGGTCTACAATGTTATAGGAGCGGACCAGAGGCTGGCCCAGCTACAGCTCCGACTAGCCCTTGCCGCTATAGGCTATGTGAGGGAAGCGGTTAACCTAGTACATTATGATTATGAGCTTGTAACATTGCCCGGCAAGAAGCTCAGCAGTAGACGGGGCAGGATCATAACACTAGACAATATACTAGAAGAGCTCAAGGCAACAGCCTGGATAGAGGTTAAGAAGCGAAACCCTGACAAGCCAGACAAGTGGATAAATGATACAGCAGAAAAGATCGCGATCGGTGCAATAAGATTTAAAATGATACAGACAAGCGCACCGAAACCCATAGTATTCAGCGTTGAGAAAGCCCTAGACCTCTCAGAGAACAGCGGTCCCTACCTCCAGTACACGTATGCACGGGCCTCAAGCATACTCAGAAAACACGGCCCAGTAAACTACGAGGCTATAAGACCTGGGTCATGCAACGATCCAGACAGAAGACGGCTCCTGATCGAAGCACTCCGATTCCCACTCACAGCCGCGAAGGCTGCCGACGACTTGGCCCCCGAACAGCTCGCAGTCTATCTACTGAGGCTAGCCGACATGTTCAATAGCTGGTATCAGAAAGACACGGTTATAAGAGAGCCAGATCCCGGGGCAAGGGAATGTAAGGCCCTCCTCGTAGAGCTCGTCAGAAACGTGATAGGTTCCGGCCTTGACCTACTAGGTATACCGGTGCTGGAGAGGATGTAGAGTGGTGTAGACCAGCATTGAACATAGTCCCGGAGCTGAAGAAGTCTGCTAAGCACGTGTCAGAGATAGCGTGGGGCTTGCTAGGAGCAAATATGGGGGATGCCCTAAACATTTTCTTCATGAGCGTATTCGCGACATTACTCCTCGATAAGCCATATCTTCTCGCCCTGATACCTAGCCTAGCGGCGCTCCGCGGGAGTATAGCGACTAGTATGGCTAGCCGTGTCACTACAAGCCTATACCTTGGCCAGCTCAGGCCCAGGGTTAAGGAGATATTGTACCGGGAGTCCGCGCGTACCACGGTGCTTGGCTTATCGAGTAGTATCTATGCAGGCATAATAGTGGGATTAATTGCTGGCTACTCGATTTTTACGACTGCGTCGGCAGCTGGTTTTTCAGCTCTTCTCGCATTACTTGTTCTCCTCCCGGTAACCGGTCTTCTGGCTGTTGCGGGTTTTAGGCTTGGGCTTAACCCTGATAACTATATGGCTCCTCTCCTCACCGTGTTAGGCGATATAACTACTGTTCCGGCGCTGGTTATAGTATCTTATTTTATCGGTGTTAACCGGGGGGTTGACACCTTCCTAGCACTCCTCCTAGTCTACGCAACCCTAACAGTCACAATAGCACTTGCCTACACCAACCGGAACCATAGAAGAGTAATCGTAGAGGGCCTACTAGCTCTTCTCCTTGTTGGACTAATAGAGAGCGTCACAGGAGGGTTCTTCGCCGGCTACAGCACCCTGCTAGCAGCGATAGGAGTGCTCCACATGGTTCCAAGCCTAATGGAGGACATAGGAGCAAGCATATCAATATACGCGTCGAGAGCATCGACAATACTCCACATAGAGGGATTCGAGGAAAGCCTCAAGAAGACGCCAAGAATAATAGCAGAAACATACCTAGGGAGTATCCCCGCTATGATAACCCTCGCAACCATAGGATACCTAGCCCTGGGACTAGCAGGGCTCCAAGCAACATACACATTCATACTCAAAACAACATTCCTCCTATGGACAACAATGCTACTAGCACTCTCACTAATCGTACTAGTCCTAATATGGTCCTCACAAAGAATAGGACTAGACCCAGACAACATAGTAATACCACTAATAACATCACTAGTAGACATGACCACAATACCATGGCTAGTAATAATTTATTCAATCATGCTAGCGTAGAACACTGACTAGATCCAGAAAAACAATGTTAATGGAGACGATACCGTTTTACTAATATGAACACTACTGAAACAACTATAAATGCCGCGAATCCAGCCATGAGGCCTAGAGGCATACTATAACCTAGGAGATTATTTAGATCAGTATCAGATATGGAACTATTAGAGTCAGCCAAAGATCCCTTATACACCTCAACGGAGCCATCTATCGCGTCTACAAATACCCGGTAACCTATAGCATCCGAGGCGCTAATGTATTCAAGATAATAGTATGGTCTTACACTTTTATCCTCTTGTATTATGAGGATCGGTACAAGCTTGTTTAAACGGATTTGGTTCGAGTCATCTATATTATCAACTACTATTTCTTGGGCCTTATCTAGGGAGATAGAAGGAGTGAAGTCGTATTGTTGTATGAGATCAGCATGCTTCTTTACAAGTGCCTTGATATAGTTATCATAGATAAGTACGACGTTGCTAGGATCATATACGAGGTATATTCTGACCGGGTATATTATGAGGTTTAATCTATCAAGGTTTCCAGCGTAAAGATACCATTTTACACCACTAATATTCTTATACGCGACATATTCAACATTAACCACTTCCGAAGTAGGATCACTAAACAAGTGCTTCTCATAGTCTAGGCCATGGGACTCTAGTAGCCATAGTGAAGTGTTAATATCTTTCATAACACTAGTATACAAGTTATTGATACCGCTTAGCTTCTCCTCGGCAACCCACTGTTTAGTACCGGAGAGTATATTGCTAACGTTCTTACCATATTTCTCGACCAGACTGTCTAGTACCGACGAATTATAATAATTACCTGTAGCCAAACTAAGAGACACAATATCCCCGGATCCTCCATGCACGTAAACATAAAATGATAAATCAACCATTATCGTTATATTAGGTTCCTCGGGATAAACATAGCTCAGCCTAGACGATACCTCATATACATTTAGCCTGAATAGATCCATTACAGAACTATCATATCTAGCCACGGTAATATTAGATTCAATCAGCGGCCATAAATCAGGATACGAATTCAATACAAACGATTTTACGATAACTAACGCTAAATTTTCTGGCCCCGGATCACCATATACGTTAGCTTCTAACAGAATACCATCGCAGTTATCATCTCTCCATATAATTTTCTCGGAAGGTAACCTACCGGTATTAGTATATACAGGATTGTGATAGTTCAGATTATCAAAGTAGGATTTAAGGCTTATAGTACTAGAGATTGTTAATAATAAAACAAACATACCCGATACTAGTAAAAATATTAATGAAAAGCGAAAGACATTATATATAGATAACAAATAGGATCACCCTAAATATTGTATGATTTACCAGAAGATATTTCTTTCGATTTACTATATGTATGTATAGTAAGATTAATAATTGGGTGGTCTCTGAGTTGTTTTTAACGCTTATTTTATCCTGATGGATAATATAATAATAGATAAGGGGGCCTCTCCCCGTCGACGCTCCCGGGACCGGGGGAGGGATGAGACGGGGTTCCGTCGGGCCATCTCTTTAATATTCGGATCTATATTATGGTGTGTTTTGTTAGGAGAACACTATGGTGGATTCTTTGGATTATCATGGTAGCCGTATTCTTGTTTGGGACTAGTTTTCTAGGTATTGTTCATGTATCTTTTAATAGCGTAATATATGGGTAGGAGGTATGCTGTGAGTACTGCGAATAAACTGGATGCTACTATGGTTTTGTCGACGTAAGCTGGTACTATGTAGGAGTCTGACGTCTCGATTGTTTTGTTTCCTGTGAATTTTGATAGTTCTAGTCCAGAGAGGGATAGTTTTAGGCTGCCTTCCTGTGTATGTGTACTGGTATAGGGTATTGTTTTTTCTATTGTTGGAGGCTTTGCTATTAGTGTTAAGACGTATGTTTCGCTGTCATTGTATCCTATAGCTCCTGTATTTCTTGACTCTACAATGTATATCATTCTTGTAAGGTTCTCAGCAATATACATTCTTATGGAGAGCCATCCTTTGTCATCTAGTGCTCCCGCCTTATCGAATATGTATGGTGCTAGTATTGATAGTCGTGTTGCTCCTTTCACACTGAGCGTGTCTGGGTCTAGGTCTACAATTTGTAGGCTTTTTCCTTTTACTTCGAGTATCATTCTTAGGAGGTTCCCGTTGTAGGATGTGTAGAGGGCGTGTACTATGGTCTGGGAGCTCTTCCATTTGATAAGGTACATGGTATGATCTTGAGTGTCGAGGAGGAATCCCGTATAGTTTGATTTGGTGAGGCTTGTCTGGTTTTCGAGGGCTCCGTATAACAGGATGTGGCCTTTGTTTAATGTTGCTCCGTAGAAGTGTAGCCATATGTTGTTCGGTGTCTGGTAGCGTACTAGTTTATAAGTATCGTTGTCCGGGTTCATGATGAGCCAGCTGTTGTCGCCGCCTATGATTATTCCCTGAGGGGATACCTTGACGAATCTTGGATTTGACAAGTTGTATGGTAGTATGTATCCTTTGGCCTGGTTATTCTCTAGGTTTACCACGAGTAGGATTCTGGTAGCTACGGGATCCGTATTGAGGACTGCTAAGAGTCTAGTCTCATTATTGTAGTCGCAGGATCTGGGCTGTGCGGAAACGCTGTATTGTAGTATTTTCTGTCTGTCACCATAGTCTATTAGGACGGCTTTTCTCCCCAAATATGAGCCTGCTATTGTTATATTGTTGTCGAGAGAGCAGGTTGTGAGCGGTATGAATCCGCGGATTGTTTTCTTCTGGGACCTGAAGGGGTCTATTATTACTGTGTTTGTCGAGTTTGAGTAGACTATTCTGGGTGTGTCTTCGCCTGAGACTCCGACTAGGAATTCTACCTCGTCCTTTACTATGATGGAATGGTCTTTGAGGGGGTTCCAGGCGTATGCGGCTGTTATTGAGAATGCTAGGATGTAGCCTATGATTAGGAGTCCTGCGATGTAGTGTTTCATTTCTTGTTCACCATTCTAAGGAGTCTCCTAGCTAGTGTTTCGAGCTCTGATTCTACGGGGGAGTACGCGATCGTCATGGAGCCCCTTATTATTTTGTTAGTGTATGGGTCTACTATTTCTGCTTCACCCCTGAACAGTGTCGTGGAGTCGTGTTTCCTTGTTCTTCCATCGTATAGTTTTACTGTATAGTAGTTTAGTGGTGTTCCGGGACTGTACTTTTTCTCACTGAAGACTTCATGTATCCTTATAGCGTATAGTTTGTTTAGGACGCTGTTGTATGCTAGAATAATGTCATCTAATTGACAGTAGTATGTGTATCTTCTGTAGAGATATCGTGGGTCTCCACCGCAGACTTTACATAGGTCTTTTAGGGTCTTGACCAGTTTACCGTATTTTTTCTGGTGATACACTAGGACCAGTGTTGTGAACGCTATTAGGATAGCTGTAGCGGTGTTTTTTAGGAGCGGGTTTGCTGGAGAGCTGTATATTAATAGTAATGCAATAGTTAATGCTGCTATCATTGTTATTGTTAGTGCGTAGAGGATTTTCAGTGGTCTTGATGATGTATTGCAGGTTTTCTGCATGTGGTGTGCCCTATTGTATTTGGATGTGTTGTGTGGTCTTTGTTTTTTATTGTGGTTCGTGGAGTGTTAACTCCCCGGTTAACACCGGCCTATACCATAATAAATCCACTACACCCCCACTATCTATGGAGGCAACACATCTACTACTCCTATATTAGCCCTAATCACACGATTAATCAACGGAGGGGATTGAAAGACATGCCCGAAAAAGACGACAAAAAACCCAAAGACATCACGGACCTCCCAGGAATAGGGCCCGCAACAGCACACAAACTAATAGAAGCAGGCTTCACAAGCATAGAAGCAATAGCAGTAGCAACACCACACGAAATAAGCCAAGTAACAGGAATACCACTACCAACCGCCCAGAAAATAATACAAGCCGCAAGAGACGCGCTCGACATACGCTTCAAAACAGCGCTAGACCTAAAACGAGAACGGCTAAACGTCAAGAAAATAACAACAGGAAGCAGGAACCTAGACCAACTACTCGGAGGAGGAGTAGAAACAAGAACAATAACAGAATTCTATGGAGAGTTCGGCTCAGGAAAGACTCAGCTGTGTCACCAGTTAGCGGTTAACGTACAGCTTCCAGAGGATAAAGGTGGATTACAGGCTAAGGCAGTCTATATTGATACCGAGGGAACTTTTAGGTGGGAGCGTATTGAGCAGATGGCTCGCGGAGTAGGCCTTGACCCGGACGAGGTTATGGAGAACATTTACTGGATAAGGGCGATAAACAGTCATCACCAGATGGCCATCGTGGATCAGTTGTTTGATATGTTGAAGAGGGAGAATATCAAGCTTGTCGTGGTGGACAGCGTGACTGGGCATTTCAGGGCCGAGTACCCGGGCAGAGAGAACCTGGCTATGAGGCAGCAGCTATTAAACAAGCATCTACACCAGTTATCCAGGTTATCCGAGATCTATAATGTTGCGGTAGTGATTACAAACCAGGTCATGGCTAGGCCAGACGTGTTCTATGGTGACCCGACCCAGGCGGTTGGAGGACACGTACTCTACCATGCTCCAGGCGTAAGAGTACAGTTGAAGAAGAGCCGGGGCAACAAGAGAATTGCCAGGATAGTCGACGCGCCACACCTTCCAGAGGGAGAGACCGTATTCGTCATTACCGAGTGGGGTATAAGGGACCCAGAGTAGCACAGGCCTACTCCTTAGACGAATATGCTAGAGACAAGCACTCCTGCAAATCCACACATTCAATCTCCTTTCTCCATACCAGTAAGCGACCACCGATTACCTTGACTGGGCAAGTTAATTCTTCAATTCTCATGAGTCCTCCCCGCCATACACTTTTAGCTATTATCATATTACAGCACTCTAGCTTCACCTCAGGTAGACGGTGTCTAAGCCCGCTGAGGATATCATTTACATATACACGCTCGATAGACACACGTGGTTCCTCAGGGAAAACACACATGTAGCATGTGAATCCCTCGCAGACCTCAAAGGCATAGTAGCCGTCGCACCTAGTGGGCTTTAGGCGTTTAGCCATGTTCTTAGGGTTCCGTGATGCATAGGGTAGCTTCAGAGTGGGTAACTTCCTAGTGCATTCTACGAGGTCATGTTCCATTGTGTCTATCCTCTCCTTCTTCTCCAGCAGGGTATTGTTGTTTTTATTGGTTTTATCTTCAATATTATATGAAAAATGTTACAAAAAAGAATTATATAGATCATATTTATTTCTAGGCATGCAGACAGGACATTAAGGGTACCTGTTATCATCATCTACAACAGGAATAGAACAGCAATAGGAGGACAACAACAATGACGCCAAGACCAATACTAAAACGGATAACATCGATGCTTAGGAGCAGATGGATACTAGGATTTCTAGGAATAAGCATAGCAATAGCAACATTCCTCGTAGAAATAAACTATGGGGAACAACTAGAACATGAAGTACATGAACTCTACTTCCTGGCAGTAATTGCATCATTAATAATGGCCTCAAGCTTCCTCTCGGACGCTCTCGGCATAGCACCAGCAATATTCGAGATCCTCTTCGGATTCACAGCTGCATATTTCGGCATTAAGACAAATGACACCATCGGACTCTTAGCCCTAGCGGGAAGCGTATTCATAATGTATGTAGCAGGCCTAGAAATAGACCCACCAGTACTAAGAAGAAACCTTAAGAAAAGCCTTATCGCAGGAACAATAAGCTTCACAGCCCCAATGATCGTGACTGGATCAGTACTCCACCTGCTCTTAGACTATCCGCTCGAGACAAGCTTCCTAGCAGCACTCGCAGTATCAACTACAGGCGTGGCGATTGTATATTCAATAATCAAGATGAAGGGCCTGCTCAGAAGAAGCATAGGACAACTCATCTTCGCGACAAGCATGGTAGCAGATGTAGCCGTAGTACTAATATTCACGTTTCTAGTAAGCGCGAAAAGCCTCACGATGCTATTCTACTTCATACTCGTAGTTGTCTTCCCGATATTATTCGGCAAACTAATACTATATCTACCGCACAGTAGCGCGGAAGCAGAGCTCAGAACGATACTCGCAGTACTCATAGCCGCGGCATTAGTCTCAGAACTAGCAGGAATGCACGCGATACTCTTCGCATTTCTTCTCGGGGTAACAACAAGAAAATTCGTAGCAAAGAGAAAACACGTCGAAGAAAAAGTCCTCGGCCTAACATTCGGCTTCCTAGCACCAATATTCTTCCTAAACGCAGGAATAGCCGCTATGCCTGGAGACATCAAGGGAAGCATAATACTAGCATTCATACTCTTAGCTGCCAGCTACCCTGCAAAGGTTCTACTCACACATGCGAGCCTATATATAATGGCGGGCTTCAGGAGACTAAAGATCTCAAGCGTATTTGGAGCGAGACTTACAGTATCAACCGTTATAGCATATACAGGTAAGCAAATAGGAGTACTGAGCCCAGAACTCGCAGGTGCAATAATATTATCCGCTATACTGGCTACAACGCTAAGTGCCGTTATATCGAAGTCCCCAGTAATAGAAGAACCATAAACTATATCTCCAACAGTATCCAGATACTATTCAATATAGGCGCATTAAGATGCTGGAAGAGGCAAAACAGAAACTATCATTCATTACGGGTCTAACTGCCCCGATAAAGGCCGTGGTCTCTCCAAGACGTTACTTCTCGGGTCTGGGAAAACTATTGGATACCTATGGCATCTACGCTAAGGCCATAATATACACTGGCTCATGGATAGGAGCCTCAATGATAACATTCTTCCTCCTACTACTAATAGAACTAGTGAGATCACTCCTGTCGATAAATATAGCTGGGTTCTTCACATCACCGCTAAAAGCATTCCTATATAGCTTCGCATTTCCCATAATAGCAGTAGTATTAGACGCGACAATAATCGCGCTCCTCCTCGTACCATTTCCGAGAAAACGAGGCATATTGGACGTCTACATTATAAGATCAAGCAGTCTTCTCCCATATGCTCTAAGAATAGTAGTATTAGAATTGGAAGGAAACTTATCACTAGCCTCACTAGTCTCGGCAACAAGTAGCGTGATCAGCCTTATCCTACTAGTAATCGGAACCATGCTAACTATCTACGGACTACGAAAAACAATAGGAGTAAACCTACTCGGGGCGACAATAGCAGGATCAGCTCCACTTATCTATAAGATACTACTAGCTAAATTATAGTGTATAACAGGATAGAAACAATACTAGAGAGGGAAAGGCAGAAATGAGAATACTCCTATTTCACGCCGAGAGACTCTACTATAAGACCCTCAAAAAAGCCCTAAAAAAGCCTCCAGACCCGCCTGGAGAGGGAGAATACGGCCCATGCGTCGTGGCCTTTATCACGATAGAGGCAAGTGATAATAATGAGACGGTCGAGGAAGCAGCATCAAACATAGTAGACTATACGGTAAACCAGGTTAAGGAAAAAACAATAGTTCTCTATCCCTACGCGCATCTAAGTAGTGAACTCGCTAAACCTCCAAAAGCACATAAGCTCCTCATAGACCTAGAGACAGAAGTCAAAAAACTATACAATGGACATGTCCACAGGGTTCCATTCGGATGGTACAAGAGACTGGAGATAGCAGTCAAGGGACATCCCCTATCAGAGCTTAGCAGAACAATTAGGACAAGACCAACACTGTTCGTAATAGGAGAGAAACCATACAAGTCAGTTAAAGAAGCGGTAGAAGGAAAAGTACTTCCAGACTGGATACTAAACACTCCCAAGATCTATCTAAATGAAAGTAAACTTCTCAGACAGAAACTAGAAGTATTCCAGACAAACCACTGCACTAGCTGGCAACATCAAGAAATAACGAGGAGAATACACAGGAAAATAGAGTCTCTAACAGATACAATTCTTCAAATAAAAGAAAATGTACTCGGAGTGAAAGGAGTAGAAGGGCTCCTGTACTATACCACAGGTGATGAGGCATCTCCAGGAGTCTACACCGGGAAATGTGTGCTAGAAGAAACATTCTACGTTATCAATACAAGCAACACTCAAGAGATCCTCGAAGCAATGTATGAAGGATTCAGCCAGGAAAATCTAGTAGTCTACGAGTACGGAGACCTCAAGATATACGGGGCAAAGATCTCCGACTACACAATACCAATCGCAGCCTCCAAAAATGATAAGACAGTGATAGGACCGCTCAAAACAATATTCGAGACAATACTAGCAAGAGAATCCATACAAGCCGAAAAAGCAGGCAAAACTCCATACTTACCGATATGGCTTCACCCAATAACCCTAGCCCTAATACCAGTCTCAGACAAAGTAATGGACTATACTAGGACACTAGCCCAAGAACTAGCAGGCCGAGGAGTCAACGTCGAACTACTAGGACCGGGACAAAGCATAGGGACACGGATCCGCCATGCAGCCAAGAGATGGATCCCCTATACCGTTGTAATAGGGGAGAGGGAGGCAGCGACAGGTACAGTCATGGTCAGACGTAGATGGGAGACAGGAAGGCAGGAAGTACTCCCAGTAACCAGCCTAGTAGACGAGGTCACTGGGATTCTCCGTTATCACGGCGTTCTTGGCCGGATCCTCCGCTAGGCTCGTCTTCGATCCTCTCTAGCACTATATGGAACGTGTTTTTCTTACAGTACGGACAATAATGGTAGATCTTGCCCATCGATTTCAAGTCATAGCTGACCGGGAGTATCCACTCCTTCCCGCACTCCGTACACTTGAGTTTCCATCGGGTCATTCTCCTGATTCACCGGGCTCATCGACAGCTAGTCTAACCTTATAATATATGTATAGCTTCTCGATAACAGGCCTAATATCGGGAACCAACAGGTACTTTATCAAATTAAGGCCTTTAACGGGGAATATGATTTTCTTGTTGTCACTATACCCGCAGACTGTACAAGACACCTTCACCTTCACACGAACATTCTCGCGCTCCTCGTCGATGGGACCCTCTATAACATATACATAGTCCGCGGGAGCCCCACACTTCGGGCACAACCCAATATCCCGATGCTCATAACTATACCTCGGCTTCAAATCCTCCACCAATGCACATTACTATTTTAGGCGTTCACTTAGCTATCCCCTTCTTAACCATACATATACATCCTACTATTATCATACTATACATCTCGAATCTATTAATAAGGTAGACAGCATATCTGTGACTCTGTTGATAAATACTCCTAAGTCAATATTGCATAATATTATTAAAATTAATAATCTTGGAAAAGAGGAGTGTTCTTTGTGTATTTATTTTGTAGCATTGGTCATGTTAGTCACTAGTAACTAATATCATAGATGTTTGCATTCAAGAAGAACGCATAACACATGATATAAAGAGGATTCCTTGACTCTCATGTGTCGAAACAGGCCACCTTACTGATACCTTACCTCCAAAGACTAATGTCAAATAAGTGCATTTTATCATTAATAAATAAAAAACGGAATAAAATAGAATTTTAGATTATTTAGTTAATAGCATTGATTGTAATATTTCTATATCGGATATGAGTTCTGGTAGGTCTAGTTCTTCTGCTGCTTTTGGTGTTGGTAGTCCTGTTTCGGGATCCCAGTTTCTCAACTTGTAGTATTCTTTTAGTGCTTCTTTGAAGTCGTTCCAGTCGAGGAATGCTTTTACTCCTTTTAGTGGGCCTTCTGGTATAGGCTCCATCCATCGTGGTGGTATTGTGTCGTCTCTGCCTGGTATCATTCCTGCTTTGACCGCGTATATTCTGGCTAGTAGTTCTGCTCTCCGTGGAGCGTTTAGTAGGTATTCTTCGTCTGGTCTTGTCCCGGTTAGTGCTTCTATGAAGTCTTGTATTGCGTCCATTGGATAGGAGACGAACCGGCATATTCCGAGTGTGTCTAATAGTGCGTCTCTGTCTCTGCTTTTTATGAGGCTTGGTACGAGTTCTTTAGCGGGTCCCTCAGTTGGCGGCTGGTGTGGTCTTGGCCATCCTCGGAGGTGGCTTGCTCCCACGTCGGCAGTAGCGTAGCTTAGTCCGTACGTTCTCCGGCCTCTTGGGTCCCAGGCAGGTGCTTCTAGTCCTTTCACGTGTACTGCTTTTTCTTTTCCTATGCCTAGGATTCTGCTTGCTCTCTTCACTCCTTCTGCTAGTATTGCTCCGAGGCCTCTTCTATAGGCTATGTCTTCTAGTAGTCTTAGTATTGCTTCAGCGTCGCCGAATCCCTTTGCTTCCACTCCGTAGTCTTCTGGGTTCACGAGGCCCTCTTCTACGAGCTCGAGGAACCAGCCTATAGTGTTCCCGGCGCTGATGGTGTCGACTCCTAGCTCGTCTGCTACTAGGTTGAAGTATAGTACTGCGTCTAGCTCGAATGTGCCTGTTGCAGCTCCCAGCATTCCTAGATTCTCGTATTCTGGTTTGACCTCGAATTCGATTCCCTTATATTTTGCTCTGACATATCTCGCACATTTGATCGGGCAACTCTTCCCGTGTATGAACCATGGTGCCTCGATCTCCTTTTCTTTCACGGCGTCACCGCTCAGGCGTGCAGCTTGTTCTACCGGTATCCATGGCTTCTTGAAGTTATATGAGGGGCTCATGCTTGCTTGTGCCGCGAATAGGAGAGCGTTGGTTGTACCATAGTTGCGTATCTCATTGTAGCGGTGGCTCTCGGAGAAGTGCTTGAACCAGTAGTCTCTTAGGAGTTTTAACCTGTCTGGGTCTTTGACTAGCACTGGGTTTGACCCGTAGACGGCTACTGCTTTGAGGTTTTTGCTCCCCATTACGGCTCCTAGTCCTCCTCGGCCTGCAGCCCGGTATACGTCGAAGGCTATGTGTGCGAACCTTACGAAGCGTTCTCCAGCTGGTCCTATTGCCGCGACGCTTGCGGAGAGGCTGGTCTCTGATCTTATTTTGTCTGTTGTCTCTGATGTTTTTAGGCCCCAGAGATGGTCTGCTCTCCGTATCTCTACTTTGTCATTGTTTATCCATAGGTAGACTGGTTTCTCCGCCTTGCCTTTTATCACTAGTGCATTGTATCCTGTTTTTCGAAGCAGTGGACCGAAGAAGTCGCCGGCATGGCTGTCGTGTATGAGTCCTGTGAGTGGGCTCTTGGATACTACTGATACCTTGCTGGCGCCTGGTGCTACCGCGTTGAGGAGTCCTGATGAGAAAACGATTACGTTCTCTGGGTCAAAGGGGTCCGTTCCAGGCAAAATACTATTATATACGAGGTAATATCCTAGGCTTTTTCCTCCTAGAAACTTGTCACAGATATCTTCTCCTAGGATCTCCGTCCAGGTTTTCTCGCTGGAAAGATCAACGTGTAGGATTTTACATTTTAAACCGAGCACCTTGCCATCCACCATATGGCTAATTATTTGTGGGTGAAGGAAAATAATATTGGCAGTATAGTCTTTGTGCCGAGTCCCTATTCCTGATTTGGGCGATGGATTATGAGTTATATTATGTATCCTACAGTGATTATCATATGGTTGGATCGACGCTATGGCGATGAAGGTGGCACGGCCGTGATCTGAGCCTCCTTAGGAGGTAAGGGTATATGGGGCTATGAAGAGCCGTGTTTCGCCCGAGCCTTCCCTCGGATAGTTAAGTATAGTCCTTCATAGTCTGTATATACATTTATAAAGATTCCGTGATCTCCAAGATAAATAGATGCAGAGGTGATGATGATGCCGGACTGTGGCAACAGTTAAAAAGAATAATTCTACTCTCCTTCCAGCTCTCGGATAAAACAATAGATCTTGCCCTTGTACCGATCGATATGCTAAGACCCCATGAAGAGATAGTCGAAGATAACCTTCGCAGAGTACTTGAATCGATTAAGAGGGATCAGTACGTTAAGAAGCCCATAATAGTAGATAGAGTCACGTATGTTATACTCGACGGACATCATAGGTATACTGCTCTTAATATGCTAGGTGCTAAATATGTTCCGGCTTATTTGATCGACTATGATGACGACTCAATTGTAGAAGTTAGATCTTGGAAGGATAACAAGCAAATACCCAAACGTATCGTCGTAGAAGCTGGTCTTCGAGGATGCAGGTTTCCTCCTAAGACTACACGTCACATTGTAAAAGTTCCCTTGCCCGAGTGCTGGCTCCATATCGATGTTCTGCGGGGGAAGAAAAAGATTATTTCTGTGTGTGGCCGTAAAATACGTATGTAGTGTTGGATTAATATTATTTTATTTTAATAAAATCAAGTGAATTAATGGGGGCCGAGAAAATGCCGAGGAAACGAAAGAAAAGCAAGAAAGGAAAAGCAAAACTCCCAATATGGACAAAGGTCTATCGCAAACGAAAGAAGAAAGACTATAGATACGTCCTTAACACAGAAATACTACGCCTAATAGGAATCCTATACCAAAAAAGGAAACCAGTACCAATGATCAAAGCAGCGGAGGACAAGCTACTAGCCATAGAAGTACTAAGAATACTAGGCGTCCCAGAAAGATTCCTAGAAGACGTCGTATTAATGAACCTAGACGTGCTCAAGATAATAAAACCTCCCTACAAGATGGGAGTAGCTAAGAACCCCGCGGAACTAGTAGAGGCATCCAAGCCAACACCCCTTGTACGGCTAAAAATCAAAGACATGCCAACAATATGGGCAAAACTAGAATGGTTCAATCCATTCAGTCTAAGCGTCAAAGACAGGATAGCAGCAGGAATACTCCTAGCCCTACTCGAAATAATGGACGAGGTAAAAGGAGTAACAGAGGTATCAAGCGGGAACACGGGAATAGCAATAGCAAGCCTGGTAAGAGCACTAGGACTAGACGCCAGAATATACTTCCCAGGATACACGCCTGAAGTCACCCGTGCAACACTTGATCTACTAGGAGTAGAATACAAGATAAGCGAGAAAGGACTAACAGTAGACCTCATAGATGACGTCAAGCTCTGGGCCAAATGGACAGGATTCACACACGTAGACCAGTTCGAAAACGACTACAACTTCCTCACCCACCTCAGAACAACCACCATCGAAATAATAGAACAACTCGAAAAAGCCAAAGCAAAACCAGACAAGATCGTACTAGTATCCGGTACAAGCGGGACCTCGGCAGCAGTATCCTTCGGCCTGTACCACTACTATAAGGGGAGACCCGACATATACATCGTCCAGCCAGCCAAAGACGAAGTAATAGAAGGGATCAGAAGACTGGAGACAGGGGCAAAATGGCTTGAAATGATAAGGGAAGCAGGCCTAGAATACAATGTAATAGACGTGAAGAGACAAGACGCCCTATGCGCCGTACGAGAAATAGCAAGAAATACCGGGCTACTACCCGGCCCAAGTAGTGGAGCAGCATATGCCGGCATAAAACAATTAGTAGAACAGGGCGAGATCGAAAGAAAACACACCGTTATAACATTGTTCCCCGACCACGGTCTAAGATATATAGACAGATTAATCCAGGCAAAATGCAGTGATAACAGTTCTGAAGCAAACGGTTCTCAGGCATAATTATATCAGGTCTGTCACCTACATTTCTCTCTCCTAGCCTTACAATAGTAGCGAAGACTAGCTATTGTTAGAAGGAAGAGAGGGGCCTCAACGCTTTGGCCCCATGACATCGCCCCTCCACACAGGAGCGGAGAGGCTATCAAACGCTGCCCCACACACTGTATCGTGGGACAGCGGTCTATCATCGGCCAATATAGGTGGAGTAGCAGTGGAGGCTAATAAGAAGAAGAAAACCCAGTTTATTGGAAGACACATAATGCTGAAGAAGGAATATGGAGAGAAACTGCTAGAAGGAAAGAAAAAGACAACGATAAGGATAGGAATAGTACGCCCCAAGTACAACGAACTAATAGTCCATAGTGGTGGGAGACCAATCGCAAAGGTTAGAGTCGTAGATCTCAAAGTTAAAAAAGTAAAGGAACTAGACGATAATGATGCCCGGCTAGACGGCTTCAATAATAGAAGAGAACTATTAGAAGCCCTCAGAAAAGCATATGGCAGAATACACCCAGAAGAACCAGTCACAATAATATACCTAGACCTAGTCCAGAGACTAGATCACTTGGACAGCGAAGACCCTTATCTGGGCCTCAGTCCTGGAGACATTGCACGAATAGCTCTAAGATACCTTGACAAAGAACTAGGCGAGGAGGAGAGAAGGATACTACGAGATCTAACAGTAACAAATAGTATCAGAGGCACTGCCTATAGACTATACGGGGATCCAACACGTAGAGCTAGAATCAGGAGAGCTTTAAGGAAGAGCCTAGAGCTCCTAATCAGGAAGGGAGTCCTACGGCTAGATAGTAGAGATAAAGCGAGGTAGTAGGCGCCTCCAACATAAATAGTTATTCCACTACTAGGCCTAGTTCTTGGGAAGGCTCCTTACACGGAAAACGCCTATCCTCCAGTCCTCCTCCGAGAAAAAGGGATCAGGCTCTATGACCTTCACGAGTTCCGCGTCAGCACCCAAATCCTCTAGGACAAACTTGAAGTCCTCGACCCAGTCATTGATCCCGCAGGTCCTACAAAAGCTCCCGTCAAACTTCACATAAACTAGGTCGCCCTCTATTTTTACAAGTGAAGCAATACTCTCCGGGGCCCTATACTTATTGTATTCTTGTATTGCTTTATCGATAAATCTCGCCATGTCAAGTGAAACGACTCCACTCATACCTGCTCCCCATAAATACCTATGATTTAACCAAATCTCAAAGCCTAGAAATATATAATTTCATATAAGGACGATTAACCAATATAGGAGCCCAGTAAACTCATAGGGAAAACCAGGGGCTATAAGGGAGAAAAGATAAGCCAATATTCGACGAGGAATGTCTGTTTACCGATCGAGAGGTGAGGACGTATAATGGAAAGCGACATCGATAAAAGAACAGCAGGACTAATAGCCCTAGTCTCACTATTCGTTGCGAGCCTAACAGCATCCAACTTCCTGGCAGCAAAACTCTTCAAGATAACAATCGGCGACACCATGCTAATAGCTCCAGCCGCCGTAGCAGCTTACGCTCTAACATTCACGTTTACAGATATAATAAGCGAGGTCTACGGAAGAAAAGCAGCGGGGCTCGCTGTAAAGCTAGGATTCGCGACGCAACTACTAGTACTAGCCTATATCCTTGTGGCTGTCAAGCTCCCTATAGCGCCAATATCTCCGGTCAGCGAGGAAGCATACCAGAGCGTGATATTCAGCGGATACTATATTATAATAGCCAGCCTAATAGCATACCTAATAAGCCAGCACCACGACATCTGGGCCTTCCACCTGTGGAAGACAAAAACAAGGGGCAAATGGCTCTGGCTGAGAAACAATGCCAGCACAATGGTCAGCCAGCTAATAGACACAGTGATATTCATAACATTAGCGTTCAGCGTCCTCCCCAGCCTTTTCGGAGCAGGAGGACTCCCGTTGGAGATGATCACCTCCATTATAATAGGACAATACTCGATCAAGATCATGATAGCACTACTCGACACGCCACTCGTATACCTAGGAGTCTACTTGATCAGGAACTTTGCGGGAATAGAGCCAATATATGAAAACATAGAAATAAATGAGAATACAGGTTATTTAAAATAATGTTTAGAGTACTACCAATCATTTAGATAGTAATCTCTATAATTTAAAACCCTGCTGTCAACTTATAGAAATTACAGTGATAAGGGAAATAAAATATTATAGATTTAACCCGGTGTAGGAGTTTGACTAATGGTAAGTACGAGACAATAACATGGAATAAACCGAAGCTATTGATTCAAAGACTAGGACCGTTAAAAGATACAAATTTAGAAATAAGTAACCTCACACTTCTCACAGGTCCTCCTGCACAAGGAAAAACCCTTACACTGAATGCTTTATTTAGCGATCTCCTGCCTGCCGATCCTAATTCGGTTACTGCATGTCTGTTTAGAAGTACTTCTTATAGTAGTTCGACTTTACAAGTTGCAGAGGCTCTAGTCAAGGAACGCATTATCGAAGTTATATTAAGAGACCTCAGGCTAGAGAATAATATGCTCTATATAGGAGAATTCTCAATATGTATAGATATAAATCGGGGAAAGGAAAAGATAGATAGATGCCTATTAGGCTGGATAATCCCATCAGATTCGGAATTCAGCCTCAACTTACCTAAAGTTAAGAGAAAGCTATCTGATGTAATAAGTGAGAGTATAAGAACCATACTCATTAATGCTGGAATTAAAGAAGATAAAGGAGAGAGATTTTGTTTTGGAAAGGAAAATGTGTTGGTAGACGTAAGTGGGCTGGCTCCTAGCGATTATAATGGTATAATGAAAATAGTGGATATTTTTGAAACAGAAGAAAACGATGCGTTAACAGGGTATTTCTCGTGGATACTTGCCTTGTTATTGTTATCTAAACATAAGGAGGGAATCATAAAAAGTAACCAGATAAAGGAGATCTACGATATTGTTATGAAGATATCTAATGAAGGGAGAATGATCTATGAATACTATAGTATGTACAGGCCTGTTTACATTTGGATGGGAAGAGGGCTAATCACTTATACAGTTACAGAACCAGTAATAGGAGATCTAGCACGCGGCTTAAGCATAAGTGGAATGGGACTAAGCGCATTCCTACCTGCTATTAACTTAATACAGTCTATATATGAGGGACTAAGAATACTGGGCACTCCCGAAGCGCCTAAAGAACTAGGAGCGTTATTCAAGCTAGCCGAGCCCCTGCTTATATACAAGCTTACTAAAGGCAAAGATAGACTATACCTAGACATAGGAGGAAAGGCTATACCATTCCGGTTGGCACACGGCAGCGCCGTATCAGTAACAGGACTAATACTTGCTTCAGCTCCACTAATAAGACGAAAATCAGGGTATCTGCTAATAGACGAGGTCGAGCATTTATTGCATCCGTCAGGACAGGCGATTATTGCATTAATATTATTAGCATTATCGGGACTAGGGATCAAAGTGATAGCTACTACACATAGCCCGATTGTGGTTACAGTAGTATCAAAAATAATGAGTGCTAAAAACCGAGAGGAGGCCATATTATTTGCAAGGAACCTGTATAAAGAGCTAGGCTACAAGCCTCCAGGCAGAGACGTGTTAGAGCTTATAGCTGAAGGAGTAGAAAAAGAAAAGCCTGCTATATATATTGTTGAAAATGGAGGAATCAAAGTAGCAGAAGATCCCCTGAACTGGATGGAGCACCTAAGCGAGGCATGGCTGAGGATAGCGAACTGGGCAAGTAGTGATACTGAGGACTTAGAAAACTACGGGTAGTGCGGCATGAAATACACTAGCCCTTCTTTAACTTGTAAGTGCGACAAAAATAATGGATATTGTTATCCTGCATGTGAAGAATCAGGATGTTATATATTCCTTCCGGAAGACGCCATTCTATTTCTTAACGTTGAGGATTTACTAAATAAATTTGGAGGATCAATTAGCGGTCTCTCGATTAATCTCAAAAAGTATTCCAGATGCGATTGTATAGTAGGGTTTCTTAGCGATGAAATAGTAACAATTTATAGTATCGAGTTAAAAGGAAAAATTCCTATCAATAACGATGTAAACTCAAATTATAAAAACATACTTACAAGATATGCAAGGAACCTAGCTAGGAAACACTTGGTCTGCATTAGTATAATTCTAAAAATACTAGATACGCTCGGAATACATGCTAACGTGAAGATTGGATGTTTAACTTTATTTAAGAATCTGACAGGATACCTTGGTCTTCTTCCACAACTCGAGGCAATGATAAAGAATGAAATAGAGAGCAATCGTCGAAAAGTAAAGGAGGAATTCGAACTAGATAGGGTAATTAAATGTGTGAATTGGAGAACAGGTATAATTAGTAGGTGTGGTGAACGTGTTTCATAAACTAGAATTAAAATAATACGATCTAATAATTATCCCTTATTGCTTTTCGAGAAGTATGGGGGCAATAATGATAGGAGTATTTAGAGAACATGACAGGCTAGGGAGGAGACTAGTGCTGATACTAAGAGGACTGCCCTGTGCCTATGGTAAATGCACGTTCTGCCCATTCGCACTGGAGCAGACGTTACATACCAGCCGAATACTAGGAGACAATAAGAAGATAATAGAAAAGGCTATCGCTATCGCTATGAGGGAAGGATACAGGAGGATTGCAGTATTCAATGGTGGAAGCTTCCATGAACTCCCATACTTGGTGATAGAGCAACTTAAGCCTCTGGCAAAGAACAAGATATTCGAGATAGAGGAGAGAAGCGAGTACGTGACGTACGATTCTGTGACAGCACTGTACGACTACTATGGTCCTGAGAAGCTAATTATACGTGTAGGGTTCGAGGTCTACGATGAAGAGATAAGAGAAGAGAAGCTGAGGAAAGGAATGCCTAACTCAGAGCTCTATAGGGTCTCCAGGCTCAGAGAAACACTAAGATCAAAAGGATACGATGTCGAGATCTGGACGTATCTATTATTCGGTATTGAGCTAATACCAGAAGACAAGGTAGAAGAAAGCCTCTACAAGTTCCGCGAGTTGTTCGATGGGGTAATAGCGGTAAGGTATAAGAAGTATAATCCAGGACACCCAGAACCGGTACCGGTGAGCAGAAAGCTCGCAAGACTACTAGAGAAATATGCTGACCTCGTTGACTGGGGAGGAGAGCAATGGATAATAGCGGGGAAAGAAGGGTCTGCCCCAGGATAATCTGGGACGGCTCAGAGTATGACTGGGTGGATCCCCGGGGGAGGAGATTATACCTTAGGGGAGTAGGATGGGATTATCTCGCTGAATGGCCTTTCAGCGAGGCCCACAAGAGACTACTCCGCGAGTACAGGCCTCAGAAACGATACAAGATAGGGCTATTCCTTCCCTGTGCATATGGAAAGCCCTATAGCCAGAGCTATATCCATTATCTCATCCGTAAAGAGATCGCCGACTATATACGAGAAGGAGTAGTCCACGAGATAATCGTGACAAACGCCGGAGTAGTCCCCAGAGAACTAGACGAGTATTGGCCGTATACTGCCTACGACTGGAACCCGCTAAAGGAGAACCAGGAGATACGGAGATGCTATAGGATGGTTCTCGCCGAGAGAATAACCGACTATCTACGAAGATTCTCGGACTACTATGATACGTTCACAGCCTATATAAGATGGGATAGTGACAGCTGGGCCGCCCTGCAGGACGCGGCCAAGCGTCTAGGGTTCAAGATAGAAAATCTAGCCCCGCATGATGTGCCTCCTAGAGAGATAGAGGAGGTGGGGCTTGGATTAGGATACGATGAGGACCCGGATCTTGTACTCATTACGTCTAGTTCGCTGAAGATGCTGAGGAGTGGTATCGAGAAGATTACTAGGAGAAAAAGCTAGCATCCTAGCGCTGTCTTCAGGTGATCAACGTCTTCGTAGACGATTGAGAGACTCTGTTTGAAAAGTCCTAGTTCATTGATTCCTTTTTCCTTCGCACCATATATTATGACTGTCTTGTCGTTTGCTACTGCGAAGGGGATCTCAGCACTCATCCCTTCACTTGTCTTGCCCTCATATACTGGTTTATAGGCTATGACGCCTTGGCTCTGCTCTATCATCTTCAGATCTCTTGGAGGAATCTGTGCCTTTATCCTATTAGCTAGATACTCGGCGTATTCTTTATTTAGTTTGAGGCTTGTGAGCTTGCCGAGGATATCCTCCTCTATATCGAGCGGGTAATTGAACGATGCGTAGTCCGGGGTATCATAGTGCGGCCACCTGTTATCTTGATCCACGATTCTCGATATTGGAAAGTCATCTCCCGGAATTAACTCGTCTATGGCCGTAGGCTCGTATAGTATAAGGTTCTTGCATGACTGTAGTAGCTCTGTCTTCAAGTCCTCTATTTCTCTGACAAGCCAATGCTCTCTTAGAGGAATTCCCTCTGCGGATGCCTCCTTTCTCGGGATCGTGATGTGGTGGCTTAGGTAGAAGGTCTTCATGGGGGCGTCATCAAATAGGAGCCTTGATAGTCTCCGGACGTTTAGCCTCCTATGTTTCAGGGCTAGTACGATAACTTGAGAGTTGAATAGTCTGCCTAGGACTAGGGAGTGAAAGATTGTTAGTGCTCTCCATGTTAGATAATCATTGGGGTCAAGTATGTCGCTGAGAGGCGGAGTTTTCTTCTCCTCTACTCTCCGGGCTATCCTGTCCAGGCCATGGTAATAGTCGTCTATAGCGACTACGAGGGCTCGAGGACGCCATAGGCGAAGTATTCTTTCTAGGCCTGGATTAGGTATGAGGTGATGGCTTCTATAGTAGTAGCTATGGGCGACGAGAGCTATGACGTCGGCATTAGTGTTTTTCGCGTCTTCAACGAGGTGCTCAGCGGCCTCAAAGAACTTCGAAAATTGATCGTGTCTCGGTTGGAGCGCATTAACTAAAACCCCGATTATTCCTCCTATTCCACCGCTTACTTCCTCCAAGTAGTTTTCATATTTGAGGACTCGGACCTTTGATTTGGAGGATGAGGCCATGTATTCGGCTAGGTGTTCAAGTTCTACTCCTGATGGACCTGTTAATACTACTAGTTTCTTGCCGTCTATTGCAGAGCCGTGGAGGGGGGACATTACGTGCACCCAGGGTTCTAACATAGTCGAGCCATTGCTCTATGATAATAAGGGCGTTTTCACCATAATAAGGTATTACTCCGAGATACACCTCCAACGCGCATTCATCCTCTCTAGACATTCCAACTCGATCCAATACGCCAAAACTATACAGTACTTTTATGATCGAAGCCCAGTTCTGATCCCTAGCAAGTCGTTCCCCAAGCACGATCCTCATAATCGGCTGCAACGCTAGCCCCCATAGATATCATATAGAATACGGAGAGACGGGGAGGAGAAGGCATAGTCATAACAAAGTAATACCCTTTGACCCATATAGGGCAGGAATAGGGGGAGAAAACACGCTTATAGTAGTTAGCTCAAGGACTAGAGGACGAACCCTGTTCCCTTCTCCAAGGGATCGAGGAATATCTTGAGTCCTGGGAACGTAGGATTCCCGCCTAGACACTCTACACCGCATGGGGAACCGAGACTTGCCTTGTCATCCTCGATGCTTACCGCGTTATTGAACAATTCTAGGAGTCCAGGTGCTCCTCCCTCCGGCTTCTCTAGTCCGAGCTTATCGAGGATCTTTGCCATTTTCTTATAGAGCTTCCTGACAGATCCGATAGTGTATATGTTTATCGGGGTCTCTTCTCTGTGCTTGCTTAGAAGGAGGAGACTTGAGAGTATTAGCCCATAGCTATACTCCACAGTATATGTATATAGCGGGATCAGTGTAAGAGTCCTTTCCCGTGTCTGCCTGTTCCACTCTATGAACGCGATATGGGGCATGGGTCGTTCTAAGGCATAGCCTGGATCAGGGTGAATTGCATTCACCATAATTTTATCAAGGGTAAGGCTATCCTCTTGGAACCCTACAACACCCATGGTAGCAGTAACTAGTGTTAACTCGGGTTGTAAAGCCTTGTCAACGAATTCGGGGGCAGGGACTTTTCCTTGTTCCTCGCTTATGACCTGGGCGTGGACAAGTCCTATGCTTAGTGTCTTGTTTTCTCCAAGCGGTGAGATAGTGTTGTTAGTATTGCACAGCTCTGGGCCCTCCCTACTCTGACGAACCATTAGCTTCTGCATAGAGAGATAAAAGATACTGGTCTTATCCAAGAACTCGTAGCCGGGATAAGTGCATTTTTCGACACGTGATACCTCGGTATAATAGTTGAGGTTTCTGTGGTAGTATCTAGGACCATATTCGATGCTGTAGAGACCGTCCACAAGGCCTTTCAACGACAAGGATGATAAGATTAATCCATCACTGTAGACGTGAAATAGTCTTGATAGGAACCCGTCCTCGGACAAATCCAATACAGTATTCAAACCTCCTGGGAAGTACCTGAAAGGCCGCCCACACGCCTTGTGTCTCCTGAGCTCTTCTAGTTCTCCACGTCTGAAATAAGGACATGGCGTCGTGTATCTTCTCGGACTCCTCACCTGGACCGCCATCTCTACTACACCCTTCCCCTACCGCATATTATACTCTTGGGCACAAGGACGAAGCGATCCCCCGAGATACCCCTAGGGGATCTATGACTTCTACCCGAGTATAGTTATCGAGCACTATAGTAGCCTAATGCATATGCCCTTAGACCGAGGGCTCCAGGCATCGCATAGTATCCTGCCAGGAGCCCTCCGGATCCAGGCGCACTACGCGTTTACATATCAATGTAATAGCAGATCATAATTAAAAAATAATCATCAAGAGCATAACCTAACGGTGCACAGTAGGAATGGCGACAGGAGTATTGATAGAAGCACCCTCCCACGTACATGTCGGAAACCCGGATCTAGACGGTTCCTATGGAAGGCTATACGGTACACTAGGATTCGCGCTGAAAGAGCCTAGACTGGTACTAGAGGGTCTGGCCGGAGAAGACGGGTGTGATTGTAGGAGGAGGGACGCTGTAGAGCTCTATGAAAAGCTCTCAGACGTCTATGGATGTAGTATTGGTGTAAGAGTCCACAGAGAGATACCGGCCCACATAGGTCTAGGATCATCTACAGTCCTTTACTTAGCTATCGCCCAGGCATTCGACATTATCTGCGGTGGGGCTAAATCAAATATACTAGACCTCGCCAGACTAACTGGGAGAGGAAGCGTCTCCGCACTAGGAGTCTACTCCTATATGCATGGAGGCCTAATATACGATGGAGGCTACAGGATAAAGAAAAGAGATATACCTCCACTCGTATACAGAGCCCATGTACCGGAAAGATACAAATTCATAGTAGCTGTTCCTTCAAGACATATCGACAGGATAAGAAAACTAAAACAGCGGGAAGACGAGATCCTAGGATCCATTCCACGAATGGAGCCAGAGTTCGCGGATAAGGCAAGCAGAATCATACTCGTGGGCATCCTACCTTACGTAGCAGAGGGCGATTGGGAAACTGCAGGGAAACACATAACTTTGTTCAATAGACTCCTCGGCGAGTACTGGTCTAGGCACCAGGAAGGAGTATATTGCTGTGACGATGTCGAGAGAATAATACGGTTCCAGCTCGGCAAAGGAGCCCTACTCGCAGGTCAGAGCAGCTGGGGTCCTGCAACCTACGCTATGTTCGACACTCATAAGGTAGACCTAGCGAGAGTACTTGAAGAAACTAGGAAGCTACTAGACAATATGGGTGGAGGATATCTCTGGGTTACCCCAGTGGATAACAGAGGAGCCAGAATACGCGTATGGAGCTAGCCTCTCTTAGGGGGTGGATACCCGGTATGATGGTGGCAGGAATCGATCCAGGCACAAGAACCATGGACCTCATAGTAATAGACGATGAGAAGAATCGTATCGTGTATGGAGAAGCTATCGATAGAGATATGATAACGAGGGATCCATCAATCCCCATCAAGAGGCTAAGGGATCTACGCCGAGAATACAGTATAGAGTCAATCACTGCGCCAAGTGGTTATGGAATCCCCCTAAAGCCAGTACAGAAAGCATCAATTGAAGAAATACTAGAGGCAACATTCATACACCGCGAAGACTGTCTTCGACGCCTAAAAATAGTTGGTCTCCGTAGACTAATGATGCTATTCAGAGACTCTCATCTACCAGCATGGTTCTCGCCTGGAGTCATACATCTCCCGACAGTTCCTAGACACAGGAAGATCAATAGGATAGACCTCGGCACAGCAGACAAGGTTTACACAGTGGCAGCAGCAATAGTAGACGCTCGCCAAAGATACAATCTCATGCCAAGAGACATAAACATACTGGTACTAGAATCAGGGCAAGCATATAACGCAGCGATACTTGTGGAGAATGGAGAGATTGTTGATGGCATAGGAGGAACAATGGCATGGTGGGGCCTCATGGGGGGAGGATTCGTAGACTCAGAAACATGTTATGCCCTCTCATATACAGTCCCAGGCTTCAGTAAGATCCTCTTATTCCAAGGAGGCGTCTCCACATTCTCAGGCTATACCTCCTATGATCAGATAGAAAAAGACTTGGAGAGAAACGAGATTCGAGCAGTACAAGCACTCAATATGATAACCGAATCAATAACAAAGACTATAGCCTCACTTATAGCAGTATCAAGCACAAAAACAATATTATATCTCAGCGGCCGGCTCTATAGACATCCCAGAATGCGACAAGCAATCTACACGTCTATAAAAAACAATGATTCCTTCAGAACAAAGATAAGAGACATCATATTCCTAGAGTCTACGGATACAAAAATAAAGGCAGCAGCTCTAGGAGCAGCATACATAGCTAGCGGAGTAGCCGGAGGAAAATACTCCTGGATCATCGACACTCTAAAACTAGACCAGTCACAAGGCAGCATATTCGACTACATAGAACCCAAAGAATACTCTCTAAAAATAAAGGAGACATTTACTAAGCCATCTGAAGACTGCTAGGCGAGGATAAGATCTAATCGTGAGACCTCACGCAGCCAGAATAATTTTACTTCGTCTCTCTTTGTGGATTTCCCGGTTCTCTGGAGCCTGATTGCACTCGGTGATACGTCCACGACCCTATAATTGTCGAGTTCTAGAATTGATAGAGCTTCCTTGACTTCCACAATAGACGGATAACTGGGGCGCCCACAGGGACCAAGTCTACACTTATAACATGCCGATCGATGAGAGTATACGTTTGCTGAACATGCTGAGGGCAAGACCAGGAATCCCTTATTCGAGGCAATATGTTCTAGCATTTTCTTTATATGAGAGCCTGAGATGTATTGTTGCTTCTTATTATCCAGTCTTCTAGGTAGTAATTTAGGAGGAATCTCTACACCGACTAATTTAAGTCTCTTAACGATTCCAGAGGTGACTCTTAGTGTTCCAAGGACGAGCGTCCTTATGCCAGCATTGGAGGCTAGATCGAGTATATTCTCGTATTCCTTGTCGGTAATGCCGGGTATAATGGGCCTTATGAATAATGTAGGGGTAATGTTTGTTCCCTTAAGATAACTGGCGGATCTTATTCTCATTATAGGATCAGGTGCCCCAGGCTCTAGTCTCCTAGCCTTGCTGCTTATGCCAGTTATGCTGATTAATATGCTAAGGTTTGGATCGGTATTAGTGAGTTTTCTGACTAAATCCCCGGTTATCAGTGACTTTGTAGAGACTTGGCTGGGAAGTAATAGATATCTATATATTGTTCTCATGTAGTCTATGGCTTTGTCTCTTGTTTCTTCGAGAAATGGTTCTGTAACACTTCCATATGCGGCAAAGGTATACCTAGGAACGACGTAGGGGTTGAGAGCTAGAGCATAAGCCATCTGGAGCGAGTTGAGCGGATATGGTTTAGGCTTTCCTGGAAAGCCCATATCCCATATATAGCAGTATACACAGCCATAGCTACAGCCTATACCTGTGTGGATTGTTATTCCGCAATGCCTAGGTTTTCTCCTGGCATGATGGTCTCGTCTGGCCACCTTAATTTCTCTGGGATCGAGCAGTGATTCTAATTTTACAATTGCTCTCTCTTTTAGTTTTCTAGCATGCTCTAGTCTCTGTGGGAGGCTCTCAGTCATTTCCTAAGTCTCCTCCTGTTGTCTTCTTACATGTTGCCGCCACACCATTTCAGCGTGTTCGAGATCACCTAATGGTCCGGCAATTCTCTTGGCTAGACTTGCAATCACCTCTTCTGGTCCATAAACGATAAGCTCGTCCCCAGGTAGGATTCTGGTTTCAGGCCCAGGGGCCCCTATATATACTAGCTTACCATTCCTCCTTCTATAAATTCCTAAAACTACTACACCCTCGTCCCTGAGCCTCGTTTCTCGCAGTGTCTTACCTGCCAGCCAGCTCTCATCAGATACTTTAAAAGATGAAACCATATAGCCGTGTCCTATTCCTAGCAATGCCTCATAATCGACTACGCGGATAGAGGTAAACTTGTCCAGCATATAGTCTATGATACGGCCCATTATCCTATCTATGGTCTTGCTAGAGGCAAAGACATATAGCAAGACTAGGCCCACGGCTAGAATTCCCAGCCTATATATAGCCTCGCCACGCGGCTGACCAATAAATGTAAGAACAAGAGTAGCAATAGCGCTAGTAAGGCCAGCACTCCCAAATAGAATTAGCAATCTTATAATTCTTCTCCTTACGGGATGCGAAACAACATATTCACTCTCACTAGTAGTAAATCCAGTTCCCGAAAACGCGCTTTGAGCCTGAAAGCTTGCAACCTCTTTCGAGAGACCAGTTCTTACTAGAGCTGCTGTAGCAACCTTGTTGACTATAATACTGAATAATATAATGAGAAGGAGCGTTATAAGGGCCTCCATCACCGGCTACCTCCTAGGTCTACTAGACTTTGTTAAGTGTCAAATATCCAGTCTTATCACTCCCGACGGTTATTCCCCATCATGAAGAGAATCACCAAATACTATAATACGATTGATGTCTTTTACTCGCGTACTGTAATTAAGTCTAGTGATTCCAATATGTTACTCTCATTGTTTTCTTTAGTTCTATAATATTCAAGTAGAAACAATAATGTTCAGATTTAATCAATAATTAGAATTTTATATTATTTTGTATATGTAATATTATACAGGGGATAATTTGAAAGACATATTCTACTACACGTTACTAGATAACCAGATCGACCAGCTAGTAGATCCTCTAGAGCTAATGCATACAATAAAACAAGTATTGATCCAAGACACAGAGGCTCCTCTGAGATCTAGTATAGAGAGACACGGATCCTGGTATGCCGCGATGGTTGCAGGAGGACTAGGATATTTCAGCACAAAACTAGTCGGCGTTTACCCAGAGAATCCCAAAAGAGGTCTTCCACTAGTTAGGGCGGTTCTAGCACTTTTCGACGCTATTACAGGAGATCCATTACTATTAGCCGAAGCAGGAGCAGCGACAGGTTGGCGCACGGCCGCAGGTACACTTGTAGCCCTAGAAGCCCTCAGTGTATCAGAAATCAATACTTTGGGTTTAATAGGTGCAGGTTTCCAGGCAAGATATCACGCAAGAGCGATAATGAAACTCTATCATCCAAAAAGAATATTAGTCTATGATATGGATAGGGAAAAAGTATCTTCGTTTTTAGAAGAATTCCCTATGGCTAGTGAGTCCTCTCTGGATAGAGTGCTTAAGGATTCTGATTTACTTGTCACGGCAACAACGAGTATAGAACCTGTTGTAAAAGGAGACTTACTTAGGAAGAATACGGTTGTGGCGAGCATAGGAGCCCCGAGACCTGTAAGAGAGCTGGATGAAGCTGTCAAGAGGAGGGCTTCTTGCCTACTAGTAGACACGCTTGTAGGGGCACTAGCAGAGACTGACGACGCTAAGGGTTTCAAGAAAGTGGTGGATCTTAGAATGGTGCTTCGAAATGAGGATAGATGTACTCCTGGAGATGTAAAGGTATATAAGAGTGTAGGAACGGCTTTATTTGATCATGCAATTGCGATTTATCTCTACGAGAAGCTTGAGAAGTCGATGTATTTCTAGGTTTAAAAATGTAGTGGGAATGTTTTCAAAAATACGATATTATCTTTTTAGTCGAGTTAATATTATTAAAGTTGCGATTAATGTAACTCCAAGTAGTAGGAACATCGGTGATATACTATTTATCAGGGATCTATCATTGTAATTATGGCTATTTATAAGAACTCCGCTAATGGCGGGCCCAGTACTGAACGTTATGATAATAGTGCCATTCGGGTCAAATTCATAAAGTCCCGAGGTCTTGTTGTAGAATTTATTACAATCTCCGTCACACAAAGTAATATTGTTAAATTTTATGCTTTTTATTGTTAAATCAGGTGGTGGAAGTAGTGTAATTAGAGTCTTGTTTGATACATCGAATATTACTTCATAGTCGCCAACCGTAACATTGCTTATAGTAACGTTTGTGAATATGAATGTGTTATAAGGGCATACTAGGTATCCGTATAGAGTACTGCTAGGTCCAATAACAGGCATAGGAGTATCAGTAGCTAATTTACATATTTTCTCGACTGTGAAGTTATCAATTTGAGATGATAGAGTAACACCGTTTGGATCATTATTATAGATCTGGAAATCTGCTCTTAGATCTACTAATGAAATAGAGGCGTTTGGAAGATTATCTATTACATAAGTCATATTGGTCGCTAACTTGACTATATCTAGATCCGGATTCACGGTAACCGAAATATTTGCTTGTCTAGGTATGATCTCATCTATTTTTGGATAGTCGCCCATTATCAATTGTCCTGTTAGATTTTCATAATTATATCCTACGAGGAAGGGCCATGCACTCGGACCAGGGAAAAGGCCCATTGTAGACAGTGCTATATTGGCCGTATTATTTATAATAACTTGGCTTATGAATACATTGTGCAATAGCAATGACGTCTTGATAGAGTTAAAGCTAGGATCAATGACGTTGAATACTGTATAGGGGTACCAATAATAATAATCCAGTCCCCATGTTAGTAGCAAGTATGAGCCATCCGCCATCCTTTCGAACTGTATTGGAATATAACTCACGTTATCATCGGGATTTATAGATTTTGCGGCGAGGAGTGTGTTGTCTTGAATATTCAGAATTCCTAGAAGAGTGGACGACAGGTTCTCATAGATATAGTATGGGGGAACTGGAATTGAATATGCTATGGTTGTAGTGTTTGCCTCTACTGCAAATGCTACTTGTCCGGGTTCAGGACCCGGTTCTATATCGATAATAGAAGTGCATGTATCTGGATAAGAATCCGTCAGAGGAATACTTAATATGCTAGAGGATGTTATAACTTCATTAGTATTTGAGGGATCGAGCTCTAGTATAAATATACCTTTGTCGACTACTTTTGCAGTGCTTGTATTGTATGTAAAGTAGCGTCCGGCTATATATAGTTGTCCTGTTATGTCATAATATGCGTCGTCGACCATAGAAAGGGTTTTATAACTAGAACCAGTGTTCGGAGACGGATTAACTTCAATATCTATTAGTATTGACGAGAATACTGTCATGTTATTTGGATTAAGTAATGAGATCATGGCCGTACCTTTCGCTGCCCCAGTAATAAGTATATTTCCATCTGGAGCTCGATGTATTCCTGTCACTGTAGAGAACGTGTTATTAAAAAATACAGTTTCTTGGATAGTCAAGTTGTTTAGGTTTACTAGGGCAACACCGCCAGGCGGTATAAAGGTATCATATATTGTAGTGGATAGAAGGAATCCGCCATTATCCAGAGGTATGATTCCATTGGGCTCGATTTTCATTGGAGGTACGTAAGGAACTGCCGCAAATCTAAGGAATCCAAATCCTATAGAACGAAGACTATCGCTTCCGAAGTCAAAATTGTTATATTTGAACGTAACATATTTATCGATAGAACCAGTTGTGTAGTTAAATCTGGCTATAGTTCCGAAATTTGTTGCTCTATTTTGAGGCTCAAATCCTATTAAGACTATGTTTTCTCCCATTATTGCCATGTGATTAAATACGGGATAGTATGTGTTCCCGTCCCTAGTATTTGACAGAAGTGCTCCACTTTGAGAGGTGAAGATTTGATAATATGCTGTCTCAGTAGGTAGTGAGGACACGGATACGAATATTACTAGAGCGATGGTTATTACTACTGTATGTTTTCTCGCCTTGATCTTGATCCCCCCGGGATAGCTAGGTCTTTAGTAGACTATAAAATTAGAATGAATATATACGTGTATTTACTAACCATGTAGGAAAAAGTTAAAGAATATATTTAGGGGAAAAACTAGGAATTTGTTTTGTTAAATTGATTCTTAATAGATGGTTAGGCTTTTCCTAGTATTTTATAGTATGTTTTGCCCGTGAGTGGGCTTACAGCTTTTGCCATCTTGATTTTTCCTCTCTTGGTTTCCTTGATGATTATTTCGTACTTGTCTGTCTCGAAGAACTTCTTCGCCTTTAGGTCGAAGAACCTTATCTTCTCTGCCATATTAGCTCACCTCTCCTATTCTCTTATTACTCATATAATATATAGCGTATAGCACAATATAATATAGTTATCGCTAAGCAGAAATAACGCTAAGCGATAAATATGCTGAACGGTTCCTAATAATGTATCTTTGGGTCTACACGTTGCTTAGATCTGGACTACGTGCGGGGAAGTAAGATTATCGGAGAATAGGGATGGGAGTACTTGTATGGATCACGCTAGCTACATTCTTATAACCTCTAGTCAGCGTGCATAGTTTTTCTTTCTAGAATTAAAGAATATACCTGGACAGCTTTATAGTTCGTAGGCCTGGAATGATTATTGGTGCCCCGCTATTTTGAAGAGACGCCGCAAACAAATGCTGATAGCAGGACTAGGCATAGTAGCGGTGACGCTAGGAGCAATACTAGTATTTGGCGATAGATTATCCTTTGATCCAGGACTATATAGTTTCGCAGTAGTAAGTGGCTTCGTCGCAGCGGGGGCACTTATAGCAGAACCACTAGGGATAAGTCCTGCCATAGTCGAGTTATCTCTAGGAGTGCTTGCAGGAGCACTAGGCGTTCCCCGGAGCGAGACCCTCGATGTCCTGGGACTCATGGGAAGTATATTCATAATGTATGTTGCAGGCCTAGAGATTGAGCCCGCCGTTCTGAAAAGGGATCTTGTACCAAGTCTCTTCAGTGGTCTAGCTAGTTTCTTCGCGCCTCTTGCCGCGACGCTAGTGGCATTGACGCATTTCGGGTTCTCCACCGAGGAATCATTGCTTGCAGGTATAGGTGTATCGACTACGAGTGTTGCCGTGGTGTACGCGATTATACGGAAACACGGTGTTATAAGGAGGAGGCTGGGGCAACTGATCCTTGCTGTTGCAATGGTAGCTGACGTAACTAGTATCATCGCGTTCGTATTGGCTGCTTCAGCCCATACACTCGGTATGGCGTTGTACTTTATAGGGATACTCGTATCTCCTTTCCTGCTAGCGTTCTTTCTTGAATGGGCGAGCGGAGGAGAGCACGAGGTAGAGCTCAAGCTGATACTTGCCTTCCTAGTAGCGGCTAGCCTGGTATCAGAGTACTTCGGGGTTCATGCAATTCTCTTCGCTTTCCTCCTGGGAGTAGCTACGAGAGATACAGTGGTTAGGAGACCTGTACTAGAGAGCAAGGTTATGGCTTTGACATTCGGAGTTCTGGCTCCAATATTCTTCGTTAACGCCGGACTACACGCGAGCCCAGCCAATCCACTGATCTACCTAGAGATGACTGCGTTGGTACTACTGGTAAGCTTCCCGGTAAAGATAATTGCGACCCATTACTCTCTTAAACTATTCATGGACAGGTCTCCTGGAAGGATCACGGCTGTCTTCGGGGCCCGTTTAACAGTGTCGACGGTGATCGCCTTCGCGGGAGAGGCAGCAGGTGTGCTAAGCCATGATCTAGCAGGCGCAGTAATTATGAGCGCGCTTATAGCAACTATTGTGTCAGCGATTATCGCTGGCACACCTATCCCGGAGGAGGCATAGCGTCATGTAGCGAGGCATGATAGCTGTGGGAGACGGGCTGGTGGCTGGCCTAGATGTTGGGACGACAAGGATAAAGCTCGCAGTCTATGATAGCCGGGGCTGGAGGCCCGTGTATACAGAAGAAAAGCCTTCTCCATGGTCGAAAACGAATACAACTAGACATGATCCCACTAGACTCTACAAGATCGTCAAATCCCTCTATCATAAGGCTAGAGAGAAGGGGGCCTCTTGCCTTGGACTGGCCACGTATAGGGGAAGCCTCATTATATGGGAGGCGAAGAATGGTAGGCCTGTTACTGATATTATAACGTGGATGGACACCGAGAGCCACACATATTATTATGAGAAGATGAGGCCCCTGGCCAGACTCCTGTCAAAGATGCCAAGGATAGGGTCAGCAATACAGCCTGAGAGCTTCCTCGTTAGACTGGCCGCGCTCCTAGATGAGAAGCGAGAACTACGCTTGGGTCTCGAGAGCGGAGAGCTATACGCGTGGAATATAGACTCTTACCTCGTACATAGGCTAACCGGGCTATACGTTACAGACCCCTCTATCGCAGGATTAACCGGGCTCTATCATCCAAGGGACATGAAGCACTTATGGTTCATCGCCCAGGCCCTGGGACTACCACGGTTCAACCCACCTAAAATAATAGCCCATGATGAGCCCGTGGACGATTACCTGACCGCGGTGATGGGCGATCAACAAGCAGCGATATATGGATTAGAATGCGGGGACTCGTGTATCAAGATAAGCCTGGGAACTGGAGCATTTATCGATGCTCCAACGGGTCCAAAACTGTATCTAGGATCGGGACGAGGGCTTGTTCCACTTATAGTCTATTGGTCTAGGAAGAAGAGGATCTATGGGCTAGAAGCATATATTCCGGGTCTAGGGGAAGCTGTCCGACGCCTCGTAGAAGGCTTGCTCGGCGGAGACTATTCATTGCTTGACGAGGGAAAGGATAGTAGTCCTGCTAAGGTCCTATTATATGCCTGGGGGGTTCGGTATCCCAGGCTTCCTCCTGGTCCCTTGACTGTGAAGTTTGATAAGGGAGATGTCTCTCCTTGGTCTCTGGCAGGTGGTATTGTTGAGTCGGTTGTCGAGGCTGTAGCTTATCATTTTAGGTTGCTGGTTGATGTTGTTGGAGTTCCCGAACGAGTCGTGTTAACCGGGGGGTTAACACGCTCCCGGGAGATAACGAGACGAATAACACAATTATTAGCCGACTACAAGAAGAATATGAGGGTCGAGAAGGCCCCAGGAAACCCTGTGACGTTGGGAATCGCGAAACTAGCATACGAGAACTGTCAGCTTTAAGGAAACTCGTTCTCTGCTAACAAGTGGCGTAGTACGTCCCTCATACTTACTACTCCTATCAGTCTTCCACCATCGTCGACAACGGGCAAGTGCCTTATCCCGTGATGAACCATTTTATGAGCAGCCGATACAATGGAGTCCTCTGGACGGGCAACTATGGGCTCCCTACTCATATACTCTTCAACACGCGCGGAATCAAGGTCTACGCTATCCGAAACGGCCCTAACAAGATCCCTCTCCGTGAATATTCCAATTAGCCTACCTGTGTCTCCTACCACCAACACGCTTCCAACGTTCTTACTCATCATCACACTAGCCACGCTTCTAAGACTAGTAGAGGGCTCGACCGTTACAGGATTCTTCTTCACAATATGTGCAACCAGCACCAATACACTCCACCAATTATTAATAATGTGTGTATACAGGAGGAATTATTCGTTAGCCAATCAATAAATATAGAATAAACAATATAATCTGTATAAGCATAGGATTATACTATACACATAATGGGTGAAGACGCAGATTGACACTCCAACTCAACACACTAATAGTAAACTCCTCCACGCAGAAGACAAGCCAACTAACACTCAACGCGACAGGTCCACTGGAAGCAGGAATACGCCTACACTATGAAAAAGAAACCTGGAGGTATCCAAGCCTTCACGAGTCGAACATCCTAATCTTCGGTAAAGGCCCCTTCACAGGGCTCGGACTCTTCGGAAGCCACCGGCTAACATTCGTATTCAGGAGCCCCATAACAGGAGGCCTCCATGCAAGCAGTATGGGTGGAGCAGCATATGCATTTGCAGCGACAGGACTAGACTTGGTAGTCCTAGAGGGTAGATCAAGTAGCCCATGCATTATTGTATTAGAGGATGTTGGAGAGGGACTAGAGGAGGAATGGTATTGTCTTGAAAAACACGAGCTAGATAAAATATACAAGGGATACAAAGGATACAGAGGCACAAGAGCGCTTCACAAGTACATCGCCGAGAATATACTGGGAGGAAAACCAAAGTCGTGGTACAGGATCCTCCTAGTCGGCCCAGCCGCATGGACAACGCTAGCCGCAGGAGTATTCAGCTGGGTAGACGACGGTCATGGAAACCCCTCGCCCATAGTGGATGGTGCTAGTAGAGGAGGCGCAGGCACAGTAATGGCCCAGGGCCACGGAGTAGCAGCGATCATCGTTGGGGGCAAACCACGTGCACAGGATAAGAAGTTAGCTGCAATTGCTAAGAAGATTATCGAGGAAAAACTAGGCAAACCACTCCACCAAGCAGTAAGCGAGGCCACCACGAAGTATAGATTCGACCCCAAGCTAGGGACAGGCGGTACCTTCGGCGTAAACTATTACCACTATAGAGAGCTCCTACCAGTCCTAGCCTACAACTCAATATATATGTCGAGGACAGTGAGACTCCACGTACACCAGCTAATAATGGAATACTTCTGGAAGCCCTTCCAAGAACAAGTCTTCGAGTCAAAGATAAAGCCCTGGAGAACTTGTGGAGAGCCATGCAGCGTAGCCTGTAAAAAGATCTGGAACAATGTCAAGCTAGACTATGAACCAGCTCATGCCATGGGTCCCATGATAGGAGTCATCACTCTCCAGGACACGGCTAAACTCGTAGAACTTGTAGACGACCTTGGGATCGACGCGATAGAAGCAGGACACATCGTGGCATGGCTATTCGACGCCATAGACAAAGACATCCTTGAATACAAGGAACTAGGCCTCTCCTCAAAGCCCATCATGGATCCCCTCTCACTCACACCATTATCAAGTAGGAACAACGCACTACTGGCCAGGAAAATCCTCAACGAATACGTAGAGCGGTCAAACGAGATACTCTCCCTAATAGCAATGCATGGAGCACGGTACGCGGCGAAAATCCTGGACGAGCTCTATGACAGCATCGTCTCCTCAAGAGGTACCTCGTTTAAAGATCTACTAGTATACGCGGGATACGGAGAGAACGGCTATATGACCCCGAACTACTATTGGAGCCCAGGAATGATAGCCCCATTATACGTTCTCGGCAGATACTGGACGAACTATAGCCCTGCATACAGTGAGCCAGAAGAATACGCTAGGATAAGCGTTAAACGGGCAATAAGTGAAATGGCGATCGATAATGCTGGAGCATGCAGATTCCATAGAAAATGGATGTCCAAAGCACTCGGCAGCCTCTACAGGGAACTACTCGGAGTAGACGTCGACATAGAGAAGATAATGATGGAAGACTACAGGCTCATAGCCCAGTACAATATCAGGGCCGGGGCAGAGCCGGTTCCATGGGAGAGCAGGAAAACAATGGATATAGTTGCTACAATAGCCTGTGAGCTAGGAGTAAAGGATCTTGAGGGACGGGTAGGTGACCGTGAATTCTTGCATGGCTGGTGGTCCAGGTTCTATGATGAAGTAAAAAGAATAGTATTTTCCTAGATATTTAGTCTTAGCCATTACTACCCCGACTACTAATGACCGTATACATATGTATCTATTCAACGAGTTCTTCTAGTATTTGTAGGTACGATTATTGTTTTTGATTGTGGCTTTTCCTGATTCTAGTTTATAGAAGTGAATTTTAGTGTGCTAAGGTTTATAAAGTTTAGTAAACTTTATAAATAAAGGAGATGAAAATGGAAAAAACAACAATAACATTAACACTGCTAACGCTACTAACAATAGCAACATTATACAGCGGAGTTAGCTATACATACCCCCAAGAAACACATGGTCAAAAGATAGAAAAAGTCTCTTCAAAGCCAGAGCTGCAAGAAGCAGTCCTAGACAAGGATCGCAAGGTATTATTCCTCGTAGTGAAAGGTTATTCTCCAGAGAACACAGTATATATATCAATACAGGATATCTCAGGCCAAGAATACATGTTCCTGTTCGATGTCGAAAAAATTTATCTTATATCAGGAGCGAAAATTATCGATGTAACAAAGTACGTTAACCTAAAGAACATAAGTCAGAAATCCTTCGCCATAACGATTAATCTCAAGTGCTTGTCCGGTTATCTTGACATAGAAAACATATCAAAGCCCGTGATGATTACTGTTGCTTTCACAGATGGAGAATCATATAGTATTGTCCTGGATGTTAAGTGAAAAACTATATCTCTCGTAACAGGTTTCGATGATAAGTGCTGGCCTGTAACAGGAGGATGCACTGTGCCGGACCGGGATGTTCATGTATACTGTGCGTACAAGTATCTAAAGATGACTGGAAAGACGCATCTAATAGACTCGGTCTCACAAATAGAGACGCTAATCGATCATCCTGAGAGAACCAAGGGATTACTACGATACTTTGTAAGAGAGTACTGTTCTGATAATAGTAGCTGGGAGTGTCAAACGGCTCATGCGTTAGTGTCTGGAATGAGGGTAAAGGGGGTAATGAGCCATGATTGGAGAAGTTCCCGGGGGAGACAGTTACTTTATAGGATTATAGACTGGTTCTATGGCTCGGAGTCATCGGATCTTGTTAAGCTCCATTATATTCTTGATATAGCTTATCGCGGGGGGATGATTGCTCTGAGGGAGAAGTATCCAGAGTGTCCGGAGATAGTTCGTTTCGTAGTAGAGAATTGTATGGATCTCCTCTAGACATTAGTTCATGTTTCGTGTGGTCTTATGGTAGGATTGCTTAGCAGTTCGGTTTACAGTGTATTTATCCTAGTTTATGTATTTGGTATTACCTTGAAGGATAGGGTGGCTTTATATACTATTCTCATATTTATTCTATGTAGAAATAGGATCAAGCCTAGGAACTTTCAAAGGTGGAATGAGTATGAGGAAAGGATTGTCTCAGCAGGCAATGATAGGCCTCGCAATAGCTGTAATAGTAGTCATAGTTGCAGCAGCCTTCGTTTTCATGGGAGGCGGTGGCGAAGAGACACAGAAGGAGGCCTATAAGATTACGATCCTCACCGGTAGCACGGGAGGAACCTATTATCCGGTAGGAACAGCCTATGCACAGCTACTCAACGAGTATAGCAATGGCCTAATCCAGGCAACAGCTGTAACAGGCAAAGCTAGTGTAAGCAACATCGAAGAAATCTGTAGAGGAACAGCAGAAGCAGGACTAGCACAGAACGACATAGCATACTACGCCTACCATGGAAGCGACAAGATCCAGAAGTTCGCAGGCAACCCACAGGACTGTATTAGAGCAGTAGCAGTACTCTACCCAGAGACCATACAGATAGTAACACTCGCAGACAGCGGAATCCAGAGCCTACAAGACCTAGCAGGCAAGAAAGTAGCAGTAGGCCAGGAAGGAAGCGGAACCTACTGGAACGCCAGACAGATACTAGAAGCAGCAGGCCTATGGGACCAGATACAGCCAGTATATAGAAGCTTCAAGGAGGTAGTAGAAGACCTCAAGCTAGGCGCAGTCGACGCAGCCTTCTATACAGCAGGAATACCCACAAGCGCGGTCGAGAACCTAGCAGCAGAGAAGCCAATCTACATAATACCAGTCCCAGACGAGGTCTACCAGACACTAAAGCAGAACTATCCATTCTACACCCAGGTAACAATACCAGCCGGAACCTACACAGGCCTAGACAATGACGTGCAGACAGTAGCAGTAATGAGCATGCTACTAGTCCACAAGGATGTACCAAAAGACGTAGTCTATACAATGACTAAGATACTCTTCGAGCACGCCGACGAGCTCAAGAACAAGGTCCAGAAGCAGAGCGTCCAGTACATCAGCCTAGACCATGCACTAGAAGGACTAAGCATACCGCTCCACGAGGGAGCCTACCAGTACTACCAGGAGCAGGGACTCCAGGTACCAGCAGAGTTCCAGCCAACGGGCTAACCAAACTCCTACCTCTATTATGGAGGCTCCCCGACGGGAGTGTAATAGAATTGAACAAGTTTTTTCTCATAATCACCGCAATATACCTTCTATCATTACTCCTACTTCCAATCCAAACTGTTTCCATCACATGTGATAACTCAACCTACGAGACGATAGCACCAGACTACTCGAAAATAATATATAATTGGACCCATAGTGTAGAGAACACACCCATAATAGAATACTACAAAGTCGAAAACGGCAGACTAATAGAATACATGGCCAAGACAAAAAGCTTCGGAGCAGGACACCCATATAACTCCGAAGAAATAGAAGGAGTCTTCTATTATGAAGGAGACTACATGGTCTACACGGGACATATCACATATAGCGATAAACTCTCGATAATAGGACTTAGAGAATACAACAGTTCAATAACTCTTGAAGTAAAGGATAAGAAAATATATAGTTGCATGGGATTCGAGAAAGCAGACATAATAGTGAAGACTAGTTCTCTCATATCATATTTGTTTAACAAATGATGGAGTCCGCTTTACATTAGGGGATTGTTTCTGCTGATTGTTATAAATATTATTTGAGCGTTCATGGTTTTAAAATAGAAACAATTGTTTCTATCTCATTGGAATCAAACGAATGGGTGTACCAATGTGTCCCGTAACACTAGTTATAAGAAAGACGTAGTGTGGTCCGCTATTGTTGTTAGATCAGCAGTATTCGCCGCCCTGGTTCTAGCGGCTACTATGATAAGCGTCTATACTCCTATAACCGAGGGCTATTTCAACCTCGGGGAATCCATGGTGTACACTGCGGCGATACTAGGAGGCCCATATGTGGGGCTGATAGCCGGGGGCATAGGTAGTGCTCTCGCCGATATAATACTTGGGTATTCGCATTATGCCCCAGGTACACTAGTTATCAAAGCTATAGAGGGATACTTGGCGGGATGGATATTTCTAAGGCTCTCAAGGTTACCGGGCGGGAAGCGTAGAAGCATGATCTATATCTCCGCCATATTAGTGGGAGGAGGAATAGCACTCGCAGGCGCCTTCCTCTATGCTGGACTATACGGTGGATCCACGGAGCTCAGCATATGGGGGAAGACTGTAACGTTCACGATACCTCTTGGCGCCTGGCTACTGGTAGGAGCCCTAATCGCAGTAGTAATCCTATATATCGGAACCAGGAGAGACGAGCTACTGGGTGTAGCAACTGTATCCATGCTACTCGCAGGGCTAGAAATGGTAGCCGGATACTTCATATACGAGGCAACAGTAATATATAGCCTAGGCCTAGGAGAGATGACAAACCCATTAGCGGCCGCGGCAGAGATACCCGTGAACCTGGGGCAAGTAATAGTTGGTGCTGCAATAGCTTCAATAGTGGTATCATCAGTATGGCGTGCTCAGAGATGATTCATGTAGAAGACCTAGAAGTAGTATACGAGGGTTCTCAAAAACCAGCGGTAGAAGGAGTGAACCTAGATCTCCAGCCTGGAGAGCTAAAGACACTAACAGGTCCAAACGGTGGTGGCAAGACAACTATACTTAGAGCCATTACCGGACTCATCCCTTCATTTTATCCTGGAAGAGTTAAGGGACGCATCGAGATAGATGGTTGCGATCCCCGCGAGTGTGATCCCCGAGAAAAAGTGTTCCTACTATTACAGGATCCGAAGATCCAGGTTACGGGTGCAACAGTCTTCTTAGAGGCCTCGTCTCCACTAGTTCTCCGCGGTGTGGATAGAAAAACGATTATGGAGAGGGTATGGGAACAACTCCACGTGTATGGTTTATTGGATTACAAGTGGACTCATGTATACATGTTGAGTAGTGGCTTATTGCAGAGGACTGCTCTCGCAGCAGCAGGTGTCCTCAGGTCTAGGTACTTGTTATTAGATGAGCCGTCTAGTTTTCTAGATAGGAGTGCTAGAACGGTATTGTATAGTATCCTGGATCGGCTCCGAGGGGAGGGAGTTGGAGTACTCGTGGCGACTCATGACGTGAAGTTAGCGGAGCTTGCCGACGAATCCTACATTGTTATCCGGGGGGTTAACAAAGGTATATACAGAATCAATAAACACCACCTCAACCCTCCGAGACAAGGAGGCGAACTAGTCCTTAAGTTAGAAAAAGTCTCAGCAGGCTACCCCGGTAGTCGCCAATTAGTGATACATGATATCTCGCTCCAGGCAAGGAAAAGTGAACTAGTACTGTTACAGGGCCCAAACGGCGGAGGAAAAACAACCATACTCTACACAATCGCAGGATTCCTCAAGCCCATGAAGGGGAGAATAATCATCAAAGGCAGGCCGAGGCTACTGCCAGCTGATCCCTTCCTCGTATTTCCACGAGGGAGATTATCGGACATCATAGATGATCCTGGGAGGATCTCGTTCACCGAGAAAATCAACGAGATATATGATAAACCAATATATAGTCTCAGCGGAGGAGAGCTCAGGCTAGCAGCACTAGCGATAGTACTATCCTCCGGCGGAGACATACTATTACTTGACGAACCAACAGCAGGCCTCGACCCCGAGAACAAGTGGCTCGTAATCGAAGCAATCCATAAACTAGCCAGAGCGGGATATACTATTGTTGCAGCGTCCCATGACGAGGAGCTCTCGGAGATAGCCACAAGATCATATCTAGTCGTGGAGGGGAGAATACGGGAATGCTATGGTATATGCTGACCAGGCTGCTATCAATACTCTACACGAATAAGAAAACCCCGCTGTCAGAACTAAACCCACAACTATTACTCGTAGGACTACTGGTCTCTTGGATAGGCCTCTCTATACTCCATTATCCGGCAATACTCATAACGTATCCATATGTACTAGTACTTCACGTACTGCACGGAAGGGAATCAGTGAGAATAGCTGGCACAGTGTCGTTGCCAGTAGCAATTATTGGCTTAGTAGCGGGAATTCTGTCTCCCTTCAAGCCCCTATCCAGTGACTGGGCTATTTATCTTGGAAGCGTCATATTAAGAGTATATGGAATAGCCTCATCCACTCTAATAATATACACGGCGCTAGGCCCGTTGAAGCTCCCAGGCATATTTGCAAGAGCCAGCCCCTTGCTACACGATATACTTTCGTTATTTTATAGGCTAGCGCCTCAAGCTGTCGAGGATGCTCTCGTAGCATTATCGGCTCAGAGGCTCATGGATCGCAGTACAAGTGAGGTCCTTGTGGCGGTGACCTTATCTAATATAAGGAAATCTGAGGAGATGAAAGTAGCTTACTATATGAAGGGTGCCCGGCCAGGAATGGCGAGGACTAGGCTCTACGACGAGAAGATAGGGTTCCTAGACTTATTATTACTTGCTCTGAGTCTCATGTGGATACTAGTCTTTATCCTATACTAGCTTCTTCTAAGTAGATAGAGTCCCAGCGCCATGCCCGCAATATAGGTCAGCGTGCTGAGGATCTCCAGTATTCTCCACCCAGACGTGGCCTCGCTATGTTCCACTATTAGCGACTGGTACCTAATCATAGCCCCCAGGTATAGAACAGTGAATAGTATAAGTCCCGCGATTATCTTGAGTCTCTGACCATCCACGATATCTCTCACCCCCACCTATGAATGCCTCTAGTCTCAGCGGCTAATTAATCGATTCAATTTATATCTAGAAACATTGACAGATAAATCAACAGGCGTAGACGTATGGAAGGAGCCACTGTTAATGATTGTGTGGAGCTGGAAAGGCTTCTTGGACTGGCGAAACTCCGTATTGATAAGGAAGAGGCCTGCAAATATATCCGGGACGTACGTCTAATGATGGAAGACCTCAGACACGTCGTTGAACGATATCCTGGCACGGAACCCCTCTACTATGTATGGGACATAGAGGAATATAGCCCCCCAGAGACAGGCGAGGAAAGAAGACTAGTTCTAGCAAATCTGGAGTGGATCAAGCTAGACGAAGAAGGAAAAGTAGTCCTTCCATGGAGACCAAGGGGATAAAGCAATGGTGCCGGGACAACTACCCTATTGGAAAACCAGGCAGAGATATCTTGAGGGAAGCCTAAAACCAAGCGAGCATCTAGAAGAAATATTCGAAAACATAGAGAAGTGGGAGCCTGTAATCAACGCCTACATATCTCTAAGAGACAAGGAAGAACTAAGGAAAGCCTCGAAGCAAGCAGACAAAGCCTACATGCAGGGAACCGCGAGGCCCCTCGAAGGAGCATTCCTAGCAGTAAAAGATAATATAATGACCATAGAACTGCCCACGACAGCCGGTAGCTTAATGCTAAAGGGGTTCATGCCAGGATACGAGGCGACAGTAGTTAAAAAACTCAAGAATGCAGGAGCGATAATCATAGGGAAAACAAATCTCGACGAATATGCTATGGGGAGCACAACAGAATACAGTGCATATGGTCCAACACGCAATCCACTGGATCCAAATAGGGTTCCCGGAGGGAGTAGTGGAGGGAGCGGAGCAGTACTAGCCTATGGCGGGGCAGATCTAGCTTTAGGAAGCGATACAGGAGGAAGCGTAAGACTCCCAGCAGCATATACTGGGACGATCGGCCTAAAACCTACATATGGTACAGTCTCTAGATATGGTCTCATACCGTATGCAAACAGCCTCGAACAAATTAGCCCAATGGCGAGGGACCTGATTGATACAGCATTATTATTCGAGTACATGGCGGGGAAAGACCCCTTCGACGCAACCAGCGTAGACTATGACTATACAGGGCTAAGTGAGAGAATAAGAGAAGGCCTAGACCCAAGCACACTCAGGATATGCCTCCCACAAGAGCTATTTGAACACACTGACCCAGTTATTCTGAAAACTCTCGACAGACTCTACGGGAAGCTAGAATCACAAGGGGCAACAGTAGAAGAGATAAAGATACCCGTCCTCAGACACGTTCTCCCAGCCTACTATACGATTGCATTCGCCGAGGCAGCCAGCAATCTTGCAAGATACGATGGCAGCCTCTATCCATGCAGGAATCAAGACGCGAAGTCCTGGGAGGACAATGTTATAGGTGCTAGAACTAGTTGTTTCGGTCGAGAAGTCAAGAGAAGAATCCTTATGGGAGTATATGTCTTGAGCGAGGGATACCGCGACGCATACTATGTTGCCGCATCAAAAATAAGGAGACTAGTAAAGGAAGCAATGCTCTCGGCCACCAGGCACTGCGTGATCAGTAGCCCTGCAAGCCCCGTCTTCCCACCACGTCTATCGGAGACCCTAGACGATCCATTGAAAATGTATGCACTCGATAGGATGACTGTAACAGCAAACCTCGCAGGAATTCCCGCGCTCGTGCATCCACTAGCATACACGGAGCAGGGCCTGCCTATTCCAGTACAGTGGATGGCGCATCCCTTCGGGGAAGAACTATTGTTCCGTGTCGCTCTGCTTGCAGAGAAGCTTATCCAGAACAGCTAGGGGGAGGGGAGCGATGCCTGATAGAGGACGAAAGGATCTAGACCCGATGATAGGGCTCGAGATCCACGTCCAGCTAACAAACAGTCCGACCAAGCTATTCTGCCAGTGCAAGGCAGAGTACCGCCAGTATCCACCAAATACAAACATATGCCCTGTCTGCCTCGGTATGCCCGGAGCACTCCCAGTAGTCCAGCTAGTACCCCTAATATACGCGGTAGCAGCAAGCTATGCCTTAGGATGCAAGCCAAACCCAATGATAATATTCACTAGGAAACACTACTATTACCCGGATCTCCCAAAGAACTATCAGATCACGGAGTTTGAAGGTGCGCATGGAGCACCCGTATGTAAAGACGGGGTATTCAGGTATCTAGACCCAAATACATGGGAGTGGAAAAGCGTCAGGATAAGAAGGATAAATCTGGAAGAAGACCCAGGCCGTAGCACCTATGATAAAGGAGGAATAACTAGGAGCCCCTTCGTACACGTAGACTATAATAGGAGCGGGGTCCCGCTCCTCGAGATAGTGACGGAGCCTGATCTCCGAAGCCCTAGAGAGGCGAGGGCACTTGTCGAATACTTGCTCCTCACACTAGAGTACATGGGAGTAATGAACCCGAGGCTCGAGGGAGCGTTCAGGGTCGACTCAAACATTAGTGTAGGGGGAGGAGAGAGAGTAGAAGTCAAGAATATAGGGAGCACACTCGACGTCGAGAAAGCTATAAGGTACGAGATACTTCGCCAATCAAAGATAATCGAGACAGGAGGAGTAGTTACACGAGAGACAAGACACTGGGACGGTGTGAAAGGCATAACTGTGCCGCTACGGCACAAGGAGGAGGAAGAAGAATACCTATACTTCCCGGATCCCGATCTACCACCGGTGCCTATAACTCCCCGCATCAAGAGACAGGCAGCGGAGCTACTACGTCTAACGCCAGCAGACGTATATAGGAAAATAACAGGATATGGTGTTAAGCGGGAAATAGCCTGGAGTATAACGCTTGTGCCTGCCCTAGCGAAACTCTATCTGAGAACAGTGAGCTTAGCAAAAGACAAGATACTAGCAGCGAAACTAGTCGGAGTAGACCTGAAAGGAGAACTCAAGGAAAAAGGAATAGAGCATCCATCAGAGAACCTGTTGCCGAAGCCAGAGACTATTGCGCGGCTAGTCAACATGGTAATCGACAAAGAGCTCCCCTACGATACAGTAAAGGGAATTGTAATACCCCGGATACTCGATAATCCCAATTCCACCCTCGACCAAGTAATCCCTAAGAAGGCTTCGATCTCCGAAGACCTACTAATAAAAATACTAAAGGAGAATAGAAGAGCGGTATGTGACTATCTCCAAGGTAAGAAAAAAGCATTGAACTATCTTGTCGGCGTAGTAATAAGGACACTAGGTAAGGTAGCAGTCGATCCACGAGAGCTAAGAAACATCATAGAGAAAACTATATTAGATAACAAGGAATACTTCTGCGAGAATAACAGCGTAACGAAGCCATAGGTTCATAGTAACAAGGAATAGAAAAGGAATAGTAGAGATATTTGCAAAGCATTAAGTCTACGCTTCTAACCCCTTTTTTATTTAATGTTATTTGCTAATAGAAGTTAACCGTATAAAATCCTCTCTACGACAACAGAGCCTTCCTATGTTCCTCGGAAAAATTATCTTTTTACAGCCATACAATAATACACTAATTACAGAGAGTCTGGGCGTATGCAACGCATATTTTTGATATGCAGGGATCCTTCTTAGATGGTATTCTTCAACCATTGTTGCAACATATATCCATAGTAGTAGGATCAAAATACTTAATAGCGTCCAGGGCAAGACTACTCCAATACCCAGATATATAGTAATGCTAGCCGAATAAAAAGGGTGCCTAACAACACCATATGGGCCTTCAAAATACAATGTTTTTGGAGGACTAGGTCGTCGACGGAGAAAGTTTACTAGAGCGTATTTTCCTCCGCAGAAGAAGCTATTGCTTCCTCCCTGGAGAAGTATGGAGTCTCGTATCGTTACTAGTCCAGCAAGAATCATGCACACAGTTATAGGAGCTAAATACGGTATATATGGCGGATTACCGATTAGTACAGTGAATAAAACCCAGCCAGTCCCAGCTATGGTCGTGAATCCCGCCAGTAAGGATAGTATTATAATCCAATGATTGCATTTCATCCTTACATTCCCTTACTATGTAAATTAGGCATCTAGCTAGGTTTATCCAGTCTATTATATACTGGAGAGACATATCGATAAACTATAAGTTCTAGAGAGCCACCCTAATATTAGTCTAGAGGTGCATTATATTGCCTAAGGATATAGAAAAACTTCCTAAGAAACTAAGAGAAAACCTCGAACCCGGCGAGAACGTCCTCTTCTACACGAAGAAGATGCCTAGTCTAGAGAAGCCTAAATGGCTTGTCGTGACTGATCGGAGAATAGTCTATTTCGACGAGAAAATCCTCGGTAGATATGATATGATGAGTATTCCCTACGAGAAGGTAGAGAAGGTTTACTTTGTTAAAGGTATTGCTTCTACAGATTTCCAGATCGAGCTTGAGACAGGTGAGATAGTAAAGATAGGATGGATGAAGAAGGATCAAGGAGTAAAGGTAATGGAGGCGATAAAACAAGCTATATCAAATATAGCTATTGAGCCACCGACACTCACAAAGAAAAAGAGTCTCACTAAAGAAGAAATGATCCTTGTAAAGCCTAAAGAATCAGTTGTTAGAGGCGTAACAGGAGCTCCAAGGCAAACAATGATAACAAGCGGAGAGAAGCGTGATCCGTATGAAGAACTACTAAAATTAAAGAAGCTACTGGATGAGGGAGTGATATCGCAAGAAGAATACAATAAGCTACGTGAAAAACTACTCAAAGATATGGGATTAGGCGACGAGAGCAGGTAGGGGAACCGTAATGGTTCTTCGCCCTCTTCCTCAAGGATACAGGTATTATTATGTGCTCCACCCGAGACCAACAATTGTTCTCTTGACTAGGTGTCCTAATGGCAGACTTAATATGATGCCTGCCTCATGGAATACGCCTGTATCCGAGGAGCCTCCCACGGTAGCAATAGCAGTAGATAGGGACTCATATACGTATGAGTGCCTTGAGTACCATCCAGAGTCTACAATAAATGTTCCCTCTAGTGACATGTTGGATCTGGTTTATAGACTTGGTACTGTTAGTGGAAGAGATGTCGACAAGATACGAGAACATAATATTCAGCTCGAGGAATCTTATAGGGTATCGGTTCCTAGATGGAGAGATGCTTTGGCAAGCCTAGAAGCAAGGGTATATGATAGTATAGACGTAGGAGAGGTGAAATTGTATGTATTCGAGATTCTCGGAGTATATGTTGACCTCGTCTTTTATACGAGGTGGGGCTGGGACTTTAGGAAAACAAACATACTACTTCATGGTGCAGGAAGAAACTTTTACATTGTAGGAAAATGGATTAGGGCTGGGAAAAAGCAAGTGGAGTAAACCTAGGATGGATCCGGATATTGCGTTATGCCTTCTACACTAGGGAGTCGTTGTTGTGACGGAGAGCATTATTCCAGCGGTTGCAGCAGGCTGTGAGGGATAAAACATTATTGTAGCATTAATGGTGTAGCTATTGTAAGAGTAATCGGCTGTGATGCCTCCTAGTGAGCCTGCCTGTGTATATGTGGTCACGTTTGTCCATCCATATGACTCGAGTGTCTGGGCAAGATTCTGAAGATCCTCTGGTAAATTGTTTGGGTTGAATTGATCGATCACGACCGTATATACATAGTATTGGGCCATAGAGGTCTCCACGTAACCGCAGGAAATGTTATCGGAGCCATATACTTCTGCCAGTGCAAGGTTTATGTCAGTATAAGCGTCGTGGAGGGTATCGCTGGGACTAGGGACGCATCCGAGGTCTCCTGTAAAGGTTGTTGTAGTCTCTGTACTAGTGGTTTCTGGCGGTGTGGTTGTTCCTGTATCTCCTGAACCCATACAGGGTAGAGTGCTCTCAGAGCTTATCTTTGATCCTTGCCAATTTCCGTGGTCTTGTCCTCCTCCAGAGAATTGCCAAGTTCCACTAGCAGAATTACCGTTAATAGTACCTGTGAATGTAATTTGTGCTGTGCCAACGGCTCCAAGAGTTATCTGGTTGCCTTGAACGGTAACCGTTACAGGAAGCCAATCCGAGGTACGGTAGGGGCCATTGGTCATTAGGCAGCCTTCATATTGGCCTGGGCTTATTTCTTTTATTACCCATTTCCAGGTTCCTTGCCCGTATGAGCTAGTGTAGGTTCCTTGCCATGTGCCCTCTATACTTACCTGGGAAGATGTTCCTGTATTGGTACCAGTGTTTGTAGGTGGGGTTGATGTTGTAGTCGTACTGGTGCTCTCATTGGTAGTGGGTGTTCCTCCCCCTCCCCCGATAAATATAGCTGCAGCTATTCCGCCTACTGCGAGTATAGCTACTATGACTAGTATCTTCGGATCCAACACTTCTCACCTTATCAGATGATTATTTGCATTTATGGGGTCGTAGGAGAATGAACAGTGGAACCTGTCAATTCTCCTACGGTAGGCTTTCTTATCAAGCTAATACTAGTGTATAGCGCTAGAATAAATAATTAATATATAGTAGCTCGAGATAATAGTGTATCCAGCTAGTAATTATACCTGTATATTTACACGATAACAACTAATAATAACAACTCTGTATTCAAGACACTAAATCTCAGACACTTAAGAAATGATTTATATATAGAAATACTTACTGTTCTCTTACAAACACAAAACCTCCAGTAAGAAACGAGGAAGAAAAAGATGATTTGGCCAGAATGGTATAGTCGTACATTAGTAGAATTCATAGTCTTAGATAACCTAGCAAGCATTATACATATGCTAGCAGCAATAGCTTTCACAGTGCTCGGATGCCACAAAAGAATATTCTGGGCTTACCTCTTCTATCAAATAATAACCACTGCTGCTAAGACCATAGTATTCCCAGAACATACTCTAGCAGATTGGTCCTGGGATCTGGGAGGAGACACGTTCGAATTCCTCATAGGAGTAGGAATAGCAGAGGTTCTAGGTCTAACAAGTAGAATTAAACCATTAGGCTATGTAGAGAAGGCATGCAGTGTTAAAGGCGTTATCATAGGCCTAATAATACTGCTCGCTATATGGCTTATAGCGTTCATAAATGCCTTGCCGCCATAGTTTGAGAAGGCCGAGATATTTTCAATTTATAAGTTTTTCTATCATTAACTAGGTAATGATTATAAAAAAGATAAAACTAAGTTATGCTTTAAATCTTAATTATGGGTATAGGCATGTATAATGCTAGAATAATAATCTTTCTAATTATCATAGTTTTAGGACTATTCTACTATATGGAATATACACCTGTAACTAAGAGCGGTCAGATAGAAGTATCGACAGAGTCACAGTTAATCGAAGTCCTCAAGCAACGATATCCTGATGCAACAGATTACCAGTTGTATGTTAGTGGGAGAACAATAAGAATAAACGTGTCAGACCTGCCTTTTTTGGCCGGTAAGAACCCGTCTAACGTATGCATCCTAGCTTATATCGGTGGTCATTGGGATAACTTGCCTTTCACCTTCTCGGATGGAGACGAGATAGTATATGAGGAACAGTACAGGACTTATGTAGTGAGACATGTTCCCGAAGAGATAACGGAGAGAACAATCCTATTCGTACAAATGCCGGGCAGTGAGCCAACATACACTAGTCCTTTAGAGAATGTACCGCCTCAAGCGCGTGGGGCCAAGGAATGGTATTGGATATGGGTTAAAACAAGCGAGACACGAAAATCATATCCAATACTAGTAGCGATTGATTCTCCCCAGATAAGAGAGATGTGTGGAACTACGGCGAAGCTATACGCGGAGTCCGATGGTATAGCGGGAGAACTTAATGGTCAAGGTGTGCCCTGGGTACTAGAAGCCAGCATGAAAAATAACGATATAGTAGTCTCACCGAATGCACTAAAAGAATTATTCAAACCCAAGCCCGGAATAATAGACACTGGCGTATCCTCTAATTATGGGCCGCCTAGAAACATACTTCCAGACGGAGGAGGCGGAGGAGAACCTAGCTCAAAATATATCCTCATGGTGGCGACGCCCAAAGAAGTAGTTGTCTCAGATGGATGGAGCATCCCGCAAGACGTGTTATTCCAGCTATCACCTGGAGAAGAAAGAACCTATACTCTAAAAATTAACTCTCCTAATTACACCGAGATACGTAACCAAGATATATCAATAACGAGGATAATCATCATGGTTTACGGGAAAATAAACGACCCGGACGCATATGGAGTGGCTGGCCTCGATATAACACTCTATCCGGGAACCGAATACGAACAGACAAAAACAAAAACCCTGTGGTCAGTATTTGGCTACGGAGAATATGGTATCATTATCTTTACACCTCCACAGAACAGTCCCTACGAGCTACCACTCCTATCGCCAGGAGAGATACCATTAAAAATAGCTTTAGCAAGTAACGACAATAAGGAATGGACAGTATCGCTTAAAATAATGTTAAAAGTTAAACTTGATAACTTCGATAACTATATAAATGATGAAATTATAGGTTCGCTAAAGTACCAGTTCTACGATTGCGCCTATGAACCATGCAGCAATACGGCTAGACAGTACCCTGTTAGGCTTATCATATCTCCCGGCAATAGTGAGGGAAATATCACATTATATACTGGGACACCAACAGACATTGCTATAGTAGAATCAATACCATCATACTACGAGGATATAACACTCCCATTCACCTACGTGGTAAAAATACCACCAGGATACTATGGAGGATTGTTCTCCGTAGACCTGGCAGGAATTGGATACTGCCAAAATACACTGCCAGGGAACCCTGGTTCAACCTATGAATACGTCACGTTGAACTGCAATATTACTGTTGGTAGAGGTGAACTAATAGACTTTTTTGTCAAGCCGTATGGCCTATTAACTATAACAATAACTTCTTCGACGAGCAATTACCCATTTTATCTCTTCGAGATATATGGGAGCTCTAGGATAATAGAGTTCTCGAATCTCCCGTATATTAAGTTGCCTTATACTACGACCCAGTATTTCATAACACCGATTGTAGCTTATAATAAGTTAAGCGATAATTATCTATCGAAACCTATAGTCAGGGAAGTCCATGAGGTAAACAAGCATGGAGTGATAAACAATCTGAACAGGTGGCTGGATATACGATGGACGCTGGGATCACATACATATATGTTGATTAATTTTGGGCTGAGCCCTACTGGTTCGTTCAATGATAGAAATAACTATGATGCTGGTGACCTAGAATCATTTACTGTGATCGTCTCATGGTCTGGTCAAGGCTCTTGCATTGACCCAATGGTTAGAACCAGGGCAATAATTGAGAGCACAAGTCCGTTTTCTAATGCTGATTTAAATGAATTGTTCAATTGGATAAACAGTATATCCTCGTGGCTTAACACTAAAAGTCGTATCGCAGGCCTGGTCTCTAGCGGATTAAGTATTGTTAATCTAGTGCTGGATTATAAGGATTTAACAGAGGTTACCGTGGAGAAATGGTGTACGGGTAGTGGTGTTCCTGGAGGATCTGCCTCGGCATATGTCAGGGTCTCTGGTGAAGAAGCAGGCTGGAATCCTTCAGAGCTGGCTGATAGCATAGATGTTTACATTGATAATTATGTCTTTGACGAGTCGCTTTATGTAAGGGTTGAGGGATTCTCTCTTTATCTTACAACCGAAGAAGGATACGTCTCGTATGATTATGATAGTGTTGGATTAGACTTCTGTCCTCTCGGCTCCCTGTATGGTGGTGCAGGTTGAGAGTAGTAGAGGAACACAAGTATTATCTCATGGGAGTTCTCATTGTTTCACAATTATTTACTCTCCCTCTAGCAGCGGTTCATAGCGTAGGCACTGCTATGGGATACCTTATTGCCTTATTGTCTCAAACAGGGTTATGGGTTCTGATGCTGATGTCATTGCTCTATGTCTCTTTTGGAGTCTCGAAGAGGCTTGATATGTCCACTGGGACATATAGGTTTATTGTCGATAGAGGCTATTTGTACGTCTCGATAATGTTTTTTGTCTTGTCGAGTCTGACAACTGTGTTTTTGGCTTCATTGTCGACGGGATTGGCATGGTTTACAGGTAATTTCTTCTTGGTTGCGGGATACATTGTGTTGTTGAGGGGGCTCCAGATAGTGTTTGGCCGGGGCTTCTATGGCTTATCCTGGGCGGTTCTCGTATTTGCGATTGTTTTCGCTTCGCATATTCTAGGCCTACTGGCAACGGTGTATGTGTACGGGTATACGGGTATTCCTTTGTCGACTTCTTTGTGGGCTGATCTTTATATGGGAGAGCTAATAGGGAGGGGTTTAGGTATTGGCTGGTCGTTGCCGGGCACTCTCCTAATAATGCTTGCAAGGATAGTTCTTGGAAAATAATAGTTCTATGGAATGTATCGTCGTGTTTGGTCTCGAGACTATGTATTTCTAGCTCGTTATTTTCTTGTGTCCTTTCTTGAGATATTCTTGTTTTGCATCCTTGGTTGTATAATGTAGATGTATAGGGTGGTGGCGTGGGAGTTTGAGCTCTGTTTCTATTAGTTTTTGGAGTACTTCTCTCCTGTGCCTGGGGAGTTCTTTATCGGTGGCCACGAGTATGTCTATATCGTTGGCTTTCCAGTATTCTCCACGTGCATGACTTCCTATAAGGTAGACTTCGGCGTCTTTAGCCAGTGACTTTATGATTTTGGCTATTCTCGGGAGTAGCCGGTCATATTCGTGTAGTAGTTTTTCACGTTCTTCTAGGCGTGGATCTATGTATCGTGGTAGTCTCCTGCCAGTTATGCGTCTATACGCGTACTCGAGGGCAAAACTTCCTATCAGGAGGACTGCGAAGACGATTAGCTGGTCGGGCGCCGTCTGGAGCATGCGTAATATCAGGATGGTCAGTGCTGCGACTGCGAGGATGGTTCCAGTAAGGGTGATTGTAGGGTTTGCACCGGTCTGTCTCCTTAGCCGGTAAGCGGCGAGGTTAACCATTGAGAATATGATCATGAATCCTCCGCTTCCCGCGGCACTTATGGCTTCTAGGCTAGCACCGAGTGCTAGGGCTAGGCTCAGGATGCTTATAATTATGAGTCCTTCGTAGGCATTTCTCCATACTTTTTTTCCTAGAACCCGTGGTGCTTGACCGTATTTGGCAACCATGTATGACATTCTGGCTGTTCCGTATAGTGTAGCGTTTATTGCTGAGCCTGTGCTTGCAAGTGCTGCTGCTACTACCAGTGCGAAGCCCGCCATTCCGAGGACTGGTTTTACTAGGATGGCTAGTGCATAGTCTCTGGCCTGCTGTACTTCTTGGGGGCTTAGGCCTCCTGCAGCTACTATTGCTATCAGGATATATACTAGGATGACCACGACTACGCTTGAGTATAGTGCTCGCCTTAGTACACTTGTGTTTTCTACGTCCATTGCAGCGTTTGCTACTAGTTCGAATCCTTCGTAGGCTAGGAATATGATCATTCCTCCCGCGATTATGCTTGTGACTGGTGGGTAATGGGATGGGCTGAGCCTCTGCCAGTCGACAAGGCCTAGTGCTACCATGGATACGAATAACAATACTCCTAGTTTGAATGATACGAGTGCTAGTTCTACTCTTCCACTTGTCTTGGCTCCAAGCATGTTCACGATGGTTAAAGATGACACTACAAATATTGCTAGGGCAATGTATGCCAGATGATAATAGCTTTGTACTAGGCTGGCGCCATAGCTGGCGAATGCATGCGCGTATAGGGCTATCATTACTATGTAGCTGGCGAGAAGCATTATGTTTAGGCCTCCGCTTAACAGGCCATCGCCATATGCTTGGACAAGGAATTCTATTGTTCCTCCTTCACTCGGATACCTACTGCTTAGCTTGGCATAGCTATAAGATGATAATAGTGCTATTAGTCCTGCAAGTGCAAACGCTATTGGAGCGGCTCCGTCAGATAATTGAAGGCTTAGGCCTAGTACGGCGAATATTCCTCCTCCAATCATGCCCCCGACTCCTATCGAGAATACTTCCCAGAATCCTAGCCTCTTACTATGGTTGCTGCTCGATGCTGGTCACCACCAATTCGAGTCTATGCTTTAGAACTAGTATAATTATATAGTACTGGTGGTCAAAAGTTTTAGTGATTATACCGCATGACTTTTTCAGAGTATCAATTAATGATATGCTAATGAATGGTTTAATTATAAGAGACGTACATAATGTGAGTGTAGGGGTACTTCTACTAGACGAACATAATTAGACTGTGATTATGCAGGGATAAGTTTCATGTAAATAGGTCCCTGTACACTTATTTATCTGGGTGGATGGAGCAGTGGCAAACGTACAGCCTGCCTTCTCATCTGTGGGTAAAAAGGTAAGGCTATCTAGAATAATAGATCCTAGAGGAACCCTGATATTCGCGTTTGATCATTGGCTAGAGCACGGACCCATAGACTTCCCTAAAGACAGGCTCGATCCACGCGTAATACTGGAGGCCGTAGTTGACGCAGGTGTAGATGCCGTAATGCTTACACCTGGAGACGCTCGCCTCTTCTCCGACATATGGGCCGGTAGAACAAGCCTCATTGTAAAGATCACAGGGAAAACGAGTCTACGGCCCAAGGAAGATCAGTTACTTCAAAGTATAATTGGATCTGTTGATGACGCTGTCCGTCTTGGAGCAGACGCTGTGGCCGCAACGGTATACTGGGGGAGTCCTTGGGAGGATGTTATGGTGTGGAACTGGACATTGATAAGGGATGCCGCGGAGGAGTATGGTCTTCCGGCCCTACAACTAGCTTATCCAAGGGGTCCAACCATTAAGGACCGACACTCGGTTGACGTAGTACTCTATGGAGTAAGATCCGCGGTAATGGTTGGTGCGGACCTTATCAAGACATATTATACTGGAGACAAAGAATCCTACAAGAAAGTAATAGAGGCTGCTTCAGGTATCCCGGTATTGATGAGTGGTGGGCCCAGAAGGAGCACTCCCATAGAGTTCCTGAGAGATCTCAAAGATGTCCGCGAGGCAGGAGCTCTTGGAGCAGTAGTCGGCCGAAATATTTTCCAGGCCAGAAATATTAAGGCAATGGCTAAGGCCTGTAAACTAGTACTCATAGGAAAAGCCTCTCCAGAAGATGCATACGAAGAGGGCATAGTAGAATGACGCGGAAGAAACTAGACGTAGTCGCAGTGGGCCACGCCCTAATCGATATAAGGATGCTCGTGGACAGGTTCCCAGGCCCAGACGAGGAAGCTGAAATAATCAAAGAGACAAGGGGCTCAGGAGGCTCCGCGGTAAACGTTTCAATCGACGTAGCCCGCCTAGGCGGAAAAACCGGTATAATAGCTAAGATAGGCTTTGATAACTTCGGCCGAATAATTTATGAGGAGCTCTGGAAGGAGAAGGTTGACATAAGAGGGCTGCGAATAAGCCCAGATAAAAAGACGGGTTTCAGTATTGTGACAATAGACTCGAGGGGAAACCTAGCGTTATATAGTCTCAAGGGTGCAGCGGAGCACCTTGAGCCAGGAGAGCTCGACACAGAGGTAATCAGTGAGGCCAGAATACTCCATATTGCTAGTCTCAGGATTGATACCAGTATACGTGCAGCCACGATAGCTAAGGAGAATGACACTATTGTCTCCTGGGATCCGGGCAGGAGACTAGCAAGTCTAGGAATAGAGAGGGTTAAACCTCTACTAGAAAAAACAGATATCGTGCTCCTCAACATGAACGAGGCGAAACTCTTAACCGGGAAGCCTCCAGAAGAGGCTGCCAGGATAATCGCTAGTACTGGCCCCAAGTATATAATAGTAAAGCTAGGGCCTAAGGGATCCCTACTATACATGGCAAGAGAAGGAAAATACTACAGGATTCCACCATATAAGCCAGAGAAAGTCGTTGACACGACTGGAGCAGGCGACGCCTATGCAGCAGGCACCCTCCTAAAACTAGCGCGCGGAGCCCAGATAAGGGAGGCCGCTGAATACGGGTCGCTAATAGCTTCTAGGAAGATAGCGAATCTCGGAGCACACTCATTATAGCAGGAGTGTTCCTATGGCTGTATAAGTCCATTGGTTCATGGGGAGAATCCCCTTGTTCATGTAAGAGATATAGACTAGGATTTCTCTTCATATAATTTAGTAAGCTCTTAAATCCTATATGCTACGATAGGTTATCCTATAACAAGGGCCGATTTATAGCTCACATATTGGAAGCAGTTGGATTCATATCTTTGCGTCTTGCATTAATCATAGTACTCGGCTAGTTGTAACTACTGCATACTTCTTGGTTATCAGAAGGAGGGATATCTCGACAAAGAGATACCATATAGAGGGCAAGCATTATTGGATTCCCCCTTGTAGGGTAGTAATCCTTTTACTTGAGGTGTAGGTCAAGGCTGCTCGTATTACAACGTGCTTTGATAGTGTAGACCATATTGTTTATTCAAGTTAAAATATATTAAAAGTCGTAACAATGATACTTTCTAATTCTATTTAGAGGAGAATACGCAATTCTTCACCAGTTCTCTAGTTAAACTATAAAGTAAACATAACCCTCCTAGCACGTGTTCTCTTATATTGTTTTTATTACTGCAGAGATCACGGTAAGACGCGTCCAGGTATTTGCGGGCGTTTCGTTTGAACTGTCTTAGATTCTTAGCGTTCCTAAAAAACTCTCTATAGTAGGGGTCTTTGTCCGCTAGGAGATCCTCTGGAGGCTTACTGAATACTAGTAGTTGGATCGTATTTTCGCATTGATATATTTTAATTATTTCGTTTTCGCATTCTATACTGCATTTATGTTTATTTAGTACTCTGTCTAGATATTTTCTTATTCCATCATTATATTCATAATCTATTAATCCTAGTAGATAATCCCGGGTCCGTGAGTGCGCGTTTTTCTCGATTTCTTTAAGGCACTTCGTGGTTCCTTCGCAGTGGTTAGGTATTCTTCCTGGAACTAGCCAATATAGTATTGTTTGGTTAACATAGCACTCGGCAAAGGATAATTTTCTATGCTTATTAGAATTCGGCATATTAGGGATCACCATTACTGGATTGGAGGAAGAGTACATTGTGATTGATGAGTTCTTCTATCTTTTCCATAGGCTGGCTGACGAGCATGTCAAGGTCTAATCCTTCATTTAATAACTCTACCATGTCTACCTCGTATAGTATTGTTGATCTAGATTTATTCCTTATCACATAGTATATTTTTACATCTTTTTTACCGCTATATTTTTCCCACAATCTCTGGGCAAGGTTTCCGCTATGGGTAGTTATGATTAGAGAGGAGTCATTCATTAGGGTCTCGTATAGTGTTTGTATTAAGTCGGAAAAAGCAAAGGGATAGACGTGTGCCTCCGGTTCCTCCAGCATCACAAGAGGATATAGCGTAACCCCCTGTGCTTTATAAGTCGTCTTCTTAGACGTCAGAAAAATTGTCAGCATATAAAGAAGACGCAGGACAGTATCGCTTATACTGACAGGACCTATATCCTTGCCCCCGTCTCTGAAGGCTAACTGGCCATCGCTTAAGGGTTCGATCTGGATGCTGAAGCCTAGTTCTTCAAGTACATGGTTAATCTCGTCTAGGACGTCGTCGTTATTATAGAGAATCCATCCAAGGTTTGTAGCTCTTTCCTCTAGATAAGAATATGGATATCTACGCCTAGTGTTTCTATACATAATGTTTGTCACGACATTCATTCTGTCGAATCCATAGAGACGAGGTGCGATAACGTGTCTCGGCAAGGTTTTAAGGTCTTCTTTTTCTTTTATATGGGAGGATATCTGCATAGAACTGATAACTGAACCCAAGAATTGTAATATTACGGATATATCACTAGAGCCATAACTGCTTGTGTCTAATATTTTTTCGACGAGTTGAGCTACTAATTTACCGTTGATATCGCCGATTCCCAAGTTAATATGAACGGTGCTTGGGTCTTGGAGACATTCAATGTTTACATTGAAAGAGATACGTTTTTCTAAGTCCTCGAGATGGACCATGCTACTCGACTCTTGGATTCTCCTATGTCTGTTGATAAGATCTAGGCATCTCACGGACCTAACATAGTAGTTAAATGGAGCAGGCGGATAATTTATTGGATACTCGCCGAGGCTAGCCTCTACCAGTACTTTTATGGCGTATCCTAGGGTTTCTAGTGCCTCCAGCAAGTTGCTTTTACCGCTTGCCGCTTGTCCTACAAGAACCGTGAGATCTCCTAGTTCGACTGATAGATCATCGAAGCTCTTAAAATTATGTATTCTCAGTTTGAGGCTCAAGCATGTTACACCCATAGATCATAGATATCCTTTGCTCTCCAGTCATTATTAGGATACTTCTCTTGTAATAAATAGTATTTTTAACATTGTTTAACATTGTGGAGGATTACTTGATAGGAAACTTAGATCTTATTGTTAGTACTATTAACATTAGTGAGTTCTTGACGAATATGTATTACATCGCCGGAGGGATCGGCATAGATATACTTGATTATAGTATGGGAGGTGAAGGGTTCCTACATTGTCGCTTGCCCCATACCAGTGGTTAAGATTAATATTTGTTTTATTACTATATAGTATATTGAATTACGCGATTTGTAAACTAGATTAAGTATGTTATGCGAGGTGGTGGACGTGTCAGAGAAGACTCCTAAGATTCTTATCCTCGGCGGTGACGCTGCAGAGGCATTGGAGATCCTGTATCCTTATTTCAGTCTCCGAGAGGAAGGATGGATAGTGCATGTCGCCGCTCCTAAAAAAGAGAAAATACACACAGTTGTCCACGACTTTGAACCCGGATGGCAGACCTATACAGAGAAGCCCGGTTACCTATGGGAGCCGGACTTGCTGCTCGAGGAAGTTAACCCCGAAGAGTACGACGGCCTAGTAATACCTGGAGGGAGACTGCCAGAATATATACGCCTTTACGATAAGGTCCTGGAGATAGTTAGACACTTCTTTGAGGAAAATAAGCCGGTTGCCGCTATATGCCATGCTCCTCTAGTACTGTTAGCCGCAGTACCGGATCAGCTGAAGGGAAGGAAGATGACTAGCTATATAGCAGTTAAGCCAGACGTTGTGAATGCTGGTGCAAAATGGGTAGACGAGGCGGTAGTTGTCGACGGAAACCTAGTCACAAGCAGGGCCTGGCCCGACAATAGTGAGTGGATGCGGGAGTTCAAGAAGCTAGTAAGAAGCAGAATTACCGGGTAAACACAGGATTATTTCCTGACTCGATTGCCCGGTCCACATGCTCAATCATTATTTCTTATCATAATCCTGTTAGATGTCAAGGAGGGCTTCTTAACACTACAATCTACTAGCAGTCTCAGGTTAGATTGCTTAAATTTAAGATTCGTTTATTAACGTGGCTTGCCATGCTATCAGTCGTTGGCTTGAGAACTAACACGCTTGATAAGGTATGCGTCGTGCTCTCTTACGGCCCTTATTATTGTCGTGTTGAGGCTTCCGATGTAATCGGTTCGATGGGTTCATGCTGGGTATTATAATTATGCAGATAATATAGTGTTACTGGTACTTTAATAGTGATTCTAGATTCATGCATGTTGCTTTGTCTTTCAAGGTTTGATCACCGGCCTCATACTCAGGAGTTATTATTTATAGTTGCCTGGGTGATTCTTCCTGGTTATATCACTGCTAGTGTGGCTATAGGTATACTCAATGTCTCCGGGGTGCGCGTGTTTGGGGCGAGCAAGTACTAGGCTGCTAAGCATTTTACTCGTTCCTGCTGTACTCTTAGCCTCTGTTATCTATGCAGCTCCTACTACGATTACTGGGGAGAATAATGATCTTTTAAGAACCATTGGGGTTATAGATAGAACCGGGGCAGAGCCGTTAGCTGCTGGCAGGCTATATATAGATGTTGAATCTGTAGAGGGAGTCCCTGGCTGGCTTGCCCACGTATACTATGGCGACATGGGAGAAGCGGCAAGCTTTCGGGTGCTGTGTCCTCCTTCTGCTACTATTGGAGAAGGATTCTTCGGCGCTGTTATATTGGATGATTGGTGGATTGATGGTTCTCCTCCTACTACTGGTTGGGGCTCTATTAGGTATCTCAAAGTCTACGGTGATTTGAGTATTGTGGCTGGTAGTGTGGATAGCGATGGGGAAACAAATATCTCTCTTAGACAGGAGCTTGGCTATCGCTATGTTGGGGGACTCATGTTAACTCCGGATGGCTATGGCGGGTTCTATGCAGTGTTTTGCCCGATTGTTTCTATAGGCGGCGGTAGGATTATGGTGGTTTTTAAGAACTTGTCTAGTTATGGAGGTTATGATGTACACATATATGATATTGGCGGAGGAGTCGAGCTCTATAATTATACGGTAAGTCTAGACACTAGCTTAGACGTGCTGCATGCCTATTATGTCGGGGAGGATGTAGCGCTTCTAACAACATTATACAGGGCTTATCTAGTGTCTAGCAATGGAGTGCTGGAAAGTGTGAACGTGGATGGTACGGGATTCAAGGTATATAGGGTAGAGGTAGGAGGAGGGTCGCTTCTTATAGGGTCTAGTTCTAATCTGTATCTGGTTAATACTACGGGTTTCCACTCCTTGGAGATATTCTATTCTTTGGATTTATTCCGGCAACTGGAGGGAGAGGTAAACTCGGTGCTTTACGGGTCTAGTAACGTTGTGCTTCCGCAGGGCCTATGGTTTAAGGCGATGCCTCTCGACTACTATTGGGGGCTTCGAGTCGGCTATTCTGGAGATATCTTCGACGGCGATGGATTCTTAATATACAATAATTGGACTATTCTGATTAAGCATGTGAGGCTTGATCTTAACCTGAGCCTTGTCCAGGGGGCCGGTTCCGGAGGACCTATGCCGGTCTACTATGAGGAGAACGAATATGTAGGGGTGCCCTATGACTATTTTAGCTTGCTTCTCCTCAGACCACTGATGCAGTATCATCTGGGCCTACGTGTAGAGAATGTAGTTGTGAATGCTAGCGTTGAACATTTCTCGAGTCTAAGTTTTTATCCGTCATATATTACGGCAGGAGACGGCTACCTTCTCGTGTATTCGCGAGACGAGAACGAGGTCCTAGTGTATAATGATGACGGGGATCTAGTGGCTGTATGGAGCCTCAACCTTGGAAAGCCCATTGGGATACTGGACGGGAAATTCTTCTTTGTTAGCGGTAGAGAACTTATGAGCCTTAATCTGAGTGGAGGAGGCGTAGTTGATTATGGAGGCCTCGTTCCAGATTGGTTGCCTGATAACGTTGAGGTTCAGGAGGGGGCGGTGAGAGGAGGTGGGCTATTTATACCCCTGTACATGCCTTTTGGTACGCCTTCCGGACAGATTATTGCTGCTATCGTAGAGGGCAGCATTGTACGGTTCTATCATGTACCGTATCAGACAACTCTTTACTGGGATGGCGGCGTAATCGTACTTAATAGGACGCTGGATAATGCTAATGTTATCTCGCTAGTTGATCCCTTAAACGGTACCGTGGAGTGGGCCATGCATATTCCTAGATCTCTCGGCAGCCTCTATACTTTTCCTACCAATACAAGAGTGCTTATGTGGGCTGGTCCAGATGGCCAAGGCTTCATGCTACTTGATCCTGAAAACGACTCAATTGTCCTTGTACCGATCCCATCATCTTTCACGCCGAGGCCGGCCGTGATCAACGATAATCCTGCTCTTATCTATGTTGGGTGGAAAGACGTGTATGCTGTCGAGCTTGTTAACGTTACTTATAACGGTAGAGCGTTTATTCGCGTTTACCATGTGGTTCTCCCCGATAATATTAGATATTTAGGAGACTTCGCGACTAGTCCCGACACATTATACGTTGTGGCTGTCACGGAGAGTGGGGGAGATGAGATTCTTAAAATAACCTTAGGGGGTGGTGCAGGGTGAAGAAGGCTGTTATTTCGCTCGTGGTTCTCATACTCTTAGCAGCCCCTCTCACCGCTTTCCTAGGCCAGACGCAAGACGGGGCTGTTATTATCTCCCCAGAAGGACCTGTACCTCTAGGGGGATCTAGGTATCCTGGCGAAGCTAGGTATCCGCTGAAAGCTGATTCTCCGGAGGTGGCTCTTGTCAGATCAGTTTTCTACGTATGGGTTAAAAACGGGAGTCTTGAGATCGGACTTAAAGACGCTGATGATGAATGGCTAGCGGGTCCTCTGGTTTTGGAGAATACCAGTGTTTCATATGGTGGAGAGGATAAGACAATTTATGCTTTCGGAGGCATCAGGATACAGTTTGATCTTTGGAGGGATTGGCATATTATTGTATATCTCTTCCATAAAGACCTGCTTGTTGCAAGCTTCGACTTGGGCCCAACACCGGATCTTGCGAATACTGGGCTTAATATGTCATTTATTGTGCCTAGTGGTTCCGCCTTAGTCGTCCATCAATGGACGAAGGAGTATTATTATCCTGTTGTACCGAGTCCGCTGGAAACTGCTCGCTCTATGATACCAGATAAGGCTCTTGTAGCCCCAGGCTCCATAGTCGAGGCCTATAGGTATGGTGGCGTATTGGCCCTTAGGGATCCCAGCACTCTGGAGTTGAAATGCGCGTTCGACGTTCTCGACGACCTCTTAGATTATACCTTCAGGGGTTACGAGGCAAGCTTAGTCTCCTATTCTTTTTATCGTGAAGAGATAGGAGTTGTAATGAGCTTGTGGAACCCATTTAGCCAAACGCCCTCTGTACCAGATGGCTTCATGGTAACGGTCTTGAATTCTTCTTCGTGTAATGTGGAGCGTGCCGTCATCTTTGACGACGACACGCTGGGTATAAAGCCGACTAGGGTATTCCTATCGGGACCCAGTACTGCTGTTTTGGTAGATGAAGAGATAATATATGATCCGTATGGGAGGAGAATAGGGAATATATCGCTATTCGAAGTGCTAGACCTGACTACAGGGTCGATGGTTGAATACAATACTAGCGGCCAAATAGCTTATTGGGGAAGCGATCCTCAGAGCGGTGTCACAGCGGCACTCACAGCGGACTCCCTCTACATTATATGGCCCAATGGGACCGTTACAATAAGCCAGGTGGAAAGCCCGGTTCAAGCACCATGGCTTACAGGGTCCACTATGGGGGTCAAAAGCGTTCTAGGGACACTCCTCATGAATGTGGGAGGAAATATACTCTACTACTATAATGGAGCACTGACACAGTTAGAGCCAGACGGGTATCTCTACTCTATCGCCGAGGACAACAAACACTACTATATCCTAACACAGGCATACTCGGGAGAAACAGTATGGAGGATAACTGTTATAACACCTGGAGCCGGGGAAGACTACCTGGACTTACCATTGAGCCAGTATACACAGGTAGCCCTAGGAAACGGCATTGCCTGCGCCCATCTCGCCCTACAACCTAGCACTGCATCATCTACTGTTGAAGAAGCGTCTCTCTGCGGCACAGAGTACACGGTCGAGTGGAGCCGGAATATGAGTATCAATAATATTTATTCGGCAGGATACGGTTGGGTAAATGGATCTGTATCGATCATAAGAGGCGTGGAAGCCGAGATACTGTTCAACGGAGAGAAAGCTCTTCTGTCAGGGCTAAGCACAGGGGGAACAACGTGGGATTATGTGGCTCTATACTCGTTACAAGACTGGGCAGTACTGGCTGCCCGGCCCAATGTATACCAGGATCTCCTCATAATCTCCCTAGACCCCTCCAAGGGGTCAAGAATAGTGGGTGTGGGCTCGGAACTAGTTAAACCAGTGGAATGGGTAAACAACAATGGGGTAATTGTAGTTAGCTATGAGGGAGGACAAATACAATACATGCTGATTACAAGAGACGGCACAGAGAATATCACGCTTCCACCGCCTCAGGAGGGAACCCTCAAAGGCTTGGGACCGGCGTGGGGTCCGGGAGCCGTGGTAGTCACGTGGGTAGACAACTATTATAGAGCTACACTGTATTATCCCGGGGATAATACATCTTTATCAATAAACCTGACTATTCCACCCGAGGCATATCTTCAGAGGGTGGTGGGCGTTAATCATACAGTTCTCGCATTGGCAAAAATTGGCGGAAATCTGGCTCTTTACTGGAAGGATTCAGCCTCGGCCTGGTCGGGGGAGGAGAATCTCTCCTCTCTCTTAGCAGAAAATCTAATGGAGATTCTCCCCATAAGGCATCCGGAAGATCTTCAAACATGGGTCAGCATGTATGATCTCCGCCTCAGTCCAACCGGGGAATATGCTCTTGTGACGCTATGGGCACGCTTCCTCCTTAACGGGATGCTCATAGGGAATGGTACTCTCTATGCTCTCGTAACAGATCGTGGCCTGGAGACACTGGACTTCATAGATTATAATGGGCTGGCCGCAGGCTGGATAGATAATAACACGCTAGCAATACCGGCGTCGAACAAGGTCTATCGAGTGCCTGGCCCCGTGCTAGTCAGAGATCTACCAGACACTCTCCCACCCATCGTCGCCACAGTTGTACTGGCGGTCTCTCAAACTCCCGATGGCGGTCTCGTAGTCCCGTATTTATTCGATCCCTCGTATACTAGGAGCTATAGTGTGCCAGCAATAGTAAGCGAGGATGGGGCCAGAATATATTATGGCTCAGTCGATAATCTAGGAGGACGGAGCGGTGTTATAGCTGGAGTCTGGGCCGGAGACGTTCTAATAGCTGCACGACTCTTCCCCTCACTTAGCCTCAAGGCCTCTCTCCATACAGCTCAAGTATCTGGTCCCTACATGATAAAGACACTTGACAATGGAAGCTATCAAGTCTTATGCCCGCAAGGCAACGTTAAAGCATGGTTCGGCCCGAGTCAGGCTCTAGAGAGCATTGAGTGTAATACAACCATCACTCCTCCCCCAGGCTACGAGTACTACGTGGCCCTAACCACGCCGCAATCCCACAGGGACTCCTACAGCGTACAAATCCTAAACCTCACCCTTACACCTACTCCAGGAGATATCGACTCAACACTAACATTCCTAGCCGTCTTAGGAGAACAAGAATGCATTGAGTACACGCCATATACTAACTATACAATAGCACTTCTCGACGATGACCCTATCCTACTAACACCGCAAGTAGACAAATACCACGAACCGGGAACCCAGTATGTCTTCTGCTATACGCTAGAAGAACCCGGGAACCATACCCTTCTACTATTAAGCCTAGAACCAAACGGAGACGTATACTACGCAAAACAATACAAAATAATCACTATACCTCGAACCATAGAGCTGCAACAACCCATAACTACATCACAGCCAGAGCCAACTCCAGGAAACAACCAAACGAACACATCAAACCCGCCTACTCAAACCGAGACTCCACCTCCCACAAGCCAGGAAACCACGGGCAACGGAGAAACATCAAGCAGTCAAACAACTCAGCCTCCCATCCAGCCTCCTCTCTCCAGTAGCCAAACAACCATGCCACAACAGCCAGGCACAAAAACAACTACTTGGCTACCATGGATTATACTAATAATAATCCTCATAGGAATAATGACCATATACTTGGCGAAGAACAAAATATATGATAGAAATCAAGAATGAATATTATTTTACTTAATATTCATTATGATGATAAAAATCGTAATATATATAAAAAGAAAACACGATAACACCATCGACTCAGATTATTCAACTCACTATACAAGATATACACAAAGACCTCCCGGGAAGGGATCAGCGACAGCTACATCTTAGACTAACATTCTCCATTATATCATGTGTGAAAATCAGACGAGTAAAACTAATTATACATTCTCAGAAGTGGTTCTCGAGGAAAAAAGGACTAGTGGTAAACACATTAAGGAAAATCCAAAGATAAATAACAACCAATAGAACAAAGTAGTCCAAGCTATCCATAGGAGAGAGGATTTTCATCGAGAAAAACACGTTCAAAAAGAAGAGCAACAAGTAAGACGCTAGCTTTCCTACAGATAATTTCCTTACTACCAGGAAAATAACAGACACTACTCCGCTATATGGATTACAAGGCCAAGACCAGCGAGTACTACACTCCTCCTAAGCTGAGCACAGGATATAAAAGTAGATCCATGATAAGGGGACCCAGTCCAGTAAAGGAAAGGGATATACGTTTAGGGCTAGAGCTTTCATCCTATATTGCCTTGATCCCTATTTAGTGTAAAATAAATTATCTTCGGGAAAATGAAGGATGAAATCGCCACAAACAGAATCATGCATTAAAATAAGTGAAGAATTATTATTAGCAAAAATAATAAAATACACAGTTTTAGTCATCGGAGACGTGACGGGAAGTAAGTACACAGTTGACGATTCCATCCGAGAAAGCCAGCCAGTTTCACATATGGATCTAGCTAACACTCCATAGAAAACCAAAATTATAGTAAGGGAATCGTTAGGAAGACAAAGCCTGAAAACAATTAATATTTTCAAGAAGTGTTAATGGCTTTTCCTCCCGGATAAATATATCTGTAGAACCTGGTATCACGCTATACTGTCTATACCGTTAGCATTTACTGGTTAGGCGGGGGAGCTCGGCATGATTCTATCTGCAGGGATACAATACTTTTCCATTAATCTCGAGTCTTGCAGGGACGTTCTTGTATTGGGGAGTCATAGTACGGGTCTCGAACTGTATTGGCACTAGCTTGTTGTATTCTACTTCTTTGAAGTGCCAATAGACGCCTAGCATTCCTCTTGGTACTTTGGTTGATGCAGCTACTGGGAGCTCTTTGCATGCGTGTCTCGTGCACAGCCTAATCTTGTCTCCTTCTCTCAGCCCTAGGCACTTTATGTCATTGGGATTCATGTATAGGAATGGTTTTTCGGGGAACTTGGAGAGGGTCTGGCTTTTTGAGGTGGCCTCGTTGCTTAGGAAATGATGGCTGCTTCGAAAGCTTGTGAGTATCCATGGGTATCCTCGTGTTCTTTCCGCGTCCAGTCCTCGGAATACAGGGGGCCGGAACCTTCTTCGTTTTATGGTCTTATCCGCCCACTGATCCTCTCCCTTCTCGAGAGCTATGGGGCTTACATCGCGGTAAGCAGGGACTACTGTTGTATACTCACGTGTTATGCTCCAAGTCGTTTCATAGGAGAACTTGTCTCCATAGCCTAGTCTCTCAGCTATCTTCTTTGCTATAATCCATTCTCTTCTCAGGCTCGCAGCCGGTTCCAGGGGCCTGCCTATGCTTCTAACTCTTCTCTCGCCAGTAGTTATTGTTCCGTCTCTTTCTATAAGTAGGGGTGTTGGGAGGATAACAGTCGAATACTCGCTCGTCTCGTTATAGTATGACTCCATTTGGATTGTGAATGCGTTCTCGAGTCTTTTAGCTACTATGTCGATGGCCGGCATGCTATGTGCGGGATTCATCGCCGATAGCATGTATATGCTCATTGGCTCGTGGAAGAATGCTTCGGTTATTGTTAGACCCTTTATAGGTTCTACCGGTAGATCCCAGAGTTTGGAGAGATCCATGTATGTCTCCATGGCTCCTGTGGGGAGGGAGTCTGGTAATGCTCCCATATCGCCTGCGCCCTGAACGTTTATTTCGCCTCTTCCGGTTACTACCTTTGCATCAAGTAGGAGTGCTAGGTTATAGAAGGCATAGAGGGATTCCACGCTGTTGGAGTGCTGGGTCAGTCCCATCCCATTAGCGACTCCTACTGATTTGGCTGAAATTATTGCTTCAGCAGCCTTAGCCAAGAGTGACCTGTCTACTCCGCTTATTTGAGAAGCTACTTCTAGGTCGAAGTGCCTGATTGCCTCCGTGTACTCTCTAAACCCCGGGATCTGTTCTATGTGGTCCGGATATGCTCTGTTCTCTATAATTACCTTTGCAAAATAATTGAACACTACTAGCTCGCTGCCTGGCCTCACGGCAAGAGGATAGTCGCTATATCTCGCCGTTTCGCTCTTCACAGGATCTATCGTAATAATCTTCAGGCCATGGCGCTTTCTCGCCCACATTATCCTATTAAACATGACCGGATAATTACTGGCAGGATTTGTTCCTGCCAGTATAAGAAGATCCAGTTTATTTATGTCGTCGAGGTAGCCTGGACTGGCAGGTATTCCGTATATATGTTTGAGAACCAGTATTGTGGGGGCATGGCATAGTCTCCCGCAACAGTTATCGATGTTCGGCGTCCCTAGTACTCCCCTAGCGAGTTTAACCAGGGAATACACGTCCTCATTCGATGTTTTGCCGCTAGCGACTATCGCAACCTCATATGGATCGGCGTCCTTAAGCCACTCGGCCACCAGGTCTAATGCCTCTGTCCACGACGCTTCTCTTGGAGGCCTCCAAGGACTCTTACGTATAAGAGGCCTCTTTATTCTTCCTTTTCCGACTACTTCGTGGAGTGTTAGTCCCTTAATACATGGAGCGCCAAGGCTGACTGGGTCTTGTTTTAGAGGTCTTGTTTTCCTTAATTGTCCACGTTCAAAAACATATGTCAGTCGGCATCCTAGGCCACAATACATGCAGAGACCAGTCTTTTCCACACCAATACACCCTAAGACAGCCCTGACAGTACTATTTTTGGAGACTTTTAATGAGGAGATAAATAACGTCTCGGGAGAGCTCAGGGACACTGGCTTCAAGTATTTCTAAAAGGAGCTCTGGCTCTTCTACTAGCCGGTCGGTGATGTCTCTTAATGCCACGACTCCAACTAGGACACCATTATCGTCTACAACCGGGGCATGTCTAACCCTGAACTTGCTGAATAGATAGAATGCTTCAATTATGCAATCATTATCTTTCAATACAAACAGATTCCTCGAGGAACAATTCTCGAGCATTTGTTCCAGAGCGATTTTACCCTCCCGGCCTATACACCTAACAAGGTCACGCTCTGTGAATATACCTATCGGTCTCAGATTATCAATAATGATGACACTGCCGATATTGTACTCTGCCATTAGTTCTACTGCCCTAATGACTTCCTCTCCAGGAGGAAGCGCGACAGGAGGCGTAGACATTATATCTTTTATTCTCAGACTACACTCGATCGACGACGTAATCACCCCTCATTATTTAAAGAGAGACCGTGCTTGTTTTTAAATGAGCAGAGGATAAGGAAAGAAAATCTTCTGTGATTTAAGGATATTAGATTTACAAAAGAAGGGTTTAGGATTAATTGGGGAAAAAGATCGTTTTGGCTCTCCCAACTGTTTTACCTGTCTCCTCTATTTTTGCTATTATTGTTCCCGTATCTTCTTGTGAGACGGAGATTGTCGCCCTCCCGTACTTCTTTATCGTCTCTACTATTTCTCCTGGATCCAACTCGATAGACAGTTCCACGTGGATCTTAGCCATATCAGCTCACTTGGCCTTGTTACTTTTCCTCTGCTTCTATCTTTGCTCCTCCTTCGGCTACCGGCTCGCCTGTGGGCTCGGCTTTTATAATTATTTTTCCGCCTATATCTTTAATCTCCATAACTAGTTTCTGGGGAGCCTTCGTCTCGCCTAGGCCCAGGCTCTCAGCTATTTTTCCGAGGACTTCATCTGCTATCTCTACAGTCATGTTCGCAGTCATTTTCGCCATCTTTTATCGCCTCATTCTTTGTCTGTTTTATTTCTAGGACATATGGATATTTTTATGTTTTTTGTTTTTTCAGTTTAAACCGAACATACAATACAAATAATAGTATCATAACCGTTAATACCGGTAGAATCAATAATATACCCGGGGGTGTGTAAACACAGTGGAGTCTCCGGTGTTCTATATTGCGAAAATACTCGAGCATTTCGGCTATCCTCCAGCTGCGGCAAGAGTATACGCCATACTGCTATATACCGGGCAAGAAATGTCTATTACAGATCTCTCAGCGGCAGCAGGCATAGGAAAATCTACTGCCTCAACTGCACTAAGACTACTCGAGCATGACGGACTAGTATATCATGTTAAACTCGGAAAAAAGAAACTCTATAAGGCTAAAAGCGCTCTGAACCAGCTACTACTTTTTCCGAGGAGAATATTAAATGAATACTTAGTACCTCTAAGAACACTCTTAGAGCAAGAACTGGCAAACGAAAAATCTGAAAACCTAGAGAATCTACTAAGGGAACTAAATAAGTTTGAATCACTTACAAAGAAAATATTAAAAATAATAGAAGAAAACAATTAAGATAAAACAGCTAGAAAACGATAAGCCTAACTATAAAGACTAAAACACTAAAAACAAGTCTCATAAAGGCACAAGGCATAACCAAGAAAACAATTATACTAGATAAGATGGAGCACTAATTACGCTCGTACAAATATGGTAAAATCAAATCCCCATGCTCTCATATTCATACATGATTTTAGCCAAAAATTTTAATAAAGCAAGTGTAATTTATCAATAGAGAGTGATATTATTGGCCGAGAAAATTAATTTTTCAGAGTTCCTACGTGAACACTTTAATTCAGATATTCTAGATATGCTACAAGAACTATATAAGATCGGTCTAGATCCAGTAGTAATGACACTAGAATGTAAATATAATGATGAAGGCGAGAAGAACTATTATTCTAGTGTTAGTGGGTATCTTGACGAAATCCGAGGAAACGAGCTTGATATAATTGAACGGATTAAGGATGTTACAAGAAGATATAATGTGTTTTTTACCATAGAAGGTGAAGAGGCATCTATCGCTATAATGTTGGAAGGAGATATTTTAGATATTTTCCTCGATAAACTCGCCGGCATTACATGCCAGCTCCCTCTATATAATGAGCTGGTTGCCGTAGTAGCTCTCTCGCCTCTCGACGGAGAAGATTTGAATCTGGAGATATCCTATTGCTGGTTTAAAGATAACATAGTAATCGATGAAGAAGAAATGGCGAAGGCTTTATTAGATTCACTGGAGAGTGATGCCGACGATGAATACTATATGGCTGGAACTTCGAGTAGTTGCGAATGTAGGGATGGTGTTGGCCTGTCGATAGTGGTTCCTGATACCTCTAAGTTCACAGTGAACGGAGAAGACATAGTACTTAACATAGAGAAATTAAAAGCAAACCTAGAAAAAATTATTATAAAATCAAAGAAAAATATAGTAGAGAAACTAGGTATAAACCCAGAAGATATAGAAAAAGAATATGTCTCGATAAAATCACTCGATCCATTCCTAGAAACCTTATCAGAAGAAGAAATAATCGATTCTATTTATTCCATAGGCTATAATAATTTAAAGAGAATTGACTGTTCTTGCCGAGACACGAAGAGGATTATTCTATTACTAAAAAAGAACGAATCAATAATAATAGCCGACTTAATTCCAGTAAAAGACGATATATACATGAAAATAGAATGCGATGACACGGACTGCGAAGAAAAACTACTACTAGAATTCCTAAGACAATACTACAAGAAGAGAATAGAAAAATCCGAAAAATACATTGAAAGACTAATATATAAAAACCTCATCCGCACCATAGAAAGCGGAGGAAGTCTTCTACAATTAATAAATATATTAAATAAAACAAATAATCAAAACAAATAAAACCAATATCAATCACGCCCACCCCTAAAAATACTCAACAATATCCAGCTCCCTAAAAAACCATAAACCCAGGACCTACAAGCCCATAATCCAATGAACATTCTATTACCAATGAACTTGTAATCCCATTAGAAACAGTTCAACATGTATCTAAAAACACTTTATCCCAATACGCCTCCAGCAAACCAAGACAATATCGTTAAAATGACGCTCCTGCCTCAGAGGAAGAAATTGAGAACAATCATGACAAGACTAACAGTACTCTTCCCCATATTATTCATTTAACAATCATATGAGTCTCGACTATTTGTCTCTTATACAATGATAGGAGATAGTAAAGCAGGCCTGCATGGCTCCTATCAAAAGTTACATTATAGAACTGCCGTAGATATCCTAATAGTTATACTCTTTGGTAGCATAACAGAAAGCTGATTGCAACAAATGGAGCGGTTATCATGAAAATTAATTTGAATATAGCTAAAAATGTAATAATCTCTAACATGGAGATCATTAGTGCAATCAAGAGTAGAGCATCGTAAGCTGCTCTTATTGCTTCAGAACTAGTCATGTTCAGCAGTGTAAAGGGCACAGTATAAATTACTGCTATTGTAAGAGCAACAATCCCGCTAAGACCTTGGGATGAAGCTGTTCCTGCTTGATTCGTGAAGATATTGTCGAGAATTGAGGGTAATGCGTAATACATTATTGAAATGGTGAAAATTATCAATATTCCTCCTGCGACTAGTTTAGTACTTCTATCGATTAATTTAGTATATCTATCTGGTTGTGGTTTATAGTCGTCGCCTACTATATTGATGCAGAAGTTTGGCGGGAATAATATCTCAACCAGCTTCACGAACCAACGCGTTTTCCCACTTTTCGCCTTAAGTCTCTGATGAAGATTGCAACCGTACCGGCCTATAACAATGGAGACAGAATATAAAATTAGCATTGCAACTGGCACTATTAGAGCTAATGTTATAATGAGCAATGATGTAGTAATTTGAAAATATGACAATAATAATAGTATAAATTTCAATAATAAAAGTATTGATGTATATGAAAGCGCTAGCAGGCGTTTATAGGTATAATGATTGGGTTCCTTCTCGAAGCGACCAGGACTAGTTTCATTGGAAAGTAGCAATATTATAAACACAAAAATATCTAAAGAGAGTAGTGGTGTGATATCTGTAGAGGTTATAAGCAATCCCGGTTTCTCACTCGAGCTAATTGTCCTGTTACTAGGTGATTGTGGGGACAAACCAAAGTATATTCCATTTGGGTCTCCATAGCTTATACTGGCAATCCAAAGATCCTCAGGTAACTGGCTATAAAGAGTCTTCCTATTAGGGATCCTATTAGGGCAAGAGCCAGACTCGTTACTTGCCTCACTTATAATATAATCAAATATTTTGGGAAACGTCTCGTTCAACGGTTTCTCAAATATTGTTTCATATATTGTTCTAGGTTTCTCATCCATAAGCTTTTTCATAATCTTAGAAAGGTTGAGCGGATTCTTCGTTGCGCAATAGCTTACTTCTATTTGTTTGTTATCGTATCTAGCCCCTATAACGTAGAGATGGAATCTTCCACTTATAGGGATAAATACAATAGCAAACAATAGTAATAATACTAGCATAGCACACATAAGACTAGTGCTAGAGGTACTATCCCTAGATTCCACCAACGCCACCCTACTTTGTCTCCTCCTATTTATACCATATCCTGAATACTACATACATATATGTTTATACAATTATGAAGAAATTTAGAGCACGAACTCTCTCGCCCATTAAGACCGTTCTATAAGAATACGACCGGAAAACCATAAAAACCACTCCAAGACTCCCATACACGATTACCAAAACATATGCCGGGTAAAAAATCCAAGGCAAGTCCATGGCTTCATCTTATTTCGACCTTATAATAAGAGGCGGGATCCTTTTACAGAAATCCCCAGACTTCATAATAATATAGAGATTTCTGGAGGTGGATCCACCAAGGTTTCTTTGCTTGGGGGATCCCTAAGGCTCCGGAGACCCGTGTTATAAAGCAATGTGTCCGACATAAACCATAGTTTGAGATTATTCTCCACAGGTGATTGTCTATACCGGATATCAGGAAGGATAATCGGGTAAGTCTCGAGACTATATAAGACGTTCGGAAACCCAGCCTCGTTCTGGAAGACTATTAGCACGGAGATCTTATTCAACCGCCCACAACTAACACAGCCATCGAGGGGAGAGCATAGCTCGAGGTAAATTAGTGCAACGCTCCTAGCTCACTATAGTGTTCTTCTTCCTCACGGCTAGCCTTTCAAGTCACCGATCTATGCGTAACGAGAGCCACCTCTGACATCGAGGTATCAAAAATGATATCCAAACTATAAGTCTCCAGCGCCATAAACCATAATCGAACTACTCATTTTTTAAGGTATGGACGTGAATTGTTAACTCCTTGGTTAACAAGTATAGATCTACCTAGGCTCGGTTAATGATCACGGTTAATGGAAGTAATATTAGCCTTTTCTAGAAAATAATAAATCTATAAATAATTGAAAAGGATAAGCACAGAGAAAAAAGACGGACTAGTAGGAGTGCTCAGAAAACTTCTCCAGTATAACATCTATACTCCTCCATCTTTTTTCTTTTTTCTTTTTTAGGCATTTCATTATTATTTCGTCTAGCCATTGTGGGATGTTTGGGTTGTGGTGGCTTGGTGGTGGTGGTTCTTCGTTTATTATTTTGTTTATGAGTGCTAG
>JALVZQ010000004.1 GCA_027037535.1 Acidilobaceae archaeon | reverse complement strand
CTAGCACTCATAAACAAAATAATAAACGAAGAACCACCACCACCAAGCCACCACAACCCAAACATCCCACAATGGCTAGACGAAATAATAATGAAATGCCTAAAAAAGAAAAAAGAAAAAAGATGGAAGAGCATAGATTTAGTACTAGATAGACTATATCAATCGTATAAGACCAATGGTTCAAGACAAACATGACTCATAAGATTTTTAATGAACAAAATCCAGAATTATTTCCCTATGTCTAGCAGTTTTTTAAATCCTGGCATCAATCTGTTAATCATCCATTCCTCTGGTTCTTTGCCTTTAGCTATATCGCCTATTATACATGTTACAAGGTCTTCATCGGTCGAGGACTCATCGCATTCATTAATGATTTTTTCTACAACCTGTAAAGCCTCTCTCAACTTTCCCATTCTGTAGTAAGATATAGCTTGGATCAGATAAGCCTCTTGCTGGAACAAGTTCCATTCCTTATTCTCGATATATTGCTGGGCTTTCTCTATTGCCTCCGTGTAATTGGAGTCTCCTAGATCTATCCATGCGGTGAGGATATGAATATATTCAGATATCCTGGACTTGAGTCGTCTAGGTTGCATTGAAAGTAGTGGGGAGATTATGTTGATTGTTCTTTTGAGACCTGTTATGTCTCCCAGATAAAAATATATTGTTGCGGCATGAATCTTTGCCATTATATAGTTTACTATGTCTCCTAGCTCTAGCTCTGCTTTAGCCTCGAGCTCTGCATACTCAAGTGCCTTAGCAAGATCTCTCTCAAGATAGCGCTCTATTGTTAGAGTACTATAGATTGTGGGTGCAACTAGCCGTTTTCTCCTTGAAGGTAGTTCTCTCGAGGCTTCAACAGCGTTCTTAAGGAGTTTTCTACCTTTCTCGATGTTTCTTGTTTTTAATAAGAGACCAGCGTATAGTGCTGCAAGCCTCGCATATAATGTAGTATTTACCCTTAGAGCTTCCAGATACTCATCAAATATTCTAAACGCGGTGTCGAATTCAGTGCCAAATGCTATGTACTTCATCAGGGCCTTCTCTATGTTTATTGCTGCTGCATCGTATAAGCTTTCAATACTGCAGTTAGATAGTTTTTCTAGGATCTCTATATAGTGCTCCTTACAACACAGCATCCAGCTCGAGCCGGTCATGAGTCTCTCAGCAACTATTGTAGCGGCTTTCCTAGTCATGCATTCTTCGGCGAGTAGATCGAGTGCGAGCATCTTATCCTTATAGGATCCGTGGGAATAGAGGTGCCCTGCTAGTTTTTTGACTAGGCTTCTCCTCCTAGCTCTGGGCATAACGCCCGCGATACCGTAGGCAAATTCTCTAAGAACGACTTGTTCTTCTTGGATCTCTATTATTCCTAGATCTTGAAGCCTTGCTAGGATCTTCATGCATCGTGCTCCCTGGCTGGATAATGCGGCGCAAACCACATCTAGAGGTAGCGCGAAACGTGCTACTGCAAGCATTTCTACGAGATCTCTCTCTGCATCATCAAGGATCTCTAATACTTCGCCCTTATAATAGCTAGAGAGTATAGCCTTTGCAGCCTCTTCAAGTTTCATTCTTGATCTTGCATGCAGGCTGACTATACCTTTACACATTAGGGGTATTCCTTTACATGTCTTAACAACGTAGTCCACTATATTATTGCTAGGAGCTAATCTGTGTAGCGTGTATAGTGTTTTTACTAGCTCCCTAGTATATTCTATACTGAGAGGGGATAGATAGTGGCTATAGATCTTTCCCGAAGCATAAGGGAGTCGGGGATCCCTTGTCCTACTAATAATAAAATATCTGGTATCTATGCTCTTCAGAAACATCCATTTGATAAGTTTCCTGATATCATCTCCTAATAGATGATAGTCGTCTATTACAACTATTGAACTATATGAATCCAGCACACCGACAAGATCATCGTTGCTTGGATTATCAGGAAGCGGATAACCAATGTAATTCTCTATGAACATCCTCAGCTTCAATCTAAAGCTATTGGAAGTTTCACCAGGCGTATACCTATACCATAAAACAGGTTGTTCTCCAGACACCCTCTCAATAAGTTTGGCGACGAGACTCGTCTTTCCTATGCCAGGAGGACCCCATACTAGTATGACCTGAGAGGTCGTGTTAGAAAGGGAGAAAAGATCTGTTTCTCTCCCTATAAGAAGATCCACTTCTGGTACAATGCTTCGTGAAACAGTTACAGGCTTCTCGCCGCGTATTTCTTCCCCGCCTAGCTCAACGATGATTTTACCGTTCTCGAACTTAATATTAAATCCTGTCCTAGCAAGCCTATATAACTTGACGTTTCTTCCTTCAATTCTTGCCCAGAACCCTTCAACTATTCCTAGATTCTCCATCCGCTTGAGCCGCCGAGATATATCCGTCTCATCCTTCTCTAATAGAAGGGCCAGTTCCCGTGGATAACTGGGCCGCATAGAGAGAAGAGCCAATATACGGAGATTAGTCTCACTTTTAACAAGTTTAAGAAGCTCCTGAGCTATCTCCTTAGTGCGTGCTCGTTGACTCCTCTGCACCAATAATCCCCGGGGGAAGCGGCCTCATATTACTAGACAGGCCGGGCTCCTCCTGAGGAGAGGAACCCTACCTGTTAATAGAAAATATTAGTAAAAGAGACTTAAATACTAATGAGAAAGAAACCAGTATGATCCTAGACTCCATGATAAGACCGTACAAGAGCCTCAGCATAACATGTGTGGCTCTTCAATGCTTCCCCCGGGCTCTTTCCGCCCAGTATCTCGTTCAGTATCATTTGTATATCCTTAACGTTACACCCCCTAGTACCATGGGCTATAACGTCGAGAGGTAATTGTCTTAGTCCTTCTTTTCCTGCAATATTGTTTATGATATCGTATCTTTCTTCTAGACTTGGTAAATTTACCTTTATAACTGTGTCAAACAGGGAGAGCATCTTTTTTCCGAGAACTAGGGAATTTGACGCGGTAGCTATCAATCTGTGAGAAGCTGAGCTGAAGGACTCCATGAGTTCCTCTAGATATGCCTTCTCTCTTGATAGCTCAGTGTTATCCGTGTACGGATCATATATTATAATCTTATGAGGAATCCCCCTTCTGGGCTCGTCCGTGTACGGGTCGTATATAATAATCCTGTTGGATTCCTGAGACACGTTTTTAACAATGAAATCGTCAATGTTGTATAAGATGACAGTCCACTTATCCTTGGAGATATAGTCCAGCAAGTCAGATAATAGTTGCTTCTCCCTGCTAGAGACCTTACTCATATCTACATCAATAATCTTAACCCCGATCTCCGCAGCAGCAGCCAAAGCCAATACACTCTTACCAGTACCCGGAGGCCCAACTATCAAAATCTTCTTATCTCCCCTAAGAACAGCCTCCTTCATAGCCCTCTTCGCATCTCCGAGACCCAGGAGATCATCAATCCTAACCTCTGGAACCCTATAATACTCCATAACACTCATACTACGATCATCAACCGGAGAAGGATAAAGACTCTTCAACTCAACATTCCTCGGCCTCCAAGGCCTAAAGGGAAGACCCGACATATTACATGTTCACCTCTCATAATGCTTCCTCAATGATTTAAAATGGAGAAATCACCCTAAATCACCTAGGTATGAACATAGATATCAATCCTTAGTAGTATAAACGAAATAGCATCTGCTTTAATATAAATTTATTTTTATAAAGAATTAGTAAGAAATGCGTCATGCCAAGGTGTAAATATAATGGGTAATGTTTTAACTAATGTATTGAATAGAAATTTAAAATTTAATTGTATATTCTTAACATATTAAAGAATAACAAAAATAAGAAGATTAATATATATTTTAATAGGTGTCAAATAATTGGCCGATCTATACGACATTGCAAAGGATATTCATACTGTGTTAAATTCACCTATATGTCTTATATTTCTAATTATGATAACTTTAGTAATTTTTAAATATTTTAGCACGCAAAAGGGTAAAATAAAAGCAATAAAAATTCTATGCAAGGGCATTTGCCATCAGCCCGATCTTCTATTATCGTTTTGGCTTGTAATAATTGGGATGACGATTTATGTTTTTATATATGCTTTAACATTATCCTCAACAGAGGATCTAAACAAGTTTCTATCAGCGGGATTATTAATTATAACTGTAGGACTAGGTGTTATATCTATATATAATACATGTCCGTATTATTGCTCTAGAAGACAAAATACAGAGCAGCACATAATTTATCTTGATAATAATAGAAATAACACGAGTTGGGAAATGGATTACTCTATTATGAAATCATTTATATTTGTCATTTTTATTTTAGTTATTCTTGCTTTATTAATTCCCGAGTTGAGAGATTCGCAGAAGTTCTCGCAATTAATAGTTGCATTAGCAACACTATTAATGGCGTTTAGTGTAGCTGTTCAAGCCATAGATATTAGAAGACAAGTGTATATATCTAGGAAACAATCAGAAGAGATTAGCAAACAGACCAGATTAATGTATGAGACACTGAGACTAGACTCCGCTGTAAAAATAGGCGATGCTTTAGCATACTTATGGAGGAAATTTATAACTCTGTACAATGAAGGAATAAACAACTATGATCGTGGTATAACGTGTGATTCACTAAACCTAAGTAGTGGACAGCCCAATGTAAAGATCAATCCAGATAGAATAATCGATTCCCTAAACTACCTTAAAGACATAATACTTATACTAGAACAGTATAATATAGCTACAAAAGAAGAGATAGAAAAATTAAAAGAAATTAAAGAAAAAATATGGAAGAATACAATAGAGCTAGTAACGCTTAAACACAATTTAGAAACCTACTTATTCTCAATCAATGGGAAGAAGCATGCAAATATATTGAGAATATCAAAAAACATATCAATATTATCAGTATGTATATTTCTAACATTATCACCTTATTAGAACGCTTGAAAATGAGAGAACTATTAATGATAGTAATACTATTAAAGACAATACAAGAAACTAGACGAGAAAGACCTGAAATAGACAAAAAATAGAAGACTCAAGAAGTTATAAGACAAAACAATAAACAACATACATTACTCTTTCTTCTAGTAGAATAGATAGAACACTGACGAGATGGAGACCCACTTTTAGGGTATACTTTTTAAAACATAAACTATTCAGTATATGTAGTATGGTGGGTTACGATTGCATCGAGAATATCGGGGAAAGTATTCGTGAGTGGTACGTATAGGATTAGGCCGCCGTTGATTAAGCGTAGTAGGCTTACTACTAGGGATAGGAATGGTATCGGCAAAGATCTTAGTACCGGCTGGGCCATAAACTTTGCTGTAGGATGCACTCACGGCTGCATATTCTGCTACGTTGATGCTATCCATAAAAAGTTTAACCCTAACAGAGTAGATCCCCAAGCTGTGAAGCTGCCTTGGGGTAGATACTTCTTCGTACCGGGAAACCTGTGGGAGGCGATAAGGAAGACTCCATGGAGGAAATGGAGAGGAGAAGAAGTACTGATGAGTAGCACGCATGACCCCTATCTGCCACAACTCTACAAGTATGCGAGGACTATTCTAGAGAGAGCTCTCAGGAATGGGGTAAGAATACGTATTCAGACTAGAAGCATGCTGGTGTTGAAGGATCTAGACCTCCTAGAAGAGTACAGGGATAGAGTAGTCCTTCAAGTGTCGATAGCCACGATGAACAAGAAATTTGCCCGATTGATAGAGCCAGGAGCCCCAGGGCCCGAGAAGAGGCTAAAGATTCTGGAGGAGGCTAAGGCTAGGGGGATCGAGACTGGGGTAATCATAGCGCCAATATTCCCTCCAAACAGTTATAGGCCAGATTTGAAGACTGACCTTGAAGAAATCATAGCTAGACTAGCTGAGATAGGAGTAGACAGGGTCTATGGCGAGATGCTCCATATGAGAGGGATAAACATGAGGTATATCAGGGAAGCTCTAGGAGAACCAGTTAAGGTTTCCGAAGATATAGATAGAAACATAGAGTACTTATTCTACAAGCTAATTAAGAAATACGGACTAAGGGGAGAATACTGGCCAGAATACCACTAGAAATATTTATCTAGAGTGGCGATATCACCTTCGAATATTGATATAAGACGTTTGAAGACGTTCCCACTCATTTTCTCTATTCTTGGTTTCAGTCTTTTTTCGATAGGTTCAAGCCAAGGATTACCGCCTGAAGTTCGCCTTGTTACAAGCATAATATAATAATAGAATAGACCTTGTCCATGTACTTTTATTTTATAAACTATTCTTCCTTTAGATGAGATGTTTCTCTCATATAGATCAATAAGGTCTCTCTCGTTCTTCGCTGATCTCCACTCGCGGGAGCCAAAGTATTCATCTAAGGCAGCATTCTCCTTCGATTTACTCGACCCCCACTGTCTTCTAACTTCAGAGATCATAAAATTAATGAGAACATCTGTAGGTAAGTCAAGTATTTGGCTAATGACACTCCATTTAGGCTCGCAACAGTAAGGATCTACAAATACTAGCGCGTGGTCACACTTGTGTTTTCTCATAAGAGATTTGTAGTCTATTAGGTTCATGTCCTTATTTATTACTTGTATCGACTCTTCGGATATTCCTATTTTTTCTGCTATAAGTGAACTTACAGTTTTCAAAATCAAGGATTTTTCCCAATTTTCTTCTATAAATATGAATTTATCCATCATTCTAAAACTTTTTCCCTCAGCTTTTGGCACTATCATGCCTAGACTGGGTGACCCATAAAGTACTACTTTCTTGTTTCCAACTTTTGAGGTCAGTACCAAGCCGGATCCGGCAAACGTGTCTATATAACAGATTTTGCTATCTTCTAGTTTTACTAGGGATTTAATTGCAGTACTGTAAACTCCAATATAATATGATAAAAGTGCAAGCTTTATTCCAGCCCATGGTTTCATGGCTTGTATTACGTTATCTATTTTCGGATGTCTTTTGGAGGCCGCATCATATATTTCCTCGACGCTAGGGACAGAATCTCTATGACCTTTAAGAATTTCTATTCTATGTTGCCACCACGTAAAATCATCTTTTCTTTTACGACCTCTCCCTTTATTATGCTTTCTACTGTACAATCACCCACTACCACTCTAAAATCTAGGTTTCCCTCGCAATAAAAATACTATCAAAACATATGGAGAAGAGCTTATCATTTTATATAGATTACATATCCTAACCTATACTTTGAAAATAAATACGGGTGAATAATATATGAATATTCTACAAAAAATGATACCAATCATTATTATATTATTCACAAGCGGAGCATTATATGTTATTTTCCGGTATTCAGACCCAGAAAGGGGCCGAAATCTTTTGTGCAAACACTTCTGTAATTATCCAAATACACCGATGGCAATAATAATCTCATTAAGTGGATTACTACTTTCGTCTATAGTTTTATTATTTTCGGCAATAATTACAAGGAAAGATGTACCTTTATCGAATACAACTATTGAAATCGTACCAAATACAACCAATGTAACTATTGTGATTAATAATGCTGGATCAAATGTCGATATGTTTGCGATCGTTGTATTAGGATTACTTCTAACTGCACTTACAATGATATATACGACATGCCCCTATTATTGTCCTAGAGAGCAGCATTGTAACAATGAAACGAACATAAGTAAGGAGAGCCAGAATCCATCTGACATGGATATTGGAGAAGAAAATCAAAGTTAAATCCAGACTCATTTCTAACCTTACCAAGTCAAAGGACTTAGCCTCTAGGAGGATTGTTAGGAGCTTACGCCTGTCTTCTTGGCTTATTTCGCTTAGGAAAGGCCTCAACTCTGTCACAGCCCCCATGTCAAAAATATGGGTGGGAGTCTCCTCAGCGTCGTTTTCAGCTGGGTCTCTGGCTGTAAACATGTTGTTATACGTTTCAATTCTCTCAGTGGCGTATAACAACCGTATAACAGATTGAGACTGTGGTTGAGTTTGTGGTAGTTGTGATGGTCTAGAATGTGGTTGATTTTGATGGTTTTGTGGTGTTTGAGGATGGTTTGTGGGGCCCGGGCCGGGATTTGAACCCGGGGCCTCCGGATCCACAGTCCGGCGCTCTAACCAGGCTGAGCTACCCGGGCCATTGTGCCCAATCGCGTTGGGCTGCCAGGGTACTAGTTCATTGCCCCATGTCTAGGGGGCTCGTTCCGGGCCCCATCTGCCGGGGTGTAATTGTTGTTTTGGGAGTATTAAGGGTTTTCATTGTGTGGTTATGTTTTTTGTGCTCTATTATCTATCTTGTATATTATGGGGGTTGGCCGTGGCGAGGATACTGTTCTTGTTGGAGGATGGGTTTGATGACTTGGAGTATTATTATGCCCGCTATAGGTTACTTGAAGAGGGTCATCGCGTGGTTGTAGCTTCTAGTAAGGTGTTTAGTGATCGCTTAGTGCTTGATCCAGAGACTGGGAGCTTGGTGCGGGAGCGCCGTGTAATTATGGGTAAGCGTGGGCTTGAGGTGGTGCCCGATATAGGTTACGAGGATGCTCTAAGCAGGGAGTGGGATGGTATTGTTATTCCTGGTGGGCGGAGCCCTGAACGTGTACGTGTAAACAAGTATGCCCGCTTATTGGTAGAGAGGCACCTCTCATTGTATAAGCCTGTTCTCGCCTTATGCCATGGCCCATTGGTGTTGGCTAGTGTTGGCGTGTTGAAGGGTAGGCGTGTGACCGGTCATCCTGGAATAGGCGATGATCTCAGGAATGCGGGAGCACTGTATACTGGTAGTGGTGCTGAGAGGGATGGCTGTATTGTGACGGTGAGGCATACGACGACTATTCACGAGGGGATGCCCTTGTTCTTGGAGTTGTTGGAGAGGGGCTGTCTCTAGGTGTATCTTCCTGCATTAACATGTAGTACGTGGCCTGTTATTGCACGGGAGAGCCCTGGGTCGGCGAGGAAGTAGACCGCCTCCGCGACATCCTCCGGTGATATAATTATTCCTAGTGGATGGAGTCTTTTTACCTTCTCACGTTTCTCCGGGGTGTCTAGGTATTCTCGTACCATGTCTGTCTCAACGAAGCTTGGAGCAACGGCGTTCACCCTTATCCCGTACTTGGCGAGTTCTGTGGCAAGCCTCTTAGTGAATCCAACGACTCCGGCCTTGCTCGCGGAATAGGCTATGCCTGCTACAACGTTGCCGGTTACGCCAGCGATGCTTGCTAGGTTCACTATTGATGCCCAGGGCGCCCGGATTAGTAGTGGGAGCAGAGTCTTGGTTACATGGAAGACTCCTGTGAGGTTTACTCGTAGGGTGGTCTCCCATTCCTCGAGGCTGGTCTCTATTATGCCGTGTGTCTGTAGTATGCCTGCATTGTTTACAAGAACGTTCAGGTAGTCGAAGTGTTCTGAGACTTGTCTAGCAAACATCTCCACGCTCTTGGGATCGCCTACGTCTAGTTGTATGGCTATAGCTTGTCTTGCTCCGAGCTCTTGTGCTTTTTCTGCTACTTGTTGCGCGGTTTCGCGGTTTGATCTGTAGGTTAGTATGATATTGTATCCTTCCCGGGCGAATCTATATACTATGGCTCGACCTATCCCCCGGCTTCCTCCGGTTACTACAAGTGTCTTCTCCAAGGATGTCTACCTCCAATTTACTAGGTGCAGGGATCGAGAGCCATCCATAGAGGAATTATGTGATAGGGTGTTTATAGCTTGGCTCTATTCTCTGATCACTGAGATTATGTGGTGGAGACGTCTCCTAGCTTAGTATATGGTTTGTTAAGAAAAGGATGAAGGGATACGTGGTCCCTGGCTGGAGTAGGGGGTGTTGGTTACTTTGAAAGTATGAGTTTGAATGCGATTACAGCAAGTACTATTGCGGCTGCTATTATTGTCTCCGTTGAGGTTAGTAGCGATCTTGTCTCTTGGCTTGCCGTAGCGGACTCTTCCAGGTATTGGGTTGTAGTGGTTGTTTCTTCTTGGCTTCCCGCTTCTAGTGCTGTTATTTGAGATGTGGTTTCTCGCATTGTTTCTTCTAGGGCCTGGGTCGTTGTAGTTATCGTGCTGGTTGTCTGGTTTTGTTGCTCCTGGTATTGCTCTAATAGTATCTGGGCGGTTTCGTTTGATAATGGAAGGATTGAGAGGGAGAGTCCTGTGTCTTGTCCTGTGATGTAGGCTTCTATGTTGTGGAAGCCTGGTGTGACCAGTATGGTTAGGTTTTCTCCTTCTAGGTTTTGGAGAATCACTGCCTGTGGTCCTCCGCTTTCGACGAGTCCTATGATATTAATTGTCTGATTCTCTATTGTTGCTTCTAATTGTACTGGTATTGTAGCTGGCTGGCGTGTCATTGTGTATCTAGTGTTGACTATGATCTTTGTTGTATCGTTTATATCGTAGACTATTAGTTCTCCGTGGTTAACGTATATTGGTGCTAGCTTGTAGGTCCCGTTATGGTAGAGTAGTAGGGTGGCGTATCCGTAGAGTTGTGTCGCTATTAGATCTGCGTCGGTGTCTGTTGGGGCACTGTAGAGTGGTGCTCCTGATGCCCCGACTATTACATATAGTGTATTGTTGACTTTTTTCTCCGCGTATCCATGCCAGTGGCCTTGGAGTACAAGTGAGACATTGTACTGGTTGATCAGGTTTAGGAGTATTTCTTGTTTTTCTACGCCGTCAGTTAGGTAATTGATGTTGTGGTCTACCCATGGATATATTGGGTAGTGGATTACGAGGATCCTGTTGGGATGGATCGCTTGTTGGAAGAGCATGTGTAGGGTCTCGTTGAATACTGTTACATTATAAGATAGAGGATTAACGAATATTATGCTCCAGTTAGGTATCCTGTTCACAACATAGTTATCGGGGCCCACCATGCTGTGCCAGGTATTCATGCTGCCCGGCCATTTCAGATCGTGGTTTCCAGGAACAGGCCAAACATTCGATAGATTAGCTAGTAGACGGTAGAGCTCCTGGTACTTTGTGGTTCGTCCCTCGCCTACGTGGTCTCCTGTACCTATTACTGCGATTGGATTAATCGTGTACATGTCATCGACTATCTTGTAGAAAGCCTCTGGATACTCGACATAGTGCGTCCAGCTCGGCCTATTATCTCCAAATACCACCAATGGATAATACTCTAGGCCCTGCGGTACGGGCTTATAGGTAATGTTATAGAGGTCCACTGGCTCATTGGACTCACTAATAGATCCGGTCCCAAGCGCCAATGGTACCAGTAATAAGGCGATTCCTAGCACCAGCAATACTCTGCGTGACACTGCTCCTATACCTAGCAGGGATATGCACACGGTCCCCGTATATAAAACTCAAACAATAGGACTCGCGTAGCCGTAGGAGGCCATAGCTTAATTTTCTCCCGATAGCCATGATATGAACGGTGCATTAAGAGATTGGTGCTCGACGGAGTAAGAAAAGCAGTCGCCAAGTTCCTCAAGGGGGGAGGAACATACCAGAAGGCAGTTGAGGAATTCATCAAGGATCTCCAACGAGAACTCATAAAGGCAGACGTAAACGTAAGGCTAGTCTTCCAGTTAACCAAGAGAATAAAGGAAAGAGCACTAAAAGAACAGCCTCCTCCGGGAGCCAGCCGTAGAGAATGGATGATAAAAATAGTATACGAAGAACTCTCAGAGCTATTCGGAGGAGACAAGGTACCCGATGTCGAGCCCAAAAAGACGCCATGGGTAATCCTTCTAATGGGAGTACAGGGAAGCGGTAAAACAACAACCGCCGGGAAACTAGCAAGATTCTATATAAGGAAAGGATACAAAGTAGGACTAGTAGCAGCAGACACCCACAGGCCAGGAGCCTACGAACAGTTAAAGATGCTCGCCGAGAAAGCAGGAGCCCTATTCTATGGAGAGCCCGGTGAGAAAGACGCGGTAAAAATCGCGAAGAACGGCGTACGCTTCCTCAAGGAGAGAGGAGCCGAGATAATAATCGTGGACACAGCGGGCCGACACGGCTACGGAGAAGAGCAAAGCCTTCTAGAAGAAATGAAGCAGATAAGCAATGAGATAAAGCCAGACGAGGTCATCCTCGTAATAGACGCGGCTATAGGCCAGAAAGCATACGATCTCGCAAAGAGATTCCACGAGGCGAGCCCAGTGGGCTCACTAATAGTCACTAAGCTAGACGGAACTGCTAGGGGAGGAGGAGCGCTCTCAGCTGTGGCAGCGACCGGGGCTCAGATAAAGTTCATCGGTACAGGAGAGAAGCTAGACGAGCTAGAAGTATTCAGGCCACGGCGCTTCGTGGCAAGAATCCTAGGCATGGGCGACCTAGAAACGCTACTAGAAAAACTACAAGGACTGGAAGAGGCAAAACAGCTCGAAGAGACAGCCGAGGATATTCTAAAAGGAAAGATAAACATGAGAATCATTTATCGGCAGCTGAAAAGCATGAGGAAAATGGGCCCTCTGAGCAAGATACTCCAAATGATACCAGGTCTAGGCCTTGCAGCCCAGCTAGGCGATGAAGCGGCTAGGCTCGGAGAGGAAAAAATAGATCGCTGGCTAGCGATAATTGAGAGCATGACTTATGAAGAACTAGACAGGCCAGAAATAATCAATCGGCGACGTATGAGGAGAATAGCTCTCGGAAGCGGTACCTCCACCGAGGACGTAAAGGAGCTCCTCACATACTATAAGAATCTCCGGACCATGATGAAACGATTCAAACGAGACAGAAGACTCCTAAGGAAACTAGGCATAAAGTGATACAATAATGCTCCAGAATCTAGATATAGACAAGTACAAGCGTATACATTATCTCCCCGAGCCAAGGAGCCTAGATGAGGCCTCAGAATTCATAGCTAATACTCTCTTACTAAGTCACGGTATAAGGAGAGACACCCTCTCAATAGTAAAGCTAAGGTGCTGTACTCTCCTAGCACCGGGCGACAGGCTAAGACAACTCCGCCCAGACTACGAGACGAGGACTGGCTGGATACGCGCAGTTCTACGAGGAAAGCACCGAGGGCTCGGAGCAATACTAGACTATGAGCATAAAACTATCGAGTATCTTAGAATAATGAATAAAGGTGTGATAATTGTAATATATCATTCTGAGGAGAGCTGGGTAACCAAGTCTAGGCTAGAGGAGATCCTGGCGGAGAACGGGCCTATACTTGTAGAATATATTGATGCTAGTCATAGTATGGTAGATAAGGGAGTGCTCGGTGCCCCGTATTCTCCGGGTGTAACCGGGGCAATAGTAAACATCTACCTCGATAATATTATGACTTCAGAGAATCCTTAGTATATTCCTAAGCTGAGAACGAGATCCGGGGACAGAAGCCCGGGGGATCTTTATGAATCGAGAATTAATTGATTAGATATGGCTATTGGCTTCATTGATTTTGGGTGCTTTGCTGAGAGGATCCACTACTAGGCTGGACCGTTGGTTGTTCCAATATTTCAACGAATATTCTTGATGCAAGGCCTCGTCCGATGGCTACTTGTAGTCCATGGACGTTGACGATTATTGGTGTCCATGGATATAATAGATTGTTCTCTACGACTTCTACTATTGTACCTGGAGCTAGACCCATCTGATAGGCTCTGCTTGACGCACCGTACCCGGCTAGTATGGCGACTATCTTGACTTTTGCACCGCTAGGTACTCGTTCCAATGATATTGTTCCCTGGGGAGGCTGATATGGAATTACTTGTGGAGGAGCAGGGCCGATAGTGCCGCCTCTACCCCATCCTTTTCTTCCTCTGCCACGACCCCATCCGAACCAGTTGGCATAGTAAGAGTTGGAACGCCAATACAATTCTTATCCCCATCATATTCCATATGTGTAACACGACAAATATTAATACTAGGCACATATTATTAGAAATACTTTCTACATAGAGAATCGAAATAAGGGTATTAGAAGTATCGGGGCTATAAGGAGGAAATAAGCTATGGGTAGTGAAGAACTCCATTCACTGGGCAAAGCAATGCGGGCGACGATTGAAGCATTAGAGCTTATACTTGGAGCTATATTGGCATTAATGATTGTATTGTCATCTGTCAAGGTTCTTCTATTAGTATTGGAGACAGAGAAGGGTTTTAGTCTTCCGACAAAAAACGATATATTGGAGGTCCTCGACCTTATTCTGCTACTAATACTATCAATAGATATACTCAGAACTTTGTTCACAGCGATATCCAGGAGGGTTCTACCTATAAGAATAGTAATCGAAGCAGCAGTTCTAGCAATACTAAGAGAAATAATCGCTGTAGAGGTCAGGCACCTAGATTGGAAAATGGTTCTAAGCCTCAGCATAGCATTCTTAATACTAGTGGTCGCATGGATGGCGCTCGGAGTACTACAGAAAAGAGGAGAAATAGAGCTAAGTCCTAGTCTCTAGGAACCTGCTGTGCAGACCTCACCATTTCCAGCGCCGCTATAGGATATCTCATAACTGTACCATAGTCGCCCTTAACTAGTTTTAGCTTCCTACGTACAATAGCTGTGAGAGGATTCAGTTTGCCCTCTATTATGTTCAGCCAATCCTTATACTTAGCAGACAAAACATAGGGGGCATCAGCGCTGCTCGCATCGTCGTACCATTCGACCTTCTTGCATTTACCATTCTCGAGATAGAGGATGAAGCCTGGCTTACCTGGATACTGGGCCTTCAAGTCGTCGGGGAGATCCTCCACGAGAAAGAGTATTGGCCAGACCCATCCTTTTCCAGCCTTCTCGTATTTCTCATTGCTGTTTAAAGCTTCGCAGTATTTCTCAGCCCACTCTGGGCTAGGGAACTTAGGCATCGCTTCTTCTCCCTCTGAGTAGCGATATATCGCATAGAAATATGTCTAGTCACTTATTAGATTCGCTGAAGTCATTATTTATCGTTTATAGACGTAGACGTAAATGCAAAAACTGGGCTTAGAGAGCATTAGCGTGGCTCGTAGATGTCCAAGAGTATCTTCTCTAGTCTCTCAGGATCCGGGATAATGGGGGCGTATGCAATCTCGGGATCGTGGAATACTTCGTCCTTCATTTTCATCACAATATCATTGTACATATCCCTAGTTACTCCTAGTTCCTTTATGCCCGTGGGCTGCCCGACTCTCTTGTAAAGTTCAATAATATGTCCTACAATACTATCCTTAACTGGTAGTCCGTAAGCTTTCTCCAGGATAGTCTTTAATCTCTCAAGTTTCCCGGCGACAACAGGGTCCTCCATGTTCAACTCGACGACACGGGGTAACACAATACCGACCATTGTTCCGTGATGTATGCCTAGTTCTCCGCCTAGCGAGTGTGCTATCGCATGAGCCAGTCCCAAGCCACTATTTGTGAAGGCTATACCCGCCATTGTGGCGGCGAGATGGAGCCTCGATAGAGCTTCATCGTCTCCCTCCAGGGCCTTCTTTAGATCCGTGAATACTATTATAGCAGCTTTCTCCGCGAGAGCATCACTGAAAACGTTACTATTATTACTTGATAATGCCTCTAGGGCATGGCTAAGGATGTCTATGGCTGCGCCAACCTTAATCCTGTGTGGAGCGGTTGCAGGGAACCCAGGATCAAGTACCGAGGAATAGGGGACGACCTCGAGGCTACCTACAGCCATCTTATAGTGTCGGTCTCCTTCCTGGACGGTTAAGACGATACCATAACTTGCATCACTACCAGTGCCAGCAGTGGTAGGTACTGCTACAAGTATAGGGCGGGAGAGCTCTATGCCTAGAATATTGAAAGGAGCCACGTCCCGTATCTCTACATCGGGTCTATGCAGTTTAACCAATGCAGCCTTCGCAGCGTCTATAACGCTACCACCTCCTACGGCCAAGATAACGTCCACGTGGTCTCCTGCAGACTGTGCGATTTCTTCTCCTATCTCGACAGGAGGCTCAGGCGGAACGCTCCTATACTCGACAACCTCTATACCTGCATTCTTCAAAGAGCTTATCAGCTGCGTGTACTTTTCTAGTCTACTAATCACCTCGTCGGTTACCACCAGTACTTTCCTAGCACCTAGAGTACCAAGCAATCCTACGACTCCTTCTCCCGCGTCTTCTCCAAATATGATCCTTCGAGGAAGCACTATCTCTGGCATGAGGACGACACCTCACACTATAATCGAGTAGTAAGATTTGATGGTCCAAGCGTTTATTTATTGCCAATGCGGCAAACTATACGTTTTAGATAACTTTAACCGTGGGATGGTGTAGGTCTAGGAGCCTTTTCCGGGAACAAAGGACAGGGTACAATACCTTCTAAAAGGACACACGGAGCAGTCACATCCTATCCTAGGTTTTACTAGTCGATATTTTCCTTGTGACGCTAGGAGATAAGTATATAGTCGCCTCTTTTCCGGATCCTTTATGCTTTCCAGTACGTCTACAGGATCTTCTCCTTCCCTAATTCGTCTCAGTATTAGTCTTATCTCGCTCATTGTTATCGGCCTCTTATCGTATTCCTACTAGTAGTAGCAGCTTGTATGTTAGGGCAGAGAATAATATTGCTAGGAGGATCGAGTACACGGCATATGCTGCTACTAGCTTCTTAGACTTAACGATACCTATCATTGCTGCTAGCGTAGCTATGCAGGGGAAGTAGAGGCTTATCATTACAAGATACGCTATGCTCTGTGCGGTTGTTAGACCCAGTCCTTGTATAGCGCTATGTATGCTCTGTGATTCTCCTCCTAGGCTCACGGCTATTGCTGTAAGTACTCCTTCCTTGGCTATCAGTCCGTCTACAAGTGCTATTCCTAGTATCCTGTCGGTTCCTTTCTCTACGCCGATAAGATGAGTGACCATTCCAGCATAGTTGCCTATTATTGCTCCGAAGCTATCATCTATGCTAGTCACGTAACCGCTGGGCCCAAGGTTAAGCATTGCCCAAGTGGCGATAGCTAGGAGGAATATCACTGTTCCAGCCTTCCTTAGGAAGTGCAGGGTGTTGTCTCTTACAGTCCACCATATAACTTTCCAGTGGGGGCTATGAACGGGGGGTATTTCCATGAGTATTTCTGGCTCTGGCTGGTAATCTGGGATAAGATCCTTGTAGAGCCTAGGCTGTACTATTCTGCTGGCTATTAGGCTTGTAACTATAGCGGCAACAAACGCCTCAACGAATACTATGCTTATGGCAAGCGTCTGGTGGAGTACTCCTTGTACTAGGGTTATTGTGAACGCGGCTATTACGACTATTCTTGCCTGGCATGGGATGAAGGGCACAGCGAAAGCAGCTCGGAAGCGTTCTTCTTCGTTTAGGGCCTTTGTTGCCAGCACGGCTGGAACATTGCATCCTAGCCCCATGACTAGTGGAAAGACGCTTCTCCCGCTTAACCCGAACTTCTTGAATAGTGGGTGGAAACTGACGGCCATTCTCGCCGCGAGGCCTGAGTCCTCGAGTATTGCTATTGAGAAATAGATCATTGCTATTAGGGGTAGGAAGCTCACTACGAATCCTACTCCGCCTATTATTCCGTCTCCTATGAGGCTGCCCAGGGGGCCTCCTATTGTTTGGGAGATCGTGTTGGCTAGCCATGAGAAGAAGCCGTCGAGTAGGCTTGATATACTGTATTCTTCTATTATTGTGGCTGCGTGTTCGAATCCTAGTTTTCCAAATATGATGTTTAGTGGGAACCCTGTGTTTACCGCGAAGACTATGGTGAATGTTGCGAGTAGGCCTAGGAAGCTTAGGAATACTCCTATTACTGGGTGCATGAATAGGTCTGCTATTTGTTGCCATCTTGTGCTGGCTGGTTTCCGGCGTACTATTACTTGTTTTGCCACTTTCTCTATGTAGGATATGCGGTGCTCGGTTATGACTATGTCGAGGCTGATTCCTAGTCTCTTCTCTAGATCTGTTTTTGTTTCTTCTAGTCTTTCTACTAGACTAGTGTATCCGAGTCTTGCAAGCTCATTTAATAGGCTTATATCACCGTAGAGTGATTGAACCGCGATCCATCTGGGAGAATATCCTAGCTTCTCCGCCGCGGCCACTATTTCAGGGTCTTCCTCGAGTCTAGAGATGGTTGCCTCTAGTATGCCGTAGTCTATTCTTACTCTGCCTCCTCCCTTCTCCTGTAGGAGTTCTTCGCGGAGGGATTCTATACCGATGTTTTCTAGTGCACTTGTCTTGACTACCTTGACCTTGAGAATGTGGCCAAGCGCTTCTGTGTCTACATGGTATCCCATGGCATGCGCTAAGTTCGCCTTTGTTCCTACTACAATTATTTTCCCGGGGAAAGCTTCTATAGCTTGCACTACGAGTCCGAGACTTGCCTCTGGTTGACTTAGGTCGAGGACGACTGCTATGAGGTCGGGTCTTTCCTGGATTAGTATTTGGCGGGCGATCGTTTCCTCGGGGCTTGTAGGTATTAGGCCGTAGGTTCCCGGCAAATCTATTATGCAGAGTGTTTTATCCTCGACTCTTACTTTTCCTACTTCAATGTCTACTGTGACTCCAGGCCAATTCGCTATTGTTACTGTTTTCTTAGTGAGAACCGTGAATAGGGTGGATTTCCCCGTGTTGGGTGCACCTAATAATGCTATCGTCTTATCACAGTTTTCTCCTAGTTGTTCTTTGACCTGTTTCTGTACGTGGTGTCTCATCATGTCTTGTTCGTCCTCCCTGTATTCAATGGTTGTCTGCTTTCCTCCTCCATTTAACGGTGTTAATGTATGGCGTGTTTTTATATTATCTATTTATATTATTATTGAAAACAAGAAACAATATCCATCTAGAAACAATTTCTCCTATCCCATCCTCGGAAGCCTACCACTACTAATAACAGTACCAGAATCAACCACAATAACCTCACCAGTAATACTTCCAACATCACGCCTAGCAACAAGCAACACAGCCTCAGCAACCTCATCAACAGTACTAAGCCTACCAAGCAGCGTACGATCCCTCAGATAGAGATCCAAGAGATCAACACCAAGCTTCTCCCCAAGATACTTGAAATACGAGTAGCCGAGCCTTGTCCCAACAAAACCAGGAGCCACAACATTAACAGTAATATTATACTCTCCAAGCTCCAAAGCCATACTCTTAGCAAGCCCCATAAGGCCAGCCTTAGCAGCACTATAAGCAGAGAGATATTCCGCCCCCGTTATACCCGCTATGCTCGAAACGAAGACTATCCGTCCCCATCCACTACTCATCATATCATCAAGGAACGCGCGTGAGACAAGGAATGCGCCGCGGAGATTAACCGCTATCTGTTTATCAAATAGCTCAACGCTGAGATCCTTGAAGGGAACAGCGTATCCCACCCCAGCGTTGCTTACAAGTATCTGTATCTTGCCGAGGCCCTTATGTACTTCTTCAACCATCCTAGATACTTGTGCCGGATCCGAGACATCTCCCTGTGCTAGTATTCCTTCCCCGCCAAGCTCCTCGATCTTTCTGAGGGTTTCCTTCGCACCCTCCTGGTCGCGTCTATAGTTTACGGCTACCCTCGCACAGGACTTGGCTAGCCTTATGGCAATTGCTTGTCCTATTCCTTTACTAGCCCCAGTAACGAGGGCGTTAACCCCCCGGTTAACACAGTCCTCCACAAACCACACCCCAACACTACCCTACAAGCAGTACTACACGACCGACCCTACTACCCTCCATAGCCTCCCTATAAGCCTCATTAATCTCCTCCAATCTAAAGACCTTATAGAACGGCCTGATAGCACCCTTACCTATAACCTTGATAGCGGCAAGCCACTCGTCATAGGTAAACGCGGCAGTCCCACTAAACATCAGTTCCCTCATCACGAACAATGCAGGCCTCTTTATCATAAGTGGCTCTCCAGTAATATTACCGATCAGTACAAGCCTACCCCGGAACCTCAGGCTTCTCATGCTCTCGTTGAGCGTAGGAGCTCCGACGATCTCCATTACAACGTCCACTCTTCCTTTTTCACGATAGAAGTCTAGGCTCCTAACAACCTCTATCCCGAGATCCTCTAACACACGAGCCTTCTCCTCGCTCCTCGTATACGCGAGAACCTTCGCTCCCAAGAGCTGGAGATACTGTGCTCCATGTATTCCAACACCCCCACTCGCACCGGTCACAAGAACCCTCTCGCCCGGCTTAACTCCTGCAACGCTCGCCGCATGCATCATTGTAGCGACTCCACATGTCGCAGCCGCATATTTCTCGAACTCATCGTCTGGCAACGGAATAATGTTCTCTCGTGGAACATACACACGCTCAGCATATCCGCCTGGAAGATTCTCTCCAAGAATGACAGGAGGACAATCCTTACATACTGGATTCGGCACCGCAGGATAAACCGTTACAGGTTTACCCTCATAGTATCCGAATACCTCATGGCCCAGTACAAGTGGAGGCTTGAGATTAGGGAATCCTCCCTTCCACACTACAAGGTCTCGTCCGCATATACCTACAGCTTTAACCTCGACAGGAACCCAGCCCTCGGGGACTTCGACCTCAAACTCCTCGATCCGGAAAGGCTGTCTCCAACCATACAATACAGCGCTTCTAATACGATCACGCACCCGTGACCACCCAGTAGAACACGCCATTGTATAACGATGTGGCATTGCAGACTATAAACTAAAACCTCTTAATTGCGTTGTTTCTGTCAAGTAATAATGGATATAAGTGATACTAGAAATATGATACTACTGGTATGATACTATGAGTATCATAATCAGAAGACCAGAACTAGAAAACTTCCTCAGAACAAATGGAAGAAGACTCCTATACGGGAGAAGAAAAACAGGAAAAACATTTACAGCAAGACAAACACTACCAAACTACAACTACTACATTGTTAGAAAAGGAGGAACAATATACAATCCAGAAGATGACATAGAACTAGACACAAGTTCATTTACCCGACTCTGCCGCGTAGAAGAACACATCATACTAGACGAGTTCCACCGAGCCAATCCCAAACTATTCGATGCAATCCATGCAGGAACCTGTACCGACCAACTAGTACTCATAACATCAACACTACACTACTACAAAAAACACGTTACAGGCAAAGACGCTCCACTACAAGGACTATTCAAACAATACAAGGTAGACCTAATATCACCAAAAGACCTCCTATCCCATAAATGGAAAAAGTTGGATAAGGAAACAATAGAGCTCCTCGTATACTACCAGGAACCAATCCTCATAGGATGGACCCTACACGACATAGCCATCAGCGGTCCCGAGATGGTGAAGGGCCTCGTAGGAGACATACTAATGGAAGAAGACCTCACAATCACAAACAGATACCTAGGAATACTAGAAGCAATCGCCGCAGGAAAAACACGACTAACCGAGATAACCAACTGGCTCTACTCAAAAGGACTAATCAAAAAACCCGAAACAGGAATGATAACCAAATACCTAGCTATAATGACTAAGATAGGCCTCCTCGAAAAAATACCAATATGGAGGACAAAACGCGGCATCTACAGGCATAAATCTCCCCTAACATATACTCTCTATTACCTTGAAGCACGCTACTCTATAAGCGACACCCCCTTACCACCACAATTCAAGACAAGCGTCATAAAACAAATCGTCCCACATCTAATAGAGACATTTATAGAAAAATTATTCATGGAAACCCTAGGTCTGCGACCAGTCAAGATACTACAACCAGAGACAGATATAGCACTCACAAAGTTCAAACAACTCAAACTGATCGCAGAAGTCAAATGGACATCAGACATAACCAGGCAAAAACTACGAGAAATAGAAGAGAAACTCGCCAAACTACCAGCAGAAACAAAACTCCTCATACTACCGGACAAAACAATATTACCTCGAGAAACATGGCTCCAAGTACTAGATATAACAGATCTAGTCAAAATGGCGAAAGGAGAACTTATAATAAGCAAAAATTCCTGATGCCAAAGCATTAATTTCTATCATTATAAAACAATACTTGTACCCGTATACTGTAGCCTAATAATACGAAGACAATACAGAGGCATGACCTGGTGCTCAAGGAATTGAGGCCCGGAAGACCACTATTTGTCTTCCTCCTATTATCATTCGTATCGTTATTCGCCGATATGACCTATGAAGGAGGCAGAAGCATATCTGGACCCTACCTGGAACTATTGGGCGGCACGGCTCTAGTCGCTGGAGGCGTCAGTCTCGGAGACTTCCTAGGATACCTGGTCAGGGGAGTCTCGGGAAGCTTATTGTCTAAGTATCGCAGTAGCCTTTTCTACTGGTCGCTAGTATTCATCGGCTACATCATTAATCTCATTGCTATACCCTTACTCGCGTTCGCAGGCTACTGGGATACAGCATTCATCCTTCTTGTTCTCGAGAGAATAGGCAAGGGTCTGAGGGCTCCTGCCCGCGACATAGTCCTTGGAGAGGTTGCTGAAGGCATAGGTGTAGGAAAGGTCTATGGAATACACGAGGTCTTAGACCAGGTAGGGGCTGTGGCTGGCCCTTTACTCGTGGCTTGGGCCGCGACTATACATGGTATAAGATGGGGCTTCCTGGTAACAGCTATACCTGCGGGTATAGCACTGATACTCTTGCTTGGAGCCTACTTGTTATATCCTAGCATCAGGGAGGCCGAGGCAGAGGCCAAGCCGTTTTTGGCCACAGGGGCTCCCAGAGCTACTATAATGCTTGCTTCTGCTATAGGGTTAAGCTTCATACTAGCTCCTCACTGGATACTGGGATCCTATTATTATAGCGTTTGGGGAGCGTCTATTGCAAGCATAGGAGCACTATATAGCATGGCTATGCTTGTGGATGCATTCTCAGCAATAGTTTTCGGCGCGCTATTCGACAAGTATCCCTTCCAGAGCCTAACTATACTCGTTTTAGGGGCGTTCGCGGCAGGACTACTATTCCTGTTTATCCCACAATCGCCCCTACCATACGCGTTAGCCTGGGGAATATTCATGGGGCTCTACGAGAGCATAGGCCGGGCGGGCATAGCAAAATACACGCCTATAGGGTCTAGAGCACAAGGATTCGCGGTATTAGGATTTGCTAGTGCAGTAGGCATGCTTGTCTCAGGACTACAATGGAGCATACTATATGATGCCTTAGGCCATAGCCTCCTCACACTACAGGTTATAGAGCTACTAGGCCTCCTCCTATTACTCTACAAGGCCCTGAAATAGTCCAAGGACCCACTATCTCTTCTCTTCACTGCTTCCCGATTTGATAATGACAAATGCATAGGTCCTCTTCGCCTTCTTCTGTAGTGGCTTAAGCATGAGGAAATAGGATATCACTATTACCGGCGAAGCAACAATAAGCGATATCAACATGCCTAGTAAGCCGTAGGAACTGAAGAAGAACTCTTTTATAAGATTTGATATTGCCATCCATGAGAGGAGGGTCGCGAAGAACCCGATATTATAATAGGCCACGGGCCTAGGCTTAGTCTCAAACTGATACAAGACATAACCCGTAACAATCAGTGCCAAGGCCAGTAATCCAGAAGCCAAGCCTATGGATCCCAATAGGTTACTGTACTCGCTGGGAATCCAGCTATAGACCGGGCTTTTAGGAGCAGAAGCAAAGAATACAACAACAAGCACTAGTCCGATAAGGAATAAGTATTTTCCGACTTGGGCCAAGACCTAGTCCCCGGTAATTAAATAATTATATTCCCTGAAGGAAATAACCTTATTGCTCTTCATTCCATTTAAATAACTAAGATACACTTATAAAAATTGGGACTATAGATGCCCAAAATACATGTTTCTAGAAAAACACTCATACTAGTGTTTATCATTGGTATACTTGTAGCTTCATTTTTAGTCTACATGCCCTCACAGACCCTCAATCATTCGTCTACATTGAGAATAGTATTTTCTAAAGATGCGGTAGACGCGGACTTGGCATATGTGGAGGCCTACCTAAAGTATCCCGGCGGATACTCCATAGCCACCGGTAAAATGGTGAAAGGCCAAGAACTCGTCCTCGAGTTTAGGATCCATGTAAACCAGACCCTGATGAAGAAAGAGCTCGACCTATACCGGTCAATTGGAGAAAACGCCTATGCTTCACTCACCATTATAGTTTACGGATACAATGACAATGGAGAGACATGCATAAAATCCTACACTTATACCACATACGATTATTATAGAGAGGTAACAGGCGATCCCCTCAAGGCAAGCGAGCTAGCCTCCGAGAATCCTCTCAGATTACTTTATCTCGGCACAATATATATAGACGCTGACAATCTAGGAGAATGCACATACTTTAAACCAGACCTAGAAACTATTGCTCCAAGACTACAACCGTCAAAGACAACACTAATGGATATAGGTTACATTCCTAAACCAGGCGAGTGCCCAGGACCTGTAGGCTTCAGGCTAATGTACCCTGATCTCATAAACATGAGTGATAATCCTCCAGCAGACTGGTACGAGCGCATTGAAACAAACGTTGCTGTCCTACCAAGTAGAGATATTATAATAAAGAAACTATGGACAGAATTCGTCTACAATTTCTCATACGGAAAAGTATATGACTCAGACTACTGCTCTCTAACAAGGGCGATCGAAAACGCTATAGACTCTATCGGTATTCCTCCTGGCATCTATAGCATGGACTACTTCCTAAACACAATGATAGAATCCTTGAAGAAAAAATACCCCGACATTAGTGTGGACTGGAAGGATCCCTACGATTACGGAACAGTGATTCAAACCATAGACTACATGCCTATCGTTGGGATCTCAGCATTTTATAACGGTAACGGGGCCCCACCCACATGGACACAGGCCTCTATCACAATAGTATCCTCGCCTGGCAGGGACGCAGTAACATTTTACTCCTTCCTTGGACACAATGTCTTAGGCCTCTACTCATATACGGTTAATACCACATGGACTACGACCGTCGCAGTATCCCCAGGAGACTACCCCACGGGCATCGAGCAAGGATATATCTTCGCTCCTGGAAAAGTTATCTACTATTATGACGGTATCCTTGTCTACTACGTGGCGGACTCAATCGTCCTCGAGAATAGTACATACTATGTTATCACTCCTGTCTTCCTTTACACCCCAATATATGCTATCGCCTATGATTACACGGGGATGAAATGCATCACATTCAACCCATTCGAAGACTATACTGATATGGCTAAGAAAATAGATGTTCTCTTCAAAAATCTCACAAACCTGTACTTGCCTCAATCTACTGAGGGAATAATAAAGGATGCATACGTTATCTACAATAACACTATTCCAGGATACTACAACAAGAACTACATTATACCGCCAGGAGAAGACGGAAACATACACGACACGCCGATTATAGCATCATACGTGTATAACAGCTATATATCCCATCTACTGGGAATCGGCAACAATACCCTATTCAACATATCGACGCTAGCCCCACAAACACTAGCACTAGCATACGCGTCAATGAACAAGAGCCCATATACGTTAAACTTGTTTATAGGAAACTTCTACAAGACAGAATCAATCTTACTAGTAAAGAACGCCATGCCACTAGAATATCTGGATCCCACACTATTCAACGAATCAAATAGTCCCACAATGATGGAATACCTGGTATATGTATGGGATCCGCAACATGGATCCTAACTCTTCCTATCTAGAACACATCCCGTTTTTCTCATTCTCAATAATTCTCTGGGGTCTTTTACCTCGTCGAGAACCTCTAGAGTTCTCCTATAGGATTCTCTCAATGGAATGCCCTGTTCGAGAGCTATTTTCTCAGCGAGCTCAGCGCTCCAAGCCTTACTAGATAATGCTATTTTCTCTGCCTGCTCAACATCTATGCTTAGCGTGTATAAGAGATCCTTTATAATTTCTAGAGACGCAGTCAGTATTTCTATTGTCTCGTAGAGGCAGGGATTGGCCTCTTGTAGATCAAGGCTATATCCACTCGGTAGCCTCATCATAGTCGTCTTAAAGGCCATGCTACATCCTATTGTTCTTGAGGCTTTTCCTAGTAGTGCTTCGAGCGTCACAGGGTTCCGTTTATGAGGCATTATACTGCTAGTTGCTATATGCGAGTCTGGAAGGATCATTATCTTGTATGGCGGCGACTGATATGTTATCAGGTCAGTCGCTATCCTAGTAAGCTCTACTAGGACTAGACTAGCAGAGTCGACTGCAACCGCTAGATCGAGCCGTGAGCCGGAAGCGTAAATCGAGGAGGTTAGAGTTTCTTTGAATCCTAGGCTCTTGTTGAGATTCTCGGGGTCGAGGTTTGCTAGTGTTCCTGCGCCCGCTCCTGCCCCAAGTGGACCCCTGTTTACTACTGTATAGGAGTTTTCTAGTATTCTTTGAAACGTCTCGTATATTGTTTTCCAGGCCTGCAAGAGGCAGTCGACTGTACCTATTTGGCTTGGGACTCGGTGCGTGAATAATGGTATGAGTACTCCTTTGTATTTACCTTGTAGATCATCTAGGATTTTGATTGTTTCTTGGATTAGGGATATGGCTTGTCTTAGCTTGTCCCTTGTATATAGTCTTAGCGCGGCCGAGATATGGTCGTTCCTGCTCCTCCCTATCCATATCCACTTACTTTTCCCATACGTCTTTTTCTCGAGCATGTCCTCGATCCATTCGAATACGTCCTCGTAACCTTCCTGGGGTAATGGCTCGTCTTCTAGGTCTTCAAGGGCTTCTATTACTTGCTTCTTTATTTCTTCCGATATGATCTGTTGCTCTGCTAGATGGATTACGTGGTTTCTCAATACTGTTATAACGTATTGTTTAATGTAGTGATCATGGGCTAGACTCGATGCATATGTATAGGTCGGATCATTCTCGACTCCCTGTATTCCTGTTAGGCGCCGGTATTTCAACTGGCGTGCACCTTCTCCTCGAGGGGAGTTTTCTTGGTTTGTTTTCTGCTCCAGGCGGTATAGAGGCTGTGCATTGTGTAGATCTTGATGAAGCCTGTTGCCTCCTCGGCGCTCGGGTACCAGCCCTTGTTATAGTCTATTAGTTCCGTGCTGTAGCTCGTGTATTCGGGTTTTCTTGATGCTATCTGGATTGATCCCTTGTATACCTTGAGCGTTACTGTCCCGGAGACGTATTTGTTCGAGGAGTCTATGTAGGATTCGAGATGCGTTTTCAGTGGCTCCATCCAAAGGCCCTGGTATACGAGATCGGTCCATTCTCTATCGACTAGTTGCTTGAACCTATACTCCTTTGGAGTATATACTGTTTTTTCGAGATCCTTGTGTGCGTATATCAATGCGAGAGCGGCTGGAGCCTCATAGATCTCCCTTGACTTTAGGCCTACAACTCTGTTCTCTACATGGTCTATTCTCCCATATCCATGGGCTCCAACGAGCTCGTTAAGGTATTTTACTAGCCCGTGGAGCGGCATCTCGACCCCGTTCACCATGTAGGGGATTCCCATATCAAAACCTATCTCGAGATATAAGGGCTCATCAGGAGCCTTTTCCGGGCTTACTGTCCATGCATATACCTCTTCCGGCGGCTCTACTCCTAGATCGTCTAGTTCTCCGCCCTCAATGCTCCTTGACCAGAGGTTCTCGTCAATACTATATTTTTTGTGGGGCGTCTCGAGGCTGAGGCCTGCTTCCTTAAGGATCTGGAGGCTTTTCTCCCTCGTAAGTCCTAGTTCTCTCACCGGTGCAATGATTCCAATACTCTCTCCCAAATAGTATTTCAGCATAGCATCGAATCTCACCTGGTCGTTCCCCTTACCTGTACATCCATGGGCTACGGCGTCTGCTCCATACTTTAACGCGATCTCAGCTACTTTCAACGCTATGAGCGGCCGTGCAAGAGCAGTGCCAAGAGGATACTGTTCCTCGTATAATGCATTTGCCTTTATTGCCCACGAAATATAATCTTTGGCGAACTCCTCTACGGCATCAATATGTATATGCTTAGAAGCGCCAAGATGATAAGCTCTCTCCTCTGCACCTTTCAAATCATCCTCTTGTCCCACGTCAACCGTTACAGTTATGACCTCATGTCCCTCAGACACGAGTAAGGCTAGAATAGCACTGGTGTCGAGTCCACCCGAATAAGCAATAACTATCCTCATAATATTTCACCACGTGGCCATAGCGATTAATATGAGACCTAATAATAGCAGGGAGAACGTTACACAAATAAAAGAACAATGACATAAATATAACAAGATGAATTAGATCTCAAGCAATATGTTTCATGGTGATACATATGACACAAAAAAAGATAACAGTATCAAAACTAACAGAGACGATTATAAGATCAAACCCCTGCCTGCAAACAATGCTGAGCCAGGGCCTCCTAAACCTCTCAAAGACAGCTGAATGGATAGCTACAACACTAGAAAAAGAAAACCTAAATGTATCGCCACAAGCTGTGAAGACAGCCCTATCACGGCTAAAACAAGTGCTAGAAAACAAGGAGTCAGCTCTCCATAAACCAGCAGAATTACTCTCCCAGTCAAGCCTTGAGCTCAGAGCCGACGTGGCAGTCATAACTTATCCTGTAACCGCACTGGGATACATTGCCGATAAGGTAAGAAAACTTGCAGGATCATCAAGGATACTTCTCTTATTCCAGGGGGTAACTACTATCACGCTCACAATAGGAGAAGAACATGCGGACGAGATCCTCAAATCTATACCCATAGAACCAGTAAATACATCACGGGAAAGAACCCTACTAATTATAATCAGTCCCCGGGAAATAATACACACGCAAGGATTCATCTCATACATAACAACAATCCTAGCAAACGCTGGAATAAACATAGAACAATTAATGAGTGTCCACACAGACACAGTAATCGTCGTATCCCCGGAAGATGCGGAGAAAGCATACAAGATAATCTCGGCATCTAAGAAACTCTATAAGAACACATTCACCAGCTAAGTACAAGGTCTAACAAACAATCTAGAAGGAAACCTCGTCCCGGTTATCACAGCTAGTTCCCTATCCCAAGATTCCCTGGGTAGATCGCGGGGAATCCATCCTGTCCTCCAGAACAACGAGTCAAGGTTAAGTGGAGGCACACCAATCTGTTTAGCGAGATCCAATATCGCTTCCTGTGCTCTCCGGGGATCCCTCATTATGTCCCGGTAACTTGATGCCTCAATTATACCAGTACTATAGAGAAAACAGGCCACTCTAAGATCTACGGGAATCATAGCATCCCACGGAGCCATCCTTTCCCTATCAACAGTTCTAGCAACATAATATGCCATCTTGGCAGCAAAAACGATAGTCTTAGCGTAGGGCTTAGAGGATAAAGCACGGGCTAATCCATCAATAAGCCATCCTGCCGAGTCAAATATACTAAGAGGAGACTCATACAACCTATCGAGTACAGGAAATCCCTTAGATTTAACCTTGTATAGCCTCTTTATCTTGGCAGCTCTCTGGAACACGGCTCCCCTACACTCTTCAAGAAATCTAACCTCGTCGTCAACAAGAGCACCTATATCCCTCCTCAAGGGAAGATCCATGTGATACCTGCTCCAGCAACGCCACCAATCCTCTCCCCTCATCGCCAGTTTATAGCTGACGAGTGCATTAAGCACTGCAAGTACGCTACTCTCACTGGCTCCCCTCTTTCTAACTAGATCCCTTACACTTAGGTATTGGGGATCCTCGTCCTCAAGCCTTTTTACCAGATCCCTTATATTAGAGGCAACTAGCAGTGCAGAAACCTGTGAAAGTCTATCTCGGTTTATTGTATAGAGTGCGCTGTTCATAGTGTATACACCATAATGGGTTCAGAGTCTTTCCCGCGGTCGGTGACGCCGAGATCAAGGATTCTCTATGTCGATGGTTTCTTTTCTTAAGGTGTATTTTTCTAGCTTGTCCATGTCTACTTCTACTCCTATTCCTGGCTTGTCGCGTGGTATTATTACTGATCCTTTATGTAGAGTCCATGGCTCGGTTATGATGTCCTCCTCATAGTACCGGTCGCTTGCGCTTATGTCGCTGTGGTATCTTACTCCGGGTAGGGTTCCTAGGGCTACTAGAATTGCTCTTCCTACTCCTGTCTCGAGCATTCCTCCTATCCATACTGGTCTCCCTGCTTTTTGGCTCCATAAGTCGTGGATCTCGAGGCTTAGTGTTATTCCTCCGACCCGGCCTGGCTTTATGTTTATGATGTCTGTGCTTTCTAGTTGCAGAGCGTATCTAGCGTGTCTTGGTGATTTGATGCTTTCGTCTAGGCAGAGCGGTGTCTTTATCTTGGTTTTGAGTATGGAGTGGTCTAGCAAGTCATCGTAGTGCAGGGGTTGTTCTATCATGAGTAGATCGTATTTGTCTAGTGATCTCAAGGTTTCGAGGTCTTGGAGACTGTATGCGGCGTTTGCGTCTACTTGTAGGAGTATGTCGGGGTATTCTCTCCTGATGGCTTCGACTATTCGGATATCGGTGCCTGGCTTTATTTTGAGTTTGATCCGCTCGTATCCTTCTTCGAGTCTCTTGGCTATTACTGAAAGGAGTTCGTCTATACTTCTCTTTATGCCAATGCTTACCCCTACTTTTACGGGTCTAGGCTCGCCGCCTATGACTTCGTATAATGGTTTTCCCATGCGTCTAGCGTATAGATCCCATAGTGCCTCATCTATTCCTGCCTTTGCCATGTTATGGCCTCTTATACGAGCAGAACGTTTCTGGAACTCAGCAGGCGATATTTCTCCGACTAGGAACTTTACCAGGTAGTCTCTCACAATATGCCAGGCTGTACCTATGGTCTCATAACTATACCATGGTCCGTCCCCACTTACTATTTCTCCCCATCCCTCGTATCCTTCATTATCGACGAGGCGTACAAGGATCCCGTGCCTTATCCTTGTTTTTCCAAAGCTTGTCTCGAAGTCCCCTTTGAGCTCCATGGCCACATGGTATAGTTCTAGTTGTGTTATCTTCATCCCTGGACTCCTCCGCTAATGATAAGGATTGAGGCCTCGGTTAAAGGAATCACGTTCATCTCGCATGCTAGGGGATCCTTCTGGGGAGTATTCGTCATCGGCCCATGCTATATGTTATGGTAGTAGATCCATTATTTCTCTCAGCGCTAGCTGGCGCCTGACAATGCTCAGTGCCTCGTCCAGGCCTATGCTTTGGCTGGAGCACATCCTGCAGGCCTTGTTAACAGGGTTCCAGACACATCCTTTCACCAGGTAGTCTTTTGCTTGGAGGAAGCTGAGTATTGTTGTTCCTAGGTATGATTCATCGGAGTATCCGGCGAAGTGCGGTGTCATGATTACATGTGGGTTATCCAGCAACTCATATCTTGGATCGCCTGAAGGCAATGGCTCTGCTGGATGGACGTCGAGTACAAAGTAGAGATCGGGCCTCTCCCTAGCTGCCTCGGCTATGGCCATGGGTTCTTCTGTCTGTCCCCTACCTATGTTAACGTATATCGCGTTATATGGTAGCTTCAATAGTAGCTCCTTCGTGACTAGCCCCTTGGTTATCCTAGTGAGCGGTAAGCTATTAACTAGGATGCTTGAATGCTTGAATAGGTCTTCGAGGCTCAAGAATCTTGCTCCCAGCGCTGCCTCTAGGCCTGGTTTCCTTGATCTGCTATAATAGTAAAAGGGGCCTGCGCCTAGTCCTGCTAGTTTGTAAGCTATGCTCTGTCCTATTCTTCCTGCTCCTAGAAGTCCTACGCTTCTACCCCTTATTATGAGGCCCCTTAGATGAGTTGGCCATCCTTTCTCCCCCCACTTAGGCATGTATAGGTGTCCGTGTACTATCATTCTTGCTGCGGCGAGAATTCCTCCGACGGCGAATTCTGCTACTGCCTCGTTTATGAGTTCAGGCTGATTAGCTATGCATACATTTTCTTTCTCTGCGTTCTCCACATCAATGTAGTCGTAGCCTGTGCTCCGTGCAATTATTAGCTTTAGGCATCCCTTCTTCTCTAGGAGTTTCTTGTCTACGTGGCTGAACCAATTAATATAAACGCGGGATCTTGAAACAATGTCCCAGAGTTCTTCGCTCGACACGGGTCTATCAGGTACATAAACCTTGAATCCCTCAAGGTATTCGAGAAGATCTTCTCCGACAGGCCTGTTGAGAACAATATCGTATTCGCACTCCAATGAAGCAGACACCCATATATTCATACGGTTCAGTACAGGTATTATATGGAGAAATACTGAGCAACGCCATATGATTTAAAACCCTCACCGAGGAGAAAACATCTATGGATACATGAGGGGCCGTCGTCTAGCCTGGCTAGGATGCGAGGCTTGGGCCCTCGTGGTCCGGGGTTCAAATCCCCGCGGCCCCACCAGCCTCCTCCAAACACCAATGATACCAGGTTACGGTTGATTGTAAAAATCAATAGTCTGACCTAATGATTTTATGAGTCAAGACCACTACAATATACGGGGATCTCTATACAATGCTATAATATAACTAGGTTAATATCCTGGGGATGCAGGTGCCAATAGATTGAGAAATACAATGAAAACACTACTAGATAGCCGTCGACTCTGGCTCATAATACTCGTCCTCCTAGGACTGATTCCACGAATCATAGTTGCACCCTATACTAGTGGTAGCGATATCCCACAGTTTGCTGGATTTGCCGATACATTCTTAGAATACCACTTTCACTTCTATGCTTATTGTGATGCCACTGCCTGGAAAGAGCTAGGATGGGCGTATCCATGGCCCTACGTCTACGGACCATTATTCATTATTATACTTGGAGTCCTCCGACTCTTTGCTCCTTCACCAGTTGAAAGAACTGTAGTGGACGGATCATACAATGTTTATGCTCCTCCTGACTGGATAATAGCTGTTAAAACAATCTATATTTTCTTCGACATAGTCTCGGCTGTGCTCATCTATATGATAGTAGAAAAGTATACTAGTAGCAGGAGAAAGGGACTCCTTGCGATGACCTTGTACTATCTTAACCCAATGGTCATATATATCTCGAGCATCTATGGCATGTTCGATCAGATTCCTTTAGCCTTCTTCTTAGCCGGAGTCTATGTCTACCTCTACAATCGTAGGAAGTGGGCTGGATGGATACTCATGGGCGTTAGCCTGGCCATTAAGCCACTACTGGTATATGCTGTATTAGCAATGTTACTATATCATTATCGATCATACGGCTTCAATAAGCTCTTAACGGCATTGTATCTTGTATTTCTACCATTGGCCGTTGCATTCTCTCCATATATATTCGCGGAGCCCGAATCGCTTTCCTTCTTAATGAGAGCAGCGAAAAGCGTGTCGTCTCCGAGCTACAGTGTACCGGTAGTATACAGTTTTAACGGTATATTTTCAATAGCGTTCTATGCATGGAATTATGTGGGCATAGATACCTCATATATCCTAAGGCTTTGGCCAGTCCTGTTTATGCCATTGTATCTACTCGTCCTTTATGCTGTCTGGAGAACAAGGGATCCCCTTGTACCGGTTCTGGCCTCCTACATAGTATATACGGCGACCTACTGGAGAGTAAATCACCAATACTTAGTTCCGACCGTTGCATTCGCATCAATAATAATGTTCGCGGCAAGGAGTAAAGTAGTGAAAACACTTGCAACCGTAACGGGCCTGATAGCTGGGCTCTGGCCACTACTCTACCCTATTAGTTTCTGGGCCAAAGTCCACATACAGCAACCTAATGAAACAGTAGCGTCTCTACTTAACACTCTCTCTGTTAATACAGTGGATCCACTGGTCTATGTCTATTATTCTCTACTATTGACTATCACACAGATACTCCTTGTACTTGCAATACCATTCTCGCTAAAGGACACCCGTCTCTAGACTTAGAATATCTGAGCTAGTGGTGCTGGACTAGGCGTATTTTCTTTTTTGGAAGCTTATCCCATGCATCCTTGTTAAGTATACACCCTATGTCGGGTGCGAACGGGTCTCTGTAGTATGCGTACGCCCTCGCCCTACAGCCGCCACATATATTCCTATACGGGCACTTGGCACAGTATCCTTTGAGGTTATCCCTGTTTCTGAGTGCATTTAATAGAGGACTGTTCCACCAGATCTCGTTGAAGGTAGTTTCTCTCAGGTTACCGACCTTTATGGGTAGGAATACGCATGGTGTAACATCTCCGTTTGGCTGGATAGCTGCGTATATTCTTCCGGCTCCGCATCCTCCGATGAATTCTGCTAGGCTCTTCATTATCCTGTTGTTTCCTACATAGAAGTGTGTCGGTGCCACTTCTCTACCGCTACTCAGTTGGAGTACTACTCTAGCGTATTGTGGAGCAGTGCTTATGATTTCTATTTTCCTATTCTTCATCTCGTTGTATAGTGTTCTTAGGACTTCTTCTCTTTCCTCTGGAGTCAGGTCGAGCCATGCATAGTCTTCTCCTCTGCCTGTGGGTACGAAATTGAAGAAGATTACTCTCTGCACACCTATTTCCTCGGCTAGGTCGAGTATCTCGGGTATCTGGTCTTTGTTAAGCTTGGTTATCGTTGTCGCCATTCCATTGCTTATGCCTATATCTACAGCATTCTCTAGGGCTCTTATTGCCTTGTTCCAGGCCCCAGGTACTCCCCTGAACTTGTCATGTTCGCTTGGTCTAGGACTGTCAACGCTTACCTCTACGTATCGTAGGCCATGCCGTTTAGCTTTCATAAGATATTCTTTGTCGGCGAAACGGGTACCGTTGGTTGCAACAGCCACATATATTCCACGATTATTCAGCTCATCTACTATGCGGAGAAAGTGGGGATGAATCGTAGGCTCTCCTCCACTCAGTGCTACTGCCGCTACCCCTGCCTTGTCCAGCTGGTCAACTACCATTAGCTTCTCTTCTAGAGATAGCTCGTCGGGGCCTGGTTTATCGGCACGCTGATAACAGTGTATACATCTTAGGTTACACATGTTCGTGAAGTTCCATACTATAAGGAATGGCGCTGAGAGACTTTGTGGGACTGTTACACCGTATTTGGCCAGGCTCTCTATTACAAGGGATATTCCCCTTCTAACCGCGGGATCCTCTAGTGCCTTACTAGCCGACTCGATGTTGCCGCCTAGAAGCTTGACACCCATCTTAATAGTGCTAGTTATAAGAGCTCCCAGGAATCGTGCGGTCACAGGACAACTATAGACTTGTTCTCCAGCAAGCTTACTTAGAGCATGGTAGATGACCGTGGCCTCTCTATCACCGTTTTCCTTATAACGACAGATAACTCGTCTTGTAGAAGCTTTCAAGTATGAGCGTGTTATGGGATTATTGAAGAGGAGTCTTATACCTGCCAGCAGCCTTCCAACATCTCCTTTCCCCTCTTTGTTTTCTTGTGTGTGTTTCGTCAAGGAGCACCACCGTGTTGAAGGTAATTTATTATAGAAGAGATACAGCTAGTTGTAGATTACGGTGCTATAAAGTAAACTACTACATGTAGATAAAAATACTATAGTTACATCAACAAGGTTTTACCTATTTACCTTCTTAGAATGGGCATTCTTTCCACATATCCAGCATCGTCTTTAGGCAAGTGAGGAAACAGGAGGCTAACTATATTCCTCCATCTAGAGAGCTCACTCACTATGAGACGAGCTAGATCCTCCTTTGGTCGCTTTCCCCAATAGACTTGCCTTATAACATCCAATAGTTCTTCGGGAAGACCAGGCTCGTATGATTCTACTATTTTAGCTATTCTAACCACGTTTACTCTGATTAGGTTGCCTCCTAGATTTCCATGGAATCTAACGAATAGCCTATGGCTATTGGGGGTGTAAATAGTCGGTCTCTTCTCCGCGTCATAATCGTCTACTGGAATCCGTACATCGTCGCAGTAGTATTCTTGGACTTTCCCCACATTATGCTCGAAGAGTATTCTTATCTCGCCTTCTTTCAACTGGTAAATAGTGAACCCGTATTCTCCTCTTGGAAGCCTTGACCAGAAAACTCTTACATCGTACTGGGAATATCCTAGGTCATATAGCATACCGGTGGTTACTGCTGGAGGATCAATACATTTAAGTCTGCAGATGGTGCATGCTATCACATGCCGTCTTAGAGAATCTAATAACATGTCAATGTTTATCTTTCTCTTGGCCCAGTATAGTAGTTCTTTATCTATGTATTTGCTGTGTACCAAGCTATCACCTAAGTCCTGTCATTGTAATATTCCTAGTATCGCGGATATCATGTATTATTATACTGGCTCGGGTTTAACAAGAGAATGATATAGGAGACATATACTATGACGATATCATTGCTAACTAGTGTAGAGTAACATTGACTCTCCCCTAGACAATGTCGTAACACGATACTTTGTTCGCGGATCCTATATTAGTCACGGTATTTCTTTTATTGTTCATTGGCGGGATGACCGGGAATCCGGGAACTTAGCCGTATCGGCCCCTTGGAGGGGCCGATAGGGCTTGATGCTGAACAAGCTCATGGGGACCGCTCATACTCTATAATAAGAATAAAGGGATAGGAGTAAAGACTAGATGCTTGTCTAGTGGCTTCCGAGATACTTGAATAGGATTGGATCCGTGAACGTGTTTATGAATTTGAGTTTCTCATCGACATAGACTAGGAAGTAGCTGTGCTTAAAGTCTGGTAGGTCTTCGGCCAGCTTCTCTGCTAGTCCTGAGGGCCAGAAGTTATCTTTCACCTCCAGGGGATCCACCCATTGAAACATCATATTCTTGAATTCTCTCCTGGGCTCTCCGCTGAGATGCTGACACTTGAAGTAGAATAGGAGCTCGTGTCTCGGCTTTCCCTTTCTCTCGTTTAGCGTCTCTACAACGTATACTAATCTCTCTGGTATGACTTCGATACCTGCTTCTTCTCTCATTTCCCTTATCACGGTGTATGGTATGCTCTCGAGGAACTCTACTCTTCCCCCAGGGATACTATAGACTCCGTTCTTTTCTCTCTGTACTAGTACCTTGTTTTCTTCGTTGACGATTATGCATCGGCTCCGCACTATTATTCCTAGTCCATGCTTAGGATATTTCACTAGCCCCTACACCCGCGATGGGTTTAATGGAGTTACAGGAAAAAACATGTTTTGAAAAAACAATGGCTATTCTAGGATCGTATCCCTACGCTGGGAGTAATACTATTGGTAATACACTCCTCTCTCTTTTATAACAAGGATAAGGCTCATAACGATCTTAATGGGTGCATAGTCGATGAGAGGACTAGCCTATATGATACTAGAACTCCTAGAGAAGGAAGGACCACTATCACCAGGAGACGCAGTCTCCCACCTAGGAGCACCACGCTACAAGGTACTAGCCGCGTTTCAGTGTCTGGAAGAGCTAGGGCTTATCGCTCCACTCTACAAGAAAGGTACGTATAAGATATACCAGGTGACCGATGCAGGCGTTATACTGCGGAAAGCCTCTGAGAGATCAAGTATAGCTGACCAGCTCTATCAGGCAATACAGTCACTGGAAGCACTGGGATCACATGTCGAGGGCGAGGCCGTAGCTGAGGATGCTTAGGCCAACTATATAAGGGAAAAGGCTGTCACATTTGTCTATATATTATATCAATGAGTATTACTCATAGGTGTTTAGCTCCTGCCCAGTAATACCTCCTCGTCCAGATAGCTGGGAACCTCCTCCAGGTTCACCAAGGGTATAGCAAGCCATCCAGGCCTAGTCTTCCTAGAGATCTCTATCTTCTCCCCAGTCTCATCGCTCTTCGCAAGAATATACTTTGCCTCCTCTGCGCTCTTCGAGGCATCCTCCTCGACATAATAATACACTATGGGGAGACCATAGTACTTGTAATAGTCCTTATACATCATCTGGAGAAAATACACTGTCCTACCATCTCTAAAAACCCTATACACAGGCATCACAATCATACGACTAGCTAGTGTTGACGCTAGACGAACAAGATCACCAAGACTAGAAACCCTGACATGAACCGCCTTCTCAAACCCTGACATCTCCAAGCACCATTATGCTTTCTGGTTGGCACAAGCCTAAAATAACCCTACTATTATATTATACAGGACTGGACGCGGGGGTGCCCGAGCCTGGTCAAAGGGGTCGGGCTGAGGACCCGATGGCGTAGGCCTGCGTGGGTTCATATTCTCTCGGTCTCATTAACTTACTACTAGTTCTTACTATTTTTTAGATTAACATAGAAGAAATTTAATAACAGCATCGTTAGGACGGATTACAATTATTGTTATCAAAAACAATTGATAATAAATGGAGAATTAATTTAATATTTTTATTTAGATATTTGAATATCTAATAGTTCATATTATTATTTCGACCAGAATCTCCAAGAAAATATGTTTTAAAATATATATTTTAAAAGAGCAAAAGATTTATAAACAAGTTTGCTTGTTTATAAAATAAACGATAGAAACAAAGGGGTGAGATCGTGGTAAGAATAATCAAATTACTACCATACATAATAGCCCTAGGAATAATCATTGTGTATTTACCGATGATTACCTATGCATTCTATCACCAGAACTATTATTCTGTAAATCCTGGACTATCGACTGCTATTGAATGGTATGATCTATGGCCTAAAGATCATGGTGTTGAGATGACTCACTCAGCAGCTACACTTGCATATTTATTATACAACCCTAATAAATTGGATAGTTATGTGGCACAGCCGCCAGTAGCAGCTTATGTATGGAAGCAAGGAAGTAGCTATCAATGGTATGTTAGATCATCCAGTGTATGGTGCGGCGATTGTGGTAAAAACACTATATATATAGGCTTTAAATGGAGCCATCGCAATATGCAGAGTAGCGATATAAGTAAATTCGGGACCCAGGGATGGTATGTTGACAGTAGTGCGAGCGGATCGCCCGTAGATCTGTCGTTTGGTGTTAATGTCGGTGGTCAATATGTTAATGTCGGTGTCAGTGTTACTCTATCTGACGTATCGTCTGCATCTACAAGCATAAATAAATATATATCTAATGGTGTACTATGGCTTGGAAAAGCAGAGGTAAATTATCAATCTACATGGGGATGGGAGTTAGACAATCCTTGGTGGTGTGTGGCGTCATTACAACCAACTATATATAGTAACTACTTATACAATAACCGCTATTATCTTCCACAATATCACATTAAAATCACTGCCCAATACTACGATCCAGAGGGTAATATATGGTATGTGACTACACCATATATACTCGGTGATGGAACTACTGGCTCCGGCTCGGGAACCTGGTGGAACTGGGAAGGATATGACACATATATCGACATTGTAAGCAACCAACCGTAAAATTAAGGATATGCTGTTAACGACTCATGAGAAAAAGGTGGTGGAGAATGTCACCAAAGTCCTATAAAATCTTTTTTTCAGGAATATTCCTATATCTAGTGATTGGTTTATTGTTCTCAATTATTTTCGTTTTTGAAAGTATTTATTTTAGTTATCAATTAAACAAGGAATATGATAGAATCCTCTCATTAGACAAGCCTCACTTGATTATAGGATATACTGATTCCTTGAACAAAACTGATGACTTAAGAATATTGAATAGTATAATAGAATTATCGAACCAGTATGCTAATGATCATCTATTAGATTTTTACATAAAGAATGGATTAATATATGGATTTCACGGAGTTTTAGATAACGAGTCCGTTATAGTACTAGTACCTTCAAAATCCCTGATCTTTACCACATCTAGCTTCAACCTAGGATCTATATGTAATGCTACAGATTGTTTGATAAAGCTAGAATCCAATGTTAGTGACAATTTAACTAATATTAGGTATACTCATGGTAATTTATCATTAGTTCTAGGCTATAAGAACTTATCTGTTATTATTATAGAGAATTATGATAATAAATATACAAGTACCATATATAGTGCCGTCAGAGCGCTTGGAATAGCTCAGAATACCTATCTTTATATAGGTGCACATGTTGACGAATTTTTAACTAGATATTATTATAATAAAGGAAATAGTACTAGTCCTGCAGTGACTATAATAATGTACGCATTTAACAAAGAAACAAATAACATACCTTCAAGCGTAAACATTATAGAGGGTTTCAAAAATGAATTAATTAGACAACTCAGGTCTTATAACGTGAATTATGTTGTTGTAGATCTCGTGACAACTTCGCTCAAAGCTAATTTAGAAAACAGTGAATTCATGCTTATATATGTAGAAGTAATTCTTATTGTTATGACTTTATTTGTTTTAATGTATGTATTTATGATATTCAGCAAGACGTATGTACCAAGGAAGCAGAAGATCTACAAGTTATTTGCTAGTTATGGGTATGATATTACAAAGTTATTCGATAAATTACATATCATGACAATAATTTCATTAATTATTATGATAATAACAATATATATTTCTAACAAGGTATCACCAATATTAGATCCGGACTTTAAAAATATATTTAACGTGCAATCAATTCTTCTTGGATCTATAATAAGCATGTATATCGTAGGAATAGACTTTGAATTAAATAAAAAATTACGTGGAAGGTATAATAAATACAATTTAAAAACAAAATATCTAGTAATAATCATCTTAATAATACAGATAATTATTATCAAAAGTATTGCAGCTTCCTTTATAGGAGAAATAATTGTTAACGGATACTTGTACGGAATATTATACTCCATAGTTTTATTCTTAATTCTTAGGTCAAAAACACTTAACAATATACTTTATAAAATGTCGAAAATTACCGGCTACCAGGGAACAGCATTACTAGTATTGATAATATTCTTCTCAATAATATCTCCAGTTATTGGATCATACGCACTAACATTTGGTAAACAAGAATTAGTATCTGAATACGTCCCCTTAAATGTTTGCCAACAGGGAATAATATTTTCACCCAGTACCTCTGAGTCCATATATAACTTGACTAATTATCTCAAAAAGATGGATTTAAATGAATGGTATTTTGTAACATATTTCCTAGTTAAAAGAGTAAACAATGTGAACTTTATAACATATGTTGATTCTAATGAATATATCTCAAATCCTAGTCCAGGAATGAATATCACTGTTAAAAAAGCCTCGGTAAAGCTACCACTTATTATAGTTTCTGACGATTTACTAGATAAGCTCGGATATAAGAATTATGACTGGGTACTATTTGTATCCACATCTTCACGATATAGGGATAAAATATATTCAGCGTTTAATAATACTTCAGAATTAGAAGTATGGCTCGACTATTCTGATGTAATTGTTCCGACAGAACCTATTCATTTCAAAATAAACAACCTGAAGATTGTAGATAGGGGATTTCCCTTATGGTTTTTCGATGAAAATCCTCATGAGTATCCTATACTTGTATATATGGCAAGATTGGACTATTCTAGTGACGCTCTCGTAGTAAGATGGAGTAAATTTACAAAATTAAACATATCTGAGAAATATCTGATAACGGGAAAATTAGGTATTATTATGAATAATTCAAATACTATAAATAAAATCTTGGAGAAATATCCATTATTGTTACATGGAAGCTACTACGTTGATTGTAAGCTACTTGAAAAGAATATACAGTCTATACTATATGTTAGTCTGGGATCATTGGTACTACCACTCGTTGTTTTTAGTGGTATTACAATGATCATTGCAATATATTTGTATAAGCATGAGTTAGAGTCTATTATCAAGGGTAAAATTAAACTGTTAATTTCTCAAGGCTATGACTCCAGGAGTCTCATTAAGGAAGAACTAATTTCATATGTTCTCGGACTACTATTTATTATAGTAGCCTTGATCCTATATATTAAAAACGCACTACCAAGGTTTCTTTCTTCGGAATTAAATATCTATCTGTTATTGGTAATAGCATCATTACTAATAATGACGTCAAGTATCCTAGTTTACCATTTACGGAACATATCTAAGTTTATAAGAGAATATATGGGTGAGGTAGAATGAGGACGAAAAGCTCTGGTTCACCTATTACGTTTATTAAACATGTTAGAGTTGAAAATCTTGCTGTGGTATATCCGAGAAATATAAGGGTTCTAGACTCCATTAACCTAGAGTTTAAACCTGGAATTTATGTATTGATTGGACCAAATGGAGCTGGTAAAACAACGTTGCTTGATGTATTAGCGGGGATACGAGTACCTTCTCAGGGAAGAGTCTTATTAAATGAGACTATAAGTCTGTATAGTTTAGACGAGCGGGTAAGGGCAGGTATTAGGCGTGAGGCAATTGCTTATATGTTGCAGGAAGATATTTTTATTGATTATTTAAATGTACTAGATAATATTTTATTATTTAGAAAGTTTATTAATATATCTGATGAAACTGTGAACAGGCTAATGGAAAAATTAAATATATATAATTTGAAAAATAAACTACCAAGCGAACTAAGTGGCGGAGAAAAGAAAAAAGTAAATTTTATAAGAACATACATTAAAGCACTGTCATCATCCCTCATATTATTTGACGAGCCAACCTCGAACCTAGATTGGGAGAGTACCAACATTGTTAGAGAACTCATTAAGGAACTAAACAATGGAAAGCGTATTATAATTATAGCAACGCACGACACTAAATTATTAGAACTAAGTGAAGCTATTATCGAACTAAGGGCCGGTAAACTAGTGAAAAGAACAGTAAACGAATAGCATTTAAATAAAAAATAAAAATTATTTATAACTCTTTTTATAGAACGAACCTATATTTTAAACTTACATTCCAGATACAGTAATTTTCCTATATTGCTAGTTAATGTGAGTTAAAAATAATAAATAGTATAATATAATTTTAATTATATTATACTATTTATTAACAATAGCCAACGTCAAATATGCGAGGTTCTATGTATACTATCTACTGTGATGCCGGTGCACCGTTCATAGTTCGTGAAGAATAGAAATGCGGATAATTACTATTTGCTTCATCTAGCAAATATCTAGGCAAGCATAATACTTTCTGGTTGGCACAAGCCTAAAATAACCCTACTATTATATTATACAGGACTGGACGCGGGGGTGCCCGAGCCTGGTCAAAGGGGTCGGGCTGAGGACCCGATGGCGTAGGCCTGCGTGGGTTCAAATCCCACCCCCCGCACCAAGAGGCTAACGCCTTATCATCCACTTCATTTTTGAACGCCTCTAGAATTCTCTTTAGGCTAAGGTGTAGTAAGACCTTTTTGCGTTTTGTTCTGGGATCGTATTGTTCGATTACGAGATAATGATACGTTTTACCGTTTGATTCGACCTTTTTAACAAATATGTACATTTTGAAGCCCATTTTTGAAGCCTTATAGTTGATACACTCTAATACGGTGTCAGTCTCCATATTACCAAGCCTCTTCAAGCATAGGCTTCAAAACTCTCAGCAAAAACAGCTTCAAGCATTCTATTGGAAAAGCGGCCGTAGCCGGATTTATCAAAGCCTTTTTAAGTTTATAATGATTGGTTCGTGATTCAAATAAGTAAAGCCAGCACAGGAGGTTTCCAGGTAGAGGATAGTAAATACAAAACATGTTACGATAATTGTCTTAATCTTCTTAGAAAGAACATATGGAAAAATTCCAAAATATTAAGCAGGAATATCATGCTTCTATTGAGAGTATGATTCTATCGATCAAACTCAACTAACATAAGTCTCTGATCCTGTTGGAGTCTTCTATGGTGCTAGATAAATGAAGCTTGTCACCAGTATTATTATGTTTATCATTGTATTCCCCCTAATGGGCATAGTTTTAACTACTCCGATACTGTCAGTTGACGATGCCGTACACCACCAAAGCCTCTATCTAGAAGGGCCAGCCGATGCAAATAATAGTCCGCCCCTCGTAAAAATAATTGCACCTACTTGGAACGAAGAGATAAATGAAATGTTCGACCTATTCGTGAAGATTTACGATCCTGATGGCATAGCAAACGCGTCATTCGGTATTCCAGGCGTCTTCATGGTACCATTACAGCCCCTGGATCCTTTTGCAGTTATTTATCCCGGTGGCATATACAATACGACACTCTATACAGGCGGCTATTGGATCAACACATTCTTCGAAATATATAGTGAGAGAGCAGGAGAACAAGTAAACAGTATAACTCTTACTCTAATAGCTGAGGACACTCTTGGCGCTAAAACGACTGTTAATTTAACGGTCACTCGCCCAGATCACATGCATCCCTCCGTCATAATTATTTTTCCGAGAAACGGGGCACATTATATTAAGGGAGAAGAGTTCCGCTTCGTAGGAGGTATACCCAACTATTATTGGCCATGTGATTTATCCAATGTACCCGATAATGTTACAGGTACTCCTACTCCATGCGATCTCCTCAACATGGCAAACCAGACAATACTAAACTGGACCATAATACTAGCACTCGACAACAATCAACTAATTAGAGAATCCGGCAGTCAGACCTATAGCCCCGGGAGAGACTGGCCCTGGAGCCCTAGCAGTTTCCCGTTGATAAACACTATGGATTTACAACCTGGCGTGCATAATCTAACATACGAGATGAGCATTGAAATGCCTGTTCCCGGGAGCACGTATGTAATACATGATGCCCTTATAGGAACTTCAATAATCTACGTAGAAGATCCAGGAACACCCACAATATACAAGATAATAGATAGATTCAACTATAGTCTCGACCTAAGAGACCCGAATATTACGATCGAAGCATCCCATGTCACCGGTAAAACTAAATTATGGGTATATAATAACGTACAGGTCCCGGGTAGCTCACCTCCAGGCTATGTATTAATAGGCCCAATACTCCTTGTCGTAAACAATACTGAGGGGACAGGCGGCTTCAGAATACACTTCCACGTAGATCCCGAAAAGCTTCAAGAACTCGGACTAAACATGAAAGACTTGATACCCCTCGTATGGGACAGGGATCTGAACGTATGGTATCCGAAAGGGTTCTACCGAATAGATCCTGAGAGCTACACAGTAACACTATGGACCACTTACCCCTCCATCACAGTACATCCGGATCTAGGCGGAGGCCTATACGTGGCACTAGTATCAAAGACAACGCCTACAACACCCCCCACAGTAACAATACTATATCCGCAACAGGGAGCTACAATAGAAAACGAAAACATAACCGTGAGATGGAAAATACAAAAAGGATCAGCCGATATCGCCAAAATAACCTTAATAATAGACGGAACCCAAACTGTAAATCTCCCACCTACTGCTACAAGCTATAGTCTAAACCTACAGCCAGGAACACACGAGATAATAGTCAAGGCAGTAGACGTTGCCAACCGTTACAATACTGCTTCAATAACCATTACAGTAACCAGCACAAGCCAGGGACAACAACAGGTGACGCCCAGTAACGGGAACGGTGACCTAAAAACTCTAATAGCCATAAGCGTATTAGCTATAGCTGTTATCTCGTCGTTTGCCATATTTAAGCTTGGATTATTGGGAGCAAGATAACATACTCAAATAATCACCATATATTATTAAAATAATAATGATAATGCAATTAATACTAGTTTTATATAAGTACTCGCCAATTAGGTGTTGTGCTTAAAGTAAATTGTTAATAAATTATACACGAATCACATAATCCATATCGAACACTCAATAAATAACCTTTCCTTAAACCATGCACGATGGGAAGAGACAGTGACACGATTCAAAAGAACTTGAGGTATGACAAATGAACACATCTCTAAAAAAAGCCTTCCTAGCCCTGTCACTAATAATACTAGCTACAATCATTATTCTCATACCACGGTCATTTAACTATAATACTCCTAACAACAATAACTCCGAATCTCCTCCCCCTCCTCTTCAGACTTCTACAAATACATCACTAGTAACAAGTACTATTACTAAACCTACTAAGACCAGCAACATAACTATATGCACATATTACTATGTCTGGTATGGTTCCCCCGACCATCCATGGACAGATGTAATAGATAAGCCGTTACTCGGATATTATAACTCAAGTAGTCCCCAAATAATAACTCAACAATTAGAATGGATAAAGAAGGCAGGGATAGATTGTTTAATAATATCGTGGTGGGGACCGGGACATTACACTGACATAGTCGCACAAAGAGTCTTCCAGCTACTCCCACAGTATGATCTTAAGGCCGTAATTATGATAGAGCCATGGCTTGGAGACGAGGATCCAGCCTCAAACATAACTGTCTACAATTCTACATGGTGGAACACAACACTACAATACATCAAGACACACTACATTGACCAATATAACTATAGCTACCTTTATCAAGACAGCCGTCCTCTAATCATCGCATTCAATCCAATAGGTATGAAATACAAGCCTAACACGACTATTTACACAATAAGAATTGTGGGAAACGATATCGACAATGCCCACTACCAGGACTGGGACTATTGGCCAGACTACGATATTAATCTAACCGGTCAACTACGAATAAGAACTGACGAATATGTCGCCGTAACACCTAGATACGATGACGAACACTTCAGACCAGGTAACCTGCTAGGCTATGATCCTAATCTCACTATGCACTGGTACCAAAAACAATGGAACTGGATAATTAACAACACCGATAACATTTCACTAATAGCGATAGCAACATGGAACGAATACCATGAAAGAACAATGATAGAACCACACTACGATGCAACCTCGCCATTCGATAATCCCTACTACCTATACAATATAACTAAAGAATACATCAGCCTAATACAGCAATCTCAGCAAAGATAATTGTACAATATCTTTCCAAATAAGAACAACCGAGATCTTTAAGTGTAGTCTTTGTCTTTCCTCTCCGTCAAGTAATCCCAGACTACAATTCTCTCGTCAATCATCAGACAAGGTTTATCATACCCAAACCATCAATGCAACAGCGATGCTAAAACCAGCTCTATCGTAATATAGCCATATAATCAGCATTTACTTTCATAACTAGCCTTTCCTTTAGCCTTGAGTAGATGGACTTAATCGAATCTATAAAATTAGATTAACTGATATTCATTCGAGCTCTTCATAGAGCTTAGAAGCGATATATAATATTTGGTAATGCGCCAATGGTCTGCTAAATATCATAAGCTTGTTACCTTTAATAATCTTAAGTTTACGAGTAAACAGTGCCTTTGTTGGAGTAGTCTCCAGCCTAAGTATTTTTATCCAGGTATCCATGTCAGCTTCTAACACTAAGTCCCAGTCATTACGAATTTCGTTAAGTTTATCCAAATATGTCACATTGATGCATTCTCCGTCATTGATTTGAAATACAAGAGCTCTTTTTTGCGCCGCCGATACATTTACTATGATAGCTATATTTTCATTGAAACCTTTTCCTATCTCTCTTAGATACCTGTCTTTATTAACTCTTTTACAAAGCTTTTCGGCCCATTTCAGACTGGGGAATACTATATTTGTACTCTTTTCTTTTTTTCATTTCAGAGTCCTCAGCATCGTATATAAGAATCCTATGCTAATAAAATTATGTTTAAATAACAATCGGCTTATATAATTAGAGATAGCGGCCTCAGAGCAGAGATCTCCGCAGTGACAATAGTGAGTACAATTCCTGTTTTCCAGATATTATCTATAGCATATAAAGAATAAACGACTAAATATACACGCCTATGATCTATTAAGAAACTAGGCTTTGATATAGTGTCGATTATAAAAAGGAATTGATATATAGGATATATCATAGCGAATTCTCCTAAACATACATATTCTGAGACTAGGCCTGTTAACGCTTAGAAGGGAAAAATAATGAACCACTAGATACCCCGCAGGCCAGTATATAGTCGTATTTAGGTGACATAGGAATGTACTGGGAACACGCGTTAAAAGCGATAACTCTAGCAGAGCGTGTTCTACCAAATCTACAAGCTCTCCAAGTTAACAAACACAGACACGGGCCAATCGACGTGATAATAACATATGATGGCCTGGCAGTCGATGTAGTCCACTATGACCCATATACTAAGACCCCCTCACCCAAAGGGAGACCAGTGGAGTATTCCTCGGATGTTAATCCTATAGAAGTTCTTCGCAATGTAAATAGGGCTCTAGAGGAAGCTTACGTTTTGAAAGGGGCGGAGTATCGGAAACCGGAGGATGCATGGGTAGTCCCTGTGGCTTGGAGAAACATGATTATTCTCCACTTGAAGATCTCTGGCGACGGAGGAAGACTCATTGCAGATCCAGGTCTTCAACGCAGACTACGCGAAGCAACTCGTCCATAGAGTAAAAACTATATTGTTATGGGATATTTCTTTAACAATAGTAGTTATATTGCTCTTAATAGAAGCTATAATTTATCCTCGAAGAGCGTCTCGCTGGATAACCAGTATTGACTGGACTAGTATTACTGTGATAGCAGGACTAGTCATAGGATCTAGTCTATTAGAGTCCTCGGGGGCTCTTCACTCTATGATGTTTAGTCTGCAGAGTAGAATAGGACCTAAATACATATACCCAGTAATAATCATGTCATCGGGCCTACTCGCCAGTATAGTATTAAATGATGCTGCAGTATTCGTCTCTGTTCCGGCAGCCTTATCGGTATCATCAAGAGATAAACATGATCAAGCCAAGGTTCTTGTCCTGGTTCTAGCAGCGATTAATATAGGATCGGCTCTAACGCCTTTCGGCAATCCACAGGATGTTATAATTACCCATTACTATAACCTACATTTGTTAGGCTACCTCGCATTTACGATACCTATCTATCTACCAATACTACTCCTAATAGCACTTTACTCAATGAGGATAAGACCTCTCCAGGTCAATCCGGCAAGTTTAAAAGTCTCTAAGCCGATTGCGGTACTAGGCTCAGTCCTTATTGTGACCGCTATTATATCTAGCTTAACAAGGCGGCCCATTATACTAGTGCCGTTAATAGTGCTATCAATAATAATGGCGCGAGATAGTATTTCGGCAAAAGACTTATCAATAATACCGTTGTTAATCGGAATATTCGCGATTATAACCACAATAGATTACACTCCTCATATATACAATAACTATTCTATTACCTACATAGAAGGATATACTCTTAGTTTAATCATAAGCAATGTTCCAGCAACAATAGCACTCCTAGGAGCGCCATGGAAACCACTACACTTAGCAGTAAACCTCGCCGGAACAATGCATCCATATAGTAGCCTCGCTAATCTAATAGGGCTAAGACTTGCAGGTCAAAAATGGAGCACTTATATGAGAAAGAACGTAATTCCCGCAATGCTACTTCTGTGTTATGGTTTCATAGTAGTATGTCTATTGTTGTGATATGGATATCTTTATGAGGAAATTTATTTTTCTATATTGCGTGAGGTTTTCCTTATTATGTTTTAGGGAATTAGAAGCTCTTAGAAAACTTATAATATAATTAAAAATTTTGATTATGTTTTATTATTACTGCTTGGCTGGATCTAGATTTTAATTATTATTCAGTAAACTTCTTATAAAGGCAGTAACTCTACTTATAGAGTGTCTCTCATCTAACTCATATAGTATTTTCCTCAAATACATTCTATTAAACGAATATTTTTTCGGATTATCAATCGCTGTTAAAATCGCTTTCTTCAACTCTGAAATGCTATGAGCTTTATCTCCTATATCCAACGAATCTATATTAAACAGGAAACCAGTGTATCTATCTAACTCTTCTTTATCCGGCAGATAGAAAATGACTGGTCTATCAAGCAGTATATAGTCTTCAAAAATACTGGAATAATCTGTTATTAAAATATCAAATGCCGCCATGGAATCATACATTATATATCCTCGGATAGTAAACATATGATGGTTTATTAACTTTATATTATCTAATTCTTCTTTTATATCAAGTCTTATCGAGGGATGAGGCTGGACTATCAATAGCACGTTCATTTTTCTTAAGAAATCAAGGAAGTCTCTATTTTTTATAAGGTTATTAATAACATAAGCAAGTTTATCTGGAAATCTATAATATGAAGTATATCTATAGGTAGGTGCATACAGTATTAAATATTCATAGTTATCAACACTCAGACCTAATACCTCTGATAGAATCTCTCTGGCGCGATTCTCGTTTTCTAGCATTCTGCTAAGTCTTGGTTGGCCAAGCACCTTATACTTTCTAGGATCTAGCCTAAACTGAAGCGAAAATATTCCTGCTGAAACCATACTTGAAACGACAAAGTATGAAGTCCACATATCCAAATACAAATATAGGTCTTTAAAATTCATAGGGTGAAGGTAACCAGTTTTCTTTCCAGGATTTCCATGCCACAAGTTCACAATTTTTTGAGAGTGTACCGGTTTTAAAGGTAACATATCATTATGAACGATTACCTTACTCCTCAGTAGATGCTTGATACCTATTCTACTTGTTAGCTGATAGACTCCAACGTCCGGATACATTTCTTTAAACTTTTTTATCAAGTCGCTTGGAACACTTCCGTGATATAAATATGATATCTCATAGGAATTCTGCTCGTAGAGCTCCTCGAAAACTGGTCTCGGATTATCTGAAAACGGAATGTGTGAAATAAATGTAACTTTGTTATCCTTCTTGGGAACGAAATAATTTATTCCGGATAAAAAATATGATTGTATTAATCTAGTTGTTACCTTATTCATCCTCTACACCATTGGCAACATAATGTCAAGAACCCGATTAATATATACTGTTTGGGACAATCAGGCATGGAGATAAATTATTAATTGCTATGGTTTAATAATTCAGACGAGTTAGAGATATCTCTCATTATAAAGATCGCACTGGTGAAACAATTGAAAGCCATAGTACTAGCAGCTGGAAAGAGCGAAAGGCTTATTCAGACTATCGGGAGAAATAAACTAGAAACTAAGATTAAAGGAGTGAATTTAATTTGTTATCCTATCTCAAGCCTATCGCTAGCAGGAGTAGGAGAGATATATATTGCGACAAGAAAACAACAAGCTGATGAAATAGCTACAATTTCCAGGTCCTGCCCGTATGCACCCCATATAGAGATTATAGAGACCTGGAGGTGGTGGGCTGGAAACGGGTATACTCTCGTAGATGCTCTAGAAGTCTTGGGCCCAGGAGAATACATAGTCAGTGTGGGCGACCACATATATCCCCCTATGATTCCTAAACGTCTGTTAAGAGAATGTCGGGATCCGTTTTGTATTGCAGGGGATAGTAGGCCAATATACGTTGATCCGGGTGAAGCGACCCTAATATTAGCAGATTCAGAAAAATACGTAATTAGGATAGGAAAGAAGTTATTAGAGTATAATTTTGTGGATACAGGAGTACATTATATAAGACACGTATTGCCGCTCGGAGACTGTTTGAAAATTCCATTTTCGTTCAATGATTGGAAAGACTGTATAGCTAAGAAAAGAATTTTCAAAGTTATAGATGTAACAGGTATACCCTGGGTAGATGTTGACACTCCACAAGATCTACATTATCTCTTGAATACGGATGTATTAAGAGAAATCTCTAATTACTTAGATCCCTAGATATATAATAAATTAATAATATTACTTTACTTTATTTAGGCTTAATACTTTTCCTAAGCTCCATATCACTATAATATGCTACTTGATCTTTAATAATATCGCTTAGACTGTGATTTATCCTCCAACCTAAACTCATAATCTTTTCCGGATTGCTTAGAAGTATTGGTACATCTGAAGGCCTGAACTTGGAGGGGTCAAACTTAACTGTTACTGTCCCCTTACTGGTATATAATTTTATTCCTTTATGCTTTAATTCAAACTCTAATTCGCCCTGAAGCAACATGCAATCTACCTTAGTTTTGAAGAAGTTAAGTCCAAAGAACTTTTCACCACACTCCTCAATGGGATCCTTAACAGTAATTGAACCATCCAGAGTCTCCAGTTTCTCCGTTATATAACCAAACTCTTTCAGTGTTAATAGAATAAATGATAGTACACTATTAGTCCTCCTAGAACCCACCACATATACGTCTCCAGGGTTCCCTTTTTCCGACAATAATATGTATGCATCTATTACATCGTTTACGTGGCTCCAATCTCTGAAAGCATTAACGTTACCGATTCTAAGATAGTCTCTTTTTCCATAGATAAGCTCCAGTACTTGGATTACTATCGCCGATGTTACAAACTCTGGCCCCCGACCTGGTCCTTCATGGTTAAAAGCTCTTGAAACAATTCCTTTGATACCATACGAATAATAATAGTTTCTTGTCGAAAAGTCTCCATGAACTTTAGACGTCGCATATGGGCTGAGAGGCCTGAGAGGATTGTTTTCGTCTATAGGCAACTCTGGTAGTTTTTCGGGTTCTGGATATATTATACCATATTTTTCTTTCATAGCTTGATAGTGTCTTTTATCAATAAACTGTAATCCGTACTCTTCACTAGATCCAGCAAATATAAACTTCGAGTCGAGATCCAGTAATCTGATTCCTTCTAATAAATATATGGTGCCCATAGTATTAACATGATATGTCTCTATTGGATCTTTGAAAGACCGCGGCACGAAGCTCTGTGCTCCAAGATGAAACACGACGTCTGGCTCGCTTTCGCGTAGCGATGCAATTACACTTGACATAATTGATAAATCTCCTTCTATTAATTTTATTGAATTATGCAAACCTAGTAGGCGTAATCTTATAGGTACATACCCATCGGCTCGTCTTTTATAGAAACCATATACCTCATAGCCCAGGGATAGCAGTTTTTTTGCTAGAAGAGGGCCGACAAAACCACTTATACCCGTGATAAGAACCCTTTTACTCAAATCATTCACCAACTGGAACAAACTGTAAAAATAAAATAAAAACCTTCTCATATTATGTTTAACACTCCTGGTGCTATTGCTGTGAAGAAACTTGCGTTAATAGTAGAGAGTATAGATTTTCCAGGCGGAGGAAAACGAGTTGCACTGGCATTCGCTAAAACTTTAAAAAAACACTACACCGTTGATTTGTATACGTTTAGGAAAATTAACTGGGACCTAATAAAGAAAATAACGCCTGCATTCTACACTATGCCAGATAATGAATTTGTTATAAGTAAATTTTTTGGAGAATTAGATCTAAGATTACCGTTGTTTTTCGCATATAAATTGTTAATCAAAAATTGGAGAATAAGCAAACTGAAATTGAGAGACGAATACGATTTGATAATAAACGCTAATGGAGATATGTTAATGTTTCCGGGAGACATTATATACATATTTTACACTACACTATTTTTGGACAGGGAGATAGGAAAATATCGTAGATTTCCATGGAATCTATATATTAAACCATACTCGTTTATAAGGGATAAAATGTTTAAGGAATATAAAAAATCGATAAGCCATAGTAGGATTGTTACCTTATCTAAGTATTCACAGAGTTTAATTCAGAAACATTTTGGGATGCCATCAATTATTATTTATCCGCCTATAGATCTTAGTTTAATTGAAGAGGCTATGAAGAATAATTCCTGTTCTGGTAAGGAGAGACAGGTTATATCTATCGGTAGGTTCTCTCCGGAGAAAGAACTGGAAACAGCATTATATGTTGCGAAACATATGCCGGATGTAAGATTTATCTTGGCTGGAGGCGTGTACTCGAGGAAAAGTCGTAATTATTATCTAAAATTAATAAAAATAACGAAAAAGCTTGGTTTAGATAATGTTAAGTTCCTCACAAATATAACCGACTCCGAAAAAATAAATTTGCTTAAACAATCAAGCGTATATCTAAGCACACGAAAAAACGAACACTTCGGAATAAGCATAGTAGAAGCAATGGCAGCCTACAACATTCCTGTAGTTTATAAAGACGGTGGACAGTGGAGCGATATAGTTGAATACGGTAAATATGGATACGGATTCCAAAACTACGAAGAAGCAGCCAATGCAATATATGAAGCATTAGATAGAGATTGTTCCTATAGAAAAATTATAGCAGAAAGCACTAAACGTTTCAGCTTCGAAAAATTCTCCCAAGACGTCTACGACTTAATAAACTCATTAAAATAAATCCACTTATAAAAATATTGGAATCTTAAATCGTATACTATTGCTATTATCTATAAAGGTTCTCGTAACTATTATAATTATATTTTAGCAATCTAGATTTTTTACTAGTATAATAGCCGGTTGTCCACTGAAAGGCCTATAATCTTCTATTAATTCATATTGTTTAAACCCTCTCCTCTTATAGAAGGCCAGAGTCTCCAAGTACGGTTCATAATCCATTCCTCCATAAGTTTTTACAGTCAGCACAGGCTTGCCCTTACTGCAAGCATAGGCCTCCGCAGCTTTGACAAGCATGGTTCCTATTCCTTTACCATGGAAACCCTTCTCCACTGCAAGCCATGCTATCTCGATACAACACTCTTTCTCCTCTAACAAGGCAAATCCACGAACAACATCTCCAACCCTCACTACAAACCCCGGTGACCGTCTAATAGCAATTCTAACCTCGGTTACTGCTTTAGGAGTGAACCATTCAGGCAAACTACGTAAGATATCAATAACTCTGTCTAAATCTACCTCTCTAATTTTATCTATCCGGAAAGCTCGTTTATTCATAGATACCGTCGACCCCTACTATTTGTATACCGCTACTCTTCCAAATTAAAACGTTGTAATAATAGAGTGCTCGACTGCATACCAAAGTTAGAAATAACTAATAAATAGCTCATTTACCTTATATCTTGTTTGGGCCAAGCCTAGGAGTTATAAATCAAAAGCCAATAAGGTCCTCGAGATTATCAGGTTTCTGCTAGTCCATCACTAGAGCGAGTCTTTGAAATATATAATTAGCCAGGTTTGTCGTCGTGGATCAGACTCGATTCCTTTAACCTTTGATCAATGATTTGATTAGAATCCATGAAGGAGGTAGAATGATCGTGAGATTCCCTGCAAGCTTCATACTATTATCATTAATAATTTTATCAATTCTAATACCTATGACCTTTACCTCGAATACCCATAAGTCTAAAACAGGCATTATACTAGTAGAAGCAGAAGAAAATAATGATGATAATAATCCGCCTCTTCTCAAGCTAATCTATCCATGCTGGGACGTATGGGGTACAGATATTATAGACGTGGTGGTAAAGGCTTATGATCCAGACGGATTAGCCAACATCTCCGTAGGTGTCCCCCCGCTATACATGGTACCCTTAACACCGATGGAGTATGGAAACACTACACTCTACCAGGTCGGCCTCGAGGGAAACATCATCTTCTCTATCTACGGTGAGATACTAGGACACGTAGCTGAAACTGCAAATATAACGGTCATAGCAGCGGATACACATGGGAGTGAAACTACAGTATACTTCCTCCTTCACCGGCCAGATCGCACAAACCCCCCAGTTATCATAGCTATTCCGAGGAACGGGAGCCATTACGTATGGGGAGAAAGCTTCTATTTCGCCGGAGGCTTCCCGGTAAACTACTGGCCGTGTCCTGAATACTTAGGCGATCAAACGTCTACATATACCCCCTGTAGCTATAATGGGACATTAAACTGGACTGTCACGATTTCCCTGGACAATCGAGAACTCTTAAGTTATAGTGGGGGAGGCTATGGAGGAGGCTGGATTAGCGGGACGTACGAGGCTCCCCACGTGGAGACCTCTGAGCTCGAGCCTGGAACCCATAACTTTTCCTACGCGATTGACTTTGACCCTATCAACGTTGTCTTCAAAAGCGTCTCCGTTTTCTATGTCGATGATCCAGGCACACCCACCATTTATAAGGTATTAGACAAACAAGACATGACAGTATCGATAGGAGAACCAAACATCACAATAACCACGCCTCAGCTAACTGCACCCACGAAGATATGGGTCTATACCAGTACGAGAAATCCCGGTACCTCTCCACCCTACACTACCATAATGGGACCAATCCTAATAGTATCAAATAGCACTACACGCCCCGGTGTTTTAAACATATACTTCCACCTCAACCCCGAAGACCTGCAGAGAATGGGCATAACCATGAGGGATCTAATGCCGCTGGCATGGGACAGAGACCTAGACATATGGTATCCTAAGGGAACATATAAGATATACGAGGAGAACTACACGGTCAAAATGCTTACACCATACCCCTTCTATGGAGGAGGACTATACATAACACTAGTCTCCAAGGCATCCCCAATAGCTCCTCCAAAAATAACAATACTATCACCACAACAAGGAGTCACCCTGGAAAACGAAACAGTATCCATAAAGTGGACAGTCGAGAACGGAACCTCTAAAATAACAAAAATAACGCTGACAATAGACGGACAACAAACCATAAACCTACCACCATCAACAGACACATACACACTCCAACTCTCACCAGGAACACACGAAATAATAGTACAAGTCGAGGACGAAGCAGGACTCCACGACGCCGCAACCCTAACCATAACAATAGCAAACGAGTCCTCCCAGAATACAACCACAAGCACGAACACAAGTAATAGATCCCTAATAGCTGGTACAGTTATAGCTACTATCGTCGCAGTCATAATCATAATGGTCAAACTAGGAATCCCGAAACTAGGCATCCAACGATAGCCCGACAACCTTGCTCCTCCACATGATACATATCCATAGAACACTGGCAATACGTCCGAGCACAACACATACTAGTTTCTTTACTTGTATCTCGGAGCCTCCTCTATCCTTTGCACAAAGACCCTGTGCACGAGCAGATTATTTAAAATAATTAGATATTTTCTTTACACAACTAATTACTACCAATAATCCTTTACTCTTTTACACTTAGGGTCTGAACTCTAAGATAATAGTCGTTTAGGAATCTTCGTGGAGTTCAAAAGGATAATTCTGCGATAATACAGTTATAGCAGCCTAGGATTGTTAATTATATTGTGTTACTCTACTCAAATGAGGAATAAATATATACTTCTTGCCTAGAATTAACCGATAACGACTACTGAAAATAGAAAATACGTATTAGAGTAAAGTAACTTAGCTATAAGACTAAAGAAAGGGTGATGCCATATTGTGTCCAAAACGATAAAGAGAATCAAGGCTGTAATCCCTTACGCACCTCCCGGAATAAAAACCGACTATCTAAAGATCGACATAGAGCTCGACAAGTTAACGGTTCTTATCGGTCCAAACGCATCAGGAAAAACTACCATACTTGAGTCTTTAGGCTATATACTCTCAAGTATGCTGAAACCCTTGCCTAGTGCTTTGGGGCTAGCACTTACTGCAACGCTTCGTCCAAGAAGGAGGGTACCTTCATCACTTGCGGGCGTCGTGTTCCTAGATAATACAAGTGTAGTAAGCACGTTTTTAGAGCCGGATCCGTTACTCTTTTTTGCCAGAAATTACATAGAAGAAATGTTGTCTTCTATTGATCATAATACAGTTATTATACTTGACGAAATAAAAAGAGATCTTGACACTTACAGTGATATACTCTCAGAATTAGGCTCTACATCAAATAAACATAAAAAAATAAACTACCGTATTCTAAACGAAATTGTAACCAATATTTTAGGAAAACGTATTGACTTGGCAGTGAGTAACCATTTACGAGGAACTAATCTACTTAGAATAGAGAGTGGAGAGGATGAAGAAATAATTAACCTACTGGAAACTTCGAATATAATCAAAAGATTTATTTATTTATCTCCTAAAATGAGATTTATATATACTTTAGTAGATGACAAGATAATGAAGGCAATCCTTCTGAGAATTCCTAGTACTACTATCGTTATAAAGAAACAAGATTCTCAAACAATAGAGGCACCAAACGTAATGGTGTTTCATCCCGGATTCATTTACTGGTATGGTATATTCGAAGGACTGTACTACACTTCAGTTCGTGAAGGATTACCTAACGAGAAAGAAGCAATAAACCTTTTAAAGAAATACATTAAGTGGATAGAAGGCTATGAACTTATCGGAAGAGTACTTCACGTAAAATCACACGAGGGTAAAAGAATATCAGTCTACAATCTTAGCGATGGCCAACGTGTAGCGGTATTTATAAGCCTCCTCTATGCTATATCTAAGCCTCCAGTACTATTTCTCCTGGACACACCAGAAGCCTTCGTTCACCCAGATGGATTACCGGTGGTAGCCGATTTCATAACTCGCCTAGTGGCTAGTGGAAACCAAGTCGTAATAGCTACTCAAAGTATAGAATTTTTAAGGAAATTATTAGACAAAGCTAAAGAAGACAATATTCTTGACAATACACTAGTTGAGAGAATAGAATTAACTAAGAATGGCCTTATAAAAGCAAAAGGTAAGTGGAGTGGCAAGGTTAGTCTACAGAGTATTGAGAGTCTGGGCTTAGATCTTAGAAAATAACTGTACTATAAATTTGGTGGCTTGTATGTCGAGTAAATTAATATTAATTATAGTCCCAGGAAAGGATGATAGAGCGTTTTATAAGGTATTCTTGAAGAAAACTTTTGAAAGCCAAGGTCTAGAAATTATTGATTTAGATCAAACGAACTATAGGGAAGAGAAAAACAGTGTGATAGCTCGGGCTTTCCAAATTGGGGATAGATCTCCGATAAAGAGATCTTCAGTGCTTAAGGTAATTTTCAACAATGAAGAAAAAGCAGTATATTTGATTATTTGGCCTACTGAGAGAAGCGTGGTAGATAAAACTTGTGAGGTTCTTGAATATCAGTCAGGACTCTCTTCTCCTAGTATCAACTATTTGGTAGTTGCCGAGGATGCTGAGGATAGAGACTTCAAGGAGCGATTAGATTCACTGGAGGACTCACTGCACTCTCGTAGATGTATGAAGATTAAGAAGAATGAGCGGCAAGGAAGACATCACCGCATATATGTACTGGAAAAACCTGAAAATGTTAGGCTGATTTTATTAGTTCAAGGAGTAGAACAGGGTTTAGACTTTATCACTAAACACGCAATAGAAGACTATGTTCTCTATCCCTATCAAGAGATTATCTGAGAAATACAAACAAACTGCCCTAAACTATTCAATAAAATAATAGACAGTAGATACTCTCACAAGAAAATGGCATTAGTCGCAGCAGCCTATCTATGTTATAAAAATATTGAGGAATTCTTTTATAATGCATTAAATGAAAAAGAGCTAGAAGTTTTAATAGAATCTAACGATGGTCTTCTAGCTTTAGTAGAAACCGTAATAATGGCAAGGAGCTAAGAAAACTTGCTTTAATACTAGAATTCGGAGTTTTAATGATTGCATTGTGTTAGATTTGAGTTAATCCAATAACTTGCTAATATAATTATTAGTATAGTCTTAGGCTAGGAACAAATAAGAAGTTCCTAATTAAACATGATGATATAATTTATTGACGTTCTTGTCCCGCTCTTACCCAAGGGGGTTTTCTTTAAGTAGAATGTTTTCTAGGGCTCTATCTAATGGCTAATCTGTAAACGTTTAGTTCTTGTTTAGGATTGTTTGCTCGGTAGAATGCTATCGCTCTCCTATCGCTTAGAGTTGGCTTTATTCCTCGCATGACTCTTACTACGCTAATCCATCTGTGGCCCAAGCTCATGGCTAGCCTAGTTGTCTCCACAAGTAGTCTTGTGCCGATTCTACGCTTCCAGTATGGTTTAGAGACATGTATACCGTAGTCAATATTACTACTAATCGGATTATAGTATGCTGAACCTATTGGTTTATCACCGGATATTTTAGCTACTAGCACATAGTCTCCTTTGGGAGGTGGCTTGTAGAAGCCCCAGCTACTCCTCTGGACAGTCTCAATAGTAGAGGCGATATGATCGCTTACATGCTCGGGAGTATAGATCTCAACCGAGACTCCTCGGTTCGGCACTAGAAAGGGACCATCGACATCATAGATGAAGATCTTACTCCATCTGTCATAGAGATCTTGGATTAGCTCTGAAAGAGTGATAATGAAAAGATCGGTGTCTTTATCCCCTACAAGGCCTCGTAGACTATCTAAACAGATTCTGCTAATCCTGTGGCATAGGGAGAGAAATGCGCTCTTAGATCTCTTTGAATGCTGCCACTCAATAAGGAGAGTTAAAGGATTTTGTGTGATCACTTCTATCCCTCTAATTTTCTTAGCCCAAAAGATCCCAAGATTGCCTAGTCCCCGTAGCCATTTAGTTAAACACTCCGAGTCATCGATAGGTGTAGAACACAATACTAAACCACCGTAAATATTATGTCATAGAGAACTTAAGGCACCATATCTTGACTCTCCAAGTAAATGATCCTGCTTAGCAGTTAAAAGATCTTAATAACTTAAGATAATAAATTTATTCTATCTTGCTCATATACTCATAGTTGACAGGAATTAAACACAAAGCGTTGAGGCTTAGAGTCCCTATTAGTTATATTAATGAAGGGGGAAAGGTTGTCTAAAGATACCCGTGTTAGGTATGGGAAGGGTGTGCTTAAGTCCTTGGAGCCTTTAGAGTTCCGAGAAGGTGAGGAGGTTAGGATTCAAGTTCTGCCTGAGGAGTTCCCGGAGCTAGTGGATAAGGTAAGCGTAGAGGCTAGCGGGGGACGTCGATGAGACTCTTAGGGAAGCCCGTGAGCGTTGGACAACGGTATTAGGATTGTATCGTTTGAAGTTGGTGAAATATAATGAATAATTTTATAATAACTGTTAAAAATTTAACGAAAATCTACAAGAATGGCGTCAAAGCTAACGTTAATATCTCCTTTAATATCCGAGAAGGCGAGATTTTTAGTATTCTTGGCCCTAACGGTGCCGGTAAAACTACACTTATTAAGCAACTTGCAGGATTGTTAAAGCCTACATCTGGCTCTATAATTGTTTCAGGAGTCGACGTTATTAGAAACCCCAATGCTGTAAAAGAATACATCTCTCTGTGTCCTCAGGAGTCTGCAATTATTGAACACCTAACTGTTTTTGAGCATCTTTATTATTTTGGAAGACTAAAGGGTCTTTCTTCTGACAAAGCTAGAAAAGAGACTAATTCGCTAATATCTAAATTTGATCTTAAAAAATATCGAGATCAATATGTCGGATCTTTATCTAAAGGATTACAGAGGAGAATTATCGTAGCTCAAGCATTCTTAGGCTCAAGTAAAATAGTTTACTTAGACGAACCTACCACTCATCTCGATCCTGTTGGTAGAAGACATGTATGGTCTATTATTCGTGAATATAAAAAGGATGGTACAACTATTCTACTAGCCACTCATTTTATGGATGAAGCTGAAAGACTAAGTGATAGAATTTTGTTTTTAAACAATGGACGTATCGTAGCTTTAGGATCGATCAGGGATATTAAAAAATTAGTTGGAAATTACGTAAAAATAAGAATAGATGCATATTATGGAGAAGAAATAACAAAATTATTAGATCGTATAAAGGGTTTCTATAAAATAAGTAAATATTCAGGATCGTTTATAGATATAATAGTGCCCGGTGAAGACGATGAGGTCGAGAAGTTAATCGATTTCTTGATTAGTCGTCGAATTGAATTTGAATTAAGAATGCCTAGTCTTGAAGATGTCTTCTTGGAGTTGTCAGAAAATGAGAGTAAAAAAGGTATTAACTGATACATATATTATTTTAATTATAAATTTTATGAGTTTGAGAACAGCTATTATTCCATATATTGTGATAGCCATAATTTTACCCTTAGGCTTTACCTATCTTATATCATTAGCCTTTAAGGGCATGATAACTGTCGATGCAGCGACCAACATGCTTGTGGGAGTAATAGTACTATCCCTATCACTATCAATTATCAATGGTATTGGACAAAATTTGGGGCAGGATAGATTGCTTAAAAGACTAGAACTTATTGCATCCTACCCAGTGTCACCTGGAGCTTATATACTGGGGGTATCAACCGTCTTTATTATATCGAGTTTAATTAACGTAATAATCATGGTGTTTTCAGGAGGGATAGCATGGAATATATTAGACAGGGTTCTACGTGTATTTCCTCAGCTTTTATCGCTATTATTAATTGCGAGTTTAGGCTTGATTGGAATAGGTGCAGTTATAGGTACAAGAAGTAGTAGCCTCCCTCAAACATATGCATTAACAAATATAGTCTCATTTATCATAGCTATGTTTACGCCAGCTTATTATCCAATAGAGATGATGCCTACACCAATAAGGATATTGAGCCAATTTCTCCCAACTACGCATGCTGCGCTGGCAGCTAGAAGTCTTCTTGGCGTGGGGCAGTATGATATTGTAAAACACACAGTGTTCTTAGTGTTGCTAACCAGTATTTACCTCTTTTTCGGGCTTCGTGGAATAAAATGGTACGAGGAATGAATATCTAATTTATTTAACCGACTCAAGAGCATGTACTTAGCCTATTTTCTAAGAAGACTTGCAAGTATTTCATCGTTTATTTTTATCTCGAATTTTTTAGTTTTATAATACTTTTTTATAATAAATCTCTCTTCGTCTATTTCGGCTCTAGACTCGATGAAGCCGTAGTTAATTAATTGTTTAAGGTGGGCTATTAGAAGTGGTTTGGAGATGCCTAGCTCCTCTCTTAACTCCCTCGCTGTTCTCTCCTTAACCGCGCATAATGCTAGTATCTTTAGTCTGGTTGGATGTGCAAGTATAGAGAGTATCTTGGATAAGTTAACAAGGGGATCTTCTCTACTTTCCATCTATTTGAGCACCCACTCCTCCTTAGGGCTCTCCTGATAGTTCCTTCTTGAGGCCAATTATCTCCTTTTTTAACTGATTGATTTCTTCATGTAGTTCTTTCATAGTTTTCTCTAGTTTTTTAACTTCCTCCTCGTTTAACCTTAGCTTCTCTTTGAGCGATAAAGTATTGAATACGTAGACTGCAAATACTGAGGCAAATAAGAGTATAACAACATAGAGAACGCTTACGAGCACGTCTACACTCATTAGCCTTCCCCATGCACTTGTGTCTTGTCCCGGTAATTTAAAGTTTACCCGTATAAATTCGCTTTTCCCAGTAGTATTGAAGGAAGCCTATTACGTTCATGATTGAGTGGGATGCGAAGGCTGGGATTATGGAGTTGCTCAGAGCCCTGTAGTAGCCTGCAACGAGTCCAAGTAGGAATGCGCCAATCAAAAGCGTGGCAAAGACGGGTTTCGGTGCATCGCGGAATGGTATAATGTGCATTAGGGAGAAAAGGATTGCTGGAATCAGAATGGCGATGAACTGAGAGGCATTTGATAATAGGTAGCCCTCTACGACACCCCTATACATGAGCTCCTCACTGAAAGGTGCTAGAAGGAAGGCAACGATAACTGCCTCAATCAAGCTACTAGGTAGGAACGGTGGCTCATAATTATGCTCTTTTTGAACAACTATTAATGTTAACGTTATAGTAATTGCTAATGCCCCGGAATACAGGACTGCTCTTATAACACAACACGACGAAAACTGTAAGCCAGATAACCTTAACCCGTCGGTGAAAAATAGAGTGATAACCAGGCTCATGGTTATAAACATTAACTGTGACGTCACTCCCGATAGAATCTTTCTCTCCACTGGAATAATCCTTGACGCTATACTTCCCGCAATTCCTCCTGGTATAAAGATTACAGCCCATATACCGATAGCTTTTAAGATAGTAATTATCAATCCATATCCCTAGTAACTAGAAGTTTATATTGGTAAATTTAAATTTATCGTAATAATCCTGTATTAACCCACAAAGCTATACAATCAACGCCTACTAAACAATACCATGAGTATTCTCACAGTAAAGCTAACTCTCTTGATTAAGAGAAAAGACCTAACTCATAGCATCCTACAGCACAATGAAACGAGACCAAAGACCTTACCAGAAGCACTAAAAACCCAATCACCTGGACTCTAGCTATCCAGCATCTTAAACTTATACAATTAATAGTCTTAACCGTGTATCAATTTCCTGGCCGAGCATCATCATAGAGAAGGATACATTTACTATAGGTCAAATACTGAGATGGTGAAATATGCGCGAGGGAAGGAGATGGAGACGGCGGCGTAGAGGGAGACCTCCTAAACCGAGAAGACTTATAGAGCCGCCGTCTGGCTGGGGCCTTGTATATGTGCCCTTCCCTGTAAGTGAGGCACCCCCTATGGAGAAGGAGCCTATAGTATTGGCGCCTGACGAGTTTATGGCTCTCTGGCTCGTGTACTATGAGGGGCTCACCCAGGATGAAGCGGCTGAGAAGCTGGGAGTGTCGAGGGGGACTCTTTGGAGGCTCCTCGACTCCGGGCGGAGGAAGCTTGTGGGCGCACTTATCTCTGGAAGGCCCTTCATAATCTCGGGATCTATGCCTACGCTACCGTTCTCGGGGGAAGGAATCGATGGGTAGAATCTATATAGAATCTATAGATAAGCTTATAACTATTTTTGTGCAATAGCACATAAATGGTGATAGACATGGCACAGTGGAGATGGGGATGGGGGCCCTGGCCTGGCAAAGGCCCCTGGAGCTACCTTCCACCCTGGCAGAGGCCAGGCTGGTACTACGGTAGGGGATGGTGCTGGTACTGGTATTGGAACTACCTCAGCCAGACAGGCCAGTTACCTCAAACACCGCCACCGCCAACTCCTCCAATTCCACCGTATCCTGTGGCACCAGTAAAGCCTGAAGATGAGCTCAAAACCCTAGAGGAATACAAGAGAGAGCTACTCGAAGAGCTAAGGAGCATAGAGGCGAGAATAGAGGAGTTGCGCAAGATGCTGAAGAAAGAGTAAGCCAGAGAGACAGTGACGAAAGAGCATAAATGGAATCCGCCTCCTAAAAAGTTCTCTCCTTCATAACATTCTGGAGACCCGTGGATGACTGGTTTAACTCTCGGAACGACGCAAGCAGCTCGTGGTGACTGACATTCAATGGATAATCAATAAGCTTATTCACGATCTATGCGATATCTCTCTCTTAACACCATACTTGAGAGCCCACTTAACATGAATATCGAGTGCAGCCAGTCTAGCTATAATGATCCTTTCTGCAACTCCCTTCTCGAATAGCTTCCTGACCTTATAGACGCTCACAGGTCCCTCTGATTCGATTACGGAGAGAGCTATGATCTTATATGCTGCCTCTTCCAGGATGTGGGTCGAAGTGTAGGGCTCTGTTCCTATTAGATGTTCGAGGAGGCCGAACTCTTTGTTGAATATTATACGGATAAGTATATTGGCGTCAACGAAGAGCCTCCTCAAGATACAGCTCCTGCACCATATCCAGTAGTTCTCCCTTACCCTTAGGGAAACTTGCAAGGTAATCCACTAGCTCCCGATAATCCTTCTCTTCGAACATTCTGTGCTTGATAATGATCTCCACTTCTTCCCCTTCTCTAAACTCTAAGGGTTCTAGGGGTTTGAGTACGCCTTTCTCGTATCTCGCCCTTACTACCTTGGACAATCTTGATCCCTATTACGTATAGAGGGGCTTGGAGCCTCTAAGCCTTTACCCCCAGATATATTACTATTACCAACTGTGAGTATCATAGCTAATCATAATGTGTGAATGTATGTTGCATTTCACCATACACCTTGTACAATATATCTATTTATTGCCTCAGTCGAGGAGCCGGAGGCTCGCGGGCTAGAAATTCCGGTAGTCCCCGCCACTAGACACCACCAAACAATTATTAATCAAAGCGATAATTAAGCGGCAAGCTAGCTAATACAGCAATCACTAACGGTATCGAGACCCTCAAATATAGTATATCGAGTCTAATAGCAATATATTTCAGAGGCTGAATATTAGTGTCTCAGGGCGGCCCCTCTAGCTTCCTGTCTACGTCCCCACATTGTGAGGGGCTTGCATGTCAGACCTTATTATGCCGTCGCGTGCGTGTATTATCTTACTTGCGTACTTCTGTGCCGTTGTATCATGAGTTGCTGCTATTATTGTTGAGCCCGCATTCCTCGCCCACCGTTTTACTGTCTCCCATACGAGCTCTGCCGTCTCACTGTCGAGATTGCTTGTTGGCTCGTCGAGCAGCAACAGCTTTGGTCTCACGACAAGAGCCCTAGCAACGACGAGGCGTCTCAGCTCTCCGCCGCTGAGCGTGTAGGCAGGCCTATCCAGGACGTGGTCTATCCGGAGGTCCCTAGCAGCCCTCCGGACCCTGTCATCTATCTCACTCTCGTCTAATCCCCGTATGAGCAGTGGGAGGGCTATGTTGTAGTAGGCAGTGGACCTTGGGAGCACGAGGTTGGCCTGCATAGCATATCCTATGAGCTGCCTCCTCAGCCTCACGAGCCCCCTCCAGGAGAGACTGCCCAGCTCGACTCCAAAAACCACGACTCTCCCCCTACTTGGCCTATCGAAGCCGGCTATAATGTTGAGGATCGTCGACTTCCCAGAGCCGCTTGGGCCGTACAGGGCGGCAAAGGACCCGGTAGCCACGCGGAAAGTAGCGTCCTTTACAGCCTCGACTACCCTGCCCCTCGAAACATAGGTTCTCTCAACCCTCTCTACGATGACAGCATGCTCCACCAAGTCTCTCATGCCCCCGAGAGAATCTCAGAGAGAGGCCTCCTTCTTACTGCATAGAGCCCGACTATCACAGACAGTGCTATGGCAAGAATCACACCGCCTCCAATTATAGGAGAGAACCAGTAGAGCATCAGCGTGAACGGGAAGTAGAACCCCATAGCATGCCCCATATAGAAATACGTTAGCACGATGCCGGCAAGCAGGGCAGGGAGTATATAGATTGTAGCCTGTAGGATTAGTATGAAAGCGACCTGGCCGTCCCCAGCACCCACGGCGTAGAGTAGAGCAACCAGGTCTCTCATCCTCTCAGCCACGTCAGAGTAGGCTACTTTCGCTATGTAGGCTATGAACGCTGCCAGAGCGGCGAGCATCACTGCCCCCCATTCGGTGCGGAACCCATATTCTTCCTCATAGAGTTTCATATCCTCTTGCATGATGTAATCCTTACAAACAATGCTCACGCCTAAGGGAACCTCGTGCTCTCTCGCCAGCTTAATTCCCTCGCTAACACTTATGTTAATTCCTTCAGTGCGTAGATAGTCTACTACAACTCTCACTAGGATTTCCGGCATTTTCTCCTGATCGCAGGCCTTTACAGTGTCTACTACAATGCTTCCTATGCCATAGTGAACATTATCGGGCAGATCGTCTTTAAGAATAATGTAGGTGGGTGACCCAGAAATATCTGCGCCGTGTAGAGGCGAGATAAAAGCGGAATCTACAATTAAAAAACTTTTATTACTTATAATGACATTATGCCCGGGCTTAGAGAACTCGGCAGAAGCGATTGCTTGGGCTATCACAGTTCCCCTAGTGAGAACCCGTTTCTCACCATAAACTAGGAGCAGGTCGAGATCCTCCGGTTTATCCACAATAACTAGCGATGCGTTAGATCGTGTCCCAGATTCCGAGATAACACTAGCCTTAGCAATATAAACGAAAGCGTAGCGTGAGACGCCAAAGGTCCTGTCTAATTCTTGGATAGTAAGAGTAGCGATGAGACTGGTATCAGGAGGCCCGGTGTCTCTAACGCCAAGCCAGTTGTGATATAGCGATATAAGGTTACCAATAGTGTTAACATCCTGCACTATTACATCGGCGTCGGAATCCGTGTACGGTGCGAAATACTGGTAGTACATTTCCATCCTAGGGTAGTAGCTGAGCATGGCATAGCTTAACACTATTGATGAAATAATTATTACTTTTATAATAAAATCTTTATTATTCCTCAGGTGTTCGGAAAAAACCTTTAGGAGAGGGGAGATATTATCCATTGCTCCCACCGATGGGGTATAAGTGAGGCCTTGGACTGATAAAATGAACATAGCATCGAAGGATTAATGACGTTAGGAGCATCAATGGAATAAGGACAGAGCTAATAGCGTTTCTTTCCATGTTGACTCCTCAAATGAAAAACATACCCCATAGAGGTTATTATTTCTTAACTCCCCGTTTAAAATGGGAGTAATAGATTTATCCTAAGTAGGCTATCTCTGTGGCCGGCTGACTTGTGCCTACGGAACGAGGAATCGAGGGCATGGAAACCCCTCGGCAGGGACTTTCTGGGAACCATGGAGATACAAGTTATATAATGCAATGGCTAGTCAGCTCAGCAAGTCGCCAAAGGGCTTTCTCCTTTAATGCTACAAATTCGTCTACTGGTCTTGTGCCGGTACTGGCAGTTCGTGTAATGCTTCCTTATGTTGGTGGATTCGTCAGTACCTCTATGGTGATTAGCAGTTATATGTTGCATGAGTGCATGTAGGAATGAAGCATATACTTGCGTGTGATAATCTATTCAGGATCTCGTAGTTAACAATAATGCATAGTTGAAATATAGGTGAACGATAAAGGCTTAGAAAGCCGAACGCAGGCTATTCCATCAGAGGAACTGGCTTGTCCTAAATTGTTAGAGCAAGATATGAGAAAGGAGTACTTAGGCTATTTGAGCCCATAGACAAGGAGTTACTCGATAAATTCATGCTTGAGGCTGAAGCCCAGTGATACTGCTAGATACTAATGATCTAGTGTATTATCTTCACCGCGTCGAACCCTATGCTCCCAAGGTAAAGTTGGTTTTGGCAGGGAGCAGATCTTGCAGTAACTCCGAGAAAAGCTGTCAAGGTTAAGCGATATAAGATAGCATCTATTCAAATCAAAATACTGTTACAACCCTATCAAGGAATAGTCCTTGTCGAGGTTTTCAAATTTGAAGTAATTATAGCCTGTTGTTTACTTTTTCTGTATCGCTTGATCTCCAGGTAGTGAGATATTCGGGTACTTTGCCGAGCCATGTTTTGATTTTTTCTAGGTTTTTCACTAGTTCTTTCTCTGGTTTTAGAAAGAGGGGTTTTAGATTGTATTTCTTTGCTGTTGCGAGTGTATAGCAGTCTCCTAGGCTTACTGGTATTTCGCACTTACATTCTGCTGCATAATTCCACACTTGCTCATCTTCTATTATTGTAATGGTACCGGAGTCTATTAAGATCTGCATTCTCTGTAGTGCCTTATCCCAACCCCAGAGCCTGCATGTTACGTAGAGGGCTTCAGTAAGGCCAAGCCTTACGGCATACGCTTCTATATCACCTGCAACGATTAAGTCCAAGAGCCCCACGGTTAACTTATTTCCAGCCAGTATCTCGATTAAGACGCTGGCATCAAGTACGTAAAAGCCACGCAACTGGTTCAAAATCGCGTATCCCTCCTCCTCTCGCTTCTTAGGAGGCGCTGAGCCTTATCCAAATCATGCTCCTCTACGGGGTTTATTATGAGCAACTTCAGCAACTGTGGCCTCGCACGCACACTACGTGCAAGTATGCGTAGGAGTTCATCATAATCTAGCCTTTTCCCAAGCCTGGCTTCAAGTTCTATGAGAGTTCTCTCAAGAAGCTTTTTCGTGTCTTTTCTAACCCTTATGCTCGTATATTCCGGCAAGTCACTACACCAATGCATACAATGCATACAATACATATATATGTTATGACGCCATCAGCGTGCAACTACGTTCCTAGACAACTCTCCTCAATAAGGAGACTACTAAGAATAGTAGCTCTGTTTATTAATAGTCCCATGGTCTTAGTAAATTCCTAGGTATTCCTCATTGTTAAATTTCGTTACAACGACAATTTAGGTGTCAGAACTCATAGCTATGATACCCTCAATTGATAATAATACAACATCAAAGGGGTAAAGGCTTAGAGGCTCCAAGCCCCTCTATACGTAATAGGGATCAAGATTGTCAAAAGTAGTCCGTGTTAGATATGAGAAAGGAGTGCTTAAGCCGCTAGAACCCCTTGACTTGGAGGAGGGTGAAGTGGCTCTTATTACAATAAAGCGTGATGTCAGAAGAGTCCTAAAGAAGTATCGTAGCGCTCTCGGGAGATCCTCGATGAAGGAGTTGTTGGAGCTTGAAGAGGAGGCTCATTGGCAGTAGACCGGGCCTATATCGATACGAGCATCATACTAGCAATACTCCTCGAAACAGAGAAGAGCAGTCTAGCCCAAGAAATTCTAGAGGCTTACAGCGAATACAAACTCATAATTTCGGGGATCGCCATCAACGAAGCCCTCTATGTCGCAACATACGAGTATTACAGGCAGAAAGGAGAAATTAAAGGAAGACACAGCTTGAGGAAACTAATCGCAAGGAAAGGATATCCAAAAGAGGTGCTAAACACAATAAATTCTTTCCTGAAAGACCTAGACATAGAAATAATAAACGACTACTATGAACACACCGAGTACCTCAAGCTACTACGAGAATACAAACTCCTACCAAACGATGCACAAATAGCATTAACATGTAAGCACTACGCTATCGGAACCATCATCACATTCGACGAGAACTTTAAGCGAATACCATGGCTAAGAGTAATTCCATGATAGTTTTTCATTGTCAGCAAAAGGGTGATGGAGGGCCTCAATATTGCAGTCTATGATTAATAATGCGCTAAGGATTCTAAAACAATATAACCTGCAATGTAACATCTATATAGATGAGCTACTAGCATAACTTGAAGGTCCAACGTATGAGAATGATACTATAGGTTTAACTGAAATACTAGATAATGATCTCCTGTTCCTGCATGAGGTTGCAGAGGCTTGCATTCTGAAGGGGATGGGCTATGATTTATCACGTAACACTACTATTGGAGCATATCCAAACACCTACCTCGCACACCTGAAAGCTCTGGAGATCGAGCTTCTCGAGGCGGCAAAAAGGAAACTAGACAAGTGGATTGAGCAACGATGCAAGGATCTTAAGAGCTATCTGAACGACCCACATCTTCCATCAATACTTGAGGACCGTGTTTACGAGCTAATCAACAGGTTTTGTCGAAAGACGCAATGATGCGGGCCCGCCGGGATTCCTAGCCCCGGGGCCTCCGGCTCCGCAGACCCAAGCAATAAATACCTATGTTGCATAATTTCACCATAAGATGCAACATCCACTCACATATTATGATCAGCTATGATACTCATAATTGATAATAATGCAACATCCAAGAGTAAAAGCTTAGAGGCCCCGGAGCATCGCTATATTAGTGGGGATCTAGGTGTCCAAGGTCATACGCGTTAAGTATGAGAAAGGAGTTTTAAAGCCACTAGGCATGATTGAAGAGCTAAGAGACGGGGATATAATCGTCGTTAAAATACTAGGTAAGGATATTGCTGATGAGGTTTTCGGCTCCATAAAAGTGGATAAAGAGAGAGTTGAGGAGGTGCTGAGGGAAGCAGAAGATGAGCTCGGCATGTATTGACACTAATGTTATAATAAA
>JALVZQ010000003.1:206889-401089 GCA_027037535.1 Acidilobaceae archaeon | reverse complement strand
AGCCGCTTGACATGGAGGAGAACAAAGAGCTTCTTGTCAAGATAATTGATGTTGAAGAGAGGAAAAGAATACTAGAAAAGTATCGGGGCGTTTTGGGTCGTGTAGACCCGAGGCTTCTAGAGGAGGCTATAGAGGAGGCCGAGCACCTTTGATATATGTCGACTCTAACGCTCTGGTCTACCTTCTCCACGATGTAAAGCCGAAGTCTGACCTTGTAGTTGATTTCTTATCCAGTAGGGATGAAGTCTATACTAGTCTTAGAACAATAGAGGAAACCTCGTATATTCTTGTAAGGGTATATCTCAGTAAGCACTACGGAGCCAGAGGCATATATCAAGTAAAAGAATTAATAAGAAAACATGGCTTAGAGCACCTCAAAGACGAATTGGTTACTTTACGTCGTTTGCTATCTGATTATAATATAATAACGTTACAGGACAAGGCTACTATAGAAGAAATACATGAGACGATGATTAAATACCGCTTGCTTCCAGGTGACGCTATTATAGCCTTAACCTGTAAGCATTATGGTATAGACACTATCCTTACTTTCGACGAGGACTTCAAGAGAATACCATGGCTGAAGGTTATACCCTAGAAGCCCTCCGGTCAAGTGTGCACGATACCATAGGCGTGCGATTATACATTATGATTATCAAGATTGAGCGACTCTCGTTGCGTTTTATCAGTCCCAGCCGCCGATACATTCAACACCAGGGTTAATGATAGTTTAGAGGGGTTTGTGGCGAGTTCGCCGAGATTTGAACCCGGGACCCCACTGCTCCGAAGGCCGAGGATATAAAAAGAAAGTTTCCAGAGGAAGCCATTATTTGGAAACATACTTCACAAAGGGTTATCCTTTAAGATATCATCTTTGATAATCTGGAAACACCCAGCCTACAGGAAAGGCTAATTGCTTTGAAGAGTATTACTTAAGGGTGGGGCTAGGAAGTGTCCAAGATAGTTAGGGCAAGGTATGAGAAGGGGGCATTAAGGCTTCTAGAGCCTGTTCAACTTAAAGAGGGAGAAGAAGTCTTAGTTAGGATAGAGAGCTTTGAGGATAGAAAGAAAATCGTCGAAAAGTTCTATGGGAAACGTGGTAGTGCATTAAAAGAGCTTCTAGACGAATTCATGTTGGAGGCCGAGGCCCAGTGATACTGCTAGACACTAATGCCATTGTGTACTATCTCCATCGCGTTGAGCCTTACGCTTCCAAGGTGAAGCAAATACTAGTTGAGGAGAAAGACTTTGCAGTATCGCTTAGAGTTATCGACGAGATAATCTTTACCCTCATAAGGCTCGATGCATTGAGGAGACTCAATATCAGGAGGCTAGACCAGCTACGGGAATATATAAGAAAGCATGGCGTTAAAGAATTTGCTAATGCCATGAACGACGTTGAAGAGCTTATAGAAGAACTGGGAATAATCGTCTTAGAAGATAAAGGTAGCCTAGGGGAGCTTCTAGAAATCATGAGAAATTACAACCTTCTTCCAGGAGATGCTTTAATAGCAATAACAGCTAGACACTACGGTATAGACACTATCCTTACTTTCGACGAGGACTTCAAGAGAATACCTTGGCTAAAGGTTATACCCTAGAAGCCCCCTGCTGTCAAGTGTGCACGATACCGTAGGCGTGTGATTATGCGTTGTGATTATCGGGACTGAGCGAGTCTTGGTCGAGTTTTTAGGTTCCAATTGCCGAGATATTCCAAACTGTTTTTATGATTACTAGGAGGGGTTTGTGGCGGGCCCGCCGGGATTTGAACCCGGGACCTCCGGCTCCGAAGGCCGGCGCCCTAATCCTGGCTAGGCTACGGGCCCACTATAGGTATTGTTTTGACTTGTTGGATGTCCATCATTTTGTTGAGTGGTATTAGGATTTATTTGTTTAATAGGATTCTATTGTTTGAGATAGTTGGAATCGTTATAGTCTATGTCTTAATATAGCCTTCGTGTGTTTTCTGTAGGTGTCCGTGGTAGGCTAGGTGTTCTAGTATTTTGTGGATCATTTGTGTTTCGAAGTAGTTCATTACGGTTTCCATAGCGGGGAGATATTTTCTATAGATGATTCCTTTTCCTGCAAGGTCTGCTGGTTTTAGTGGGGTGTTCCTAGTCATATTGTCCAGTACTTTAGTTATTTGCTCCTCTAGTTTATTTAGGTAGTTTTCGAGTTGTTTGTTTGCTTCGTTTTTTGTATAGAGGTTTGGTATGTGGCTTGTCGAGGTTGTTTTTGCCTCTATTTTCTTGGCTAGGTTTATGTCGTTTATGAAGTTTTGGATGCTTGATTCTGGATGTCCGTACCAGGGTCCGAAGCGTGTGAGGTCTATATCGGATAGGTGGAGGTTATCGTCTATTAGGAGCATGTGGTGTCCTCGGGTATGGCCCTGTGCTGGGATGGGGGTTATTTCTATATTTTTTATCTTGAATGGTTGCCAGGATTCGTAGACGTGTTGTGGCGTTGGTGGTTGTTCTAGTTTGAATACGTTCTCGGCGTATTTTATCCAGTGCTTCCATATTTCTGGGGCATAGCGTTTTGCGAGTTCTTCTAGTGTTTGGTATGGCTGGTCTTGTACCGGTATGTAGGTGGGTTTTCCTTCGAGGAGGTGGTGGTAGGTTATATGGTCTGGGTGGATATGCGTGTATACTATTGCGTCGATCTTGTCGCGCAGCCTCTTTACATTTTCCTCGCCGCAGCCAGAGTCTACTAGGATGCTTGTTTTCGGGTCTTTAACTAGTAGGCAGTTGGATTCTGGGAATTTCCCATTACGCGGCCCCGTTATTAGTATTATTCTTGGCACGTTTCCCCGCCTCCTATATAATGGTTTATTCATTATGCTGTGATCTGGGCTTGATTCTCTGGGACCCGGGTCTCCTGCGCGCTTCATTGAGATTTTAGGTTTATTATGTTCCTAGGTATACTATTCGGATTGCTCCAGGACGTCCATTTTATGGTGGTATTTTAGCCCGGAACCCGTAAGTACAAGAACCGGATGATCTAATTCTAGTTTAATCCGCGCGGCTTCTACAACAGCGCTACTAGGCTCCACGAGGAACCCCTTTCTGGCCAATTGCCTCCATGCCGGTAGCACGGACTTATCCCCTAATATGACGAGCTCGTCTATTTCGTTGGCTATTTCTCTGGCTCTTGGAGGATCCTTGACAACTAGAGCATCTAGTAGTCTACTCGATCCATGGTCTTCATAGCTTGGCCTACGATATTTTTTAAGCCAAGGAGCCCTGGTTGATTGTACCGCGATTATCCTTGTTTTTTCCCTGAGTGTGCCGAGTCCTCTTACTACTCCTAGAAGCAGGCTCCCGCTGCTCACGGGTAAAACAATATCTGTGCTTTCTTCGCGTAGGTCCCTTGACAGTTCTTCTCCCAGAGTCTTTATTCCCTCAAGAAAGATAGGGCTGGATTGATGCGCAATATAATAGCATTTATCGGCTTCTCGCCTAGCGTTATAATAGGCTTCCTCCCGAGTATTGTGTATGTAGAGTTTTCCTCCAAGGAACCTAACTATACGGGTCTTCGACTCGTCTGCTCCCGCCGGTACATGTATGTGGGACTCTAAGCCTAGTCTAGAAGCATACGCCGCCGTCGATATAGCGGTATTCCCGCTCGAGTCAACGGTAACGCATTTATAGCCCAGTCTCGAGGCGATCCATACCGAGAGCGATACTCCTCGGTCCTTGAAGCTACCAGTAGGATTGAGATATTCTAGTTTGTAAACTACTGTTTTATCTTTTACTAGAGGAGTGTTTCCTTCCCCTAGAATGGGTTTATCTGGTTTCTGAAGAACACCCCCCAGTTCAAGAGGTGATCCGCAGGAGGGACAATAAGGATAGTATTCTTCTTCATAGCCCGTCCAACCGCATTTGGGACAGATAAGCCTCCACGTCATAATTTGGCACCGGAATCTGCTAGATATGTTGTTATCATGTTACCATCCTTTGCATTATTTCTTAATATTAGTTAATACTTATTAACAGGTCTTCCAGCAATCTACTAGCTCCAGAATATAGTTAATAGAACTCTACAATATGAAATTTCTAGGAATGCTCTAGGAGGGCCATGAATAGAACTCTATATAAAGGGAGCTAGGAAAAGAGAGAGCGATACCATGCGGGCCTTTGCCTGCTATAGTGAAAAATAGTTATTTATAATTTGGTTATTTTGACGATTATTGATATTTATGTCAATATCTACCCGATTAATAGTACATATAACTATAAAGATTATTGAAAACCAGTTGGGATCCAATTTTTCTTAGCCGGTATTTGTCTTCCTTGGATCATAGTTATATCGAGATCTAATCTATTAGAATTAATGCATATAAAATTATAAGTAATCTATCAAAAGGAAGGATAGAGGCGGGATAAAGATGGCTACTTACAGAATAGAAGAAATAACCGATGACTTATTCCTCCTAAGAGTAGGAGACAGGATAACAAGATACTTCGAGGCGCTCTGGGAGATACCAGAAGGAGTTACATATAATGCATACCTGCTAAAGACAAGCGAAGGATCGGTTCTCATAGATGGCTGGAAGTCGACATTTGTTACCCAACTCATAGATGCACTTGAGTATCTAGTGGAGCCCGACGAGTTAAGGTATGTAGTTGTAAACCATATGGAGCCCGACCATACGGGAAGCCTTGAAGAAGTATTGAGATGGGCTCCATCAGCTATTGTTCTAGCGCATCCCATGACGAAAAGGATGATGGACTCTTACCCAAGAGCATTTGAAAGGCTCCGTCCAGTCAAAGACGGGGAAACAATTGAGATCGGGGACGAGAAACTTGTATTTATCCACACCCCATGGCTTCATTGGCCGGAGACCATGATGACATGGCTTGAGAATCGTAGAGTACTACTAAGCTGTGACGCCTTCGGAGGCTTCGGTATTCCGGAAGGAGTATTCGATGATGAGTGCGCTAAAGAGGGAGACTTTCTTCGGAGTGTGAGAAAATACGTGGTGACTGTTATAGGAAACTATAGGAGCTGGATCGTTAAGGCCCTCGACAAGCTTGAGGCTAAAGGAATAGATCCCGAGATCATAGCTCCCGGCCATGGACTGTTATGGAGGGGATCGCCAAAAAAGATAATTGAGTACTATAGGAGCCTTGCAGAGGCAAGACCCGTGAAAGGCAAAATCCTGGTACTATACGCCTCAATGTATGGAACCGTCGAATCAATGACAAGGATGCTCGCCTGCGAGCTCCGCAAGAAAGGCTTAAAACCTATTGTTTACGGGTTTACAGATACGTTTCGTCCAAATATAAGCGATATACTTGCAGATGCTATTGATGCCGAGGCCCTCGTAGTATCAGCCCCTACATATGAAGCAGGCCTGTTTCCCTTGATGAAATATACAATAGAAGAAATCTGCGAAAAGGCAGCAGCGTCTAAGAGACTTATAGTACTAGCGACCTATGGATGGGGAGGTATAGCTGCAAAACGTATAAGAGGACAACTCGAGAGCTGCGGATTCGAGACTATTGCTGTTCTCGAGGAAAGAGCCTTATCTCCTGCGGGCGGAATACTATTACAGGAAAGAATTAGAGAACTAGTTGATGAAATACTCAAGATTTCATAATCTGGCATTCTTATTACTATTCCTAGTAGTTAACATCGTGTTCTCTAGATTTTCCCTTCATTAGACGAAATTGTAAAGGTATGTTCCTATGATCAGATCGAGCATGATAAGGCATAATTTTACCCGATCTATATTTTCAAACGTCCAAGAATATTTTCTAATCCATTAACCTATACATATGAAGGGGGACATTAGTAGAAGATATTCCCCTTACTTTATGGGTGAAGTATATGGCTAAAAAATACGTTATTGTAAGCATGAGTCCTCTCCCGGAGCAACTCATCAAAGCCTTCTTCATGCCCTATCTAGAAGGTAAACCAATCGAGCTTGAGGTCATAGGAGTCTTTGGAAAATCCAGAGACGAAGTGATCAATGCATTGAAGAAAGCAGACATAGTACTAGGAGACTATAGTTTCCAGATGAAGATAGACAAAGAACTATGCAACGCAATGGAGAAAGTGAAGCTAATACAGCAGCCAAGCACCGGCTTTGACCACATAGATATCGAGGCCTGCAAGGAGAAAGGCATACCTGTAGCCAATGCTGGAGGAGCGAACGCTGTTAGCGTCGCAGAATACACAATAATGGCAGCGCTCGCACTCTTAAAACGCCTCGTATACGCGCATCAAAAGACGCTAGAGGCAAAGTGGCCTCAATGGGACCTAATGGAGATGGGAACATACGATCTCTACGATAAAACTTGGGGAATAATAGGCTTAGGTCGGATTGGAAGAGAAGTCGCTAAACGTCTAGATGGATGGGGAGTAAAAATAATATACTATGACAAGTATCGAAACAAAGAATTCGAAGAAAAATACGGTCTAGAGTACAAGTCCCTAAGAAGACTCCTTCGAGAATCAGACATTGTATCAATACATGTACCTCTCACAGACGAGACACGTGGACTAATAGGTGAAAGAGAGCTCCGCTCAATGAAACCCAACGCAATACTCATAAATCCATCACGAGGAGAGCTCATAGACGAAGAAGCCCTAGCAAAAGCACTCAAAGAACGCTGGATAGCCGGAGCAGCCATAGACGTATATACAAAAGAGCCTCCACCACCCGATCACCCATTATTAAAACTAGCCAGAGAAGATCCCAACGTTAACCTTATACTTACACCACACATTGCAGGAGCCAACACTGATGCCCGCCAGAGAATAGTTAGATTCAGTGTAGAAAACGTTCTCCGCGTATTACTGGGAGAAAAACCACAAGCAGTAGTAAACCTATAGACCCGCGTAGAATCACCACTCATTATCCATAGCCGGTAGGTGAACACACTATGCCGACCGAATATACGGTAGCAGGCCTACTAGCAGAAACCCTCCATCACATAGGACTAAACAGGCTTTATGGTATAATAGGAACAAGCGTCATCGACTTCATAGACACCCTCTACAATTACAGGGATAAAATAGACTTTGTAACGACAAGACACGAACAAGTAGCAGCGTCCGCCGCAGACGCCCAAGGAAGAGTAACAGGTAAACCGGGTGTAGCAGTAGTACATGCAGGCCCAGGATTTCTAAACGCTATGATAAGTCTGGGAATAGCATACAGGGACAGAGCCCCATTACTATTGATATCTGGAGGAGTGAGGCGTCGATTAAGAAAAACTGGTGCCTGGCTCGAAGTAGACCAGGAATCACTCTCTAGACCTATAGCTAAATCATACTATTATCTGGGAGATCCTTCGAGTACGCCAGAAACACTAGTGTCAGCGGTAAAAGACGCCTTGACACCTCCAAGGGGACCAGTAGTTCTCGAGGTTGCAGAGGATATTTGGAGATCAAAAATCAATGTAGCAGACTCTTATTTTAAGAGGATAAAGGATGAGATATCCTCTATATACGAGAAGGGTTACGGTCAATCACAAGTGGAAGATTTCGTGAAGGATGTATTAAATCTCCTTGAAACAGCCGAGAAGCCTGTCATTCTAGCATGCGGCGAGCTCTCGATGGATCCACGATTCAAGCAGTCGACTCTTCTTAAACTAGCTAGCAAGATAGGAGCATATATTGTCACAAGCGGAAACGGCCGCGGCGCATGTCCCGAGGATCATCCACGCTGTCTCGGAAGAGTAGGCTTTGGTGGAGGGAGCCTTGTAGCAGACAGAGCCTTCGAGAACAGCGACCTAGTAATAGTCCTAGGCAATGAGTTCGATGACATCACGACATATGCATATACTATGCTTCCAGAAGGGGATATACTTGTAGCTAGCCTGGATCCCCTAGTAGAGAAGCGGCCAGCATACTACGACTATTATATAGTAGATCCCATAATAGCTCTAGAAAAGCTTGTAGACTCACTAGAGTCACATTCCCTCACGCCAAAGGATAAACTGGACGAACTTGTAAGTGAAGCTCGGAAACAGTGGAACACAATACTCGGCGAGGCATTAAATAGGAGTTATGATCATGGACCAAATCCTGCCCTATTCTTCAAGGAGCTAGACCGTGTTCTTCCACGTGATAGGATTATTGCAGCGGGACAAGGAACACACATACTCTACACATACAGCTATATGAAAATATATGAGCCAAGGAGCTTCCTAGCAGCAACTAACCTGGGAGCAATGAGCTACGCGTTCCCCGCAGCAATAGGAGCAGCACAGGCAACCACCAATAAGCCAGTGATAGCTGTTGTTGGCGACGGAGACTTCATGATGACGGTACAGGATCTAGAGACAGTTGTGAGAGAGAAAATACCAGTTAAAATAATAGTAGTAAACGATAACTCATACAAGGTCCTATATCTACGCCAGACAATACAATTAGGAGGAAGAATATACGAGACACTACTAGGAAACCCAGATTTCATGAAGCTAGCAGAAGCATTCGGAATAAAAGGAATACGTGTAGAAAACAACAATATGATAGCGTCAACAATAGAAGAAATTCTCAGATCCGATGATCCCTTACTAGTAGAGATTCCTGTATCTCCTGATGACTTACCTCCACTAAATCTTGAATATACCCTGAGGATGAGTAGCTAAAACATCACCTAACCATAATGTACAAATACTATTTTTCCCGTGGCAATAATAATGCGATGATAAGAGCGGCAATAGTCACAGTCGCCAGGAACAAGAAATAGGCTCTCGGAGAGTAAGTGAATACAGCGGCCACGGCTGCTAGGAGTACTGTGAATATTCTCGATACGAATCCGATGAAGCCAGAGCTCCCACCATGTATTTCCCGTGGATAATATGTGCTTATCCATTCCATGATTATCGGGTACGCCGGCAACATTACTAGTCCAAGTAGTGGTATGAGTACGGCGACAAGAAGCCTACCTGTATATAGTGCCAGGAGAATATAGATTACGAGTCCTAATATTGTCGCAGCTCTTATGTAGTATGTCCTCTTACTCTTTCTAGCAATAATTCTAGGCACAAACGCTACGCCGCCCAAGCCTAATAGTAATGCAGCCGCAATAGCCACGCCCGCAATATTACCGATCCCAATGCTATCAAGCACCGTTTCTAGCCAGATAGTCATATTATCGAATAATGCTACCCCCACCCCCAACACTATTCCTAGAAGCCAAAGTTCCCTATAGCTTACTACTTTCTTCATTTCTTCAAAGACGTTCCTAGATGGAGGAGCTAGCCTATCTTCTATTCTAGAGGATACGAGTATTCTATATCCTGCCACGTATAATACTGTTCCAATGATTGCAATGGCCGATATGGGTGCGAGGAGGCTCAATAGGCCATATTTAGTATATAGGAAGTATCCGGTACCCATAGAATAAATTATGCCCAGATACATGGCGAGACTCAGGACCGATACAGCGAAATCTCTGTTTTCGGAATAAACACGACTAGCAAAAGGGGCAAATGAGTTAAGTAGGAAAGGCTGGCCAATTGCCAATAAGACCTGGCATCCCAGAAGCCACAGGTAATTCCTCGGATACAGGAGCCTTAATACTACACCAACAATAGTGAGTATAACACCAATTGTCAACCAACGGTGGAACGACCTATCTAGAAGCAAGCCGGATGGAATAGTAAGAAGGAGGAAAAATGCCGGGAATAATATTGCGAGGAGTCCTATCATATGTTTGGTTACGCCTAATTCCATGGAGACAAGACTCGAAACCGGGGAAAACGTGATCCAAGCAGCCTGATTTACAAATATAATGAGTGACAAGCCTAGGAGTAGGAGTCCTCTCTTCATCTCCTATAAACCTCTACCGCTAGCATTCTTGCCAAGTCCTCGGCATAGTCTTTAGGAATAGATTCTAGGACTTTTGCAATAAGAATACCGTCGAGCGCCGTCTCTCCTATTCGTTGAGCTGCAGACATGGGATCCTTCTGGACGAGGTCAAGGAGATCAATGAGTTCCCTTGGAGGAGGCATATTAATGGCTTCTTCCGAGTCTTTTAGGAATTCCTTGTATACTTTTCTATGTATAGGCATTATTGTAAGGTGTATATTATACGGTGCAAGATCCTTAACCTTAGGCTGTAAGCCTACAACCCATCCTTTCAACGACATCCAACTATAATACTTGAATACGTCATTCTCTGAGTCGAGCGAGAGGGATAGAAGAGGAGATTCGATAGGGGCAAGACTCGAGAACCCAAGCCTACTCAATCCCCTATATATATCGTCTCTCGCCTCCAACAGGTCTCTAGCCAGTTTCAGGTAGCCTTCTTCGCCTAGATAAGCCTGCGTAGTCCAGGCTGCGGCGAGAGGTGCGATGCTCCTACTCGAGAGAACAGTATTATTAATTAACGGATAGCCCGGCCAGCGGAGATCGACGAAAATCGTACCCTCCTTGTATTCCGGGGCCCTGAACAGTATTATTGAGGCGCCTTTAGGAGAGTATCCATACTTGTGAAGGTCCATTGATATGGATTCTACCCCATCGACGCGGAAATCAAATAATGGAGGATGATAACCGAGTCGCCCCATGTACGGCAAAATGTAGCCTCCCACACACGCATCTACATGGACTGGGACTCCTCTTTCACGAGCAATCTCGGCAGCCTCCTTTACAGGGTCTATAGTACCATATGGGAAGTTAGGTGCAGATACAACGACTAGTGCCACGTCTTTATCCAGCTTTTCAGACAGGTCGTCGACGTCTAGCTTTTTATCGTCCCTCTCTACTTTGAGATACTCTAGTTTAAGGCCTAGGTAGTGAGCAGCTTTTCTAATACTCGGATGACCCGTGACAGGTACCAGAACCCTTGGTATCTTTCCAAAACCATACTTCTTTCTAAACTTGTATCGGGCAGCTTTAACTGCAAGCATTATGCTCTCAGTACCACCATAGGTAACTGTACCTACTGCATCGTTAGGAGCGTTCGTGAGCCTCATTGCATTTTTTACTAGTTCACGCTCGAAGAAGAAGGCGCTTCTGAACACGGTGGGATCTAATGCGTTCGTGTTGGCAAATAATCTATAGGCTTCTAGCGCGAGCTCTCTAAGTTCGTTAATGCCGGTCTCGTAAATGTATGTGAATAATCTTCCGCTACGAGGGTCAATGTCGTTTTGTTTAAGTTCATATAATTTCTGGAGAAGTGTCGCTGGGTCTTTCAAGATTAGGACACCTTAGATAAACTTCTTAAAAACAAAATAATAAATTTAACCAAGTGAAAATATAGTGGGATCAAGTCATCTCTTCAACAACATAAGGTTACTCTCTTAGCTTATAGTAGATCCTCCTACGCCTCCTACCCTTACTCTCCAGCTTAACTATCTCGATACCGGGAACCTCACAAGTATTCTTTACGTGGGGACCCCCATCTGCCTGTATATCTATTCCAGGGATTTCAACTATTCTGAGCCGGTCAACGCTGGGAGGCAGCTTGCCGGCAAGCTTAACCAGTCCAGGTATTTTCAAAGCCTCTTCACGGGGAAGCCAGTATACCTTGACCTGATGGCACTCCGAGAGTATCCTGTTAGTTTCTTCCACTGCTTCTCGAAAAGCACTTTTCCAGTCTTGGACCATTGACAAATCGAAGTCGTCTTTAGCGATATCTGGCTCGATATGGCCTCCCGTTACAAGGGCTCCATATTTCTTGTAGAGTACCGCAGCCAACACGTGGCTTGCAGTATGTAGCTTCATCATCTTATATCTCCGTTCCCAGTCTATAACGCCATGGACTCTATCTCCAGGCTTCAAGCCAGGTTTGTCAACAACATGTAGAACACGCTTATCATCGCCTATTAAAGTATCTGTCACCTTGTATACCTCTCCGTCTGGTCCTAACAGTACCCCGGTATCTGCGCCAAGTCCCCCACTTGGTCTTGGATGAAAAGCTGTTTTATCAAGAACAACCCTGTTTTCTCTAACTTCTACAACGACGGCGTCGAATTCTTTAAGATAGCTATCCTCCTGGTAGAGTAACATTGTCATTGTAACAACCTCACGATAATGGAAACGTATCAGTCAATATATTTCCTTTAACAATTGAGTGTTTGTAAACTTCTACTTTTAACTCTATTCATACTTATATTTTAACGCCAGAGAATTATATTCTGAGCATATTGTATGCTACACGCAGGAGGGTAGCTACTAATGACAATAAATACCCTTGATTCAAAAACACTATTTTACTTATGTTTAATCCTACTCATAGTGCTAGGGGCAAGTAATGTATATTCCTCTGGCCCTACTGGGCAGGATCCTTCTAATGTTAGCCTAGTAATAGTGGAGAACTCTTACCTTACAGAAGATTATGAATTCGATGATCTGAGGGACATGGTTCTAATGATTATTGATAGCGGGACGGGATGTGCTTCTAGTATTCTAGGGGAACCTGTTAAGGTCTATGATAGCAATGATTTATGGAACGTAGTTTATGCAAAGATATATGAGTATAGAAACGCTATATTAGTAGTTACTGACTTGGGATTCTATTACTTTGAATACTATGACTCTCAAGGAGCAGAGTACTATAGTAGCCTCGTATCCGATCCATCGGGTGTAATTGAGGTAGCCTACAAACAATACATATCTGACAGCGATATTAACATTAGTGTAGGAGAACCTGTTCGCGATGAAACCTATAGAGAGATTTATCCTCTCTACATAGAGGGAATAAGAACGGTCTATAATATAACGATACAAGGATATGATAATAACTGTATTAAAGCATCTTTATTGGAAGGCTGGATTCCAATCAGGCCTAACATAACGAGAATTACGGTAAGCCACGGAAATGATACCCGTATACTTGATATAGTTCTAGTACCCTACGGCAACCTCTCCCTTGGCGTCAAGCTATATCCATATGTCACAATGATATCAGGAACAAGTAGGAACAACATATTGTTATTACCTGGAGCAAACTATAAGGAAATAACAATCAATAACGTATACTGGCCGGACTTCACATATATCATTGATACAGGTAGAAAGGCTTATTCCATAAAAAAGACGTTCTTCACAATAGCCACCGTTATAATTGTAATGTTAGCGTTCGGAATAGCATTTAGACTTAGAAAGAAGTTCCAACAGAGAGGTAACGATAAAGGAAGACCACAATTAATATTACCTCGAGACTAGCGAGAACCGGGTCTAATATAAGAAGACGTGGGAAACGCCACAGTCCAGACTGTAAAATCAATACATGATTAAAGGAAATTTCCAAGCGATATATTCGTCTCCTTGACAGGCAGCGGCACAGGCGATAACATGTATATAAACGAGTTGATTGCAAAACGAGTTAAAGAACAGTACGGTATCAATGTACATCCATTAACACTGCCCCTTCATTATCGGATATGAGAACGCATCTAAGCCTGCAAAGAGACTTGAGCTAGGAAACATTTGAAGACATACTTGTATCAATGGGATACCCCTGACAGGAAATAGGAAATATGTTGTCATTAGAGAATATTGTCTGCCCAGGATTCCCAGCCAAGAAAAAGGTTCTCCCTAAAACCTACATGTTTTTCCTCTAACATGTATACGAGAACCATTTCTAAAATCCTATTTGGTATTACCGCATCATCTAAAAATGATAATCTAGTAGACGAGCATGCTAATATCCCTTGTCTAGAACCATGCATTCCAGGGAGGAATCGAGGAATTGATCATAGCACACTTAGCAGATATACATATCGGCGCTAGGAAATACGGGGAAGAGGTACTAGATCAAGATATAAAATCAATGCTCGAACAAATCTTCGAGACACTTGAGAGAGAACACATAACAACCGTAATTCTCGCGGGAGACGTATTCGATAAGCCCAAGCCAAGCCATGAAGACCTCGTCTGGACAGTTAGATTCATTAAAAAATACACGTCGCGGGGCTTCAATATAATAGCTGCAGTAGGAGACCACGACTACCCGGCGAGAAGAGACCTTACACCCCTCGACCTCATAGCGGCCAGTGTTGACGGATTCTATGCTCCTGCCGGGGCACTAGCGTTTCGTTCCAAGAATAGTATACTAGATTTCAAGGTCAGGATCGGAAACTACACATTCTACGTATTACCATACATTAGGGGTATAAAGCAGAAAAGAGAAGAACAATACAAGGCAATACTGTCAAGACTTAAACAAGTACTCGACAAGACCACTATACTCGTAGGCCACCTAGGCCTCTACGGACACACAAGAGAAGACGACGCCGTAGCATATCCACAACAACTCCCAGGCTCCAAATATGTCGCACTCGGCCATATACATAACAGGATAATATTCGAGGGAACAGGTGATATACCCCCCTACGCGTATCCAGGAAGCCTAGTACCACTAGCACTAAACGAGGTACGCCACACCCATCCAAGAGGGCCATTAATAATAGACCTGTCAGGAGACCACGCCGAGATATCCATGATTAAAATAGAGCCCCCGCGAGAATACGTGATCCTAGAAACAGAACTGGAACAACTCGAGCACTATGCAAGAATAGTAGCGGGTAGACGGGCCCCAGGAAAACAGGAACCATTTGTACATCTAGTCCTTAAAATAACAGAAAAAACCAGTCCAAGCAAGATACGGATCCGTGAAGAAATCGCGAGGATACGGGAAAAGTACAATCTGATAATAAGACTCGCGGCGATCCAGAGAACCACAAAAAGAGAGGAGACCGAACTGAGCAGTGTAAACGAGGATCCTTCAAGTATCGAGAAAAACATACTAGCATCACTACTAGGAGGACACACGCACTTAGCAGAACTAGTCTATCAGCTGAAACACAGCCTCGCAAGAGAAGACGAGGCAGAAACCAGCCAACTCATCGCAACAATATTATCCAGCGAGCTCCGCAAAGAATGGAGCCAGATCCTAGGATCTGAATCGAAACCCAGGAGACAACATTCCGATTCCAAGAAGCCTCTTAGAGAAGACCCAGCTATGAGACGAAAGGTACGCAGAACCCTGGAGGGATTCCTAGAATGACATACAGGATCAAACGAGTACAATTAAAGAACTTTGTCAGCCATAAAGACACAGATCTATCCCTAGGCGACGGTCTAACAGTCCTAGTAGGGCCCAACGGAGCCGGTAAAAGTAGTATTGTCGACGCCATATACTATAACCTAGTCCTACCAACGCAAAGCTTGCGCGGCTCACGCATGGAAGACATGATAAGGAGAAGCCCAAACGAGCCAGTAGCAAGAGCAACCGTGGGCCTAGAGCTAGAAGACTCACTACACAATAAGCTAATAATAGAAAGAATTATTCCAAGGAAAGGATCCTCCTCGGTAAAGATACTACACCGTGGGCAAACAACTAAGACAGCGACAAAACACTCAGAAGCAAGAAAACTAATAGCAGAAATCCTAGAAGTCCCACCCGATACTCTCGAAAAAGTCATAAAATACGCAGTAGTAGTAAGACAAGAAGAATTCACAGAGATCCTAAACGTATTCACGGCACCAAGCACCAAGAGAAAAGAACTACTCTACAAGTTATTCGGGATACACGAATATAAGAAAGCCCTAGACAAAATGAACGAGCTGGCAAAAATAGAATCCCAGTATCACGGCATAGTAACCCCTACCAAAACCACCAAAACCCACCTAGAAAAGAAACTCACAGAATACAAGAAACGACTTAACGAACAAAAAAAGAAGCTAGACCAAATAAAACAAGAAGGAAAAAAGATAATAGAAGAACACCAGGAAACACTCCGAAACCTACGAGAAGTACAGGACAAGATCCAAAACCTAAAACAAACCCTAGAAGACCTGTCAGAGATACCAGGAAAATACACTCAATTAACCAAAGCCAGAAAACGCCTAGAAAGCCAATACAACCAGTACCAAGTACTATATAACAGATACAACTGCAGAGACCTATTATCACAGTACACAGGCCTCGAAGAAACACTAGAAAAACTAAGACCAATAATAGACAAGATAAGAGAATACCAACTAAAAATAAAAGAACAACAAACACTCCTCAACGATCTAGAAACAAGACACAGAGATCTAGAAACACTCTACAAGATCCTCGGAGAACTAAGCATAGACGAGTACAGCCAACTAATACGAGAAGCCTCAAACGAGCTGGAAGCCATACGCAGAGAAAAAGAACGACTCCAACAAACAATCAGCTCCCTACAACCACTACTAGACCAAATACAAGCCAGAGCAGTAAGCCTAGCAAAAATAATAGGAGAAGAAGACTTCGAGTCAGTCAACCAACTATACCGAAAAGCATCCGCGATCCTTGAACAATTAACACAAGAGGTAGAAAATATCCAACAAGAAATCAGCAGCCTCGAAGCACAAATAGAATACGCAACCCTACAGATATCAGACCACGAAGAAAAACTCGAAATACTAACACGAAACAATCAAACCACATGCCCCCTATGCGGGTCACCACTTACAAGAGAAAAACACGCCCATATCGTGAAAGACCTAGAACAAAAAATACACCAATACAAGCAAACAATCAAGAACGCAGAATCAAGGATCAAACAGCTAAAAAATGAACTAGCCAGGAAACAAGCCCAACACTCAAAGCTCCAGAAAGCACTCAACAGCCTCGAATCAATATACAATCTCCTCCTAGAAAGATACGGAAAAGAACCAGAAGAACTACAAGTACAGGTCGAAGAATACAAGTCAAAAATAAAACAGCTACATAAAGAAGAAAACGAGAAACTCGAAGAACTCAAGAGCTTAAACAAGAACTACGGCCTAGCTGAATCAATAACAAAGAAATACAACATAAAGAAAGTAACGAGGAAACAACTAGACCAACTACGCAAAGAACTAGGAGACGCAAAGAACAAACTACTAGAATATCAGAAAGCGCTCAACGGATTAATCAATGAAGCGAATTCGATACTAGGAAAAGAGTATAGGGAGCCGAACGGGCTCATAAAAGAACACATGCGTCTAGAAGAGAAGTACAAGACATACAAGACAAGAGCGAAGAAATGCGAGGAATACTCAAATGAGCTCGCCAGGATAAACCAGGAAATACAAGAGAAAAACATGGAAATACAGAACTTGAAACCAATGCTAGAAAAATACAACCAGACAAAGACTAGCCTCGAAAACCTAGAAAAACAAGCCAACGGTCTACAAGAAAAAGTATCCCGGCAGAGAGAAAAGCTCGCAGGAATAAAAGCAGAGGAAACAACAATAATCAACACTTTAAAAGAACTAGAAGACAAGATAAAAGAAGCCGAGGATCTCCTCAAGAAGCTCGACATACTATTCTATATCAAAGAAGTATACAAGAAAGCACCCGAAATGATATACAGGAGAAAACTAAGAGCCCTGAGAGAGGAGATAACACGAGTATTCAGCGGATTCGGACTAGACTACGTAGACGTAGAAATAATAGACACACCGCAAGGAGTAGAATTCCTACTAAGGAACAGGGACGGAATAGCCTCAACACCAGAAATGCTGAGTGGAGGAGAAAAAACAGCCTTCGCACTAGCACTCATACTAGCACTCAACAGGGTCCTAACAGGAAACATAGGATTCCTAATACTAGACGAGCCAACAAGAAACCTAGACGAAGAACGACGTAAAATGCTAGTAGAAATCCTACGAAACATAAAGTCCGAGCTAGGAATAGTAAAACAACTAGTAATAGTGACACACGACGATGACCTGAGAGACGCTGCAGACGAGGTTTGTACAGTCTCCAAGGATAAAGGATACAGTATAGTAAAGTGCGGAGACGGAGGCCTGGGAATATGAATAGCGAGAAAATACCTAAAACATTGATAGAGGCTGCGCATATAAAGCGTGGAGTAATCGAACGACTAGCACTCGCATATTATAAGTCCACAGTAGAAGAACTAATAAGAGAAAAACTCGAAAAAGCACGAAAAAGCATTATAAGAATAGAGGATCTAGACTTCTCGGAGAGCCCAGTATATACAGCGCACGCGGCCGAGGATGGAGGTAGCTCAACAATAGACATGGAGGCTTTCACTATCTATGCTGTCCAAGCATGGTCAGGCTCATGGATACCAATAGGAAACAGTTATAAGGTTCTACGAGAGGAGAGGATCGCCGACATCGGGATAGTATACCCGTCGGGTAGAGACGAGGAGAGAGTAAGGATCTACAGGGAGACTCTAGAGGCATGGATAACACAGAAGACAATAGAAGAATTATCAAAAGGATACTTGCTGTGGGACGGAAGCATCTCTACACTCCTAGCAGGAAGAAGGCCCTGGACGGAGACAGAGTGGAGAGCCCGAAAAGCCCAGCAAAAAGCAGAGCAAAAACTCGGCATGAACCTTGAACAAATCCTTGACTGGATAAGCACTCTCCAAGCCAAGCATCCACTGGCTATACTTGAAGAACTAGCAGGTCTCAGCCTCGACGCAGATGACACAATGTGGGTAGCATTTATAGAATGGCTCGGAAAACTAGTAGCAGTGCGGAGACTCCTCAACCTATCGTTCAAAAACAAGATAGTGCCTGTATTCGTGACGAAGACTACTCGGAGCAAGAGCCTTGTCGGCGGAACGTTCCCAGACATCTACTATCTTAGGAGAGCTGAACCTTACAAACCATTCATAACAAGGCCCATAGTTAGACGTGGAGCAGTGGAGGCAGGAGACGGTGTCAGCAAAGAATTCTTCCCACAACCTCTGGGAGACTATTTCCAACAAGGCCTAACAGTGGTTTCGTTCTACCTACGTTTACGGGAGGGAGCCCAAATACTCCGGATAGAGGCCGTATACCCAGTTGACCGTCTACCTCCAGTTGACGCGGATACTGGCAGAGAGGAGGCGCTGAGAATAGTTGAATGGTTTTTGTCTCTCCCTACGGCGAAGGGATATCCCATTGTCCTCAATATCGCTCACAGGCAATCCCATTTATCCCGGAGGGATCTCCTCCACGCAGTAACAATCTTGGGCTTTAGCCTGGACCGTACAGGGAGGTCGATGCTCGGTGAGTAAGTGTCCCGACTATGCACTGGCTGATCCAGCTGGCTGGATCGTGGGTGAAAGCGATCCGCAGTCGAGCACTATTCTATTTCATAACCTGATAACTCCTAGAACAGGAATGTACGTGGTCGCGGAGACAATAGAGGGATGCGTCCTAGGAGTCGTTGAGAAGGTGCAGTCAGGTAATATATTGTTGGGCGAGAAGGCTAGGGATGTCGAGGAAATAGAGAGTCTAACAAGCTATCCAGATGTCAGGGACAGGATATACAGGTACGGTTATATACGATGGATAAGCCTCTTAGAGCCTCTAGTTGAGAAAGGACTCGTCCAGAACCCATCTATGCCGGTAGACCCCATGACAGAAATATACATCGCAGGAATAAAAGCACTAAACAAAGTATTCAGGAGCGAGTCAAAGAACTGGATAAGACTAGGCTCACTAACAAGCCAAAGAGAAGTCGAGTTCAACATAAACGTAAACAAACTAACCCGCCACCTAGCAATACTAGCAGTCACAGGAGGAGGGAAAAGCAACACGGTCTGCGTATTATCGAACAGGATAGTTTCAGGCCTAGGAGGAACAATGGTTATATTCGACATACATGGAGAATACGCTGCTGCAGACAAGGAAATCGCTCCGGGTAAAACACGGGTAAAAGCACCGAAAATCAATCCCCTGGTACTAAACTTCTCAGAGCTCAGGAGACTAGCAAGAATCCCGGAGAAAGCACACAACCAAGAAAGAATACTTAGAGAAGCATGGAAAAACCTTATGGAGAAAATAGCGGAGGGAACAGAGCCAGCAGTAATCAGAGGAAAAAGCTTCATAGAGAGACTAAAGGGAGAAGCAAGAATCGCTGCCAACAGGACAGGCAACAAAGAGAGTCTACCAGGAGTTCTAAATAGACTAGATGATATATTAGATATATATGGAGACGTATTAGACGAATCTGTGCCTACAAGTCTTGAATCCTACATAGAGCCAGGGTATCTAAACATAATTGACCTGAGTAGTGTCGACGAGTTCGGAGCAGACGCAGTAGTAAGCCACTATCTCAGAAGACTCCTTGACGAGAGAAAACGGCTAAAAATAACAGGCACCGGCTATCCCGTCCCAGTACTCGTAGTCATAGAAGAGGCCCACGTACTTATACCTAGAGAAGGATCGACCCTAACCAAATATTGGGCTGGCCGAATAGCCCGAGAAGGAAGAAAATTCGGCGTTGGACTAATACTCGTAAGCCAGAGGCCAAAGAATGTTGATCAAGACGTGCTGAGCCAGACAAACAATAAAATAATACTGAGAATCGTGGAGCCGAACGACAAAAGATACATACAGGCGGCCAGCGAGCAAATGAGCGAAGATCTCCTATCACTATTATCGAGCCTAAACCCAGGAGAAGCAATAGTGCTAGGCTCAATGACTAAGATACCTGCGATGGTGAAAATAGACCTGTGCCCAGTCAGGACTGGAGGAGTAGACATAGACCTCGTAGAAGAATGGAGCAAATACAGGCCAAAGACACTAGAAGAGCAAGAGAAAGAAATACTTGATGAACTAAGAGAACTATATTGATCCGATATAAGTAGTTAATCGATAAACATATACACATAGTGTCTCACAACATAATACTAGGTAAGAGGGAATTGCCAAAGAAACAATCTATAGCCGTATTCCTACTAACAACAATAGTCATGCTTACAAGTCTACCAACACACTCCATTACCTATCCATATCTTAACCTAGAAATAATCGGATCGCCAGTCACAACTATACGCGGTGGACTATCAAACTCAACCTACACTATTGATAATATACCATTCAACGCGTCCAATGCAACAATAATTGGAGTCCCCGAATACGTTCAATGCAACGGTTCACCTGTATATGCTATTAATGTCATTGCTTTAACCAATGACTCCTCATACCAAGCAATCGCAGAACTCTTTACAGTTAAATACGATCCCCAAACTAACAGTTATGAATTCCAGAAGCTAAAGAGATTCAATTCAATGATAATAACCGATCTAGCACAAGGCAAGAACGATACTTTCTACATATCGTCTATCGACGCAGAATACCCGCTCTATATTCATGAGGAGGAGCTCCAAGTATCAATGATATCGGGAGAACAAGTAGGATTCCTATATAACCAGATAATCGGGGCTAGGAGTATAATATTAAAACTAGACTGTGGCATGAACATAATTTCACAAAAAGGCTACTATGGATACTCTATAGAGAGCATAGACTATAATCCCGTCCATAACCTACTCGCAATAGAAGGTTACCCTGTTCTGGTGAGCCCAGGTAGTAACGAAGAGTTAATCCTAAACGACTGGAATATACTTGTACTAAATGCGACGAGTCTAAGGACAATATACGAGTCTAACAAATATCCATTAGACACCATGATAGTTCCACCCACCGGGATAAAATGGAGTCCAACAGGTACGTATCTAGCCGCAGGACACCTCAGAGAGAATCATCCAGTAATATACTTGTATAGCGTGGAGAACAATACCCTGGGCGAGGCACTGGTAGAGAACACCATTATCGAATCTCCACTACTAACACTATCATGGATCGGATACAACGATACTCTACTATTAGGAAATCGATCAAGCCTTTACATCTATAATATTGAAAACAGTGAATTCAAGATTACTACTCATTATAACACGAGTATAGCAACGAGTATGATTATATGCTGCGGCAATCAACCTATCAAGGATCTTCCACTGACTACATTTATTCTAAACTATGCTGAATACTTTTTATTCCCCAATTACTCGTGGAGACTAATACCCCAGAGCTCAATAAGGGGACTCTACATTTATAATTATAATGGGACCCCGACGATAATCCCTGTACATTATAGTGTTACGACATGGAATACTCCGTCGTTAAGACTCAATATGTTACCAATAACTGGTAACCAATACAGGTATCCATCAAACGGGGACTACATAATAACATACCCGAGGCCCTATAAACTAGAATACATATCAGGGAACAACACGATTATACTAGATACTTATTTTGATATAATCTCTATCACAAACATGTCTCGCATAGTCATCCATACAGAGCCTGGAGCCATGATCAACATTAGCAGTTCAGAATCACACTATATCGACAAAATAACTGCGGTTACCAAGACAATAATCTATTATAATAAACCATCGACCTACACCATACTTTTCCAACTACCTAAACCTAATAATTATATTGGGCCAAACGGCATACTAGCACAGGCTAGGAACGTCGTATTATCAAGGAATGAATCAGTAGAATTATTCCTAGATTATAATCATCTTCTCGGCCGCTTTGTGATAAGTACTCCGTCGAATACGAATATAACAGTAGAGCTTTATGAGATGCATAGAAGCCATGGAATAATAATCAATCAGTCTACACTCTATTATTTAGCTCCTGGGAGATACATGGTGAAGATCTCGAGTAATAATCCTACTTATCTTGTAAATTCAACATATACGATAGACATAGAACAGGGAGAGATCTACAAAATGAATCTCACGCTAGCACAGTTATATATTGCTACAAACAATTATCATAAAGTAATTGTTAGAGGACCTGGCGGATCAACAGTAATAGAGGGGGTGGAAGGGATAACAACACTGTGGGTTATACCAGGCAACTATACGATTAAACTCGTTAATCTGGAGAGCGGAGAGGAGAGAACAAGCACTTTATATCTAAAAGGAGGAGACATAGTAATGTATGACGCCCTGGGCTATACGCAGACGGAATCTGAAAATCAAACACAGGATTCACCTAATAACAATATCCTTGGTAGCGTATTTTTGATCGGTGTAGTAGTTGTAATATTGTTCGCTATACGCTATTTGAAGGCCAAATAATGGCTAACAGGGAGAGGGGTCTATGCAATGTCTCTGTATAAGAGGTATGGCTTGCTAGTTCTCTTCATATTATTTGTTGCAACAAGTATACATGCTTGGTCTCTCGAGATACAGGGTTCGCCATATAGCGTTGTCTGGAATGAGGCCGGCACAGTTAGTGCTACTATAGAAGGGCCAGAAGACTCATATAGCTCAGGTCCGTATCTTATGAATACTAATAGGGCTATTCTATGCAACAATAATCTCATTTATACGGTTAGCTTGTATTATACACCCGTAGAAGAATACGGTAACTTGTCATTTTCCAATATAATAATTGTAAATATTAGTAACGGCATACCTAGACTCGAGAAAGTAATAACTCTAAACGATACTGTCGTTAACAGTGTCACGTTCGACAAGAATAACGGCACAATATACTTGGCAGGAATCGATACATCTAAGGACTATAAACTCAAAATAGATTCAACAATATTAGGAGACGAATACAACTGGTCATATTACTTAATAGGATTCTTCCAAGGAGTATCTAGCAAAATAATTAAACTCAACTGTAATGGCACCTTCCAAGGTGAGACCAGAATAGAGAACTTCACGATCCGAAGCATCGATTATAATAACAAGTATGGTTTGTTAGCTATATCGGGATACAACTATAACGATAGCATTGAACAGAATCAGTCTAAAAACTGGAAAATCATATTAATGAACAATAATTTCGAAAAAATATATGAGTCCTCGACAATCACAACGGAAACCACATACATTGCCCCGTCCGGAATACAATGGAGTCCGAGTGGAAAATATCTTTCAACCGGGCTACAAAACAATTCAATCCCACTCATTTACGAGTACAATCCTACGTCGAGAACACTTCATTTAACATATACTATTAACATAACGAGCGATATACTAACCAACAGTTGGCTAACCCTCGATAATCAAACCGATATCCTCCTAATAGGAACAGACAACAAAATATACATCATAAACATGAACACCACCCCAGGCAATCCAATAATAGAATTAAGTACAGACAAGAGACTATGCTGTGGAACACAAGCACTCAGAAACACATCATTAATCACATTTGTGGAAGCCCGATATAATTTGCAAAGCGAGACAGAAAAACTAGCAATCCTATTCATTAATATTAGCTCTCAAGAAACAACAACACAATGGATATCTTCATACGAGGTACATGCCCGCGACTTCATAAATCAAGAAATCTTCCCAGTACAGTCTCCGAACAATCCTAACGCAATATATTACACTAGGATAAACACGTATTCATACGCGGCAAAAACCATAATAGCATTTACATTATTAGAAGCAAGCATAATAAAGAATACATTGCTGACTGTACACACAATTCCCAGAGCAGAGATCCAAATAGCTAATATAACTAGCGGGTACACCCTCTACAGTATCATAGCTGGCTCCAGTACTCTGAAAACCTATCTTCCACCCGGGAAATATAGTATAACGATCACGCTCCCAAAGCCAGAAAACTATATTGGATCCAGAGCAGGCCTCACTAGCTCCACGATAGTAAACATTACTGCAGAAAATCCAGCCGAGCTCTACCTTGATTACCAGAACCTACTTGGTACATTACATGTAGAAGCTCCTGAAAACATAACGATTACGCTCTACGATCTCCAGACAAACCAAGCATATAGAATAGAACCCGGAAAAGAATACTACATAGCTCCAGGAGAATATTCACTCACAACCACAAGTAATTCACCAGTTATTCTAGCAAACACAAGTTATAATATCAATATTCATCGAGGAGAAGCCAAACTTATAAAAATACCACTATCACAGATCAGAATAATCATCCCGGAGAATTACACTGTTGAGATCTCTGGACCCGGGGGAACAACTAGAATACCGGGCACTGGAAATGAGACCATAATATATGTAGTACCCGGCGAGTATACAGTAGAACTAATGAAAGGTAATGAAATTATATCTCAACACGTCGTTAAGGCAACGAACACGTCGTTAAACTCTCTAGACTTGGCTAAGGAATTACAAGAAGAAAACAATACAAGTACAACCGTGGAACACACAGAACTAGGACCGAACAAGATTATAATAATTATGATAGCAGCAATTGCAATACTAATAGGAATAGGGTATCTACTACGGAGTAGACAATAATTAAATATAACACTACTCTAGAACAAATACATATCACTAAGGAGAGAAACAAGTCATACAATACAGTCTGCACGAAACAGTATATGACAGTTTAATTATGAATTAACCGATAGAATAGCCTATATTATATCTAGAGATCTGGGCTATCATCTATTGGAGGGAACATATGATTTGAGGACAATAATCGCGTTAGACAGCCTCAAATCGAATAAGGATAAGATAACAAGCCTCGTCGAGAGGACGTGTGGTTTGGTTGCTGGATACAAGCTGGGCTGGCCAAATCTCATAGGAACATCACCCCCAAAAATAGTGGAAGCGATCAAACGCCCTTGTCCAGAGAAATTACTCGTCGTAGACCTAAAACTTGCCGACATCTACTATACAATGAAGACTATTCTAGACGAGTTCCCAGATAGTATAGATGCGGTAATAGCACATGCATTCGTTGGGAGAAGAAACGCGCTCGAAGAGCTAAAACACTATCTCGACATGAGAGATATCCGCCTTGTCCTGGTGGCGTCGATGAGTCATCCTGGCTCTAAGGACGTGATAGATCCATGCAAGGACAAAATTCTAGGAACGACCAGGCAAATAAAGCCCTGGGGAGTTGTCGCTCCCGCGACGCGTCCGGAAAACATAAGAATAATGAGGAGAGAGCTGGGTCCAGGGATTAAGATACTTAGCCCTGGGATCGGAGCCCAGGGAGCAGAGCCGGGAGATGCGTTGAGGGCCGGAGCAGACTATGAGATAATAGGTAGAATGATAACAACCAGTCCCGATCCTGTACAGGTACTGAATAAGATTATAGCTCGTCATAAGAGTATTCTCAACGAATATTGAATATGTAGACTGATAGGTCTAAGCTTACATCGTTGATATATACAGTCACAGGATACGTATTTGTAATCTCAATAACCCACTATTTTATACTCAGATTTCCTAGATTCGCGAACCTCACGTGTAAATATACTGGTAAGAGTCTAGGGGATGTGAAAAGACATGAGCGAGCTAGACAGGGCACTAGAGAACCTTATTGTAAGAGCCGAAAAAGGAGATATACGGGCCACTGGTAGAATCCTTACAATGCTAGAAGTACCCGGTGAGACAAGTATACGATTGCTCAAACTACTCCGAGAGAAAACCGGGAGGGCCCATGTAATAGGTATAACGGGTATTCCGGGAGCGGGCAAGAGCAGCCTGATAAACAGGCTTATACAAGAGCTCCGCAGGAGAGGGTACAGGGTCGCAGTAGTGGCAATAGATCCGAGCAGTCCTTTGAGCCAGGGAAGCCTCCTAGGCGATAGGCTACGCATGCAGGTGCACAGCGTTGATCCAGGAGTATTCATAAGAAGCATTAGCACTCGCGGACTTAAAGGAGGCCTGAGTCTTGCAGGTCTCGCAATGATAGAGGCTTTTGACGCCCTCGGATACGATTATATCCTCCTGGAAACAGTAGGAGTCGGGCAAGCAGAAGTAGACGTAATAAATGCAGCCCATACAATAATCGTAGTAACAATGCCGGGAGCAGGCGACGATATACAAGCCCTAAAAGCAGGAGTAATGGAGATAGGAGACATATACGTAGTTAATAAATCAGACAAGCCAGAGGCCACAAAGACCTATGAGTTCATAGTATTCAGCGTAGAGAAAGGCGACCTCGGCCCCTCAACGGGCTGGACTCCAAGAGTCCTCATGGTAAGCAGTCTTGTAGGAACAAACATAGACAAGTTAGTCGACGCTATAGAAGAACACAGACAATACCTCCAAAAACATAACCTATTTCATGAAAGAGTAAAGAAACGGAGAAAACTCCTAGCATACTATATGGTGAAGACAACAATAGACCAACTAGTAGAAGACATAGCCCTCTCACAGGATTCCGAAAATGACCCGGACATAGAAGAACTATCAGACAAAATTAGAAGAGAACTATGCAAGAAACTCCTAGGACAATAGGTGTAGAAATCTATGAAACTCATAGTCCTGGGCTTGGGAAGTAGTTATCCCCCACCAGGATATGGTGGTCCAGGACTACTCCTAGACAATGGCCACGGCAAGCTCTTAATAGACTGCGGCAAATCATGCATGGAATCCCTCCTCCAACTAGGCTACAATCCCTGCGATATCCGACATGTCTATATAACACATAGTCATATAGATCATGTCTATGGAGTATTCGAGTTACTAGTGGGAAAGATAGCTAATAGGTGTCCAAAACTAACAGTCCTAGCCCACAGAGAAGTACTCCTCCCACTAAAACAACTCCTATCCCTTATGTCTCCCAGCAAAGCAATACTCCACTATGAGGCTGTAAACTCCTATAATCTAGGAGATTATACTCTAACACCATGGAAAGCAAAGCATAGCATTCCAACTTACGGAGTCATAATATCGAGATCTCATGAGTATCTAGTATTCTACACAAGCGACACAGGATACAAGGAAGACCTAGAGGCCATAACCTCGAAAACAAAGATAGTTCTAGCCGAGGCCACTCTTCCTTCAACCCATGAGGAAGAAACAGAATATCACTTAACAGTAAAGGATTTTCTCCGCTTATCAAATATCGGCGAGGGAATAATCGTCCCTGTTCATCTGTCTCCCGAAAGCCTAGAGGAATTAATCAAGGTATTGGACAATAAGTTTATTACTAAGAGGAGAATCCTGTTCGGTAGACCGCCCCTAATATTATCATTAGACTGAACTAATACCACTTTTTATAATAATGAAGGGATTAAGGCTTAGAAAGGGTGGAATCCAACTATGGAGAACTGCATATTTTGCCGAATTATAAGAGGAGAGGCACCAGCATATTTCATATATAGGGGCCGCGGAGTGTCGGTGTTCTTAGATATATTTCCAGTTGAGAAGGGCCATATGCTTATTGTTCCTGACGAGCATTACGAGAGCCTACATGATACCCCTCCAAGAATCGCGGCTAAGCTATTTACGGTCGCCGCGGCACTTGTAAGAATTCTAAGAAACGAACTTGGATTTCCAGGAGTCAACGTCATTACCAATAGTGGGAGGCCTGCCGGACAAGAGGTATTTCATATCCACGTCCATGTTATTCCCCGATGGCATGGCGGTGGTTGGAGAAGGCTGGTAAGTAGGCACAGATTAACGGATGAGGAGGCCAACGAATTCATTGATATGATAAAACCATACATCCATATTATAGACGAGTACCTGGGCGAGGTCTTTGGCGAGGGAATGTAATTGGTGTCTACGGAAACTGTTCTATACGTGTATTTGCTGAGCCTGGTTCCAAGCTTTGAAGGACGCTATGCATTACTGACAGGAGTAGTCTTAGGCCTTACTCCCAGTGAAGCCCTCATTGTAGCGAGTATCGGTGTGTTAACACTATCGTTGGTCCTGCCTCAAGTACTCTATCTTATCGATAACCTCGTTCGGAGATGGGATAACAGGGAGGGATTCCTAGGATTTATCAATAGATTCTATCATCGCTATGTTGAGCGGACACGGATAAGAGCCTCTAAGTACATGGACAGGTATGGGTTTCTAGGACTAATAATATTTGTTGCAATTCCTCTTCCAGGCACAGGTGTATGGACTGGGTCACTTGTTTCATTCTTGTTTGGGCTAGATAAGCGGAAAACGGTTCTAGCCCTGGTACTGGGTGGTCTATTAAGCAATGCCATAACTTACACGATTGCATTCCTATTGTCATAGTTGGGACATACAGATAGTTTAAATAATCCTGTAAATGTAATCGAAACTCTTAAATAGTGTTTAGAACGTTCCTGTTTGGTCGGGCATTATGGATACGGGCAAGCCCAGCCGCGAAGATTACGCAATGGGAAGCATTCGATTCACTCTCCTTATGTTCTCGATGGCTGCCTGTCTTCCACTGTTTTTCCTAGGACCAATCGCGTATGGGAACGGGCTAAGCCTTGGAGAAGCCCTACTCGGAGCTCTCCTAGGAAACCTTGTAGTCGTCATACTGTTATCGCTAAATGGAAAATACGGAGTTAAATATAGGAAAGGCTTCGGTCCACAGGCCAAGAAAATCTTTGGAAAATACTATAAGATACCGGTCTTCCTGCGAGGACTTGTCGGAGCCCTATGGTACGGTGTCGAAGCGTTTAATGGAGCCCTAGCAATAGTAATTATAGCATTATTCACAATAGGATACTCTGGCCAAGACATTGTTAGTAAAGCATATTATTATCTACCAGTAGCCCTAGCAATATACATTGCTTTAATCATAGCATTCTTCAAGAAAGGGGTAAGAGGCATAGGAAAAGCAGCAGAACTAGCTGGACCAGCTCTTTTCCTATATTTCGCCTGGCTAGCACTCTGGATCTCTAAACAACCAACGCAGCCGACTAGTATTTCTCTGGGAGTAGGAATAACAAGTGCCGCATTCCTAACGTATCTCGCCGTACAGACTAATTGGTGGGCAACCGTCGCTGTTAACATTTCTGATCTTAGCAAAGGAGCGAAAGATTGGAAAACGGTATGGATAGGCGCAGTAGTCGGGCTTCTAGGCGGACAACTAGTTGGAACATATCTAGGCTATAAACTAGCCTTACAAACCGGACATGTTTTACCACACGAAATAATACTCAATGCCGCCCCGGGAACAATACCCATTCTACTAGGATTGCTATTTGCATTCTTGGCTCCTTGGACGACTGATCTCTCAGCAAACCTACCCGCGCTCTCAGACCTAATCGAGGAGGTATTCTCCATCGATAAGAAAAAAGCGGCGGTCATAGCAGGACTCTCAGGATTCCTACTAGCACCATGGTACCTCCTAGAGAACGCCCAGTCAATAGTGAACTACGTAACCTCCTTTGCCTCGAGCTATGGTGTACTTTTAGGACCAATACTGGGCGTGATGCTGGCCTACGAATATATACATGCAAAAACAGACAGCATACTGCCCATTATAGGATTATTCACAGGTATCGCAGTATCCTATGCCGCGAGCTACATTATAGGCGACTACACAACGCTAAGCTTCCTACGAGTACCAGTACCGTTTCCAGGACCTCTATCATGGTTCATAGGCATTGCTTCATCATTCCTACTAGTTGGGCTTGGCCCAAGACTCCAACTATTAACTGCGGGATCTAGTCAGGCAAACGAGATGCCTATGATGCCAAGGACTCAACAAGAACAACGATAGAGAAGGAATACTAGCTCTTCAATCTCCAATACAATTTATCGTTCTCAACATACGCTTCCACCCTTTTCTCCTTCAATAGACATGTAAGCATTCCCTTGAGACTATTTGATGCCAACATGTATAGGCCTGGGCTTAGCTCTCTCTCCTTGACGAATAATCCCACGAGGCCCTCGAGAGTATAGTCCTGCATTGCTAAGGCCTCTATTATTTTTTCTTTGAATTGACTAATGCTGTCAAGATTGGCGATGATCATTTCACTTATTGCTCCATCCTTTACTACTGGTCCATGGCCGGGTACCAGTACTCTGACAACTCCACTTAAGTACAGGCCCTCTAGTTTCTTGATCGAGTCATAGCTGACACATGGTTCAAGATGGTATGGTACGGGATACCTGGCTAACACTCTGTCACCGAAAACTAGGTCTCCGGCATAGAATACTCCTTCTGGCGTTGAGACGCCTATATGTCCGGGAGTATGGCCGGGTAGCGCGTAAATCTTCAGGTCTCCGTAGTATGTGCCATTGTATTCGATCGCATCATCAACTCTTACAGGCTTGGGCTCATACATTAATAGATCGAGCTCTTCTCCCGCGGGGAGCCCGAAGGTCATGCCTACCCTGTATATTGGATACTCTATGCCTGGTCTATCTATCTTGCTTGAGACTATTCTCGATACAGGCAGCTTATTCTCTGCAAGGATGTTGACGTGATCGCTGTGGTAATGGGTTAGTATAGCGGTTACAGATTTTGCCCCTAGCTTGTTCAGGGCTTTACTAAGGGTCTTAACGCGTTTAGAGCCGTGTCCTGGATCTATGAGATATGTTTCTTTTCCCTGATAGATGAGTGTGGCCGGAGAGCCTCTAACAATGATAGTCGAGTCGTTTAACTTGTCCATTACTAGTTCCCTAGGAGTTTCCCTGTTGTATGTTAGGGTTTAATTATAAGTGGTTAGCTTTGCTAGGCTATACTCTCTTTTTAACGCCGTTAAAATAAGAGTCCATTGAAGAAACGAAGCAATAAAATAAGAAATGGAGAGTGAAAAACACTTGAAAAAAGAGGTAAGATTCCTGCTAGGAGGCCCACAGGGAAACGGCCTCGAGACAGCAGCACAAGTATTAACTAGCAGCTACGCCATCAAAGGATACAGAGTATACTCGAGGCGAGAATACTACTCAAATATCAAGGGAACCGAGACAGGACCCAGACCTAACTGTAATAGTTAGTGGAGGAGACGGAGACCTACTAGGAATAGGAGCCGGACACTTCGTCGCCCTAGGTAGAAGAAACCTGGACATAACAGTACTAATACACGATAACCAGGTATATGGATTAACCAAAGGACAAGCCAGCCCGACACTTCCAGCAGAAGCCAAGACTAAATCCTTACCCAAACCAAACATTCAGGAACCAGTAAATCCACTAGACCTCGCGCTCTCAGCAGGCTATACCTTAGTGGCGAGAGCATACGCCCTAGATATACCACTCCTAATAGAGATAATTAAGAAAGCAATACAGCATAAAGGGGCAGCCGTAATAGACATTTTACAGCCATGTGTAACATACAACGATCTATACACTCAGCAATGGTATAGGAGCAGGGTCTACAGACTAGACCAAGAACCAGGATGGGACCCAATAGTCAGAGACCCCTCTGAAAGAGAAGAGAAACTAGCAAAGGCACGGGAGAAGGCAAGGGAATGGGGAGAAAGGCTATCAGTCGGAATACTATATCAGGACCAACTCAAGCCAACTATAACCGATAGACTATCACGAAGGCTAACGAGCTATCCCGAAAATCCACCTGCAACCGCGAAGATCTCAAGAGGAAACAAGCCTTTAATCGACAAAACTCTGCTGAGTCAAATATTCCGGAAATACATGATAGAGACGGAAGGAAACATCAAAGAGCAATAAGATTACTTATTACTACAATATACTATCATTGGTATTATTTTTCTCTACAGGGTCTAGGAGGAACAATACCCTCCCTCAATATCTGTACTAGGAATCCATAATAAGGATCAGGTATACCCAGCGCTCTTAATTTATTAATTGTCTTCTCAACATCATATTTGACTCTACCAAGCATAAAGCTATCGTTATCCGTGTCTATGAGAAGATAACCTGCCCTAGGATCACCGTCACGAGGCTGGCCAACGCTTCCAGGATTAACGATTAGCGTACCCTTAACGGTTCTCAGAAACTGGATATGAGTATGCCCTACTAAGAACACTTTCCCCACAGGGCACTCCTTCTCTCTACTCTTATCCCGCAGCCTAAGCCCTGGCCTAAGCACACTACATAATTCTTGGTCGTCGATATTCGGATACAGGTACCCATAGAGTGGGCTAGCAGGACTACCGTGGACAGCTTCAACAATAATACTATCCAGTTGAAATACTAGTCTCTCCGGTAAACTCCTCAAAAACCCTTTATCGTTTTCTCCCAATAGTTTATTCGTAATATTTTCTCTAAACCAAACACTAACCCAGTGAGTACTCTCACCACACCTACAATCCCTACCATAACCAACAGCATCATCATGGTTACCACGTACAAATCTAGCCCCATGCTCTCTGAGAAAATCAATGACTTCTCCTGGCTCAGGCCCATAGTCAACTAAGTCGCCCAAGACAATTATCTCATCATAGCGTTCAACATTATCGATAATACCTCTCAGGGCATCATGGTTACCATGTATATCGCTTATAACTAGTAGCCTGCTCATAACTAGTTAACCCCATATGAGTAATATGCTTTGTTTTGGAAAAAAGTTACGGTTGAGAAGGATTCATGTTCCATATGGATAACCATCCCCCCTCGGATCTGTCGCCGTCCATAATACATTATCCTGATATAGTATTGCCGAGGCAACGCCTGTTCGTCCTATGTTAACTATAAATCCAGGAGGAAAGCTATATTCGGGTACCCCGGGATCTGAGACAATGCTGCAAGTCCCGGGAGTCCATAGGGCTCTAGAAGCAGCAATCGCCTTACCTATGCTCATACCATGTTCTAGTATGCTTGAAACCATCAATGCATGTTGTTGCGGCCTATACTGTCCACCGGAGGTACCAAGTATGAGAACCTCCCTCGTTACGGGATTTTCTGCGATGACAGCTGAGAGCGTGTGCAATGGTCTTTTCCCCGGTCCTAAAGTGTTTGGTAGACCCGGTGTAGGCGTGAAGCCTATTGCCCGATTATTTAGTGTTATCTGATATTTTGGTTCTGTTACTCCGCTTCCAAAATGATAGTATAGGCTTTGTATCGAGGCAATATACCAGCCTTCTTTTGATGCCACTGCGTGGAAGGTCGTATCATAATTTAATGGTTTCATGAATGGATTACATTTTTCAGGTTTATACTTGTCCAGTATTATTGTATCATTTAGAATCTTGTCAGACAATAAGTCTTCTCTTGTAAGTGTCATATTGCTAGGATCTCCTATATGGAGGTCTCTGATACTATAGGCTATTCTAGATTTCTCGATTAGTAAGGATAGTCTCCCGACGGGATCGTATGGTGTATTCGTTAGTAATTTGAGTAAGTGCAGAGTTGTGGCTCCTTGGGTATTAGGAGGCATTTCGTATATCCTCCATCCATGATATGATTCTAGCACTAGTGGCTCATCTATATACGAGTGATAGTTTTTCATATCACTTTTTGATAATAGACCTCCATTACTTTGTACGTAGTTTGCTACTGCTTCCGCGATTTCCCCATTGTAGAAAGATCTAGGATCCTCTGATATTGTCTCGAGCATTTTTGCCATTCCAGGATATGATATTTTCTGACCTATTTCAACAGGGCCATTTTGTAGGTATGTTTGTCTGCTTCCAGGATCACTATAGAGGACACGTAGATTTCTCTTTACCGCCGATGTGAAGGCTGGTGGTGCAGGTATTCCCTTCCTAGCCAGGTCTATTGAGGGCTTGACGAGGTCTTTCCATTCTAGGGTACCGTATTTTTTCCAAATAGTGTAAAGTGCATCTAGCATCCCTGGGACTACGATAGTTAATGGTCCCCTCATAGTCTGCCACTTGCCCTCGAGTCCATGTATTCTTTCTAGTGTTAGTTTGGAGGGTGACTGGCCTGATCCCATTATTACTTCGACTCTACCCTCTGGTGTGCTGATTAGTGCAAAATAATCGCCTCCCATACCTCCCAGCTGAGGAACAGTCACTGACAGAGCAATACTAGTAGCTACTGAAACGTCTATAGGATTGCCTCCAATCGAGCTAATATAAAGGCCTACTGAGCCCGCCACTGGATTTTCAGTAGCTATTGCCAAATTCATGTAAGGATACTCTCTGGGTGTTAAGATCAATTAGTGTCACCTTAATTCATGTGTTTACACTAGGATTATTTGTCTAGATTTATAAAATATTGACATATAGGCGTTTCACACCATACAATAGACAAAAAAGATCTTGTTGAAAACCAAACAGTAACATTATACGAAAATCTATTAACAGATACTTATCATAGTCGCTGACATATATTAATTATTAATCTAGTGTTATAATCTCTGTCTACAATCTAGTAAAACGAAGATACCTTTTAGTATAAATAGGGGGATTGAAAGGATTTGAAATATAAAAATAAAGGGATACTCGGAATACTCCTACTGGTCATAATGATATTATCGGTTGTTCCAACGACAAGCTTTACTGGGACAGCACAAACATCAGATATGCAAGACGACGAGATAACTCATAGCCCTCCAGGACTTAACATGGAGATCCAGAGCCAATACTTGTATACCGAGCTAGACTATGGAACCATAGATAGTCTCGCAGCAGTTCCACTAATGGACCTTGATTCAAACATCATGTATTTGAACGACTTCGGTATATACGACGGAAACTATTCGGAGTACGCTATCGTTGATTCAGGAGACTTTACATGGAACAATTATGTTGAAACGACAAATAGGACAGATATATACGCTATTCAACATCAGGGATACGATACGGGCACCGGACTATACATCGAGAGAGAATTCATAATGATGAACGAGGTACCACTCCTCATAGTCAAAACAACCATTACAAACAATGGAACACAAAGCTATACCAATATGTTATACGAAGAATATATGGATCTCGACATCGTAGGAGCCTCAGGAGACTATATACTAGCACCCATAGACAACCAGATAACGAGACTAACAGTCGAGACTTTCCTAGACAAAAACGAGTTCAGCGAACCCTGGCTACTCCAAATAGACCAAGAAACAAACTATCCTATGGGAATAATCATAGGATCATTCGATACCTTCAACGGAGCATACGTGGCATATTATCACGGAGAGGATCCTCCAGAAACAATTAATTTAAACGGAGAAGTAATCACTACAGGAGATATCGTAGTCGGGCTAACATGGAAACTCTCACTACAACCAGGCGAAAAAGCCACTTACATCTACGCATATGCATACACCAATGACACTACAATGCTATCAGAGCTAGCATCACTACTACCAGGTTTCGGACAATTATCAGCAGAGCTACAAACACCGCCATCAGCATACTGGGACCAGACAATACCCATATCATTCAACATTACAAACACGAACCAACAAAACCTCACATACGAGGTCACTACAGAGCTAGAATACGAATCTGCATTCCTAGATCCAGAACTAACTCCACCCATTACCGATCAATTCACACTCGCTCCAGGAGAATCATATACTAACACATACTTATTCCAGGTCCTCCACAACGTGGGCACCACCATTGTAACGTTGCACATATCATATCTTGCATATAATGAAACCGGCGATCTAGTAGGAAACTACACGACAAAAAGAACCAACTATATAAAAATACTGCCTTCCCCATACCAATACGCAATATTTAGTGCCGGGGAAGCCACTCCAGACGAACCAGCAATCCTAAGCCACGAGCTCCCATCAAGTTTACTCTATGAGACAACTACAGTCACAATCTCAACTAAGCCAACAGTCATATACATAAGCGAAATAAAGGATCTAATAGCATACCCATATGGATGCGCAGAGCAAAGAACAAGCAAACTATTAGCGAGCCTCAACGCGATACTATATCTGTCATACTATGAAGGCAGCATGACAGAAGAAGAATATCAAGAATACACCCAGATAGTAATAGGCGGCGCACTAGAACTAGTTGATCTCCAGAAACCAGATGGAGGATGGGGCTGGTTCCCAGAATATGATTCAACACCCTTCTTCACAGCATACGTATTAGAAGGCCTTGTAAAGACAGCGGAGTGGGCCTTCGACAACAGTATATATCTCCCGGTCAGCACCGGAGGAAACACTATCCCAGGCGCAATGTATAACGCGTCACAGTACTTTATAAATACTCAAGATCCAGACGGAGGATGGACACCTGTTTCACCTGACTACGTCGATGACAGAATAGAACTAACCGCATACATACTATATGCCCTGTCACTAACATACCACAACTTGCAGAACTACGGCTACAGTGAACCCTTCGATATAGCCGTAATAGACAACGCTACAATGTTCCTATTATCAAACCAATTAGACGATGGAAGCTGGGGACCTGAATCATCAACCACCGGAGACCCATACGTCACCTCCCTAGTAATGATCGCATTAGCACAAGTACCAGGCATAACACCTAACAGCACGCTACAAGCACTCGTTAACAATGCACTGTCGTCCTCTGCAGACTGGCTAGTAAACAATGGAATCTCAGATGGAGAAACAATATACTGGACCTCTACCACTTATGGATGGAGCCATAGCACAGAAGTAACAACAGCATACGCCATCCAAGCACTATACTATGTACAGGGATGGACCGATACAACCAACCAGGGCCTAGCCTGGCTAATACAAAGCGCGGATAACTGGCTCCACAGCACCACTAGGACCGGGGCAGTAGTAGTCGGCACACTGCAAATGCTAAGACACTACTCCCTAACAACTACACCGGTATCACTAGTATTATATCTAAATAATCAAGCGATATGGAGCGGGAGCCTAGCACCAGGCGAGAAAGTAACACTTTACCCAGAACTAGCTATAGGAAACAATACATTCGAACTAGAAGTAACAAGCACAGAGGGATCAGCATATATCACTGTGGAGACATACTACTGGACTACAACAACGCTGGCACCGGTAAAAGGAGAAAGACTAGACAACAATAAGGTAACTCTACAAGGAGAAGGGTTATCGCTCACATGGAACATTGAGGAACAAAACCCAGATGGATCAATACCGTCAACAATACTAGTATCATCAAGCCAGCCGCTCTACTATCTAGTCCTAGAAATACCAGTACCAGCAGGATACAGTATAGACCTTGATTCTCTAAGACAACAAGGCTACGCAGTAGAAGACCACGGCGCCCTAGTAGCAGTAGCAATCGAACAATTACAAGCAGGAACAACATCCATACAAGTACTACTAAAACCACTAGTTGAAAATATAACCCTACAAGACGTGATTCCGGCAAGGATCAGTGAAATGTACAACCCCGACAACTACGCATACTCCCAAGTAAACCTAGCTGGAGCAGGAGAAGAAACTACTACAACGCCGCCACCAGGACAACAAACCCAGCAAGGCGAACAGACAGGAGAAACTCAAACCGAGACAACAAGCGAGTCAGAAACCTCTCCTACCCAAGGAATACCTATAACATATATAATAGCCGCGGTAGCAATTATACTAATACTAATAATATTGATAAAAAGAAGATAATATGAATACTATAAAAGGTTTTTCTAACCATTAGACTCTATCATTTTAATTTTTCCTAAAATACATCCAGTAAGAACTTCTAAGCCACCACCAATAAAAATCAGTTATAGTATTACAGTCACTAAATTGGAACAACAATCTATGAGAAAGGAACCCGGCTCCATGCATACAGATACCCCGCCGCCATACTAGGATCAAAATATTGTGAGGAGATGGTGAAACATGTATACACTTCTCATTTTGGGTCCAGCAGGAAGCGGAAAGTCTACTTTAACACGGACCTATGCAAGATGGCTCAGAACAGAAATGGGAGCAAGAGTATATACTATTAATCTAGATCCTGCCGCAGAATATCTCCCCTACAAGCCAGATTATGATATTCGAAAAATAATAGATGCAAGACGAGTAGCCAGGGAACTAGGCCTAGGACCAAACGGGGCCCTCGTCAAGAGTATGGAGCTCCTATCAGAGAGGCTAGAAGAGCCACTCTCCCATATAGTTAACTCGGAGGCAGATTATGTACTAATAGACACACCAGGTCAAATGGAGGTATTTCTCTTTAGAGAAACTAGCATACAGCTAGTCGACCGACTCAATAGTATAACGTCACATGTCGCAGGCTTGTATATTATTGACGCAGGCCTCATAGCTAATCCCACAGACTATGCGTTCCAATTACTACTAAGCATTGCTGTTCAACTCCGTCTCAATACAGATATTGCCCCAGTAGTCAATAAAGCAGATCTGCTATTGAAAGACGAAGAATATACTTTTGATCTATGGGGAGACTTCTCGAGGATAAGAAGACAGCTCAAAAACACACACTCACTATATGGAGAGATGTTATATGATATACTAAGGCAACTAAGACTCTATGCGAGGAGAGTACTAGTGCCAAGAGTTTCTGCAATACGAGGAGAGGGTCTCGATGATTTACACAGAATCATTTTAGATCTACAGTGCCAGTGTGGGGATCTGAGTTAGAAGGAAAGATCAAAGAATTTACAAAAAGAAAGATTATAATTTATACAGTTATTTTTACATCTTATGCTTTTTAACTATTTCTTTAGGAACCGTATAGCAATTATGATAATAGCGATGATCACTACAATTGCTAATATCTTCATTATACTACTTGAGCCCTGCTCGCCAGTTATATTCGTCGTCTCGCTTGACTGGGACTCTGCTGGTTGCTCTATAGCTGCAGCAGGACTAGAGGTCTCACTTTTTCCTTCATTTGTCCCGGTAATTTCAAGTCCAGAGCCCGTTGACTGGCTTGTAGTAGTTGTTTGTCCCGAACCCGTTTCTACTGAAGGTTCAAGGCTTATCGTATAGTTGAGGAGCTCCATATCCGGCAATGGCTGGTCTACGGGGTATTTGAAGGCTATGACGGTGTCTTCTATGCTTGCTGTTCCACTATCAGGACTTAGGATTATTCGTACATGTGTTTCATTATCAACGACTACTTGCGCTCCGCTAGTGTTTCCTTGATCCAGTATGATAGCTTCTAATGCCATAGGACTGGTTAAGATAATCTGTGCCTCACCGCTTCCAGTAGCAGTAGCATAAATTGCTACTACGACTCCATTAATAAACGTCTGGTAGTATTCATCGCCTGTACCCGAGGTATACGTTATCGTTGTTCCATGAGAGTATGTAAGAGTATACGATAGGTTTAGCCCATCTGTACTCTTGGTATCGCTGATCGTAACTATCTCATGATTCTTGTCAGGTATTGCAACTATCTCCTTTACAGGAGTCCATGAAATCACCATGCCCTCCCGGAGCACGTATCCCATTACAAGGGAATGTATTGAATCTGTATCCATGTCATAATAAGTTCCCACATAATAAATCACTTGCTGGCCTTCTACACTAGTTATTAGAAGACTATCTAGTCGAAGTGGAAGTCCTATGGATTGATCGACGACTATATCCATGCTAGAATTGTATACCCTAATATATGTAGGGCTAGCATAGCCCGATGAATAAGCCATGTATAAAGAGTCCTCGTACCATCCATATGCAGTAACAGGACCTGTAAATGGTCCTATAATAGTACTAGTATTGGAGGAGGTGTCTACTAGTACTAGTCTATCCGAGTAGAATGTTGTGTTACCCGCAAGGAATCCGAGTATGCCCGATGGAGACCATGATATCTTCTCGATCCTAGGATAAGTATCACTGAACACAACGTTTCCGCTACTAGAGACCACGTATATTGTCTTATTTCCTCCCATAAAGTACTCTGAGACTAGTACCGCGATATAATCACCTTGAGGGCTAGGGAAGAGATCTTCAAGATATCCAGAGACCCCGTGCACGAATGTGAGATCTCCTGATCCCAAGTCAACTAGGTATAGGCCACTATTGGTGACATAGACGGCTAGCTTACTACAGTCTCCTAAAGGTACAGTTTTCCCCCGGATACCAACATTCTTCTCATCGATAAGTTCTCCGTCTCGTCCAATTCTATAAATTATGGAGTCGGTCTCATTCTCCAATATAATTAAGTAATTATCCTGGCATGTAAAGGCTCTTACACCTATAGAGGGACCTAGATCTAAACTCCATATCCTTGAAAGATCACTAATACTATAAGATGATACAATTGTATTAGTATAGTTGGTTTGAACCACGAGTAGCCTGCTTTTATTCCAGTCAGGAGAGACTCCTGTCTCCTGTAGTCCAGGCATGGATAAGTTCAGTTCAGACACATTCAACGTGTTTACGTTTACGATCCATGTTTTCCTAACCACGTTCTTGTCGAACCCATCGACGAGCATTACACTTCCATCTGGGCTACTACTGATATAGTTCACTAGACCTATATCATCTGGGAGAGGAACAAACGTGTGGCCGCCATTATATTGTATTAAATGAAGGGAATACTGTCCCGTAGATCTATTCATCAACACCAGGACTAGATTATCTTGATATAGGAACTTGTAGCCGACAATAGTATTATTGACGTCAATATTTAGGAATAGCGCTAGTCCCATAACCTCCTGGTACGGGCCATATGGTAGTCCGGCATGTCCAGTTCCCAAAGCAAGACTTGTAACCATAAGGAATAACATAATCGTTGAAAATACCTGTCGGTTAAGAACGCTTCTTATAGACAAATCTATCACCACTATATAAGTTAATCTTAGCTCATTGATTATTAACCGTTTATATAGGACACCTAAATAAGGCAACCATATAACAACTAGAACCCTGTATTCAATCATTCAATAATACAAACAAGGTGCATAGCAACATACACTTCACAGACAAACATATACAAGAACGACCTAGATAAGGAACATACCGACTAATATACATCGACGACTACTAATAAATAACAGGGGGATTACAATTATGCAACAATACTATACAAGGAGAAAACTAGAAGAAGAATCATTCAAGCTAATAAGCGACGGATTCAATTTATGGATAGTATCATTCATACTCCTTTTCGTGTCCTCACTTATTGATAAACACTTGTTTTCAACAATACTTGACATAGTATCACTACTACTATTCCTCCTAGGCCTCCTCTGGCTATACCAAGGATCCAAACAACTATCAGAGACATTACCAAAAATAGGAGAAGAACTATACAAGGCAATAAGATACTACGCAATAGCAATAATACTACTAATAGCATCGCCACTACTAGGAATACTCCTCCCAATAGCAATACTAGCCGCAATATGACTATTCATAGCATCATATACCACCTATACCTATACGCATCCTGGCTCGAAGAAGAACTCTCCAAAAAACAATTCGCCAATATAACCACAACCCTACTCATACTAGGAACAATCCTATCAATCACATACATGCCCCTCCAACTATCAATAATAGGCCTAATAATGCAAATCACAGCCCTAATCTCACTATCAACAATGACCAAAAAATGCAAACAAACCTGCATAAACAAAATACAACGAAACATAGCCACAGTACAATAAATTCTAGCTAAATTCCTCGAATTAGGATGCTAACCCACAAGGCACCATGCTATCTCCACATATCAATTACTAGCTAGCAATACTTGCACTAACAAAGCAAGGAAGAAAAATAGCTGCAATAAACCTTGATAAGTATTCATAACAAACAGAATAAGATTGCAATAAAACAATAGAGCAACCATTCCTAACTTTATGGGTTAAAATCTCTTAGAAAAAGAAATATTTTTGACTAAGTATGTAACTGCTATCATTAACCATAATTTGTCTATATAGTAATTAAATTAAATACTCTATAATTTCACATAATAAAAACACAAATAAACACATAAAACATAAAAACAACCAAAAACGAAAAAAATAAAAAGGTGGGTAAATCAATGGACACTAAGGAACTCCAAATTATATTCCTACTTCTAATTATACTCCTAACATACATACCATCACATACTATAATAACAAAATCGATAAGAGAACAAACGTGGACTGGAACAACAATATACATATATGAAAACGGAACAATAGAACCCTCAGACGCACCCATAATAACCTACGACAATCAAACCTACATAATAACAGATAATATCAGCGCAAACATAAAAATACTCAAAAGTAACATAACACTAAACGGAGAAAACTACACAATAAAAGGAACAATATATATTAGTAACCAGACTAATATAACACTTAAAAAATTAATTATAACCAGTGAAACCGGCAATTATAATAATGGCATCTATATAGCAAATTCTAGCAATATTAGTGTTATGGATAGCACAATAACAAATAATGTGGGAGGAGTCAATATAGTTGCCTCTTCTAATGTTAGTATAGTTAATAATACGATGAAATATAATGGTTGGGGCGTCGCGATATACGAGTACTCTAGTAATGTTAGCATAATAAATAACACAATAACGAGTAATTATGGATATGGCGTTTGGATAGGGGATTCTAGTAACGTTATTATAGTAAACAATACAATAACAAACAATGGGTACGAAGATGTTCATATATATGCTTCTTATAATATCAATATAATAAATAGTATAATAACAAATCATGAGGAAGTAGAGGGTATCTGGATTGCTTACTCTAATAACGTTAGCATAATAAATAACACAATAACGAGTAATTATGGATATGGCGTTTGGATTAAGGATTCGCATAATGTTAGCATAAAAAGCAGCAGAATAACGAATAGTTATTGGGGAATATATATCGATCATTCTCCTAATGTTAGTGTATTAAACTCCACAATAACAAATAATCATGATGAGGGAATCGCGATATTGGACTCGCATAATGTTAGCATAAAAAGCAGCACTATAGCAAATAGCGGAGAAGAGGGAATCACTATAGAATCTTCTCATAATGTTAGTATTGTAAGTAGCCTAATAGCAAATAATGAAGAAGAGGGAATCTATATACTAAATTCTCATAATATCAACATTATTTACACTAATTTTGTCAATTGCGGTTTGAACCTATGGAATTCATATAATAATAGTGTGGTAAATAGTTTCGTTAATGGACTGCCTTTATTGTATTTAGAAAATAAGAGTGATATTGTGGTGAATTATCCCGTTGGTGAAGCCATACTTGTCAATTCTCATAACATAACATTAAAAGGAATTATTATATCAAATAATAATGTCATAGGAGCAAATATTATTTCTTCTAGTAATGTTAGCATAGTAAATATGACAATAACAAACAATAAGAAAGGCGTCCTTATACGCATTTCTAGTAATGTTAGTGTAGTAAATAACACAATAACAAACAATAGTAGGGGATGGGGTATCTTTGTATGTAATTCTCAAAATGCTAGTGTAGTAAATTCCGAGATAGCAAACAATGGTCAAAGAGGAATCTGGATATGGAGCTCTTCTAATGTTAGTGTAATGAATAGCAGAATAACGAATAATGATAAGGGCATCGAGATACGAGATTCCCAAAACGTTTCTGTCAGTTTTAATGTGATTACTGGTAATAATGTTGGTATATATAATAGGGGATACATAGTTAATGCATCTTATAATTGGTGGGGTGATATTAGTGGTCCTTCTGGTATAGGGTTTGGTTCCGGCGATAGTATAATTGGTGGGAATGTTACTTTTGGTCCGTGGTTGAGTTCTGCTCCGCCCTCTGGTGAGCCTGTTGATGGTTATGGAGCTAGATATAATATAGCCAGTGGTGGAGGTATTGCAGATGCGTCTGATATTGCAGGTGTAGTTGTTGAGGTTAATTCTTCTAAGAGTGTTATGGTCGGTGTTGTAAACTATACAATGTTTCCGAAGAGTTTAGTTGTTGACAGAAGGTTTGCGAATTATTTTGACGTATATATTAATTCAACCGATGGAGTTAACGAAGTCTTAATCAAGATCTACTATAACGAGGCTTATTTACGCAGCTTAGGTGTTAGTGAGCGACTGCTTAGCGTATATTGGCTTAATGGTAGTAAGTGGGAGCTTTGCTCTTTACAAGGAGTTAATGTATCTGAGAAATATATCTGGGTAAAAATTACTAATGATACTATGCCGTCATTGTCTGACTTAGCAGGCTTGCCGTTTGTTCTAGTCTCGCCTCCTACTGTAAACGGAGTAATAATTGATCTTCATGATAATCATATACTAGGGAGTCATAGTGGAATAGAATTATTAATTGTAAGTCTGTCTATCGCCGTCCTGATTGGAGGGTTATTAGTATTGTTGTTTGTTAGAAAAAATAGTTATTAAATATTTTTTCTAGTAAATAAACTATTTTAAATAAAATAATTTAGCAATTCTTTGTTACTAAATTATTTGTAGTAGTGTATGAATATTTTAATTCTCCTCTAATATCCTAGATATAAGATAAAAATGGAAAACTATCTAGTAGTGTTTTTATTGAATAAGATTATGGCGTAGATTATTAGGAGTAGTATGATTGTTGCATAGATCAACTTGTTTTTCCATGTTTTTGGCCGTGTTTGTTCGGATCCGTTTTGTTTTTCCGTGGAGGTATATGTTTGTGTGCTCTGATTTGTTGATTGTTGTGTTGTTTTTGTTGTGGTTGGATATTTGTATGTGAGGGTGATTGTGTTTATGGTGGTTAGTTTGATGTAGAGTATTTTTGTCTTGTGGTCCCAGTAGTATGAGGTTGTATTGGTGGTTTGTAGTTCTGTTAGATTTGTAGTTTTGTTTAGTGTGTTGTTGGTCTGGATTGATATGATTTCGCCATTGGGGATGTATAGTGCTATGGCTACTGATGTGTTTTCTTGTTTTCTGAGGGTGATCGTTATTGTTGCTTGTGTCCATGTTGTATTGTTGATGTGTTGTCGGCTGTGTTCATGGTATGTTATGTTTTTGATTGTTCCCCCGCGTACATATTCTATTCCTATTCCTATGCGCTTGGCCATGCTGTATAGGTAGGCTCTTAGTCCGGCGGCGGTGCTGCTCTGGGTCTCAACATTGGTCTCGTTGGCGTCTTCCCGTGTTTTCTCCCAGTAGTTGTTGTTTAGGAGTGTCCAGATCCTGTTTGCTGAGACGAGTAGTCTTTCATCGTCCCAGTATTCGTTGGAGAGGGCTTGGAGGAGGTATCCTAGGGCATAGGGTTCTTCCTTGTCTAGGTATCCCTTGTACCAGCCGGGTCCTGGAGAGTCCTCGATGCTCCTATAGTGATAGTAGTACCATTTATCGTTATTGTCTTTGTGCCACCAGTGCTCTAACCAGTAGTCGACTGCCTCCTTATAGGTCGTGTTGCCGGTTCGTTCATAGAGCTCGAGTAGAGTGTTTGCTGCTTCAGCGTTTACATCGAGGTATGTTGCTTTACCATAGGGGTATGGTGCGTCTAGGAAGCCCCCGTTCCTGGGATCGCTCATGTTTCTAACCTGGAGGCCTAGTATGTGGTCTGCTATTTTCTCTGCTGTCTCTAGATAGGTCTCGTTTCCTGTATAATCGTAGAGATAGAGGAATGCTAGGGCGAGGTTACTCAGGATCCTTGTTGTAGCCATCCAGTTCCAGTTATCGAATACTGTGCTAACAGTATAGAGTATCTCTTCTACGAACTCGTAGTCTTCTGGGCCTAGGTTATCTAGCATGGTTACACTCATTGCAAGGCCCTTGAAAGCTCCTGTACCTGTGTTAACTGCATAGCTCCAATCTCGTCCCTCCAATGAATCCATGTGTCTAGCCATTTCTAGGATTAGATGTTCCAAGCCTGGAGGGTAACTGGCGAATGGAATGATCCTGAGCTCGATAGCCCTGGACTCTCCTGGTTCCAGATCGCCGATTATTATTTCATACTTTAACCAGCGATAATACCAATCTCCTCTAGTACTAGTATTGGATGAATTTTCTGGGCTTTGACGGTTTCCGTATCCCCATAAGTGCACATCGTATTCTCCGTCTACTAGGACCAGTAGTGCTCTGTTCATGCCGATTGGCTTGTTAGAGTATATTATTGTGGGCCACCAACTGTTCCCCTGGGAATCAATTATCTTCTGCCACTGACTTGTCCACGAGTAGGCTAGATGGTATTCTTTCTCTGAGCCATTATTGATGATTTGGCCGCTTGTGCTGGCGTTTATAAAGCCTATCCCTGGAGCGTAAAACAGCTGGTAAAGCCACCAGTCCAAGTTATCAAACGCTAACGAGACACGGACATCGGAAAGAGTCATATTACCAGTGTTCTCTGCAACGAGTAGAGCCTTGATGTATGGCTTACCTGGCTCTAGGACGAAGTGTTGTTCATAGGTGAGTCTTCCATCACTCATGACCCTGTATGCGTCCATATATGTGGTGTTGTATGTGATGCCATAGTCTACGATTTGCCCGGTGCCTAGGCTTCCACTGCTCGTATCCCATATCCCCTTATAATCACTGGTCTCATTTGGTGCACGATACCATACCTCGTGTGATCTTAGGTTGATCACGTACCACTGGGACGGCCAAGCATTGACGCGTTCAAAGGAATTCGATAGATCCTTGTATGTGTCAAGGCCTACAGCTATGACCCTGGAATAGATGGGATCGTCTCTCCCTCCCGCTAGGTCTCCACCTATATTTACTATGAGGTTTCCTATACTGAAATTGGATGGGTCAAGTGATAGGACTCGGATCGTTTTACATGGAGTATATCGAGAAAACATATAGACAAACCCATCACTTTCGAATGCCAGATGCCTCCTATAGGATTCTAGCATAGAAGAAATAATGTCTCGCCTATCAGCAAACACTGTTATCTGTGCGGCTTCGCCCTGCTCAGTATTCCAATACCAGCACCTCCCCTCAGAAGTCCCCCATGTCTCCCTGAAGAGGCCTAAACTAGAATTGTACAAGAGGGTGATCATAGACTCAGCCATCCTATACCAAATATGAGGAGACGCCTCCAGGACAAGATCCCTAGAGCCCGGATTAGTTCCGCTAACTATGAGAGGTGAGATACTGTTTATAACGAGAATTAATATGATTAGTAGAGATAGTATACGCAGCATGCTTTCCTCCCTATTACCATAGAAACAAAATTATCCCATACCCAACTAATATTCTTCAAGGAATCCTAGAGCTCCTTAAATTATGCTACTTCTATTATTTCTTATAGTATTGAATACTAAGCAATAACTCACATGCAGGTTGGTAAGGTAGGATCTGAAATTATTTACAGTGTTTACCGGGGAGTTAACAAACATCATTTCTTGGAACAGTTTTAATATAACAAGATGAAACATGCGAGATCGACTTGAACTTTGAGTAATATACATATACTCTCCTTTCTATATAAATATTTTGAGGGAAAACACATGATACTATTTTCAATATCTATACTAGATCACGTATCGATAATTCTCTTACACGAGCATAATACAGCGTTATCAAAAGAAACCTACTCATATCATATTCGAGAAAATACATGTCCCACATTCCTTGGGTGAGTAATAAATGAAACGGTTCACCCTAGGAAAACTCCAAGTACTTTTCATAACTATTATACTACTCATAGCAATATCCTCAACCACATTATTACTCAACCATAACACAGACAATAATAATATACATGGTAAGAGCGGCGATTATGGAATCCTCCCCGAACCGCTAAATTTATCGATACTTGACCCAAACATAAACAACGTAAATAGGCCTATCGAGTATTATGAACTATCCGATGGAACAATATTAGAGATCGAAGACAGGAATCCATTTCCATTCACAATAGAAATTTCTAGCAATCGAGGAATTGCGGTTCCAAACAGTATAGGAGTCTACAAGGTCGAGCTCTATAATGATACTAGTGAAGTCATGGAATTACTAAGCGAACTAGGAGCGTCTCAACAGGGCATCGAATACAACCAGTTAACAGGAACCTATCTTTATTCCGATAATATGATAAGGATCGAGTATTCTCCAGGAAGCGGATTCTTCAGAATAATACCGGTGAACAATAGTGGATTCGACTATAATGATTTCGTTAGCAACCGGTTACTAAACATGTACCCAGATAACATTGTGTTTAAGCGTGAATACAAGCCTTCTAGTAGTGTTAACGGTCACAACACTCAGTATTCCGTGGTCTATACTGGTTATCTGGACGGCATACCTACGCCGATAAAGATCATTGTCATATTAGGGGAAGACAATAGGACTGTTCACGAAATCCAGGGGCTAATAGTAAAAAGATTGATCCCCCTCGACGAATACAATACTATCCCTATAGATTTACTCCCAGAATTATTACATGAGAGAGTCAGCGGCGAATACAGCTCCAACGACTGGTATATATCTAAGCTGGGATTCACCCAGCTAACCATTAACAACATAGACCTAACATACATAATAGTAACAGGTAAAGAAATGCTAGTCCCCGTCTACAAGTTCAGTGGAGAATGGATCCTCAACTATGATAACATAAACTCAGAAGGAGAACTATATGGAACGATTATCGCCATATACGGCAAATAACTGAATAAGACTAAAACCATGTTTCCCCATACCTACTCATTTTATACATTTTTCCCACTGGACATATGTTAATATGCTATTAAATAATCATTATTCCAACTAAATATAACAATAAACCCTCAATTTCCCTCATTGAACTCCTATCCCCTATCCTCATAAAATCGGAAACCTTCATATTCCATAGACACTGTGGAAAACTAAGCCAAAACATAATCTCCAAGAACAACCATGCAACAACAAAAACAATAGGCCACGCATCTAATGCTATTCGACAGACAAACCATAATCAGATACATCTAATATGGCTGGAAGCAGCACTATTCAATAACGTGGTGATAAATAACTAGTAAAATATCTTATAAATGATATGTAAGACTATTAGAATACAATGAATTTTACAGTATCCAATATACTGGGGTAACCTATCCACTAATACGAATATAAACAAATATCATAGGCCCTATACAGAATCACACCATCCAATAGATAACAAACGTATTATCCTGTAATCGACTTATTTAGTTTTTATATCACATAAACCTTATATATGTAGAAGACTCATAATAAATATATGATATTGTTCTGAAAAAGGTGTGATTTTTGAATAAGAAATTAGTAGCAATAATTGCTATGGTTATTCCTACCGGAATAGTGCCTATGATCGCCGATTCATACTATGAGTACTACTGCCAGCAAAGACATGGGTGTCTCAGAATGGATACACAGCTGACATACTTCTGGGATAATATTGATAATATCATAATGGATATAGATATAGGCAAAATCCCTGATAGCTCAGGATCATATGTAAGAATAGCTGTTCCTGTTTTTATTGTAGATGGTGGACTTAATGTTAATACCTATCTGGGGGGATAGTCATGAGAATAGGGGTTATGATTGCTGTTATACTAGCTCTTATATTATTACCGTTTCCGGTCTATGCGTCAAGTATTCAATACAATGAATATACACTAAATAATATAAGAGTTATAATTGTTGATGCACATAATGCTTCCTATTCCTTTACTTATTGCGGAGTTAACTACATTGATCTCAACTTATCAGATGACTATGCAGTATTAGGACCACAGAGTATTCCTGGTATTGAAAAGAAGTCAAACGTTATGAACCTCAGCTTACTGGATATTGCAGAAGCACTCAAGAATCTAAAAGAATATACAGTATGGTATAATGATACACAGTTGAATTCATATGTTCCAATGGCTATCTTGAAGCCTAACTATGGAGTAGTAGAGATCATAGTAAAGCCAGATGTTGATCCAGTAAACGCTTCTAGGCCGATAGCCGAGGCCCTCTCCGATCTGATGCTCTCAAAAGGATACGATACACTAATAATTGTCCGTCCAGTCTCAGATTTATCTCCAAGCGAGCTCAACGATGCCTTCAACAAGGTCTCAAGTATCGTATTAGGAGCAGTCCAAGAGCCTCCAGAAGACGCTCCACTCTATCTACAGCAGATAATTAAACTCCAGAGAGCAGCCATTGAGAACAGTACCGGCGAGACTTATATCTCGGTTGGCCTGGGAGCCTACGGATCAATAGGAATAGAAATATGGGGACCACAGCCAACTGTGAAGGATTTAGAGGAGATCGCTAAGTGGATTAGAGACAGAACAGGAGAATGCACAGCACCGCTCTATATAGAATACAACGGCCCCACCCCGCTTAAAGCCGATTTAGACATAGGTATGGACACACCTGGAGAAAGTACATATACAGATCATACACCTGAAATAAACACTGCAGTACCTAACACGATACTCCTAGTTGTAGTCTCCTTAGTAGTAGCTCTAATGAGTTCCGTATTCTGGAAAATATACATATAACTATAAATAATTATTATTATTCCTAATTCTCTTTAAAATCTATATTTAGATATACATGAGAACATACCATTCTATAGAAACAAGGCTACTAGGCCTCATCAATATAACATCTAAGGACTCCCCTGAGAATCTTACCTACATGATTTTCTTCCTCCCATCAATTCACTTATCAATGCAAAAGAAAATCCTTCTTCCTTCTCCCTTCCGTATACGTGATAATCCTTGGAGAGAACTCTGTGCTCTACAAGTTCCCTGGATCCCCCCTCCTACGTGTTAGTATTAATAGAAATACTAGGACTTCTATTAATGCTATAGACCTATTATAGGTAGAGCACCATTTATTAGCAATTCTAGCATAAGTCCGATGATATAGTTTCATAGCTGGAAATGATAGCTCAAAACCATTAACAATCACGATATAACCTCGGAATTAATACCTGTATCTCTGTCTATTATTAACTATTTGTATCTCTCCTATTCGTCTTCTAGGAAGACAGGCTCACAGCTATGAAGTTAATAGAACTATTAGAAACATCTTGTACGCAGAACTGCTTTAATTTAGGATTCTAATAGGTATACGGAACAGTTAGGGTCGAGTATATTGTGTCACTTTGTTCTATAGTTTTTTGGATAACAGTGGGATCTAAATATTACTTTTCTAGGATTTATAAATTTTTATAATATATTTTTTATCAGCAAGAATCCTCTAGTTCCAACTTATATAGTTTACTATCTAGTCGTAAATCATATCCAAATATATATAATTTTAATTAGGCCTAGGTGCCATTAACTATTCTCGGTGTTCAATAATGGGAGCCTTCCTGCAAGGAAGCGAACTCTGGATCATACTAGTAATACTGCTATTACTGCTAGGGCCCACAAAGCTTCCCGCATTGGCAAGAGGTCTCGGTCAGGCTATGAGAGAATTTAGGAAAGCAAGCCAAGGTTTATATGATGAGGACTCTGTGAAAAACGACCTTGCCGCTCTTCAGTCTCGTTCCCCTCAGCAAACGTCTTCCAAAGAAGAGGAGGAACTAATTAGGAGATTAGCCGAGAAACTTGGAATAAACCAAGAAGGCAAATCGATAGATCAAATCAGGACTGAGGTACTGGACGAGGCTAAGAAGAAAGGTCTAGCATAACCGTCTTTTCCTGTTAGGTGCATCAGGAGTTGGGATCTCTCAAGAGAGAAGAGCCTACTTATATGAGACCTCCGAAGGACAATGAGCGACCTTTAATGGATCACATCGTAGAACTCTCAATTCGCCTAAAGAGGATACTTATTTCTATCACTGTAATAGGATTTGTCTTATCAGCTATTCCCGTCGATACGCAGACTTATACTCCGCTTATAAGTTATTTCCCGAACTATATAATTAATCAAGTTGTTCCCCATACTGTTTATTGGAAGGGAGAATCTTACCAGGTACAACTAATTCAATACAATCCCTTTGCAGGATTCAGCATTTTAATAAAATCTGCGTTTCTTCTAGGCGTATTGGGAGCAAGCCCTATAATAGCTAAGGAGATATATGAATACATTGAGCCTGCTCTGTATCCCTCGGAAAAAAAGGCCCTAAAGAAATTCTCTATAGTAGCCATTGGGTTATTCCTTCTAGGAGTAATTGTAGCTATAAAGGTTGTGATGCCTGTTGCATTTAAGTTCACTATTATTACTTCGCTGGCAGTGGTAGGAGAGAATAGGCTTATTGCATTTACGGACGTTGGCCAGCTGCTAACCACGATAATTCTTATTGCTATAGCAACAGGAATAGCCTTTGAAGCCCCTCTTATAGTATACATACTGGTAACGCTTGGAGTTCTCAATGAAAACTGGTTTAAGGGTGAAAACATAAAGTATGTTATCTTTGTTAGTATGCTGATAGGAGCAGCTATCAGTCCTGATCCAAGTGGTATAGGCATGCTTGTGATTGGAGGATTATTCGCACTAGCAATAATAATATCCGCAAAGCTTGCCAGCAGGAAAAAGAATAAGGCAAAGACATGATAGAGATAGTGACTGGATTTTTTGAGGCAATTAAATTGCATCAACGAGTTTCAATATTTCCTTGGATTTCTCATGTAATTTAATACTGTTAGCTAAATATTAAGACTACTTGGTGGATCATGTTTGACTATAATAATTGAATACGACGAATATGAATTAAAGAGTCTGGAAGAGTATGGGATTAAAATAATTCATGCTGAAAATCGTGAAAAGCTAGAAGAATATATTATTACAGAATTAAAGAATGAAAAATACGTTGTAGCTGTATATAACGAAGCATGGCAAGATTATCCAAGAATCTTAGAGAAAATAAAGGAGTACGGTATCAACCATTACAGATTTCTACCTATTGATACTAGAGAATTTCTTTTCCTCCAGGACCTAACACCTAAAGACCTGGTCCTTGCAAAATACTATTACTTGCTAACAAGTATGGCCAGCAATGCACAGTTCAAGCTGACAACCAAGAAAAAAGTAAGTCGTAGAGCTCTGTTGAGGTCCCCTATAACTTCTGTGAGAGAATATGTAGGTGCTCCTTTATTATTAAACACTGATATCTGTGCATCGTGGAAAAACTGTAAACTATGTATAGACTCCTGCCCATACGATGCTTTGAAAGGTAAACCCCCTCTTGTAGACCTAGATAAATGCACTGGATGCGGCGTCTGCACTGCTTTCTGCCCCTTCGGCTTACTTTACATGCCGGGAGCAAATATAAGGTCTTTTGAGAACTTTATAAAGGCTCTAAGAAATAAGAGTAATAAACCTATCTTACTCATAGCATCCTGCTATTATGCCGTAGAACAGTTAATTCGAGAGCTAGAAGGATTAGGAGGATTAGATTATCCGACTGTAATCCTTCCCGTAGAATGTCCAGGATGGATAACAGAAGTTCATCTTCTACAAGCAGCAGCACTTGATTCATATGTTCTATTATACTGCGATAACGAGACGCTATCAAAATGTGGCTCCACAGAATATATAGAGCAGTGGCTGACCAATCTCCGGGACCTGCCGGTCAACGATAAGCTAGTGAAACCTGGAGAACTAGCTGTTCACTTAGAACATTTATTAAAAGTAAAGAAAACAAGGTTTCTCCCAGACTATAGTCTGAGCAAAGACAAAACAAATGCCTATAAGATTCTAGCAGGCTACGGGATAAAGAAGATAGGATTCTCGTCTCCAATAGTAGGAAGAGTCGTTGTAGACGAAACTAAATGCATACTATGCGAAGCATGTTCAAACATGTGTACCTTCAACGCCCTTAAACTTCAAAACAAGGAAGACAAGGTAGAGCTAGTATTTTATCCAGAAAAATGTACTGTATGTGGAATGTGTGAGTATTCTTGCCCATATACTGCAATAGATATCTCCTATACGTTTGATTTAGAAGAGTACCATAAGGGAGCTATAACGCTAGCAACAGATAAGATTGCTCGGTGCAAGAGATGTGGTAGACCAATAGGTAGTTATAAGCATATAAAGGCTATTGAAGAGAAGCTGAAAAAGTCTGGAGTCGACAAAAAAGTTCTGGAAAGCATCTGGTATTGTCAAGAATGCAAGGTCTTGCGTTTGATCGAAGAGAAAATGAAAAAATCATGATGATCGTGAAGAAACCAATAATACATCAACCCGATAATTAGCATATCAAGATGGTGAAGGATTAAAGTGAAGCCTGTTAGGAAGCCTTTGAGGATGCTTAGACCTGTTCCAATATATATCATTAGTGTAGGAAGCTTGAAGAAAGGCGACGTAAACATTTCCACGGTTAGCTGGGTTTCACCTCTTACAAAAATCCCTCCCCGAATAGGGACAGCAATTGACAAGTCTAGCTATACGCATAAAGTGCTTAATAAGTATAGGAGATATACTCTCTCAATAGTAGGGCCAGATCTCCTGGAACTGGCTAAATTTATAGGAACTAGATCAGGCAGGGAAATAGACAAGATCTCGGTTACAGGAGTAGCCCTAGATCCAGCGGGAGACGGCGATACGCCTTATATAAAAAACAGCCTAGGCTATGTACTTGTAGAGGTAGAAAAAGTAGTTGATTTTTGGAGCACGACCTTATTTGCAGGCAGAATAGTAGAGGCAAAGGCTAGAGAAGAAGTGTTCGATAATCGATGGAATATTGAAGCAATTCCCTTCCCATTACATCTTGCAAAACATGAATTCATACTGTGCCAAGGAAAGTTAACTACAGTGGTCAAGACCAAGTGGGGAATAGCTATGAAGAAACCTTGGAGAACTAACATTGATAAGGAAGAATAGGACCTATTAAAAATATTATGAATATTATGATAATTGTATATCTATGAGTTTCTCGTCGCATCTCACTAACTCATCTAATAGTCTCGCCTGCATTTTTAGGAGCTCTGATTCAGCATTGTTCTCGATACACTCTACCAATACTGGGATCCAAGTGAGAAGATGCCCCACGAATTCTTTTCTGATTTTTTCCAGATCATTGTATAGTATAGTGTCGTTAGGCTTTGATAATAATTCATGGACTAGTGCCATGTATTCGAGCTCAGTTGATAAGTGATCTACTGTTATACCGGGTAACCCTGTTGATTCTACTCCCAGCCTCTTATAAAAGCTTCTGAGACGTGACACTACGTGAGGGAGAAGAATGCTTCGATGCCTAGACAGTTGTCCCGTATATATACTCTCGTATGGTGGGCAAGGTGTCTTATCGTAGGAGGATATAAATACTCTAGTTAGATCTGCTTTGTAATATTTATCGTTGTAGGATTCCTCGATATGTTGTATAAAATCGTATAGTGTTTCTACTAGCTCTGGACATAATAGTTCTATTGGTTTCGTTTTTTCTGGATTTTTTAGTTCTTGGAGCATTTGTTTTATTTCATTTTGATCATGATAGCTTGGAGGAAGGTATAGTATGGATAGGATTTTATATATTAGAGAAAAATATGTTGATGCTTGACTCATCTCGGCTCAACCTATCTGTTACTCAAGAGTAAATATTGTTGGTCTAAATGCTAGCTTTGGTCAGTCATAAGTTTAGCTTCTTTTTCCTTCTCCTCTTCTACTTTTTCTACGTCAACTATATAGTTGCTGGAGGGGAGATAGTAGACTCTTGCTGCAGTGTGCCTTATTGGACCATGAGGTGTTCCTGGAACTGCCTTGTGCCTCTTTACTATCTGTGAAACTTCGCTGTTCGGATCATCTAGGTCTCCGAATATTCTTACATGTGCTGGACATGTCTCTACACAGGCTGGTAGTAGTCCTTTATCAACTCTATGAGCGCAGAAGGTACATTTGTCAATAGTCTTTGTTAGTAGATTTACTTGTCTGGCTGCATATGGGCATGCTGTGACACATGATCCGCATAAGATACACTTGTTAGGGTCTACTAATACTATTCCATCTTCTCTCTGGAAGCTAGCATGTGTTGGACACACGGTTACACATGGGGCATTGTCACAGTGTTGGCATATCCTATGATATAGCATTAGCTCTACGTGAGGATATTTTCCTCCTACTATTCGGAATACCTCTGTTCTAGTCCATAACTTAGATACTACTTCTTGTGCTACTGTTTTTGCCTTTTCTGGATCTACATCAATGTATTTATCAGATTCTTCTACTGCCTTCTTGACGAAGTATTCTGCGGGTGGAACTTGTTCCTTTGGTATTCCTAAGAGTCCTGAGAGGACGCTGAATGGCTGTTTGGGCTGGAACTCTAGTTCTGATGCGTCGCTATTTAGGTTTTCAGCTATACACGCTGCTACACAAGCCTGACAACCTAGACATCTATCGATATCGATTACCATCGCATATCTGGCCATCTTTCATCACCTCCTATCCAGGCTTACTCAACTTTTCTAATTTTTACAAAGGTATCTCCAAGTATCGCGCTACCTGTTATTGGCTCTATGTCTACTGGTACAAGTTTGTTCCACGGTATTGTTTCGCTCGGCGCGAATCTCAGTTTGGGACTCTTATGTCCCCAGGCATTAACATAGAACGCTGTATCAGGCCTAATTAGCTCTGTTACATATACCCTAGTCTTATAGCAATCTCCTTTCTCGTTGCATACTTCAACTAGATCACCGTCTTTTATTCCTAGCTGTTCTGCCCTACTTGGATGTATCCATATTCTCTTGAATATGTCGGGTGTTAGCTTAACACTTAAGATTGGGTTATCAGCGGTATGTGTGTGAGTCATTGTCGGAGACTTTCCGTATATTAGATAGAATTCGTCTGCTTCGAGCCGAGGTTTCATCATTAAACTCCTTGGAGGTACCCAGTCAATGAGTGGATGCCATTCCGGTTTTAGTTCTCCCTTTTGTTGTACTCCTTTCACTAATAATGCTAGGCTGTATATCTCTACTTTTCCTGTAGGTGTATTGAGCTTTCCTCCTTCTAATAATTCTAAGTTTTCATCTACTATTTTTTCCTTGCCAGCTACTACTATGAAGCCTTTTGTTCGCAGGGTATGGAGAACCTCATCTTTAGACTGTCCTATAGCTGAGGCTATCTGATCTGCTTGTATTTCTTGTAGCCTCATGACGAATAGATCTCTCTTATTAGGGTCTGTTAGCATGGTATGGTCAACTTCGTTCCTTACAACGTCTTGTAGCATGGCGATGTGTTCCTCGTCTAGGCCCAGCATTGCTCCGAAAATCTGAGCCCATGTATCTCCCGCTCCCAGATCTTTTGCTAGTAGTGCCGTGAAATTCATGTACCCGAAGCAGTCCGCGATTGGTTTGACTGCTGGTACTCCAGTATAATACGCTGAATAAGGTACGAATTCGACTCCTCTAACACAATCATATCTTTCTAGGTAGCTACAATCTGGCAATATGATATCCGCATATAGCGTAGTATCTTGTGGCATTACGTCATACACGATCACTTTTTCTAGTGCGGAGCTTTTTAGAGCCTTTTCTATCCAGTTATCCTCATCTAGCATTGTTCTTACAGGATTTGCCCCTACCACGAAGAATACCCAGCCGCTTTCGCCTGAGCTTAAAACTATGTCTTTGAAGGGTAGATAGTTTCTGCCAACATTGAATATAACTCCTTTCGTAGTTGAGCCATCGCTTAGCTTGAATTGATGATTTGCTAGACCCTGAGATATATCACTTGTCGGAGGCGCCGCTAGACTCGATGGATGTAAAGTTGCGGCTATTCCTCCATGCGATAATAGTATACCACCTTCTCTTAATGGTGAACCTACCAGTGCATTCACGAGTGCTACAGCTCTCCATGTTTGGAAACTATTATAGGTCTTTGTGCCGTGCCATCCTGTATCTATTGCTGCCGGTCTAGTTTGACCGAATTCTCGTGCAATCCTCTCAATCGTCTCCGCCGGTACTCCAGTAATTTCAGAGGCCCATTCAGGCGTATATCCCTTAGATTCGAGATGTCTCTTCAGTGCTTCCAATACTGGAATGTAGGTTTTTCCATCAATCTCGTATTCTCCTTCTAGTGCCGGTAGTTTAGCATCTCTACTCCACGTAGCTGTTCCAGAAGCTAAATCCCATACTTTGAAGTCTTTCTTTCCATTGTCTAAGTCCTTTAATTCTAGCGGCAGCAAAGTATCTGGATCAATCAGCATCGGAGCATTTGTATATTCTCTTAAATATTCCTCATCGTAAAGCTTCTCTTTTATTATAACATACATCATTGCTAATAAGAAGGCTAGATCCGTGCCTGGTTTTATCGGAATCCATTCGTCCGCTCTGGCTGCTTCCTCGCTAAGTCTGGGGTCTAGAACTACGAGTTTGAAGTTTCTTAGCTCTTGACCAATTCGTGATGCATGACTTATAGTGATGCTTCCAGCGTGGTTCCTTCTTAGAACTATGAGGTATTTTACATTGTCAAAATCGGTCATTATTTGTGGATGTGCTCCTACTCCTATAACGGTTGACCATCCCATTGCTTTAGGCATGAAGCACGTTCCCATGGGTTGATTGAGAGCATTGGGAAAGCCTAGGGCTTTAAAGAATGCTACCATCGGGAGTTTATACATATCGCAAGCGGCCCAACCACCCATCCAGATAACTTTTCTTTGTTCTCCCGCTTCTATTTTCTCTTTCAATATGTTTTTCACTTCATTGTAGGCTGTTTGCCAGTCTGTTTGCTGGAAATTCCACTCTCCTCTTTCTCCTCCGGCTCTTATTAGTGGGTACATTAGTCTATCGGGATTGTAGAGTCTATAGATACCCATGTTTCCTCTAGCACATACTGTTCCTCTATTAAAGACGAAACCGTAAGGATTACCAAATATTCGCTCTGCTCTGTCTCCGTTTACTCTGACCATAATTGAACATCCTTGTGGGCACATACCGCATCTACTGGGCACATGCCTTATTTGGCTTTCTGACGCAGCTTCCAGGCTTAGTTTTTCGGCTTTCTTTAGTGTCTTGTAAGAAATTCCTCCTACTCCAGCTAGAACTCCCGTTATACCTGCAACCTTCAAGAAGTCCCTTCTAGATAATTTTATTGCTGACATGTCTTTTACACCTCACGCCTACATTACTTAAATACAAAAAGCTTCTTTGGTTTTTCTCCCCTTTCCAGTGGAAGGATTTGTTCTCCTAATGTTAGCAGTATTAACCAGATCGAGACAGCTAGGACTAACATCATTTTCTCGGGGAGCCCTATATCGTAGTCAAATGGCCAGAATCTTACGTAGTATGGGTTAAGGTTATTTGTTAGTCCTCCGTAGTTAAATGATAGCCTGGCTATTTCTCCTGAAATAATGAAATCGAACTTTGATATGTAGCCGACTATTATTAGTATTATAGAGTTGATGAATGTTAGCAGGAAATTCTTCTTGATATAGCTATATACTGCTACGATGAATGTGACTATGAGTCCTATTATGACCTCTACTATTATGAATTCTTTTGAGAACTCTCCGTATAATAGATGCTTATATGCTTCCCATGCAGGAGGATAGTAGTATGCTACTATTAGGTTCCATATTACGAAGAATGCTAGTACTGGAATACCGATTATGAATATTTTGTTGTAAACCTTGACAAAGAATTCTTTGAGATTTTCTGATAAACCTCCCTTCGCTTTGTAGACTATTGATACAAAGAACAGCTGCCATGCTGACCCGATGAGCACTGCGCTGGCTATAAAGTATGCTCCAACATGTGGCCCATACCATGCAGGAACGCCTGTACTTGATCCAAATACTTCTCCGAGGTTGCTGTGAACGGCTATTGTCGCGAATAATACTAGTATTGCAATGGCGAGCTCCAAAGCCTTCCAGTGCTTAAGTTTTTCATTAACCTCAGACCTTATGAAGTATACAAGTTCTATTAGCAGCATTAAGAAGAAGAACGAGTATAGGACTCCCATCCACGCGATTCTTGATACTATGTTGAAGCTCGTAAGCATTGATAGGAAGTGGTCAGGTCTTCCTAGGTCAAGAATTATCATGGTCCAAGCCGGTATAATTGTTATCAAGGAGAACCATACACCGTGTTTTATTATCTTTTCGAAGCCTTCATTTGGTCCTTTATAGCCGAATACTGTATAGAGACTGTTTATAATACTTGAACCGGTAGAAGCCAGCGCAAAATAAACATAAGATGGTACGAGTAGACCCCAAGGAATTATGTCTTTAGTTTCCCATGCTTCGTATTCGTAGTAATATGCATGTAGATAATATATGCCGCTTATGACTAGCAATATAAGGACTCCATACCAGGCATAAAGTAGCAGTTTACTAGGCACATCTGCTCACCCAGCTAGATTACCGCCAGTAGAATTATCGATCTTATAGACTAATAAGCATAGTGTGTGATTTTCCTTACATTGTTTGATAACTATGTATAAATACTTCTTTCTATATGCAACAAACTTTACTATAAGTTCTTTTATTGAATATATTAGGTTTTCTTCAACTGTCTCTAATAATAAATAATATTTGCTTAAAAAAATAATTAATATTATAGTTTTTCCAATCAATATAATATACCTTGAAAGTTGAAATGAAACAATCCATAACGATCCAAAATCAACAAATTAGCAATACAAGGCCTGTTATTACAAAAACCTTATCTTGGAAAAATACAAGCCCTAAGCAAAGACTCTGAGGGTGTTAGAGAAGGTGTTGTTAGTGATGACTTTGAGTGTCTCCAACATAACGTTTTTTGATGAGAACACATACTATATAGATAGTAGTGTGGTGGTGCTTCTGTAACCAGGAGGAGTTCGAAACCCTCTAATCGTGCATAGCCGAAATATGGCTCCAGGCACAAATAAGAATACTAAGAACACTGCTCCAAACCTACAGACATATCCTATCAGGAAAACTCAGGGAACAGCTAAACCAAGCACTGCTCGAAGCAGAAAGCATACTCTAAAGTATCAGCGGGGACCCTGTAGCCCACCAGATAACTCGGCAAATACAAGTTAGAGAAGCAAAGCACTAGGAACCCACACATTTTTCTCTAACTACTACTCACTCATACACTGGCTCAGTCTCCCTCGTTGCTTTTGGATGGGTGGTTCAGGAGGTAACCTGTCATGTTTGCAACTTATATTTTTAGCATGGATAGTGTAAAACATGGAATGTAAAACAAATTTATACCGTGTGTAACATGATACTAGAATGACAAGTCTACAAGAGACATTAATTGGGCAAAGTAATATGGTAGTTAGAGGTGAAGATAAGGTTGTCATTGGTGGTCAGTCTTCCAGAAAAATATGCAGGCAAGTTTATTGCTAGGATTGGAGATAGGATCATTGCTTATGGAGACACGTTGGAGGATGTGTTAAGAAAGGTTCGTGAGAAGGGTTATGATCCAAGGGAAGTAATAGTAGATTATGTTCCTGAAGAAGACGTCATTTTAATTATATAACATTATTCTCTACATATTCTAATTAATTTCCTCGGATAATCAATAATAATCGAAAGATCTTTCAAAACATCCCAGCCTAGAAGGCTAGGCCTGGTCATAATATCGGAAATACGGCTCCCACGCATACGTTTTTTAACTTCACGAGGCTTTTCGACCTGAATAGATGATAGGCTTATTGTAATCGAGGACAGGTTATCCTTATTCTCATGGGATTCCAGTAATTCTAGTTTTATGGGTGTATTTAATAAAGCGGCTGTTTCAGAACCGCTTACTCCTATTATCTTAATTGTCTTTCCTGTTGAGCGTGGTGATATACCTAGCCTTAAAGCGTCTTTATATACGATTAATGTTGCACCAGCTCCTGTATCGATTAGGAACGCGATCTTTCCTTTGTATTCATTATTTAAATATAGTTTTGCTTCAATGAAGGGGTATTCTGGAGAATCTGGGCGGAGTTTGTAGAAATATCCATGAAGACATTGATGTGTCATCAGTACCACCATAATTATTCTCGATGCAGTATTCACTATTGTTATCCTATTAATAATCTATTATTGTTTTTCTCGCAAATTATTTATGCATGTTAGTTTCTGTGCGATGGTTTTTCCTTTTTCTGTTAGGGTTATTGTTTCTTCGTGTGGATTGTAGATCCATAGTCCGTGTTTTGTTCTTGGAGCTTGGCTGTATACGCCGTTTCCCACGTATTTTGCAAGGTGAGAGAGCTTGGCTGTCTCCATGTTTAGTATTCCCATATAGTAGAGGATCCTCCCAGGTACTGTTAGCAGGAGTTTTATTGTTTCCTGGTCCATGTTCATGCACCTGTTCTTATTCTGATTCTGAACCGTAAAAATTTTAGGATTCATATTCATATTCTGAATATGAATAAGAGTTAGAGAAGAAGGTGGTTTGATGTGGACGATATGTTCTCTGGGAGTTGTTACGGAGGGTAAGATGTGTCGCCGAGATCCTGGGCGTACTGCTGGAGTTATACTATGATAGGCTTCCTGAGGAGTATGCTGGGTTTTTCCACCATAACCAACCTGCAACTGTAGAGGTTAGGCTTGGTAGTGGCGAGGTTTATAGGTTGCAGGGTATGGTGGCTGGTTTATCAAGCTTCCTCCCGGCCGAGGCCATTTTCAGGGAGCGAGGGCTAAGGGTGAGGATAAGTGTCTAGTAGATAATTATTGGAAATTAATAAGGAGTGTTACCGTGAGTGTGTTGGTAGGTGCTGTTTCCTCTGCTATCATGACCCAGATGAATGCAAGAAGGTTTGCAGTGAGGATTGTATGGTGTCGTGTAGGAGGGTAAAGAAGCGGTAAAGGTTTCGATTCTCTTAAGGGAGGGAAAGATCATGGAGGACAAGTCTAAAATAGAGTCTTTACCACATCTTTACCACGAGTCTGTAGAAGGGGCTAAGGGAGAGTCAAAGGACGATTTAACGATGACTAAGAGACAGTCTTACTATATAAAGTGGAGCCGCCGCCGGGATTCGAACCCGGGACCTTCGCCTTACCAGGGCGACGCTCTACCGGCTGAGCTACGGCGGCACATTATACCGATTCTATTGGTATCGTGTATTGGGTGATTTAAGGATTGCGATTATGGTTGCGATGATGCACTGGATACGGGATATATTCTACTCCTGGCTTATGCGTTGGCGCTTGAGGATAGAGCTCCATTAATGTATATACCTCTTCCGGAACATTTTCTTTAACCGGTAGTCCAAGTTCTTTGGCTTTCTCGAACGTTATAGGGTAGTCGTGTGTCCACCTGCCTTCTGTTAGTTTCCGGGCTAGTTCTCTAGCTTTCTCTTCTCCTAGCTTGTCTTTTGTTAGCTCGTAGATGAATTCTTGTACTTCTTCGAGGCTCTTCTTAGCTATATCTGCTAGTACTAGGAATTTTTCGCTTGCATCTTTGCCTTTTATCTCTACGGCTTTAATCACGCTTGGTGCCGGTAGATGTGATGCCTGGTCTACGGCTATCTGGGGATCTAGTGGTCCTAGTACTGCGTTGGGGTCCATCCGGATCTCGTCAGCGGCTAGTGCTATCAGTGTACCACCGCTCATGGCATAGTGTGGCACTATTACTACTTTCTTTGCCGGATGCCTTTTCAGTGCACGTGCTATTTGTGAAGCTGCCAGTACTAGTCCTCCAGGGGTATGAATTATTAGAGCTATAGGCTTGTTTGGAGGCGTATTCCTGATTGCTCTAAGAACAGCCTCGCTATCCTCTATGTCTATAAATCTGTAGATTGGTAGTCCTAGCAGGCCTATTTTTTCTGAGCGATGAATTAGGGTTATGAACCTGTACCCGTATTTTTTCTCCATTTTAGCTAGCAGGCTCATTCTCGCCGCTTTGAGCCTATAGAAGCTGAACATAGGGGATAGGCTCATTATCATGAAAAACAATGCGAACAGCATCCAGAAGAGACCGCTCAGATCCTGGACTTGACCTGTATTCACCATCTTAGAGCCACCATTCTAGTTCATCTATACATCGGTACGGATGAAGCTCAACATATGCTATAATATATTAGATCCTGTATATTATAGATATAAGTTTGGTTAATGAACATTGGCATACGAGTATATAAAAGGCATGATACTACTACTAGTACTGATAATACTGCTCGTTAATCCCGTGATAGCAGGAATTATCGTTAAGTATGATCTCAGCGGATCATCGAATAGTGTGACTCCACCGGTTCTCCTAGAGGAACCCTCTGACACCGCTGTTGCTACTTATCTTAACCTATATAAAACAGCTGCTAATATAACAGTCAATATTCCTTCAGATTATATTATATCTTTAGAATCTAGACGTGCCGTTTATTGGAATACGTTCGACGACTACGATCCCCTCGCTACAGGTGAACTTATCCCATTAAACAACGATACATGCTATTGGTATTGGGACAGTGCGAATGGTGAGCTTGTTGGTGAAACCACTGGTCTGAGCAACTATTACGGTGGAGAGTGCATACTATTAATCAACAGGACGATTCCGGTAGACAAAGAAATCTATCTAGATATAAATATGATGTGGGATAGTTCTAGTACTTTATCACACTATTCCGATCTCGTATTTATGAATAAATCTACTGAATACCTCTATACTATTGGAAACAACTACCTAAACGATAGAGTATATATCTATCTTTGGGATGGTGCATGGAACTTATTATCGTCTAGAAACTTTCCAGGCACCTTCTGGGAAGATACATGGTATGATCTTCTAGGTATTAGGAATAATACCAATGGCTATCTCGCCGAAATATACCAAGATAATCTCATTGTTGATGACTATGATACCTCTCTTCAAGTAGATAGCGTAGGCTTAGGACTCTATAGCGTTTACGGCGAGATAGTCAGATACGACCTCTTACTAGTAACTTTGGGCGGTCCTCCCTATTATGTTAATATAACCGGGCTCCAGGCAGGATGGTACGTGGAGATCTATAATGAGAGTAATGATTTAATCATAGGCCCTGTGCAAGCTACAGGTACCAACTTAAGTATTGATTTTTGGGACTATAAGATGGTTAAGAATGGCACTATAGTCGTATATGATTCAGGGTATAATTATGTTACGAGCAACACTTTTAGATGGATTATAGGCGGGGATACGTATAGAGTTGCATATTCTACCTATGGTTCCACTTTCAATATTCTGGGTTTCTATAATAATGATACCGCTGAAACTTTTAATGTATCTTTAGCTCTTGTTGGGACGGTTTACATTAGTTCTAGTGTGCCTGGCGCTACCCTATATGAGATGGATGTATGGATCGAGTCTGGAGGAGAGACAAGCAGTTCGATCACACTAATTTATAATTCTACGTCAAATACATATGAGATAGCTAGTCCTATAACATCAACGATAGAGCTCTATCCGCTTTATCCTGGAAACATATATTTGTACTGGTATGGAGATCCAGGCATATCTATAGAGTTCTCATTGCTCCTACTCTACTGGATTAACGGTGTACTGGTAGCGTATCCTATTAGTGTAACCGTTACCTCGTAAGTAGATGGACTATCATTAGAAGTGGAAATGAGTAAGGCATCCTACCTGGTGCGAATAAGGAAAACAAATTTCGCCAGCTAATATTTTTATATTTCATATATGAATCATATAATATATGAGAATAGTTCTCTCCCACAGTAGTGGGGAGAACACGTATTTGTCCACAAAACAGAGGTGCTATTATGGAATTCAAACTACTAAGGCTAGATCTCTCCGAATGGAAAGCACTAGAAGAAAAAGTACCTGAATCGATCCTAAGAAAATACATAGGAGGCAGAGGACTAGGAGCATATCTTGCCTTGAAAGAAATACCTCCCCACATCGATCCCTTCAGCCCAGAAAACAAGATATACATACTGACGGGACCATTAACCGGGACAGGAGCATTCGAGAGCGGAAGATACCATGTCGTTGGTAAGAGTCCTCTAACAGGAATACTAGGCGACAGCAATAGCGGAGGCCAATTCGGGCCATGGCTACGATTCGCCGGATACGATGGAGTAGTGATCGAGGGTAAAAGCGACGAGCCCGTATGGGTGAGCATCGTAGACGGTGAAGTCCAATTCCACCCTGCTAAAAAACTATGGGGCAAAGGAGTAGTCTATACCGAGAGGTTGATTAGGAAAGAGATGAAGACTCCGAGCGAACATATAGGAAGCATCTTGAGCATTGGTCCAGCAGGAGAAAATCTCTCCAAGATAGCGGCAATCATGAACGACAAGTATAGAGCCGCGGGAAGAACAGGGCTCGCCGCAGTACTCGGAAGCAAGAAATTCAAAGCACTCTTCGTTAAAGGATCAAGAAAACTAGAACCAGTAGACAAGGAGAAGTTTAGGAAGGAATCCAAGAAAGTCATAGAGAAAATCTCCAGTCACAGCATAAGCGAGGCTCTCGGAAAATTCGGAACAGCCGTCCTCGTAAACATTATCAATAGCCACGGAGCATTCCCCACGAAGAACTGGACCTATGGTACCTTCGAGAAAGCCTTCGAGATAAGCGGAGAATACCTTGCCGAGAAGTATCTCGTCTCCAACAAGGGATGCTGGGGCTGCGTAATACAATGCAGCAGAGTCGCAAAAGTAGACAAGGGACCATATAGGACACCGGTATCAGAGGGACCAGAATACGAGTCAATATGGGCTATGGGAGCAAACACACTCATAGGAAACCTCGAGGCACTAATCAAGCTAAACTACCTGGCTAACGATCTAGGATTCGACACCATAAGCCTAGGAAACACAGTAGCCACTCTAATGGACCTATACGAGAAAGCCAAGAAAGGAGAACTACCAGAGGAGAAGGCAAAAGAATTATTCAGCCTCCTCGAAGACATCGAGCCAGAATGGGGCAACGCAGACGCCTTCATACAACTAGTATGGAGAATAGCATATAGACACGGCATAGGAGATCTCGCCGCGGAAGGAGCGAAACGCCTCGGAGAATACTTCGAGAAACCAGAAGTACCAATACACGTCAAGGGACTAGAACTACCAGCATACGACCCAAGAGGAATCAACAGCATGGCACTAAGCTACGCCACGAGCAACAGGGGAGGATGCCACCTAAGAGCATACGCAGTTAGCTTCGACGTACTCGGAGCACCTGAAAAATACGATCCATTAAAGATAGATCCAAAGAAAGTAGAACTAGTCAAATACCAGCAAGACTACTTCAGCGTAATAGACAGCCTCGTAGTATGTAAATTCAACACGTTCGCAACAGACCACACAGACTACGTAGGCCTACTACAAGCAATGACTGGATGGGAAGATCTGACAGCCGATGAACTTCTCCTAACAGGAGAAAGAATCTACAATATAGAAAGACTATTCGCCGTAAGAGAAGGCCACGGCTACCAAGACACACTGCCAAAACGGCTCCTTGAGACACCACTACCAGATGGACCAGCAAAGGGAAGAACAGCAAAAGAATACCTGGACGCATACCTACCAAAGTTCTACGAGCTAAGAGGATGGGAGAACGGAATACCAAAACCAGAAACCCTGGAACGCCTAGGACTCGAGGAATTCATTTATATAGTGAAGTAACAGTCTAGTAATTAATCTCTTTTTCCCATAATATGCCTTAAATAATGCCTATGTTTCAATATGCGCTCGTATTATATATACCATAATATTTTTCTCCACAATATATCACAAGTATTCACAGTATTTAGATAATAGTCTATGATAAGGGTGCAAGCATGGATGAAAATAGAAATAATGTTCGTACAGGAATACTACCAGCTCGCTGGTAGACCTAAAATAGTAGTCGATCTTCCCGAAGGATCAACTGTAAAAGATGCTCTAGAAAGAATACCTGAAGCTGTAAAAGAAAGAGTTTTCAATGAGGACGGCTCAGTCAGGCCTCCTACAGATATTATAGTTAATGGTAGAAGCATCGCTTTCTTGAGCGGCCTAGATACAAAGTTGAAGGATGGTGATAGAATAATAGTTTCACCTAGGCCCTTATTCGTCGTATAATCCTACGAGTCTCTTAAAGCAACACGTGATCTCATCTTTTTCGATTCCATAGATCTCGAGCTGCTTATCAAGCCTTATTTCAAATGTAAAGATAGTTTGGTCGGTTATCGGCATTCCCGCAAGTGTATTTACGAGATTGAAGGGTTCATTGGGAGGAGCCGCGTAGAAAGAGCCATCTATTGACATGTCCCCGATATATTTTTCCTCAATAATGCTAATCCCTAGTCTAAGATGAAAGTTTCCGTTTCTTAGGGAGCACTTTTTTGGATAAGCCTCTACTCCATTGAAGCGTGTCCATCTAGGATCCTCATAGGGCTTGGTTAGTCGTTGCAGGTCTAAATCTCTTCGAAGAGATTGGACTCTTAATCTTTGATCGAAGAGATTTCTCGTGATGCATTGTACTGCATCTTCTATTTCGAATTCTCCCATTATTTCCAGGACTCCTGTTGCTAGAGGTCTTGGACCGATCCTCGTAGTTCCCATAGTAATATCTTTATTGTTTCCTATGCATCTAATGAACTTGTTTCCTACTTCTACTATTTCTTTAAGGTTCTCGCTTGCAAATACAAGTCCTAGGTATGTATGGTCTGGTGTGAGTAGGGCCTCTCGTCCACCGGTTATTCTTCTTAGAACCCTATATTTTTTGAGTGACTTGTAAGGCTGGTAGTATCCTAGGAGGAGAGAGTATTCTTTCCATTTTCCTATTATGAGTCCTGATTGTATTTTTCCCTCGAGATGTTGTCCTATGAGATATTCGAGTGAAGCTTGTAGTTGGGTGCTTGTCTTGTCTGATCCGTCTAGGATGTGTATTTTTTGGGGTTTGAGCAGTTGCTGTCACCTTTGATGTTGTTATATTGTTTCTGGTATATGTGCTTGGTGGATCTATCGTTTTATATTTCGTTATCAGAGTCTTGATAACGGGGATGCATGTTGAACCTGCAACTAAAACACATAGCAATAATAGCCATCCTCCTAATAGGAATAGTAGCCTCGGCAACAATATTTTTCAATAACAATAACACAATCAACGTAAGAGCAACAACAACCACAAGCCTCTACGCGACAGGACTACTAGACTACCTAGGAACAGAATATCATAAACAACACCCGGACACCGTTATCAACTTCATAGCAGTAGGAAGCGGAGAAGCCCTAAAAAGAGCAGAACGCGGAGACGCATGCATGGTCCTAGTCCACGCACCCAGCCTCGAAAAAGAATACATAGACAAAGGAATAATCACATACCATAAGATATTCGCATACAACTACTTCATAATAGTCGGTCCTCCAGATGATCCAGCAAACATAAGCAATGCAACAAGCCTAGAGGACGCCATGAAAAGAATATACAATGCCGGAGAAGAAGGGAAGGCACTATTCATAAGCAGAGGAGACAACTCCGGAACACACGTAAAAGAGCTCCAACTATGGGAACAGGCAGGACTAGAACCCCAGGGCAAAAAATGGTATCTCGAATCAGGACAAGGAATGGGAGAAACACTAGTAATAGCCAGTGAGAAACACGCATACACACTAAGCGACATCGGAACATACCTGAAATATAAGAAAGACGGAAGAATACCCTCCTTAACCATACTATACAGCAACGACACCTCGCTCATAAACATCTACAGCGCATACCTAGTCTCATCTTGCCCAGAACAAGAAAAAGCCAAAGCACAAGGATTCATAGACTTCCTAGTATCACCAGAGGGACAACAGCTAATAGCCAGCTACGGACTAGACAAGTATGGCCAACCACTCTTCTATCCAGCCCAAGACAAACTAGACGAGCTACAAGAAATCTGGAACCAAATAGCGGGTAATAGCTAAGAGGATAGCCTGTAATGAACGAGTTAACAACCATAATACTAAGAAGTATCGCTATAAGCGGTACAGCAACTCTACTCGCATCAGCCTGGAGTATCCCCCTAGCATACCTACTTAGCGGATCATACCGTCTAAGACACATAGCATACCTACTAGAAGCACTAGTAGGAATCCCGACAGTCCTAGTAGGACTCCTCCTATACATGCTACTAAGCAACGCCGGCCCCCTAGGCTTCCTCCAACTCCTCTACACACCGCAAGCAATCATAATCGGAGAAGCCCTCCTCATAACACCACTCATAACCGCAGTCTCCTACCAGACACTAAAAGAAACCAGAACCAGATACACTGAGCTAGCATTAAGCCTTGGAGCAACAAAGCAACAAGCAGCTAGACTCGTGATAACACAATCACTTCCAAACCTCCTAGCAGCCATAGTAATGGGGTACTCAAGGGCGATCGGAGAGCTAGGAGTAGCCCTAATAGTCGGAGGAAACATTAAAGGACTCACGAGAACAATCACTACAAGCATAGCCCTATATACAGCAATGGGAGAATACGAGAACGCAATCATGCTAGGTATGGTCCTAGTCCTACTGACTATAGGTATCTCACTACTAGTAAGGTTGGTGAGAAAAAGATGGGATATAGAATAAGCCTAGACAATGTATCCTATAAGTACCCTGGCCAGAATCGATACTCAGTATCAGAAATTTCTATCAAATTTAACCCAGGTATAGTTTACGGACTAATAGGTTCGAACGGAGCTGGTAAAACAACTCTCCTCAAGATAATTGCTTTAATCTATAAACCGAATAAGGGAAAATTACTATATAACAATAGCGATCCGTGGAATAACGTTGTATTTTATAGGAGATCTATTGCTTATGTTCACGAGAAACCCATAATGATAAGAGCTAGCGTCTACAATAATCTTGCTTATCCCTTAAAAATAAGAGGTATAAGCAAAGAGGAGATTAATAAGAGGATAGATAGGGTCTCGCGGCTTTTTGGAATACAAGATCTCCTGGGAAAAAATGCTAAAACCCTAAGCACGGGTGAAAAACAGATTATTGGTATAGCTAGGGCCTTAATATATGATCCGGAAGTTATAGTACTGGATGAACCGTTTTCGAACCTAGATTATCATAAAAGAAGAATACTTTTAGACGTAATAGACTCTCAGGCATCTCAGGGAAAAACAATTATATTGGCCAGCCACGATACACTAATGATAGAAAAAATAAGTTCAAAGATCCTAGTCCTCGAGAATGGAAAAGCTCTATGCTTTGGTCCTACAAGACAAATAATAGAAAAACTGTATGAATACTCCTGTAATTCATAACGTATGAAAATATAGCACGATTCCCAGGAGATCAAGCTTCATAACCCATGCTTTTCCCTAGGTTTAAAATTACACTACTCGAGCTTCCCTATTTATGTTATAAATGTTCATTACGTATCCATACAATATCTTGCTCTACATGTCTCGCTAGTAATTTTAGATTCTTCCTCTTATACAGTTCGTACTCTTTTTCCAGTAATGATACTGCGCACTTTATGTTTCCGTCTCCTATACAGTCAAGATATCTTGAATAGTACGTGTTTACTATGTGGATTCTTTCCCCGTTGGCAAGTAAGTCTCGCTGCATATTTTTACTAAGAGTATCTGGAGTATTAACATTAGCGAAAGTTTCAGGAGTATCTGTGAACAGCGTCCAGCCGTAATAACCGGCTCTATAGGCTGCCCTGTATGCGTCTGTGAGCCTAGTTTTTGACTGTTTGATATAGCAAGCCTTTTTCAATACCTCTATGACTCGGCTAGATAATATTCCTAACATAATTAAAGGATATCCCTTGTAAAGTACTGGTGTTAGAGCTGATATGCGTGACTTTAAACTATACGTATGCATTTTTTCTAGTACTTCTGAAGATATGTTCGGATAGTCGACACCGATTACTAAATACTTATTATGCTTATACCTGCTGTGTACTGATATAATTGCTCTGGGTGGACCGCCACATGGCAAGGGCTCATCGGAGACTAGAATACCTCCTTTTACCGTAGTTAGCGCGTAGATTGCGGGGGGTGTGTGTATGGATACTGACACGTATATGTTATCGACTACTCGTTTTAAAGCATCATATACATGCTCGAAGAAAGTTTTACCTCTTATTACTTTCAATGCTTTGTTTGAGCCGAATCTTTTACTTTTTCCTCCAACAAGCAGTATGGCCGCCTCCATAAGACCACTCCTATACTATATTTCTTCCCTATATTGTGAGATATACAATACTGTCTTTTAGATCGCTGCAGCCGATAACATAGACATTGCCCATTGCTGTTAAATTATAAAGATATTTTATTAGGTATATATCTTTACGTGTAGTAAAGTAATAACAATCAATATTTCTTAGATATAATTATTTTTATTAAAAACAATATTATACAAGACACCAACATGCAAACCATTACATATAATCCAGTATATATAAATACAAGAGAGCTCAATGACACAATGAAGCCCACAGACAGAGCAAAACCGGACACAAACCTCCTAATATACTTTCCACGATCCTCTTCACCACGTAGAAAATAAAATAACAATAGAAAAGAAATAGCAGATCCTGTAATTGCTCCTAATAACAGACTTTGGATAGCATTTATGCCTACTATAAAAAACAATCCCACAAACATAAAATACAATACGATACCTATTAAGCCAAGCAAATGAATTTTAAAACTTAAATAAGAGGCCCAAGCAACTCTTAAGAAATCTGTAATCACACCAGCATCTAGCTTGCTCATTCCTCGATATCGTGTAGAAAATACATAAGGTACATCTACAACTCTAAGATTTTTATGACGAACTAGAATTTCTAAGAGAATTTTAAAACCCTTAGGTTTAAGAGAATCTATAATAATTTTATCTCGTCTAACTGCAAAAAACCCAGAAAGAGGATCAGTCGTCTTCGATGCCTCATCAATCAGTAAAGACACTAATATTGTTCCGACGCGGCTCATTATTAACCTAGTCTTACTCCAGCCCTCCACACCTCCTCCTTCAGCATACCTCGAAGCTACCGCAAGATCAGCTCCTTCATCAATCGTCTTCAAAAGCCTTGGAACAACCTCAGGTGGATGTTGGAGATCAGCATCCATTACAACGATATAGGACCCTTTTGCTTGGCGAAGCCCTTCCACCACGGCTGAGGCCAGTCCTTTTTCATTGATCCTTAGAATACACTTAATTCTTGGATCTCTTCTCGAAATTTGTTTTACTATACTACATGTTCCATCAGGAGAGTTATCGTCTACGACTAGAATCTCAAAGCCAACATTAATAGATTCTAATACATTAACTAACTTTTTTATAAGTATTTCTATGTTTTCCGCCTCGTTATATGTGGGTATAATTATTGATACTTTTGGATCAGAGTAGCTATTCATTATTACACCTTCCGATAATTCGGAATCCTCTCCAGCTAGGATTGATATATAGAACCCGTATCAATATAACTTAAACGGATAAATGCTATATTGTCTTTCCTGTTTTAAGCAGGTCTGCCCCCGTTATTAATGAGACGCCTCCTATTGTAGCAGCTAGGAGGCCCGCGCTTATTTTACCGTTATAAGCCATGTAAATACTTGTTATAAATAATATTAGAGAAAAGGTAATTAATAATATTCCTATGATATCTGTTGTTTTTCTTTCTCTTACTTTTGGTTTTTCTGTTGCCATTTGTCTCTGCACTCTCCACGGTGTATTCTGCTATTGTATACTGTTATATTATTATAATGAGTGTTACGGCGACAGGTATGGCTGGCATATTGATTCAACATCTGATGGTACTTCGTGGGTCTTCATCGCTTCTTCTCTGCCTATTGTGAAAAAGCCCTTAACTATCTCTGCGTGTAGTTTAATTACCTCGTATGCGCAGTCATTATCGGCAACTTTTACTACTTTTATCGTGGTCTCGTTTAGCCTGATAATGGTGGTATGCACGTATTCTCGAGTTATGTTAGCGTCTACCTGGAAGACTGGATCGTTAGGTCTAGGTGTTCCTCCGTTCTCGATTACGCACTCCATCTGCTTAATGTGATTTGCAAGTATGTCTGCGGCGGTACTGTTTGGTGCCGTTATAATCCATATGATTGTCTTGTTCTCGGGGTACTCGTAGTATTTAAACTTAAAGAGGCTGTGGTGGTCGAAGAGCCAGTTTATGCTCTGCCCGATTGTCAAGTTTCCTAGACTATTACATGTTGTCATATTCATCCAAGAACCTTCTCCCATCATTCCTCCTTGACCTGCGCCCTGGCCCATTCCGCCATGGCCCTGTCCGTGACCTGTAGTCTGTTCTTGTGTTTCGGGAGTTGACTGTGTATTCTTTGAGATCATGTATCCTGCGCCTACGGCTCCGGCTACAATAACCGCGATAATAATTGCGAGATATATGGTCTTCATGCTATCATCCCGTCATATGGTTAAATATTAGCTGCTCTTATATAGAGAAATAATTCTAGTGCTAAAATAAACGATAGGTATTGTTAATATATCGTTACCGCGAAAGAATAATATCAATCAAATCAATGCTACCTGTCAAAAATGCTAGCATTATATAGACAGTCACGAACACCGCGAGGTTCGTCGCCCTACCGTGGCCAAGCATCCTAGACCAAGCATATGCCGCTCCAGCAAGTAGTAATGATATCATCATTATCTGCTTAGATTGGAGCGAATAGTAGACATAGTAAGCTGTGAAAAGCTCCAATGGGAGAATCTTATTCCTTGCTAGAATCCCTGAGATGAATTCTACAAGACTAAAGTTATTCACGGGACCCAGTAGGCTTTCTATTATTAACGACGCCATTATTGTCAGCCAGACTAATAATACGACATAATATCCTATACTATATGCAGAATAACTTGCTGTATAAGTAGCCAATAAACCCAAGATAAACAAGTATATGAAAGCTATCATGGAGAGAGACATTATCCTCGCTGATTCTTTGGAGAATAACGCTGGAGATCCCAAAAACATGTACGAGGCTAGACCAAGCAAAGCCATTACCATAGGCAAAACAGATCTTGTCAACAGGCCAATGCCTATGTATCCTATTATTATGAGAATATGACCGTCAAGCCTCTTTGCAGATAGGAGTATAGCTCCTACAAATACTATTATAGATGGTAGGACTAGGTCCAACGAGTTAAACGAGGCAATCATCAATATTGCAACCATAGAGTAGGCTAGGGAGAGAATTCTATAATCAGATATACCCCTATCTTCTAACACTACTTAATCGCCTCCATTAGATACAGTACCTTTGATAAACTATCGACTATAACTAATCTCGCCTTGTCCACCGGAATACCTTCTTGTTCCTTGCTCAACAGGTGCATCACCACTTTTCGGATAACAGTGTCCAACTCGCTATTTCCAGAGGGGAGATAAACAGCGATTACCGTGTTTAATGGATTGAGCGGGTACCTCTTTAACACTTGTTTTAGAGCCTTTAGCCTTGTTCCGGGCCCAACTAGAACGATTTTCCTAGCATGTATTGGCGTCTCCATAAAGAAACGATCGAGGGCTTGCACTTTATTGATGTCGTTGTCGACTGTTCCTGGGCCTGTGACACTTAGTCTAAGTCTAAGAACATCTACTGCCTCGCTTCCCCTAAGAGGTCCCCAGGACTCCCATGTATTCCCTCTATAGATGTAATAGTATACGTTTCCTCCTGATCCCGCTACTCTCTTAGTGATCTCAAGCGAAGTCCTCATTATCCAGTCGGCGGGAGCCATCCCAGGGGAGCCAGGCCATGATTCTAGGGCCAAATCCAGGAATAGCGCTACATCCTCTTTGGCCCCCATCAATCCCTCCCAGACCATGAGGTTTCCTGTCCTCGCTGTTGCTGTCCAGACTATTCGTCTGATATCATCGCCGGGCACATATTCCCTTATCTGGTAGAACTCTGTTTCAAGTCCTTTGTAACGACTATATGTTATCTCTGATAGTCCTCTCCTAGACGATGATATCATGAATTCTCCAATGCTTATAGGATAGGCGCTTATACTGGTTCTGACTCTGTGAATCCTGTAGTGTTTGAATAATCCAAAAGGATCTCCAGTTGACGAAACCAGGTAATCTAACTGATGATATCCTGGAGCCGGCGTAGCTTGGTATTCTGCTGTTATCTTTTCTTTGCTCTTTACAGGCTTCAATAGTATTCTCGTTGTACCCTTAGCTCTGAGCCTTTTGGGAGGCCTGTCTTCGACAAGTATGTAAGGGGGCCAATCTCCATTCTTTTTCCTAGCTTCGACTATAATTTTGAGTGGAGCCCCTTCACCTGTCCTAACATTATGACTACGGACAACCTCAATATTGTAGAGTTGTCTTGCCGAGCGACTTGCAACACCATAGGAGGCCGCAAGAACTATTATAATGAAGGATGCTGTTGCAAGGGAAAGTAATCTAGCTACTCCGAATAATCCTGCTAGTAGAAACGATAAGGATGCAATTGCCAAGTATACTGCTCTCCATGTAGGTTCGATCCTCAACTACGTTATCCTCCCAGATTATCTCGATAGCCTCTTTATGGCGGCTCTATCTTCTCTAATACGTTATCTATTATTTCTCTAGCAGTAATACCCGATAGTTTGGCCTCAGGTTTCAATACTATACGATGTAGTAGTACCGGATATGCTGCCTCCTTGATATCATCGGGCGTAATATAATCTCTGCCCTCTAGTAGAGCCTTCGCCCTAGCCAGCTGGATCATACCTATTACTCCCCTAGGGCTAGCCCCTAGGAGTACACGTGGATCCTTCCTAGTTTCCATCGCTATCAACGATGCATAAACCTTTATGTTTCGATCGACGTGGACATTCCATATCTCGCTCTTTAACCTTAAGAGTTCTTCCCTGTTAGTCACGTTTTTAACATTGAACTCCTCTATGTCATGGAGCTTATCTATAATCTCCACCATTTCTTCCAAGCTAGGATATCCTATCTCCACCTTAGCCATGAACCTGTCTACCTGTGCCTCACTCAGAGGATAAACACCCTCGAACTCGACGGGATTCATAGTGGCTATAACCGTGAAGAGCTCGGGCAATTTATAGGTAGTGCCCCATACCGTAACCTCCCTTTCTTGCATAGCCTGTAAAAGTGCCGCCTGCGTCTTTGGTGGTGCTCTGTTCACCTCGTCGACTAAGAGTATCTCCGTGAATACTGGACCCTTCTCGAAGACAAATCTCCCCTCTCTCCAAACCATGGTGCCCGTTATATCGCTAGGCAACAAGTCTGGTACGAACTGAACGCGTTTAAAGTCTAGTCCAAGCACTTGTGCTACAGTTTTTGCAATAAGGGTCTTGGCGACTCCTGGAACTCCCTCTAGCAAAACGTGGCCTCCTGCGAGCAGGACTGCGACTATTGTCTCGATTTCCCTTGTCTTACCTACTATTACCTTTGATACTTCTTCTCTTACCCGATCTATCAGGGCCAACTCATATACACCACTCTATGATAATTCCTACTCGTCTCCAACAGATTCGAGTAGCTCTCGAGGATCAATATCTTCTCCCTCTATACCGAGGCGGGAGGCCAAAACCGATAACAAGTACTCTTCCGCGTCCTCTAAAGGATCAGATCTCGTTCTAGGCGTCTCTCCAGGATATAGGAATAGAATTGGCCATGGAACTGTTGCCAGCAATAAAACAGCTAATATTATTATGGGAGAACGATCTTCTACTATACCCGGAATATCGGCGACTGTAGCTGCTAGCTCATCTGTAAGTCTCTTCAGGATATTCGTTTTCTTAGAGGATAAAATGGTGTAATGCGTGTTATCTACTATGATGACGGAAATATTTTGTGTAACATTATCGACGAGTTGCTGTGCAAGAGTTCTTGTGGGAGGAAACCCCGTCAAGTATCCTCCATATAGGAAGTTAGCAAATATAGACGAGTCACCCACAACCAATACAACTCCCTTTCCTACCCTGTAGAGTACTGCGGCCGGGCTACCGTCCTCATAACTACATAGTACCTCTCCACCCGGTACAGTATCGAGCCTAGCAGCCTTAGTAGTATAATAATGCTCTGATCCACAATTCAGGCCTACAACGTATCCCCAGCCCTCGCCTTGATGGGCCCGGGACCCATTGAATATTATTTCTCCTATTCCGCCGACCCCAAGCGAGTTTAATAAAACAGAAACATTTCCAGATTCATCTGCTATAAGAAGATTAAGCTTACCCGTCTTCACTTCCTCAGCTATAATATTCGCCTCTGTCTTGTTGAATGGTTTATCTGGTCCTAGTACAATATAGAGTATCCTACCTCCGTCCTGAGAGGAGAGATCCTTTACTCCTCCAAGCACCACGTTATGATATGAACGTATAAGATCGGACACGAATAGGCTTGTTCCTCCCGGACCATTATTTTCGGGACTAGTTGATAGCAATGGATATCGCTGGCTGGGTTTTTCCCCGGGACTCATCGCGACAACGAGCAAGAGTCCTATTATTAGAACTATCAGTGCTTTCTTAGCCAATCTACTAGACCCCTTGCCGTCCTTTCTATAGACTCGACCTGGTCGGTCGTAGGCTCTCCTTTTCCATACATGGATTTATCATAGTGATCTGCTAGGATAAGAGAATCTGGATTATCTAATACTTTAGCCAGTTCTCTCATGGTCTTCGAAGAATAACTCCTTCCCATTGATTGTTCAAGCGAGCTCCGTAAAAACAAGTATACTTGGCGGAGTCTTTTTCTAAGCCCCTGATAACTATAAGCAGCACTGATTCTCCCGGTACCTTCAATTCCTTCGAGCTGGGTCTTAACAGGGCTCTCTTTCCTATATAATGTATATATTATGTAGAGTGCGATTAAAAACACTATAGCGTATATGGCTAACGTTCCAAGTACCGACCATATATTACTATAGGACTCTGGATTACCTTGTATAGCTGTTGTAGTCTGAGGGATGAACGTTGTATTTACTAGTATCTGCTGGCCTGTATTATTGAGTAATCCTCCTGTTGTCGCTCCTGAGGGTGCACCTGGTATCACGTGATGCGAGTTACTTAGCAACTCTCAACTCCCTTCAATATTCTATTATCGCGATTGGTTCCATGCTATATTACGTACTTGGAGTTGTTAGCCTCCCGTCCGTCACCCCATTCTAAATAGGCTCTTAGAACACATTAATATTCCGGAAGTATCTAACAATGCAATAACCGTGATATAATCCAATATATCGGCATGAATAATAATCCGTTAATACCCATATTTTCTATGAGAGGGCGTGGATAACTGTGATAGATCAATCATTCCTCGAAAAAGCCCTTGACTATATGCAGAAAAATGGATCCTCCTATAGTGAAGCAAGGTTTCATAAGCTAACAGGTTTCTCTTTCACCATTCTCAACGGTCAGCTGATAGGAGCAAGCTACGAGGACTCGACAGGAGTAGCTCTAAGATCAATAGCCAGCGGGGGGCTTGGCTTCTCCTCTACAAGCCTATTAACAAAAGACTCGATCCTTGAATCTGCCAGTCGAGCATTAAAAGCTGCAAAGTCACAGAAAGACTTCAAGCCGAGAATAGGACTCTCCGAGGAATATCTCGCTAGAATCTCTTACCGTGTTTCGGAGAAGAAGCCTATAAGTGACTGGAGCGATGAAGACCTCATAAAGTATTTCCAAGACTTATACAAGGGCCTTGACCTGGATAAGAGGATAAACATTACACAAGTCCTGCTAATGTTCAAATACGACATAGAGGAGAAACTCCTAGTAACAAGCGATGGAGCATTCGTGAAATCATATATTCCAAGAATAGAAGTATTCTACTCGATAACCGCCGAGTATCAGGGTGAAAGAGCTAATAGATGGAATCAACTAGGCGGTAGTGGAGGCCTAGAACTATTGGAAAAAATGAAAATCGCCGAAAACCTTGAAGACGACTCCAGCAGCCTCTCGATTTATCTGCGTGAGGCTAAACCCAGCCCCACCGGCAAAATGGACGTAGTACTAGGCCCAGAGATAGTCGGCTTAGCAATGCATGAAGCCGCAGGACACCCAAGCGAGGCGGACAGAGTCCTCGGCAGAGAAGCTGCCCAGGCAGGATTAAGTTATAGGAGGAGGCTTGAGCCAGGCTACAAGATAGGCAGCGAGCATGTAACAGTAGTTGACGATCCTACAATACCGGGTAGCCATGGATTCTACCTTGTGGACGACGAAGGTGTCCCTGCTAGGCCAAGATACCTGATTAGAAACGGATACCTGGAAGAATACCTTCACAACAGGGAGACGGCCTATGAAATGAACACCCATAGCAATGCATCCGCGAGGGCCAAGGAATGGTGGGCTGAGCCTATAGTTAGGATGGCGAATACTTATCTCGTACCCGGAGACTACAGCTTCGACGAACTCCTAGAAGACGTAAAGAATGGCATGTACATTAAGAAGTATATGGAGTGGAACATTGACGACTACCGGTGGAGAGCTCGCTACGTAGGCCTAGAAGCCTACCTAGTAGAAAACGGCAGAATAACTAGACCAGTAAAGAATCCCGCACTAGAAGTAAACAGCGTAGAATTCTTCTCAAGCATAGACGCGGTAGGAAAGGATCTAGCATTCTACACCGGGACCTGTGGCAAAGGAGAACCCGGCCAAGGAGTCCCTGTCTGGTTCGGAGGACCGCACATCCGGATGAGAGGGGTGAGAATAATATGAACTTAGAAGAGTTCGCAAAGAAACTAGTCGAGAATATAAAAGGACACGTTCCCGAATACATAGTACAGTTAGAAGCCGAAAACTCGGTAATGCTAAAACTAGCCAATGGCAAGCCATCGGTAACACAGTCCTGGAGCGAAATCAGCGTCAACCTATACTTCGCGAAAGACGGCAAGATGACCGTGTCAAGTTTTAGGACGAGTAGCCCTGACGAAGCAATAGAAAAATCCATCCAGATACTTGATAAATTGACCCCCTCACCACTATACGCTCCCCTACCCGAGTCAAACGGAGCACCTTACTGGCTTGTTGACGAGAACGTTAAGGAAATGGCTATATCGGGAGACATATCACAGATGATATCAGACTTGTCCTTAACGGAACTAACGAACTCCGCTGGCGCAATAACCTTATCCTACAAGTCTCAGTTACTTGCGGGAAGCAACGGTGCCTGGCTAAAAGGAGAGTCCACTAGTTTCCAAGGCTATCTAAGAATCTTCCGCGGCGACGATGCTAGCGGGCAGTGGAGCTGGACCTCCACGCGATACGAGCCAGGCAAGGCCAAAAAAGCAATAGAGAAAGCCGTAGAGCTTGCTGAGACATGCCAGTCTCTTCCGCAAGTAAAGCTTGAAACTGGAAATTACAAGGTGCTACTATCCCCAATGATAGTAGGAAATTTGCTACAATACGTGACGATGGCAGCTAGTGGAGCAAGCATGATCTTTGGAATGAGCTTCTTCCGCCCAGACGATATCAAACAACCGGTCGCCAGCGAACAACTAAGCATAATCGATGATCCACATAACGAGGATCTCCCAGGCTATAGACTCTTCGACGACGAGGGCATTAAGACCTTTAGGAAACATATCTTGAACAGAGGAATACTCGAGAACATTCTACATAATAGTAAAACAGCACGATTACTTGGTGGAGAAACAACAGGTAATGCGGGGATAATCCAGCCAACACCGTTCAACATAATCGTAGAGCCAGGAGACATAAAAGAAGAAGAGCTATTAGAAGCTCTAGGCGATGGAATATACGCTACAAACAACTGGTATACGAGGTTCCAGAACTATGTTGAGGGCACATTCTCCACAGTCACCAGAGACGCACTACTACTAGTACGCGGTGGTAAGCCAGTTGGATGTTCTAAACGAGCCCGGATCACTGGCTCTCTAAGAGATCTCATAAGGAATATTGTTGGCTTGGGCAAGGAGCTATGGCCAATCCAGTGGTGGGAGGTAAGTATACCTAGCCTCCTTCCCCATATAATAGTCAAAACAAGAATAACGGCAGAATAAGGAAGAAGAACAGAGTTGATATCATATCCTTCTAATTCTACTTACATTTTTCCAAGAGCCTTTGAACTATATCACGTAGTTCTTCTGGGGACTTAAAACCGGGATGAACAGAGACCGAGACTATTTCTCCATTCTTTTTGCATACGGATACTATAGTAGGAGTCCCATAAACAGCCATGGTATCAAAGAGTTTCGCCGCTTCACGCGATCTACAATCCTCCTCAAACCAGCCACAAACCACTACCACGAGTGAAGTCTTCTCCTCTAACTCTCCCGTCATACTATTTTATATTTTATTAAATTTCTTACAGGCAGGACATCTCACATTGGAGAAATATAATATGGAAGCACCATTCGGTAAATCTTTCAAACTAGACAGACGTGCCCAGCCCCTTCCATTATATATGTATATGCCATGCTCCATTTCATGTGAGACCGACTCATACGTGTTCTCGTTCACTGTAGTCCTCCACGATCTAAATTATTATCCTTCTACATTGATAATCATCAGTAAATATCAAATTTATGACAGAAAATATAATAGATATTGTCTCCTTAGAGACAATACCATATCTCACCTTGAGAATGAAAATCCTTTACCGGGTAATCATCATTAATCCTAATTATCTAAGACTCTTCCACTATCAATTGGAGATGAAAATGTTCTTGCTGAATGGTAAAAGAATCATTGTTACTGGGGCAAGTAGAGGAATAGGCTTTGGTATTTCCAAAATACTGGCTCGTCATGGAGCACTTCTCTACTTGACGAGTCTTAGCCCTAACCGTTTAGAAAAGGCTGTGCAAAAGATCGAGCAGGACCCAGATACTAGAGGAAAGGTAGTAGGTTATACTGCCGCTGATCTGTCCAAGCCTGGAAATGGTTCTAGAATTGTAAAAGAAGCCCTGGAGTCGATGAATGGATTAGACGGCATAGTTTATGTACCTCCGCCTCCTCCCCAAGGATTCTTTGACGAGCTCACATTAGAAGACTGGAAACATAGTAGCCAGGTTCTTATTCATAGCGCTATAGAAATAGTTAAGACAGCACTGGACTCATTGAAAGAGAGCGCCCGCTTACATAGGAATCCTGGCATCGTATTCGTAACAAGTATTGCTGCGTGGGAGCCTGATCCCGTTATAACAACCAGTAGCGCTCTTCGTATAGCATTACATGGGCTCACCCAGGTTCTTGCAAGAGACCTAGGAAGGTATGGTATTAGAGTAAACGCCATAGTTCCAGGATACATTTTAACAGATAGGCTGATGAGTCTGGCAGCGAAAAGAATGCCGGATAACCCAGAGAGATATCTTGATAGCTTAAGAGGGAAGATACCGTTAGGACGAATAGGTACCACCGAAGATATGGGTTATGCGGCATTGTTCCTTCTAAGTGACCTTTCAAGCTACATTAATGGGGCAATTATACCTGTTGACGGAGGACTCCATAGAAAAACAATATAACGAATTTAGGCTAGTTACATCATGTAATAATAAAATACTAGTTATCTCTTGAATAATAGATATGCTATCACTATTATGCTTATTCCTGCTATTGCAAGCCGTGTATAGATGTTCCAGTTTAACAAGATTATAATCCATCCGATAACTGGTATCCTCAGCCTTAATTCACCTATAACCATATCGCTTGTTACAATATATGGATCAGGTTCTGCGTTTGCGTCTCCCTTAGTCCTCATAGTATCATCGTTTAGTATGGTGTGGACCCTGTGAGTTATTACAACACCATTATAGTTGAATGAGATAATGTCTCCAATATTATAGCAGGGCTTTGGTGCGACTATTACGAAGTCGCCAATGTTCAATGTTGGCTCCATGCTTCCTGTGACCACTACATACGCCCTATAACCACTTGATAGCCCCGCCAAGATCCCTACAAGAGCTAAGGACAATACTCCGATGACGAGTAGTGTTTTCCACGATAGATTTTCTCTATATTCCTGTAACTTCTCTTTTGAAAGTGACGTGTACGTATAGCCTACTATTATGATTGTTATTGTTGAGAGTATCGAGTGTGCTAGGACGGAGCCATTAAACTTAATGGGAGACAATGACCATGCCAAATATACCGTTGCTATGAATCCTGTTGATGCCAGTAACCCGTATTTCTGGTATAGCAGTGTGGCGGCCATTCCTAATCCGAACAAGAGTATTAGCGTCGAGATATATGTTGTCCCGGGTGAGAAAATGTAGAGTACAGATAGTATTCCTCCTGCTATTAGTGCAAGTAGCGACTTATCTTCATCACTCTCGTAGACTATTAACTCAACTATCTTTATTATAAGAGAGAATGATAGTCCTATTGACAACGCATATATCCAGAATAAGACAAATGATAGTCCTCCAAAATCAACGGACTGAAAATCGTACATTATCCATTGAAGTCCAAGAAATACAATATATGACACTCCTGCTAAGGCAACACCTGCAGTGAATGCTCGAGCTTGTATCTTTGGGTGTTTCGCCCCCTCTGGCTTATAGGTATAAATGTATAGCGAGCCTAGGACAGCTAGGATCCCCAGAGAGAATGTTGCTAGAAGCATATAGTAACCTGTGAGCGACTGTGATAGCTGCGAAGATATTCTTGGAATAAAATTGGATATTCTGTAGAATGAAATGATAGATAATAGGAGAAATATCTCGTTTGTGTGCCTTTTGAGGCCGTGGGAAAAATCGTTCATTTTATGTCTCCGCCTCGCATAACATTAGTGTTATTCATTGTGTGTTATGGGAGAGCTTGTACCGCGTAGTAGTGGATGTAGAACGCTGGGTTATAGGCGTCTCCACAGCTCTCTCCCATGTATTCTTCGTGTTGCTGTAGCTCGTCACTTATCCCTATCCATACAAATATTATTGTCTTCTCTCCCGGCATCAGGATATTATCGGTGTCATATTGCATTATCGTTGTACTTGTTGTGTTTGTGTAGAGTACTGTGCCCGATTCCATGTTTGACTCTAGGCTCATTGCTGTACTCATACTGTTGACGTTGTTAAGCCACCATGAGAGTGGCCTAGTATATGGGCTTGTCCATCCGTCTTGTATCGATGCAATACTGTAGTTTAGTAGGTCGAACTCGCCATTATAGAATGGCGCGTCAAATACAGGGTTGATCAGTATATAGTCTGCCAGGTTTCCTGCGCATCCTGTTCCGGTCTCGAACCAGAACGTTACATGTACCGGTATTGTTCCTTCGTTCCGTACTTGGAAGACGTATGCACCGTATCCATTAGGATATGCATTTACTAGATTGATTCCTATTATACCTGTCTGTCCCGGTCCATCACCACTTGCTCTCACACCTGCGTCGAAGTGCATTACTGTGTTGGTGTTCCAGGATAGTCCTGTCGGTGTTATATCCCATTCTAGGCTTCCCGTTGACATTGATCCTTCGATCTTTACTTGATCATTCCAATGTGATACTGTTAGTCCTGGTCCCGTCATTGTTAGTGCTAGTACTGCTAGTATTCCGAGCAAGGCTACTATTGCGTATTTGTTATTCATACCCCATCTCCTCTCTAATTTCTCACTTGATTTGAGTTATCGACACGGCTCAACGACATGATACATAGTCAATGCCACCTTAATGGCTCCGTGTATCATATCCTGTCTCCGTGCCGTGGCTATGCTGTTCTCGTCTTATGGAACCGCCTGTATCCATGTTAGAACTAGGCTGAACTCCATACTGGTGTCCATCATTGCTTCTGGTGCGTTAGGATCCTGTGTTAGGCCTATGCATAGTTGGAACCACTGTGATTCTCCGACGTCTAGTGTTAGTAGTCCTTGTGGGTCTGTTGTGAAGTCATAGTCGTATACTAGGCTTCCATTGTCTAGATGTGCTAAGAGTAAGGGTGTTCCTCCTCCTAAGTAGTATAGTTCTGCTATTACGTATTCTCCGTATGTATCCCAGTCGAACGTGCTACTACCTGTTAGGGTTATCATTGTTTCATTTGTCTCTGCAGGGATTGTTCCGTTGTTGTCGATGTTGAATACTACGCATCCCTCGTATCCTGGATAGACATTGCTCATTGTTATTATCAATGAGTCGTTGACTCCTCCATCTACGTCGTCTCCATCGTTCCAATCAGCTAGCGATGCGGAGATATGGCCGACGTCCAACGAGGTCTCATTATCGTAAAAGTCTTCGAGACTCATCTGGACATCAAAAGTACCCATGCTTATGCTTCCCTCTACCTTGACGTCGTCGTCCCAGTGTGAAAGCGTCATACCACTCATTGTGAGCAGTAATAACGGGACTATAGCCAAGACAAGGGCTAACTTTTCTTTACTTTTCATTTTGTATTTTCCGACTGTTTATACAGTCATTACATACTGTATATCTTAAAGTATTTATTCTTAAAATAACTATAAAAACTCTAAGATAAATTCTTTAACAAAAAATTTTATCTAGAATCAATATCTATTTACTCCATCACTACACAATAATTATTAATCTATAAAGACAATACTTAATAGTACTAAAAAGATAAAATAGAATACTATATATCATAAAAATTATTCATACTAGTATTTTTTCAATAACTCTAAATTAACAGCCCACCGTCTAACAAATAACAATAAAGATACAGAAATGATAAGACCAAGTATTAGCCCAGCAGGAAACCAGAAATGTATAAGGCCATAAGCATAATCATTATAAGGCGAGCTCCTCAGACTAAGATTGTATCCTTGTGTAAGAGCATAAGAATACTTCATCCTTTGCAATGGCTTAATCTCAAGGTATACGAACATGAGGGGGTTGAATACAAATATCATTACTTCTATCATCCAGAGCTTATGAGCCATCCTAAGCATCAACGGTATAGCTCCGAGACCAATTGTGACGCCGGCCAGGAAATAGAATACCCTCAAGAAATCAACAATCCCGATGTAGAGGTTAAGATCCTCTAAATCCTTGATTATCACCCAGTTACGAGTAACCATAACTGCCTGGCCTGTATCTGGCCTAACAACTAGCTCCATAGACGTATAAGTATAATCATAAGCTACCCTGAAGAATACAAGGCCTAAAACAATTAACCCTGCAAGGGCTAGTAGAAGATAAATACTATACGCTTCACCTGTTACAGGATATATCCTCCTATCTCGAACAACCGTATAGATATGCCTTATGCTGATATAGATAGCTCCTACTAGCGGAAGTAAGACAGTTACTATTATGAATGGAAGATGATTGAAGAATACTGTCGTTGCGTCCAAGCCTATTCCACCAAACCTACTTCTTGCTGTAGAGCATACGGATCACTACTAGATAAGTTATAACCTCTAATCGTCCGAGAAGCATAGCCGCTATCAATATGAGCTTTACAGATACCGCTGCTGACGCCGCCGATATACCCGCGCTCAGGCCTACGTTGCCCATCGCGCTTGCAACCTCGAATATAATGTCTCCTAGGTCATAGCGTGGTGCCACAAGCGCCAAAGTCATTACAAGGAGCGTATAAGCACCAATAAAGGCTGCTACTGTGGCCAGAGTTCTTCTCACCAATGTCTCATCCAGAAAATACTTTCCTACGGTCCGTCTAGGCACATATCCGGGCGGATGGGTCAGCAGATCTGACTCCATAGAGATGGCTTTCGCAGCTATTATCAGTCTGAGTACTTTTATTCCTCCAGCCGTCGAAAAGGCGCTTCCTCCTATAATACTGAGGACCGCTAGCAACAGCTTGTATGCCTCGGGGGTAGTGTGGAGGTTTCCTGCCTGGAATCCTGCCGTTGCGAAAGCCGATACTACGTGGAATACTACTTGGAGAAGACTATACGAGTTGTGGAATGATGAATAGAGCTCCCACGCCATTACCGAGAATATTATAGCTAGAGCAGTGATTGAGAGCTGAGCCCGTAACTCTATACTAGTGAACACCTGTGAGAAATTTCCTTTAAGCATGTTATAGTGATCGCTAAAGCTTACTGCTCCCAAGAACATCACTATCATGCCCGCGACGAGAACAGCTGGCTTATTCATATAGTATCCGAGGCTATCACTGTGAGGCGAGAAACCTGCAGTGGCAATACCTGTCATTGCGTGGTTAACGGCGTCATATACGCTTGTGCCAGCCGCTACAAATAGGAGGATTCCAATACCTGTAAGTATTAGATATATGACTGCCATCAGTACGGCTGTCCGTTTAAAGCTCGCCTCTAACCGCTCAAATTTTCCCTCGGCCAGGTATAGTACAGCCGCGGATACGCCGGGAGGGGCCAGGATTGCGATCGTTAATATAACTATTCCGAGGCCGCCTTCCCATTGCATCAACGTCCTCCATATCTTAATTGTATCTGGAACCTCGTCCACGCTAGGTACATATACTCCATGCCAGCTACTAGGCTCACCAGTTAGAATAGTGAGGCCTGTTGTAGTCCATCCACTCACACTCTCGAATGCAGCGTCAACGTATGGTATCCCAGCGGCTATCTTGAAGGGTAAGGCTGCGAGGAGTGGAATAAGGAGCCAGAGAAGAACAGTTGTGAGTATAGCCTCTTTCTGCCTTATCGTCGCACCCCGACCTACATTGTAGAGGATCCATCCCACAACAATGAATAGGAGCCCGGATAGAAACATCACTGTTCCCGGCCATTGTTCATAGTTATAACCGAAATCGTATCTGATAAGCCCATATATTCCTGCGGCTAGAAGTGATAGGCTTGTCGCCATTATAGCGAGGCCAGTTACCCAGGCCAGCCTTCTCAACACATCGACGACGCCCATTACCTAGACCTCGCACATTATACTCTTAATAGATCCTCATCGCAGGGCCTCATCATCCAGTTCAAAGGTCAGAGTCGGAGGTTTCATTCATATCTACCTAACTTCTCATATGTATTACGCATAACTATGCGGTTCATATACATTTGGGATGATTACAGGGTAAATTATATTGTTAGCTCATCCATACAACGTAACCTTAATCTCTAACCTCGGCGCCTATATTATCAACGGTGCATGAATAATTGACAGAAACCGCACTAATAGTAGAAAACCTCTGGAAATCCTATGACCAAGTCACTGCATTAAAAGGCGTATCCTTTGAGATTGGGAAAGGAGAAATATTCGGACTAATAGGGCCGAATGGAGCTGGAAAAACAACAACTCTCAGAATAATTGCAGGCATCCTACACCCAGACAAGGGAGTCATACGAATATATGGCAAAGATCCTAAGCGCGATGAAGTCGAGGTCAAACGCATTATAAGCTACCTCCCCGAAGACGCCGGAGTATACCGGTTCCTCAAAGGAATAGAATTCCTCCATTTCCTCGCAGAAATATACGCCGAGACCAGTGAGGAAGCCGAAAAAATGGTAGAGTATGGTAGCAGGATCTCAGGACTTGGAGAAAGACTATGGGATCCAATGAAGAGCTATAGCAAGGGAATGAAAAGAAGACTATTGCTAGCCTCGACCCTCATGACAAGACCAAAACTAGCAATACTAGACGAGCCGACAAGCGGACTGGACGTCTACCATAGTGTTCTTATGAGGAAAGCTATCAAAAATTATGTAAAAGAGACTGGAGCCTCGGTACTATTGTCTAGCCATAACATGCTGGAAGTAGAATACCTCTGCGATAGAGTAGCGTTCATAGACAAGGGCCAAATAATAGCTATTGGTACGCCCGAGGAGCTCAAGCAACAATTCAATGCATCAAACCTAGAAGAGGCATTCATAAATGCAGTCGGTGGAGAGGTGGAGGAACATGTCGCGTAAGAAGAGTAAGCTAAAGATACTTATCGTTAAAGAGCTTAAGGAGCTCATAAAGGAGAGAATCGTTCTCTTCGGGCTCCTGCTAGGCCCCCTAATAATGTACGCGGTAATGGGTGGATTAGCGGGAGCAGCAGCGGGTAAGGTCGTGGAGCAGGCAGCGAAGCCTCCTAAAGTAGCTATACTCTTCGAGGGAGGCGAGCCAGGGAATATAACCAAGGCATTAGCACAGGCGTTGAACGCTACTATATATACGGGTATCTCGGTAGAGGATCTTCTAAACAAAGGATACAATTCTATCCTCTTGCTGAACAATAGCTTTGAAGAGAACATTACGAAGGGTATACCTGCATCGATCACGCTCATATACAAGCCTGAAAGCATAGGATTCGTCGAGCTCAGCAAGCCTCAAGGAATAGCTGGAGCAGTATCATCCATAGTACTACAAGTTGTAGCAGATTACCTCAAACAATATATGCCCGATATAAGTGCAGGATTCCTAAGCAATCCTGTAAGAACAAACATTGAATATTATTATAAGGGAGAACTGCTCACAGCTAACCAGCTCCAAGGCCTAGTAATGGGGGTCAGCCTAGCCATCCCCCTAGCAGTACTTATGACCGCTGTATCCGCCACCCAGGTAGCAGCTATCAGCTTCGGCCTCGAGAAAGAGGCTAAGACCCTCGAGAAACTATTCACCCTTCCTGTTTCACGTAGAAGTCTACTTGTTTCGAAACTAGCTGCTGTAACCGTGCTAGCGATTGGAGGAGTACTCAGCTATATGGCTGGGCTATACATCTACTTGAAAATGGTTGAAAGAGGCTTCGCCGTCGCAGCAGCAGAGCAGACGGGAGAGGAAGCTACCCTTGGCTTTACTATAACCCTTCCTACATCCGCTATAATCGTTCTAGGCATTGGTCTAGCACTGACACTATACGTTAGCATAGTCATAGGATTCATTGTGGGCAGTCAAGCCAGTGATGTTAGAGGTAGCCAGCTAGCCGCCAGCTATATAAGCTTCGCCCTAGCAATACCGTTGTTCATGATGTTCTTCGGAGTAGACTTAGCCCAGCTGTCTACCGGTGTAAAGATACTCTTGGCCTTGGATCCATACGCTGTCCTCAGCATGATTGCAACGTCTAGTATCACTGGAGACCACCAGATGGTGCTAACCGGGTTCGGCATACTCGTAGCACAGGGAATATTCTGGACATTGATAGCGACCAGGCTATTGAGTAGTGAAGCCCTGATAACCGGTCACCCACTTATAATGAGGCTTAAGAAGAGGATGACACGGTCTCGGTAGAGCACTCTGGCGCATATAGTGGCGAAGGTTCAGGGGTCGGCGCCGGATCACCCGCCATCAAACAATATATTTTCCTTGCCCACTCTTCCTGCTCCTCCCAGTATCCTTCAAGTACTCCCTTACCAAGAAGCCTGGTTATCGCACGTTTATAGCGAGGGTGTATTCCTAGGGGCTTGGCTAGTGCCAACGGGCTTCCTGGTAGCGGCATGAAAGTGTGGAGTCGTAGTCTCGCACCTAGCTCTACAAGCTTATTCATGACTTCTATTGTGGCCACGACATCGTCCTCTGTCTCTCCCGGTAGCCCAAACAATATGTCGATCACAGGTACGAATCCCTCCTCTACGATGAGCCTAGCCGCATCGAGCGCCTGCTCCACACTATGACCCCTCCTCATACTCGATAAGAGCCTATCACTGCCTGATTGGAGGCCTATGCTTATCTTCTTGTTACCAGCATATCGTCTAACTATTCGTAGAACTCTTCTATCAACGTATTCCGGCCGTGTCTCGCTCGGGAAGCTTCCTAGGAACGGTACTCCTCCAAGTCTTCTAACGCCTTTTAGGAGTTCTCCTATCGCGTCATGGTTGATTACTCCTTCCCCTGGACTCATATACGCGAACCCAATGGGTGCTGTGAACCTGATCCTTCTTCGATTCCCCTTCACTACATAATGCCTTACTATATCAAGGACGGATCGAATTGACCGGTATCGTACCTTCTTTTTGAAGAGCCATGGAACTTGACAGAACTTGCAAGTATTATGGCATCCCCTCATGATTTCTATCGGAGGATATAGATCCATAGTCTCCGAGTAGCCTTTATAGTCGTCTAGTTCGATGTGAGTTATCCTGGCAACCCTGAACCTTGAACCATCCCAAAAAGCTATGTTCGGGATCTCCTCCTTCTCCCTATAGCCCATATAGTATTCTACTATAGCCTCTAATGCGGGCTCTCCATCTCCTACCACAGCTATGTCTACGCCGTCTCTAAGCACTTGCCAGTATGCACCTTCAACATGTGGCCCTCCTGCAACTACTCTGTACTCGGACGCTACACTTCTTATCTCGTCTCTCAAATCAAGATATACTAGGGTGGAGAGCCCATACAGAATAATGACATCATAGCCTCGTTCAACGAACTCTTTCGCATAGAGCCTCGGATCCTCTTCCGTTAATAGAATCTTTATCCTATTCTCCTTATACCACTTAGTATCCTCAATTACACCTATTAGTGGCGAGAACGCATTTTTTGCACCATATGCCGAACGTATTATTAGCCCTAAGCGTTTACGCCCGTGCATCACCGATGTATCCTCCCCAACCAATATTATATAATACTAGGGAGAACTACCATACCGGGATACCATCGATCCCAGTCAATACTGCTATGCGGGATAAATCTCCTCTTCCTCCTCCGGCTCCGGCTTTTCCTTCTTCCTCATGACTATCACTATAGCCATCGTGCCGAGAACGATCACTATCCCCCCCACTATTATAGAGACTATCTGCGAAGTCTTCTCCTCTGCAGGGTTCATTATCGCGTATACTCTACCCCAATCATCGCCTGCTAGAATAAGCCTTCCGTCGCCCGATATAGCTAGACTAGTTATCGTCCCATAGATCGTTGTCTCATATGCTTCGTCTAGGCCTTTCCTGAAAATATAGATTGTCTTATCACCTGACACAACTATGTTATCACCCTCATAGTCGACAGCTATATATGATGCATCCCTAACTATCTCTGTCCGAGATGTCTTCTCTACTGTGTCAACAAAGGTTACATTGATATCATCGTTCTTCAACGCGATAAGGCTCAAATCAGCACTATAGGCGATCACCGGTATACTACTTATCTTAAACCTTGCACTCCAAGACCCTCCGTCAGCGATAGTGATCTCTGTCAATGTACATTGCAGTCCGGAAACGAGACAGTATCCAAGCCTGGTTCCCTCATCGTCTATCGATAGCATCGCTAATGATCCTTCCCCGTCCACAGCATATGATTTGATGAGTGTTCCGCTTGAATCATATAATTCTACTTTTCTTATATCAGGCCTGAACACCGCCACTATACCATTATCAGTCACTGCAACTCTTATGCCCGTGAAGTAGATTATACTCGATAGCTGTAGGTTGAGGCTCGCTGTTTTCTCTCCATTACTGTAAAGTTCCAGGACGAAGTATGGGTTTGCGGAATCTACTTCTAAAGGTCTATATGCTATCGCCACGTAGCTCCCTCCGTGACTTATATCGTAGGAGAGCGTATAGCCAGGTATGAGTACACTCCATAGCCTTTTACCGTCGCCACTATACGCATAGTAGACCTGGCCATCTTCGACAGTCTCCGCTACAAGTAATATGACCTTCTTGTCTGCTAACTTGAAGACAGGATTAAACAAGTCGTCAAATGCGATGTCGGTGAATCGTTTTATCGTGATCTCGTTCCCGTCTTTATCTAGGAAATATACATATCCGGAATCATCTAGGACAAATATGTGCTTTGCATCATATGACACCTGAAGAGAGATTATTTTCCCCCGGGCAGCGTATCGCCATATAATAGACTGCTCCTCTGCATATGCATGTAGGGCTAAGCCGCCTAACTGGGCTACAACAAGCAATAATACTAGTACGATCCCTATATGTCTAAATGCTAGTTTTTTCATTAGCCTATGCCCCACACTTACTTATTGCATTCAGAAGCTAATCTTAATATTGTATCAATTACGTTATCATCCTGTCTCCACAAACCTACGGTCTTCACTGATTTCACCCCATAAGGAGCGTACACCTCGAGATCATACTTGCTGTCCCCTACAAACACCGTTTTCTCCCGGATGTATCCCAGTTCTTCCAGCCTAGAAAGATGTGGTTCTCCCTTTGATAGTCCTTTAATAGGATCATAGCAGAGAACTATGTCAAAGAGCTGATTCATCCATGGTATCCTTTCTACAAGATGACATTCATTGTTCGTTGACACTGCCGTCCGTATACCGTATTTCTTCAACTTGTTTATTCGTTCCCACACTATTTTCTCGGGATAGTACTTGTTAAGTATCTCTATTTTTCTTCTCTCGAATTCCACGGCTAGCTCTTCTATTTTATCGGGTGGAACCCCCATCAGTCTTAATTGTTCTCTGAACGGTCTACCGCTCAACGACAAGTATTTCTGCCTCACAGTTTCTTTATCAAGGCCCAGTACTGGTGATACAATGTCGGCTACGGCCTCAGCATATTCGTCCATAGTGTCTATTATGGTGCCGTCTAGGTCGAATAGTACTAGTTCTATACAGGGCTTTCTAGATGACAGCTCTTCTCACCAAGTCGAATGGTACTAGTGTCTCCCTTATCAATTGAGCGTTGTTTTGGAGAACATCGTATGGTGTCTCAGGGTAATACCTATATGATAGGATTGCCCTCTTTACAAGGTCTCTGGGTAGACCTATGAGGTTTGAATAGGAGTCTATTAGGACTGGGCTGTCGAGTCTCTTGGCTATTTTTTCTACACTGTACGCGAATAGTCTTTTTAGCTTGTCTACGTGGTGTATCATGCTGTCGTGTATTCCTAGTAGACAGCATACTGGTAGGTCGCATGCTCTTGTTCTGAGACCTTTGGCTTGTGCTAGTCCTAGGTATGGTTCCCAGACTACACCGTATCGTGTTATTCCTCTCGATACGTTTTCTATTATCTCGTCTCCTCCTCTAGCATAGATGCGTGGACCTGGGAGGCGTTCCTTTACTGCACAGTACTCCATTGAGGAGGCCATAGTCGTTGTGTGGCCTTCTCTGCCGCGGGGATTTTCTATTATGCCTGCTCCTCCACCGCTTCCTCCTCCTGCTATGAACACTTTTCCTCCACTTATTCTGTGCGCTAGGAGTAGTGTGACTGATGGATTCATTGCAAGGTGTACTCTGCCTGTTGCGAGGTGCATGGCAAGCGTGTATGCGTCGTCGTATATCTTGATTATTGTGTTCCATTTCTTTTGTAGGCGTTTGTGGAAGTCTAGTATGTAGGGGTATTCTGCTGCTCTGAGGATTCCTAGGATTATTACTTGGGGTTCTTTTACTGGCTCTTTGTAATCTGCTATTAGTATTCTTCCCTTCTTTGAGAGTTTTACTAGTCCTTTCTTCTCTAGTTCGCGTAGTTTTTTCCATATCCATGTTCTGTTGTAGCCTGTTTTTTCTGCTAGCTCGTTTATGCTTAGTGGGCCGTGGTCTATTAGGTGTTTTAGAATGGTGTATTCTGTTCGATGGGTTTTTTGTGTCAAGACTGTATCCTGATTCATTATTATTGTTGCTTTGTTATTTATATAGGATTTGGAAACAATTGTTTCCACTCGGTGTATCGGTAATGAACAGAAAAACACTTGCAATAATCTACCTGGTACTCCTACTACTCATGTACCTACCCCTATACAGTGAACACCCCACGGGATGGGGACTATACATATACTACGTAACCATATCACTCGTAGCACTCGCCACAGGATACCTATCGAACTGGGGTGAGCAGACAAGATGACAAGCCTATTCATAATATTCCTAGCAGTCCTCGCACTATACCTAACACTCGGAACCATACTAGCCATAATCAGCAGAAAATACCAGAAAGGCGACATCACAGACTTCTACACAAGCAACCAGAGGCTAAGAGGATTCCTCGCCGCAATGACCTACGCCGCCACCACCTATAGCAGCTTCATGATAGTAGGACTAGTAGGATTCTCATACTTTACGGGCGTAGGAAGCCTCGGATTCGAGCTCGCATACTATATAGCAACACTAGGCCTACTAATCCTAATAGCGGGAAAAGTATGGAGACAGGCAAAGGAGAAAAACTGGGTCTCACCAGCCCAGATGCTCGCAGACCTCGCAGGCTCCAGAAAACTCTCAGTACTCATATCAATAGTATACCTAGTAGCACTCGTACCCTACGCCTCCGCCCAGCTAAAAGCAATAGGAGAAGTCATAGCCGCAGCAGGCGGAGGCGAGCACTACTACCTCATAGGAATCATAATAGGACTACTGGTAATGCTTGTCTGGAGCAGCTTAGCCGGGATATGGAGTGTCGCGATCACCGACGCGCTCCAAGGACTATGGATGATAATAGCATCACTACTACTCCTCGGATGGATAATCGGAATCTTAAACAGTAATGGACTAACACTCAGCAATACAGGAGAGATATTATCAAGCCAAGGACTCCTAAGTGTTGGAACAGGTTTCTGGAAACCAGAAATATTCCTCGCCTTCACCCTACCATGGATATTCTTCGCAGTAACAAACCCACAAGTAGTACAAAGACTCTACATGCCCAGAGACGAGAAAAGCCTCTCAACCATGATAAAATGGTTCGCAGTATTCGGCCTCTCATACACAATAATAGTAACCCTAATAGGATTGCTTGCACGTGCAGGGGTGGAAGCAGGAATCATATCGATAAGCCCAGAATCAAAAGACCAAGTCACACCACTACTATTAACAATAGTCAATCCACTACTCGGCGCAATAGTCTTCACAAGCATTATAGCAGCCAGCGTCTCAACCGCAGACAGCATCCTACTAACACTAGCAAGCACAGCTAGCATAGACCTAGCACCCGATAACGCGGATCAATCCACCCGGAAGAGAATAGGTATCATAGCAATTCTAATAGTCGGACTAGCAATGGCCAGTATAGCGGCGTTGAGAATCTCATACATTGTAGGGCTAAGCGTATTATCTAGCGTGATGCTAATAGGACTAGCTCCCACAACACTACTACTTATCGCAGGCTACAGAATAAAACCAGAACTCGCTGGAGCCAGCATTGTACTGCCGCCTCTGGCATCAGTTATACTCTTCGCCTATTGGAAGAACCCAGTTAAAGTATTCGTCTATACTGTGTCTGGAGCTCCTATATCGGCATGGCTACTAGTAGCATCCACAATTATCGCTGTTACAGGTATACTTCTGGAAAAAGATAAAGCATAACGCGGGAAAGAGAAGATTCTCTTCCTCCACCATAAAACTCTCACTAGTTATGGAGGACTATGCTTGGAGAGCGACTGGTGCAAGATAGTGTCCGAGCTCCCTGTCTGTTCCACGTACATGATCCTGTATCCAGATCACTAGATACTTGAATAACTCTAGCGTAGGTATTGCTGTTGTAGCATCTATTATCTCCTTATATCTTATTACTGCATTCTCGAATTCTCTGTGTTCCTCTAAATGTTTCCTGTATAGATGCTCTGGGTAATCGAAATGCTCCATTAGTAGTTCCTCGCTACGGAAGTGGATTTTAATGTATAGATCTAGGAGATCAGTTACCTTGGTTATGACACGTGCTGATGCCCCATTTATCAAGGACTTATAGAGGTAGTTCACTAAGTTTACGAGTAATCTGTGTTGTCTATCAATTCCAGGTATCCGTATTGAATATTCCTCGTCTCTCCACTCTACCAGGATATCCGGAATATATATAACGTTGAATACCGCTTTCTCTATCAATTTTTCTTCTATATAGAGGTAAGCATCTATTCCTGTGTGTGTTATATCTTTCGTTTCTAGGATTATTCCAGTAACGTAGCCGTCGGTAGAGAGTATCCTGGCTTTGCCTAGTCCTTCTAGTGTACCCTGGAACAGGAATGCCTTGCCTTTGCGGAGGAGTGTATAGTCCGCAATGCGTTCAAGTAACTGGTCGCCTGTAATCTCGACGAATACTGTAGACGTACTGTATATTCCGTGTAGTGTTATCTCTAATAGTAGCTCGGTATCTTTTATGAAGAGACTTCCGTATCTGAGTCCCGAAGCAATATATGGTTTTACTCCTGGTTTCGGGGGAGGAGGATGGCCTAGTCTACAGCTAGGTACTCCCGTTTTTATTATGTAGTTTATGTCTCCCTTCTCGATTTTTGATAGTACCTGCTGATATGATTCTAGTAGATAATCTGTGCTAGCAGGTTTTTCGTGTTTGCGCTTTATCTTGAAGAAATCTAGTAGTATTTTCACCATATCTTACACCATATTTATAAATTAGTAAACGATATTTAAATATATTCTGAATCATAAAGCAAAAATACAATAAGAAAAGAAAGACCTAAACAACAATCCTACCAGCAGAATAAATATTCCTCAAAACAATATCAAGCAACACCTCGTCAGCAACCGGAAAACTATAAGTCAAGTTAACTAGCCTAACGAAACCTCGACGGATAATAAGTTGAATCGAAGCCCTGACCCTAGATATACTATGCCTACAAATTATCTTTACAGCCCGTCTACGTACCTGCATATAGGTTCCTCTATACGTGACCGGTTTACCGGTCTCGGGGTAGAACGTTATAGATGCGTACAGTGAGGGATCCGGGTTTAGGTACTCCCTATATTCTCTTAGTAGTTTCTCTACTGAGTCGCTTGTGAAGTAGATCCTACCTATGCCCGTATAGATATATGCTGCGAGACCGTGTCGTAATAGCCAGGCTAGGCTTCTCTGTATTCGTTCAAGCGGGGCTTCTAGTGCCCTTGCAATTATATCGGCTGGCAGAGGGTTCTCCGATATGAGGTCTAGTATTCTTCTCCTCCTACTAAGATTAAGGAGATACCTCATAGTTTCAGGCTCAACTCCCAGCTTAACACCAGCCTTCTCCGCTAGCAAAAGCCCGTCGATTAAGCTATCGGTATCCACTGTATCAGGTGTCGCGATAAATACAGCGTATTTAGTCTTCTTGACTCCCTTCTTAGGACGCAGTATCCGTCCCAGTCTCTGGATAAATCTTAGAGGACTCGCTATATTGCTCCATATAACTAGGAGATCCGCCTCTGGAAGATCTATACCTTCTTCTCCAGCACTCGTTGCAATGATTATCCTCGTCTCCGGGCGCCTGGCCTGCTCGATGGCTTTTCTCGGCTCAATCCTTCTCCTCCCAATGATTAAGACAGGCCTATAGTTATGGAGGACACGATACAAGTATAAGGCTATGGCTACTCTCTCCACGAAAATTATAGCCTTGGTATATTCTCCCTCATAATCTGACAGGACTCTTTTAAGGGCGTCGAGTTTGTGGAGCGGACGTATATGATGCGATGTCAGTAGCGGCTCATACTCCCGCAGTATCCTCCTAAGCCTGCTCCCAGGCTTCCTATAAGTCTCCCAAAGTGCCAGGGCACCGTCACGAGAATACCATCTCAGGGCATTGCCAATTAATACTCTCAGGGATCCATGGCTCTTCTCCCACAAGGACTCAAGCAGATTATAGAGCTTCCTTTCTTCATCGTTGAAAGGTGCCTCATAGACTTCACCGTACCAGTCAGGAACATATCTCCTTATACGGGGATCACTCCAGGACCAGCACCTTATCTCGCCAATATATTTTCTAATCAGGCCATGCCTGCTCCTAGGAATAAACGCTGATAAACCCAGCCTATAAGAGGCGTGTATCTTCTCCATGACCTTCAGGTAGGCGTCCTGGCCAGTAGTATGATGAGACTCGTCTACCACAACAGCATCTATACAGTCTAGTACCCTTCCATACTCGCCCAGAAGTATTTCGGGAGTAGCCACTATAATCCTCGCATCAAGCGCTTTCCTCTTCAAAGACTCCGGCAAGCTACCGTGGAGAGGCCTAACCTCCAACCCATACATAGTCAGGAACCTCGAGGTCTGCTCCACCATGAACCGTGTAGGCTCCAACACGAGGATCTTCTTTGCCTTTCGCGAGGAGAGAAGCTCCTCTATCCATAAAGCAGCTACCAGAGTCTTCCCGGTTCCTGTCGGCATGCAGACCACTGCACGTTTCTTCTCTAGAGCCCATCGATAGGCTTCTATTTGGTAGTCTCGTGGTCTGAGTCTGCGCTTCTTCATCTCCCCCACCAAGAGGCTCCATACTGGTTCCACTGAATGATTCAGGGCTCCTCCCAGTACGGCTATTGCTCTCAGTCCTGACTTCTATTTATTAGGAGCCTTGGGTTTGAGCCTCCATTTTCTCCTGTGTACTCGGATAATCATATACTTCGTCTTAGAGACGTCGGCTCACTAGAGGATGGTTCACTGTAGGGGAAAAACTAAAAGTGATCCTAATATTATATTTCTGGCTACAGGTGTCTCGTCGCTTCCTGCATTATTGCCGCGTATAGTGCTATTGTATCCTTGTATTTTGTCTCTGGAGGACCCGTGTATATTATGTGTGCTCTTAGCGGTAGTGCTTTTCTATGAATGTTCTTTACGAGGAACTCGGCGATTGCGTCTGCTAAAGGCTCTATGTCTGGGTATCCTTTCCCTAGAGGTGTTCTCTTTTTGAGTATTCTGCGTCCTAACGCGAATGCTATTATTTGGCTGAATCTTAGGCTTAGATAGTTATGGCTTAGGGAGAGTGCCTTGTCGAGCATTTTCGTCCAGAATTCTTTCGTGGCTGTCTTGTTGGCTTCTTCTAGTAACCCCGTGTCTCCTGCCCCGGTCTCGTATAGCCATGCGTTCTCAAGCTGTACGCTTACTATTATTTTGTCTTCTCCTACAGCCTCCCTAATATGCCTTATTTCTTCCCAGTCTCCAAGCATTCTCCTTGTATATGGGACCTCTATGCTTATCATGATGCCTGGGACTTTTTCTGTCAAGCGTTTGAAGAATTCTACGGCGTAGTCGAGGTCTCTATGATCCATGTATGCTCTCCAGCCCAGATGAAGGTTGTAGATCTCGGCCCCTGCCCTCTTAGCTTTCTCTGCCCCAGCTATTAGGCCCCTCCAGCTCTTCTCCATCGTCTCCTTATCAACTGATACAACGTTATAGTAGGGTGCATGAGCTGTTATCGATGTGAAGGCTTTCTGCGAGAAGCTCCGGTACTCGTCGAAGTATGAGGGATCCCTCCTGTATGCAAGGTCTCTTGGAGGTATCTCTGTGAGCTTTAAGCCTAGGGTTGCAGCGATTTTTAGTTTTCCTAGCCCGTTATAGGTTCCCCAATCAAATAATATCATATCCGTCCACCTCCTAGTAATCACCATATATAATATTATAGTATGATTCTTCTAAATAAATGAAAGGATGAGACAAAATATTCAAAACAGATAGAACAACTAGATTAACCCTCATAAAGTATATAGTGAGGTATCCAGGCTTGCCGACCAGCATGAAAAAAGTAGAAGTCTACTGTGAAACAGGCACCGCAGATAAAGTCACTTCTCTACTCGATAAATGGGGCATATACTGGTACAAGTCCCCTATAGAGTCACGGGAAAAGAAAACATGTAAACTATCATTCTATGCCCCAATATATGTAATAGACGACATTATTGGAGAGCTCAGAGCAATACTAGACCTGAGGAAGAAGGAAAACCTAATACTAGTAATAGATGTAGAGGCAGGGCTAGGATCCCCTTACCGTGTAACTAAGAGGAAATGGAGATCCAGGCTAAAACAATATGTCTCAGCGCCAAAATTCATGCTAGAAGAGGAGACAATAGAAAAGGCAGAGCTCCAGCCAACACAACCACTCCTAAGCATGATCGCCGGCCTAACAGCCCTGGTAGGCTTACTCTTGAACAATCCCTATGTAATTATTGGATCAATGCTAATAAGCCCGATACTAGGTCCCCTATATAGTATTAGCCTCGGCATATATTGGAAAAACAGAAGGCTGGCTATTATGGGGGCTAAGAGCACAGCGATACTTATAGCTAGCCCCTTTATTGCTTCACTAATAGCACTAGTTGCAATCATTATAGTAGGAGGAGAACTAAATGAAACCGATGAGCTATTAATGCGTACACGAGTCACCGGCTATGACATCGTCCTACCGATACTACTAGGAATAGCAGGAGCATTCAGCATAGCCACAACGATAACCGAGGCACTAACCGGCGTAGCAGTAGCCGCCGCTATTATTCCACCTACAGCTACGCTGGCATGGACTATAACTACCGGTAGCATAGAGCTAATACTAGGATCCACAGAGCTCTTATCATTAAACATATTTGGACTCGTAGTAGGAGGCTTAATTGGTCAAGCTATCCTAGGCCTACTCTCTGCCCGAAATAATGGGGGAGGGGAGGGATAGAGGAAAATCGTAAATCCACACAAGCATCAAAATCCCTAAAAGGCTACCCTGTCGCCCATATAACATTAGAAGAAATGGATTCCTCGCGTAACCGCTTTGCTACAACCTCTGAAATCTCGTCATTGTAGATCTCCTCTATAGCCTCCTCTAACTCTTCCTCCGAGGCCTGGGAAAGGCCCTTTCCATACTTCATCCTAAGCTTCAGATCTAGTAGGGCCTTCAGGCCTGGGAAACTTCTCCTCGACCCACTATTATCATCCAATAGAGAGCCACCCCTCTCCAACCATATTATATGTCAACGCGTACTTATTCAAAAAACAATCATGAGCCAAAAACCCATGATAGAAAAACTTAAAAGTGCTGGTTGAGAATAGGGAAAGAACCCTACCATAGGAGCTCGTCTTCGTCGTCCCTCTCACCTGTTGGAGCTACGCCCACTGTAGCAGCTACCACTAATAGTATGCCAGCTATCGCGAGCTTGAGTATCTTAGGATGGTTCACGAGTAGGACCGCAATCCTCTTCCTTATCTTCATGCCTTCTCACCCTCAAGGCTCATGATAATATATAGGTCGAGGATCCACAAGCTTTTTATAGTCATAACAATTTTGCCAAATGAGCAGAAACCTTATATTTAAGAATATAAGATATATTGCAGAAAGTTATCAGTTATATATTCTTCCAATTAAAATATTATCGTCCCCAAGCAATTAATTACTTACGGTTAGAAATGCTCGAGCGACTGTACACTACTAGAAGACTGACATCGACGAGAATAGCCAGAGAGTTAAATGTCGATGCAACCAAAATAGTGAGCCTTTTCAGCAAACTTAAGAAAGAAGAAGGAATAATAGTAAAACCAGAAGTACTTTATACAGCGTATGGCCTGAACAGAATTATTATCGAAATACCTGGTTTAATTCTTCTAAAACCCAAAGATAAGCCTCTTAAATCAGCATTATATATCAGAAGCATGTATAACATAATACCCCACAACGTGCTGCACATCACTTTCGATACTCCTATCGAGTGCAGAATAATCTCGGAAATATTGAAAGACTTCGATTATAGTTGTCTCTTGGATACTATAGGATCACGCCCCAAGATATTATATCTTTACAAGGCTATACAAGGATCTTTTCATGAACTTCTCAGCCCAAATAATATTAATAATATTCTCTATAGAATTCCGTTAGACCTTTATCCAAAAAAGAGAAAGATAGATGGAGTTGATTTAGATATTCTCCAGGTCATGAGTAAGTATCCCTTCTTGAAACAACGTCATCTCAAGCAGAAGCTTGAAGAAAAATATAAGGAGGAAATATATGCTAGTAGAAGGAACGAGATAGTTCTTGCAGGTAACTTAAATAGACATATAGAGCATGCAGAGAACCTTATTAGAGGATACCGTATTTCTCAAATAAAAAGAGTGGTGGAAAACTCACAGTTTCAGTTGATATATAGGTCAAAGTGTGTTAATCTAGAAGATGCGGCGCTAACGCTGGCTACTCATCCTCTTGTGCCTGGTACTGCAATTATAAAGACTAGTTATGATGAGAAGCTTCTTCAAGTGGCAATACTTGTTCCCAGGGGATACTATGGTCAGGTGCAGGACTTCTTCTTAACGGCTCACGAGAAGCTGGGCTGCAAAATTCTAGACTCAATGCTTGTAGATCAGGCTTCTAAGCTCATATTCACAAGCGGTGGTAGGATTACTGGTGAGTATGATTCGAGGACTAGGTGGAAGGAACTTGATTATAAGGAGATTGTCGTTTTGTTGAAGAGGCTTGTCGACGCGGGGATTCTGAAATGGTTGCGGAGGCCTCCTAAGTGGTGGTATGAGGAGTTAAGGGTGGCTGTTTAGATCTGTGAGAATGTTTTTGTTGGTGCCGATTCTTTTGGTACATATACTGGTGATCTTCTGTTTGCACTGAATTTTACTAGTACTCCTTCTTCTTCTAGTGCTCGTAGGAGTTTTCTCGCGGTGCTTAGGCTTATATTGTATTTTTGATGTAGTTTGAATGGTGTTAGGTATTTTTCTCGTTTTATGTCTCTTTTTGCTCTTTCTACAAGTTCTTTTGGTAGGCTTACGTCGTATTCTGCCTGTTGGACTATGCTTCTTCCCTTAGATTGCTTGCCTGTGTCTTTTTTCTTCTTTTTTGCCATCCCGTGTGTCACCGCTGTATGGATTGTCTATTCTGGGTTTTTAACTCTACTTGTAACGATTTTTTCTGGGGACGATAAACTATGGGTCTTACCGTGCTGGTTGTCGGTGCTAGGGGAGAGGATAGTGGGAAGACTGTTGTTGCGGCTAGCCTAGTGTCTACTCTTAGAACGGGAGGATATAGGGCGGCTGGGTTCAAGCCTTATGCGGCGGGAAGGCTCTGGGGTAGTCCTGGTATTTATCGCGAGACTGTTTCTAGACACCTCCTTGTTGGAATGGATGCCTTGATGCTTTGGGAGAGCATGGATCAGGAGCTCTCCTTAGAGCATGTTAATCCCGGGGCCCTCGTGTTGGGAGAGTTTGACGTCGCTAGGAATAGATGGCGTGGTCCCGCTCTTATGGGCGTAGACGAGATGTCTAGGATTGGAGTCCTGGGGAGGATCTCCAGCTGTCAGGAGAGCCGTGTCGAGACGCTCCACTTTATCAATATCGAGGCCTTGAAGCGTTTGCCTAGCGGGTTAGAGGAAGCATTTACGGATATGGCGGTGGCTGTTAAGCCATACCCGTTGAAGGTAGGAGACGAGTTTGTTTCTCGGTTTGTAAGGGGAGAGTATGAGGATCAGATACTCTCCTGCTATGGTAGGTTATTAGAGGGCTATGAGGTTGTCTTGGTAGAGTCTAATCATGACGTTGCTGTTCCTCTGCGGAAAGGATTATATCCTGGCTTGGTTGTGGCTGTTGCCCCTGGACGCATTGGCGTTGTTGACGGCGATAGATATGTGAAGGCTCTTGGGTTGCTGGGTGGATCAGGTGTTGTGCCTAATGCGTCTGAGGTAGTATCATTGGCTGGCACAATGTTTGACCTTGGCCTCCCATATTTGGAGGATCCTTATCGGGGCTATGGTATTGATATTCTGTCGCCTGTTATTGAGCAGATAGCTAAATTGCTGAGACAATAGGATCCCGTGTCATGAAGGATCCTCCAATATTTATGGTCTCCCCTGGTCTCTGTTATTATCTGGGCGTAGCCCCAAGGGGATAGTCCGGAGAGAGCCCTCTCCCCAGGCGAGCAAATGGGGCCGGAGGACTCTCGCTCCGCCTGAGGGAATGAGGATAGTTGTGCCCGGAACGAGGACTCTGTGTGTGCCTATGAGATCCTCTGGGGTAACCGGAGACCCGGTGAAGGGCGGAGTAGTGGAGTTCTCTGGTCCCTCTTGGCTGGGGAGAGGGCTCCCGGAGAGGTTTATGTGGTGTTGTTCACTATAGGAGGTGTTAACTCCCCGGTTAACACCCATATCATACTACTCAAAACCCCTCCTATTACACTGGAGGCTTAGCCTGAGACTGCTTGTTTATAATTGGCTTCGCCCAGGTATATGTGAATAGCCATACTAGAAGTATGAGGCCTGTTATCCAGTTGCTCAGGGCCATACCGGTCCATAGACCCTTGTCTCCCATCTCCAGCATATAGGCGAGATAGTATGAGAGGGGGACCCGCAGTAGCCATAGTCTTGCTGCGCTAATGATTGACACTAGTAGCGTGTGCCCGCTGCTTCTCGCAATTGCTCCTGCAAATATTGTCAGGTCGAATCCGAGAACGCTTGGACCAAATATGAGTAGCATCCTGCTTGCTGCCTCGAATACTTCTGGGTCCTCTGTGAATACTCCGATGAAGTGGTTCCTGGCGAACACTAAGAAGACGACGTATATGGTTACTAGTCCTAGTATGAGTTTGAGCCCTGTCTTGAACGCTTGCTTCGCCCTATCTATTAGTCCAGCGCCGAGGCTCTGTGCCACTATTATGCTGGTGCTTCTGACAAGTGGGAACACGATTATATGGTCTATGCTAAGCATTACTTGGCCGATACTGTAGGCAGCGACCACCGGGGTTCCCAAGCCATTAACTATCCTTATCATGACTAGAAAGCCAAAGGTGGTTAGGAGCCTTTGCAGCGTGGTCGGAGCCCCGACATAGGCGACAAGCCTATAGATCTCCAGATCGGGTAAGAAGTCTTTTAAATATACTCTGAGGCCATGTCTACCGGTGAAAAGACTATATAATGCGTAGAGTCCTGCTATGATATTCGATATTAGTGTCGCAAGGGCCGCGCCTACCACGCCTAGTCCCATGCTGAATATCATTATGGGGTCTAGGACGAAGTTGAGGATTGTGGTCGCTACGCTGACCTTCATAGGAGTCTTTGTGTCTCCCGCGCTTCCTAGTGCGAAGTTGAATACTAGGTATAGGTATGTGAAGGGTATTCCCGCGAGTGTTATCGCTATATATGAGTCTGCAAGGCTAGCGACGTCGGCGGGCATATCTGTTAGAGAGATGTACATACCCCTGAGATAGTAGAATAATATGCTGCCAGGTACCCCTATTGCCAGGAGGAGTCCGAGGACTTGTCCAACGCTCTTACTGGCTCTCCGATAATCTCCTGCCCCAATATATTGTCCTGTCAGCGCGCTTAGGCTACTCGCCAGTCCGAATCCTAGGCTCATCAATACTCCTCGATATGGCCATGAAACGGTTGGCGTTCCTAGAGCAGCGCTTCCCAGCTTGGAGAGCCAGAACGTGTCTATGATGCTGTATAGACTTTGGAGGCTTCCAGATATGAATAATGGGATGCTGAGCTCTATGATTAACATTGTTATCCGTGGATGCTCTAGTATCTTTCTACGCCGTTCGCTTACCTGGCGTGCGAGACCGTCTCCGCTCATCTCCTCCTAATACCTCCAATGGATTAGCGTCTATGGTGCTTGTCTTCGTGCTCTGGCATCGTGTTCGTGTTCCTGGTTACAGTATATCTCCAGCGTATACGGTTAGTGTAATGAAGCGGAAGGGAATATTAAGGCTATAGATATAAACAACGAATATACACTTGTCCTACCAGGGAACCAGTAATAACTCACACATACATACACGATATATACGGTTAACGAGCTGTGTGCGCTATGCCGTCTATCATAATAACTGCGGACAAGATCCTGAACCACTACGCTGAAGAAATAGGAGACACAATACTAGTAGAAGACGAGAAAATCACCCGTATAGGACACGGAATATACTCAAAATATGCAACCATTAAAAAACTCAGCGGAGTAATCATTCCCGGAATAGTAGACGCACACCTACACCTCACATGGCTTGGACTATACCTCCATGGCGCTGATCTCCGTGGAGTCAAAGACGAGAAGCAACTAGCACTCCTCCTATCCCGGACACGAGGACCCATAGCCTATGGTAGAGGATGGGACCAGGAAAAAATGAATAATGAATTCCCTACCAGAAGATACCTCGATATCCTTATACCCGATAGGCCAGCATACGCCTCAAGAATATGCGGACACGTAGCAGTAGTAAATACGTTAGCCCTCGAACTAACAAGGCCCTGGGATAAATATCCGGGTCTAGTCGATAAGGAGACCGGACTAGTATGGGAAGACGCCGCAGGATACGTCCTAAACAAGCTTCTCTCCGGGACCGATCTAACAACATACCCCGAGACAGCGCTAAAGGCCCTGCGCAATAGAGGAGTAACAGGAGCCTCCTCGATGTCGTGTCTCCCAGGAGAAGCCTCTGCGCTTAAAAAACTAGATGAAGAAGACAAGCTGAGAGTGAGAGTAGCATGCTACCCCGACTACGACAGGCTTAAAGAGGCACTAGAACAATCTGGTGGACGAGGCAGATACTGGAGGATTACTGGAATAAAACTGTACACAGACGGTAGCCTAGGAGCACGAACTGCTAGACTAAGGCAACCATACGAGGATGACCCCAGTACTAGAGGAATGCTTCTCCTAGACAGCGAGAAAATACAAAGAATAGCGAGAGAAGCCTTAAACAAAGGGCTAAGAGTCGCTACCCATGCTATAGGAGACGAGGCACTATACCACGTTATAGAAGCCTATGACAGCCTAGGATGCTCACATGAATGCAGGGTCGAGCATGCAAGCCTAGCCGACGACAACAGTATAGAGAAACTAATGGCCCTTGGAGTAACCGTCGTGGGCCAGCCGAGGTTCAGGATAAGCGACTGGTGGCTAGACAAGCGTCTCGGAGAAGAAAGAGTACATAGGCTAGCATACAGGTACAAGACAATGATAAAGAACGGAGTAAAACTAGCACTCAGCACGGACTCGCCAGTGGAGCCATTCGATCCCGTTGAAACGATAAAGGCAGCACTAGGAGCATGCCCCAAAACACCTGCCTGCTCCATAAAGGAAGAAAACTTATCCGACAAAGAAATACTCCAAGCATATACTCTGAGTGCGTATCAGGCATCCACTGGAGAAACACCAAGAGATGACCTGCTACACGCGACTATATGGGATCTAACACTCGCGTCTCACTACCCGTTTTCTGACAAGATAAATAGACTCGACATAGTTGGCCTGGCAGAGGCCATTGGATTATCCTCCAAGTAAAATAAAATGAATGTATCCTAACCAAGCTACTGTTTCGTACCTCATAACACGGAGAATACAATAAGAGTAGTACATAGTAGCTAGCGCCACGAGAACAAATCATAGCCAAGCTCTGCTGGATCCCTGTATTCACCCGCATAGGCTATCTTTCCAGCCTCTATTATTAGAAGATAATCAAATTCTATCTTTAGAGGAATATGGCTTATCACTACTAAGCTCCCTTCTCTTTCTCCCAAGATCTTAGAAACTATGCTCCGTGTTTTACTATCTAGACCGCTGAAAGGCTCGTCTATTACGATTAGTTCCTTATCGGATACGAGTGCTATTAGGAGGCTTGCTTTGCGCAGAGTGCCCTTGCTTAAGTCGCCGAGTCTTTTCTCCATGTAGGGTGTGAGTCCCAGCATTTTGACAACTTCTCCTACCCTAGTGTCTCCATATATTTCAGACAGCATGGATACTAGGGATGAGAGACGTAACCCTCCTGGTAGGGGATTACCGTCTGGAACATATGTGGTCATCTCGTAGAGACGATTCATTTCTTTTAATGGGTTCAATCCCAGGATTCTTATCTTGCCTCTCTTGGGTCTTAGCAGGCCTAGGACTGCTTTGATGAATGTTGTCTTGCCGCTTGCATTTGGCCCTATGACTAGTATTCTCCCACGTGGAACGGTGAGCTTTTCTACCTGTAATGCAATGTTTTTCCCGTACTTTACGAGGAGATCCTCGACCTCTACGAGTACGGATCCTTGCCCAGAATTCTCCCGATTATTTTTCATTGACGTTCGCCTCTACGTAGACATAGACTTGGTCTGGATTAATCCTACACATTGTTGTATTGACGACTACTTTTACATGGGATATTATCAGGGCGTTTTGCCTGTACAGTGTTATCGAAGCATTTAAACTATTATGACTTATACTACTATCGCCGACGCTCACTGTTAGCTCGAAAGGCGAGGTTCCATTGCTACATAGTAGGTTATCGAATGATTCTATTCCTACATTAACAGTTGTATTACCCGGCTTCAGGACGCCGGCTACAACCCACTCATATATTAGCGGGGATCCTGATTGCCGGGCCAGACCATACATTATTTGTATTCCATCGAGCTGGTAGTATCCCACGAATCGGCCGGGTAGCCCCGCTCCGTCGAGCACAAGAGCATATCCTATCAACAGTACCCCGATATAGACTAGTATGACAGCCATAGCGAACGTCGACGCCTTCATATCCTGAGCCACCTCCTCCACAACAATGTATACAGTACTATGATGCCGGCGGCAGTAAATAGGATTGAGACAATAAGTAAGAGACCTGGATCTGGGACAAGTCTATCTATTCCTAGACTAGCCAGTAAGATATACATGGCTCCTATCTCTAGTCTACCGCTGGTTACGGTGATCGTATAGAACCATACCCCAAGAGCAACACCATATAATAGCACGCCAGCCACATACTCTGTCATCATCTCATATGATATGTAATTAAAGAATACGTCGCCCACCCCTAGTGCCAGGATATAAAACGACAAGCTCTGGCCAGCCACAACCAATACAACTGGCAAAAGACCAGCCCAGTAGAATACCAGCGGGGACTTATTCAGGATCCCCGCCGCAGATATTATGGAGGCCCTTACCCTTCTTATCAGGGGATAGAGTACCGAGAGCTGAGACACAGCCCATACAATCCATATTTGGAGCTTATACTTGTATATCATTGAAGGATACGTTGTCCCCGCAGCCATATATATCATTTCCTCGCTGGGCTGTGTCGGCGGATTAATGTAACCCGGCACATACGGTTTAACTCCACCGAACGGAGAAATAGGCGTAGCATAGAGTGCTGCCTCATAAGCTGATCTATGAAAGATGAGCAAAACAGCGGATACCCCGACAACTAGGCCGAGCACCACGGCTAATACTTCTGCCAACGAGGGGTCGGATAGAGAGAAAGAATAAAACCTGGCCAGAACCCGTAACTTACGCGACGCCACCAGGCTTACCCCTGCCTATAACCATTATTAGACTCGCTACAACTACTAGGATTACTCCGATTATTATGAGCGTCTTGGGATCCCAGTTCCCGGTGTCCTCCACAATACTATTTTCTCCTTCCTTGCCCATAACACTGTTAGATGTCTGATCTATAGTATCCACCAAGCTGCTAGGAGTCTCTGTGACGGCCCCGCTACTTGTGTTACTCATGGCAGAAAGCCCTATGTACTCTAGCGACTTATTGTCTCCTAACTGAAGAGCTGTCGCATATACTGCCAATGTTAGATTATTAATGAACATCGAGAGTTCTACTTCTGGATCCTTACCCATAGATATGATCCTATACCATGTTATCTTATAATCGAACAAGGTCTTACTCAACAAATTCTCCAGTATCTGAGCCCTATTCCTCACGTTGGTAATATTATAGACGGAGAATTTCTCTGCCAGACGAGTATCAATTGCTATAATAAGCTTCGAGTACTGTAGCCTAGTGAAGTTAGCTATTCGAGGATCATCCAGTGTAGTATTATATAGTATTAGCCCCGGTTTATTCTCGGAAGGCTTCGATATCTCGAGCATGGCTTTTACGACGCTAACATTATAGTTTTCCTTGAAGGGTTCAGCCGGTATTGGCAACGTGGCAGGTAATAGATACAGGGGAGTATTAAGGATGTAGACTGGCATTCCTCCCCAGAAATTTCCACTTATATCATGTTCGCGGAAGATCCTCACGAATCCATTATACTCTCTTACTATCTGCTCAAGGCCATATGTGGAATCATTCTGTAGATAGTCCATAACAGCCCCTTTGATACTAGACATTGCGCCAGCAGGTATGTATGCGTTTACTATATAGTTGGTGTAATTAGGAATCGTATACCTAACTACATAGTTTGTTGATTCGCTTCCTCGAAACATGTCTAGCGTGTAGTTATAGCCGAGATAATTTAGTTTAAGATACCTATTCTTCCATTCACCGGGTAGGGAACCATATACTAGGCTGTCTATGAATTGATTAACCTTATCCGACTCATTGTTCTCTATAAATGTCCGTACTTTGGCCATAATAGTGTCTAGCTCTTGAGGGTGATCTATATAGTATTGCGCAGCCTCCCTATAACTAGTATAAAGGTCTCTCAACAACTTAGACACGTTGAGCCCTGGGTTTGCCAAGGGCATATAGCCGACGGGTATCCATTCGTTTCCATCCCAGTAGCTCGCCTGCCAAGTTCTGGTATCTACAAGGAACCTCATTTCAACGCTGGGAGCCTTATACTTTAACCCTAAAAACTGTATCGTAGGAGGAATAATCTCCTTTAGCTCTATGTCGAGCTCTATGTATGTCTCATTGATATACCTATACACCACAATGACATTTCTGGCATCCATCATGAGCGGTATACTCGTAGAGAGGTTTACGACTGGGGGAGTGGCGACTCTTATGTACACACGTATAATTTTATTTTCAACCGATATTTTCTTACTTATGTTTAGGACTTCCAGCTCATTACTACAGCCATGATATATATCAACAACTATTATTATCCTGTAACGTGTACCATTATAATCTGTCTCAAACCCATTTACGGTCTGCAGGTTCGGCGTTTCCGACGAATAATTACAATTCTCCCGCACAAAGTCACGAGCAGGAACCAGGGGGACTACGTTGTCGGAAGTGGCCAGGACTATTGAGCCACTTCCACTCGATCCCCCATATACTATAAGATTATATTTTTCATCTTCCGCCGGAGCCATTGAATATGTAACCACACCATTAACTATAATAGATATAATTAAAGAAAAAACAAACACTGTCTTCACAATGCTCCTTAAATACATGTTTTCAGCCTCATATTGATACACTAGCGATATTCTCGCGCACATTCCCTAATAGACCTACTTGCTGTTATAGTGCAGATTTTTCCTTTTTGAGATTGTTTCAATTCTCCCCCCTTGTAAAAGTTTTTAAGTATCCGTTATCCCAGTACTAGGCACCTTTGGTTGCTTTTGGGCGGGCTTGGACACGTATAGTTCGTCTCTGAAGATATATGCTAGTGTTGTTAGTGCTATTGTGTAGAGTAGTGCTGTTAGTCTTAGTGGGAGCTCTAGGTTTATGTCTAGGAGGTATCCTCCTACTGCTCTTCCTCCCCCCGCGGGTATAGTCCATGAGAGGCTTAGGAATGCGCTTGCTAGTCCCCGTTTCTCGTCGGGGACTAGTTTCATTACGAACGCGTTGAATATTGGGTTCGCCACGTTCATTAGTATGCTTCTGACCAGGTAGAGTCCTGCTGCTATGATGAAGTTGTTTGTTAGTGTCATTCCTATTAGGAGGGGTATGCTGCTTGCTGATACTATTAGGTATACTCGTAGTACTCCGCCGTATTTGTCTGCGAGGCGTGGCATGTGTAGCATTAGGTACGCCATCACGAGTTGTTGTAGTCCTAGTACGCTTCCTAGCTCTTGGCTGGTGACTCCGTATTTGGATACGAAGTAGTAGTCTATGTTGTGTATGCTCATGGCTGCTCCGAATCCTATTAGGATGTTTACTATGGCGATGTAGTAGAATCTTCTCGGTAGCCCCCGGATACTTATTTTGGTCTTGCCTTGTTCTTTTACTCCTCTTTCCTTGATTGAAAGTGCGAGTGGAACCAGGAGGAGAGGAATCACTCCAGCAAAGATTATTGAGAGCCTGTAGAGCTCTGCCAGCTCTATACCCTGAGTCTTGCTTATGTATACCGGTACCCATCCTATAAAGCTACCCATTGCTCCTCCAAGGGTGGATGCCGCCATAACGTAGCTGAATGTGTAGTGTAGTACTTCGTCTTTTCCTATCCTTGCTAGGAGAGCTTGTTCACTTGTGAATATGAATCCGTTGGCTATTCCTGATAGGAAGAATCCTACTGCTACTAGTATCATGTCTCCGCTCGATATTAGGTAGAGTCCTAGGCTGAGTACTAAGAGGCCTATCGCTACTACTTTGCGGGCTCCTATCTTATCGCTTAGGATTCCTCCTACGAGAGTGAATAATCCTCCTGATAATACTGCGGTGCTTCCGACTAGGCCGTACTGGGTGCCAGAGTATCCTAGGAGTCTGAGGTATGGTGCTAGAATGCTCCATATTAGGCCCTGTGAGACTCCTAGCAGTAGGCCTAGTATAATTACCTTCTTCATGGTTGCTCGATACATTGGGTCTTGGTCCATTATTTCTTTCCCTCGTATGGCACCAGTGTTATTGTTCGAAGAGCTTCGTCGTTGAGTCTATGTTTAGAGTCTCTTGGAGTTCTTACTCTCCCGTTTTCCGGCGTGTCATGGGATGTGTTACGCGGTATTAAATTATGTAGCATGTAGATATATCAGTAACCATACATATGGCCAGGGAATAATATTGAAAACCCACTTAGTTATGCATAAATAAACAGTGTGGATCCATGCCAACAAACAAGCTTAGAATGCTAGGAATAATACTCATAATAATATGGATCTTATTCGAGTTAATCATGGCTATAAGACTGAGGAATGAACTAGTACAGCTCGACACACTCACACTAGCCTTCAAACTCCTATTCCTCATAACACTACTCTATTACCTATGCAAACCACTGGACGAGTTAACAAAGACAATAGCACTAGTTGCCCCAGCACTAGCCCTACTGGTAAGAATCCCATCCACACACTTATCCTACACATTCTTCCCCTCAACAAGCGCTCTCATAGGATTAATCGCGTCAATAGCCATCCTCCTACGAGACAACATAAAAATAGGGACATCACTGGCATCAATAAACATGCTCGTATTAGTGACAACAATCTATGGGCTAATCCATTATGGCTACTTCTACTCCTCTTCATGCAATACAGCCATAATAGACTCGATCACGTCGCTACTAGTAGCGGTCTCAACAACAATATTAGCGTATAACTGGAGGAGACACCTTGTTCTCTCTACATTGTCACCATTACTCTTACTCGTATTATGTAAGGGTCTATACTATATAGGACTAGTTTAGGACTTGTAACCATCTATACGTGGAAAGGTGATAGCAGGTAATGAATGATAAATGGAGAATAGTGATCGTAAATGAGAAGGCTACATCTCAGATAAGGAGGGTACTGAGCAAGCTCCAAAATTTAGGATACAATGCTTCGTTCTCGCAATCCCCTATCTGTAAAGATGAATATCTTAACATTGTTCGTCCTGGATCAAGGGAGAAGTATCGAGTAGAGGAATGCGTCCTCGTAGACTGGATACCCCACATACAACTTGTACCCGATCTAGTAGCGTCGGGTGTGGTTTTCAGCGATGATGGGCCTAGGGCGATGGCACTATATCTACTGGAGAGACTAGATGTTATTCATAAAAAGAAGAGACCGTATGGGGGTTTACCATTATCGCTTAGGCCTCCTCCCTTCACTATAATTGCCGAAGTATACTACAGAGGATATGAATGGACCCTAGAGAAAGCATACACTTTCTCGGCGGCGGGGGCAGACGCAGTATCCATCGGTATAATCCCCGGCCTTGAACCAAGTCAAAATATTTTACTTGGACTAGTGGAGGAGCTGTCAAAGGATACTAGCGTTTGTATTGATACGGTAAACTACCAGATTATGGCGTCTGCGATAGAGAGAGGGGCAGTCTGTGGCCTCAGCTTAACACATACAACTATGCATAATTTGCCTGTTAGGTTGCGTGACAAGGCCGCCTACGTGTTTATCCCCGAGACCAGGAACGTAGTAGGCGAACTAGTACATGTCTACGAGGAAGCATTGCGAGCAGGATACTCCTATCCTATTATTGATCCTGTGCTTTATCCTCCTATACGGCCGGGAGTATTGGAAAGGTTCCTATATGCACGGGAGTTGGCTTCTTCGATTAGTGCCCCATTCATGCTTGGTATAAACAATGTGTATGAGCTTGTTGATGCTGATACTCCCGGGGTTATAACTCTTCTTTTATCTCTTGCAGGAGAAGCTGGTGTTAGCGTTATCTTGGTAAGTGAGGAGTCTCCGAAGGCTCGTGGTGCTGTGTTGGAGACTAGGCTGGCGGCTTCTCTAGTAGAGTTGGCCCTGTTTTATGGTACTCCTCCGAAGGATTACCCGGTTAGACTATTGTTTTTGAAGTCTAAGAGGTGAGCCCAGTGCAGGAGTCCTATCAATGAGCGATATATACCGTCCAGGACCACATGTATTGTAATGCCCAACGCAGAGAGGACTGGCAGAGGAGACGCCGATAAGGGCGAGGACCAAGAATATGAGCAACAACGTAGTAGACAGTGCGGGGTACGCGATAGAAGGCGTCGATCTTTGGAAGACCTTCTATACGAGTAGCGGCGGTATAAAGAGAAAGAGGATAAAGGTAGAGGCGCTTAGAGGCCTCACGGTACGTGTGCCTAAAGGAGTAATATACGGACTACTAGGCCCCAATGGAGCTGGTAAAACGACCTTTGTTAAGATAATCACGACTCTCCTACTACCAGATAAGGGAGATGCAAGAGTACTCGGCTATAATGTACTCAGAGAAGCGCCGACCGTAAGGAAAAACATTGGCGTAATGCTATCGGTCGAGAGAGGATTCTTCTGGAAGCTCTCCGGCTACGAGAACCTACTATACTTCGCCATGATCTATGGGATGCCTCGACGAGAAGCCGAGGAGAGAGTAGAGGAGCTACTAAAACTTGTTGGGCTAAAGGAACTGGGAGGCGACGAGAAGCACTTTGAAGACATGAGTCTCGGGATGCGGGCCAGACTAGGCCTCGCAAGAGCCCTACTCAAAGACCCACCAGTACTAATACTAGACGAACCGACACTCGGCCTGGACCCAACAAGTGCACGTAGACTTAGAAACCTCCTCACAGATCTAGCGAGAAGACAGGGCAAGACAATCCTCCTAACGACCCACAACATGTATGAGGCCGAGGAAATATGCGATACCGTGGGAATAATCAGAAAAGGGAAACTAGTAGCCGAGGGATCCCCTAGCCAGCTTAAGAGAATGGTCTCAGAGTATTACAGCGTGCGTGTTACAGGCAGAGGTACACGAGAAGTATTCGAAGAAACTGGCAGATACATTGTAGACAAGTACAGTGGTTCAAGGTACAAGGTCGTAGCCAGAGAAAACGAGAGATTATCTCTTATAATTCTCTCCCCAGTAGGCTCCGAGGAACAAATCCTCGCGGAGACCGTGCAGAAACTCGTAGATAAGGGAGCAAGGATCACAGATGCCAGAATCATTGAACCAACACTAGAAGACGTATTCATCAAGATATCCGGTGAGGAGCCTTGAGCCTCCGGCTCTATATGAGCATGCTACAGGCAGAGCTCTATAGTAGGATAGCCTGGTATAGGAGGAACAGGAGCTTGCTTGTTGCCGAGCTCCTCTGGCCCTATGCAACCATAATGGTGTTGCTAGGCCTAGGCCTGGGATTCGGAGATATCGAGAGGTACCAGGAGACTATGGGTATCGCGAACGTAATCCTTTATCTACTGGCGGCGAGCGCTACAATAACCGTTAGCCTCGGGGTATTGGACAATGCCGCAAGCATAGGATTATGGCATAGATGGCTCGGCACGCTCCCATATATTATGCTTAGTCCCGCTAGCCTCGTAGCATACTCTACGCTGGCAGGTATAGCAGCGGCCCTAACCACTACCGCGACCCAGATACTAAGCATTTCCCCAGTAGTCGTAGCATTGGGAGGTCTCCAGTCCCTAGGCGTATTATTAGTATTGGCTTCAATCCTATTGATAGGTATGCTTCCCCTCACGATGCTCGGAACGTTCACCGCCATGACAGCTCTTGTGGCCAAGCAGGAGGGGAACTTGTTATCATTCATAGTGCCACTGATAATTATGGTGTCTGGGGTATTCTATCCAGTAGAGATACTTCCCAGATCACTGGAGGTTCTAAGCAGAGTAGTCCCCTTGACCTACGTCGTGGAGGCGGCGAAGCTAACCGTTAACTTGTCGAGCGAGCCGTGGAGAGGGCTAATAATGGCCACGTATAGTTTGTCCGCGATGATAGTGGCCTATAACTTGGTCGGCTACGTGGCTAGCAGGCTCGGCGAGAAGAAGGTTAGAGAAAGAGGGTACTAGCCTTGCCCTGGAGTGGGAGGGTAAAGGATATCTATACTATGCTGTGGCTCCATGTTAAGAGAACAGAGCGTTATATTTGGGACCTGATAGCCTGGGGTATAACTGATTTCCTATGGTTAACAATATACTTACTGGGCGCACTTGTCTTCATGGATCCTGCAGAGTACCCAGTTCTCCTTCCACAGGTCTTCTGGGCTATGATAGCTTGGGGCCTTATCTCTGGGCCTGTATGGACGATTGGGAATTGGATGAGGTTCTATATCAATATGGGTATCTACGAAGAGCACGAGCTCGCAGGAGTAGACCATAACCTGTTCCTCAGCCTCCGGGCGATTCCCACCGTAGTAGAGTCGCTCGTAATAGGAGTAGTCGCCGCGCTATTCCTAACATACATAACCGGGTACCCAGCTCTTAGGGCGGATATCCCATTGCTGCTCGCCGCTTCACTAACAGCGATCCTCCTAATAGCAGTACTCTACGGCCTAATCCTCGCATACTTGAGCCTATATACGAGCGTTCCTGCACCATTACTGGACCTAGTGAGCTTCCTATTGTTCATCGTAGGAGGAGTAGCCGTCCCCATAAATAGACTGCCCGGCGTGTTACAGCCCATAGCCATAGTTATACCTTATAGTCATCCCTCTGAGATCATGAGATACGCTGTGAACAGAGCAGAACCATACCTAGGACTAGTAGGAGAGACCATTGTAACACTAGTATACATTGGCATACTCTTGTCTACAGTACATGTACTATCTAGAAAAGCAAGGAGAAAAGCGAGACTGCACGGGGTTAAGGGTATAGGCAGGACTTAGACCCGTAGGGAACAAGGAGTAAGATTGCAGAGACTAACTTTAACATCTAGTATTAGCGTTCTAGGCTATAGGCCGCTATTATTATACCTTCCATTAACTTAAGATTATCAAGATAGTTTTCACATGTTAGCTTTACCCTTACTCCGTCGATCCTCTCTACACAAGGATACAGCTCTGCTATATCAGCATGCCATGGCCTCTTAAGCTCCAATAATATCTCTGGATTCTCCGGCTTCACAAGCTCCGCCCTGCCCTCCTCATATATCTCGATGGCTTTCTCGACTGCTTTCTTCAAGCGGTACTCTATCTGCGGCCAACCAATGCTCCTATCCGCTAATGTTGATACATGCTTCTTGAGTGCTAAGAATACAGCCCAGGGAGTGTGCTTCTTCACGCATGGCTCTAGGGCAGAGTCACCGGCGACCATTATTAGTGGCACATCCATTTCCCCTAGTGCGAGTAGGTTCAAGTAGTATTCGGTTACATCAGAATACCCGTTAACCGTTACACGTTGCACGATTCTCCCTGCATAGGTGTGGCTTAGGACCCCGCCTATTCCCGGACTGCTGTGGTATCCTAGGAATATGCCTGCATCGGCTTCGTCGGCTCCTGTAACCATCATTAGGCTCCGTGGGAATCCCCTGATGAGCTCGACATATCCCGGCATCTCCAGGGGCCTTAGATTTACCATTGATCCATGACTGTCTGCTACTATTACGTGTTCGACTTCCATGTCATGTAGTGCATCTACTGTGACGCGTGTGACGCGTGTCATTATGTCTCTCAGCTCGTTGTAGAGCGGGTCACCGGGAGAGAGCATCTTCCTGTATGGGACGTAGGGCATTCCTTCGGCGTCTACTGATATGAATACTTTACGAGGAGCCATGTCATGCACCCCATTATTAACTAGCGGGTGTTAGGGGATATTATTCCTAGGAGCAGGCGGCAAATACACTATTATCCCATGGCACCCAGTAACATATACGTGGTGGCCCGATGACAGACCGTTGGGAGCCTGCATCGGCGGATCGGTGAAGAATCCCCTGGCTATGAGGGCCCGTGACTGTGTTCTCTCACTTTAAGAGTCATGTAGGCTGTGTCCTCAATGGCTTCTAGGAGGTCTAATGCATGGTATATGCTCTTGTCGCTGGTGACGAGTACTCCGTGTCCCTCAAGTATTATTACATTGCACTCTGTTTCTCCGAGGACTCTCCCTACTTCCCTAGCGAGCTCTGGGCTAACTGGTGGTAGAGGAGGTACACGAGAAATACATCTGGTATAGATTCTTGCCTCTGTTAGAAGAGATAGGTCAAGCTCGTATCCTAGTCTATCAACAAGCAATAGGTGCTTAGGATGTGCATGAACAGCTGCAACCTCGTAGTCACGCTTCTTATAGACCTCGAGGTGCATTCTCCACTCTCCGCTCGGCTCTCCACGGAGGACTCTTCCAGAGTCTAATTCTAGTATAGCTATATTGCTTGGATCCATGAGGTCTCTCGGTACACCCGTCGGGCTAATGTACACTCTTCTACTCTTCCTGTCAACTATGCTTGCATTCCCTCCTCGTACCTGGACGAGTCCCCTCCTATACATCCACCTCATTATGTCTGCTATTGCTTCCTCTGGGCTCCTACCGTAGGCGTGCAGTGTCAATATGATCAAGCCTCCCTTCTAGTCCATATTGTGTGAGCCGATTATGTAGAGATATAGAGTCTTGTCAGAGTACTCGTCTATGCCTACCTTTTTGAAAGGCCTCCACCCCGGTACGGGGAAGTCGAGAGCTGCTACACGAGTCCCTGGTCTCAGTTCTTTTTCAAGCTTAGGTTTTAGTAAATCGTTAACCGAGGTCAATAAGTATAGGTATACAGCGGTTGCATCCGATACGTTTACCTCGTTGAAATCAGCGTTTATTACAGAGACCCTGTCTGCTACTCCTTCAAGGATACTTCTCTTGAGCGCTTCTTCAACTAGATACTTATCGATCTCAATACAGATACTTTTCCTAACACCATAATACTTGGCCGCATATACTGCGACACGTCCATCGCCACATCCTATATCGTAAAATATATCGTCCGGGCCAAGATCTAGCTCGTCTAGTATTCGAGGGATCAGTTCCTCTCTTGTAGGCACATAAGGAACGATCTTTCTGTCTCCCAATACTAGGGCAAGCCCCAGGATCGGATCTTTTACTGTAGTAGTGAGTAGGGGCCGAGGATTATTGTTTTCCGGCAAGGCCTTGCCTTCACCTGTATGTTCATAGGATTATGAACATGTATAAACGTTGAATAATTCAACTAACATAAACGCTCTATATGTTCATCTTCTATTGGGTTGTTTTACATTATAGGTAGAAATCTACCTGATGATAGGGTGATTAGTTATAACATTCGACATTTGCATAGTCGGATGCGGTTCGATGGGATCACTCCTTGCAAATGCAATATATCGTGCTATGGGAAACCCGGTTCCCTGCATAGTTCGAAGAGAAAGCCATGCAGAGGCTCTCTCTAGAAACAAACTCAGACTATATGATGCTCTCCAGGACGTGTACCACTATGTTCCAGTAATACCTATTCGTTATAATGTGTCTTCTGGGAGGACTTCTTGTAATATAGTTGTAGTATCTGTGAAATCATATGATCTTCCTGACGCATTGGAGACTGCCTCAAAGCTAGTGAATTCAAGAGATTCTATCGGAGTTCTAGTTAATGGATTAGCCGGGGGGAGAGAAGCCAGAAAGTATGGCTTGAACCCATTCTTTATTGTATCAGATTATGGAGTCACAAGGATTTCTGATATCCTCTATGAGATAAGAGGCCATGGAGAACTTTTACTTGGAAGAGATGCCCCCATCGCAGAGAATTCTCCAGAGTGCATATTATCGAGGATCCTAGTGCAAGGAGGGTTAAAGAGCCGCTGTACCGATAATATATCATATTATCGGTGGAGGAAAACCGCGGCCAACGCAGTTATTAATACTATTACGTCAATACTAGACTGGGAGAATATTATTATAGCAGAAAATAGCTGGGCTAGGAGAATAGCTGAGAAGGTTCTGCAGGAGATCGTCAAGCTCTCTAGAGCAAAAAATGTTGGCCTTGTATACGATGATCTATACAATTATGTTCTAGAACTTGCTAGGAGAACGGGTAAGAATGTTTCCAGCATGCTTCAAGATCTGAGAGCATGTAAACAGACAGAGATAGATTCTATTCTTGGCGTCCTCCTCGAGTACTCGAGGGAAACAGGCATTGATGCTAATACTATAGAAGACCTATATATCCTTGTTAAAGCATTGGAAGAGGGGAGACTACGTTGCGCAAAGAAAAAGTAACAATCAAACACATTCTAAAAAAGAAACGAAACAATGAGAAAATAGTTATGATAACAGCCTACGATTATCCAAGCGCTTTAATAGTCGATGAGGCAGGAGTAGACATTATACTCGTAGGCGATAGCCTAGGAATGGTCGTCCTGGGAATGAAATCCACCCATACCGTGAGCCTAGAGGATATGATACGCCATACAATGGCCGTTGCCCGGGCCGAGCCATCCGCAATGATAGTAGGAGACATGCCCTTCGGAACATACGAGCCCAGTACCCAAAAAGCAGTAGAGTCTGCTGTAGCTTTTGTCAAGGCAGGAGCGGACGCCGTAAAACTTGAAGGGGGAACAGAATACGCTGACCGCGTAAAGGCAATAATTAACGCTGGTATCCCGGTTATGGGGCATATAGGCCTGACCCCCCAGAGATACCTCAGGCTCGGAGGATACAAGCTGCAAGGAAAACGTAGACAAGAAGCCCAGGAACTCCTCCAAGACGCTCTAGCACTCCAAGAAGCAGGAGCATTCAGCATAGTAATCGAGTTCACCGCCGAGGAGACCGCCAAGATGATAACGGAAAAACTTGATATTCCAACAATATGTATAGGAAGTGGAAGATACTGCGACGGCCAAGTACTAGTATACCATGACCTACTAGGACTATATGATCATACGCCTCCATTCGCAAAAAGATATGTTAACTTGAAACAAATAATCCTAGACGCCGTAAAAGAATACATTAAAGACGTTAAAGAAGGAGTATTCCCGGGACAGGAACACGTGAGACACAGCAAAGAACCAATAGAATGAATCTCATAAAAACGGCCTTCTGGAAAACATAGTTTTCTCCATCAATCTAGATTCTTCTCAAGAATACTAGAAACCCAGTGTGCCCTATCATCCTAGGCAGCGGCCTCAAGGCCCCGGGCTTAGCCTCCCACTCCCGGAGCAGGAGCTCCTCCACTGACTCTACAATCCACTTGTCTCCATCTACAGTAGAGACAAGTCTTTCGATCTGACTAACAGTGGGGAGGAATACTATGAGCGGGGAAGAGGGCTTCAACACCCTCCAAGCCTCGTCTAGGACATGCTCTGGCCTTGGTAAATCAAGAAACCCGGCGTCCAAAGACTCATTTTCTAAAAACTTTAGTCCTTCCACGACATCCATGTTGTAGGCTTCAATGCAGTCTCCAAATCCTATTGATCTTATGTTATGTAGGGCGTTTTCATAGAACTCTCTTCTAACCTCGTAACCGTAGAGTTTACCGCCTGGACAGATTATAGATAGGATGCTCGCTGAGAGAAATCCACTTCCAAGACCGGCCTCGAAGACCTTTGATCCATGTCTAAGTCCAGCTCTGATAGCCATGTAGGCTGAATCCTTTGGATATATGACTTGGGTTCCTCTCCTCGCCCAGTTCTCTAGCTCTTCTAGCCAGGTCGGCTTTAACACGTATATAGAGCCCCTTAACGTATCGATCCTGGACCCATATCCTGACTCCAGAAGGGCATCTCCTTTTACGGGTCCTGCTATAGTACTATATACTGCATTCTTCCTTACTGTGACGAAGTATTCTCTGCGTTTGTCCCCTGCGATAGCCAGTAGTTTTACTCTTGCTCCTTCCTCCAATTCATATCTACACCAATTCTATAACATAGCGTTATGGGTTTCAAAATATAACTGAGATCCAAAAAACTATATCCTGGCAGATAATGAATAGATAGGATAAACTAGGAGGATCCATTCCCTCCAAGAAACTGAATTATAGGTCCGGGAGAATAATCATAAAACTATAAGGCCTACCAGAGGCCTCGCCTCCACGTAACATCTCCCATAAAGATATGGGAGATAGAAGCTCTCCCCCATGGATCATGCTAGGCGCCCGTGGTGAGGCAGGAGCCTCTGGACCGAGCGGGTGTGGTAACCGTGAAGCCGCGAGAGGAGATAGAGAAGGAAGCATTAGAAGTAGTTAGGAAACTAGAGAAGACAGCTGGTAATCCTGCTCTAAGAATGCTCAAGAAGGTTGGAAGAGCCCTCAAGACGAGTATTCCTGCAGGATACCGGGTCCTACTAGCCGTCTCCGGAAATGATCCATATAAGATAGGAGCCATAACAGCCAGGGCACTCCTCTACTACGAGAAGAGATACCGCAAGATTGCGGAGAGGAGGCCTCTCCAAGCACTCTACGTGTTCCACGACGAGTTCGACGATGCAAGGATACGTAAAGAGATAACAAAGCGAGCCATCAAGGAAAAAGCTAGCCTTCTCTCACAGACTACCGCCCGCTATGAGGAGAGCGAGAAATACCTAGGAACCACCTTCCAGGCACTCGTACTAGACCTAACGAACGATCTCAAACCAAACGACGTGGGAAGACTAGTAGGCGTAGTGGAAGGAGGAGGCCTAATCATAATACAGGCACCGTCATGGAACGAATGGGACACCAAGCTCACCCTATTCAAACAGAATCTCCTCGTACCAGGCTACGAGGAGCCAAGACACATATTCATCACCTGGTTCAAGAGAAAACTCCTCCAACACGAGACAAACATCTTCGTATACGATGCAGACAACGACGAGCTCCTAAGCGGTAAACCACTCAAGACCGTTCCAAGCAAGAAGGATAAAAAAATAGTGTTCCCAGAGAAGAAACTCTTCCCCGACCAGATATACAGGCTCGCCCTAACCAACGACCAGGTCAAGGTAATAAAGAACCTCGAATGGCTATACGAGAAACCCAAACGAGGCCAGAAGAAAGCAATAGTGGTAACAGCAGATCGAGGAAGAGGGAAGAGCTGTGCGGTAGGTATAGGCCTAATAGGACTAGCCAAAGTACTTGGAGAAGTAAAACACAGGGTAAGAATACTCGTAACAGCTCCCAGCTTATCAAACGTCCAGAGCCTCATGCAACTAGCCCTCAAAGCCGCGGAAGCCGCAGGATTGAACCCTAAGCCAATAAAGCGTGGAGGGAGAATCCTAGAGATTCAAGGAAAGAAGTTCAGCCTCGAATACTGGGAGCCCATCAATATTCCAAATCTAAGCGCAGATATTGTAGCGGTGGACGAGGCCAGCGGAATCCACGTCCCCCTACTCCACAAGATCTGGAAGGCCCACAAGAGACTAGTTTTTGCCGCAACAATCCACGGATACGAGGGCGCCGGGAGAGGATTCAACGTAAGGTTTCTAGAAGCCCTGAGGAAAGACCCGAATACTAAGCTGATAAGGCTAACAATGGATGAACCCATTAGGTATTCGAAGAACGACCCTATAGAGAAATGGCTCTTCGACGTACTCCTCCTAGACGCGGAGCCCGCTGAACTAGACGATGAAGACTATGACCAGATAAGAAAAGGTATGGTCGAATACCTTGTTCTAGACCCAGCATGGCTCTTTAGCGAAGAAGGAGAAGAAACCCTTAGACAGCTCTTCGGAATTTATGTTCTCGCACATTATCGTAACGAGCCAGACGACCTAGCAATGCTCGCCGACGCCCCACACCACAAGATACGGGCCCTCCGGACCATCAAGACAAAGAAGATTGTCTCAGCCGCACAAGTCGCGGAGGAGGGAGGACTAGACGATGAGATGATTGACCGCCTTCTCCGAGGCGAAAAAATAGCTGGCAACATCATACCAGACAGGCTACTCAAGCACCAGAGGATAATCGAATATGGAAAAATGAAGGGCTGGAGAGTCGTCAGAATAGCCACCCATCCAGAAGCCCAGGACAGAGGACTAGGAAGCATACTACTTGGACACCTCTACAAAGAAGTCGAAGAAAAAAGCCTAGACTGGCTAGGGAGCGGTTTCGGAGTAAACGACAAGCTACTAAGATTCTGGATAAGGAACGGGTTCAGAGTCCTCCACATCAGCCCAGACCGAAACCCCGTCAGCGGAGAATACACGATACTCGTAGTAAACCCCATATCAGAGACAGCCCAGAAAGCAGTAGAAATAAGCGCCCGCGAATACAAGTGGAAGCTCCTCCACAGCCTCTACGACACATACAGGGATCTAGAAACAGAGATAGCGATCCAAATGCTAGACCAGGATCCGCCAGGGATAGACGAAAACTATGAGCCGAGAATAACTCCTATACTCAGGGACAGAGCATGGGTATACAACTACGGGCCAATGACCTATGAGAGCGCAAACGACCTAATATACGAGCTCGCCAGAACCTACTGGATACACCCCCCGCACAAGAGACCCGGGCTCGACGAATTCGAGAGACACGTCCTAGTAGCAAAAGTCCTCCAAGGAAAGCCATGGAACGAGGTAGCATCAGAACTCGGAGTCAAAGAATACAAGATAATGAGCGGCCTAAAACAACTCGTAAGAAAACTAACAGAACACTACTATGGAATAAAAGAAGACCACCCCGTAGGAGTAAGCCTACAGGATCTATCGAGTGAACTAGAAAAAGAATAAGAATAACTCAGCATCATTGAAGTCTTTCACGGTTTCACTTCTATAACTATTTCGTTGTAGTATGGGAGATCATTACCTGTAAGGAACATATACATGGGGCCATACCCTGTTATCGTTATTTCTGACTCGCCGTTTCTGAAGTAATCATATTGTATCAGCTCAATACGAGCGTGAAAAGCATCAATCAACATACCCTTACAGACGTAATAAACGCCTCCTAGAGCCATCAGGTTCTCCCAAAGCTTCTCAGATACTGGATCCTCTCCAATTATTCCTGAGTCCTCCCTTATCCATTTGTATGGAGGTGCTTGAATGCTTAGAAGATTATTAGACATGTTCTCTTCGGGTATTACTTTGAAATTCATCTTCCATAGAATCAATGGACCTTCGTTCAATTCAGTCTGTGCTATTATACTCGTTTCATTTACGACCATATAGTCGTGATCCCATGCTTCGTTCCAGTCCACGTATGCTACTTGAAGGCTTTGGGAGTCGTACGTGATAGAGAGAAGGGGAAGGATCGTCACCACGGGCGTTATAACATAGTATTTATCGGAACTAGACGAATCAATAATCCATTCAACCATGATGACGTCTTCACCGTAAGTTACCAAGGTATTACCTGCTTGGAGCACGGCTGAACCGATGTCTTCGTTTCCTAAGGAGAATTCTTCAAAGATAAACTTAGGCTCGGTACTTAGACTATGTATTGTCGTGACTGGTAGCCCGCTATATGCGAGGCCACTGGCTGATCCAGTAAAAGTGGTATAGCTAAATACAAATCTTAAATGTAGATCGTGCACATCATATCTGTCTCCCGGATTCTCGATATTGAAAACGAATATGGGTAAGTCTCTAGTAATTACTTTGTTTGTCGCTGGACTCATCCATGTATCCTGTCCAATGTATTTGTCTAGTGATACCATGTTTACTAACTGGTTTGACAGATAGAAGTCTCCATCGAGGACTAAGTCGCTAAGTGTTTCTATGAGTATATTTAGGTCATTATAGTATGATTTTTCCGCATAGTATTTGCATGCCAACAGGTCTTTTACGAATCTTTGGTATTCCTGGCTAACGTTGTCTCCGTCATTTGCTTCAATGTAATTATTTCTCCACCAGATAGGTATGTTTGATGTGTATTCTTCGTAGAGGCTGGAGTCCACGTATTGGAATATGTGTGTTCCACGTTTAGGATACTCTACTAGCATGGAGATATCGTCGGGATCTTCAACCTGTATGATTTCTTTCTCTTGTAGTAGTGGTATCCCGGGTCGTGGTATTTCACTTGTTCCTGCAAACTTGAAGGTCTTCAGGAATACTATCTCGTCTTTATCTATCTTGATTTTTGACATGTAGAGGAGTGAGAGCGGGTTTTTCTTTGTTATTTGCATAATCTTTGATAAGTCGTTTCCTGATATTGATTTCTTTTCTTTAATATAATCGATCAAGTTGATTGAATAGCTCGATATTATAATATAGTAGGACGAATATGTGTTATAGTCTTTTAGCAGAATGAGTACTGTTGGGATGCTATTGTTATATGATGAATAGTATTGTATGGTTTGATTCATGTAAGTAGAGTAGTCGAAGATTAGGGTGACCTTGTCATCTTCTTTCTCTACGTCTGTCGGTTCGAATACTCCTATTCCAGGTATAGAGAGTGTCGCCAATGAAATTGTGTAGGAATCATTTATGCCTAGCTCTTTTAAAGCTGACTCCCCGATCTCAATCTTTAGTACACCCTGGGTTGTATTGGACTTATTTAGGAAAGCATAAGATGCCATGGAAAATACTAGGATAATTAGGACTAGAATTACGTATGTATATTTGGTTTTCATAGAGATTGACCCATCATATTATAAAGGTACCGGGATATATATAATCCTTCGTGTAAACTGTAGTGCTAACAAATTAACATAAACTACAACACTAGAGTGCTGCCGATGCTAGGGGTCAACCGCATATGTCTTGGAATCGACCTAAATGTTTTATTCCGATAAGCGATCCACGATTAAGTAGGTGTATACCAGATGCCAGGAACACCAGTTGAAAAACTCACCAATGCAGTATTACAGTTCGATCAGAAAATGGACCAGTTATCGTTACAGGCGCAGGAGTATGCGGGCGAGATCGTAAAGTATGCTGATCAGCTGGCGAGGGAGCTAGAGAACGATGTGGATATACTAGTAAAACAGCTTGAGGAAGAGATAAGGAAATATGTCGAGGAGAAGTCGGAGGAGCTGAAGAAAAGCTATGCCAGTATGAAGGAGGAGAAGCTAAGAGAGATCAAGTATAAAGCAGAAACTAACAAGGACGCCGCTGTCAAAGCGATTGTCGAGGAGCTGAAGAAGCTCCTGTCAGAGGTGTAGCCTGCCTTGTTCTCGCCCCAGAAGTATGCTAGTGTCACTCCTCGTCTAAGATCAATGTATGCTGGCCTCATTAAGCCCGAGGTATTCAGGGAGCTTATCTCGACCTCGAATCTCGACGATGCATTCTCTGCTCTAAGGGATACACCTTACATTGAGGCGATAAAGGCTAAGACCCCTGACCAGATACAATCCGGGGCCCTAACAGTATATCTTGAGAGGGCTAGGAAGATCGAATACTATGCTCCTAAGGAGGCACTAGCCTTAGTCCAGGCATTCTATAGGGAGGAGGAGGCCAAGGACGCTCTTGTTATCATGAAGGCTGTCTTCGAGGGTAGAAGCGAGTTACCAATGTTGCCGACTATGAATGTGGAGGGATCCCTCGCTTATAGGGTAAGGAGAGAGCCTGAATCACTTGTCTCGCTTCAGAGACTAGTGGAGCTCTTCGAGAAGACCTGGTTCAAGCCATACGCGAGAGAAGCTTATAGGATAGCTACAGAGGTCAAGAATAGCGATGTCTTTCTATGGTATCCTCTCACTCTCTCCGTACTCCTATACTCGGAGGCTCTCAGGAGCCTTCCGGGCATGACTAGGAGAGAAGTAGAAAAGATACTATGCCCATATCTATTATACAAGCTTGTGGCAAGCATACTGAACGCTAAAGCAATCAATATACCTGTAAGAGAGCTAGACAAGGCATATGGCGAACTAGACGTCTGCGGCTTTAAATGGAGACAGATAAGAGGACTCTATGAAAGAGACCCAAGTGTACAAGAACTACTTGTGTCAATAAGAGACGTGCTCCCACAAGTGGAGCTAGACACGAAAAAAGACTATCAGCAAGCACTAGAAGAAGCTAAGAGACAGGCTCTTAGAACTGCATACAAGAATAGTGTGGCGGCCTTCAATGGGTATCCGTTTACACCAGTTCTACTCGCAGCGTTCCTAATGCTGGCTAAGATCGAGGCATTCGACCTTATAACAATATTAACGAGTATAGCGCTGAGACTAGGTCATGACGAGTACAAGGGCCTTATCGTTACAATCTAACGTACTTGAGTCCCTCTTCTCTAACTTTAGTATTTCTCATAATATTCTCATTGAATAATTATCTGAAATTTATGAACTCCACATAGAACTCCTTATACAACGAAGACAACGACAAGGTAGACAACAAGCAATAGAAGGTGGAGACAAAATGGAGCAGATAATCGGGGAACCAATGTACTTGATGAGTATCAGGCCACAGTATTCGAGGATGATATTCGCAGGTATCAAGAAATACGAGTTAAGGAAGCTCTCTGGTGGTCCGCTTATCGAGGAGGGAGCCATAATCATCGTGTATAGTAGTGGTAAAGTAAAGAGTATTGTGGGCGAGTTCAGAGCTGGCAGGATAATTGTTGGGACCCCGGAGAAGGTATGGAGTATAGTCAGACAGCCTGGCACTGGTATACGGGATGATGCATGGCCCTATGTTAGGGGAGCTAAGAGAGCTATGGCTATTGAGGTGGTTGAGCCTAGGCTTTATAGGAGGCCTGTGACGCTGGAGGAGATACGTAGGATAATTCCTGGATGGATGCCCCCGTTTAGTTACAGGCGGCTCAGAGAAGGAGATAAAACGTATGAGCTCCTTATTAAGAGGATCCGTGGGAAATTCCTAGGTGAAAACATAGAGTTCTAAATGTAAAGTATTAGTCTAACAATCTATTGATCGCTTGAAAACCATTATATGGTTTAGCAATTATCCGGTTATCCACTAAGTGTAGGCGTAGTCTAGTTCTATTGATGCTGCTCCTGGTATCTCTTCTTCTCCTATGCCTAGATCGACTGGTGCAATTCCGACTATTTTTGGTCTCTCAGCGACGGGAACTGTGGCTCCCCATAGTTCTCTTTTTAGGAGTTCTCTTACGGCTATCCTTATGACCTCGCTTCTAGAGGAGTAGCGGCCGGCTTTTACTAGTTCTTCGATCCCGTTAACGTATATTTCTGGCATCTTTACTGTGATGAGCCTCATTCCGTCTCACCAATCGAAAGACTTAATAACCCTGTTTATTAAAAGAAGTCAGCCGAGTAGCACCAGGGGATCTAGAATACATACTAGAGTACGACCAACATGATATGGAACCCTTATTTCATTTGAATCCTTTAAACCATTAGTAAACTAAGTAGACGAGGTATACGAGAATGACACAATGCAATCATGTCAGAATAGAAACTGGCTCAAGACTCCACGGAGGATTCCACACACTCCCCACAACCAATAAACTAGCATGGGCAAGCATCGGAATATACGCGGCATATCCAAAAAACAAAATAACAATACGGAAATGTAAGAAAACAACAATACAGCCTTCAGACACATACATCGAAAAAATCCTACACCAAATAAAACTAGTACTAAACGCACAAAACAACTACTGTATAACTATCTATGAAAAAATACCGAGACACCATGGACTAGGTTCTACAACACAAACATTACTAGCAATAGCAACAGGAATATACGCGCTCGAATACAAAATACCCCCCTCAAAAAACAAAACATACCAACTAGCACTAAAGCTCAAGAGAGGATACCCCAGCTCAGCAGGAATACAAACCTTCCTATACGGAGGAATCCTAGCCACAAACAACGCACCAAGCCACAAACCAATATGGCATGCAGCCCTACCAACAAACTGGAAAATAATCCTCGTTCTCCCTAAGCTATCTAGAGGCTTTAGCGAAGAAGAAGAACAAATCATACCATACGAGAATCCCTGGAGAGCACCGGAGAGGGTGCAGAGAATTGCATACCAGGGTCTCATAGACCTCATGAAAGGCGTTATAAGCGAAGACATAGATCTAGCAGTAACAGGTCTTAAACAGATACAGTCCTCGACCGGATCCTATTTCTCGAAGATTCAAGGAGGATCCTATAGAGCAGATCTAGCAAGGATAGTCGATGAGGCCTGGCGAGACGGTATCTTCTTAGCACAAAGTAGCTGGGGACCTACACTATACACTCTCACCACATTGGATCGAGAGGCTAGCGACGTCAAAACACTTAAACTTATATCTAGAATAGCAGGAGTAGATGCAGACGTCATAAGTGTAACTCCTAGAAATATGCCTGCATCAATAGAATGCTTTGAGTAGTCCATAAAGCGATAAACATACTTCACGTACTAGATAATACTCGTATATACCAATTACATTTTTCTTAGCTAACAATAATCTATTTTATAAGACTTAGAATGTTAGTATCCAGTGGGGGCGTAAGGTGGTCCTAGAAAAGGAAACAACTAACAAGATAACGGTTACGATTATAGTGATAGTAATCCTAGCAGGCGTCTACGCCGGAGCACTACTAACAATGAAGAAATACGGGCTATCACCTCAGACTCCAGAGGCAACAATCAAAATTGGGTGTTCATACTCGTCTACAGGCCCATTTGCCGAGATAAGCCAAGAAATAATGAAGGGACTCGAGCTCTGGGCAGAGGATGCAAACACCTATGGAATAGACGCTGGCGGAAAAATCTATGGAGTAGAACTAGTCTGTAAAGATGTAAAAGACGACAAAGTAACGGCCGCAACAGCTTATAATTCCATGATTAAAACAGACAAAGTCACATTCCTGGTGGGACCAGCCTCTAACGAGTTATCGGACGCCGTAATCGACGTCGCAGAAGCAAACCAAAAACCACTCATCCTGACATTCGCGGACGACGATGACTTATTCACAGGCATCAACTATAAGTACACGTTCATGCTAATGGCACCACTATCCAAGCAGATTCAGACCACTATTCAGGCACTACAACAAATAGATCCCAACATAACACAGATCGCTATAATATATGAGAACTCAACATACTCTACTACAATTTACTCCAAGCTAAGGTCACAAATAAGCGTCCTCCACGGCTATAGCATAGTATACGAGAAATCATATACCGATAACCCGTCGTCATTAGTCAACGAAATGGTCCAGACAAGAGCTAATCCACAAGTCGTATTCATCGTAGCAGTGAACAGCGATGGACTAGCAAAAGCAATAACAAGTCTAAAACAAGCAGACATTACAACACTAAAAGCAATAGTAGTCTTTGCGCCTGAAACAAGCATCTATGCTGCATCCGAGCAAGTTGGGAACCTGATGGAGGGAGTAATATATGTATCACAGTGGGAGCCAGTAGCACCCTTCAATCCAATATACGCTGCAAACCTAGGTCTAGACTGGTACGGATACACTACAACAGAAGACTTTGTATCAAAATACATGAACAAGTACGGCGATGAACCCTCCTACTATGCTGCAATAGGATACACCGCTGGGCTCCTACTTCAAGCAGCCATGGAAGAGACTAAGAGCGTCGACCCGACAGTAATATCACAAGCACTACTAAACATGCACTTAATGACATTCTATGGACCAATAGGATTCCAAGGCTCAGACTGGTATCCAGGAGGATACCCTGGATTCCAGGAAGCCCACGACGTACTGCTAGTCCAGTATCAGCTTGAGGGGAACAACCTAGTAAAGGTCATAATCTGGCCAGATACCTATGCTACGGGCCAAGTACTCTATCCACTACCGTAAATCTTCCTCATAATTTTTCCATTCAATACAGTTCTTCATAGTTTTTGATTACATGATAGTTCTCCCCTGCAGAATAATAACAAGCCTTACTTATCATGTTATTTATTCTCCGACAGAATAATACATTCATAGCACATAACACGGTAGCAACATGGAGAGCATCTATCCTGCTCTATCTACCCGTAGATGGTGGTGTCAGAAGAGTTGCTGGATAAGTGGATTCCAGGATTATCAAGAGAAGACACAGAGAAGCTTCTAAAAACACTAGGCTTAAACTCTTTTGACGATCTCTTCAAAGACATACCCTCAGAGATACGATTATCTGCAGACGAGTGGAATAAATTAAGAATAGGCTACGGCAAGCCTTTAAGCGAGAAAGAAGTTGACCAAATTCTATCAAATAAACTCAGCAAAATAACTAGGCCCAAGATACCTCCGTTCCTCGGAGGAGGAGCATGGTATCATTATAGGCCAAGCTATATAGACTACATTATCTCAATGGGAGAATTCCTAACAAGCTATACCCCATACCAGCCAGAGGCGAGCCAAGGCCTCCTCCAGGCATTATTCGAGTACCAGTCGCTCATTGCGGAGATCTATGAGCTGGACGTTGTCGTATCCTCCCACTACGATTGGAGTACAAGTCTCGCTGAAGCCATGTTAATGGCTCTAAGAATAACACGTAGACGTAAGAAAGTCATATTACCCGATACCATCAATCCTAGACACATCGAGGTACTGGAATCCTACCTCGGCCCACATAATGTAGCTATCGAGTTTACCCGAACAATAAACGGGGTACTTGACCTTGAAGACCTGGAATCCCGTATCGATAATGATACAGCCGCCGTCTACTTCGAGATGCCTAGCTACCTCGGAGTAGTAGATCCCGGCCTGAAGAAAGCCACAGAAATCTCCCACGATAAGAATACACTAGTCATTGTAGGAGCTGATCCTCTTGCTTCAACCATCTATAGTCCACCCGGCGAGCTCGGAGCAGATATAGCCGTAGGAGACGCCCAGCCACTGGGACTAGGACTCAACTATGGAGGACCCTACCTAGGAATAATAGCTGTCAAAGACGATAAACGGCTCATCCGCCAGCTTCCCGGGAGGATCGTAGGATTGACACGTGACAAGGAAGGTAACAGAGCGTTCTCACTAATACTCCAGACAAGAGAACAACATATTAGGAGAGCGAAAGCAACAAGTAACATTACAACAAACGAGGCGCTTATGGCCTTGGCGGCAGCTGCCTTCATAGCAGGTCACGGTAGACATGGGCTAGAGGCTCTGGCACATATGGTTAGAGGACGTACAATATATCTTAAACAGAAACTAGGCGAAATAGGCGTCACTACTATCGGAGATGAATCATTTAGAGACACGGCGGTCTGCTTTGAGAAACCGTTTAGAGAGATCTCGGATATCCTAGAGAAAAACGATATATTGATTGGCCCTGGACTCGAAGACGTCAGAGCCCCTTATATCGATGAACACTGCGGTATAATTGCAGTCACTGAAATGCATAGCCGTACTCATATCGATGAGCTAGTTGAGGCCTTAGCCGATATCCTCAAAAGGGAAAGAGGGGTGTGAACCCGTGAAAAGATATAGACAGGCTAAGTGGGATGAACCTCTCCTCCTAGAGTACCCAGATAGGAGCCCTACACCCTATGCGGGATCCGACGAGTTCTTGGAAGTTAGCAGGAGTAATCCTATCTCAGCCGAGATAAAACGAGCTAATCCTCCCTCAATTCCCGGAGTTACAGAGACCGAGCTAGTCCGACACTATACAAGGCTCTCACACATGTCCTATGGAGTAGACGAGGGACCGGTTCCTCTCGGGAGCTGTACGATGAAGTATAATCCACGTATCGCGCTGAAACACTCCTTCAGCACTAGAATTATTGAGCTGCATCCGCTCATGCCGGAGAACCGTGTACAGGGGCTCCTTGAAATATTATATGAGCTGCAATCTTGGCTTGCAGAGATAACCGGGATGGATAAATGCATTCTCCATCCAGCTGCGGGAGCACATGGAGAGTTCGCTGGAGTTTTAACAATTAGAGAATATCATAGGCTGAAGAACCAGCTTGCTGCCAAGGCAGAAATAATAGTTCCAGATAGTGCCCATGGCACGAATCCTAGTAGTGCAGCTATGGCTGGTTTCAAGGTAGTCGAGATTCCTACTGGCGACGACGGTAACGTTGATCTCGGTGCACTTGAAGCAGCTGTGGGTGACGCGACGGCTGGCCTTATGATTACAAATCCTAGTACACTGGGTCTCTTCGAGGAGAATATACTCGATATAGCGCGTATGATTCATAGGGTTGACGGGCTCCTATACTATGATGGAGCAAACCTTAACGGTATAATGGGATATGCCCGCCCCGGAGATATGGGGTTCGACATTGCCCACATAAACATTCATAAGACTTTCAGTAGTCCACACGGCGGTGGAGGGCCTGGCGCAGGACCTGTCTGTATTAAGGATCGACCTGTCGGCGACACGGGATTAATGTTGAGTGATCTTGTTCCAGGCGCGGAAATAGTCTTTGACGATGACTCTGGATTATATCGTATAAAGCCAACCGGAAAAAATGGCGTAAAGAGGCTGAGGGCGTTCTGGTTTAATACGATTCCCCTAGTGTGGGGATATATCTATATCCTATCCATGGGTGCTGAGGGCCTACGCAAGGCCACAGAGCTAGCTGTCGCTAACACAAACTACTTCATTAGAAGGATAAGCGAAGTAAAGGAGTATGCTCTCCTCTACGGGCCCGGGAGGCCTAGAAAACATGAGGTTGTGATAAGCGCAAAGCCCCTGAAAGAGGAGACTGGTGTTACTGCTGAGGATGTTGCTAAGGGATTATTAGATAGAGGATTCTACGCTCCAACGATATACTTCCCGCTCATAGTCGAGGAGGCTTTAATGATAGAGTTCACCGAGACGGAGTCGCTTGAAAACATAGATGCATATGTTGAGGCTCTCCGCGAGATCGCCATGATCGCTCATGAAGATCCCTCTGAGCCTAAGGAGTGGCCTCGTAACACGAGTGTTAGGAGGGTTGACCAAGTCTACGCCAATCATCCCAAGACGATGGCGCCTACATGGAGATACTATATTAGACATGTTAGGGAGAAGGATTAGTCTTCTTCCACGGAGCACTCACTAGGATGCCGACGACTATCACGGCTACAGATATGGCATAAACGTAGGAGTAAGGTAGCCGGTACGTGTTCGAGACATTATACTCGACGTTATAGCTTACGGTTTGGCCTAGAGCGAAGACAAGCAGTGCCTCGCCAGAAGTCATGTTTTCCCGGATTATGAATACGCCGTTTTCCGGAGAAGCTTCCTTTATATTGAATTTAAGCACCTTGCTTAGGGAGGGAAGAGCAGATAGCACCATGCTGTTGGCCTCGACCTTGCTGGTACCATATACTAGTCCCAGCCTCATATCATACTTATACTCGCTCTGGGTCGCATTTATATTAAAAGCTGTTAGTGCCTTGACAAGGCTTCTCGGATCACCTGTTACATTTGATATGTAGAAGACCTGGCTTGCATTAGAGATCTCTACTACTGCTGTTCCTTCGCTTGTAGAGCTGTATAGCGATATAATTAGGGCTTTATTATTTCCTAAATAATCCTCTCCGCTAAATGATAGGCTCGTCTTGACTCCTATTATGGAGCCTATGAGCGCCCCGATTAACAATGCAAGGCCAATTGAAGCCATTAAGCCCCCTAAGAGTCGTTTTTTATCCATTATGGTTCGAACCTCCTAGATAATATTAGTATAAAGGCTAGTGCTGAGAGCAACGTGAGTAGGGGAACCAGTAGATATTCCCATAGGTATGGTCTAAGGGCTTCAATATTCGTTGTCAGCGAGTTGTATACTGTCATATAGAACGACATGGCTTGGGCAAGCCTAAACATTGTAGAGGTCACCGACGAGGAGACTGATGATAGTATTAGTGCTATGATATTATATGAAAAGTAGAATAACAGGCTCAATATACTGGTTGTACCTGTACTCTTCGCGATAAGTGCTATGAGTATAAATACGCTTCCATAGAACAATGCCTGCACGAGGAACGAGACACCCATGAGGATATAGTTGGAGGGTTCCTGCATAATAAGAGGCCCTAGAACTATTCCTGCTGCCAGTAGGGGTATCGTTATTAGTAGAATGCTCGGAACAACTACTCTGCTGATATATAGTACTATTGCGATAGAGAGCCTGGAGACTGGATAGGAGAGGTATACCTCCATAACCCTATTAGATATTAGCTGGGATATCCCTGATGCCCCCCGTAGTGCTAGGAACAATGCTGTAGCCAGCAGTGTAGGCCTCAGAATATTCATCGCTAGGCTCTCCGTGGTCGAAAACAATTGAACATAGGCTAATACTACACTTAGAAGAGTAATCACGAAAACCATAAAGTAGAGTAGCGGAGGCCTTATCGTATCTGATAGATCTAGGGACAATAATCCAGAGATCCTTCTCAAACTCATGTCTACTCCCTCCTAAGCATTTCCTCTAGCGAGGCCTCCACGGTATCGATACTGTAAATGTCTATTCCATGCCTACCGGCTAGTATTCCGAGAACCTTCATTAGTCTAGGAATCTCTTCTCGCCCAGAGAGATATACTGTGAGACTGAACGGCGTATATCTAGTCTTGAAGCCCTGCTCTTCTAGAAGCTTTGAGAGCCTTACTAGATCATTGGCCCTTATAGCTACTATTGATGCTATATCCATGAGATTTCTTGGAGATCCCTGGAACAATAATTTTCCGTTCCTGAGAACGATAATGTCCTCGGCAATTCTACTTACCTCGGCTAGGACATGTCCTGTGAATAGCAGGGTTAGGTTTTCTTTCCTGTTAAGATCAACGAGGAGATCGAGTATACGTACTCTCTCGATAGGGTCGAGATTGCTGGTCGGCTCATCCGCTATAAGTATATCTGGATTGCTTATCAGTGCATGGGCTATGGCTGCCCTCTGTTTCAGCCCGGCGCTTAGCTCTTTGAACCGTTTCCATTCATTACCGCTTAAGCCTGCAAGGCTTATTGCCTCGTCTACTGTATCTTTAGGACTAGTAGATCCATAGATCCTGGCCGCTGTTATGAGAACTTCTCTGACAGGCATGCTATTTGGGAGCTCTGGTCTCTCAGGTATATATCCAACGTGCTCTCTTGCTCTGGGATCCTTAAATGGGTCGGTCCCTCTTAGGAGGACTTTTCCCGTGTCTTTTCTTATTATTCCTAGTATTATTTTTATCATTGTTGTTTTTCCACTACCATTTGGTCCTAGGAGTCCAGTGATTTTCTTCTCTTTAACAGTTATGGATACGTTTAATAATGCTTTCTTGTTACCGTATGTTTTTGTTACGTTTTCTAGTATTATCGGGGCCCGCAACTTTTTCGCCGTTACTGTATGATGGCATGACTGTCGCTATAATAATATGGTATCTCTATGGTATGGGAAAGCCGGGGACTACTATTGTTATGGACTTGTATTATTGAATGTTATGCATGGACCTTTTCCTCGTTTTGTTATTTCTAGCCCGAGGACTGGATGGATCTCGCTCCATTGCCCGTGATCAGTATCCACCACTAGAGGACCCCATACTCTCACTATGTCTCCTTGACATAGAGTCATGTTGTACTCGCCTAGTATTTTTGTATGGTCAGCTTCTACGATCTCGACGTGGAGAAGGCCGCCCCGGAGGATTATTGTTCCAAGGCTAGCCCACGTTTCATAGTTACTATCTGTAACCTTCATATCAAAACATATGTCTCCGTCGTTGTAGAGATGGGGAACGCTTTCTATGATTCCCTCTGCAACCATACAGTCGCCTACTATCCGTAGCCTCATGGGGTCATAGGTGTTTTCAAATACGTTTTCTAGAGTACCGCACTTGTCGCCGCTTATACTCCATCGCTGGTCCGTATAGCTCGAGGGATCAACGGGATATGACAATATTTTTAGGTTGAGCAGGAGACTTGCATAGCCAGCTATTAAGCCTAGTATTATGACTAGTATTGATGCGGCAGCAGCTGCCCTAGAGGCCTCCATCTTACCATGTCCATAATATGTTAGTAGAATTGCTATAAGTCCTGCTAGTGACGCATAGGAGAAGTAAAACTTGCTCCCTGCTATGAATAATAATAGTCCTAGAGCTGACACCAGTCCTAATAGCCTATCTTCAAGATATAGTTTATAGACGGTTACAGCCAGTAGTGCTGTAATCACGTCAAACACGGATAATGCAATGTGTATTCCGTCGTCTCCATAATATAATACTGCTATGATTGTTGACAAGACAGAGTCTAGTGCAGCCACTACAAGTCCTGTAGCGTATTCTCCTGCTTTTTTCTTAGTATACGATCCTAGTAGTGGTGCTAATGGACGTAGTAATATGCTCGCCATGAGGACTATGAGGAACATCGTCTTAGCATACAGTACTATTGGTACTGCGGCTAGGAAGCCTATAAAGGTCGCTGCAGCAGCGTATGCCGGGCTTAGTAGTAGTGCGGTGATTGTAAGTGCAGCTACTATTCCTCCGTATCCCTGGAATAGGCTTGGGGCGTTTACTGTGAACACTGCTGCTATGAAAACAAGCATTGTTGATAATAGGAATCTCTTGAGAGTATTTTCTTTTATTGGAGAATCTATGTAGTCAAAATTCAACCCTAGTACACCATAGTATTTTTATAAAGAGCGTTGCCAGAATTTATATTAAATTTCAATTTAACGTAGGTATATGCTTACAATTTATAGTTTCCTCCATTTGCCCGCGAGTATGAATTCTCTTGCAGCCACCACTCCAGGCGACTCTATAGCGGATGCGACCTGGTCATAGAACTCTGGATACAGGTTGCTTGCAAGTCTGAGCTCGTGGAGGCTCATAGCAGGGCATAGGATGCATCCTATTCTTACTAGTCCTTTCTCGTAGAGGGGATTGATAGGGGCGTTTCTAAGTATGAGGTAGGCTTGAACCTCCATCCTAGTCCAGTATAGGATTGGAAGTAGGCGTTTTATACCTGGTATCGCGGGATTCTCTCCTACCCGTTTATTGGCGGCTCGAGTAGTACTCTCGTATGCTCTGGCTCCATCAATTATTATCCTGGCGTTCTTGGAATAGTAGTATCTTCTCAGTGGCTCGAGCTTGAGTATCCTGGTGCACCATCTATTTTTCCTGCTCATTAGGCCCCTTCTAGATATTTCAGCTACGGGGTCGAAACTACCTGATACAATGTCGAGTCTTACACCTAGCATGCCAGCTAGCTTCCTGACCGTTTCATGTGATTCTGGGAACTCCATCTTTGTGTCAGCGTATACTAGGGTTACCTTGCTTGGACCCAGTGCTTCTACCGCTAATAGCGCGGCCGCGGTGCTATCGGCTCCTCCGCTGACTGCTACATAGACATGTTGATCACCTGCGTGTTGCCGTATGAATTCTCTGGCTTCTGAGACTAGTCGCTCTATGTAGGGTCTGTTTGCCCTTGCATAGTCTTCTATTGTCGAGGAACTGAGTACTTTGAAGCCTGTAGGGGCCATATCGCGTACCTTGTAACCTGTTCCTCTTTTCGAGGCGAATCCTACGTATTTACCTGATTTGACGAGGCAGAGATCCATATCCTTGCAGCTTGGAATCTCTATTTTGGTTCCTTTTAGCCGACGTCTAACATGTAGCTCTACGGGCTCTCCACCAAGCGTATATGTTAGTGACGCTAGGGCGCCTGTAGGATAAATTCTCCAATATGATGTCTTCGGATCGATCTCTGCAGATAATAGTTTCAGCCCATGACCCCACACCTCAATAGCGAACTCGCCGAGAGGTGCAGGAATCCTATGAGCAATTGTTACAGGAGAGAATATTCTTTGCCACAGGCCCTTGTCTATGCCCGTCGCCACTACTAGTGTTTCTATGAGTTCATGTTTTTCACCACTGCTCATTATCCATACGTCTCTAATTGGAGTAAGAAGAGTTCTCCCCGCATCGAATACTGGTACATTGTCACTATAGTTCCAGCCTATCTTTTTCCTCGGTATCCTGGCAGATACATCCTTGTTTTTCTCATACCTCGATCTTTGCTTCATGCCGTTTTCCTCACTAAGATCATGGCTTTTAGTCGAGTTTCATGATCTTGTATTTTCCGTATCCCACGAGGACCCGGATATATCCTCTGAGCTCCTGGTCTAGTTCAGGGTCTCCCGTGTCTACCCTTAGCTTCTTTAGATGTTTAAGCTTGGAGGGGGCAGATACCACAAGTATGTTTTCCTTCCCTACTTCTCTGATTATCCTAGGAGATATCTGCTGGTTGCCTCTCCCGAAAACGAATCCTTGTCCACCAATAGGCGAGACTATAATCATTTTCCTGTGTGACTTGTATCTTTGAAGTATCTCAATTAATTCTTCCTCGTTGACGTCCTTTGCAATAATTCTCTTATTATGTATGACGTCTACGCCTAGGAGGGTCTTTTCCATGCCTAGCACAGACGCTATTCTAGCCGTAGTGGAGCCCGGCCCCATGATGTAGAGGGTGCAGTCCCTATAGATCTCGTCTTTAAAGTATTCTGCTATCTCGGCTATTTCTGACTGGACGCTTGAGACATATACGGTTTTTCCCGAGACTACTGTGTCTCCGTACACCGGGACTATTAGGTACCCGTAGGTCTTTACTTGTAGTTGGTTTTTCCGGAACATTTCTTCATCGATGTCAAGTACTGGTCTCTCCTCGAAGATCACCCTGCCACCGATAAATTCCTTGACTATTTCTGCCGCGGCCTCGGGGGACTCGGCGAAGACCCCGCTGTAGACTTTGACTCCCCCCGGAACTCCTAGGACAGGTATCTTTTCATCTATTACGTCATATACTAGCCTAGCTGTTCCGTCTCCGCCTAGAAAAACTACGAGGTCCGCTCCTATATCCAGGCATTTTCTCAGACAGGCCCGTGTATCGTCTGGAGTAGTCGGCCATTTACATGTAGGACAATCTAGTATCGTTGGTTTAACACTTGTACCCAGTACTCGTTCCACGTCTATAAGTATCGTCTGACCCATAAAGCAGGGAGCCACAATTAAATTCACTGGTTCAGCCTTTAAGGCTAGAAGTTTTTCTAGGAATCTCCTGGCTCTTTGATAAGCGGGTAGGCTCCGGGGATCCTTGTTTTTTAGCTTGAGTGGTAGTGGCCAGTCTGTTCCCTTCCATCCAAGTCGTCCTCCAGCACCGGCGAAGGGATTTACAATAAAGCATATCTTCATTAAAGCTCACCGGTTATCGGACCGGGTACTGTATAGGTTGTTCCTATACGGTGAACCCCCCCCGGGCATCCTAATGTCGATTGAATTGTTCTACTCCTGGAGACCTGTTATACAGTGCCTTGCTATGAACATGAGGATATCCCACATACTTATAACTCCCTTTGGTCTCCCGATGGTATCTATTATAGCAACATGCCTGACCCCGGACTCACTCATCCTATCCAGTATCTCCTTTAGATTGTCCTCATCTTTTGCAGTGATCACGCTCTCACTCATATATAATGATACCTTTGGATCCTTTACCGCTACACCTGAGGCCAGCAGATATATGAGGTCTCGGCGTGTAAGTATACCTATCAATTTTCTTTCATCATCTACAACCAAGACACTGCCAACATTGCTTTCATACATTTTACGGGCTGCATCCGTTATCCTAGCTTCTCCCGAAACAGTTATAGCCGGGCTACTCATTATCTGGAAAGCCCTTACATCCTCTAACACTTTGCAGTCCACGACAAGAGACCCCACGCGAGGCATGATACTGTTCTCATACTATGAGACGAGGCGCGCGGCCCCCGAGACACGTAGCCCGGGATCAGCCGCCGCAGGAGGTATCCCCCAGTACCCCTCACCCCGCTACCCTGCGAACGCCCACGGCCGGGGACAGGTTGCTCCCTTCCGGGCCTGGCCAGGTTCCCCCGGTTAAGCCGGTAGCACTCCGCTCTCCAGCGGAGACTCCGGGCACCGTGGGCCCCGCAGGACGGGGGTCATTGGGGTAGCTGGGCTCCTGCGGCGGCCTCCGGGCTACGGCTCGGGTTACTGGCCCCCGCTTGGCGCCTTCGGGACGGGCCCTGTGGGCCCGTGGGAGGCGGCGACCCTCCCGGCCCTACCCGCGCGCCGTGTAGTTCTATTATCTTCGTGGACCCATATATATCGAATATATCGGGTCCTCTTGATTACTTAGAAGAGTGGTGTGTAGTATGGAGTCTCAAGCCCTGGTCGGGATCGGTATACTGCTAGTGGTTATTGGCATCGTCCTTATATTCCTCGGGTCCCTTATTAGTGCGCTTCAAGGCGGTGAAGGAAAAGCAGAGGTGGGTGGCGTAGTAGTCATAGGACCTTTCCCTATAATATTTGGATCAAGTGGAAGGGCTGCTATCATAGCGGCTGTACTCGCGGTCGTTATCATTGTATTAATGATCGTATTCTATGTTCTTGCCGGGAGGAGTCCTCCAGCATAGACTCTCAATTCTAGAAACGCAGATTATTTATTTACAGCTCTACTAAGATACTGGGGTGTTTTACTGGATTGGAGAAGCTTAAACCTAGAGACATAGAGCGGATAACCATAGTCAGCGCCCCTATATTCTCTATAGGCGGTGAGCGTTATCTCTTCACAGTGACTCGGACGAACTATAAGGAGAACAAGTACGAGACCAGTATATGGCTCGGCGAAGAAGACCAGTACAAGCCCCTGACAAAGGGCCCCAACGACAAGTGCCCAATATGGGGGCCGGGGCCAGACACTATTACGTTTACTTCTTCCCGTGACGAGTCCAAGGAGACTGGAATCTATGTATCTATGATAGGAGGAGAGCCATGGAAACTCGCCAGCTTTAAAGGATCCGCGTCTATTGTCGGCTGGACACCAGAACACGACAACCTTATCGTCATAGCATCGACGAGAAAGGACGAGAAACCATTAGAGGAGCGCGAGAGATGGGATATAACGAGTATTCCTCCCTGGTTCAACGGGCCTGGATGGATATTCGACAGGAAAACAATACTATATAAGATAAGCTATCCTGGAGGAGTCAAAGAAAAATTAAGCAGAGAGGATCAAAAAGTCATAACAGCTAGTGTGGCAAAGCACGCGAACATGGTCGCATATGCAGTTTCAAGGAACGAGCTTGAACCGTACCAGCATACATTACTCGTCCTAGATCTCGAAACCGGCACCGAGAAAGTAGTCCTAGACGGCTATACAATCGCTAGCATAGAATGGAGCCCAGACGGAGACAAGTTAGCAATAAGGGCGTCTAGGAGGAACAACGGAGTTTTCTCCCATTACCATATCTACATCGTAGACATAGAGTCTGGCGAGATCCAATGTGTGACATGTAGCCTCGATCTAAACACTATCGGCGCTGTTAACAGCGATGTACGAGGCCCCGTTTGTAGAAAGAACCTATACTGGGCGGATGATGGGTCAATATACTTTATAATCCACAAAGCAGGGAGCACTCAGATCTACAGGTCATCTCCAGACTATGAAGAACCAGAACATGTCTTAGGACAGGATAACGCTGTCATAGACGAGTTCAGCGTAGATACCCATGGTGGGCTACAGATAATCTACACCCTAATGACGCCTACTATGCCGAAAGAGCTCTACATATGGGATGAAGCGGAGGGGTCAAGGAGAATAACCATATTCAATTCATGGATAGAGGGCTTACAGCTACCTGAACCCGCAAAATACACCATCAGCGGAGCAGAAGGCGAACCCATAGACTTCTGGATACTGATGCCAAAGCAGCAGCCGGACTGCGAGAAATGCACTCCATGGATACTCTACATCCATGGCGGGCCAAAGACAAGCTACGGGTACGGCTTCATATACGAGTTCCAGCTACTAGCAAGCAACGGCATCGCAGTAGTCTACGGTAACCCGCATGGAAGCGACGGCTACACAGAGGAATTCGCCGATCTCAGACGCAGATTCGGGACAGTCGACTATGAAGACCTCATCCTAATAGCCGACAACGCTCCACTAGTAGAGCAACGACTTGACCCAGAACGATCCGCAGTAGGAGGAGGAAGCTATGGTGGATGGATGACCAACTATATAATAACAAGAACCAACAGGTTCAAGGCCGCGATAAGCCAGAGAGGATGTAGTAACTGGACAAGTTTCTATGGTGCAAGCGATATAGGATGGTACTTCGCCCGCGACGTAACCGGTTCGACTCCATGGAGCGACCCCCAAGAATACATTAGGATAAGCCCATTATTCCACGCGGACAAGATAAAGACACCAACCCTAATCATACACAGCCTAGAAGACTACAGGTGTCCCCTAGACCAAGCAATACAGCTCTACACAGCGCTAAAAGTAAACGGGGTAAAAACCAAGCTAGTACTATTCCCCAAAGAAAACCACGATCTATCAAGAACGGGAAGCCCAAAACGCAAGATCGCAAGACTAGAAGCCATCCTAGAATGGCTCGCTGAACACCTAGATATTAAATCTCTAAAGCCCAAAACCGACTAACGTTTATATACGTGACATAACGGCAGAATAGCACACAGTATAAGGAAACAATCAAGAGGGAAAGAGAAATGGTAGAACCTCAGAGCACAAACGCAATACTCATCGGCAAAAAACCCGTCATGAACTATGTACTCGCAGCACTAAGACTCCTAGAACAAGAAGGCGCAGAAGAAATAATAATAAGAGCGAGAGGACGCAACATCTGCACCGCAGTAGACACTGTTGAGAGCCTAAAGAACCTATTCATCAAAAACCTAGTCGTCAAAGACATAAAGATAGGAAGCGAAGTACTAGAATCGCCAGACGGCAAGAAGAGAAGAGTAAGCGTAATAGAAATAGTAGTAGCAAAACCAAAACAGGAGGGCCAGTAAGGCTCCACATGACAAGAGACCCGGGGGGCCCTCCTAAATTTAACCGAATCCAACCAAATTATTTCCAATATGGGCGCCAGTATTGATGAAGGACCCTTCTAAATGGGCAATAGTTACAGGAGCATCAAAAGGACTAGGATACCATACGGCCAGAGCCCTAGTCGATGAAGGATTCAACCTAGTGCTCTTCTCCAGAAATAAACAAAGACTAATAGAAACCATCACTGAGTTGAAAAAGTACAGGTATGATAACTTATTAATTCTCGGTGTGCCCGGCGATCTTCGTAGTCCAGAAGACATAGACAGGCTTTTCAAAGAAACATATTCATACATGGATAAGATCGATTATCTATTTATCAGCTATGGAAATCCAATATGCGAGCCCTCTAGAATCCCCGAAGTACCGTGGAGTTGCTGGCTCGAGGCTACCTCGCTATATCTCGCCTCGACTCATAGGCTTCTCCGGAACCTCATCATGTATAACAATGGGAGAACCCGCGTACTAGTCTTCAATAGCTTTACCATTACCAGTCCAGGACACGAGTTATTGACTGTGGCAGATGCTGTTCGGCGGGGGCTTAGTTTATTGCTCAAGAGAACCGCGTACTCGTACCCTTCTAAACTAATGATAATAGAGGCACGTTTCGGAAGTATGAAGACTCCTGGAGCCGAGGAAACAATAAGACTTGTATCGAGGCGCCAGGGGATAGATCCCAGAGAAATGTGGAAGCATATCCGAGAGAAAATGACGTCTCTAAAAAGGTTAGCATCATATGATGACGTTCTAGCCCTTATAAGGACTATTGTTGCATTGCCAGAATACACAGTTTATACTGTTCTAAACATTGATGGAGGATCAGAAAATATAGTATGCTAGAAGATCACTTGAATCCTAGGGGCTTATATTATCATGTATTCTTTTTCAAGGAGTCTCTCGGTTAATCCAAGCCATTTTACTTTTAGCGTCTCACCCGTGAATAGTTCCGCCTCATCTTTTCCTAGAGCAAGTGCAGCTGTCACTGCTCCTATACCATCCCCTTTCAGTATTCCTGACCCGCTCGTGCCCGCTGAGACTATTAGGTCGCTCTCATATGCTTCGAATACCACTGGCATTCCATCGAAGCTCATGTCGTAGTGGCCTGCCCACATGCTAACAGGGTTCGAGCCCTCGAACTGCGGCAGATATAGGCTTATCATCGGATGTATACCGTATAGGTAGAAGCGCTCCTCGGGGACAGGATCTTCTTCTAGCATGAAGGGTCTTCCTAGCTCGTCACTGTATCCCGTCCAGAACGCGTCTTCTTCCGGCGCCGGCCTCAGGTATGCACCGTTGGGTAATATGAGCATGGGGCTTATCCCTTCATTGTTTAGTCCTTTTGCGTAGAGTGTCTTCTTTTTCTCGAGGGTGTCGGCTTTTATGACAAATATCTGTCGTTTCTTCGGCCTGCTGAAGGAGTCTACTCCTATTGGTTCGAGGAGGAAGGGAGTCCATGCTCCCGCGGCTACGATTATCTTTTTTCTCGCCTGTAGCTCTCTGTCTCCATTAACTATTACCGCGTCTACTCGTGTATCTTGCCATGGGAATGGTTCACCTTCTATTCCTAGAGGGTTTCTGGGCATCAGTTTGAACCCTGTTACACGCGTCTCGAATGCGAACTCCACATTCATAGACTTAAGCTTTTCATAATAATATTGGACTAGTCTGTCCGGCATGAGGATACCGGCGTTTTCTATTAGTATTCCCGCCTCAATGTTTTCTGCATCCATGATCTCTGCTTCCTCTAGTCCCTCCACAATAGTACGTATTCCTAGTTTCTCCTCGAGTTCTTTTGGGTCGAGAATCTTGTATGGGAGTCCTCTTTTGTCGGCTTCTTTTAGTCCTATTTTCATATTCTCCATTAGCTCTTTGTCAGGCATGAACAAGTATCCAACATATCTCATTGAAAGGTCGAATCCCTCTTGCTCCTGGATATGCTTGTAGAATTCTACACTACTATGCGCTAGAGCAAAGTTTACTCTATTAGTGAAGAATACTCTAAAAGCTGCAGCGCTTTTACTGGTATCTCCGGCTCCTGGACCAGGCGCTTTATCTATTATTAGGATGGAGGAGTCTGGTCTCTGTTTCTTTATGTGATATGCGGTTGATAATCCTATGATTCCTGCTCCCACTATAACGTAATCGTACATTTTAGGATCACCGGCGTGTGTCCTTGTTATATTTTCTCATATAAGAATTTATAATATTTCCGTTATTCGATATTTACGACGAATACATACTATTTTTCGTAGAATATTTCTATTCTCTATAATATGTATTCACAGGACATTACAATCAGAAATAGCTTTTTCAAAACCTGCGTAATAACAACAGTTTATATTATGGTGTTGATACAAAGTATGCTATTAAACTCACAAGAAAATATCAATATACACTTGTCCCCGGCCGGAAAAATATCTTCAGGAGTATATCTTTATCCTTCTCGTTATGAAAGGCTTGTCATTGGTATTCATTATATAGTTCCTGAGGGCTCTTCTAATTATCTCGCTTTTCGTTATATTCTTTCTACGAGCATACTCTTCTAAAACCTCTAGCAATTCCTCATCCACTTTGAAACTCACTACGCGCATGCTTACCACCTGTATTTTCTTTGTACTGATACGACTAGAGCCATGGTAATACCGGTCTTTTCGCACCCTAGATAAGATTAATCCACTTCCCATCCCGATATTTCTCTTAAAAGAAGAATACTGAAATAGTAATAGTTATTAAGGATGCCGATCTTTCTCTTACTAGGGGAAGACATTTGCCAACAGTACACCTATCACTGCCAGATAAAGTATACAGAGACTTGAAGATAAAAGCTGCAGAGCTGGGAATACAGGTAACAGACCTTATAAAGCTCTATATCCGAGTCGGGCTAAACAATGGATTCCTAGCCCCCACAAATAGTACTCAATCCAGAGAAATAGACATGCTAGCCAAGAAACTCGACCGCATCGAGAAAAACACTAGAGTGAGTCTAATGAAGGTAGAAGGCAAGATAAGACAGCTAGAGGAAATGTTCACGTATCTACACGAACGACTAGATTACATGGATGATATATTAGCCCAACTAACTCGAAACAAAATGTATAAGGAGGCACTAGTAGAAAGGGACTAGTCCCTGGAGCCACATTCTAGTGGTCTACAGCCTCTCCGTATAAGCTTATTCATAATACTCCTTCTGACCTCTACGAGCGTCACTTGCCGCTGGCTTCCATGCTCCTTTAGCCTAGAGAGCTCCTGCTCTAGATCTAGCTCTGTGACTATACAGTACTTGTTTAGTACCTGGCTTGCCTGGCTAATGCCACGTGTTCCAGCAACCGATTTTGCTAGAGGGCTCTCCTTATACACCATATGGGTATCCAAGAGATAGGCAGATGACTGTACAGGCGAGATCTTGACTCTTCTAGTGCCTCCTCTTATCGTGACAACTCCGTATTCTCCCTCGAAGGCTCTTAGCGGGATCTTACTGGCCTCGCTCACGACTTCCTGTTCCGCTTCTTTGCCCAGGAGATAATCTTTTCTGGATAATCCAAAGACTTCGAGAAGGCCATTATTTCTTGCAATCGCTGATACCCTTTGTAGGACCTCTTCCTCGGATAATTCGCCATCGGCTCCAGGAGACAATACTACTGTATAGGAGTCAATACTGGACTCGGCCATGGCGTATAATGATAATGCATCGGCAAGAGGGCTCCATAGGTTATCTTCGCATCCCTTCGCCAGTATATCTCCTCCCGTGTCGACCCCTATTATTGCGTCGACCCCCAATTCTTCTTTTGCCACTAGGAGAGCCTCTAGGAGGCCTTCGGCTCCCTTCGATAAGTCAAGGAATATCGTTTTTCCACCAGTATATTTCGCTACTCTTGCTACTTGGGGCCTGACCTGGAACCCATACCTGTTAGCGAATGAATCAGGGCCTACGAGTCCAATACTCCAGCCCAGTGGATCAGCGTTGACCATTACCTCGAGAGGAATAGGTCCGGGGAAGGGATCGATAACGAATCTTTCCCAGACGACGCTTCCCAGCAATGGCTGGGCTCCGAGATCTTTTAGCCGATTCCATACCATTAGTGCGCCGAGCGCGTCTCCGCCTCCTCCCGCGCCGAAGACAAGTATCTTGTCGTAGCTTTTAGCAATGTCGAAGAGGCTTTCTCTTATTGTCATGAGTTATGCACCAAGGGTGATGTGGGGTATACTGGATTAATTATGTTGATATCCGTAGTTTACTCTCCTGGGATGGTATGGATAGTAGAATTATATAGCTCCACGATATATTCACATGTTCAAGTGGAACGATGAACAATGTCTAATGATGCTCTACCTGAATCATCGAGACACTATGGATTTACAAGCATACTCAGGATACTCTCATACCTCAGAAACAACACTCCACGCTTCGCCTCCGCAATAATACTAATTATCCTCATGGCCTATACCAACGCCATAATCCCCGTACTAATAAAAGACGCGATAGACCTAGGAATATCGCAGGGAAGCACGCAGACAGCAATATACTACAGTCTCCTAATACTAGGGGCAGGAATACTCAACGGCATATTCAGCTTTACCGGGAGGATACTCCTAGTTAAAGCATCACAGGAAGCAGTCTATCGGCTCAGGCTAGACGCGTTCAGGGCAGTCCAGAGACAGAATATGGAATTCTTCAACAAGACGCTCGTCGGACAACTAATAAGCAGAATAACAAATGACGCTGAGAGAATAACTGGATTCCTATCATTTAGGCTCCGCATGCTGGTCTACTCCAGCTTCCTAATAGGCATATCAGCCTACTACATGCTAAGCATGAGCACAAGCCTAACACTAGTAGCTCTTGCCACAATAGCAGTAGTAATGACTATAAACGCCATATACGCGGTGAAGGTGAGACCAGTATACGACAAGGTAAGACACCAGACAGGAAGCGTAGCAGCAGTATCCACGGGCCTCATAGCCGGCATAAAGACAGTAAAAATCCTCGCACTCGAAGACAGCTTATTCAGCCGATTCCAAGATGAGAACAAGAAACTCTATGATTACTCGGTAAAGGCCACGCGGATAACAAGCATCTATGGAAACCTCCCCTTCCTCGTCATGGGAGCCTCAATGACTGGAATCCTCCTAATTGGAGGACGAGCTATAATAGGTGGAGCCCTGACAGTCGGCGTCCTAGTAGCTTTCCTAACATACATGCTAACAATGACATGGCCTCTCAGAGCTCTAGGATTCATAATCGGAGACATGCAGAGAACAGTGGCAGCAGCCGCCAGATTATTCGAAATAATCGACACAGCGCCGAGTCATACGGATCCGGAAAACGCTGTCGATCTACGCAGTCCACAAGGAGATGTAAGAGTAGAGCAAGTTACCTTCTCATACAAGGATGGGAAAAAGGTACTAGACGGCGTCTCCCTACATGTCCCGCCAGGAGAGAAAGTCCTAATCACTGGTCCTCCCGGATCGGGTAAAAGCACCTTATTAAAACTCATAGCCCGACTATACGTGCCAGACTCAGGTAGGATTCTGATTGATGGAGTAGATCTGAGAAGGATTAGGAATAGCACGCTCAGGAGAATAATAGCATACGTTCCCCAGGAGCCCTTCATATTCAACAGGAGCATTAGAGAAAATATCGCTCTTGCGAAGCCGGATGCTAGCATTGAAGAAATAGTGAGAGCTGCAAAAATAGCGAAAATCCATGACTTCATAGCTAGCCTCCCTAACGGCTATGAGACTATTGTAGGAGAGAAAGGAGTCACTCTCTCCGGAGGCCAGAGACAACGTATTGCTCTCGCCAGAGCCCTCTTACTGGATCCAAAGATTCTTCTACTCGATGATCCGGTCTCTAATCTAGATGCCGAGACTGAAAAGATGCTCGTAGAAGATCTCAAAGACATAGCTAAGGATAGAACCATGATCATTGTATCTCAGAGGCCCAGTCTCCGCGTCTTCGCAGATATGATAATCGTGATGGTGGATGGCAAGATAGTCGAACAAGGTACACATGAAGAGCTAATAAAACGGAAAGGACACTACTGGAGCATCCTTTCTAGCCACGGTGATGCAGGTTGAAAAGAAAGAACCAGAATAGCCTAGCAATATTCAAAAGATTCCTAACCGAAGCATTTGTACATAGAAAACTCCTTGCCCTCATATTGTTTGCAATAATAGGCTCTACGATCTCTACTCTCGCCGCGCCATACATCCTGAGAATAGCAATAGACGAATACATAGTTCCAGGCAGATTCGAGGAGCTAGCAGGGATCGCACTACTTTATCTTATCGCGTTAACAGGGCAATGGCTATTCACAACCCTTCAAACATATACAGTACAGGTATTCGGGCAACGTGTACTCTTCGATCTACGCGCACGGCTACAGAGAAAACTACTTGATTCTAAACTAGACTATTTCAAAGATAAGAAAACTGGAGATCTAGTCTCTAGGATAATAAACGACACGAGCATGGTTAACGATGTACTCGTGTCAGGGCTACTAGGCGGTATAGGCAGCCTCCTGAGCCTAATAGGAATCATAGGCGCAATGCTACTCCTTGATGTTCGGTTAACCGTTGTCGCCATGTCAACTATTCCCTTGATGGTATTCATATCAAAGTATTTCGGCGGAAGGATCTACAGGGCATACAGGGACACCAGACAGAAGATAGCAAAGATCTCAACTATCGTCGAAGAATCTGTGAGCGGTATAGAGACCGTGAAAGCGTTTGGAAGAGAGCCGATGGTAGAAGAAGAGTTCAGCCGGGCCTCCAAGGAAACTGTTAGGGCCTATATGAGGGTCGCCTACTACATGGGCTTCTTCTGGCCGCTCATGAACATATCCTCCCTCATCAGCATAGTAGTAGTACTAGGTTACGGATCCTATCTAGCATACACGGGAGCAGTTAGCCTCGGAATAGTAGTAGCATTCGTCCAATACACTCAGAGGTTCAGGGGACCAATAAACAATGTAGTAAGCATGTATGATAGCCTTCAATCAGCACTAGCATCCCTCGTCAGAATATACGAGGTTCTAGACGATGAAAACACCGAGGAAACAACAGGCGAAAAAATAGACAGGCTCAAAGGAGAAATAGAGCTCCGCGAAGTCTGGTTCGAATACGAGCCAGGAAACCCGGTGCTAAAGAATGTAAATCTCCACATTAAGCCAGGAGAGACAATTGCCCTAGTCGGTAGAACGGGGGCAGGGAAAACAACTCTTGCAAACCTAATAATGCGGTTCTATGATCCTACCAAGGGCCAAATACTCTATGACGGAAAAGACAGCAGACTACTAGATAAGAGGAGCATAAGGGCTAGAATAGGATATGTTCCACAGGAAACATACTTGTTTCCTGGAACAATAGCAGAGAACATCCAAATAGCAAACCCCAATGCTACAAAGGAAGACGTAGTAAATGTATGTAAAGAGCTTGGAATACACGAATTCATAATAAGGCTCCCCCAAGGATACGATACACCTGCAGGAGAAGCAGGAAAACTATTGAGCGTTGGAGAAAAACAACTAATATCCCTTGCACGAGCCCTCATACGCGACCCAGATATAATCGTATTAGATGAGGCTCTTTCAAGTGTAGATTCTAAAACAGAGCATCTTATACATAGGGCTCTGAGGAGACTACTCCAGGGCAGGACGAGTATAATAATAGCCCACAGGCTAGCTGTTACAAAAATTGTTGATAGGATAATCGTGATAGATAGCGGAGAAATAATTGAGGATGGAAGCTTTAAAGAACTCATGAGAAAAGAAGGATACTTCTATCGACTATATGTATCGCAGAAAGGTTAGCGGATCATATCATAGTATTGTAAGTAATATTTATAATAATATAAAAACGATTAACATAATATCTAGTAGCCACTCAGCTTTCGCCATCTTCATTCTCAGCATACAGCGACCTAAGTATCTCGTGACGACTGGTTTCACTTACTTTTCCATCCTCAACCACATATATCCTATCCGCAATCTTCAACACCGCGGGATCATGGGTAGCTATAAGTACCGTTCTTTCACGCTTCAGCGATGCAACAAACTGTATTACATATGATCTACGCTCTGCATCGAGGAATATCGTAGGTTCATCGAGCAACAGGATCGGCTTATTTCTAGCCAAAGCCACCAATAAGCTCGCCAGGCGCTGCTCTCCACCACTAAGTATCGACACTTTTTTATCCATTATACTAGTTAATCCTAGCTGTTCTCCTACAGACTCCACTATTTCACTTCCATCTGATTTTCCTTTCGTTGCATATATTACGTTCTCCCTAACGGTTAGACCTGGAATAAGTAATGGTTTCTGCGGCATATAGCTGACGCATTCGGCTAGTACCCATGAAAAACCTTTCTCTATTACATTATATCCACATACATACACGCTCCCGCTATCAGGCTTATCAAAGCCGGCAATAATGTGGAAAATACTTGTTTTTCCACTTCCTGTCCGGCCCAATAATAGTACGATCTCATTAGGATAAACCGTCATATTAATGTTCCTTAGCTCGAACACTGATCCGGTATAAGTGACTCGTCTTGAGACATTTATTAACTGTATAATTGGCTTCATCCTTAAGACACCTCGTTAATCAAGACACGTATACTTTTCCTCTTCAGACCATACACGGAGAACAATACTGAGACTACTAGCATAGGTACTGCTGCTATCATGAAATATTTCAGGTTCCATCCAATTACAATTGTGAGCGGGAAGCTAGAGCCTTCGAGAAGAACCCTTATATAGAATATCGAGACAGCTATTAGTGACAATAATGAGACGGATCCGAGTACTATTATGACCTCGAGCACAAACAGCTTTATCATTGACGCCATATCATAGCCGTTAATCATCATAAAAGTAATAATTCTTGAATTATAGTTTATTAGATCATTCACAAACTTGTAAGTTACAACAATTAAGACTATGATTCCCAACACTAGATCTATAAAGGTAGGAGAATCCGGTTTAACTGCATGTCTATTAAGCCTTTCATAACTATCCTGTAGCAAGCTTTCCTTGCTGACCACTCTAATATTTTGTTCTCCGATTGAAGAAGAAAAGCACTGTTTCACTATATCTGGATAAGATTTATCTGTACTAATCCCGGGACTCGCCTTGATTTTTATATAGTATTTCCACATATCAGAGCTAGCCAGATCTATATTGGCTCTAGTCACATTGTCTATATCGACTCCTCCAAAAATCCTGAAGTATACTGCATCATCTACGATTACTCCGTGAGAGTCTAAAAGCGGTGCTATGACTATCCCTGCTACACGTGCACTTACAGATTCAGTAAAATATACGTCAGACTCTGGCGAGACACGTTTGTAGAACGCATAGTTTAATAAAACGTCATTATCTCCTTTAGGATGGGATCCCTTTAGAAGGTGATTTGCGGTCGTTAGATTATATAATACAATATCGGATAATGGATAGATGATCACCTTATCAGAATACCTGTAGAAAGTGCTTTGCTTCTTGTTATCAGCTATTTTTAGGGTAACTCCGGTTCCTTCACCTACGATGATTACGTCATATCCTGCTTTCTTACTACAATTCTGTAGTTGCCCTATAAATTCGAGGTATGTCATTTCTCTAGAGTTCTTGTTAGGCAGCAGTGTAACTTGATAATCGGCTTCTGATCTCTCGATTGGCTCGACAACCTGGAACTTATAATACTCGTAGGGGATAAACATAAATTGTATAACAAACATTATTATAAGGAATAATATAGAGAATTTCAATAGAAAAAACTTCTTATTTTTTAAATTGTAAAATAAAATTTTAAAAGAGAAATTTTTTGAATTATATTCATTATCATTTCTCACTCCCAGTCACCGCCTGCCGTCTGCTCAAAATACGCTACATCATATTGATCGTAAATAATATCATCATGTCCTACTGCTCCATAGTATATTCCGTCATAGTACGAATATGTATTAAATATTGCAAAAACATAGACATTAGCATCTTTATATAATGTTATGTACTGATCATACTTCCATACATATAAATAACCATAGTCTTTTAAGAAGACAGATTCTTCAAGTGTAAACACTACAACTTCCGGTGGCGGCAAGTAATCGGTAGATGTTGCTGTAACTACCGGTCTATTTGCAACCTGATCTAGTTCTGCTGTAAAATGCAATATATCTAGAAAAACATATGCAGCAGATATAAATCCTGTACCCCTTGTTACTTCGCTAGGGTCCTCCAAAACTATAGGATCAAAAGTCATTTGGTACTCCCATAGTACATTTGGCGTGAGATCTTCTTGGATTGTATTGGTTTGAGCCATTACATTTATGCCTGTTAATACAAGCATTATTGTTATTACTATTGAGAGTATTGTAAGATCTATATTAAAATCTCTCAATATATCACCTATCTCTATATATATAACGTTACCTTAATATATAAAGCTTTAGCTTTAAATAATACATATTACTTCTTTCTTTTAAATAACAAAAAATAATAAAATAATAACTAGCTAGTTGGAAAAATAATGGATTAATATGACTATATGTTTCTAGGATATTAGTTCTTCGACAGGTATTTCTACTGGGGCTTTGTCCAGTGCTTCGATGTCTACTCCTTCTACTAGTTTTGATTCTGGTGGTAGTGGTTTCTTTGGCTTTACTTGTTCTTTGGGTATTACTGCTTTCTTCGCTGTTTTCTTCTTGAATAGGCCTAGCTTGTATTTTATCAGGACGCTTCTTAGTCTCTGGATTGCTGCTCCTGGATCAACCATCTTCGGACATACTGCGCTACATGATGCTGCGTAGTGACAGCTCCACGGTCCTTCTTCTACGTCGACTGCTTCTAGTCTTTCTTTCCAGGCTTCGTCTCTTGGATCGCTCACGTAGCGCCATACGTAGGCTAGGGCCTGTGGGCCTAGGAATCTCTCGTCGCTAGCTGCTACTGGACAGGCACTGTAGCAGAGGCCACATGCTATACATAGCGTGTACTCGTAGAGCTCCTTGTGCTCTTCCGGAGTCATTAGGAATTCTGCGTCTCCCTTCTCTACTTCTTCCTTGTTCTTCCGTATCAGGTAGGGTTTAACGCTCCTATGCTTGTTGAAGAATTTTGTAAAGTCAGTTAAGAGATCTTTGATTACTGGATAGTTCTTTAGTGGTTCCAGCTCGATCACTGGTTTGGCCTCTGATGCTACCTCTGAGATTTGTGTCTGGCATGCTAGTCGTGGCATGCCGTTGATTACCATTCCACAGCTACCGCAGACTCCCATTCTACAACTGTATCGCATTACTATTGTGTGGTCTATTTCTTCCTTGATTTTGAGGAGTGCGTCGAGCACTGTCATTCCTCTGTAGGTTTCTACCTCGTATTCTTCCCACCAGGTCTTGTCTTTTTCTGGATCGTATCTTTTTATCCTGAAGATTACTTTCTTGGGCGGAGTTCTCGTCGCTGCCTGTGGATCAAACGTCATCTTATACCACCTCCTCTACATCATGGATTTGGATTTGGAGTCCCTATCACCGTGTATGTTGCCAGCGCGCCGAAAACCACTATGAGTATGACGATGACTATCGTTATGAGATTCTTGTATTTTCCACTTGTCCATTCTAGTAGTATTCCGCGTAGGCCGTTGAAGCCGTGTAGTAGTGCAGCGTAGGCGAATACCAGTAGTAGTACTCCGTAGGCGTTTATTTCGTGATATACTAGGTTTGGTGATAGTGTGTCTTTGAAGGTTTCTACTCCTCTTAGCCATGGTACTCTAATCACGAGGTGCCATGTTAGTAGGAATATGAGTAGTATCGCGGTAATGTACTGGACGATTGCCTGGACTGTTCCTTTCTTCACCATTCTACCACACCCCCTACTTGAAGAATACAATATATCCTGTTATCGCCCAGAGTATTGGCCATAGCAGGAATACGAGGTACAGTAGCTTTCTCTGGCATGCCTTAAGGCTTGGCGCAATATATGGTGGCTTCGGTTTCTCCGGTTTTCCAATGCATACTCCGAAGAATTCTACTAGTAGTAGTCTTATACCGTTGAGTCCGTGGAACCATGCTATGCCGGCGAAGAAGAAGAAGTAGAGTGTCACTAGGCTGAATCCTTGTGCCTTGTTTATTTCTTCTACCCAGGCCTCCCATCCTGTATGGGCAGGCGTTCCTGTTACGAATATGTGTGCCATTATTATCAGGGCCATGAGTATTCCTGTTACTCTGTGGAGCACGAATGCTACTCTCTCGGGGTTGTTTACGACTCGCAGTACCCAGGGATTTATGCTTGCGATCCATCCTGGCCTATTGTCTATGACCTTGGATTTCTCCTCTGCCATCACGACCACCCCACTAGTACTTCCTCTCTACAGGCTTCCAAGTCGTTATCGCGACTGGACTGTAGGTGATTCTTATATCGTCCTCTCCGTTCCTCAGTACTAGTGTGTGCTTTAGCCAGTTATCATCGTCTCTCTTTGGATAGTCTAGCCTGTAGTGGGCTCCTCTGCTCTCGGTCCTGTTTAGGCCTGCCTTAACAGCTACTAGTGCGGCGTCGAGCATGTTGATGGTTTCTATCGCTGCTTGTAGATCCGTATTGTATACTTTGCTCTTATCCTCGACATACATCTGGGTTCTCATAAGCTTTCTTAGTTCTATTATTTGGGATAGGGCCTCCCTCATCCCGTCTCCTGTCCTGAACACGTAGAAGTACTCTCCCATGACGTTTCTTACTTTTCTCCTTATCTCATAGCTTGGTACTCCTGACTCCCTCTTTAATAATCCGAATACCCAGGATTCCTCTTTTGCATGCCTATCTGGTGAGGCGCTTGGCACTTCTGGCGTCCTGAGCACGTACTCTGCTGCTAGGAGTCCGGCTAGTCTCCCACTGGTTAGACACTCTGCAGTGCTATTGCTTCCAAGCCTGTTGGCTCCGTGTACGCTTGATGCAGCTACTTCTCCTGCAGCGAATAGTCCTTTTATCCATACACCGTCCTCGTTGAGGACCCTATAGTACTTGTCTGTGTGTAGTCCTCCCATAGTATAGTGTGCTGCTGGCCTCACAGGTATGGGTTCTTCGACTGGGTCTACTCCCGCGTACCTAATGGCTATTTCTCTGACTGCTGGTAGTCTCTCGTTTATCTTGTCCTCGCCTAGGTGTGTTAGATCTAGCTTAACGTATCCTAGACCAGAGACCTCGTCCTTGAAGCCTCTGCCCTCGAGTATCTCCTTCATCTCACATCTCGATACTATGTCTCTCGGCGCCAGCTCTCCCTTGGTCGGTGCACAGTCGCTCCTCAGCATGAATCTCTCTCCTTTGTTATTGATCAGGTAGCCTCCCTCTCCTCTGGCACCTTCCGTTATTAGGATTCCGCTTGGGACTAGTCCTGTTGGGTGGAACTGTATGAACTCAGGGTCTTTTACTGGTACTCCTGCTCTGAATCCTACAGCGTATCCGTCTGCTGTGACCGTGTGTGCATATGTTGTGAAGTTGTAGAGTCTTCCTCCTCCACCCATAGCGATTATAGCGGCTTTGCTCTTGAAGTAGTAGAGGTTGCCGTCTCTCATGTTAATGGCGTAGAGGCCTTTGTACTGGTTGTCTTCTACTACTATGTTGGTTATGAACCACTCGTCGTAGCGTTCCCAGTTATCAAATTCAAGTAGTTTATTATAGAGAGTCTGCATCTCGAAGAAACCAGTTTTGTCTGCGGCGAATGTTGCTCTAGGATGGCTATGTCCTCCGAAGGGCCTCTGGGCTATTCTCCCATCTGGGCGCCTGCTCCAGGGGAGGCCCCAGTTCTCTAGGAGCCTTATCTCTTCTGGGAGTAGTTTTACCATTAGCCATACTGAGTCCTGATCTGCTAGGAAGTCGCTTCCTTTAACAGTATCCCATGCGTGGAGAGCAAAACTGTCTCCCTCCTCGGGATAGAGTACGGCTGCTGTTCCCCCTTCTGCGCTGACACTATGGCTCCTCATGATGTGTATCTTGCTAATTAGGGCGACATTTATCTTGTCACCATATTTTCTCTTGATCTCTATTGCTGCTCTCAGGCCAGCAATACCTGTTCCCAGAACCACTACATCGTGTTCTATCGTCTCCACGCTCGGCAAAACTGTCCCCTCTACACATTTGTCTATTCAGTTTATCTCTCTATATCTATTAATCATATTTAAAAGCAAACCATAAGGTTATCCCTATGAAATTCGATCCGATATATGTAAATATGGTGGTTCCGCCCCCATTACATTGTTAACCGGGGAGTAAACACCAAAGAGCTCTCCCATACATCAACAGAAAATAGATCTCTCTATGATAATAACATTAGGAGACTAGCGTTTCCAATAATAAAAGACTCCAGCTAATATTATAGCGAGTACAAAGACAGCTCCTAGCATTAGCAAACTATTCTCGCGAAGAGGCAATGGTTCCACCACTACCGGATCATGATCAACAATAACAAGAACATAACCCACAGCAATATTATTCATAGTATCCACAAGCTCGTCCAGAGCCGAATTAGGAATATCCCCTTCCACAACCACTACAGGTAACTCAGCCTCGCTATAATACCCTATAGCCCTAACGTAGGGGTTAGAGTCCCCCAGCACCTCATAGATTCTACTAGCGTCATGCTTGGCAATATCATAGCTCTCCAATAAGTCTACTATCACTAGTTTATCAACGGTTATCTCTAGATATTCATTGATACGCCATACAATATCATTACTATCCACTTGGTAACTAGCACACTCGGCCCCAACAGTAAACGCTACCAATATCCCAGAGTCAGTACCCTCGTAATAGTATAATCTTACATTTCTTATCTCGTCTTCGCCGATATTTAGAAGGCTAGACAGTATTGCTGAGATAGTAGTATTATCCACACCTGGCTGAAATATAGCATAATCTTTGTGCATTGTGATATTCCCGCCCGACTCTTGATAAATTATACTAGATCCATTCAATAACCATGATAGTTGAGAGAAATACCCCGTGTATCCCTCAGTGTATTTGTGATAGATAAACACATGGCCTCGCTGCTCGAATTTAGAAGAGTTCAATACTATACAATAGACGTTTCCCAACCAATAGGTGTCGACTATCACGTCGGAAGAACTATTCCCATCGGCTACGCTCGCTATGGCGCCAACACTAAATGGATTAATGAGAGCCGTGACTAAAACCAGCACCAGTACTATTACTGTACCTAGCTGATTTATATGACGCATTTGCTTATAACCCTCAAAACCATATAGTGATGTATTTAGATGAATTGTTTTCATTATTATAAATATCATCCTAGGTTAAAGAAGTTTACTCTCCACTAGTTTAAATTATAATTGTCATTTATGTAGAAATAAAGAGAAAGAAGGAATCTAAGACTCTTTCTTAATCTTCTCTACATATTCTTCATGGTTCAGGAGGTTGTCTAGCTCTCCTTTCTTCTCCATTTTTATCTTGAATAACCAACCTTTCCCATAAGGATCCTGGTTTATAAGCTCGGGAGCATCATAGAGCTCCTCGTTCACCTCGGTTATCTCTCCCGTTAATGGAGCATACACGTCGGCGGCCGCTTTTATGGATTCCACGACTGCGACCGAGTCTCCTCGTGATACATGGTCTCCTGGTTCTGGGAGCTCCACTCCTACTATGTCTTTCAGTTTTTTCTGCGCATAGTCAGTTATACCTACTGTTGCCGTGTCTCCGTCTACGCTAATCCACTCGTCTGATTCCGTATAAAGGAGTTCGTCATCTATTACAACCGTTAGGCTTCCTACTTTGACCTCATACCTAGCCATTAGGGATGCACCACAGGTATATTCTGTGGCTGGCCCGATATTTGCGTTTGCCATATGTATATATTCAATATAAGTAGGTAGACATACGCTAGAAGCCTGGAGGGGACTCCTGAATGGTAGATCAAGTATTCGTAGACGACACCATTAAGAAACTGATCGAAAAGTACCGTGTCATATGGGCTATAGGGCATGCACAAGCCCTTATGGGATGGGATAGCGAGACCTATATGCCCAGGGAAGGAGCAAAGGAGAGAAGCGTTGCCCGCGCAGAGCTGAGTGTTCTAAGCCAACAACTGGTGCTAAGACCCGAACTAGTAGAACTACTCGAGGAGGCCAAGAAGAAAGTCGACTCGCTGAATCCCTATGAGAAGGGAGTTGTAAGGGTACTCGATAGAGCAGTCACACAGTTAAAGAAGCTTCCACCAGAACACGTATATGAGTACACAAAGGTGACAGGAGAAGCAGTGCATGTATGGGTCGAGGCCAAGCAGAAGTCAGACTTCTCCAAGTTCAAGCCCTACCTCGAGAAAATAGTTGATCTCGCTAGGAAAACAGCCGAGTACCTAGGATACGAGAAGCACCCCTACAACGCTCTCCTGGACATTTACGAGGAGGGACTAACAATAGACGATATGGACAGGGTATTCGACGCGATCATCCCCCATAGTAAAAAGGTCCTGGAGAAGGTCCTCTCAGACGGTTATTATCCGAGTCAGCATCCATTAGAGAAAGTCTCATATGACAGGGAGAAGATGGAGAAGGTAAACAAGGAGATACTGGATCTCCTAGGATTCCCATGGGATAGGGCAAGACTAGACGTGAGCCCTCATCCCTTCACAGTCAATATGGGAGTAAAGGATGTAAGAATAACAACCCGCTACGAAGGCATCAACTTTAAGCACACAATATATAGTGTGATACACGAATTCGGCCATGCGCTCTACGAGCTACAAGTAGACGAGAAACTAGCAATGACCCCCATAGCAGGAGGCGTAAGCCTAGGTGTACACGAGAGCCAGAGCAGGTTCTGGGAGAACATTGTAGGGAGAAGCATGCCATTTGTAACCTTAATGAAACCTATACTGGACAAATATCTCGACTTCACCAGAGAATACAGCGCCGAAGAAATATACCGGTACGTTAACACAGTAAGGCCAAGCTTGATAAGAGTCGAGGCAGATGAAGTGACCTACAACTTCCACATATATCTACGCTACGAGATAGAGAAAAAGCTCATCACGGGAGAGCTAAACGTTGACGAAGTACCTGTTGAATGGAACAACATGATGGAGAAACTACTAGGAATAAGGCCCAGGAATGATGCGGAGGGAGTACTCCAGGACATACACTGGAGCCATGGAACAATAGGATACTTCCCCACATACACTCTAGGAAACGTTATAGCAGCACAGATAAAGCAAACAATAGAGTCAAAGGAGAAACTAGAAGAGCTCTTATCACAAGGTACCGAAGGAATAACAAGGCTAAAAGACGAGCTACGAAAACTAGTACACATGTGGGGGTCAACATATCCGCCTAAAGAACTCATAAAGATAGCCACAGGAGAAGAAGTCAACCCAGAATACTTCAACCAGTACCTGTCATCAAAATACCTCAAGTAGCAATCATCTAACTACTTTATGCATTCCCGATAACTCGGCCTATTATATTCCATAATTTTATTTCTACCCTTGTCCTTTGAGATTCCTGTGGGCAACGTATCATACTTGAGGCGAAGCCGAACACGGGAAGACAACGCGGTGAATCCAAGTTAAATAGCCGGGAGGCGATGGTACAGTGCTGTCGCTGAAGAGGATAAGGAGCCAGTTTATGGTGCGAATATATGGCTCTATAATAGGCACTGTGGGATTCATATTATCACCTGCATCTTGGTGGAACGACCTAGTAGTAAACATACCATTAGCACTCACTATGGCTAAACTTGCCTCATACCTAATAGGAACAGAGTACTTCGATCTCTTGTTCGTCGCCTCATACTGGGTAACTAATATAGTAGGCATCTTACTCATGGCGTACGGATATGGAAAGGCCTTTAAGCCTGACTTATCAAGGAGAGAAATACTTATGAGCTTGATCGCGGCGAGTATCTATACTGTCGCCGCTATTATCATGCTTCGTTTCTTAGGTATCTAGTCTAGATCCGTGATATTCTCTCCTTGATATGAGCCATCATATGTCTTCTGGGGTTTCTCCACTAGCTTTATGAATACTAGTTGTGCAATCCTCGCATCTCTTTCTATCTCGATGCCATGGGGGTTCTCTACTATAAGGAGGGATTCTCCTCTACCCATATAGCCTGGATCCCAGACAGCGCATAGAAGGGACGCGCCCATCCTCAGCAAGCTGCTCCTAGGATAGCAGAATCCAACCGCGTCTTCTGGCACACTAACTATCTCTGCAAACCTTATTTTATAGGCTCCCTTCTCTAGAACCCATTTATTTTCATAAGGCTCTAATTCTATTGTCTCCGCCAGCTTTTTAGATTCAGCTCCGAGCTGTCCTCGTCCCTTGAACACGAATATTTTTGAGATCCGTAGATCTATGCCCGCGGGCTGGATTTGTCTCTCTATGAGAGGTGTTATCCATTTTGATGCGTGAAACCCTGGATAGGCCATAGCTCTGTACACCGCGTTTTATTAGACAGGACTCCTAGGTATTTTTAGGATCCTCGAAGGATTTCTCTCTTAACAAATTTTCCGGTATGGTTTATGATTGTTTTAATTAACTCTACGAATTCAGTAACTTATATGGGAGATGATAGTAGCGCTTTAGGGCTGATCTAGTGATGAGAGTACCCTCGGATTGATCCTCGTTATAATTGAATGATATAGAAGGCTTGGTTTAATGTACTCTGGTAGACTGTATGGATTATATTAGCGAGAGATTGGTGTCCTAATTATATTTTCTTGACTGGGATCTTGGTTATTTCTCCTTCTACTGGAAGCTCTAGGAAGCTGTCGAATGCCAGGAGTCCCTCGAGTTTAAACTCGGGTGATATTATAGCAAGACCTGATAAATGGATGCTATCATATAATCTTACTTCGTATTCGTCGCTGGCAAGTATAGCAAGGTACTCTGCTTCGGGTTCTCTATATACGAAGGTTTCCAATGTTACTATTACGTCTTCAACTTTCTGGTCTACTACTTCGCCTACTATTTCTCCCTGGAGTAGGAGGTCGTTTATCCATACTTCTTCGATTGCTAGTTTACGCGATAGAGATGAACTGAGCTTGTTCTTGAAGTTTTGGAGGAGCTCTTCTCGGAAGTATTTTGGGTCGATCATTACATGTAATTTCTTTATCTCTTCAAGTGTGCTTGTATATTCTTTGTATTCTCTTTCTGGCTTCATCAAGTCCTGATACCTCTCTTTGTATTAAGGGGGATCGGAGGCTATCTCACCGCTTCATATATATGATTAAACTAGATTTTAAACCTAACACCTTGGCTTAATACAAATATATGTATTGTATTAACGTGATATTATATCTAGGAGTATACTAGTGATCTTATTCAATATTATAACCTTAATAAAAATCAACTGCCAGCAGCCTTGACAATCTCTATAAAAACACATTATTCTCGTAGCCTCTGGAAATCTATATAAACTCCCACCGAGATCCCACATTCTGAGAAAGGTGCATACAATTGCCCCGGAACAGCCTCACAGGGGTAGAAGACGTCTGGCAGTCAATTATTTACCTTTATAAGCAGCGATTAAACATTCCTGAATCAATCTATTTTGGAGGACTGGAAGAAGCCCTCCTCGAGATCAGGGAGCTAGTTGAAGACCTAGACCGAACACCACAGCTAATAAAGAGACCATACAGCGGTGTGACAACTGAAATCGATCTCTTAATAAAGCTATCACGGGCCATACGATACAGGATGGAGAAAAATAATACTCTCTACGTCACCGGCATAGATTACCTTGTGAACCGTATAGATGGACTTATCTCAAGACTTCAAAGAATATATGGATACTATTAGTATACCTAGAACACGTCTATAAATAAGAATAATTAGGGGCGAAAGCATAGTCTAATTATATGGAGTTTAGGGTGGGCTGATTTGACCGATCAAAGAAAAGAGAAGAGTCTTAACGACCTCATTCTTAAATGGGCTCTTAAAATAGCGGACGAGATAAAGGAGCTTGGACGAGAGGCCCCAAAAACCATAAGAACAGGCGATTTATCAGACGCATTACAAGAGGCCCACCAAGTCCTAATTCTAGCGGAAGAAGACGACCTTGCAGAAGAAGTAAGAAATCTAAGAATTGAAATAGAAAGCATACGGGGAGAAATAATAGACAGGGGACGATACTACTATAAACTCGTAAAGGTTGAACCTACTAAGAAAAACATAATAAAACTAGCAGAGAGGATAAAAGACAGAATCCAATCCAAGACCAACCAATAAATTATCGTATCAGGTACACCTTCTAGAATCTACACAGCATACACAGTCTTCTATTCCCTTGAAATTTTTAGATCCAACTCCATCCTTTCCCGTTATCTACTATCCGTCCCTTGTATATTAGTTTCCCAGAACCTTCCTCCGCCCATCCCATAATTGTAAACGGTATATTCTCCATTCTACAGTTCCGTTCAAGGCAATCGACAAAGTCTTCTTCTACGAGATATACTAGATTGTAGTCTTCCCAGGATCCAAGCACTATTCGAATATCCATATTAATTTCTTCTTCGTCGAGTATTTTCACTACTTTCGGCTCGATAGCTATTTCTTCTAAATATATGTCTAAGCCGTTAAGGTATCCTAAAGTTGAAAGCGTATAGCCTAGGCCGTCACTATTATCCATTCCAGCAATAACTTCGCATCTTGACAATACTTTCCAGGCGTTAAGCGGTGGCCTCCTGTATATCAGCCATCCTGGTATTTGTTCATATTGTATTTTTCCGTTTGCAATCATGCTCTCGAGTAATCCGTACCCCGAGTAACCGAGCTGTACTATCAAGGCATTTTTCTTAGCGTTTCTAGGTGCCCTACGTGAAATGGGAGTCCTATGAGTTATACCGATTGATGCTATATCAATCCATCTCTCGTATCGGGCTAGATTAGTATCGGATTTGAGCACCTTAACGCTTGCATCTTGAGAAGCCATCTTCACTCCGTGTGATGCCTCGAATGCTTCCTCTCTATTATTTACGCCCAGGCTCACCATGACTGCTATAGGTTGCCCACCTACAGTAATTATGTCTGAGAGCGAGGCCATTACTGCTCGGTAAGCCCATGCATCGATATTGATCCAACTATACCTGCTGTATACTTCGGAGTACCCATCGATGTTGACGACAAGATTAGTATCCTGCAGAGGACATGCATCATAGTCTAGGCAGTATTCTGAATGGGTTATTCTAGCCAACTCTCTGTATAACTCGTATTCGTTCTGGGGATTCTTCTTCATCTTAGATGTACCTTGTTTATTAGTGTTGTATCTCTCTAAGTTAATTACTCTACGTAGATAACATAACTATGTGGATATTGATGGGGTAAGCCATGGATTACGGCCCAGTAATAGACTTCCACGTGCACCTACCATATAGGTACAAGGATCCTATAGCTGCCGCCGATTACCTGGTAAAGAAGCTGGACGAAGCTAATGTAGAGAGGGCTGTGGTTATAGCCATAGAGGGTGGTGTTGAGAGCTTTAAGAAACGCGTTAACCCCAAATACGTCAGAAACGCAGTCCAAGAAATACTCGACTATGTGGCCCATAGCCCTATTCGTAGTATCCGAACACTCATCTTTGAGCCCGACAAGGGTATCGATGAACACGTCCAATTACTAATAGAACACAGGCGAAGGACCGAAGAAGTAGTGAAAGCAGTTGAGAAATATCCCGGGAGGCTCTATCCGGTTGGGAGCTATAATCCCGACTATGGCGTTGATAAAGTAATAGAAAGAATGCGTGTTTACCGGGATAAGCTTCTAGGCGTCAAGATATATCCTACTCTCCACTGTATAAGTCCTTCCTCCAGCAAGCTCTATAAGTTATACAGGTTTGTTGAAGGCATCAATGGTTTAGTTATAGTCCATACAGGCTGTGATCCTGGCCTCTGGGAGCTCCCTAAGATGTGTAGATATGCGAGGCCAAAGTTTGTCGCGGAGGCGGCTAAGAAGTTCCCTGATATTCCTTTCATTATCGCCCATATGGGATCCTATAGCGCTATTATGCCAGGCATCTATTTTAGAGAAGCATTGCAGGCCTACAACGTTGACAACGTGTGGATGGATACGAGTGCTGTGGATCCCTTGTTTGTTGAGCGTGCTGTCGAGGAGGTCGGATATGATAAGATCTTGTTCGGTAGCGATTTCCCATACCTCGTAGGTTTTACTATAGAGGACTCTATTAGGGATATCTTGAAGCTCGATATAAGTAGCGATGCTAAGCGAGCTATTCTCCACGATAATGCTGAGAGACTCCTCCGGATGCTTGGCAGGTTGTAGGAGGGAGGGGCCTGCGGATATATCATATTATATACATAAGGTATTACCTCCCCATATTCAACTGGACAAGGATAGACAAAATTATCCAAGGTGTCAACGTATGACTCCTAGCCTGCTAAGACTACTAGAAGCAACAAGCACGCTACTAGGCGAGAACGACAACTATACACAGCCCTACAGCGATCCCATGAGACTAGACCAGCTCCTAGAAATAAGAGAACCCCTCGAACACCGAGGAAACTTCAGCATAATACTAGACCACGTGATAAACAGGCTCCTAGCGCCAAGAACAATCAAACTCGTAAAACACAGAATATCCCGGCTAAACCATAAACTAGTAACAATAGGAATAGATAGCAGTAGCAGGAGCATCGACCTCTCACACGGATCACTCATAATAGGCGCAGCGACACTCACAATAGGATCAACACATACAATAGAATACCCCTCGCTCTCATCAACAGAGCTAAACCTACAGGGCCCGGGCTTCCTTATACCATTACTCCCCCACGAAATCCCCTCAGCAAACAATCCTATTATAATAACAAAAAACCCGGCAGGATACAACTACAACGCCGCATACAGCATCGAACAAGCCCAAGACGAGCTAAGACTCCTACTAGAAAACTGGCTACTCGACAAAGTAGCCCCAACGATAATCGAGGAACTCGCAGACAGAATAGATATACAGCCAGTAGTACTAGTAGATGGCCCAGTATATCCTCTAACCATGGCCCACGAAAAATACCACGAGTATAAGAACGAATACACCGAGTCCTGGCAACAACTCCTCATAACACGTCTGCAAGCAATACACCGGCTCGAGGCAAAGGGAGTACCCGTAATAGGCGTAGTTAAACGGCTAGAACACAGCCTCATACTAGACAGGGTTGTAAAGGGATCGCCACGACTATCCCAATGCTTCAGGAAGGGAGGAGAATATTCCGACCAAAAAATACTAGCCCACTACTACACACACTGCACAAGGATAGTCCCCGGATCAATATACAGTAGCCCCAAGATAACATTCCTCTACTCTAAAAAGACAAACCAGCCATACGTGAAGATACTAGAATACACGGCTATACCAGCTGGAAAATGGCAACACTCCCTAGTACCAAGAACCTATAGACTGGAATACACAGAGTCCACATCCAATATACTGGGAGAACTGAAGCTATCAGCATACCATATACTCGCCTACGACTCCGTGTTAAGGGGTAGCACCACGCCAGTCTCCATACACGTCTCCGATTATAGATCCAAGCATATTAGCAGGGCAATACATGATTATCTAGCCTCTAGAATAGTGGAGTCCGGTGGAAGCCTCTCCTACGATAATCTCCTGGAGGCCGAAGCGTCATGGAGAAAGACAAGAAGGATCTCGGCACACTATTAGGAGGCCTCGGCTCTCCGGGCCTCGCAGAGAGACTCGATGAGATGTATAGGCGAGCGTACGGTGTAGCCGAGGAGCTCGGAGTTATTGTGGGGAGAACCACGCGGTACTGGGATGTGACTGTAGGGCCTGGAGAAACCATAAAGATCGAGGTCGATCCGGAAACCTACTATTCTGGCTCCTCAAGTCTCTACAGGATAGGAGATTATCTAGCTGTAATAGATCCTAAAACACTAAACGTCGTCCTCCTAAGGATCACTCGTATACTTAGACAAGATGCCCTCGCAAAGATAGGGGTCGAGCCTCCTATCTCACAGTACAGCCTTGAACCTGACACGGGCTCAGTCGCCACCTCAACTATTATCGAGGCCGAGCCTCTTATGGAGGCAAGATATCCTGATCTAATTGATCCCTCTCCGGCATCATCGAGTATAGAGCCCCAGTCTCCTGTCATCGATCCATTGCCATGGGTAATCATGCGCCTACTAGCTCTCCCAGACGAGGGAATCCTCCTCGGCTCATTGGCGCATCCTGCCGGTATAGTTAAGAACGCCGGTATCCCAGTCTATCTTCCTTATAAGGCTGTACTCCAACACGTCCTGGTTCTCGGCACAACTGGGAGCGGTAAGACGACCTTGATTAAAAACATGGTATCATCAATATACTCTGCCGGGAAGCCGAAGCTTGCCGCAGTCATAATAGATATGAATCAAGACTATGTCCAATTACCGTTTCCTCCTAGACCAGAGTCGCGGAAGCAGTTGTCCCAGGATCCGGTGTACAAGGCTAACAAGGGGAGGCTAAGGCATCCCCGGGGAGTACTAGTTGTGCTGCCAGTAACAGTGGAGATGCTAAGATCCGCGGACGATCCTCTCCGCGCAACGATAAGAGAATATGTTGAAGAGGCTATCTCTCCTCTTATCGATGACAGAAAGAACTTCGGTATTGTTCGTGTTAAGAAAGGAGGTATCGAGTACTTTATGATAGACGTCGTCGGGGCAAGTATAATCATAACGCCATATACTATTAATACTACTATGACCGGGACCGAGAATCTTTTCGGCATGATACCTGGAATGACAATGTTTGCCAGAGACCTGCTTAGAGTATTGAGGACGAGGTTCCACAAGGATTATGGATTCTATCCGCCGCTACCCACGGTACTAGCGGCTGTGAAGGCGTATCTCTCGACTATTCAGTCAAAGAATAGAGATAGATATAGAAAAGAGTACGATCTTGACTCTGCTAAAGACGTCGTTATAGAACGTATGTATGTGGAAGAAGGAGATTACTCCATTAATGATTTAGAGAACTCATACGCTAGGTATAAGTACGGTAATTCTGATATTCCCCTTATCGACATGGTGGGCTATCTCTACGATATACTAGAAAAGATGCGTCCTCATTCTGGAACCCTAGAGTCGTTATATAGGAGGCTGGCTAGTGCTCTTGAGTCTGGCTTAATCGATGTTATCCGTGTTGATTCCAAGTCCCAAAGTGTGAGCGTAAGGAATGAGCCTAGCTGGAAGACGCTCATCGAGATAGCAGAGGAGCACAGTATGCCGATAGTAATTGATCTTAAACCAGCATTGGACACAGCGTTCTCAGGCCAGGAGGGATCTAGGCTTATAGCATATAGGTTGCTGGATCGCCTGGCTGTATGGAAACAGAGAGTCTACAGGGAAAGGAAACGATCTCTTCCTATCCTAGTAGTGGTTGACGAGGCCCACCAGTTCTTCCCCCAGGAGCATGGTAGCAGGGAGGAACTGGAGGCAACTAGACAGATAGCATCAACTATCTCGCGTATCGCCCGTCTTGGGAGAGCGAGGGGTATTGGATTATTGTTTGCTTCTCACAGCCCACGCGACCTACATGATATAATCCTGCAGCTTGCTAATACAAAGATCGTTCTGAGAACAGAGAGGCACCAGCTAGAGAGACTAGATATTGATCCAGAGTATAAGCCGTATATTCCAAGACTGAGGGATAGGCAGATGATTATTCAGAGCCATGTCTTTAGGGAAACAGCTATCATGGCTAGGACTTGTCCGCCAGTAACACTCCACTTCGATGTATCGGCGCTTTTCGGCTAGAGAGCCTAGTACCTTATGCTCATTTCTTTGAATTCTCCCTTGTATTCTTCGAATTTTACCTCGAGGGCTTCTACTCTTGCTGCAGGGGGTCCGTGAAGTGCCCAGCAGACTACTCTTTCAACGTTTTCCCTTTCTCCTTCTAGGACGGCTTCTACTGTTCTGCCGTCTGGCAGGTTTCTTACCCATCCTGTAACATTGTTTTCTTCTGCTACTCGCTTCATGTTTGCCCGGAAGAAGACTCCTTGGACTCGTCCATGTACTAGGAGGTGGGCTCTTACCTTTGGCATGTTGCTCTTCACCTCATTGTTTGTTAGTGTGCTAGCTCGTTTGTATTTGTTGCTTGTCTATACATAGATAAAAATTAATGTTTCTGATAATAATTCATTGTTATAATTTATACAAAAATAAAAAGTACGTATAACCACGCTAGGCACCATTTTAAAAAGGGATAAAGAATCTCTATTAGTAAGGTGCTAGATACATGGCCAGTCCTCAAGAAGCATTTGAAAAATACTCTTCAAAACCCTGGCTCAAAAGCTACGATGAAGGAGTACCATCTGAAATAGAAATACCAGAAAAACCATTATACTGGATCCTAGAGCAAGCCGCCGAACAATTCCCGAACAGAACAGCGCTACACTTCCTAGGCAGAAACGTATCCTACAAAGAGCTCCTCGACAGCGCTAAGAGATTCGCATCTTATCTAAAATCCCGCGGGGTAGGAAAAGGCGATGTAGTAGGACTATTCCTCCCCAACAGCCCAATGTTCGCCATAGCCTACTATGGTACACTAATGGCGGGAGCAACAGTCTCTCCCATGAACGTACTCTATAGTCCTAGCGAGATCCATCACCAGCTCGAAGACAACGGGGCCAAGATCCTAGTCGCCATCGACGTATTCAAGGACAAGGTCGAGGCAGGAGTACCCGGCACGGTGAGAGAAATAGTATGGACAGGCATACAAGACTATCTCCCAGGAATCAAGGCATTCCTATACAAGCTAAAGTATAAGCCACCAAAGATAACAGAGGACGATCGAAACAAGCTGCTCAAGAATATCCTCAAAGAATACCAGCCGATCGATGAGCCGGTAAAGGTCGACCCCAAGAACGATATCGCTGCTCTCATGTACACCGGTGGGACGACCGGAGTGCCCAAGGGAGCAGAGCTCACCCACTACAACCTCCTCTCGAACGTGTTACAGATCGACTCGTGGTATAAGAGGGGAGTCAAAGGAAAAGACGTCTTCGTAGGAGCACTACCATGGTTCCACATCTATGGACAGACAGCAGTGCTCAACACAGGTATCTACAGGGCAGCAACAATACTTGTCTTCCCGAGATGGGATGTCAAACAAGTAATGAGGGCAATAGCCAAGTTCAGGGCAAACATGTTCCACGGCGTGCCACTAATGTATATCAGCATCATTAACCATCCAGAAGTAAAGAAGTTCGACCTGACAAGCCTGGAAGCCTGTATAAGCGGGGCCGCCCCACTGCCAGTAGCGGTAGCCAAGAAGTTCGAGGAGCTAACAGGAGCCAAGCTAAGAGAGGGATACGGCCTCACCGAGACAAGCCCTGTCACACACGTTAACCCGATCCTAGGAAAGGCAAAAGTGGGAAGCATAGGAGTACCAGTACCATCCACTATAGCTGCGGTAGCAGATCCCGAGGAGCCAGTCCTACTACCCCCAGGAGAGGTAGGAGAGCTCGTAATAAGCGGGCCACAGGTCATGAAGGGATACCATAACATGCCCGAAGAGAACAAGAAGGTCTTCTTCGAGTGCTGCGGCAGGCGCTGGGTAAGGACCGGAGACATGGCCAAGATGGATGAGGAAGGATACTTCTTCATAGTAGACAGGAAGAAGGACATAATCAAGTATAAGGGCTACAGCGTATTCCCAAGAGAGATAGAAGAAGTCCTATACAAGCACGAATGCATCCAGGAAGCAGCAGTCATAGGAGTACCACACCCAGAATACTTCGAGTACCCCAAGGCATTCATAGTACTCAAACCCGAGTGCAAGGGCAAGGTAACCGAACAAGACATAATCGAATACGCGAGGAAACACCTAGCACCCTACAAGGTACCCAAAGCAGTAGAGTTCAGAGACGACCTACCAAAGAGCGCTGTAGGAAAGATCCTCCGCAGACTCCTCAGAGAAGAGGAGATAAAGAAGCAGAAACAGTAGGCGCTAGACTCTCCAACATTCTTTCCCCCTTACAATATCCTCAATGACATAATCATTCTTTATACCCTGGCAATGGACTGATCCTTACTATGGGGGGTAAGAAATAGGAGACTTATCAATAAATCTTCCAGGCGGAATACGAGTCCTTCTAGTCAAGTACACGGCTGACGGAGACAGACTCATTGCCTCGGCCTCTAAGCTCAGCCTATCACGCAAAAGCATAGATCACCTACTAGGACTAGACGACGGCGAAGTAGAGGAATGGATTAAGGAGACGCTAAGAAGGGCTCACTTCAGCCCTTGGGAGCATAGCAGTTATACTTGGATAGTGGAGGGATGTAGTAGAGTATGTAGTCATCAGCTAGTGAGACACAGGATAGCAAGCTACACACAGCAAAGCATGCGCTATACCGAAGGCGTTCTCCGTGAAATGGCCCTAGAGGCATCAAGCCTTCTAGGAGAATCCTGTCCGTCTAAGCCTGGTAAGACACAGGAGTCGATGAGAAGTGCATACAGTTGTTATAGCAGGGTACTAGAGAGGGCCAGTAGAGAACTAGACGCTGGGAATCAATACAGGCTAGCCGTTAAAGCCTACGTCGTCCCAGAGAGTATAAGAGGAGAGGCCTTAGCAGGATACATCTCTCATCTACTTAGCGCCTCCTCAGAGTACTATAGGCTCCTCTCGCATGGCGTTCAGAGAGAGGATGCTAGGTTCATTATTCCTCATAGTGTGAGGACGAGGATAATAGTTACTATGAATGCGAGGGAGCTAGTACAGAGCTTCTTGCCGCTTAGAATGTGTACCAGGGCCCAGTGGGAGATAAGGAGGATTGCTTGGGGGCTTTGGAGTCTTCTCATGAAGGTTCATCCCCGTCTCTTCAAATGGGCTGGGCCTAGATGCGTCTACAGTGAGAATCTACAGCGGAGAGAACCAAGACAACTGGTCGACCTAGTTTCTGGCCGGGTAGAGTTCACTATTGAGGCGTGTCCAGAGCTTATACGGAGGAAAGGTATAAGGGCATGTCTGCAGAGCGCCTATAGGGATGCTCTCCGCGAAATCTAAACTCCCCTCATAACCTTTATCGCTAGTCTCTGGAAAAGGCATGGGATATATCTCATATACTGTAAGGCCCTATAGGAGTCTCCCCATCTAGATACGTAGACTCTGGTTACCTCGTCGAGTAGATTTATGTCTTCACTGGAGAGCTCCACGTCTACCGCTAAAGCATATTCCTTGACCCTCATGGGTTTACGGGTGCCAGGTATGGGTATTGCACCCTTAGCTATTATCCAGGCCAGAGACACAGATGCTATACTAGTCTCGTATTTCCTAGCAATAGTATCCAGTGTTTTTTGGAGCCGGTCATCTCTGGCTACTGCCTTGAACACGGGGTCCCGTTTCTGGGCCGGATCCTTGGCCTCTCTGAGCCCCGCCAAGGCTCCCTTTGCAAGCGGACTCCACGCAAGAATTCCTACCCCACTCCTCTCCGCCACAGGGAAGACGTCGTTCTCCCCAGATCTATAGCCTAGATGATACTGTATCTGGTTAGAGACCGGCTCGATCCTCTTCGAGCACTCTAGTGCTTTACTCAGTAGGTTTCCGGGATAGTTGCTGAGGCCATAATATCCTGTTTTCCCCATTATCACCGCTTTCTCCAGGGAGCGGACTATCCTGCAGACGTCAACTATTATTGGAGGAGGCCAATGAGCCTGTACTATGTCGGGCTTAGAGCCTAGGCGCCTAGTTATACCGTCTATTCCCTTCATTATATCCCATTCGATAACCCTGTATCCGGCGATTTTACTCGCGACAATAAACTCCTCCCTAAGCCCTAGCTCCTTTAGAGCTCGGCCAAGGAGCTGTTCGCTTCGACCATTACCATAAATCTCAGCTGTATCAAGAAAGTTTATTCCCCTAGCATGTGCAGCCTCAACTACTTCCTTTATCCAATTCGGCGATGAGTATTTCCACTGTCTTCCCCCTGCCTGCCAGAATCCTAGGCCAACAAGGCTTACTTTGGGACCGTTCTTTCCCAGGTTCTTATATTTCATCATTTATCAAACCCTTTTTCCAAGAAGTCTATTCTCCTTACGGGAATAATATTAAACAGTATTAAGCTCCCTGGAAAACAGATATGTCTACTGGATAGACACAATTAGGCCCTGGGAGAGTCAGAGTACCTATCTTATTATAAGGTGATGTAGACCTTTGGGGCTGAGCCTGTCCTCTTGGCGATGAGGACCCCACCCTTAGCTGAGATGGAGGGGCGTTGCGGTCCGTGGGAACAGATACCTTTGCAGGGTGACCGTATAGTTGGGGAAAAAGAAGGATAGTACTAGACCACGCTTCTCTAAAAGCCTAGTTGGCGCCATAGTCATGGTAGTGGTTGTTCTCGCCGCAGTATTTCTACTATACAGTGGTAGAACTGAAGGTACTCCTCCACAGCCTATTGTTCCCCTGGAGGAGAATAAGACTGCACTCATATATGATAGCCTTTATAGAGAGTATCCTAACGAGACCCTTATCAATGAGCTTGTGTCATTACTGGAGAGCAATGGATACCAGGTATACGTGTACCAGGGAATAAACGCTACTCTTGATCCTCTAGTCTCCTTGAACAAGTTCGACTTCATAGTTATACGGGCCCACGGCGCCTACAACGATGATCCAGAGAGGCCTCTAGGATCGTATATCTATACGGGCCTCAGATACGAGGAGGCAAAAGCATTATACAATGGATACATAGACGAGAACCTAAAGAACGGCCTCTTAGCACTCGCAGTTATACCCCCGCCGGGGGTCGAGTTAAACGAGACTATCCTTGAGACCCTTCCAAAATATATTGCAGTCAGCCCTGAATACCTAGAACAACATTTAGGCAACTTCAAAAACGATACAATAGTAATTGCCGCGGGATGCTATACCTCGAATGATAGTATACTGGCCGATGTCTTCCTCGATAAGGGGGCAAAGGCGTTCATAGGCTGGAAGGGGGAAATAACACAGAACTATATGGACCAAGTCACACTTGAAGTCGTCAAACTATTGCTAGAGGGCCACGAGCCCGGTGATCTTCCCGTACTTCTAGGAGACCTAGTACAGGATCCTCTAGTAAACGGGACACTAGTGGTAAAAACAAGGTAGAAGGGAGTGTTATGATCCTTGGAGGAAAAGTTATTTCTTGGAGAGGAAGCGGCGGGCCCTCTCTATTAACTCGTCCGAGGCCGCTGCGTCAACCAGCTTATAGGCTATCTCGGTGACAGCTGTCTTCTTCCAGCTCCTGGTTTCCTCTAGAAGTATCCTAAACGCGAACTTGTTAGACACGTATAGGTTGTAGACTTGCTCCATTGCCTTTAATGCCTCGTCGAGTGACGGGAGTAATCCTGATACTATGCCCATCTTGTAGGCGTCCTCAGCCGGGATCTTTCCTGCATCCATGTTGAGTGAGGCTAGCCGGGGGAGCCCTGTTTTCTTGGAGAGAGCTAGGAAGAGTGGTGCTATGATGTTCCATTTGACTTCTGGCCATTGTAGCCAGGCTTTGGGATTGGCGTAGATGAAGTCTGTTGCCAGGGCGATTTCTCCGCCTCCTGCTATGGCGGGGCCGTTCAAGTATACCCCGGTGGGGGCGGGATATTCGAGGAGGACGCTTATTGTCTCGACGAGTGCTTTGAAGGGTTTCTGGGCCTCCTGTGGAGAGGTGGATGATGCTACCTCTGAGAGGTCTATGCCTGCACTGAATAGTTTGCCTTTCCCCGTTATCAGGAGAGGTTTAGGGTTGTCATGGTATGATTCTACTATTTGCCTTATCTTGTTTAGAGTACCTGTGCTTAGGGGATTGAACTTCTCGGGCTCTGAGAAGACTATGAGTAGAACCTTCTCCCTTACCTCTAATTCTACTCCTGCCATAGGATACACGCACCCCTGGATAATGACTCGTAGCCTGTATAGTCTTGGGGCTAGGGACAGTCCTCGTCCAGTTTATAGCAGGCCCTAGCCCGGTTATAATTCATTGCGGGAGACACGGCTCTAGCTCCTAGCTAATAATATTATTACCGTAGATACGAGGCATCTATGTTCTTGGAGTGATGAACCAGCTATCGTTGAACCATATCGGCCTATGGTGATGATAGAATTGGCCTTTTCTGACCCATTATCTTTTCAGCCAGGTTTTCCCGTATCCTAGCTATTGTAGTGGTGGAGGGTAGCTCTTGGATCATCGAGTATAATAGTCTGAGATAATAGTGTTTATCGTATGAGACTGGTGGGCCTTGCCAGACTGGCCATGGACCCCTGAGGGTTACAATATATTTAACGTAGTCTACTAGCTTGTCCTTGGACGCTCTGCGCCATGGCGTGCGTCTCTCCGAGTCTCTCTGCTTCTTCTTTATAACGAGTAGCCTGGGCTGGGCTTCTCCGGACTCTATTAGGCTCTGTATTTTTTCTAGGAGTGGGGCTACCTTGTTCTCTGCGAGCTCCTCCAGCTCCACCGGGGTCTTGGCCCTGGCCAGCAGGTTTATCGCTGCTCTTTGACTCCTCGCTATTAATGGGGGCGTGTCTCCGCGTATTGCCATTATCCCGCGTAGCTTTATGCCCCCGTCTAGGAGTGATCCATAGTATTTGTTCACGGCTCCGGTGCCTTTCATCGTGGATGGAATGTAGAGCCACTTGTAGCGTGCTTCTATCCGTAGCTTTACCCCTACTCTCCGCGTTATCTCCTGGGCTAGCTCTTCTATGCTTATGTTGGGGTTTCTTGGTTCTAGGAATATGGAGTCTACTATCGCGTGTATGACCTTGTACCCGTGTCTGGACGCGGTTTCTTCCGCTATCGCCAGTGCTCTCCTTGCGTAGGCGGTCACTGTCTCGTAGGCGCTTATGCTTCCGAACAGGCTATTCCTATATCCTAGGTATCCGAAGCCTGATACGAGTATCCATTTCAGGGCCTCGCTCCTCTCCTTTACCCGGGGATCCCTTGGCTTGGCCTCCTTTATCATTTGTCTACGCTGTACTAGTTCTCCTAGCACCTTGCTTACTAGTCCCCGGGACTCGACGCATATCCTATGCCCTATAAACGGTGCTTCCCTTGTATTCCTACAATAGGGGTTGTTTACTGTCTCAGCACTGATATTATGGATGCTTATGAGGCTGGGATACAGGCTCGAGTAATCTAGCTGTATTATATCCCAGTAGAGCCCGGGCCGCGGGATCCTCGCTGCCCCTGCCATGTCCGCGTCTATGAGTCTCTTGACAAGTCTAGGCTTCTCGTAGCGTGGAGTAGATGGGTCTATGAGGTATCTTCTCTTATAGGCTTCGCGTGCTTCGGCCGCGGTGAGTATTTTTCCGATAGGTGCCCCGTGCGCCTCCCTATAGGGTAGGCTTGAGACCCTCATCCATTCGAGGAGTCCCCAGGGAGAGACAAGGTTCTTGTCGGGATCGTACCAGTACCATCCGGGTCCCTGATCCAGTGGGAGGCTCCAGCGATCAGGTATTCTGGCATCTACAAGGTGCGGTCTCCAGCTTCTTAACAGGTCTAGGACCTCGCCCGGGTCCCTCGTTATACGTCTTTCTCCACAGCACTCGGCGATTATCTCTCTGGGCTCTTCCCATGGCGCAACTACCGGCCCGTGCCAGGAGTAGGCTCTTATCCTGGCTATGCGGAGGCTTGGCACCGGGTAGAGTGGGTCCCATGGATCCTCTAGGAGTCTTAAATTACCCTTATAGTATTCTATCCTTGTTCCCGGAGTTAGGCCTTGGCTCCATAGAGCCCTTATGTGGGGCCCGGGATAGTTATTGACTTGTCGTACTAGTCCCTGGTCTTGGAGTATTGATGCGATACTCGTAAGGAGCCTTAACCTGCTTGATTCTAGTACTATTATCTGTCCCCTAGCAGCGTACCATGGTGGGAGAAGCCACTCCTCTACCCATGCATCTATATCATCGGCTTCGAGACCCCGTAGGATTCTTCTTGGCTCGGTACGGAGGGGTCTTAGATAGATCTTGTAGCTGGCGTTATATGTTATCCTCTCTATTCCGTTCTCCGTGGCTATAGCTAGTTCTAGTCCCTTATCCTTGGAAGGATACGCGTCTAAGAGAACCCCCTCCAATCCCGGTGAAACCTCTCTTTCCCCTCTAGCCTCTCCACGGGGATTCTTTGAAGGATCAATGTTGTATTTCGTCGATACGAGATCCTGTCTCTGCATAGTGGGAGAGAGTGCTCCAATCCTATACTCCGCTTCTCCGAGAGTATCCTGTCTAATACACGTGGTCTACAAGGTGTTCTCCCGGCATACCGGGTCCCCGGCTAGGGACTCTTCATCGGGAGACTCCTATAACAGGGAAGTATCATCTTATCCTAGATAGCCCGGAGGGGACCCGGTACAGTGAAGAAGCTTACAGGTGTTCCAAGCCTCGACTACCTAATAGGCCCTGTCAGGCCAGGATGGATAGTCGAGCTATATGGATGGGAGCAGGGCGTCCGCCTAGTACTACACCATGCAATAGCCGAGGCCTCTAAGAGGGGCCCTGTAACAGTTGTCCATGTCCAGGAGTTCGGGGGCCTGGATCCGTACCTGTTGAGGAGACTCGTGAGGTTCAGGAGAGGATACGAGGACAATATACTAGTAGCCCGCGCATTCAGGCTCCAAGACGTTCCCGGCCTCATCAGGGAAGCCGTCTCCACAGGCTCACACACAATCATAGTCTCCAACCCATACCTCTACGCGCCCCGGAGCTGGACAAGCTACGACAAGCTCACACCTATAACATCCGCGCTAAAAGAAGCATCGCTACACGACCGCTACGTGCTTGTCTTCAACCAGTCGACCAGGATGGGCAAGGGCAAATTCCCCGAGGGCGGGCAATTCCACCACCACACAGTACACGTTATAGTAAGACTCGTAGCGAGGGCCCGAGGACTGTACGCGACACTAGTAAAACACGTCGCCCGCCCAGTACCCAGGTCTATAACTGTGCCTATGTCTGAGCTTGAGGTGGGATTTAGATGGGACGGACAGCGCCATCTACTAGAATACCTGTAGAGGAAGAGCTCAAACGCCTACGAAGGCTAGCACACCATCTGAAAAATCCCCGGGACCGAGAACTGCTACTAGAAGCCCTAGAAAAAGTATACGATATAGTCGACGCCTACAGGTATACCCCTATGCACGACCCCCTCGAACCAATACTACTAGCACTAGTACTAAGATGCCTAGAAAAAGAGAATAATTAACCTACTGAGAATTAATTATTCCTACTGAAAGACTCTGATCCTGAGAGAATACCTCTTACTTTGTCTACGAATGGATTCACCCCGTTAACTGCTAAAATTAGCATTCCATTATGGCTTCTTACTATATTTACTATTCTTATAATATCTTCCTCATTAATGGCTTCTCCTTTTTCTCCTAGCCTCTTAAGAATTAGTCTACGATACGCTCCAGCAACCCATACTTTTTTAATCCTGTCATTTTTACTAAGATTCTCGAAATATAATTGGAAAGCCTGTGTCCTGTCAACTCTGTCTTTCCTTAAATATGCAAAAATGTATATTGGTTTATTAGTTCTACTGAGGAGGTATTTTATCACTAGCTCTGTAGATTCCGGATCGTTTACTTTACTTGCATCATACCATTCGATTCCAAGTGGAGACATTGATGGCTTAAGACTCTCTGTTATGGCGTTATATATCTCTTTTTTCTCCTCTTCGGTTATTTTAAAACCTAAATGTTTTAGAATAACTTCTGATAGATATATTCGCTCAATAGCTGGTAGTTCTCTCTCTTTTTCCGGTATGTCTATAGTTATAAGATTGACTCCATATTTATTGGTATATTTCCTGAATATTTTTTCGACTTCTCCATCATATTTCTCAGTAGACTTAGCATAAAAAACATATTTAGTGTTTCTGAATCCTAGAGCAAATGCCTCTGCTATTTCTCTTATTGTTTCCCCAAGACCTTCCATATGTTCATAGCGTACGTTTGGAATCACTATTATATCGGGTTTGTATATTCTATGAAAATGCTTCATTGTTAGACGGGTAATCGCTTGGTTCTCTGCTATATAGATCTTCGCCGGATACCTGGTTATAATTCCCACATTTTCCTCGTCCAAGAAGAATTTTCTAGATGAACCTCTGTCTATGTCAATTATTTCTCCCTCGTAAAAAATCTTTGGTTCTAACCCTGTTATTTTCCCGAGTATCTCTGTGTTTCTCCGATATAGTAGTTTATAAAGTGTTACAACCAGCCCAGATTTTCCTCTCATACCCTCTACAACAATCCTATGATTTGAATTAGCTAAGTTTCTACGATATAATCTATAGTCGTTTAACCCTAACCTTCTTATTTGAAATGTTTTAAATAGCATCACCCCTCAAAGGATATTATAACGAGTGCTATAGCCAGGATAGATAAAAATTCGAGTAACCATATGAGAATTGAGCGAGCAAGGTTTTCTACGCTTTCACTCTCACGATAGACATTATACCCTATTATAGCCGGGATTATGCTGAAATATGCTGGTTGCACTATACTTATATATTTCATGAGTATATATGTTGTTATTATACTTACAATTGCACCAATATAATATAATCTTCTACCATACATTAGTGTAGTTTCAACTAAGACTTCTAAAACCAAATATGTCATGACAACTGCTATAATGAAAACTATTATTGACTTTGGGTAATTTAATACGTAGAGAACCAGAAGAGGAGTGGCTATCACACCCCCGATTTGAACCTTAAACTTACTATATACTATGAATCCTATTAGAAACCCTATAATAAGGATAAGCGCTGTTAATATGTCCCCCTTAAACACTCCCAGATATAGATACATACAAATACACCACTCCAAGAGATAAGATTGTACACTGAAATAAAATATAAATGTCATTGATAGAAAACAAAATATTTTCCCTCAACTATATGTATATCACTATTAATATTATATTTAATTGTATGATAGATATATTATATAAATATCATTAAATTAAATACAATTATCTATACCTTAAACTTATTATATTCATAAATAATTTCACTAATTTATGAAAAATCTATTTATTCACAGAATAAATAAACAATTATAAAACATGAAAACCTGCTACTTTTCGAATTACGCTTCCTAAGTAACTGTATAAACCAGACCATATAGAAAACGTAGGGATAGAGGGGCAAAGCCCCTGTGGCGCCGCGGGCGGGATTTGAACCCGCGCGGGGTCTCCCCCACCGGCTTAGCAGGCCGGCGCCCTAACCAGGCTAGGCGACCGCGGCACCCCTTTGATAGATTCGTTGTCTTTGCCTCATATTAGTTTTTCGGAGTCCCTTGTATCGATTTGCTATTCGATGAGAGTATAACTAGAGCCATGGATATATGAGTCTTCTACACATGTATTTGGGTCTAGGGAGAATTTTTGGTTTGAGAACCATAATGGTATCCTATTATGGATTCGACGGAAAAATTATTTTACTGTATTATTATTGCTTATCTCTTCCTAGTTTTCCTCTCTATTCGTCTGACTGAGCTCATTGCTACGTTGTTACTCGCCCTGAGGGATTATTCTTAATTAATATGAGTAGTACGACGACTAGTGTGCGGAAAAACATTAGCTCGAACCATATATCCAGCCCGTATTCCAATCATTCCCGCCGGAGAATCTGCGTCTCCAAAGTCTGGGGACTTGGCTTGCTTCTTTGCTTGAGCAGGAGAATAGTCATCCGGTTGCACGTGCAATAGTAGACTACTCTTTTTTAATGAAAAGTATTCTCGCCATCTTAATAAGGGCCGAGGGGATACCGGGGTATGGGATAACGGGTGTTGCGGCTGGAAGGAAGGTCTCTGTTGGGGAGAAGGATTTTGTCCCAGAAACAGGTGTTAACTCCCCGGTTAACAGAGCTGATTGCAACGTCTACACCATCATAGACGACCAGCCACAAGCATGCCTATGAATAACAGATACCATAAGAAAAATCAAAGAGAAAACACATATCCGGAACACAGGCCTCCTTCGAGAAACCAGGAAAACAAAAAGGAACAACCATATCCGTCGAAGACAGAATAAATGATGCAGCTAAAACTCTCTCATCCTATATGTGGTATAATTGATCTATAAACTGCACGATACAAAACCTCTGCATGGAAAAACCTACTACTTCTATAGCCGACGATACCTCAAAGAGTTCGAGAAAAACAGAATACTACCTGGGTCACGGCCCCAGGGAATACAGCACCGCTAGCCTGCTAAGCCTGTACAACCACGGTACCGAAGCCATTCTGCCGGGATTCCCCGATGCCAGATGTCTCGGCAACAACTAGTATATCCTCCACTCTACGCCTATGCCTCGGCGATACCTCCACTATGTACGTGACCTGGCCCATCAATGCCACCTCTCTCTTACCCTTATATGGGATCATCACAGGCCTCAACGTGTTTAAACTATACCAGGTCTCCACGAGTCCGCCGAGGATCTCGAGGGACGAGTCCAGGATCCCCTGGGAAAACGTCTGCGCCCCAATGACAAGCATATATGGCACCATTAATACCTCGACGGCGGAAGGACTGAATTTAGGCAGCTTACTCCGCGTAAAAACATTGAATATCATAGCCGGAGCCTTTAGATAGACCCTTACACGGTTACCGACACTAACCTTCTCACGTATGGAATCAGTTACGTCCTCTAACTTTTCTAACTTATAAGTAACTATGGAATCGCCTATTTTCACCGCCAGCGGCGAACGGAGCTCTTCTAGATACGATGCTATCTTAGACGCTATCACGTCGTCTCCGCCGAAATGGAAAATGTATTCTCCCTCCAGCTCTACAGGTTTAAGTACCCATTCACCCCTCTCCCTTTCCCATCGATACATGGGGGAGGCAAGGTCTCCCAACTCCATATCGCCCTTGCCCACTCTAAACAGGGGAGAGAGATGTACAGGCGAAACAATCCCCCGAATCCCCCTGAATATCCGTAGCTCCTTGGCCAACGCATAGATCAGGGTCTTGACATGTACCCCCGTAAACTCATACACGGGCCTGCCAGAATGAACTTCGAGGATAGCCCTGTAAGCCCTCAACCCTTTCCAGCCTCCAACTTCATAAGCCTATACAATACCTTTCCAGGAAAAGTCTTCGCAATAATATTCCTGCCATGCAGGATCAAACCCTTCCTCTCCAACTCCCGTATAACCTTATAGATCGACCTCCCATAACCATACCGCATTATCAAGTCCTCCTTGACACGTATAACATCTCCCTCTATACCATATATCTGCTCGAACAAAACTCTCTGCCTCCTCTCAAGCCTATACACATAGAAGCCTGCCAATGGAACCAGCTCGGACACACCGCCCTCGACTCCAACCAACATATAGCCCTTGGCATTATTATTCATAACATAATAGAGTACTGCCTGGACAACTACAGGATACAGGTAACGACTCCCACTAAGCAAGGAAACAACCACAATCCCCGGAGACTCCTCCAATAATACCTCCATGATCCTAGCCACGTCACCGGGACTCAACGGTTTAAGAACTATCTTATATAAACGAGCACCTAGTTCCTCTACTAGTTCCTCTAGCTGCTTGAAGATTTTCTCCTTAACGTCTAAAAAACCCTCAACAGTCACGCCAATAACACAAGAAACCTCGCCAATCCTAGGATCCTCAACAAACTCCATGACCGTTTGAAGAGTCACACCCACGGGTACCACTAAGCATGAAGACACGTCAAACACCAATAAATATAGTCACCCTTCAAAGGGTTAATAAAATATAGTAAACCATAACAATAGCAAAACTATAAATAATAATACTATTACCATAATGAAACAGAGGTGGACCAATGCTCCCACCACAACAAAGACTAAAAATAGCATACACACTCCTACCACCACCACTATCAGCACTACCAGCAAAATACTGGACAAGCATAAGCTTACTAGTCCACAGCTATAGTGTAGCGGTTTTATTCGAGGAATTAACACAGTCATATGCTGACGCTTATGAACTGGACGATGCACCAGACGAAAAAGAATCGTTTATAATCGGCTTCTTGCATGATCTAGGTCAAAAATTAGGATCGAAAAATCTCCTCAAATTAGAAGAATGGATACAAGCAAAACTAGAAGAAATAGGCTATGACACGAGAGAAGCATCATTCCTTTCTAAATATGTACGTACAAATCCAGCGGAGACCAGAAAAGACCCTACATATCCCGATTGGGTATGGAATTTATTATGGTTATCTGATAGAATGCAAGGAACCAATAATCCGGCAGAGCTATATTCCCTCGTTGCAGAAGCCTCACAACAATTACCTGATAAACTAAATATACTCTACGCCGATATCGGCATTCCCCACACATTGATAAGGACACAAATAACGAATGCGTTATATAATAAACTTAAGAAAATAGAGTCAGAAGAGAATAATGTAATAATACCAATTTCGCTTCCTTCCGGCCTAATTATACTAAACAATAGCAATAATCTAACTGATCTGCTAGAACTTGACTGGGACAATTTAGTCCGAGAAACAAGCCTCGGCCTTCCGGATACCTTAGAGGATGAGCTCGAAATCTATTCTAATTGCTGCAAAGACAAGGACTGTATAAAGAAATGCACCGGAAAAAGTAAGAAAAACAGACCCCCGGAATGCGATAAAATGAAGCGACTTACTAAACGAGACTGCGAAAAAAGCCTATGGCCCGATTCCTCAAAAAGTGCCTATGAAATAGTTTTAATCTACTACGGAACAAGATATCGGCGGAAAAACAAGGAACTTCCCATCCTTCCACATAATGTTGCTAATCAGCTCAAAAACATCACGGTAAAGAATCTCAAATTTGTCGATACAAAAGCAGTAAAGAAGGTTGTCAAATGTACCATCTGCGGAATGATAACACCTGTAGCTGTTACAGGCGATTTTCTACAATTCGTAAATAAGAATTGGAAAACAGAGAAATGGAATAGGTTCGTGCCACCAAAGAATCTTAACCAATTAATGCAAAATCTCTCAGGTTTCGGTGTATGTCCTTTATGTATTGGCGAGTCAATGTTAAAAGCACGTTTTGACGCGTTTTTAACTACAATCATTAAATCACCTATACCTCTATCGGCACTAGACGACCTTGGAAAAATGCTTAATTCCCTCGTAACGTCGATTGGTACGAAAACAATAGTCAACGACCTGCAATTACACGAGTATTTCACTGGAGGCTTTCTCGACAAAGTATTAACAAACATTGGGTCATCTAGTGGTCTGGGATACGAGATTGATGCGTTCTCTTCTAGAATATTCGTATCTATAAGCAGAGTCTCCAGAAAACAGGCTGAGCTAGATGCAAAACTATTATCGCTCTCCGGAATTGTTAGCACTTGGGGCTTTTATCCACTAGTAATAGACGATGTCCCTCCTATATCTCCAAGCGATTTATTATTGTCCTATATGGATGGTATAAGACCGCTCTACTATTTCAGTCCTTCTGATAAAAAGATTGGAAAATATACACCATACGTTACCCTAACGCTCTCAGCCATTGGCCACCTATACTGGAGAAAATATGTGAAATCCGATGAAAAAGGAGTCCCTGCTGTATTTGAAGTACTTTCATACCCACCCGATATTTCTCCTAGCTTGCTTCAATATTCGTCTCCCAGATTATATTCGTTAATTGAGGATCTTTTCCTCCGAACCGGTCATGTAGCTTAGAGGTGTATTAGATGTGTTGGAGGAATGCAGGTATGATCCCTCGAGGGGAATAGATTACTATAGTGAGCGTTTGGCTGCCCTAATGAAATACGTCGGTAACAAAAGAGGCGCTACATCGACTCACGTCTATACTAAAGAAATCAGAAGAGCACTCGAAACCTTGTTATTTACGGTTTGGGATAAAGCAGATGAATACATACCTGAACTAGCACATGCCTATGTTCCCGAAGAATTATATGGCCAAGCTAGAGAATGTTACACACTTCTACTAGAAGGATTACTAAAAAGATTCAAAGAAACAACGGAAAATCTCCCAATGGGGGCAAAAATACAGTTAATGAACATGTTGTTATCCTCTATTGCAGAAATGGCACGCTATAATCTTCCTCCGGGAGGTAAAAATTTACTTTCATTAATTTTTTCCAGTGCCCAGACGGGCACATAGCTCTCCACTCTATAGTTGGGAGGTGAAATATAGATGAGTAAAGAGTCTGCATGGATAAATAAAATCTCTAGTTGTTTGAGATCGATAGGTGAAAATAACCGTATTTATCCTATGGCTAAAAGAATAGAAGTAGTATTCATAGTCGAGGCTGGCAACTATCTACTACTCCGAACAGAAGGTCCTGGAGATATCAATGCAGTAACCCTACCAGAATCAGGCCATCGAGTGCCAGTAATACTTCCTGAAAAACTACAAGCTGTTACTAGAAGAACTCTTTTGCAGCTTCTAAGAAACCATTATAACAACCATAGTGACGAGGTCAACAAATTTATACGAAAAGCACAGGAACTAGGGTTCACAAAAGCATCAGAGCATTTAAAGTCTGGATGGAACTGCACTATACAACCTCCGCTCGCAAGTGGAGGAGAGAAAGCGACAGACCTAGGTATGGATGGATACTGTCCTTCATGCACCATATTTGGCGTGGCACTTACATCACAACAACTTAAGCCAATCTCGGGAATGAGCGTTGGTATAAAGACAAGGATACATTTTGATCCAGCATTCGCAACAGTCGAGGGTATACTCCCTGCGACCCACAACAAAGTATCCGAGGGAATGCTTTCTACAACGGGACAATCACTATACACTGAAATCCATGTGGAACCCGGAACGATCTTCATAGGAAGAGCAGTTATAACTGATGTTACCTTACCAGAACTCCTTGCAGTACTTGGATCACTTATACACGTAGAAGAAATTGGAGGAAGATCAGGAGTATATGGAACAGTTAAAATACGACTAGCAGGTATCAGATGCGGCACACACAGCTCGACAACGGCGCTCGAATTAGCAGATAATCTTGCGGGCTCCCGTAAACCCTCCGAGATCCTCTCAAAACTAGGAGACTACCTGAAGAAATACGGATTCATAAGACTAACTAACGAAGATGTCGAAGAAGTACTATCAGACAATACAATGCTTGACTTATGGAAGAGTAGCATAGATTTTGCGGAACAGATGGTGAAGTGGATATCGTTTGCATCAGGCAAGAAGAAATGAATGATGCATTGACGTATCTCATGAAGGTGAGTTGACAATGGCATTTTTCTATCATGCCACTATAAGAGTCGATGGGATATTGTGGTATCATACAAGTGCTAGACCCGAGTCAATGGGATATATTCATCTAATGCTTCCCGTGTTCCATAATTATGGATTTGTATTAGCACTAGCCGGATATGTAGCCGACCCCGATGTAGGGTACAGTTCTATAGGAGGCAAAACATTATATAAACAGCCACTCGATCTCTTTCATAGATTTGGTATCTATAGCTATCCGCTCTACACAGTTAAGGCTGTTCAACAAACCATATTTCTTTCTGCCAAGGGCGAAGGATTCGTAGAAGCAAAAGGCAAAGGACGTTTCGCATATCCAGATATTGCAAGAAACACTGTACTCCTACCGGGGAGCATTCTTGAAACTCTAATTATATCCGAATATAAGCTGCCGTCCAGACTTATAACACGTATTGGCTCCAAGAGAGCAGGAACATTACATATTCGACTCTATCCGGTAACTCCCAAAGTAGCGGAAAACAGTCGAGTAACACACTATTATAATTTAGGTGACGTTGTTGAGACCTCAGGTGGAATAGTTATTATAAACCATCCCGCTGGAGATATTGCATTTCTAGGAACAGCCTCGAAAGCCTACATTTATTCAATCAATCAAGGAACCACACGACGTAAAACAATTACTCTACCTGCGTTAAAGTCTGAGAGGTCATTGTCATGAGTCTACCTTATATTGTTAAAATTCCATCATTTTCCATACCTTGGTCCAACTCTTATCTCGGAAAATATAGGTTGAACAGTTTTCAACACAGCCTACATAAACTCTTAGAGGAGAAGAATGATCTAGTACTTGAGGCTCCTACAGGATCGGGGAAAACCCTATCTCTACTCTTATCACCTGGTTTTACTGGAGAGTCCACGAACGGGTTTGTAGCACTTTATCCAAACAATACATTACTAAGGAACCAAATAGAAACCATAATCTCAATAATAAGAGAAGCTTTAGGCGGCAAGGAGGTATATCCTGAAAGCAAGATTTGCGGCGATGAGGACTATGATTGTATAGAACCTCTAAGAATATACCAATTAAGTGAAGAAATACTAGGAGCCCAAGACTCTTGGTGCGGCGATAAGTATGTTGCACTGTTGGCTTTATCTAGTAAATCAATTATCTCCGAAGATGGCACTCCAAAAAGAGAAATCCTCTACAACTATGCTAGAAAAATACTTCGAAAAAGAAAAGAGGGAATATATACAATTGTCTTCTCCACACCAGACACGTTTCTATTAATATTTACAGGCGCGTATATGAGCTTTGAAAATGTTGGTAAAGCTCTCCATAACATACTGCTAGCGATAGCAGAAGGTAAGGATCCCGAGAAAATCGAAGACATCTTGCGGAAAACAGGTGTTATGACAAGACAACAAGAGTCCGCACAACGAGCAGTAGTTGAACATATACTTCGTCATCCACTATTTATAGATGAATTCCATCTATATGGTCCATACGAATTAGACGCTTTATACTCAATACTCAGCATATTCAAACACTGGCATGGTCTACCAGTCATATTATCGTCGGCGACGCCTGCACAAGACACTATACAAGGCCTACTGGATACAGGACTCAAACCAACGAGCATAACTGCAGATATCTCAAGTATAGGATTTCCGGTTAAAGGATCAACAAAGCTTATGGTTATACCTGTAACAACAAGTAAGAAAGGATTGGGAGCCTACTACGAAGCCTCTGAACACATAATAACATATGTACCGGAAAAGCTTCTAGGACTACTCAAAGAATACAATGACTCAAAAGATGAAAGAGCCCTGCTAATATTAGAGAAATTATGGATGGTGCAACAACTTAAAGAAACCCTCATCAATAAAGGATTCAAGGTCGAATGCATGGCCAGACTGGTTCCAAAAAATGATTGTACTCCTGGAGCCCCGATAATTGTAGGGTCAGAATCAACTACACAAGGAGTAAACCTTGGAAAAGTAACTCTAGGAATAACTGGTGGAGTTAGCGGAGAAGATGTAATACAAAGAATAGGCAGAATTGGTAGAAAAGGATTGGACTCTACAATAATACTATTTATTCCAGAAAACTCGCTAGACGAAAATCCTATACCGCCAAAACTAACATATCCTGAATTAGTGTCTTGGATACTTCAGACTTATCCTAACTATACTAAGCGTTCCAGGGATACAAGCAGGTTCCTTCCCGCCCACATTCGAAAAACAAGAAGAAACCTAATTAAAGCTCTAACAATAGCTTCAATGTCGAGAGTAACCGGAGTTAGACCTTTACTCAATTTAATAGATCTATCGCCCAAAGATGCTATTGAACTACTCAACAATGTAATCGGACCGCCAACACTTATAAGTAAACTAATAATGTTCAGGAAGACAGGCTTCAGGACAAAATATATCGATAATATAACAATGAAGAAAAAAGAAGAAAGCATAGGATTAATAACGAGAAACTTCAATATAATCGACGTGCTAGGCGATACGTTGATAATAGAATTTACGAAGTCAAGAAGTAGATTACGGCTAAAGGTCAATAACAATCCAAAACTGTTGGATGGCAAACTACTTCCTATTAGCTATATAATTGAGTTCTTGAAAGGAACTTTCACTATAGAAACACCTACAGACGAACTAGTATTAGAAGTGTCAAACCCTGAAAACCTAGCGTACGTAATATCTACTAGGAAAGAACTATCAGAATATCTTTCATATACTGGTGAAGGAGTTCAGATAGTTTACAATGCAGACAAATCCTATGCCCTTATCTTCGTATAACTTTTTACGCGTAGGGTGTGCTTGAGGTGATTGTGATTGTCGCATACGATATCGGTGAAGAATCTCGACGGGGAAAGTTGCGGAGATATCTCCAACGACTGGGCCTTGCTAGAGTTAACAGAAGTGTCTACGCAGGGCCTGGAACGGCTAGTACGGCGAAGATCGTGGCAGAAAAAGCTAAGAAACTCGTTAAGGACGGCGATTCAGTGTTCATTATCGTCGTTAGAGAGGATGAGTACCAAAGGGCACTTGTATTTGACGGCGAAGACTTCTATGTTGTGCAGGAGAGAAAATACGAAGTACTCTAGAATGAACTTGCTGGGATGGAGTATTCTTTGTCCTGCTGCAGCGGAACTAAACTGGAGTGGAACAATTCCCTTTGAACAACCTATTTACCCTACTGCCGACGAGCTCAAAAGACTACATGATAACATTGTTGAAAGAGTAGAATCTAGTATTCAAAGAATAATACCAGAAAATTCTAAAATAATTAGCCTAATGAAAGAAAAACAGGTTAAGCTATCCTTCACGGATCACAAGAGCGGAGATCAGTTATGCGGCATAGGAAAAATAGATTTAGCACTAGTCTTAAAACACGGAAACCGCGAAGTTATTATTTATTTCGAAGTATCATCGACTAGGATACACGTTGCAAAACCCTGGCAGGCATTATTAAAATCCATAGCACTATACCATGAATATAGACTACCCATAATAACGGTCATAGTAAGTATCGAGAAGGTTAAATACAAACTGCTATCATCGAGAGACTACTATACAATAATCAACAAGATATACTCGAAGCCAAAAGAAGATTTTAGCCCCAACCCCAACATGTGCAGTCTCTGCGAGCTAGTCCATTACTGCCCACACAGAGGGATATAAATGAGACTATTAATCATAAGAAAAGCAAAAGAACTACAAGTAAAGAGCAGATCCATAATTAGAATAAAGAAAACCGACGATGAAATCATAGACAGACCACTAAGAGACATCGAAGCAGTCCTAGTCATAGGATCCACAATCAAAATCTCCAGCGGCCTACCACCTGTACTAGCATATCACAACATACCACTCTCTATTATCGCAAAAGACTCCATTGCAATCCTACACAACCCAATAAAAACAAGATCAAACCACATAAGATACCTCCAATACACTCTTAGCACAGAGAAAAAGCATGAAATAGCACTAGAATACATAAAATCGAAAATAAAAGGAATACAGCACATAATCAAATACTACACTGGAACCAGCCCATCCATTCCTCATCCTCCCAGATTAACAGGCAACCCAGACACCGACGAAGAAACAATAAGAACATGGGAAAGCCTAACCTCGTCAAAACTATGGAAAACGCTTATAACACTAATCAAACCCAACTACCTAAAAACACTAAAAGAGGAATACAATTTCAGAGGAAGAAAACCAAGACATCCTGACCCATTCAACAAAACCCTATCAATAATGTACGCTGTAATATACAGCATAGCAACCAAAGCACTAACAGCCACAGGACTAGATCCGACCCAGGGATTCCTACACAAAACCAGATACAGCACCCCACTCACATTCGACTTCACAGAAATGTACAAACCACTAGCAATACATGCAACAATAAACATGATAAATAAACATGGACTACCAAAGATCGACAATGACGGAGATCTCTCCCAAGAACACGTAAACCAAGCAATAAAACATCTATACCAATTCCTAACACTACGCCACAAAAAGACAAAGAAATCAATACACACAGGTATCTATCTAAAAGCAGTATGCCTAGCAAGACACTTAGAAGGAAAATGTCCCCTAAATAGAATAACCTTTACATGGGATAAAAGAAACTACACAAAAATATAACACCATCTCATGCCATTAACTGCTTCTATTTATGTTTTTGGTGCGAGTTTTTCATGGGTGGGTTTATATGTTTTTCTCTAGGTTCGTACCGTTTCCACTTGAAACACAACCTTTAAAAACAAAAACAATATAATAGAATACAACAAGGACGAAAACAAAAAACCAGTTAAAAACAAGAAAAAATAAGAGAGAGAAGAGAAAAGAAAACATAGCATAGATTTGTACAAAACA
>JALVZQ010000003.1:0-206879 GCA_027037535.1 Acidilobaceae archaeon | reverse complement strand
CCCTTATACATTTTACACTTACACAACTCCCGGTTAAAAACAAGCAAAACTAAGAGACTTCAAAGATCCCAGAACTTGCGAAGAGATAGTAGTTAAAAACAAGCAAAACTAAGAGTGATACGTTTGCCACCGTGTACGGGCCCGCCTAATCGTGTTAAAAACAAGCAAAACTAAGAGATTGGGTCGTAGGATTACACGGAGCGACGTGATAGTTAAAAACAAGCAAAACTAAGAGATTCCCTCTGGTCGATTCCGCACACAAGTATTTAGTTAAAAACAAGCAAAACTAAGAGTATAAGTGTGGTCCCTCTTTTGTTTATACTTGTATAAAGTTAAAAACAAGCAAAACTAAGAGAGTAATCGTAGCCATCTTATGGAGTTCATCCACCATGTTAAAAACAAGCAAAACTAAGAGTTACTGATAGCTAATAAGTATAAGCTTATTTGATCCAAATACAGTTAAAAACAAGCAAAACTAAGAGATGATTTCCTGCGGTTCCGTAAGACCTATGAGTTAAAAACAAGCAAAACTAAGAGTATCTACGATGTAGAGCTCGTACAGTTCTCGTATAAAGTCGGTTAAAAACAAGCAAAACTAAGAGATACTTGGTTCAACGAACCCCATAAAGCAATAGTTAAAAACAAGCAAAACTAAGAGTCCATGTTTTCAGCCCCGTTTTTTATTGGTGGTTAAAAACAAGCAAAACTAAGAGGGCTAGGTTGCCGAGGCCGGGTTCGACTAGTCGTCCGGGTTAAAAACAAGCAAAACTAAGAGATGAGCCCCGCACAGTCAGGAAACTAGTAGTGTTAAAAACAAGCAAAACTAAGAGTCAAGCCTATAAATAGCCACTCATCAACACGTTAAAAACAAGCAAAACTAAGAGATGCCGTTGACTTTACGCTTGTAAGTTATAGGGTTAAAAACAAGCAAAACTAAGAGTTTTCGAAGTATACCAGGTAGTATACCATTAGTATACCAGGTTAAAAACAAGCAAAACTAAGAGGACTTACTAGTTTGTCTAGCTCGTAACTCGTTAAAAACAAGCAAAACTAAGAGTGGGTCTTATAGTAGTGTTCTTGTATGAGCTCCTATTGGGCTTCATCCTCTATAGAATGCTCAGACAGTGGCTTGGGGACTTGGCTATTGTTGTAGCTGTGTCTGGTCCATGGATTACGGGATGGCATAACATCGGCGTATTGTTGCAGACTATAGGGGTGTAGGTTTGTGTTTTTGCGGGTAAGGTGTAGGAGTGCGTTCTGTTATGTTAATGCTAATCTACTTGTTGGCTTGGATAGACGTGATCCTAGAGCTTTGCGTTTCGCGTCTGAGAATCGTGGATGTCTTTATACTGTGGCTAATGTTATAGAGGACGAGGTTCACGGGGCCGAGAGTATAGCTAACCACTATGGGATAAGGTATAGGAGAGTTTCAAGAAGCATAATCCTAGAATTTTCCAGGATAAGTGCTCGGCTAGCAGAGGAACTAGGCGGGATCTACACGCTGAGCCCTAACGATTTCAAAGACATTGACCATATAGCAATGGCTCTTGCAACAGGTGCACGTGTCTTCGTCACTAGCGAACATAAACTATGCAGATGGATAGACACGTTCAGACATATAACTGGAGATCTCCAATGTATAGACTGGAGAACGGGGAACTGTAATGGTATCCCAGGAAGAAATAAGAAGAATACGCATAGAAAACATGAAAAAAACAGGAGCACTAGAGCTCCAAGCAGCAAGAGCCGAAGCAATAAAACAAGGCATAAACCCACAGCAAATAGCAGCCATAATAACAGACTACTACACAGGAAAGCTCCCCGCAAAAAAAGCCGCCGAAAAACTAAGAAGTCTAATAAAGAGAAACGGAAGAGGAAGATAAAAGAACACCACACCACAGGACATAAGAGCCCTAAGCCTAATAGGCGGGGATCCTCTAAGAGGGGGATGAGCCGTGCCTAACATTACAAGTGTTTCCCCGCAGCTAGCCTGGCTCATCGGACTCCTCAGCATGCTGGTCGTCTTCCTATGGTTCAGCCGTAGCTACGGGCTCAGGCCAGCATTCCTAATAGCCCTAGTCTGGGGCAAGCTACTAGCAGGCGTATTCTTCATATTACATATTGATATAGAACTCGCAACAATATACTGGTACAACCCCGTTAAAAACAAGCAAAACTAAGAGGGCATTCGCTAACTATTATACTGGGTGTAGTATTTGCTGTCACTCAACGAGTGGCGAAGAAACCGGGACAAAGCCGGGATACTCCTCGACCTCGTCTACAACGCCCAAGACGGGGCCAAGGAGAAAGCATGGCAAATATACAAGAAATGGGCAAACGCCGAGATCACCTGTAAAGAAGCAAAGAAACAACTCGAAAAACTCGCTGGAAAAGCCTAAGAGTAACACGCTGCTAGGCAGGGTAAAAACAAGGAAAATCTAGATTTTTCACAGCGTGATACTTTTGTTCCGGATTTGATTTAGTGCTCGAGTATCATAGTATGACGTGTATTTTTGGTTTTGACTTTGTATGAGGCCTCCGTTGTCCTGGCCTCGATCATTTCACGAGGTTTGATCTCCGCTTTTAACCTTCTTCATCGGCCTCGTTATTTTATCGGTGTTGTTGAGGAGTTTTTGTGTTGTTGGGCTCTGTACGCTCGTGTTTCTTCATTCCCCTCTTTGGGGTCGTGTACCCTAGGGTAGTTCATCGCCCTTCTGGAGGATTGCTCTTGTATCCTTGTATTTATGGTGTTCGTTCTAATGATTATTATTGGTTATGCGTATTATAGGATTGTATACATGGTGTCTCTTTGAACGGGGTTCTTGCCCTGTCGTGGATGTGAATCGTCTATGGGTGTTGTATATGAAGAAGAAGGGCATAGTTACCGGGATTCTAGCGGTATTATTCCTTGTACTACCATATATGGCTGCTCCACTGGCGTCTATGATTGACCCTGTCCATGGCGTTATGGGTGCTTCGCTCTCTGCCGGTACTCCTAGCGCCGAGATTAGTGATCCTCGAGTTCCTGGTAAGGCATGGGTTGTGTGGGACGAGTATGGTGTGCCGCATATTTATGCTACTACGGATGAGGCCGGGATTTATGCTGTAGGCTGGGTTACGGCTAGCCAGAGACTGTTCCAGATGGATCTGCTACGCCGTGTTCCCGAGGGGAGGCTTGCTGCGCTGGTGGGGGAGAAGGGAGTAGAGTCAGATGTCTTCATGATACAGTCTGGGATAGCTGAATCGGTTAATAAGAGCTGGGAGCTGATTAAGAATACGCCGGATCTCGCGGCGGTCAAGGACATGTTAGAGTATTATGCTATGGGTGTTAACTCATATATAGAGTACGCCATAAAACATAACCGGTTACCTCTCGAGTATAGGGTTCTAGGGCTAACACCTGAGCCATGGGAGCCGCGTGACACTATAGCGGTTGCCAAGCTCATAGCCTATGGGCTCGCATGGAATAGTGAAGACCTTGTCATGCAGAAGCTTGTTAATAGACTAGGAGAAAACGGAATATATCTCGCCGAGATATTTGATTTCCTGAACTGGACAGATACATATCCCCAGGCCCAATGCGAGTACGCTGTATACTGGGCGAATGTCACGGGACTAAACAAAACCCTCACACTCAAACAGGCATCGTCGCCTCCTACAATAAACGTTGACAATGTACTCGAGTTGACAGAATCCATTGCAAGACTACTAGGGTGGACTCCTCCAATCGATGCATCCAATAACTGGGTAGTGAACGGAAGTTATACGATGAGCGGGCTACCAATACTTGCGAACGATCCACACCTGGAGCTCACAGCGCCACCTATCTGGTTCCTCCTCGAAATAAACACTCCATCCTTCAAGTCTATAGGGAACCTCTTCCCAGGAACACCACTTGTCGTGATCGGAAGGAACATGCATCTGGCATGGGCATTCACAAACGTGATGGGCGACTTTACAGACTACTATTACTATGTATGGAACGGAGACCAGTATCTCTACAAGGGAGAATGGCTGACGCCCACTAAGGAGACAGTGGAGATCAAGGTATGGGATCCCTTCAAGAGAACCTACTCGACCAAGACAGTAACAGTGATGAAAACCGTGCATGGCTACGTAATAGACGCGGACGGAGAAAAGCTAGCTGTGAGATGGACAGGACAGGACGCTAGCGCTGAAATAGCATTCTTCTACTTCCTAAACAAAGCTACAACTGTAAAGGAAGCGCTCCAAGCACAGAAATACTTCCACGTACCAGTACAAAACTTTGTAGTTGCAGATGACCAGGGCAACTTCGCATACTCGCCATTCGGAGCATACCCGGTTCGAACCAACCTACCGGTCTACAATATAAGCGGGAAACTAATCGTTAACAAGGGATGGCTGCCCTTCAATGGAAGCGCCGGAGAGGGGGAGTGGACAGGCTATCGTTCACCTAGCCAAATACCAATCCTCTACGATCCACCAATACCATTTATAGCGACCGCAAACAGCAAGCCATGGAACGGTACATGCGGAGACTTCATAGGATGGCACTATCACGATAAATATAGAGAAGAACGAATACACGAGATGCTAAACCAGCTAATAGCCGAGAAAGGAAAGCTGACCCCCCAGGATGTTGCAAAGGTACAAACAGACATTACTGACCTAGGAGTAAAAGACTACCTCCACGAACTCCTAAGCCTAACCTGTAGCTCAGACCTAGAAGTACGATCACAGCTACTCCAATGGTATAAGAACACTACACTAATGGATCCAGACGCATGGCAGCCAACCGTAGCCTCGACATGGATAATCACCTTCCACCACAACCTATGGAAAATAATATACGGCGAAGACACAGACATCAGCTTCTTCAGGGCATACTACGCGCTACACTTCATAAAAGCCTATAAGAGCGGAGACCCCGTGGCAAGATCCCTGCTAGGCGACAAGACACTAATGGATCTAGCAGAAGAATCCCTCAACGAAGCCCTAGAATTCCTAGAACAATACTATGGCACCAACGACTATACCGCGTGGAGATACGGCGACCTACACTACTACGATGTACACCACGCCGCATTCAATGTCCTAGACCTCGACAAGCTCCCAGCCGGAGGATTTACCTGGACAATAAACGTGGCCCCCTCACTCTCATATAGCCTAGAAAACGGTATGCCCGTACGGCATGGGCCCAGCCTGAGGCAAATAATAGATCTCGCAACCGACGAGTACTGGATCGCGATACCTGGAGGAGATAGCGGTAACCCGTTTAGCCCATTCTACCAGAACATCTACAAAGACTACTGGGTGAAGGGCGAATACATCGTATACAAGCTAGGCCAGCCCGCTGAGTCTTATGGAGCGCCCAGCCTGATAATCAATGGTTCTAGCTAAGGAGGTGGGGAAGATGACTGAGGAGAAGAAGAATACACAGTTAAAGGCTCTCGCCCTGATAGTGGGAGTAGCATTATACATGATTATACTATGGCTCCTCCAGCAACCCTATAACCTGACCCTAGCCCCTCTCATAGCAGGTATAGTAATAGGTTATGCAGCAGGTAGCGGGAGAGAAGCCTTTCTCTACGGTCTAGTAGCGGGTGCAGTATCTATAGCGTTGATACTCAATACTAGTGTACTCTACGCGTTCGAGGTAGTAGCCGGTATTGGCGGTGTACCAGTAGCATTACTAGCCCTGCTATATCACTTATTAACGCCAGGCTTTATCGCGGCTACCACACGATACATGCTACCCGAGTAGAAATAAATGGGATACAAAGATAGTGTGACGATCATCTACTGTTTTCCCCTCACAAAATAATCTACCATTCCCCACACCGTACTATAATAGAATGACACATACGCGATTTTTCCTCCCTTCTCCACGACATCACGTGCCTCATCCAAATACTCTGGTAGCTTCTCTGCGACCTGTGAAGGATCACTTACACCCTTTTCAACTAGTTTTTGCACGGCGCCAAGCCATTTCTCTAGTTGATGCTTGTGTCGGTCAAGATACTCTGTTCCAGGCAGCGGGTCTATCCCGTAGTGTGTAGGAACTATCTTGCTTGGATTCAGTTTCTTCATCTTCTCCAGGCTCTCTATATAGAGCTCGGGCTTAAAGGGTGGTGGAGTAGTAGGAAGCCTGATCCTCATACCATCCACTAGGAACGATACTCCTGCAGCGTCGCCCGTGAATAATAGTCTGTGGGGCTCGAATAGTATACTCATGTGATGACTGGCGTGTCCGGGAGTATGTTGTATATAGAGGCGTTGATCCCCGCCTAGCTCTATGATCTCTCCGTCCTCGGCTGGATGGAGCTGTTTTTCTGGGACAGGTATGGGTTCTCCGTAGAGTATTGCGACTTCTCCTAGAACCTGTTGGCTTGCCTGCCATAGTTTTGCTGGATTGGCTAAGTGCTTGTATCCTCTTGGATGAACTATTATTTTGGCCTGAGGATATCGTTTTGCTAGTTGGCCTGCTGCTCCTCCATGGTCTAGGTGGATGTGTGTCACTACTATGTAGTCTGGTTCTATCCCTAGCTCGTCGAGCCTGCTTATTAGGGTCTCGCTTGACGAAGCAGGTCCCGTCTCGATGAGTGCTGTTTTTTCACTGCCGATTACAAGATATGATGCTATTAATTCTCTACCGTAGTCTCGGGGTGTAACGTCTATTATTATGACTGGGTAGCTGTCTCGAATCACAGAACCTACACCAAGTCTTTATATCGGGTCTTAGCCGGAATATTATGTATTCTCACATAGTATAGGTTTATTGATATTATAATATTGCCCAATCTAGGTGAGGGAATAAGGATGGATGAAAACACATATGATGCCCTTGACGCATGGCTTGAAGCCCTTATAAGAATTGCTGAACAATTCGACTACGAGAAAATTGAAAAACTTGTCGAATACGCTCCAAAAATAGAGAAGCTAATGGGCCTTCTAGAAAAGATAGATGACGAAACAATAGCATCTCTAGAAAAACTCATTAGCATTCTTCCTCTAGTAGCATCGAAGCTTGATGTCATCGTTCCATGCGTAGAGAAGGCTCTCCAATCTATTGAAACCGCAGAACCCACTGTAGGACTTAAAGGTCTTCTAAAGCTACTAAGGGATAAAGAAGTCCAGGAAGGTATTGGTAAGGTTGCTGCTATATTGCGAGTCTTCGGGAAATGTGAGTTCTAGCACGTCAATAAATAATATATCTCGAGAATATTCATATTTAATAACAAATTCTATAGTAATTTTTCCTTTATCCTCTTCTCCCTTGCAAGACTTCTAATAGTCTCCACTATAGTCTTCAGACTGCTTCCTGGAAGGAATACTTCTTTTACACCCATTTTCTTGAGAGGTTCAATATCTACCAGTGGTATGGTTCCTCCCACCACTACAGGTATATCGTCCGCTCCTATCTCTCTGAGCTTCTCCATCAACTTCTTTACATGATGTATATGTGCCCCCGACAGTATGCTTATTCCTATTACATCGACGTCTTCTTGTATCGCCGACATTACTACTTGTTCCGGCGTCTGCCTTATGCCAGTGTATACTACTTCGAATCCAGCGTCTTTGAGTGCTCTTGCTATTACTTTTGCTCCGCGGTCGTGGCCGTCTATTCCGAGCTTGGCTACGAGGACCTTGAAGGGCCTCTTAGCCTTTATCTCCTCGCTAATAGATTGGAGGCTCGACATATACACCATACACCTCCTTCAACGCACTCATTATCTCTCCAATAGTCGCCTTTGCCTTGACCGCCTCTAGCACATAAGGCATGATGTTTTCTCCTCTCGAGGCGGCCCTCTTGAGGTTCGAGAGAGCAGTGTTCCATCTCGCCCTGTCTCTTTCGCTCCTGATACGTTTGACCCTTTGTTTTTGTCTCTCCTCTATTTCCTCCTGGTTGAACTCGAGGAGCGGGACTTTACGGATGTCCTCTTCCTCTTCCTCGACGAACATGTTCACTCCTACAATGACTCTTTTCCTGGCGTCGACCTCTTGCTGGAACCTATAGCTTGCCTCTGCTATTTCCCTCTGGGGGAAGCCCTTCTTCACTGCCTCCAGCATTCCACCCATACGCTCTATCCTGTCAATGTATTTCCATGCGCGTTCCTCGATCTCGTCTGTTAGCCATTCTACGAAGTAGCTTCCTCCGCAGGGGTCAATCGTGTCCACGACCCCGGTTTCATAGGCTATGATCTGCTGTGTCCTGAGAGCTATCTTGGCAGCGAACTCGCTGGGGACCCTGAATGGCTCATCGAAGCTGTTTGTGTGGAGGCTCTGTGTACCGCCTAGGACCGCTGCGAGCGCCTCGATCGCTGTCCGGACAATATTGATCCATGGTTGTTGTGCCATGAGGCTTACTCCAGCGGTCTGGGTGTGGAATCTCATCCAGAGGCTTCTCTTCTTCCTCGCGCCGAACCAGTCGCGCATTATTTTTGCCCACATTCTCCTCGCTGCTCTGAACTTTGCGATTTCCTCGAAGAAGTTTATGTGGCTGTCCCAGAAGAAGCTGAGTCTTGGCGCGAACTCGTCTACGTCTAGGCCTCTCGCTGTGAGTTGCCTGACGTATTCTATTCCGTCTGCTATGGTGAATGCTAGTTCTTGCACTGCTGTGGATCCTGCTTCTCTTATATGGTATCCGCTTATGCTTATCGGGTTCCATTTAGGTATGTTCTTTATGCTCCATTCTATTAGGTCCATTGCTACCTTTACTGCTGGCTCTGGCGGGAACACGTAGCTTTTCTGGGCTATGAATTCTTTGAGTGGGTCGTTCTGGGTCGTGCCGCCTATCTTGTATCTTGGTACTCCCTTGCTCTCTGCTACGGCTACGTAGAAGCTTAGGAGGACTGGGGCTGGAGGGTTTATTGTCATGTTGGTAGTTACAGCGGACATGTCTATGTTTCTGAAGATTATGTCCATATCGAGTATTGTTGGGACGCTTACTCCTACTATTCCTACTTCTCCTTCCGCCATGGGGTCGTCTGGGTCTATTCCTATTAGTGTTGGATAGTCGAATGCGAGGCTGAGTCCTGTCTCGCCGTGTTTTATGAGGAATAGGAGTCTCTTGTTGGTTTCTTCGGGTCCTCCGAAGCCGCTGAACATTCTCATAGTCCATAGTCTTGCCCTGTACATTGTTGCGTGTATTCCTCTCGTGAAGGGGTATTCTCCGGGGAACCCTAGTTTTTCCATGTAGTCGTGGTCTTTGATGTCTAGGGGGGTGTATATTCTCTTGACTGGTATCCAGCTTAGCGTATTGAATTCTTCCATTCTCTCAGGAAGTTTCTTTAGCCATTCTGGAACAAGCTCTTTTTCATATTTCTCATATGCCTCCGCTATACGTTTCAAGGAGTTATCGTTAAATAGGCTTGACAAAGCACGGCACCCACAATAAGACTATTTTTAGAACAGTTATTATCTTTTCAAATAAGATCTATTAGTAGGTTAAACTATAAAGTAGACTGGATACGGTGTCCAGGAAGGGGAGATAACATGAGAAAAATATACAGCGAAATACTAGGAGAATACATCGAACTACCAGACAAACCCACACGAATAATAAGCCTCGCACCATCAATAACAGAAACCCTCTACCTCCTCGGACTAGAACAAAGAATAGCGGCAGTAAGCCATTTCTGCAACAAGCCTGAAGAAGCCAAGAAAAAACCAAGAATAGGAAGCTACTTCCAAGTAAACATGAAAAAACTAGAAGAACTAGACCCAGACCTCGTACTCGTAACAACAGGCGCCCAGAGAAAACTAGCACTAGACCTACACTCCAAAGGATACAAGGTATACCCAGTCCCGCTCCCCACCTCGATATACGGCATCATAGACAACACCATAACAATCGGATACGTGACCAACACCATCGAGCCAGCCAGAAAACTAGCAAGACAACTAGCGAGAAAAGCGACCCTACTAGAAGGACAAGTCAAGAATAATCCAAGAATATACTATGAGATCTGGCTAGGAGGACCAGTAACAATAGGCGCATACAGCTACATAACAGACGCACTAAACCACATAGGAGCAAAAACCTGCTTCGAAGACCAAGAACAACCATGGATAATAAACCCAGACCCAGATCAAATCAAACAATGCAACCCCAACATAATACTATACGAGATACCACCATACAGCGAAAACATAGTGAAACTAATAGAAAAAAGCCTAATAGAAAGAGGACTAGACAAGTACAAGATCCTCGCCCTCCCACCCGATAGCCTAGCACACTATGGCCCAGACATATTCAACATACTAGAAGACCTCGCCCTAGCACTAAACGACAAGACACCGGTAAGAACACAAATAGTCCCCTTCAAAGAACTACAAGAAGACAAAACTACTTAGTCAAGCGACCAAAATGAACCAACAAGGTGCCAAAAGAATGGCAAAAAAGAAATGCCTAGACAAAGGCTTCGTCTTATGGCTCACTGGATTACCTGGAAGCGGTAAAACTACGATCGCGTCAAAAGCAAAAGAAATCCTCGAGGAAAAAGGATACCGAGTGGAACTCATAGATGGAGACTGGGCCCGGAAAACAATAAGTCTCGGCGCAGGATATACGCGTGAGGAAAGAAGAATACATCTCCACAGAATCGCATGGGTCTCAAGGCTCCTAGCTAGGAACGGGGTAATAGTTCTAGCAAGCTTCGTCTCGCCCTACAGAGAAGTAAGAAAAATGATACGCGACATAATAATCGAAGAAGTACCGTTCATAGAAGTATATGTCAAGGCCAGCATAGACACAGTAATAAAAAGAGACCCAAAGGGCCTCTACGCTAAGGCACTGAGAGGAGAAATAAAGCACATGACAGGCATAGACGATCCCTACGAGCCGCCCGAGAACCCAGACCTCGTACTAGACACCGAGAACAATCCCGTAGAGAAAAACGTAGAAGACCTCATAGAATATATCAAGTCAAGATTCAGCCTAGAACTCTAAACCATGACTACTAGAATAAAACAATCTACACACTATTAACAACTATGGAGGAATGATTAAAATTGGAGATCCAACCAGACAAGCCAATATTCATACTCGGACTCGACAGTACCCCGCCACGCCTACTATTCGAAGAGTTCAAGGGAGAACTACCCAACATCGAGTCAATAATAGAATACAAGCAACCTATCAGGAGCACCCATCCACCCATAACAATCCCAGCATGGATAAGCATGAGCACAGGAAAAACACCAGGAGAACTAGGCCTATACGGGTTCAGGCATAGACGAATAGGAAGCTACGACGACCTCTACATAGCGAACTCCAAGCTCATAAAGACAAAGACCCTCTGGGCCAGCATAGGGCAAAGAGGAGGCAACAGTATTATTGTAGGCGTCCCGCCCAGCTATCCTCCCAAACCAATTAAAGGACTACTAATAAGCGATTTCATAACACCAGACGCCTCAAAGCCATATACCTGGCCAAGAAGCCTTAAACAAGAGATCGAAAGGCTCCTTGGAGGCCCATATATATTCGACGTAGAGTTCAGGAGCCACGACAAGGACAGGATAAAGAAAGGACTATGGCGGATGACAGAAATACAGTTCAAAGTACTCAAGCACCTAGCCAAGACAAGGAAATGGACCCTATTCTTCTACGTCCTTATAGGAACCGACAGAGTGCAACACGCATTCTGGAAATACTATGATCCAAACCATCCAAAGCACCCCGAGAACAGCGAGTACGAGGACGTCATACCAGAGTATTATAAGCTAGTCGACAGACTCTTCGGCGAGCTCCTAGATATACTGCCAAAGGAGACACAGTTCATAGTAGTATCCGATCACGGCGCTAAACCAATGAAGGGAGCCTTCGCGGTAAACGAGTGGCTTATACAAGAGGGATACCTAGTCCTCAAAAAGTATCCATCAGAACAGGGAGTCGACCTTAAACCAGAAATGATCGACTGGTCCAAGACCACTGCCTGGGGATGGGGAGGATACTATGCTAGAATATTCCTAAACGTCAAAGACAGAGAACCAATGGGGAAAATAGACAAAGAGGAGGTACCAGGCCTAATAGAGGAACTAAAGAAGAAGCTATCCTCGATAAAGGGACCCGGTGGAGAACCATGGAACACTAAGGTCTACACGCCAAGCGAGCTCTACCCAGAGGTCAACGGTGATCCGCCAGACCTAATAGTATACTTCGACGATCTCTACTGGAGAAGCGCAGGTACACTAGGCTGGAAAAACCCATATCTAGAAGAAAACGACAGGGGCCCAGACGACGCAGTACACGACTGGTATGGTATCCTAGGATCAACTGCTAAGCCCTTTGAGAAGCCCGAGACCATAACAGAACTATTCACTAAGGGATACAGGCTCCTCTAACTGTAACCGCCACATCCCTATTTCCTCAGGGAAAATGAGACAATAGAGTAGTCTGTGTTCCTATTCAACGAAGGGATTATCGAAGGATAACACGACTTGCGCAACCTCAGGACGCATCATTTCTGGAGGAGGTACCTTTCCTTCCTTAAGCATCTTCCTAATCCTTGTACCGCTTATCTTTATGCGGTGCTCTTCTCCATGGGGACACGTTTTTTCGGTTACCATTCCTCCACACTTCCTACAGTAGTAGGCTTCCCTAATGAATAACGGTGTTATTCCAAGGTCTGGGAACTCCTTGAATATCTCCCAGGCCTCGTAGGGGCCATAGTAGTCTCCTACGCCGGCATGATCCCTGCCTACTATGAAGTGTGTTGCTCCGAAGTTCTTCCTCACAATTGCGTGGTGTATCGCTTCTCTTGGCCCTGCATAGTCCATGTTCATCCTTAGGGCAGCAAGGACCACTACGTTCTTCGGGAAGTAGTGCTCTATGAGGGCCTTGTAGGCTTTTAGTATTACAACATCCTTATAGTCGCCTGGTTTCTTCCATCCTACTAGTGGGTGGACTAATAGTCCGTCGGTGAATGTTAGGGCTGATTTCTGGACGAATTCGTGGCCCCGGTGTGGAACGTTTCGTGTCTGGAAGGCTACTATTCTCTTCCAGCCTCTCTCCCTAAACAGTATACGGGTCTCCACCGGCCAGAGGGTGAAGTCCTCGAAGGGGTTCTCTAGCGTGTTTAGTACGTCGATTGGTCCACCTATGAGTAGTTCTTTCATGTTCATGACTCGTTTAACGCCTGGATGAGCAATATCAGTGGTTTTATAGACTTTTAGCGCGTAGTCTTTCTTGTCCCATCCATAGATTTCTTCTACCCTCATTACCGCCAATATGATTCCTTTATGGGTGAGGGCCACATCGTCTCCTTCCTTTACCCCTGCTATCTCGTGGGGATCAACGTCTAAGACAATAGGTATGGTCCATGGAAGATCGTTTGAGAGCCTCATGAGATCCAGCACAGAGAGATAATCCTCCTGAACCATGAAACCCTGCAGGGGACTGAACGCTCCATGTGCAATATCCTCGATGTCTATAGCCTTATGTACGCTGACCTCGATGTTGACGAGCTCCTTAGCCTCCTCGAGCAAATGCTCCCTTCTCTTGCCTGAGACCATCCGATTAACAATCCTCCCGCCATGAGGCCTCGACACCATCCCTTTATCCCTCCATTCAACTTTTCCAAACCAGGTATTCACGATCAACGATAACTGATTAGAGGTAGCCTAATCGCTTCAACCTCTCAAGAATCTGCTTCTTGCTCTCCTCAGGCAAGTCAATATCGTCTTCCTGAGACTCATACGTTGCAACAACCTCTCTAAGAATATAGGTAACAAACTGGCTCACACTAGTGAACCCGGTATCCTTGATGATTTCCCTGAGCCTCTCATAGAGAGTCACAGGAATCGAAACAGTAGTATACTTAGTCTTCTTCGACTCCGACATCTATCACCACCTATATAGGCTTCCCTAAGCCATCCCCCACCTTCAATTAGATATATCTGCTCTTAATTATATTTAATTATCTAAGAACCGGCCACGACGAGAAACAGTTTAATCAAAACAAGAGAACCAATATCATACTATGAATGAAGTATGCAACCCCATGCAAGCCCCGAACTCTTTCTGACTAAGAGAACATGCGTTATTGAAGAGCTTCAAGATTCCAGTACTCGTATATTACACTACCAGAGTATATCGACTCCAAACCTCCGTGCAACATAGGATAAGTCTATATCACCAGTTAGTATCGGAGCATCAAGCAACTGTGCCAAAGCAATCGATGTAGCGTCTGACACGGATAACCTCCTACGGTAAAGTCTAGGATCCTTGGAGTCTCTCAGTAACTTGTCTCCTATAACTTTTACCTTTGATGCCCTAACCGCTAATTCTGGATTTAGAGGTTTTATGACAAAATACGTTTCGATAAACTCCCTTAGTTCTTCCTCGTCCCTGAATGGGAGTCTTCCTCGTCTCCAGTGATATGCTAACTCGTATACGATTAAATAATGTATTATTCCTTCCACCCTACCCAGCCTAATACTATCAAGGACTAGAAATGCTGATTCAGTCGCTTGACCCGTTAGATCAAATATAATAGCATAGGTGTCAACTATTATTCGACTCTCTTTAGCCATAATTCTTCATCCTCGTCTAATTCCCTTTCAGCTTTATCAACGTCAATCTCTAGCTTCTTACCGCGCTTACGAAGCTCACTCCACAAATCTCGAACTCTGATTACTATCTTACCATCCTCCACACTGAGCTCCAGTACCATACCTTCCTCTATGCCCAGTCTATCACGAACTTCTTTGGGTATTACTATCACGCCACGTTTACCAACACGGACCCTAAACAACATCAATCTCCTCAGATAATTTATTTATTCAGACAGATTGATAAACATATCGAACCATGTCATGAGGATAACCGCTTCAGATCCTGGAAAAAGAGACACGTGTAACCGAAGCCACGAAGGATTATCCAAGCAGTATCTCGTGATAATAGTTATACCCCACCTACCTATGAAGTCTGCGATTTTTGTTAGATGTATTTGTTGTTTGTTTATTATTGTGGTGTTGTCTTGTGTATTTTTGGTGATGCGTGTGGTGAGTTATCCTTCGCCGAAGTTTATGGCTGCGGTTCCTAGGTTAGCGCGTCTTCTCTCGGAATATAGTGTTGGTATTCGTGAAGGAGACAAGGTGGTTATTAGGGGAAGTATCGAGTCTCTCCCTCTTGTCCGCGAGTTGTATCGAGAGGCTCTTGAGAGGGGAGCATATCCGTATGTGAGCTTGCAGGACTCGGTGCTGACAGAGATATTCTATAGTTATGCTAGCGAGAAGCAGTTATCGTATATCTCGCCTATAACGAGGATTCTATATGAGGAGTATGACGTGCATGTATCGATACTGTCCTCTGGTCATACCAGGGTATTGAGCGGTATTCCGCCGGAGAAGCCTGCTATTGCTCGTAAGGCTAGGGGGCCTCTACTTCAGAAGTTCCTTCAGGAGGCGGCTGAGGGGAAGAAGAGGTGGACTATAGCGCCATATCCTACGCTGGCGTTGGCGCAGGAGGCGGGCATGAGGCCTCTTGAGTATGAGGATTTCGTGTATCATGCGTTGAAGCTCCATGTTGATGATCCTGTCGATGCATGGCGTGTGCAGAGTGAGAAGCAGAAGAAGCTCATTGAGACCTTGTTGTCTAAGGCCGATGAGATAAGGTTGGTACACGAGGAGACCGGTACTGATCTCCTAGTAAAGGTCGGTGGGAGAACCTGGGTAAGCGATGATGGACACGAGAATATGCCGGGAGGAGAAGTATTCACTGGGCCAGTCGAGGACGCTACTGAGGGATGTATCAGGTTCAATATGCCGCAGATCTATATGGGGGTAGAAGTAGAGGGAGTCAAGCTCTGCTTCAGGAACGGCAGGGTAGTCGAATATGATGCCATTAGGGGGAGAGACTTCCTTGAGAAGATGCTGGGGTTAGATGAGGGTGCAAGGATACTTGGAGAATATGCTTTCGGCTTAAACTATGATATAACGAGGCAGACAAAGGAGATATTATTCGATGAGAAGATTGGAGGCACTATTCATATGGCGCTTGGAAACGGCTACCCGGAGACCGGCAGCAAAAACCAGAGTGCACTGCACTGGGATATGATAATCGATATGCGCTCGCCTAAGGCAAAAGTCTATATCGACGGCGACCTAGTCTATGAGAATGGAAAATTCCACATCTGGTAGAGGAAGAATGCTAGAAAACTGCAAAGTAATAGACCTCACCAATCCTTTAGGACCCGATACACCTGTATTCCCCGGCGATCCACCCCCTACATTCCCGTCACTAGCATCATATAACGTGCATGGATACCATCTACGCCAGATCAAAGTTACAGAGCATACTGGAACACACATCGATGCCCCACGCCACTTCTTCGCTACAGGACAAGGCATAGACCAGGTGCCTCTTCACGAACTTATAGGTCGTGTCCAAGTACTTGACTTGTCTAGCTTCGACAAGATTACGAGGAGAGTATTAGAGAAGCACATCAATGGTAATCCTCCTATGCTCGCCGTATACACTGGATATCGCTGGAACCATGAGGATCCATGTATAGATGTCAGGGAATTCACTGTCGATGCTGCATGGTTCCTCGTAGAGAAAGGGACAAGGGTCCTCCTATTAGATGCCCCTAGCCCCGATTGTCACCCCTACGAGGTCCACCGCATACTACTAGGTAATAACGTCTATATCGTTGAGAACGTCGCTGGATTAGAGAAGATCATAGACGGGGAGCCTTACATAATAGTAGCTCCTCTCAAGCTAGTAAATGGAACGGGTAGTCCAGCTAGAGTCTTTGCACTACAATGTGATAATGGAACCTAGCTCGTAGAAAAGACCTTGGCGGTGGGCCGAGGGATGAGTACAGAAACTCTTGACTTCTATGCTCTTGAAGCAGGCTATAAGGAGAATAAGGCGGTTCTGAGAGACGTCAAATTATCTTCTCGTCGAGGAGAGAGGATTCTCCTTGTAGGTGCAAGTGGGAGCGGTAAGACAACCGTTTTCCTGGCGTTGACCGGGGTACTTGTCAGACTACTTGGGGGCTGGCTCAGAGGCTACTCCCGTGTCATGGGGTTCGACGTCTATACAGAAGAGGGATCACGTATTCTTCCCAGGCTATTAGGGATAGTTCTGCAAGATCCCGACAAGCAGCTAAGCATGATCACTCCACTTGACGAGGTAATGTTTACGCTTGAGAACCTCGGATATCCCGAGGAAGAGGCTAGGAAACGCGCTATAGCTGTATTGGAGAAGTTTGGCTTGAAAGAGAAAATGATGATGGATAGTGCACTGCTCAGCGGGGGAGAAAAAAGACGGTTAACGCTTGCGGCCAGTATTGTTCATAGTCCAAAGCTCTTACTGCTAGATGAGCCTAGTGCCAGTATTGATCCCTGGATGACTAGGACTCTCAGACAATTTCTTAGAGAGACCCAGATCGAGACTAGTATAATCATAGAGCATAAGGCTAGGTTTTTCCTAGACCTCGTCGACAAAGTTGTTGCGATCAGAGATGGCGAGATAGTAGGTAAATGGCCCATCGAGGACGCTGACACGGCTCTACTAGAGGAATTCGGAGTTGATGCTAGGGCTCCAAGACTAACGAATCCTGGCCTATCACGCGGAGAACTATTATTGTCTACTGAGGAGTTATGTGTTAGGAGAGGAGACACCACAATCCTAGAAGGCCTAGAGCTGGAGCTGTATGAGGGAGAGATCACTGCGATCATAGGGCCGAACGGCTCTGGAAAAACTAGCCTGCTCAAGACTTTAGCCGGCATGTATAAGCCTGGATGTGGAAAGATACAAGTGGAAAAGAGAAAAGGATCTAGTCGGAGATCCTTATTCTATGTGCCACAGTTACCGGATTACATGTTCATGTTCAACACTGTAAAGAAAGAGCTACAATATACTAGCTCTAGGACGGGATCCGATCCAAAAATATTCATAGAAAAATACAAGTGGCTGGCTGACAGCCTTGACGCCTCTCCCTATAGGCTGAGCCATGGCCAGAGACGCTGGCTAACCATAATCATATCACTACTCTATAAGCCAAAGATCCTATTACTTGACGAGCCCACGACAGGCCTCGACCTCATATTGTATAGAAATCTATGCGGGTTCATCAAGGAGATCGCCCATGAAGGAATCGGCGTAATGATCGCAACCCATGATTCCCGTATTATCGCTGACTGTGCCAGTAGAGTCTACTATGCCTCGAGTAGAGGACTCAGGGAGATATCTAGGGGCGAGGCACTGGAGATGATGGAGAATGCCTGGCTCTAAGATCCGGCTTGGACCGACGCCTGCTCAATTATTCATATACGGTATAATAGTCACATTACTCGTATTCGTGGCAGACAGTAAAGATGCTTTGCTTGCACTGGCTTTGATTAATGGAGTACCTGGATTCTTGCTCGGCGCTCGCCGATATCCTTTCCTAACACTACTAGTGTTCATAGGAATATGGGGTACTTTTCTAAACGCTCTCCTCTTAGTCAATACCGGAGAACCAGTATTCAGTATAGGTCTACTAGTGGTTAGAGAGGGAGCGGTAAATGCTACCATGATAATAGGCCTTAGATTCATTACACTGGGAGGCGTTAGCCTACTCTATGTTTCCCAGATCAAGCCACGTGAATCCCTCAAGAGCCTAGAGGCGGAACTAGGCCTTCCAAAAGGCATAGCCTTCAGCATAGCCTTTGCCCTGAGACTCCTTAAGCTAGGAGAACAAGATATACGAGAGATCCTTCAAATGCGTCGACAGAGAGGAGCTAGGAGAATACCGGTGACTCCAAGCGACTATGAGTCCCTTATGATGCCCCTGCTTAGCCTCATGCTCGAAAGGGCACGATGGGTAGGTATCGCAGCAGAGCTCCGTGGATTTGCACTCCGTGAGAATACTAGGAGAACATTTATTCCTACGCTTGGATTGGCTGTTCTCGTGTTAATACTCTGCGTACAAGTATACTTCATAATACTGTACGGTTAGGGGGATCCTCGGCGAGCTCATTGTAGGGGGATAAAGTATTCATTTCGTATATGCAGTTATACATATTCAAGGATTGTTATTCACTTAATATCTAGTTTGCATGTTTTCGAATCCTGGACACTAAAGAAATATACTGGAGCGTGGATAGAAATGAAGTTCTTGAGATGTAAGGAGATCCCGGAAAAGAACGGGAAAAAGGTCTCCATAATCGGTGCAGGTCCTGCAGGACTAGGAGCGGCAGGTATACTTGTCTGTAAGGGTTACGATGTCACTGTATACGATATGAACCCTGAGCCCGGAGGAATGATACTATTCGGTATACCTGTCACTAGGATTCCTAAAGGGCCTGTGAGAAAAGGTATCAAGGAGCTCATGGATGCTGGAGTGAAATTCGTTCTAAGGACAAAAGTAGACATGACCAAGAGCTATGGTCTAATGGACGATGTAGTAGGTGCACAGCAAAAGATACACCTAGAAGATATCATTAAGGAGAGCGACGCGGTCCTAATAGCCACTGGTACATGGAAGACAAGGGACATGAGGGTACCAGGAGAAGACCTCCCATGGGTATACCCCGCAGTCGAATGGCTAGTGGCACTACACCACGCAGTCTACGGCTATAAGAGCTGGGACCAAGTGCCTCCACTAGAGGGAAGAATCCTCGTAATAGGAGGAGGACTCACAGCAGCAGACGCCGTCCTAGTACCCTTGACCTATGAACAGCTTAAGGGCAAGGTTAAAGAAGTAGTGCTAAGCTATAGGAGGAGCAAGGAATACGCGCCCATGGGTCCAAGAGAGATCGATCACCTAATAACGGCGGGAGCCCACTACTGGGAGCTGACACAGCCCGTAGAGTTCTACGAGGAGAACGGCAAGAAGCTAGTCAAATTCGTACGCATGAGGCTAGTACGGACGAGCGCTGAGAAGAGGCCGAAGCCCGTCCCCATAGAGGGCAGCGAGTTCGTTGAGGAGTTCGACTACGTATTAAAGGCAGTAGGAGTCCTACCAACGCCCCCGATTGAAGACGGATGTTGCGGTATAAAGGTAGACGATAGCGGAGTCATAATAACTAACGATGACTTCATGACCACTAGGGAAGGAGTATTCGCAGCAGGCGACGTGAGACACGGGCCAAGCCTAATAGGACCCGCTCTAAAGAGCGGTATGGAAGCTGCAAAGAAGATAGATGAGTACCTGAGAAACAAACAATAAGCAGTTAGTCTTCTTTTCTTTTCCTCATTATCCTAATATAAGTCTGTATTCCTATGGGCTCGGACGGGCCGACGCTATCTTAATAGTATATAGTAATATTACTAGTGTCAATGCTATAACTATTAATTGAGCATAGTACGTGGTACTAGTAGTGTTCTCCGAGATCTCGTTTTGCGTCGACTGCTCAGTATATTGCTGGCTTGGCGCTGTCCCGGGCTCTATTATTAGTGGAGCTGAATTGTTGGATGACACCATTCTCAACATTGAGTCTACAAGCACTAGCTCTGAAGCATATCTTAAACTAGTGGTTCCACTAGTGTTCATTGCTTGTCTTAATAGTATAGCTTCCAGCTCTGTCGCTGGCTTCTGCCTATCTGATAGGGCATATAGTAGTTCGGATACCACCTGTTGTGTCTGCATAGGGAATGTTTCTTGTATGACTGCATTAAGTACTACGATGGAGTATATTGATAATCCCAGCCTCTCTACGGGGTCCTCCGTAGACATCGCTTGATCCAGTAGGTATGCTGCAATAGAGACGTTGTCGTCGCTTACTCCTACCTCTTGTAGTAAGGTCGTGGTGTATGCCAGCATTGTCTTTGCATTGCTTTCTAGAAGAATAGAGCTTTTCTCAACTAGTGTGGCGTTTATTGGCTCTGATGGCCCGCTTGTCACGTTTAGCCAGATGCTTGAGAGAGTCGCATACCATCTGGCGTTTTCAAGAAGTATTAGAGGACGTATGTTTACTCCGGTTAGTATATTATATGGGAGAGAATATTGGCTCTGCTCCTGCTGTAGCTGTTGTAGCGCACTCGTAAAGTAGTAGGCTGCCAACCCCATGAGTGCATAAGCACGCATTGTCTTGTATAGTTGGCTTGTATTTGATATGCCTTGTTGTTCTATTTCTTGAATCTGGTTGTAGACCTGCATTATGGACTGGTTTATCGACGAGACAGTGTTTGTTACATCAAGATTGTTGCTAAGCGCTGTATCTGTGTCTTTAGCCGTCCAGCCTGTTATGAGTGCTTGTCCTAGTAGTGTTAGCGCCCGATAGTAGTCTCCCCTATCATAGTAGTTTTGGGCGTTCTCAGCGTATTGATTTGCGGCTTGTATGAGTTGACTTAGTTGTTGAGTGTTTTGTATCTGGTCTAGCTCAGTTTCGAGCTGGTTTCTGAGGCTTTGGTAGGCTTGTTTAATGTATTGTATGGTGTTTTCTGATTCGTTCCATACGGGAGTGTTTATATTGTATGTTGGGGGGTGGCCGTTTACCGCTATATTGTAGAGGTCGATGATTGTTGCGGCAGAGTATACTGTTACTCCTAGCTGTTGCCCGTACTGGTATAGGTTTATTGTTACAGGCTCTCTAGTAACGTATACGAATGGTCCTACCCTGCGTATTTTTTCTGTGTAGTATGTGTATGTGGTTTGGCCTGCTGGTACAACGAATACTTTTGCTCCTGATTCTGCTACCGCTTCTAGTTTTTCCTTGAGTCCTCCGACGGGACCTATCGATCCGTCTGGCTGTATCATTCCCGTCGCTACTATTGTGTCATTGCATTTATGGCCGGTGAGGAGGAGGAGGGTTGCGAGCGTCATTTCTGCGCCTGCGCTTGGGCCTCCTATTATGACGCTGGGGCTCTCTATATCATAGTAGAAGTTATAGTTCCACATTGGTACTCCTGCGTAGAGGCTTGCGACGAATGCTGCTGTTCTCGCGCTTCCCTGCGTGTCGAGCTCTGCTGCTGGACTTGTTGATATATAGACCTTTCCTGTTCCTGGGTATTCTATTGTGACTGTGAGGTTTCCTAGTACTCCTTTTCCGCTTGAGGATACTGCAGCTATGTGTACTGTGCAGCTTATTTTCTGTGTTTCTAGTCCTGGGAGTTGTGCGTGGGATATTGGTGTAATTGGTTGGAGGAGTATTATGAGTATTAGTATAGGGACGAGTTTTTGGGGCTTCATTTTCGTCGGCCTCCTTATCTTTTTGTTCTTTTCCATATGTATTAACGGTGTTAGTTATCTAAAATAATTATTATTTATATTTGAGAATAGTTTTTCTTTAATGCACTAAATCGAGAACAATCATATATAATGCCAATAATAATAACAAGGACCAAGAAACAATACTATCAATAGGGGCCGATGCCTGCCGGGCTATATGCCGAATGCGCTACCCATGGTGAGGAAGTGTCGCGGCTTGCTCACCCCCAAGTAGGCCCCCAAACCAGCTCCTAGCAAACAAGGAGGCAAGAACAAAATGAACAGCTGCCGCCGAATCAACTCAGTACTCGAAGAAGTGTCAGAAGAACAAACACGTGGAGCAAGCTGGAGCATGCTACACATAATAAGAGGAATCACTGAAGAAATCGAGACAGGAGCCAATATCTGCTCGTGCAATAATCTACCACAAAAAATAATAGAAGCCAACCCAACTATGACTCCTCTACACTGGATCGCATATATCATCGAAGAATCATGCAGGAAAGAAACTGAGCCTTCAAACATAAAGGAAAAACTACTAACACTACTCGAATACAGGAAACAGGCCGGAGAACTACTAAACGAGAACCTAAAGAACATCCTAACAGGCAAAAAAGCCATTATTACGTTCAGCTACAGCAGCACAATAGAACAAGCCCTATTATCACTCCCACCAGATAAGAGGCCGAAAGTCATAGCTCCAATTAGCCTACCTGGCGGCGAGGGACTCGTATTCGCCGAGAGCCTATCGAGAACCGGCTTCCAAATAGATCCGATACCAGACATGATGATACACGTCAAGCTAGAGCAAGCCGATCTAGCAATAGTTGGAGCAGACACGGTCACACTTGACGGTTGCCTTTATAATAAACTAGGCACACGCCTACTAGCGTTAGCGAGCAGGGATACAGAAACACCCTTCTTCTCGGCGTTCGACGCTACAAAGATTAATCCCTTCAAGACCTGCCACGAGATACCTATACTTATACGATATACTAGTCTCGACGGCTACCGTGTAAGCTATCCGGTATTCGACTCGACCCCTATAGAGTATCTCGACGGTATGATAACCGAGAAAGGAGCGTTAGAGGCCGATAGGAATAGTCTCAGCCTGCTCTACAGAGAGCTAGTTGAATTCCTATCACTATAAAGACTCGTACTTTAATATATCAGTATGGGTGGATGACATCATAGCGGCGTCTATCGCTCAGTATTGGAGTCACTCTTCATCCAATGATATTAATATACTTGATAAAACAGGGAAAAATCCCTTTAGCCACCCCACAATAAGAGAACTAGAGTCTGAAGGCCCTCATCGAGGAGCTTTATCATCTGATCCACTCTATCTCCAAGGTTCTCCAATTGAATATTAGTAGCTATTGGGTCTTCTACGCCTGGGCTTCTTCCAAGTAAGAATGCCTGGGCTAGACTATATAGGTCTCCGCCCATAATATAGTATACCGTGATTATTGCTAGTGAGAACAGTATTCCTGCCGAGAGATATGATGTCGGTCGAAGAGGCTTATATAGATCCTTTATCGGTGGAGGAGAGAAAAGGAATATTATCAATATCCTAGTTATTAACCATGCTATAAGGTAACCAGTGAACATGTATGCAACAGTAACGCTAGTCGAAGCCTCACCGGCTAGCGAGACAAACAGCGTCCTAGTTGCAGGAAATATGACCGGCGAGAACAAGAGCGAGTACACTATTATTAGGCCTTCACGCAGTGCCCCGCCCTGCTTACCCTCAAACAATACAAGCTTCTTCTTCCAATCCTCATAATCTCTTCTAAGCTCATATTCTGAAAGGGCCTGATATCCAGGCTTCATGGCTAGGAATAAGCTAGTCAGCGAATCATATGCTTTAAACAATATATATAGAGACAAGAGGATTATTACGAATGATGCCAGCAGTGTTCCCGCAACTGATTTTAGAAATACTCCTATGTCTCCGGGAATAGTTGATGCCCAACTCGTCACCAGTGCTGGAAGACGTGTCACGATAATATAAACTGGCGCTCCTAATAGGATAGCTACGCCAATTATTGCTCCAAGAGGGTAAAGTATTGTCTTAACATTATCTATTCTAGTAGCATATGGAGGGTTGAATCGTCCCACTCTATATATATTGGATAGAGCTATGATCACTAGTAAGAGTCCTAGGAGGTGTAGATTAACTTGTTGGGCGGCTACGCTGGTTATTACCCAGAGAACAGCGAGCACAATCGTATATATAGGATGTACAAGCTGGAGAACGGCTATACCTAGGATAAGGATACTGAAGAGCCCAGCGAATTCTGCGAGACCATACTTGACAATTAACGCGCCTATGATTTCGTCAGAAATCATCATAGCATAAAACAATGAAACCCCAATAAAAGCTGGAGCGACCAGACTATACTTTCTCAAGTATTACTCACCCCTCCCTGATATAATTTGGGGAGCTAGCTTCACTGGATACACCTTTATGGCTCCTTCAGCCATCTCCATATAGTAGACTCTATGCTTCATCTCTAGAATACTGCTAACAATACCGTGCAGTCTCTTCTTTGACTCTTCATCAACTAATATGAGTACTATTCCTTTACCTGGAAAAGTTGCTTTAATGTGCTTAACTATCTCGAACAACCCGTATGGAGCGTTTTCTCTCGGTGGAGGTGTTACTGCAATAGCGTCCTGCAACCGGCTAATACCCTCTTTTCCTCTACCCATCGGTGTTTTTACAGGAGATCTTCCTGTAAGAGCAATATAGGTTATACTGCTCCCCCTCGACACTAATTGTTCTCCAAGAATATAGGCGGCCCTCAATAACATCTCGAATGGCGTCTTGTAGGGTTCACCTATATTGCTTTGACTTGATAGTGCCACGGCAATCATTAATGGTATTTCTGCTTCTCTCCTTAGCTCTTTAACGAATAACCTGCCGAGTCTCGCAGTGGCTTTCCAGTCGATTAGTCTGGGTTCGTCTCCTTGGACGAATTCTCTAATCGTATAAATTTCTATTCCGGGGCCTCGGATAAGCCTTGAGCTAGGACTAATATATGGGTCTACAACTGGCTTCAACTCGGGCATATCATATGCGATCGCCTTGCTGGGATATCCACTAATGAATCTTGAACCTGACGGAGTTATACTTGCCTCGGCCGTTACTAGTCCTAGGGGATCCCATATAGTTATTTTTGCCCCGCCGAACTCTCTAAGCCCTATTCTTGGAATTACATAGTAGAGTATATCTATCTCTGAGCGTGGGGGGAGGACTCCACCTCCTCCACTTAAACCTTTCACTCTTAGGCCTTCCGGTGGCGAGTCGTTTATCGTGGCATAGAACAGTCCTAATCTACTACCATTACTGACAGTCAACTTTACAGGAGTATAGTATCCCTCCACCGGTTTCCCTATGACGCTTCTCTTCACCTGGATCTCGTCTTTAAGCAATACGAGCGTATACCTTAAATAGAGTGATAATACCAGGGGCAAGGCTAAGAGCGTAGAGCCGATAAAGGCTACAATACCAGAGCCATAGCCGAGAATATAGAATCCTAGAACTATAGCCCCTAGCAATGATAAGTAGTGGGATAGCCTTGTAGGCTCTATTCGTGTTATCTCAATCTTGCGGCTCAAGGCTCCTACTCCTCATAGGGAGGCGAGGGCGTCGGGATCGATTCTAGGATCGAGTCAATTATTCCCTCCACAGTCGTCTGGGACTCAATATCCAGACCTGGCTTAAGGATGATTCTATGCCTCAGAACTGGCTTCGCGGCTTCCTTGACATCGTCCGGCAACACATAGCTTCTACCGCTTAGTAATGCAAGGCTACTGCTCAGCTTTAGGAGGGCTATAGCCGCTCTGGGACTCGCCCCTAGCCTTACATGCGGATGCTTACGGGTGGCCTGTACGATCTTTACAATATACTCTATTATAGACTCGGCGACATGGATTTTCTTAACCATCTTCGACATGCGAAGAATATCTTCGCCTTCCGCCACAGGCTTTACCGGCCACTCCTCAATTATATTTATACGCTTGAGGATCTCTTCTTCTTCTTCGAACGATGGATAATCTATGAGGATCTTTATGAGGAATCTGTCTATCTGTGCCTCGGGCAGGGGATAAACTCCCTCGAATTCTATAGGGTTCATAGTTGCTATTACTATGAAAGGCTCTGGTAGCTTGAAGGTTTGTCCTTCGATCGTTACTTGCCTCTCCTGCATCGCTTCGAGGAAAGCGCTCTGCGTCCTCGGACTTGCTCTATTGATCTCGTCGGCTAATATAATATTTGCAAATATTGGCCCAGGCCTGAACCTGAACTCGCCTGTACGCTGGTCGAATATAAAGGTTCCAAGGACGTCGGCCGGTAGGAGATCAGGGGTGAACTGGATCCTCCTGAAGCTAAGGTTTAGGGCGCTGGCGAGCGCCTTAGCCATCGTTGTCTTGCTTACTCCTGGTACTCCCTCTAATAATACGTGTCCTTGCGCGATCATACTTGCAAGAACCACCTTTAACTCTCTTCTCTTACCCACTATTACTTTCCCGACCTCGCTAAGGACCCTCTCAGCCACGGTTTTAGCGAATACCGGGTCAAGCCGAACCTCTTCCACATTCGTCTTCGATGCTTGTTCCATCCTATACACCTCTACTACTAGGTAGTCTCTGCTGGCCTAATCCTAAGAAGACTAGCCAGCAAATCTACCGACTCACGTATTCTTCGTATTCGCCCTCCCCAGAGGGGGAGAAAAACAAGAATAGGATTAACTCTTCCCCTACATGAACCTTCGACTTCCTCATAGAGTGTCTCCACAAGCCTCCGGAGATCACTATTATCCTGAGCCCTGATGAGGTCGTCTATCCGCATGGCTTTCAGCTCTTTTCTCGCTCTCTCACACACTGATTGGAGCTCATGATATGATCCGACAAATCCAGGCATTGTCAGAAGCCGCTTCCTTGTTTTCTTCCGCCTGGTTATACTCTTCAGCAACCTGTCTTTTTCCCGTTTTATTCTAGAAGCATATGTGGTTGAGAGCCAGCTGGCTAAGAGGATTAGTAGTCCTAGGAGTGCCGCTATGAGTCCTGCTAGGTTTGCTTGTGATAGCCTGTCTAGCGCGTATCCTTCTATCTTATCGTATATTTGTGCCAGGTATATTAGGAGAAATGATGGATGTAGCTTGACTACGAGGGATTGGGGATTGCTACTATAGATGTATTCATCAACGACTACGAGTGTATTATTGTTATTGTAGGGGAGCGTCGCTGTTATTAGATCATATGACGCTTCTAGATAGTTTGTATTGTTTTGGGCGGCCATGTTTATCGCGATAGTAGAATCCGCTACTAATACTACTCCGCCCTTATAGCCCTTGCACGAGGCCGCCATGAGATTCCAGCTTGTACCGCCTTCTGGGCCTGGCCATACTAGTCCAAGTGGGTTAACTGGGTAGGTGAGAATACTTAGCTTTGTGAAGTCTACTGCGCCCGGGGTGGAGATTAGGGGTCTATCCTTGAAGTCGGGACTAGATATGAAGCTTGTATAGCCTGTGGGTAGCTGGAGTCCATCGTAGAAGATAGCTGTAGCATACTCGTTTATAGGTACAACCTCGTCTGATATAATGAAATATCTATCTCCGCAAATGTCTTTTTCGAAGTTTTCTGCAAGAAGGACTTCTCCCTTTGTCGGATACTCGTCGAATATAACTAGGTGAACTCGCTTTGATACTGTCAGGTCTGTTAGCTGTGTGTAGACGTTTTTCATAGCGTATTCTGATGTGAAATTGACTGGAGAGATTACTAGGTAGATTATGTCTTGGTAATTGTCTAGGTCTAGATTGTTCATAGCGTCGATAGACGGAACAGTTACTATTTCTAGTCCTTTTTTCTGAAGGTATTCCGCCAATAAACTTGTACCGTATGGGCCTTCATTTTCTATAAACGAAGCGTTGCCCGGGAGGGTGAATTTTAATACTATCTCTCTGGGCACCGCTTGCAGGCTGGCTAATAGCCCTATTACTAGTAGTGCGAGTATTAGCCATCTCTTCTTAAGTGCCATGAGAACAACGCCCTCCTAATCTCCTTTATACAGTCCTCTACTACGTATTCGGCGAGACCCGGATCATGTTTTTCGCCGTATTTCAATAGTTCGTATTCCCTCGTTAGATCTTCCAAAAGGATCTTGTACTCGTCGGATAGGAGATCTTTTACACGGTGCAGGTATTCTCTTGGCGTCTCCCATTCATATTTGGGGAGACCCCTAAGTGATAGGACGTATATGAATGCATAGTAGCACCACTTGATATTATCGGCTAGATCCTCATATGGGGGCTTACCGAGGAGTATCCTTGGGAGGAACAATACCTCGTCTAGCTCTCTTCTCTTGTAGAGTAATGACCCGTACATGACTGCACTAGCTATCCCTAGGAATACTATAATGTATGGTGCTATGCCTAGTAGCTTGTCTGCGATGTTATTCTTTGTTTGAATAGTTTCATTCGCTCCCCCGGCTGGAATACCTTCTTTTACATCATTGATCTGTGAAAGGATCTTATCGAGGTCTATCACCACGCTATCCGCATTGTTATTATTTTCTAGGGCGAGATCAGCAGGTACTTCTCCATAGAGATCCTTATACATCTCTAGTAGATCCATGTACTGTGTCTGCGTTATTTGGCCCTTCTCCAGGAGTTTCTTAGCTTGCTGTAGCGCGTCGAGTGCCACGGTCTCGTTTCCAGATTGGATCAACTGGACTATCTCTGCTAGGCTGAGCTCTTGTCCTCCAGGTAGAGTCGTGTTCTGGGACTGAGCCAGTATTGTTAAGAGATAGTTGAGTGGAAGGTCTGATAACAGTGTTATATGTGGGAAGACCATGTATAGCTCGTTTACTGTTATAAGTGTTGTCTCGTTACCCGTCGTGTTGGTCTGGTTGGCTGTGTCCTGTGTTTGAGTCGTAGTATATGTTATGGATATGGTTTCTCCCCCAGAAAACATTAGGAGATTCTCTAGTAGGGTGTTCGAGTATATTGCTCCTGTCTGGTTCCCTGTACAGTAGTTAAGGATAACCGGCGCCGACGTATAGATTGTAGGGTATAGTATTAATGCCTTCGCACTTGCATCGTTTAGTGTACCGTACGTTGTCCTGCTAGCTATATCATCGCTCAAGTTACACGTTGTTAGTAGACCGGTTATAGATATCTTAGACTGCATTGCTATGGAGAGAGTCTGCTCATCCAAGGAGCCTACGAAGGGTCTAATAGTGTTACTAATATAGTTATTGATATCTTGAGCGTTTCCTGCTATGAGTATATCTATAAACTGTGATAGGAGAAGCATGAATCTAGCTAGATTCGTTACCAGGTTAATCCTTGTGATGTTTTCTCTAATTGTGAGATTATCAGTCACATGATAATTAGTGGGGGTCCCTGGAACCATCTGTAGCTCTAGATCTCCTGTTATAACGGGATCCGCATATGATAAGTTGTAGGCTTTCAAGGAGACCCTTACTCCTTCCGATAAGGAGACGCCATATATCGTGTAGGAGACCTCGTCGAGATAGTATTTTGATTCTAACAGGTAAGTTAGTGCAAGTAGCTTTGTGAATATCACAGCGCTCTTCTGGTCTAAAACATAGACATAGTCTATGTCTAATTGTGCTTCAAGTAGCTGGGGAGGATGCCTTGGAACATCTACTTGGGAATATGCAATGGGTACGACTAAGCCTATCAAAACCAGTGTTATAAGCGTAAAACCCGCTATAGTTCTATGTTGTGACAGTGTTCTTCTCCCATTCTAATACCAGTATAAAAACACAACATATATCTCTATAGTCCATGCACACACCCTGTTTCCAGGGCCACCCTCCTCACGAGGCGTGCAGCGTACCATGATAGTACGCGTGGCCCAAGGAGCCTTCTTCCTATGTTAACTAGTAGAGGGATCCGTATCTTTGCCCCCGCAGCCCTCGGGTGACCTCCTCCACCCAGTTTGAGCGCTATCTGTTGGACGTCGACATTTTTGCTCCTGAGACTTATGCCTCCATTGTCACGGATTATCACTGCTATATCCGCCTGGTACCTTGAGAGGAGGCTGGCTCCTATGAAGCTATTGCTCGGAGGACCTTGAGGCTTAACGGTTGCAGCTACTCTACACGGAGCTTGGGTAACATAGGTGTTCCTGTATGTCTGGTTAAAGTTCTTCAATTCTAGGTTAACGTATTCGTGGAGTTTTTCCTCCAGCTCCTCGTCCCAGAGAGTGCCTGAGACAAATTTCTCGACTAGCCTGTTGCGCCATGCCTCTTTGCCTTCTTCATACCTAGTATCAGCTATCCTGAATAGCCTAGGAGCAAGATAATGATCCCAACGCCATAAGTCTGCAGCGCATATAGCTGCTTCTAGCTCCTCCATGTATTTTGAGAATTCCATGTTGTGGATCTTTGAGCCGTGCCTCAATACTACTCCTGTGGCGCAGGTCGAGGTATCTATGATAATATTGGCGCCAGTGGCCTTTGCTTTTTCGACTAGTTCACGGGGCCATACATGGTGGTCGTACCATTCTATCTTTACTCCTTTATTATTGAGTTCTTCTAGGATCTTGACTGTCTCTCCAAAGCTTTCTTTGTTTGGTCCAAGGTCCGAGATTATGAGTAGGTCTCCCTGCGAGATATATTCCTTGATATCGCGTAGTTTTTCATGTATATTGTATGGCTCCGCGTATACGATCGTTGCATCCCTCGGCGATCTTCCTGTTACAAGTAGTGCTCCCGTAGCCGATCCTACGCCGTCGAGGTCTGTGTGGGTGACTATATAGAGGTGGTTTATCGTCATTCGTTCTCCCCGCATATCTCTTTGCATGCCTTCTCGACTGCTGGTTTGAGTTTTTCATATGTCTGGTCTAGGGTTTCAGGAAGTACTTTTACACCTCCTATGATGAGAGTATAGTTTGTATCTCCACACCATCGTGGAACTACGTGGATATGGATGTGTTCTGCGATCCCCGCACCCGCGGATTCACCCATGTTTATTCCTATATTGAACCCGTGTGGTTTGTATACCTCTGTGATAGCCTTTACTACTGCTTTGACCATGAGGCTCATCTCAAATAACTCGTCCTTATCAAGTAACAGTATACTAGAAACATGTCTGTAGGGGACTACCATTGTATGAGCTGTATTGTAAGGATACTTGTTGAGGATGATATATGCCTTCTTCCCCTTATAGAGTACTAGTGCCTGCTTAGGGTCCTCGGCTAATGGCGCCTCACAGAACACGCAGCCCCTCCTCTTACCATGGCTTTCTATATATTTCATCCTCCATGGAGCCCATAGTATATCATAGCCCAAGCCCACGTGTTTCTCTTGTTCCTTGTCCAAACACCTACACCAGTATTGGACGATATCCCGGTAGAAGAATATAACCGTAGTATTGACTCCAGCATAAGGATATTATCCTAAGATCGTCGATGCAAGCTTGTAGAGTAAGTCTCCCAGCACCAAGTATGCCAGGAACCCTATGAACATCATGGTTATCAGGGGAATTCCTGGCGAGGCCTGCAGGATTTCTCCTGGAGCCTTATATAGTTCCTCTGCTAGATCCTCTTCAATGTCTATCCCCTTAGGTAACCACCATTTGAGCCTTACATCTTCAAGCAGTCTACGTTTCTCTATTTTAATCGATGATTTGAGAATGTGCCTAGGCCCTAGCGCGTAACCAATCGATATTGCTCTATAGATAGCGGCTAGAATAGACGAGTAAAGAATAACTGATAGCACTGGCGGTAGTCCTGTGCCATGAAGCGGGGTGGGGAGTGTTAATGAGAGGAATGTGACGGCATAGATGTCTGCTCCCCCCATTAGACCTAACAGGTATGAGACGGTAAAGATACCAGTTATAGCGATAGCTACAACTATCCCAGCCATATATAATTTGGCATCATACAGCAAGCTACTATAATAGAATCCTATACCTGCACCGATAATGATCAGGGGATACCAGATCTCTGGATCAATCTCTCTATACCTGTAGTCTAGATATCCCAATACACCAAGCACAATGCCCGTATATACAACGGCTAACAACACGGCAGACTCCATAGAGGCTACCCTCCTAATGATACAGGGATAACGCATAGCCCGCCATGATAGCCGCCTCTACTCTAAGGTACTGGTGGGGGATCGTCCTAGTATACATGTAATTATATATGGTTAACAGTATCCATAGGGCTACTAGCTCATGCCATGGAAGCGTCAAGCCATACATATTGGTTATTATCACATAGGATGTTACAAGTGATATCGCTAGCCATGACGCTGTAATTGATAACGCTGTGAAAATTATTAATGATAACACGCTGGTAGCCGTTCCCCAATGATTCTGGAACAACTGGTAGCCTATCGTACCCCTTTGTGATAGTATTAGTATTAGCGCAGATAGTTTTTCGTATCTTCTTCCTCTTAATAATAGTATACTTCCAGCAAGCATACCTATAGATGCTATCATTGGTATATCCCTTCTCTAATCCAGGGCTACGTGGTTCTAGCACGTGTCTAGATTATGTGTTGTCTATGCGTCTCCAGTAGTCTTTCAGCCATGGTAGTCGCTGTATATGGGCAATATAGTCTTGTCTCTGGCGATATTATTATTTGTTTCATGGAGAGGACTTGCTTCAGCACGCATGTGAATCCCTTATAGAGGCTTGGGCTCGCATGTAGTAGTATTCCTTGTTTCTCTAATGCTTGAGAAACTTGATTGTCTATGTATGCGTTGTAAAGGTCTATTGCTGGTCGCGGCATGATGTTTGCTATTCCAAGTATACCTCCTGCGGCTCCAAGCTGTAGTGACTGGAGGAGTAGGTCGTGGCTACCTACTAAGACGTCTATACTCCTTGTGGCTTCCCCTGCTGCTTGTATGAACTGTTGGATTCTCTTTATATCGCTTGTTGTTACCTTTACTCCTACTAGATTGGAGTGTTCTTCTGCTAGTCTTGTTAGCATTGTTGGCTGTAGCGGATTACCCGTATGGCTTGGAATGGTATATAGTATGACTTCATTATCGATATTTGACAGTACCTCGTCGAAATAATAATAGAGCGATTCTTGGTCGAGAGGATAATAATAGGGTTCTACAACAATTACCGTGTCTACCCCTATATCAATATATTCTCTAGCAAGATCTACTGTCTCATTTATAGATGCCGAGGCTGTTCCTGCATATACTTTAATTGTTCCCTTTATTTCAAGAACTCGTCTTGTAATCTCCTGTTTTTCCTGCCTGTTTAATAGGGGTCCTTCTCCGGTTGTTGAAACCGTGAATAGACCACTTATCCCTTCCCGGGCTAGGAGCTTGACAAAGTGTTCCAAAGAGTTGTAATCGATTTTATTGTTCTTGAATGGAGTAATTAATGGGACAATTATACCTGTGTGTTTCAATTTCTGTTACACCATTGTCATCTACTATGCTGTCGTGTTAAAATATCATAGTTATCGGAGTTGTTCTTCGTGTTTTAGAGTTGTTATTGTTGAATTGACGAGTGAGAGCCGGTGTTTTACCTGGTCACGGAAAAATGACTGCGCGTAGGTAAGGCTACTACCAGGAGGAATAGAATTATATTGGATTGTCAAAGGAGTAGCAGTATAGTTAAAACCATCATAATTCTTCTGCTAGAAGACTTCTCCTCGCAAAGTACCTAGCAAGCTTTTCGGCCATGCTCCTTGACCGAGTCTTGACAAGTGCTAGGTCGCCGTATTCGATAAGTATTATCCCCGGCTTTCTTAGTATATTCATAGATGTGTTTACTGCTTCTGTCTTAATCGGGATTACATAGTATCCATGTGGATCTCGCCTAGATAGGATGTCTCGGATGCTTATACCTTGAGATTCTTCCACGTACATTACTAGGAACACCTCTGAGATTTTCTTTTTCATATAATTATATATTCATTTAAGCTTATATAGGTAATGTACAATTTGTGAATAGGCCACGTATTTAAGGTATTAATTATGCGAGGAAGAAAAACCACAGGAAAAATATTATGAGATTCAAGCAGAGTGATAATATATCACGTACGTGTCCCCGTCATCATATACCTCTTGTGGCGCCACTCCATAGGCGTAGGTCCAGCTCCACCCAGGATTATCGTCGATATCTGGCCCACCTACAGCCATATAACTCGCCCAGACAAGCTCACTGCAGTAGTAGCTGCTACCATATACCTGTTTTGAGAACCAGAAGATATCATACGGCTTACCCAGCTGTGCAAGCGCGAACGATACTGCGTTGAGCCTGACGGTGTCGGTTGTAGCTACTCTGAGAACCGCTACCGTATCGTATCTTGACAAGAACTCTGTCAATGTGCTTAGGTGTACTCCCTGCGAATCGCTTTCTACTACGATCCAGTCTCCAATGCTTGAGTCATAGTATGCTATCATCCCGGTGTGAGTCCAGAATCCTGGTATGATCCAGTCAAAGAACCCGCTGCTATGACCTATCACGATGTCTCCCGGGCGGACATCGCTTGGATAAGGATGCCAGTACGTGTCTCCGCTACTAAAGGCCAACGCAGAGTACGAGAACACGGGGAAAACAAGTATTGCCACTAGGAGAATTGTCCTCATAAAATTCTTAGTGCGTCCCACGATAGGAACACCTAACTAAAAAATATCCGTTTCCTATATAAATCAATGCTTTATAAACAACACACATACGCAAATACAGTTACCATGATCAACGTACAGCTATAAATATAATGCTAGCCGCGGACCCTATATCCAATAGCCTCCCATAAAGCACAACCTAACGCAACAACGCTTCTATAAACCTTAACAAGCCTACGTTTAGGATCCTGCAACAACCTATAGAACCATTCAAGCATCAGCTTACTTACCCACTCCGGAGCAGGCTTCTCCAGTCCAGCAAGCATCTTCAAAGAACCACCGACACCAGCCACTAATACCACTCCATTTCTCTTCATATCCTCCCATAAGAGATCAATCAATATCTCCTGCTTAGGAGGGCCCAACGCAACCAAAACAATGCTAGGCCGATAATCCTTCACAGCCTCAAGAATCCTATCAACCTCGGGATCTCCTCTTTCCGGATACAGACTTACTTTTCCAGGATCAAGATACTTTGCACGGAGACTACATCCCCACCCTTTTTCCATCGATAGAATACGTCTTCGGAGAGCAACATGCAATTCCCTAGAACCACCTACAAAGAGTATCTTGAGATTATTCCTACATGCATATTCAACGACTAGTGGAGTAAACCTGCTCCCTGCTATCTGGTCAGGAGCCCAGCCATATTTTAGGGCTATTAGTCTCCTCACCCAAGCACTATCAACAGTTGTATCCCCCCTGTTAAGTGCCTCAAGGAATCTCCTGTCACGCCTGGCCCAGTACAAGAACTCCATGTTAACAGTGTATATTCTATACCCGGTATTGCTATTACTTGCCAGCGTCTGAAGCAATTCATTAAACTGGGTAATCCTAGTGATCTTGAAGGTTACACCGCAGAGACTAGTCCTATCCAATTCCACATATTCCCCCAGTACTATACTAGGTCGATAAGAGGTGTCAGCACTCAAGACCCTCTTCATCCACTTGGATCCCTTTCCCCGGTATGGGATCCTGTCCGGTACGCCGAGCTCATCATCCATGCATCTAATATATCGGCAATGTACCTTTTAGTATTTAATACAATAATCTACCTCTATATAATAAACGAGAATCTCTAGAACGTAGAGATACTCGCTCTCTCCATAGGGAGAATACGAATTCATCCCTTCGAGGAGAAGTGGTAGGCACATCTGAAAGGGTGAAATAGCCGTGAACGGTATCATCATGGTATTGCAGACTGTTAGTCTCAGAGAGTCCCTCAAGATGGCGGCCAACGATATCGTCTCCGCTCTCCCAAACGTTATCGCTATATTAATTATACTCCTCGCGGGCTACCTGATAGGAACCATACTTGGAAATGCTGTGAGCAAGATAGTCGACAAGCTAGTTGAGAAACCATTATCGAAGACAGAGATAGGCAAAAAATACAAGGAATATGGATTCGACCTATCCGACTTTACGGGCGGCGTAGTAAAGGCCTATGTGTTCCTAGTAGCTCTAATAATAGCGCTTCCATACATGAACTTTACCGGCCAGGCATATGCTGTATTGTCAAGCATCGTCTATTATCTACCAAAGCTACTTGGCGGAATAGTAGTATTATTCTATGGTTTACTGCTATCTAATCTACTCGCCAGCTTCATAGGTGCCAGTGTCGAGACTAGCTTAAGCGAGGAGTACAAGAGTATCAGCGAGCTCCTGAAGAACACTGTCTTGATAGGCATGATAGCGGTAGTGGTGACCATAGCCCTTAACATGATGATGATAGGTGGAGACCTAATATACACTCTCATACTAGGCTTCGTGATAATAGCGCTGGGAGCAGTCATAACAAATACCCTCTTCGAGACATTGGAGAACTACGAGAGCTTCAAGGACTATATCGGATACGGCAAGTTCCTACTCTACGTGATATTCATAATGGTAGGGCTCTCCGCAATATTCCAGGCCTATCCAGGAAGCATAGCTGTATTGTCGAGGCTTGCATGGGGAGTAGCAATAGCGTTTGCAATAATGCTCATACCACTGGTCTTCAAACTAGTAAAGAAGATGACCCGAGAGAAATGATCCCGTACTAAAAAGATATCTACATGATATCTAGTCCATCACCATTTTTTCCACTATATAGCCGACATGGCTCCTTACACTATCTATAACAGGTATACGAGTCTTTATCCGCTGGAAAACTAGAGGTAGCTCTGTACAGCCTAGAACTAGAGCCTGGGCGCCTTTAGAGATCAAGCCACTAGCAATACTTGAGGCTATTAGACTCATGCTCTCAGACATATAGCCGTCCACGATTCTATCGATAATCTCGTCCAGCTTCTTCTGGGCCTGGCCCGACGGCACAATTACCTTGACTCCTTTTTCCTCCAGGTAATCCTGGTACAGCCTATGCCTAACTGTACCGGATGTTGCTAGGAGCCCAATCCGCTTTATCCCTAGCCTCTCGATGTCCTTGTAGACTGCGTCCAGTATATGTATAAACTCCATGCCGGTGGCTGAGGCTACTTTCTCTGCTACGATATGTGGTGTATTGGCGGCGATAATGAATAGCTCGGCGCCCGCCTGCTCTAGTCTCCTCGCACTCTCAGCTAGATATCCCGCTAGATCATTAAGCCTTCCCTCTTTTACAAGTGGACAGACCTTGGATATCGACACGCTATCTATAACAAGCTCTGGATATGAGCCTGTTTTCTGCTTGTATGCCTCGTTTATCGCCTTGTAGTATATTATCGTTGAGTAAGGGCTCAGGCCGCCTATTATTCCTAGTCTTTTAGCCAATCTCTAGGAGCACCCCCAGTACCTGGGTAATGATGGAGTATATAGCATGTATTAAGCCATTACAATAGGATCCCGTGGTAGAATCTTACGGCTATCTAATAGCCTGTTTGAGAAAATAGTGATAGGGAGTAGGAGGATAGTACATAGTGTTTGGTCTAGGGGTTATTCCTCTACAGGACCTATTACTTCTCGTCCTACTAGCTTGTTTATTCTGGCTACCTCCTCGTCTACCATTCTCTGGATTTCCTGTATTTGTTCTTCGGTGAGGTGCTTGAATCTTCCCTGCATCTTTAGGTATTCTCTAACAGGCTTCCTCCTCTTTACTGGGACTGTTACATCGAATTCGTCGTGGTCTAGCTCCCAGTTTATCCACATACCGGTCTCAGTCGCGAGGCGTGCTATTTTTATTCCATATCTTGGATCGAATCTCCATCCTGTAGGGCATGGCTGTATTACGTGTATGAAGCTTGGCCCTTCGACTTCGAGGCCGCGTTTGAACTTGTTCAGCATGTCTAGTGGATATGCGGGATTCGCGGTCGCCACGTAGGGTATTCTGTGGGCTGCTACTATTTCGGCTATTGGTTTCTTGTTCCTTAGGTTTCCTGGCCATACTTTTCCTGCCGGCGTCGTTGTTGTCCAGGCGTATTTTGGCGTGCTACCGCTCCTCTGTATACCGGTGTTCATGTATGCCTCGTTGTCGTAGAGAACGTACATTACCTTGTGTCCTCTCTCGAGCATTCCGCTGAGGCTCTGGAATCCTATATCATATGTTCCTCCGTCTCCTCCGAGTACTACTATGTTTATTGGCTTGTCCGGGTCGATGTAGCCTTTTCTCTTGAGTACTTTTATCGCCGCCTCTACTCCGCTCGCAGCTGCTGACGCGTTCTCGAATGCTAGGTGTAGCCATGGTATTCTCCAGCTAGTGTACGGGTATAGGGTTGTTGAGACCTCGACGCATCCTGTTGCCTCGACCAGTATCGTGTTTGGTCCTGCTGCCTTGAGCAGGTGTCTTACTATGGTTCCAGCGGTGCACCCGGCGCAGAGTCCGTGGCCGGGGGCGAATAGCTCGGTTCTGGGTATCTGAGGGAGTGTCTTGAAGTACTTGGGCTTCTTCTTTACCTGTGCGCTACTCATAGCTTACACCCCTTACGCCCCAGTATAGTGTTTCTCTAGGGGCTTTTCCTCTCTCTAGGACTCGGAAAGAGTAGTCTACTATTTCAGCTACTGTGTTCTCTGTCACTGTTCTCTGGCCTATTCCTACTATGACGCTCATTATCATTGGAGCGTCTGGGTCGCCGTAGAATGTTGACATGACTTCTAGCGCTACAGGGCCGCTTATCCTTGCACCATAGCTTATTGCTCTGTCGGCGACTACTACTAGCTTGGCTCCTCCAAGGGTTTTGACGATGTCCTCGGCTGGGAATGGGCGCCATAGCCTGAGCCTGGCGACTCCCACCTTCTTACCGTTTTCCCGTAGCTTCTCTATTGCTTCCTTGAATGTACCGTAGATTCCTCCATAGGTTAGGAGGACTATGTCTGCGTCTTCTAGACAGCATGTCTCTATTACACCGTATCCTCTTCCGAAGACCTCTCTGTATTCCTCGTCTACTTCCTTTACTTTCTTGTAGGCGTTCCGCATAGCTACTACTTGCTGGTACTTGAACTCATAGTACCATTTTGGATCCGCGATGGTTCCAAACGTCATGGGCCTGTCAACGTCTAGCCTGAACCTGTTAAAGTTCTTAGGAGCGAATTCTCTAACAACAGTATTGTCTTCGGGGACTAGTACTGGCTCATAGGTGTGGCTCATAATGTACCCGTCGTAGGCTACGATTACGGGGAGCATTACTTCAGGGCTCTCCGCTATCCTATAGGCCTGGATTATCGAGTCATAGGCTTCCTGGGCGCTTCCAGCTATGAGCGTGACCCAGCTAGCGTCCCTCGCATTCATGAGATCACTGTAATCGTTCCATATACTTATCGGCGCACTCAGGGCTCTCGTCGCGACACTCATAACCACGGGCATCCTCAGGCCGGATGCTATATGTAGTATCTCGTGCATTAGCTCGAGTCCCTGGCTGGCTGTCGCTGTGAACGCTCTTGCACCCGTAGCGCTGGCCCCTACAGCCGCGCTGAGGGCGCTGTGCTCGCTCTCCACGTGTATCATTTCCGCGTCCAGCTCTCCGTTAGCGATGAACTCGGAGATCTTCTCTACCACTGTAGTCTGGGGAGTTATCGGATAAGCTGAAACTACATCAACATCAACATCCTTCACGGCGTATGCAATCGCATAGTTGCTACTCAGAGGGAGACGCTTCCACTTTACCTCTTTTGTCTCTACCGCCACTATTACTTCACCTCCTCCACGAAGTCTATCGCGTTAACAGGGCATTCCTCTACACAAATACCGCATCCCTTACAATGATCATAGTTTATCTTGAGGCTGAACTTGTACTTGCGTCCCTTACTAGTCACGTAGGGCTCGTCCTCGAAGTAGAACGCGTCGTCTGGACAGTACACCCAGCAGAGAAGACATCTTATACACTTGTCCTGGTTCAGCACTGGCCTGAATATACGCCAGTCGCCTGTATACCTCTTCTCGCTGCTTCCTGGCTCGAGGATGACTGCTCCTGGAGGGAGCTCGTTCCACGCGGGTAACTTCTCCTCCGCCATCACGGGTTCACCTCGACTAGCTTGCCTGCTACCTCCTCGTATGCCTTCTCGACTGCGAGAACGTTTACCTCTCCCAGCCTACCTGGGAAGGTTTCTAGTACTGCCTTCTTCACGTTCTCTAGCTTCACGAGTGGCACGACGTGTACTAGGGCCCCTACCATCGCGGTGTTTACTATGGGAACCTTCAGTACTTCTAGGGCTATCTTGGTCGCGTCCACAGTATATACTCTCTCGACTGGTACTCCTAGGTCCTCGGCTATTTCTCTTGGGCTCTTCTTAGTGTTTATGAGGAATATCGTCGAGTCCTTTACTCCCGCGAGGTATAGCTCCTTGGGCAGGCTAGGATCTAATACTACGACGATGTCGGGGTTGAGGATAGGTGCCCTCGTGAGTATAGGTTCATCTCCTATCCTAGTATATGCTTTTACCGGGGCTCCTCGCCTCTCAGCACCGAACTCGGGGAACGCCTGGGCATATTTTCCCTCGTAGATCGCGGCCATTGCAAGGACCATCGATGCTGTTACGGCTCCTTGTCCTCCTCTACCATGCCATCTTATCTCGTATCTCAACGCTATGCGCCCCACACTTGTGGCATCTTTAAGCAGAGCCATATATCATATATTATTCAAGGACTTGATCCACAATAAAAACTAATAAGCATATATGTATCTAGATTTCCATGTACAGCAAACATAGGCTCTGACGAGTAGAGAGCCACTACATATTCTCCTACCCTTAAGAATAACAATAGTGGAGGGGACGATACCATGGCGGGCAATCTAATAAACATACTCAATGAAGTGGTAGAGGAGATAGTAGAATACTCCAGGCTAGAGGACTCTACGAGGAGAGCAGTCGAGGCTCTCGAGGTAAGGAACGCCCATATCATAGCGTTCGGTAAAGGAGCCATAAGCATGGCCCGGGGAGCATTAGAGGCCCTTAGCCGGGTCGAGGGAGGGCTCGTAATAGTTCCAGAATACATGGAGGGAAGAGTAGACGGCCTCGAAACCTTGAAGTCGACGCATCCACTGCCAAGCGAGAAAAGTCTTAAGGCCGGGGAAGCAGTCCTAGAATACGCTGATAGTCTGGGAAGAGATGATAACGTCCTGGTACTTGTCAGCGGGGGAGGGAGCGCGCTCGTAGAGTCTCCATTAGAAGGATTGTCGCTGGAAGACATCATAGAGGCTAACAGGATCCTGTTGAATAGCGGGATGAGCATACTCGAGATCAACACTGTTAGAAAACACCTCTCACGGATAAAGGGCGGCAGGCTCGCGGAAGCCCTTTATCCGGCTAGAACCTATGGATTATACGCTAGCGATGTCCCAGGCGACCGACTAGACCTGATAGCGTCTGGTCCAACCGTTCCCGACCCCTCAACCTATCATGATGCCGTCTCAATAATCAAAACATACAATGTAGAAAACCAGCTACCACGGGGAATCCTAGAGGTCCTCGAGAAGGGGGCCAGGGGAGAACTGCCGGAGACTCCCAAGCCAGGAGACAAGATTTTCGAGAACGTGGTCAACAAGCTAACAGCCGCAAATATCGATGTCCTAAAACGCCTCGAGGATAGCTTGAGGAGGAGAGGATACAATACCCTGGTATTGACTAGCCGTGTCTCCGGCGAGAGCAGGGACGTCGCAAAGGTGCTTGCATCGATAGCGCTCGAATCCTATATGCGAGGGGTTCCTATACCTGGTCCAGCCGCGATCATAATCGGTGGAGAGACGAGCGTGACTGTGAGGGGAAGCGGGAGAGGAGGCCGAAACATGGAGCTCGCACTATGGTTTGCCCGGGAAATTGATTATTGGATGGGCGACGAACTAGAAGATGGAGTAATCGGTATCGTCTCCTTGGATACTGATGGTATAGATGGAGTAACAGATGCCGCGGGGGCAATCGCGTATAATGGTCTCCTCCGGAGGGCGAGAAAGCTAGGAATCGACTATGACGGATTGCTAGGATCCAATGATAGTTATAGGCTTGCCGGGGAGCTAGGGGTTCTTGTTAAGACTGGGCCTACTGGGAGTAACTTGAATAGTGTGTCTGTTGTCTTGGTGGGTGTTCCGGGGGAGTAGGCGGGTGTTAACCGGGGAGTAAACACTTCCTAGTCCTCCCCACAGCCTCTACAAGGAACCTGACAAGCTCCTCTAACTCCCCTACAGCCTTCTCCAAGCTACTATATCTCTTCGAGGCCCACAGCATGCTATAGCCTGCCACAGAATCGACCCCATATTCCTCGACTCCCAGCATACTCGATGCCAGGCCGAAGACATAGAACATCAATGCATCCCTGTCTACAATATCACTGTGCTCTGGGACCAGCTCGACCTGTACCTGTATCTCGTCGCCATAATCACTGAGTTCGATCACGACCCCCTCATAATGTATGCGTACAACGTCTCCCTCTGCCTCATAGTTCAATCCCAGCTCGCCTAGGAGCCTTTGTAGCCTATGCATGCTTGGATTCTTCGATGCGTGTCCAGGAATACCTGTCTCCTCCATGCCTATACACCCTTCTTATCTCTCTGGCACCGCCATGATAGATGTATAGTATTGTGCGCTCCGTGTATTCTCGTTAGTCCATATTGTGAACCGAGTATTGTTATAGATATTGTGATTAGGGACGAGATAATATTATTGGATCCTGGGGCCGCCGTTGAAGACAGGCGCTCTCTGAATAGTCTCCCTCTACGGGATCGATTCGTGGTGTATGTGGAGCACTGGGTTGTCTGAGGCGGCCCTCTTCCATCGGGTGTTTATGTATTTGATTATTGGTGTTTACCCCCCGGTTAACACCCTCATAAAACTACCCGGGGGGCCCACCCGGGGATCAATCTTTATTTTTCTCGTTCCCCGACTGCTATAACCTAGTTAAACAAGGTCTAGGCCACTGCAGGGGCACGATTGGAGGTGACGACGATATGGAGAGGTTCTACATAACGACACCCATATACTATCCGAACGCGGAGCCACATATCGGGCACGCCTATACAACCATATACGCCGATACTCTAGCAAGATACCATCGCTTGAAGGGAGACGACACGTTCTTCCTAACCGGGACAGACGAGCACGGTCAGAAGCTCCAGCGCGCGGCCGAGAAACGGGGCATACACCCGAAGGAGCTTGTAGACGAGATGGCTGAGAAATACAAGTATTATTGGAGCCTAATGGATATCAGCTACGACAGGTTTATCCGTACAACCGATCCAGACCACGAGGAGCTAGTCAAAGAGGCTGTTACACGTATCTACAGGAAGGGACTCATCTATAAGGCAAGCTACGCTGGCCACTACTGCGTCGACTGCGAGAAATTCTATAGTCCAGGCGAATACCTCGAGATAGACGGTAAACCCTATTGCCCCATCCATAGGAAGCCCCTGGAGTGGCTAGAGGAGGAAACCTACTACTTCAAGCTCAGCGAGTTCGAGGACTATCTCAAGAAGGTATTAGAGGACCACGTCTATCCCCGGAGCTATGCCCACGAGGTACTGCGCAAGATCGAGAAGGAGGGCCTGAAAGACGTATCCATTGCTAGGCCAAAGGAGAGAGTATGGTGGGGCATACCGCTCCCCTTCGACCCAGACTACACGATATACGTATGGTTCGACGCCCTCCTAAACTACCTAACCGGGATAAAGTACCGTGAGGACCCAGAGACATTCAACAAGTACTGGCCTGTGGCACACCACGTCATAGGAAAAGACATCCTATGGTTCCATACAGCGATCTGGTTCAGCATGCTAAGAGCCCTAGATATTGATCCGCCTAGGAAGGTGATAGTCCACGCATTCCTCATAAACAGGGGCCTCAAGATAGGGAAGAGCGCGGGAAACGTGGTACCAATAGACTATCTAGTCGAGAGATACAGGGGAAGCGACGGGATAAGATACGTCCTCATGAGGCTATTCAACCCATCAAAGGACGTCGACTACACGCAGGAACTATTCGACAGCATCTATAACAGCGAGCTAGCGGACACCTACGGCAACCTCGTCAGGAGAGTAGGAGTACTAGTCAAGAAGAAACTAGGCGGGAGAGCCTCATCTGAAACCATAGACGCCGAGCTCGAGCAAGCAATCCACAAGGCCTACGAGAAGTACCAGGAGAGCCTAGACAGCTACGAGGTATCTCCTGCAATAGAAGCAGTAATGGAGATGCTACGCGTCGCCAACGCCTACATTAACAGAGAGAAACCATGGGAGAAAAACGATCCCTCCAGAGACCTATACAGTCTCCTAGAAACAGTCAGGGCCGCGAGCATAATGCTATACCCTGTAACCCCGCGGGCGTCAACGAGGTTAGCCGAGGCATTCGGCTACACGATAGAAAGGCTAGACGATGCCCAGCCAGTAAAAGGAAGAGAATACACTGTAAACGAAGCACCAATACTATTCAAGAAGATTGTTTAAGCCAACCTAATTTTCTCCGCTAGACATATTTGAATACTAGGGATAGGACTTGTCGAAAACAATCAGAGCACGATACGAAAAAGGATTTCTTAAGCCCTTGGAACCGTTACAGTTGAGGGAAGGAGAAGAAGTCGAGGTATGGATAAATAAACCTATCAGGAGAAAACTAAAGGATCTTATATGCATACTGGGAGAGTCTAGTGAAGCAGAACTTAAGAGGTATCTGGATAAGGTTTAGCCATTATGATCTCTATAGGTATAAACGAATACTCCATATTCTTTTCGGAGGCTATGATACTTTAACATTTGCTTATTAGATAGTAATCCTAACCTATGATTTAGTAGTTCAACCATAGAATATTTCATTAATAATAGATGTTTTTGAAGGATTGTACCCTGTTCTAGTTTACTGTTTCTTTTTCTTCTTGTTTTTATCTTCTGGCTCCTCTGCGTAGATTGTTTTTATGTATCCTTTCTGGTTTTCTGGGCATTCGGCTTGTGCTCCTACGTAGTCTCCTTCCTTGTATTCTCTCCTGTAGTCTTTTCCGTTGCAGTCGATTATTGTGTAGCGTTTGACTTTTCTCTGGAGGCGTTCCTGCATTTCGCGTAGTTCTCTGGCTTGCCTCATGAGCATGTAGATTACTACTCCTAGGAGTATGAAGACTATGATGCTCTGGAGCCAGTCTGGATATAGTGTTTCGGGCATTATTCCTCTGCCTCCTTCTCTTCTCCTTTCTCTCTAGGTTCTGGTTGTTTATTGGCTGGTTTCTCCAATACTTGTTCATTGGCTTGCTCCTCTACGCTTGTTTCTTGTTCCTTATTTGTTCCTTCTAGTTTTTGTCCTACTCCTATACTGTTTCCTACTCCTATTACTACCACGATGTCGCCGGGCTTTGTCTCTTCTAGTATTATGTTTTTGACTGTTTCTACTGCTTTGTCGAGGTTGTCGCTTATCTTTTTCTTCATTGTTAGTATTGCTTCCTCCATGCCCATCTTTATTATGACTGCTCGTAACGGTATCTTGTACTCGGCCGCGATCCTCTCGAACCTTATCTTCTCTGGGCCTATATCTCCTATAGCGGCTCCTACTCCTTCCGCGACTGTTCCCGTTTCTTCTCCTTCCATTTTGAGCGCGGCGTCTACTGTTATCATTAGTGCTGGTTTCTCTCCTTTCTCGACCATCTCCTTTATGATCTGGTAGGTGGCGTATCCTGGTCTTCCAACGTTTGATCCGGGGCCCTTCGCCTTTACTAGTACTAGTTTCCTGCCTTCTAGCTCTGCCTCAGTATAGACTGTGTCCTCGTCTACCGTCTTCCACTCGGCCTCGTAGCCGGCTAGTCTAACTGCTACTATTGGGCCTGCACTGTCTCCTATTGGTGCCCCCACGAGGAAATCGTTTAGCGCCTTGCTGTAGGTTTCTGCTAGTTGTACTATCATTGGCATTACTAGTTGTAGCTGCATTATGAGTACCCAGTTCTTTGTCTTCTCTCCTGTGAGGAGCAAGTGCCTAACGTAGCGGTGGATGAAGTCTAGTACCGCGGTTATCTCCGCTGCTGTCTCTGCCTTGGTGCGGTCTACCTCGTTTGCTTCCGGCATTGCTGTCTTGAAGAGCTCCTTGTATTTCGTTGTTCGTGTTACTATGAGGTGTTCGAGTCTCCGTATGATGTCGGTTGGCTCTATGTCTACGGGGCTTATCACGAAGAAGTTCTTGACTCTCTCCAATATTTTTGAGGGGTTCTTTGCTTTCTTGTCGAGCATGTAGTCGAGGGTTTGTTTCTCTGCTCGTTTCTTTAGGTCTTCTAGTAGGAGGAGTTTTGCCCGTATGTCCTTGGTCCAGACGTATAGTTGTAGTCTTTGGTTGGCTCCCATGAAGAGTGCTAGGAATATTACTAGGAATAGTAGTTGGCTTATTGCGCTTATCCATGCTGCCCAGTCGGTCATCTGTATTCTGCACCCGCCGTTGGATATATCCTGGTATATTTGGGAATATAAGAGGCCTTATTAAACACAGCACACAAATCTTGTGTTAACTCCCCGGTTAACACCAGGCGGAGCCATCGTTACTAGTCCCGCTTCAACGTCGTCACTATAACCCTATCCTTCAATATTAGGAACGTGTGCTCGAACTGTGAGACCCGTCCCTTACCGGACTCCACGAGGATCGGGTAACCATGCAATACGCCCTTCATGTAGAGTCCTCGTACAGCAGCCTCAGCCTTGTCTTCTCCTAGCTCGCCTATGAGCCATCTTGGAGTGAAGGGCAACGTCTTGTACTTCTCCACTATAATAGATAACGCTGTGGACTCGGCCTCGTTCAGCTTCGCCCGTGGCCTCTTACCGGTCAGGCTATAGATATTGGTTATCTTCCCCTCTTTCACGAGGCCCTTGCCATTCGTGGCGAATGGCTCGACCGCTACCAGTGTTCCGGGGCGGAGCCTCTTGTAGAATGTTGTTCTATCCGCGTAGTTTGGTATGGTTGTCCCGGCGTGTATGAGGTAGTGGCCTATTGTGTGGCCTGTGAGGTTCCGTACTGGCTTGTACCCGTATCTTTTAATGGTGTTCTCTACTGTCTTCCCGATATCGTATATCCGTATCCCGGGCTTCATTATCTCCACGACAGCCTCCAATGCTTTACTGGCGGCTTCAAGGAGCCGATTATATTTCCCGGAGAGGTCTACTGTAACCGCTGTATCCGCTATGTAGCCTTCTACGTGGACGCCGACGTCTATCTTGACTACTTCATCGCCGCGGAGACGTATATCGTCCTTGACCCCAGGCGTATAGTGGGCCGCGACCTCGTCCACGCTAAAATTGCATGGGAACGCTGGTTCCCCGCCTTTTCTCCTTATCCAGTCCTCTACCTCCTCGCAGACCTCGCGGGCACTGGCCCCGGGCTTGACAAGGCTTGCTCCGTGTTCCCGGGCGCCTATGGCTATTCGGCCGGCCTCAACTAGTTTCTCGACCATTGTCTCCTCGATGAACAATTCTTCATCCTCCCCGAGTCATAGTGTGGCTGTCATAGCTATTGTATCCTCTATATGGATAAGCCCATGGCCCTGTATGCTTTTGCTGGGGCCCATGGAATTTATAGGCATGCCTCTTATCTCTTTACCATGCCCGTGGTTCCGCGTAGATGTATTAGTATAGTTTTATCCCCTTAACGCCCACTATAATAATATCGAGACAGGATTACATGGAGGTGAAGTATGATGGCCAAGATAACATTCTATGGGCACAGCGCGTTCCTCGTAGAGCTCGACGGCAAGAAGATACTCATAGACCCCTATCTATCGAATCCCCTCAGCCCGGTCAAGCCAGAGGATGTAAAGGACGTTGACCTAGTAGTACTAACCCACGGCCACGGAGACCACCTAGGAGATGCTATAACAATACTCAAGAACAACAAGAACGCCAAGATAGTAGCGATCTACGAGCTAGCAAACTATGTAGGAGAACAAATAGGCGACCCAAGCCGAGCAATAGGCGGAAACATTGGAGGCCCCATGCTTGTAGACGATCTCAAAATCGCCCTAACACCAGCAACCCACAGCAGCCCCTATGGAGCACCAACAGGAGTAGTAATCATAGGAAAAGAAGCCACCATATACCACGCAGGAGACACGGGCGTCACAATGGACATGAAGCTCATAGGAGAGCTCTACAAGCCCGACATAGCACTCCTACCAATAGGCGGACACTTCACAATGGACCCCGTAGAGGCAGCGAAAGCAGTAGAGCTCATAAAGCCAAAAGTAGCAATACCAATGCACTGGGGCACCTTCCCCGTACTCTACGGAAAACCAGAAGAATTCAAGAAACTAGTCGAAGAAAAAACCCCAGAAACAAAAGTAATCATACTACAACCAGGAGAAACATATAGTTATCCATAAATTATTCTAAACTCGATATTCACTTTTTGCCTCCACGATACAGATATTTAACGGAGTTGTTCTCATATTATAGTAAATTGTTCTTCGGTGATATGTTTGAGTAATAATCATAGTAGATTAATCGTAGCTACTTGGGGCGATCCGGCCTCTTGGAAATATATGGAGTACCTAGACGATGACGGCAAAAAGAGTGTTGAGAGTTTTACTAGTCTTAGCCTGCTAGTAGGCAGGCTGGGAGAAGAGTATTCCTCGGACGATGTTATAGTTGTTGTCTCAGACACACTCGCAGTAAACCACAATGTATACGGGATACTAGACTCCTACGATGAGACTATCGACACAATAAAAAAGAAAGTCAGAGAATACATGTGTGGATTAGAAGCAGATATCCACGTCTTGCCTGGTACAATAAGCAAGATAGACGGCCGCGTGGTCGGAAAGCCACGGGACTTCTACTATATGATGCTCTACACTATGACTAATCTCTTGAAAAAACATCCCCGTAAAAGAGTACTACTCGACACCACTCACGGAGTAAACTATATGCCTACACTAGCATACCAGGCTGTTAAAGAAGCACTATCCCTTGTAGGACCCCCTACAGGCAATGATGACGCTAAGCTCGAGGTATACAATAGCGACCCTGTCAGCTTCAATAAAGAACAAGGCATCGCTTGCTCAAGAAACAAAAACAATCCATGCTCTCCTAATGACCTTGACCATTGTAAACAGTCTCTATACAAGGGAACCGTACAAAACATCCTAAAAGAGGCCATAAACTATGCAAGCCTAATCCCCTATTTAGAAAATCTCTTGCTCTCCAACTCCGCTAATAAAATCGTATCCCCTGTGGGCAAGCCTAACGATGAGCTCAAAGAAAAGATAAAATCGTTTCATAAAGAGGCAATGGAGGCCCTTCAACATGCAAAAATAACAATAAAACTAGTACGATATGGGCTCGTACCCGAACTAGCATATTATACCGCTACAAGAGGAGAAGAAACTCTAAGAACCATACAAGACATAGTAGATAAAGCTGTATCCTTCTGGAAAAACGAGATAAGAGTACTACGGGAAGAAAAAGAAATTAGGAGAAGACTCAGATTCGACGAAGGATTTAGAATATTGATCTACGCACAAATTCTCCTGGAAAGGGTTATGGACGTACTCAAAAGAGACCAGGAGGAATATTCATTACCTTCAATCTCGTCTATTCGCATCATATCCGATAGAATATATAAGGGAGTCTTATTGTTTGGGACGATTCAGAATCGTGAAATCGAGAAGCTAAATAAAAAGATAGATAGTTCTATGTCTCAATCCCTGAGTAAAACAAAGCTAAGCCTACTCTACTCTATAGGATCAGGCTCTAAAGATAACTGCAATAAGTTTGTTCGAGATCTTATAGCCCATGGCGGATGGCACACCGATATTATATATATTGACTGCCCGGAAAAATCGGATTGGGAAAAATGTAGAATAATAATCCATGCAGAAGATGTTTGTATACATGATAGTAATAAGAATATTGATCTTTGGTCTCTTATCGAATATAAAATGTAAAAATATAGGTTCTTATTATTTTTATCTAGTTTACTAAATAATTATATCATATTATCGCAAAGACACTCTACAAAGAATTCCTATAAAATCACTAAATTAACCAATAATATACTATGTTCAAAACATCTGAAAAATGTAAATATCTAGAAAATAATAGAGGAATCCAAATTACGATCCAATTTATTTAATATACAACAACGGGGATTTTCACAGTCTTCACCTTTTTCTACTTTGCATAGTATAGTTGTTCCCCATCCTAGCCTATTCCAGGCCCCTAGGCCTGCGAGGTACCTGCTATATTTGTTGATAAATAATAGTTCTGTTTCATGTTCAATATTAATGTAGAATCTTGTACCCGGTGGTATTATTAGCTTTGGTGGTCTAGGCTTGTTAAATTTAAGGCTCCATCCGACATTGTATACGGAGAACTCGTATTCTCCCTTGGGAACTTCTACTATATAGCCACTTCCTTTAATCTCTGAATCCTTAATTAGGCTTTGCATCAGTTTTTCAGCCACCTTTTTATTGGACACTATTACAGTCCCTGTATTAAACGGGTTTTCTTCTATTATAGCAGGAGAGACTAGTACACCGCAATAATCTCCAGGCTCTATTATTCTATAATCAACTCCCTTATCCTGTGTTACTTCTATTTTTCCAATTCCCGTTTTAGAGCCAAGTTTTACAATACTATTTGAACTATCTTTTACCATGATACCGTGGTCTTCTGTTTCTGCTATAATTGTTATATGTGATTGCGGCGTGTAGGAGACACGTTCAATACTATATAGCATTGACTCATTTACGTTTTTGGATCTCCTATCAAGGCTTATGCCTGTAAGTCTATGCTTTACCGCTTTTATCATGTTATCAGTCTTCAAGATATTTTTGCCGGGGCATATGGTATCAAGCCTGGGAAACACGTCCTTGTTTATATAGGCATAAATGTCATCGTCTTTAGAGAGGAACCCCGTATATAGTTTGAAGCGTTCGCCTAGGAGATTCTTCAAGCATAATATTGTATCTGCGAATGGCTCCGATACATGTAAATCTGTAATAGTATCTAAATCAGCGCACTTATGCCTGTTATAGGCTATTCCGGATAACATGCCGGATATAGTGGAGGGCGGAGGATAAGATAGACTAGTACCATAACTACCAGGTCCGTGTACTCCTGCGGCAAAGGGTGTTGGAGGTTTAAACGTTAGTCCTCCGAGAGGCAAGATCTTAATATCGATTAACGATTTGTTCATTAGATGCTCACCCCAGGACATTTTATATTGATACCTTCGGGGAGGGAAACTGCTGATTCATAAATGTAGGCTAGGCCAAAGGGTGAAAGGATCGTTGGAACAATGATATTATTATCTTTTTTGAACGTGTCTAGATATCTGTTACTACTATAATCTACTCCGTTCACAATTAGGTTATCTACAGATACTCTAGTCCATACTACATTATTCTTATAGTTGGATTTATTCGGTGTGAGTAAACTGTTTGAGTCATAGAATTGCTCTAAAAACCTATCGATAAGTTTTAGTGCGAGTTCTTTTGATTGTATATTTCTAGTTATTCCCTTCATATTTAGTGCTGTTATTAGGTTATCTTTATTGATTGCATTAGATATTGTTGATGCTATTATTCCTTTCATTATTTGTAAGTCACGGGATGCCTCTCCTCTGTATGAGAGGAACCTACCGGTAAGTAGTGGTAGATCATGTATTATTCTCGCAGATAATGGTCTCCTTGTTGGAGGCGATAATACTGATAAACATAGGATCTCCTTTGCCGTGGTTTGAGGCCAGGCCGAGTTATAATTTCCTGGCCATAACGATAAGGGAGCTATGAATGCTCCGCGTGTATCGCTGGACATTATCAAGATATCCTTTCTAAATATCTCTTTGTTATTGACTAGGATCGTTGAGTTATCTTTCGCTTCTTCTAATCGTCTGGAGGCGGCTATGGATAACCACATGGGTTTCTTAGCGTCACTTAGGTGTACGGTGATTGTTCTACCGTAAGCCCCTGGAGCTGGAGCAACGTGTAAGACTCTTAACTGGCCTTGTTCACTATATGTTATGAAATTGAATCCTATAACTTTGCTTCTATTATATTGTGATCCTGTCCCTCTCCAGTTTCCTCTAAGAACACGGATAATGTCTAGTGCAGGAAGCCTGACTACGTAACTGAGTTCACCTCCTTGTCTCTTATCCGGTACTAGGGTCATCGGGGGTGCTACGAGTAGTGCGTCGTCTCCGCCTAGATAGATTATTTCGGCTCCATGCATTGTGCTTAGGATTGCATCTAGAGCTATAACAACTGCTAGGCTTCTACTAATTGTTGCGTGAAAACTTGGAGTCACTATCAATGTCTTAGGGCTCCTGGATACTGGGTCGTTTTCTCTGATTGTTGCACAGCTTTGTAAGTATTCCTCGTGTTGCTTCTCTACGATTTTCTCTATATCACTGGATAGATCCTCGTAAGCTTTTCTAATCCTATCCGCAACTTCAGAGGCTGACCCGACCGCTGCGAGTGTGACGTCTTCTTTAAAGTATTCCTTGGGCGAGGCAGGTTTTAGCGGGTTCTCGCTTTCTAGAATGTCTTCTCTTTTCTTTTTTATAATCCATCCGCGCGGTATCTTTCCGCTTAGCAGCCCTTTGCCCATGTAGTCTCCGTCCGCAGCGATTATAGCGTATCGTCGAGGTATGTTGCCGAATAGTTTTCCTATAGCTCTAGTCATTTTATTGACTAAATCAACTAGCTGTTCTATTTCTTGAGTTGTTTCTTCAGTTTTTTCCAGGATTTGCGGATTATCTAACGCCGCGGATATAATAGACCATAGGAGTTTTGAATAATATTCTTTCTCTGCATCGTCCACATCCTGTAATCTGGAGAGTAGAATATTCTCTAGCTTTCTGGGTAAGCGTTGTTGACTAGGTGGTTTACCTAGCATTATGTATAGTTTGTATATGGCCTCAGGGTATATTTCATAATTATATTTGTCTAGTATGTTACTTAACTCTACTGGGATATCTTGCTCAAGAACTCCTCTTATAACCTGCATCCTAGAGGAGTGGTCCCAAACACTGTTCCACCTAATAGTCTTGAAGACTTTACTTGTCCTGATACCTACCAGTTGTTTTGCAAAGTTCTCCTTGTAACTAATTAGGTATCTAAGCATTCTTTTAACTAAACAATAAGGGCAGAGTCTGTCTCCTCCTAATTCTACAATTACCTTACTATGGCTATGAATTGTTTTTCCTTTTATATTCCTGGCATCTATTACTGCTATACTTTTCCCACAGACTGTACAGTTTGCTGGTCTTCCCTTTTCATAGATTTTTTCTGCTAGTAGCTGGTATGTTGATCCAGTTCTACGTCCAGGAGCCGAGATCTTAATATTTTCTAGCTTATTCAACTCCTGCAATGCCTCGTCGTACCACGTGTATAGCATGTCGGATTGCATATTCTGGCTCGACAGGCTGGGTTTAACCGTGTATATCCTTACCGCGAGGGGAGGTTCTAGTTCTCTTACTAGTGCTCCCAACTCTTCGTCGTTCAATACACAAGTCTCCTGGTCTTCGTCTTCTCCGCATATTGGAGTTACCTGTTCTAGGGCTTCTTTCAATAAATACCTCCACGAGCTAGATATTGATCCTGAGACTCTCTCTTCTAGTGTAGAGCATTCAATAGATGGTATTGCTACTAGCAACCTGCCTGGAAGGATTGGATGAATAGGCCACTTCGCCTCTTTATCTATACCTAGTGCTATCCATATCCATTCATGCTTGTTTCCTAGTTTTTCGAGCCATTCCCCGAGTATCCTCGACGCTACAAACGAGTTTAGCCTAGCTGAGGGGCTAATCATTATTCCAGGACCATAACTTTGAACGAGAGGCTCAATAGCCTTCCAGCCGAGGAAACTGGCCAGCCAGCTCGACGCCCATAGATCTCGTAGTCTTCGGGATTCCTGTATCCATGATTGTACTCCTGCTAGATCTATTACACTAATACAGCCGGGTCCAACCCCATAATTCCATGTTATAATTAGCGTCGATAAAACAGCATCTATATGATCGAATATTGTATGAGTAAGGATCCGTGTGTCTGCCAGCGGGACATAGACTTCTTCATGCTCAGGCTGTGAACCTGTATAATAGTACCATGAGGGTTCTAATAGCAGGAATCCTACTGTTAGCATAATAGGTAAGCATTTTACGATATGTTCTTCTCCCATCGAGGAACAGGTGTTTACTAGGGCCTCACTTACGATCTCTGAGTAACCCTCTATGAATGATACAATAAGCTTATGGTCTATTGTATCAGGTATTTTGAGGGTTTCTAGGGTGAACGGATTAACGTATTTTAATGTTCTAGTGTATATTCTTCGTTCCAGCTTGTCTTCTTCTTTTGAGTACTTTTGAATTTTGTTAAATAGTCCGTATCTATCTATTGCACTAGCATATATGTCGGCTTTTTTCATACCATCGTACAGCCTTTTATTTTCACCAGTTAATACGTTAATCGCTTCATAATAGATACTAGCTAGATCGTCCCGATTCTTTCTCTCTAGTTTTAAAGCGATTGCCAATGGTACGAGAACTGCCTGTCTCTCATGTCCCCCCAACTTCTTTTTGACCGGTTCTATAATCTTCTTATAACGGTGTCTTATCTCGCGTAAGCCTTCAAATTCTTCTAAGCCAGATACTAGGTCTTCGTCCCTTATTCTTGAAGGTCCTGTTATGATCCATGGCTTCCATGGAGGATCGTGGTATAATGCTGCTAGACTAGCTACTAACAAATCCCTGCTCATAGTAGCTCTCACCTCCGCTTTCTTCCTCTACTAGAATAATTCTTATCTGGACCAGCAGGATGACGTCTCTTTCTGTCCTTATGCATCCTGTGATCTCTATATGGTTTAGTGGAATGTGATTCTTTGGGTCTAGAATCCTGTCTGGTCGGTGATGGGATGTAGAGTGCGAGGCTTTTAACATCTCGAGTGATTTCGCCTGTATAGAGGTCTAGGATATTATATCCTTTAGCGCTTCTCGCTGCGAAGCCCTTAGAGAGAGTAGTTGTTATTAGTACTGCGAGGGCTGTTGTATATTCTTGTATACAGGGACACCTGGTATTTTTATCATTAGGGGATGTGTCGCATACTCTAGCATGATCTTCTCCTAGAATACGGGATATAACCTCCTTCATAGCTCCGGTGTCTATGCTTGTTTTTCCATTCTCTGCTCTATACGTCGGGCATCGTACCCCGACAATTACTCTAAATACTGTTCCTGGGGCAATTACGATGTGTTGTATTGGTGTCGGAGTAGCATCGCTTTCCGCCTCAACAGTCTCGCCGTTGGAATAATAGTGTGGTGTTACAACCCCGCCAGTAATTATTAGGCAGGGATGAGATCCATTGCCTTCGCATCCAATAGGGTAGGAATCATAGAATACTAAGGAACTAATTGAGCCTTCTTCTCCTTCTCTTCCAAAAATTCTTTTAACAGTTTCTTCTTTTAAGAATTCCTCTGCTGTAGCACGCACAGCCCCCTTGATAGAGCTCCCAGGATAATATGGCAGGCCCAATACCCAGTCTATATTAAGGCCCACCTCAAATATGTTCCTGAGTAGTCCTCCCCCAGAACCAACAAGCCCTAGACTCCTTAACACTAGAGACAAACTAATAATAGAATCAAACGAATGAAAACCATTTACGAGCCCTCTATAGAGTTCTTCCATTAGTTCCCCGGATAACAATAAACTATCCCTTAGATGATTCCTCCAACATTTTTCGGAACCACTACAACCAACAATAGCAGATAGAAGATTCCTTTTAGCCCTCTTTTTGGCATTAGACAAATCCTCTTTATCTCCACGGTCCTTGAAGACTTCCAGGTAGTTATCTATAATATTTTCGAGAAGATAACCCCCAGCAAGAACCCTATTTAACATATTATTCATTCACCCCAAGAAGCCCTCTTAATACACACATATAATTACCAAAAGTGACTTTTAGAAATTCTTTATAAGAAGTAGGATCCTGGTTAAGGTCGGAGAAGTTCAGTATTTGACCATTTCTAATATCAGCCACATTCTCTAATATATCTTCTATTTTGTTTGTGGAAAGTCTCTTGCTGTTTGTAACATAAACTATTTTATCTAATAGCTTATTTACAAAATCTCCCGATGGGTATCCTATGACATATATCTTATTATTTAAATAGAATGCTGAAATAAAGCTCTGTCTACGTCCTTGCGTCAATCTATTTTGAGAGTCTAGTATAAAATAGCCGGTTCTACTTTTTTTCGTAACCACGCTTCTCGGCAAACCTAAAGGCCACGTGTGAAAATGTTTTCTTTCGATTTTTCTCGCTAGCATTTTTCCTTTATCGCTTAATTGATCGCTTATCTTGCTATATTGTCTGTTTTTATCTTTATTCTTTAAACGCTTGTAAATAGTTATCCAATTATTTTTAATTGCAGCTGCACCAATAGCACCTAAGGCTACATATACGTCCATATCAGTTTCTAATTCTAATTCATGCCTGAAGACTCGTAAATCCTCTGTATTAACTTTAACTGGTAGTATGGGTACTAGGTTGTTATACATAGAACCTGTAAAACTACCATTTTTATTTAATTCTAGCTTACTTTCTGCCGCTAGAGAATTTGCTAATTTATAGAGTTGCTCTAGAATATTGATGGGTTCAGTTAATTCATCGAGATTATACTCAGTATATTTCTCAAATAAATACTGGCCATAATCGTTTAATCTAATATTAACCGGCTTAAATCTACCGAATCCTCTATTAGTACCTGTTCCTAATCCCAACAATAAAGGTGACGATATTATGCTTAGTATTGCTAGTATTAATGCCGTATTTACTAATCCTTGCTTTTCCTTGTTTATTGATAGAATCTTTTTAAGTCGTTTCTCATCTATGAGAACTTTCATTTTGAACTCAGGAGATCCTATCTTGGAACTGCTTACCGGTTCTTTTAGATATATTCTTTTGTTTTCATTTTCTTTGGAAACTACTATAATATTATGATTCAACCTATCGGTTTTTCTAGCTAATAACGTTTTATACCGATTCTGGCGCCATAACCATTTATACTTTACTATGTCATATTTTTTCCTATTATCGAACTTTCCAGTAGTTTCTCGTTCTCCGAAGAATATTTTGTCAATAAAATGATTCCTCGCACTTATAATAGCATTTACTATATCATCGCCTCTAGCCAGGCTACTCTCTATAAAAAGTCTTTTTGTGATGTTTATGTCGATTTGTAGGAGTCCTTTCCATTTCTTTTTTGCGTTTCCGAATGCTAGTTCTACTGGTCCCAGGCTTACTTGTTTTCCGCTACTGTCTTTGATTGTTGCTACTATTGGTGTTTGCTCTGCTTCTTTATGGGTACTTGCTATGCCTGTTGTTGCTATTGCTACTCTCATTAGCCATCTTGCTTTTCCTATTATTTGTTGTGCGGTTGGTATTCCTGTGAGGTAGGCTCCTATGATTTTTCCGCTTGTCGGTTCTTTTACGAGTTTATAGGATTCGCCTGTGAAGTCTCCTATGAGTAGCGGTGATATGGGTTTGTAGTCTGCTTCTATTATAAGGTTCTTTTCTAGTAGTTTGGCGGCGTGTTCCACTAGGGTTTTTAGGTCTATGATTGTGTCTCTTCCATTAATGTTGAATGTAATAGTCATAGTGTGGGCCCTCCTCTTATTCTTCCTCCCAGAGGAATTCGGCTGCTCTCTTTAGGTTCACGACATATTCTTCTATTATGCCGGTAATCATTACTTCTTGGCTCTCTCTCTTCTCTATCAATATCTTTACTATATCTTCGACACTTGCATCGGACTCTATCTTGATTATACCTGTTTCTTTCAGTGCTGTAAGCACGGATGCAGCTATAAGGGCATAAGCGTATTTGCCGGGGTTCAATATTGAATCTTTTATTCTCTCATTGTTTAGCATGATTTTTACTGAGTTCTCTACGATCTTTGGGTTCTCGGCTTTTGATAGATAAAATAGGAGTGTCACTACGAGGCCGTTGTCCATTATTAGAGAGGGTAGTTCCCGTGCTCTACTCCTCAGTTTTTTCGCTAAGTCCTTTCCCTTTTCGGTTGTTGATACTAGCTGGTTTAGTCTTAGCGCATGTTTCATCGCGAGCTCAACCATGTCCAGTTGTCTGCTCATTGCTTCCACCCTTTAATAGTAGGATCTTTGTTATTCCTCCTCCTACGGTTTCTTTACCGCCTATGGCTAGGGTGAATATGTTGCTGGTCAGTTGTAGTAGTGTTTTTGTCGGATCGTCTCCGATTTTTTCTTTACAATTATTATGCTTGAATCCATTATCGATTATTGCTCCCATGAAGATTGTTCCCCAAGGAATATATTCTTCCGTCCATAGACCTCCCTGCTCAACTGTTTTAGTTTCTCTGTCTAGTCTCACTCTCGATATCCTTATTAACACGCTCTCAATCACAGGTACAGCGTATTCCTCTGGTAGTATGACTATCCTGTTACTTAGAGGTATCCTATGATACAACACGTATAGATCGTCTAGAATATCTTCCATACTCTTGAGCGGGTTATCTTGGTTGTCTCCAGCTAAGTTTTTGAAATCTGCCTCCATCGTGTATGCTCCTATTCTTGTTTTTTCTTGACCCTCTTCTCCTATTATCACAATCTTGTTTTCTTCCGAATTATCCAATAGGGATCCTAGTGCTTGAACTAGAGCATTGTGATTACCGAATGTCCTCGCTATCTCGTATGCGCGGGATAACAATACTCTACTCGTAACATATACTAGGCCCCGGTATGTGCTTGGTGCTGGAAGGAATAAGGGATACAAGTCACTTATGGTAAGTGCCCCAGTATATTTTTCCGGTTCCTCGGGCTCTGGACCCAGTAGGCATCTAATCTTTTCTTTTTCAGAAGAATATTTCTTGATTAAATTTGTCTTGAGGCTACCCTTGAACATTGTACCTGGAATAAATGGATACCCTAGAGGATCCCTGATTACTGGGAGATCTACAATCCCTGGACTACGGCCAGCTCCTGGATGAAGTTTGGTTAAAGAAACTGCGAATACGAGTAATGAATCTGGTTTTTTACTAGATGACAGTATGATACACCTCCTCCACAAATATAGTTATATACATAAATAATGTTCTCCCCGTATTTTATTTATGTTGAATTACTATAAAAATATACGTCTTCTCTATACATTCTATTTCTTATAAATACTAGAAGCATCAGCTACAATCCTAATCACACTGAATGCAAAAACACAATTGGTTCTCCAATCCCAATACTTTAGAGTATTCGGAGTATTGGAAGCAGTAAGTATAGGAATCATCTCTTATGGCTTTCTATTCTCTTTTGAGTATTCGTAAGCCACAAGTATAAGGGTAAGCCAATAGAAGACAGAGTACTTTCTATTCTCTTTTGAGTATTCATCCCGTAGCTGTTAGCCCCGCCATTATCATGGCGGCGGCTTTCTATTCTCTTTTGAGTATTCTTGTGGCGGCTATAGACGAGAACGGGACAGTGTATCTTGGCTTTCTATTCTCTTTTGAGTATTCCATAATAATAAAACAGGGCACAAGGCAAAAATCCATAAAGCGTCTTTCTATTCTCTTTTGAGTATTCCCTCTTTACATTAAACTGTATAAAGTAGTCGTGGACTTCCCATCTTTCTATTCTCTTTTGAGTATTCGCTCCAGGACACGACCCGGGTCCTCTTAAACCACATGAGCTTTCTATTCTCTTTTGAGTATTCAAGCCAGAGAAGGCTATTCCAAGGGAGCTAGCACTCCCCGACTTTCTATTCTCTTTTGAGTATTCACATTAGCAGACGCAGGAATAATATTTTATTATTTAGACTACTTTCTATTCTCTTTTGAGTATTCGGGAAAGAAGGAAACGTAAAACAAAAACCACCCGGGAGTGGTGCTTTCTATTCTCTTTTGAGTATTCCCCGCTGAATGGGGCGAGGAACAAATCATGGAATTAGAGCTTTCTATTCTCTTTTGAGTATTCGGGCGTAGTAGCATTAGTTAAGAAACGGATGCCTGTTATACTTTCTATTCTCTTTTGAGTATTCTACGATTACGCCCTGCATTGTGGCTCGCCCAACCTTATCTTTCTATTCTCTTTTGAGTATTCTGCACAGGTGATAAAAATCTCTAAACTAAATTCTTATAATTCTTTCTATTCTCTTTTGAGTATTCCAACGATAAAGCTACCTATGTTCTTATAGATGAAGTATGCTTTCTATTCTCTTTTGAGTATTCCGAATCAGCAAATGATCGTGAGAGACTTATTAGTTGTAGCTTTCTATTCTCTTTTGAGTATTCAAATGAAAGCTAGAGAATACCTAAAGAATGTGTTAGACTTTCTATTCTCTTTTGAGTATTCCATGGGAAGCCTTGCTGTTTCCTCGACGTAACAGGTGTGACTTTCTATTCTCTTTTGAGTATTCGAACGATTGGGATAGGCTTGAGGAATTTCTATACGAACTCTTTCTATTCTCTTTTGAGTATTCTATGGTTGGGCTTGGTTGTCGGCAGATGGTGCTGGCGGGTACTTTCTATTCTCTTTTGAGTATTCATAAACGTAATACTACCATGCAACGATCCCAGAACACAAGAACTTTCTATTCTCTTTTGAGTATTCCCCCGGGGGATGGTAGCCATGATCATTCGAGACATAGACACTTTCTATTCTCTTTTGAGTATTCTAGAGCACTAAACATACAGCCCCCGGCTAAGACTGGTAGGACTTTCTATTCTCTTTTGAGTATTCAAGTCAATTTACAAATATTATAATAGGTTGAATGATAGATATCTTTCTATTCTCTTTTGAGTATTCAAGCATTGTATGAGGCTATGAAGAGCGGTAGACCGCCCTTTCTATTCTCTTTTGAGTATTCCGTATTCGAGCTCGATATGAAACTCGCTTAAAAGAAAATCTTTCTATTCTCTTTTGAGTATTCTGAGATAGGCGTATTTGTGTTCTCACTATGTAATAGAGGCTTTCTATTCTCTTTTGAGTATTCACAAAACAGAAGGATATACATTCAGGTTCATACATCCAAAACCTTTCTATTCTCTTTTGAGTATTCAGTGGGACTAGTAGCTCGGCTAGGCTCCTGCGCATAAGATCTTTCTATTCTCTTTTGAGTATTCCTAGGCGCTTCCTCTTCTCCCGGCTCCTCACTGTCGCCACCTTTCTATTCTCTTTTGAGTATTCCACGACTATATCAGAGCCCTCGAAGAGAACGCTAGGCTAAACTTTCTATTCTCTTTTGAGTATTCCCACCAGGGGTTGTGTAAGTAAAGTATGCATAAGACCAATAAACTATAAACCACGCAAGTATTCCCACCAGGGGTTGTGTAAGTGTAAAATGCACCGGGGAGAATCTTTCTATTCTCTTTTGAGTATTCGACGACACTGCCATCGTCAGGCTAAGCAACAATGCTTACATCTTTCTATTCTCTTTTGAGTATTCATGGATGAGGTGTAGAGATGTGGATTGGCGTACGATTCTCTTTCTATTCTCTTTTGAGTATTCAGTAACGGGTATGTCTATCTTGTGGCTAGTGGCCCACACTCCCTTTCTATTCTCTTTTGAGTATTCCTTCCAGTAAAGATCGAAGACTTTGAATATGATTGGATAGACTTTCTATTCTCTTTTGAGTATTCTGCTAGTGTTGTTAGGCGTGCTGAGAGGGTTATGGCTCTTTCTATTCTCTTTTGAGTATTCGACTACTTCCACCGGAGAAACAGATAGCTGATATGACCTTTCTATTCTCTTTTGAGTATTCCAAAGAGCTTCAATATGCTTGCTCTTGATGATTATATGGTTCTTTCTATTCTCTTTTGAGTATTCAGAAGACTCTACCTAGCAAAAACACTCAAAAAACTACGCACTTTCTATTCTCTTTTGAGTATTCCAGTGGTTGTTTCTGGCTCGGTATTGTTTTTGTGTTGGTTGTGTTTTCTATTCTGTTGTTTTTGTTTGGGTTTTTGGGGTTTTATGTTTTTTGGTTTTGGTTTCGAATTTTTGGTTTTTTGTTGTTTTGTGCGGGGGTTTTGTGGTTGTGTTTCGGATGGGTTGGTGTTGTTCTTTTTGTTGTTTGTGTTTTTGTTGGGGGTTTGGTGTTGTTGTTTGTGTGGGTTTGTTTCGGATGGGTTTGTGGGTGTCTGTTATGGTGTTGTGTGGTGGGTGTGGGTTTATTATTTGTGGTTGTGTTCTTTTATTTTTGGTGGTGTGTTATTAGTGGGAGTTTCAATCTTATTGGTTGGATTCTTGGCTTGTGGAGTTGGAGGGATGATTTTTGTGTGGAGCCTCGCTTGAGGGCTTGGAGCGTTCGTGGTGCTGGTGTTGTTTTGCCTAGTGATCTTGTGGTGATGTGTCCTACGGGTAGGGGTGTGTTTTTGAGGCGGAGGGCTGGTGTTAGGGGTGTTACTCGGGCTATGAGGGCTGGGTTGGATATGCATGAGGAGGCTTTGGGTGTTTGGAGGTCTGGGGTTGAGAGGGGGTGGGAGGGCTTGTTGGAGGCTGCTAGGGGTGTGAGGAGTGTGGCGGGGTTGTGGGCTTTGTCGAGTGTTGTTAGGTGGTTGGGGTATCGTGATATTGTCCCTGTCAGGGTTGAGCCTAGGCTGCCGGGCTGGGCAGGGTTTAGGGAGGGTGTGCCGGACCTGGTGTTGGGGCCTTATCCTGTGGAGTTGGTGAGTTCTCCTCCTGGTAGTGTGACTTGGGGGAGGAAGAGGCTTGTGGTCGCCGCGTATGCCTTGTTGCTGGAGCATGCTTGGGGGAGCCCGGTTGACGTGGGGTTCTTGGTGAGTCTTGGGAGTGGGAGGGTGGAGCGGGTTTGTGTGGATGACGGGCTTAGGGCGAGGCTGTTGGATATGGTTGAGTATATTGAGGGCGTGTTGGAGGAGGATCCGGGTATACCCTTGTCTCCGGGGGAGTGCCCGGAGGGTTGTCCTTTTAGGAGCGTGTGTTGGGGTGGTAGGCGTGAGGCTCGTAGTGGTGGGGCCCGGGCTGAGCCTAGGGCTCAGGAGGGGCCAGGTTGAGGTTAGGCGTGGGAGGGAGCTGGTTGAGCGTGTTCCTTTATCGGAGGTCGACGTTATTGTTGTATCGTCTAGTTCTGCTAGTGTTAGTGCGAGGCTCTTGTATGAGGCGGGTAGGTCTGGTGTTCCCTTGTATTTCGCTGGTCCCCGCGGGGACCTGGTCTCGGTGGTTCTCCCGGGGACTCCTACTAGGACCGCTGACAAGTATATTGCTCAGGCCGAGTGGAGGCTGAATCCTGGTCTTAGGCTGAGGGCTGCGAAGTGGTTTGTTAAGGGGAAGATCCGTGGCAGGGTTTGGCTCTTGAAGAGGCTGAGTAGGGGTTATGGCTTGGAGTTGAGGGATACAGCGTGGGGGCTGGAGGCGTATTATGCTAGGGTGGTGGAGGCTTCTTCTATCGATGAGTTGAGGTTGTTGGAGGCGGAGGCTGGGAGGAGGTACTGGGCTAGTATCGTAGAGTACACGGTTCTCGGGGAGAAAGGGTTTAGGGCCCGGATACCTAGGGGCGGGGACGAGTGGAATACTGCTTTGGACTATGCTTATGGTCTCCTCAGGGGCGTATGTCATAGGAGCCTGTGGCTGGCGGGGCTCTACCCGTATATGGGGTTTATGCATGTGGAGAAGAGTGGGAGGCCGAGTCTCACCCTTGACTTTATGGAGCCTTATAGATGGCTGGCGGAGTGGACTGTATTGAAGTACGCGGCTAGGAAGGATGTAGTCTTGGAGCCCGACGGGTCCTTGTCGAGGGAGACTCGGAGCGGTCTCCTCAAGGCGTGGTTCAAGATGGAGGAGTCGAGGTATCCTGGGTCACGCTACGATGTTAGAGGCGTCATAGTCAGGGACGCTTGGAGGCTTGCTTCTGCCCTTGTAGATGGAGGAGACTGGTCCGCGTTGCCCCCGGAGGGATGGTGAACGGGTATTGGGTGTATTATTAGTTGCTTATGACGTGAGCGACGATACTAATAGGGTAAAGCTCGCGAACGACCTACTCAGGATGGGGTTTTCAAGGATACAGAGGAGCGTCTACGTCTATAGAGGATCCTACAGGGGGCTCAGGAACAGGGTAGCGGAGGTCGCAGCGAGACGCATAGATCCAAGAACCGACACCGTGCTTATAATGACCGTCCCCGAGTGGAGCCTGGAGAACGCGCTTGTCATAGGCTTATCGTATAAGAGGGATGGAGTTGTCGAGCTATAAGGGGAGAATAACGGCTAAGCTCGTATCAAACCACTACTGGTGCCCGGCCCTTGCCTGGCTCAAGGTGCACGGCCCTGGAATAGCGTGGAGCCCGCCTCACTTCACAGCCGAGCACGCGAGGCTGATAGGATACGATGACCTCATAGGATCAATACTCCGAGACGCCGTGGAGAAGCTAGCCCAGGACTGCGAGATAACCGGGATATACCGGGAGAAAAGACTGTGGAGCAGCGCCCTAAGAGTATCTGGAAGCATAGACGCCCTAGTAACGTGTAGAGATAAAAACATCATTATAGAGGCGAAGCTACGCCACCCAAGAAGAGACGACCCAGCATACGTCCAGGCAGGGGTCTACATGATCCTCGCCGAACACAACGATTATCGAGGCGTCGAAGCATATATTGCCAGTCCAGAGAATATCGTTAAAGTAAATAATACATGGATTATAACCGCTCTCAAAGAGATAAGAGAGACGCACAAAACACTCAGCATGAATAGTCCCCCGCCCCCAAAGCGGCCAAGTATTACGTGTAGAACATGTATTTATAGGAGAGTTTGTCCCTATAGTTAAAATCCTCCGAGACAAATAATCATACTTGGAGAATATCCAGGTTCTGGACGGTGCATAAGATATGAATTATAGACTAGTCCATTTTATAACGGTCGGAACAAGCATCCCGAGGAATTTCAGCTCTCTACTCGGAAAATGCCACGATTTCCCCGAAGAATGCCCTATCAAAATAGAACATAGAGAAATAGTAGAACACCTACAGATCCTCATGAAGTGCTTATCCATCCCTCCCGGCAGTCCTTCGGAGATCGAATGCATCAATAGTCTAGGCGGGTGGGGTAGTCTCCAGGACCATATTTTGGACTCGCTTAGATGGGATCATAAGAGGATGAGCGCCGAGCTCAACGCGATGAATCCATGGATAGAATACGCCCATTCCCGGGACCCGGACTATGTGGCAGGAGTATATCTCTACGTGACCGAGACCGGCTCAGGGATACTCGCAGGAAAAGTATTGAAGAGGTACCTCGAGGAAAAACTACCACACGCATCAATAAAGTATAGAACCATACAGGGGATGAGGGAAAACCTATGGCAGGCTCTTAGAAGCCTGGCGATGGCTATAGGGAGCGATGTTAGAAAAACGATCGCCCGCGGCGAGGACGAGATCGTAATGCTCAATCTAACCGGGGGCCTCAAACCCGAGGGGGCAATAGCTCTTCTGGAAGTTGCGAGAAGACCCCAAGCCAAGGCAGTTGCCTACTACATACACGAAATACATAGGAAACCGACCCCGATACCGGTTATAGTAAGCGATAGTTTTATCCTAGAGGCTAGGAACCTTCTAAGAAAACGTCTCCAGTCCCCGGAGAGGATGATAAAAGTACCAGTCAACGAACTAGATAACTATACAAAATGGCTACACTACTTCGCCGCCGCCATAGAACCATTAGGCCTAGCCCGGATAGGAAAAGACACAATTCTACTAGACGTAGACCTCGCGAGAATGATAGTTCAAGCCGAGAAATAATCTCAAGCCAGATAACACGCGTATCAATGAGCGGGGGAGAAGATAAAATAAGAGAAATAATTCAGGGAAGGATAAAGATAAGGATAATACTGGAACATCCCTTCGTAATCCAAGGCGCCTCGTATAAACTGATAAAAACCATGATCGCGGAGACATGCCCAGATACTCCTAGAACGCTCCCCCCGGGCTCAGGCCTACTCTCAATATCGCCACTAATAGACTCAAACGGCAAGTATCTATTCCCCTACGTAAAGGGATGGCAGACGACAAGGATGACTCCTCCAAGATACGAGCTCTACGGAGACTACACCGCATACATTGGATGGGTCGGAGACCAGGCAAAACACAAGGCTTTCCAACTCATAGAATGCATGAAGAGAAGCAAACTCGGGAGCGTAAGGATAGAAGAGATAATCGTAGAGCGTGCCACCGATCAGCCAGTAGGACAAGTACTCATAAGGCTCCGTACACCGGCCCAATACGCGTACAGGCCGTTCTGGGGGAGAAGCGTTTACCTCTCAGTCCCAACAGTGTCCCGTATATTGAAACCGCCTCTCCAGTATCTCTTTACAAACAGGACAGAATACGTGGAGATTGCAAAGAACATAGACTACTATACAGGGATCATTGACGGAGCCTGGAGACCCGTTACCGTTATGTTCGATAAGAAGAAGACGAACTCGTGGAGCATAACTGGCTGGGCGAGGATCGTAGTAGGGCACAATGCGCCGACCAAGATAATGGAGATCCTAGGCATAGCTTCTAGGATGCTCCTTTACTCTGGAACAGGTAAAAGCAGGTTGAATGGATTCGGACAGGTCGATGTCTCAATAGAAGCCTAGCCATAGATGCTGGTCTCGGGCAACATAATATAGGTGTTTTTCAGGTATCCATTCTAGGCCTGTTTCATAGTGTTTCTCGTAGTAGTACTCGTATAGTAGCCGGGCAATGTATCCTATCGCTAGACTACTGAGGTTATATCTTTGGATTTCCGTGTATAACGCGAGCAGAGTTTGGATACCATGGCGTAATGGGATCCGGGGCCTGTGGAGCTGGCTTATTGTCTCATACACGTATTCTATGCTTCGTATTAGTGCTGCCAGATCATATTCTGGTCCTGGCTTCTTCTTGGTGTCTGGTTCTCCGCCTGGGTCCAGGAAGTATAGGCATTTTCCGTTGTCGATTATTTGGTAGAGGTGGAGGTCTCCGTGCCCCGTGTAGTTGGGAGTAGTAGTGGCCGCGTCTGCTTGGAGGAGCGTATCGCATATCCTGGTTATTTTTTCTCTTGTTTCACTATTTGCGTGTTCTAGGGCGAGGCTGCATCTTTCTTCTAGGACTTCTCTCCATGAGGCTGGTCTAGGTAGGTGGGGGCAGTGTTTTAGGTCGTTGTGTAGGAGCGCCGTGTATCGGGCTGTCTTAGCTATTAGTCTTGTTAGTCCGTGTTGGTCGTCTTGGTGGAGTTTTTCGTAGACCTGGTCTCCTATGAGCCTGCCTGGGATTTTCTCGAGTAGGAATGTTTCTTTGTTTAGTAGTATTGTGTAGGGTCGTGGAACTAGCCTGGTACAGGACGAATATGTCTTGTATCGGTCGTATGCGTTGTCCTTGGAGTATACGAGTAGTGTTTCTCGACTGTCTTGTTCTAGGGATAGTATCTTTTTAGTTGGAGAGACGTGTATTGGCCATAGATGTATTGGCGTGTCTCCATGGGTTAGAGTATTTATCCATTGCTGGATTACCGGGTCCATTCCTACTCTACCGTTTCGTTGTGTTGTTCTCTGCTAGTTCTGGGATGTAGGTTATCTCGTATCTCTCCGGCATGCTTAGGGCTCTGAAGGAGAATATTATGGATGCTACTACTATGAGTAGGCTTAGGAGTCCTGCCTCTCTTACATGGTCGAGCTTTACATAGTATATGGGGGCCTCGTATATGGTCTGACCGGTGTACTCCTTGTAGTATATCTCGATGCTTCGCGGGAAATTTTCTAGTACTTGGTTTGGAGCGGTATCGTTTATCTCGGCCCAGATCCTTGTGATTCCATTAAAGGAGAGGATGACACTATAATAGTTGGTCCTGGTACTGGTGTAGGTGTACTCCACGTATATTATATAGTATTTGCCGTCCATCTCGCTGAGACCCGGATACGCATAGCCCGACAACGCCGCCAATACAATAGCCGCGGCGACAATCACAATCTTACATATCTTGCTGAGCGAGGGGACTATTAGCTCGTAGTAGCTTGCGGGATGACCCCTAATAATGCCTCTTCTAACCAGGTTCCTGGTCCTCTCCACGGTTCTGGGGTCTGCTAGGACTCCTGTGAGGGCCATACCTGTGAATAATCCTGCTAGATGAGCGTACACGGCGATAGACGACGCTATGAGCATATAGACAAACTGGAGACCTATCCATGAGACTAGGAGTATCGAGGCCCTTACAGGGACACAATAGTATAGCAGTCCCCTCCCAAAACAGGCACACATTGTGGAGCCAGGGTAGAGGACTAGATAGCTTCCTATAAGCCCGCTTATCGCCGCCGAGGCCCCCGCAATCATGAAGGGGGCCGCTGGCCCATCAATCCCCAGGGATATAGTGGCCTGGACCAAGCCGCCTACTATGCCCGATGCAAAGTATAAGGCTAGGAACCTGAGCCTTCCCAACGTGAGCTCTATATTGTCACCGACCAGGTAGAGGAACAATATGTTCCCCAAGAGATGCGGGAATCCTATGTGGATAAACAATGCGAACAATAACTCTCCCAGACACCCGAGGTTAGCGACACACGCCGTCTTTGGAAGCGTTTTCAACAGGTCAAAGGTGGCCATTAGAGCCCCGCTACCGCCGACCAGGAGATTCCAGCTAACAATCATCATTGGAAGGAACAACAATACATTAACGATGATGAGAAAATATGTGAGCCACGGAGTCCCGGGAGGACTAGTATCCCTATACTGGCACGCGACCGCGTCCCATACAGGGCGAAAACCGGGCTCCGGGAGCTTTTCCGACAACTCGTAAACCCCAGACACCGAGTATTTTAGACAATACTGTTGGAACCAGTCTGGTTAAGATAATTGTAGTTTTATAGTGATATATTTTCCCTTACTTGTTATCAAATGCTGGGTTTCCCGTGTATAGCTGGCTAGTCCAATAAACGTGTTCCCTAGGCTAGGGTTCCTCGATGAATGCATCCCTGTACTTGGTATCGTACGTGTAGTTTTTCCTTAGTATGGACCAAGCAAGCCTTAGCTTACTCGTCCTCGGCATCAGTGACCCAATACCCATAAGGGTCGTAGTATCTATAGGTCTACAATTGGATCCGCATATCTTCTCCATATAGTCCCTGAGGGTTTTGCCTGGCTCGACAGCATTTATCCAAGTATCCTTGAGCCCGTGCTGCTCTAACCCATATATGAGCCTTGATAGGATCCCCATTGGGGACACCGGTGCCCTTGTATATGGGTAGATCCTGAGTCTTGACACGGCTCTGAGGAGCTTCCACTCCATGTGGTAAGCATAGTCGCCGACTATTAGGCCTGGCCGTAGGGTAAGCCAGTTGTACTTGTATCCCGCCACTTTCTCTTCTCCGAGAGCCTTTGTCTCACTATGATACGTCTGCCAAACCACACTATTGTGGTCTCCCGAGAGATGCGGCTCCTCCTCTACGACGCGTGACCAATAAGGAGCCCTAGACGCGTCCGCCGTCACAGCGATACTACTAATATATATGAAGAAGGCCCCATTCTCTCTGGCCCCTTTCATAGATTCCTCCGCGAGTCTTACATGCGCCTCGTACTGTAATTGCCTAGGGCCCCTGGGCTTCCCTGTTAGGTGAACCACGCAGTCCCCATTGGCCTCCGCTACAGAATCCCATGTGATATGATCCTTCACAAATATAATGTTCCCAGCCAGATCCCTGACAATATCATAGAGCCACGGTCTCCTCTCAGCACTTCTAACCCTGGAGACAACAACAGTCTCGACACCATACTCTCTTGCATGCTTCAGTAAATTGACCCCTAGGTAACCTATTCCTCCTACCAGTACACAGCGCAAAACCAACACCATACAAGAATATTATTTTTGGCATGGTAAATAGTAGTGATATAGCTACTCACAAATTAGATTAGAACCCTGAACATAGCCTACTTTGCTTCCCATGCGTAGATGTGTAGTTGTATCGTTATGGGGTATTCGTCTTGCTGTACGGGTGACCAGCACCTCATAGTATACCATCCCGTGTCTAGGTTTGTGTCGGTCCATGTTATCTCAGCATACTGTGCTCCCACATAATCTGGTGGCTGACCGTCATTGGCTTTTATCGTGGCGGTTATATCTACTCTCTCAAGTGGTTTCAGTGCTGTTACCTTTACGCATACCTGGTACTGGTTCCCTGTGGTGCTTGTGCTGTAGGCTTCTAGCTTGAAGTAGCCGGGGACAGGATAATACGGCTCGTCGCTGGGAGAGTTGAGCATTAAGTGTGCGGGGAAGTATAGTTCTCGGCTAGTGCTAGTGCTCCATACTCCCATTAGCCAGCCTGCCACCGCAATGCTTATGGCTATGGCTACGGCTACTATTATCACTTCTGCTACAATCGGCGATATCGCTTTTCTAGCATAATAGGGGGAATACAATTCTTACCCTATTTAATTATTGTTATCGTCGAGAACTGATATAGTCTAGTAAATCCTATATGCTGGATACTGTTTTCTCGCCGGAATCTTTGAAAGACCCAATTATGAGTATTGAGGAATGGTATAGTAATAATTGGATTTTACATTTACTCTGTCCAGTCTCCTGTCTCTATCTTTTCGGGGATGTATTTTTCGGCGAGGAAGCGGAGTCCTTTGCTTGCGAGGGCCTCTATCTCGAGCTTGGCTTTTCTCTGTAGGAATATTCTTAGCTCGCGGCGCCACTTGGGGGTCTGGAACCAGCTGTACTTCATGAGTTCTCTTGCTCGTCTTATGTCGACGTCTTTGGCCTTGATTATGAAGTTTCGTCTCTCCCTCTCGCTGAGGTAGGGTTTCTTGCTCCTGTAGCCGAATATGTCTGTCATGCTTACTCCTAGGAACCTTGCCTTTGGCGTGGCGAGGCGCTCGCTCTCGTAGCTGAGCTGTATGCTTCCTACTTTGAACACGCTGTAGATGTACCATCCGTAGGGGTCGCTGTCCGTCAATATATAGATGGGGAGTCCTAGCTCCTCGTTTAGTCTTCTTACGAATCTCCTTGTGGCCCTGTCTGGCTGGCCTGCTCCTGTTACGAGGATTGCCTTGTACTTGTCCCAGAACTTGGCTCTGTGGAGCTGTTGGAATACGGCGTCTTTCTCTACTACTAGTACGAACTCTGCGTCGACCTCGAGGAACTCTATTAGGTCGGGGGTCGACTCTATCGCGTAGGCTCCGTGGCCCATCTTGCTTAGATCGATGACGTCGCCGCCGCTCCTTATCTTCATTCTGCCTACTACTTTGCCCTTCTCCTTGGAGAGGATGAGCATGTCTTCTCTTAGTAGGCCTGTGAAGACCTCGACGTCTCTTATTACTGCGTCGCTCTCGCTCTGCTCGTCCCAGGTGTTCTCCTCGCGTAGCCTGCCCCTGAGATCCCTGTATACTATGGTGTGCTTGCCCCTGTAGTAGAGGTCTCTTATCGTAGGATACTCGTTCTCTATGAGTGCCTGGTAGATTATGCTGGCCATTAGGAGGGTCTGCATGAATCGCCTGGCTTCTCCCATGTTGAGGAGCTCTCGCTCTATGACGTCTTCTCCCATGACGAGTATTCCTTTCTCTGGATCGAACCGTGTGTTCGCGAGGGTCCTCTTAGGTATGATTAGCCTCGGAGGTTTCCCGCTGAGGACGTCTTTTAATACTCCTTTGAACTTCTCGTGTATTATCTTAGCCGCTCTCTTGCGGGCCTGGAGGTCTACCTTGTCTACTGGCGCCGCCATCCCTCCTCACCACTCGTCTGCTCTTACTCTAGCTTGATGTTCTCTATGACGCTCCTCACTATCTTCTCCGGGTCACTCTGTTCTAGGCCAGGTACCTTTGGTACCTCGACGTTCCTCGATACTAGTCTTATAAGGGCGTCGACTAGTATTTTCTCATCCTTCTCGCTTGGCTGGTTCCATTTCGTCGGCGGCTTACTTAGGATTGCTAGGCTCCTAGCGATCTCCGGTATATATTTTGATATCGTGATTATCTTCCTACGGGCCTCGGCTTCCCGCGCTTTCTTCCCAAGGTATACTCTGAGCTTTCTCGCGACGTGCTGTACAGCGATCCTTATCTCGGACTCTATCTCGGGTACCTCGCTTATGCTTTCTTTTCCTACTCCCTTGTAGGGGATCTTCGTGCTGGCAATGTGTACTAGGACTACGAGTGGAGCAGGGAAATCGACCCTGTAGATCTTCCAGTTTATACCGCTTACAACCTTGTAGGTTACGTCTTCGCGCTCCTCGTAGAGGAGGGGTATCTTGTTGGCATAACGCAATAAGAGGGGCTCGTTACGCGCCTCTATCCCGCCCCCATAAGCGATCCCTACCTCTACTATGAAGCTATGGCCCTGGTAGGCCCTCGGAGGCCTTGTCAAGGCATCTACCCATTCGGGCTTAAACATTCTTTTTAGACCAATCTTGATTAGCTCTTCACCTATAGGGCTGAGGTGATCGCTTTTCGGAGCCCTGAACCTATAGCTCTTCATAGAATCCACTAGCTTGACGAGCGAGTCGTTATCGAGCTTCTTGGGGTTCATATTAGGGTCTAGTCCTATTTCCTCGAGGAATTTCCGGGCCATTATCGTACCTACGCTTTGGAGCTCGTTGGATAACAGTTGGAGGAGTGTTCTGGCATTGCTCCGCTTGATCAGCATCTTCATCTGGTCAAGGTCTATTCCGTGAGGATGGGGCTTTGCCTCTTTGGGCGGGGCAGGCATCTTGCTCGTGAGCCTTGGAAAGACGTAGATCTCGCCGTCGGGAGTCTCAAAGTATATCTCAGCATAGGGAGCTATGACGGCTGTCCTCTTAATGTACTCGATTATACGCGACCGGGCGCGGGGCCAGTCTCCTTCAAGCGTAATGGTGACCCTTGTACCGTGCCATCGGCCCTTCTTCCTCCACTGACCCTTCTCAACTATCTTGGGCTCATTCTTGGAGACGTCTATATAGAGTCTGCGGAGGTATACATAGTCGCTTTCCTGCATGCTGGAGACTACTTCAACAGGCCTACCCGCCGTCATCTGGCCGTATAGTACGGCTGCTTTTACTCCTAGACCATACATTCCACGGGTCTGCCGTATCACGTATTTGCTCGAGAAGAGTACCCGGCCGAACGCGTTCGCTATGACTGTTGGAGGTACCCCTATACCGTTGTCCTCGACTGTTATCCTGAACCATTTCCTAGGATTACCGTATTTTGCCTCGAGCTCATCGTCATAGGCTATACGGATAGAGATGACTGGGAGTATGCTGTGGGTGTCGGTTGCGTCGAGCGCGTTTTCTACTAGTTCTCGCACCGTCTGATAGAGTGCCCTGGTGGGGTTAGAGAATCCTGCTAGCTCACGGTTCTTTGCGAAGAACTCGGCTACGCTTATCTCACGATAGGTCTCCTTGCTTCGTTGCCGTCGGCCTCGTTGCTGAGCCTCGGCGACCACTGCTTTTGCCGTTGCCGTTTCTCTGTGTCTTCTAGGCAAATCCCTATGCCCCCACACCTTTTTTGTCCCGCTACGCCTATAATATAGATGGGCGTTAGGAAGCCCTCTACAATGATACTAGGAATAATAGCTATTGGGAGCGGCTCACTCTGTTCCGGGACTCGAATCCCGGGAGTCGCTCCGCGGCACCGAGAACCTCGAAACCCCTAACATAGACGAGGTCGGGGTCCCCTGACCGATCGAGGACCCGGATAACCCTCTCCTCTGCGTCCCTCGATGATAAGCGTCTCGGGCGACTATCTAGGATACTATAAGCCAGCTTGACTGCGCTATATAACTGGCCTGGATCCTCCAAGTAGCTAAATGCATCTAGCCTAGCCAGATTCCTCTCCCGGTCCTGGTATAGGAGACCTGTGACCTTCCACTTCCTAGGCCTCCTCACTAGACGGTATGATCTGGGCCGTGGCCGCCTGTATTCCTCCATTGAGTACAGGCCTGCGACCTCTACTAGTCTCTTGGCTTCTTCCCTGTACTTGGAGGCGTCCCTCGGCCTATACTCGTCCATCACTATTATGGTGTCTGCTGCGGCGAGCAACGGCAATGTTCCACTCGCTACTACTACTAGACTTATGCCATTCTCCTTCATTGATCCAGCCATCTCTGTCAACGTCACAAGAGTCTTCTTCCCGGTATAGTCCTCGGTCCACTTATCTCTATGGAGGAGGTTAGTTGCTATCTCATCCTCATCGACCAGGATAAGGCGGCTGCCCATAGACACGTATTCCTCTATAGATGCCGCGGCGCTGGTTGCACCGCTCGCGTCGCTGGTCGTGAAGCAGTCTATGCTTCTTCCACCAGGCAGTCCACGGAGCCAGTTCCTCAAGTCCACGCATGATACTCTTCTCCCATTCTCGCTCTTAACATAGACCGCGTCCCGCCCGGTGACTACGAGTTCTCTCCCATCACCTGGGATATGGTTCCATACACCTGATCGTATCGCTTCGAGGAGCGTGGTCTTGCCGTGAAAAGCGGGGCCAGCAATAACTGTTAGCCCCCGACGTATACCCATCCCAGTTATTGTACCATGGTATTCCGTCTCTATTTCTACGCGTAGACTGGGAGGAGACTCGAAGGGTACCGCATCTTCGAGGGGCTCGCTACAGCCTCCGCATCTCCGAGGAAGTATGCTTCCATCCGCTATGAATGATACAAGCCCCTTCTCCTCTAGCATGCCTCGTATGAGTTCCTGATCCCTGTATAGCCGGCACCATTCCAAAGTCTCCTTTTCACTCCTCAAGATCCTCTTTGTACCATTCTCGATTATTGCAGGAACCTTTTCTAAGAGTAGTCTCGCCGCCTCATCTGCAAGTATTCTTCTCCTCCGTGACGGTAATCCTAGTCTAATGAGGATCCTGTACCTGGTCCCATCCCTACTATAGATTACCCGTGTCGAGGCACGCGGTATCATTACTGGGCCAGGCTTGTAGAACAATACGCGTCCACTATTGCCTTCTCCCATCTTTATATATCGTGTCCGAGAACTCTCATCAACTAAGATCCTCGATAATTTATCTGCAAGAGCGGTTTCTGCTCCTTTACACTCTTCTAAGTTGTCACGCGGAAGTACTCCTTTAGCTTCCAGGATGCTGGGGGGAGCGAATGGGTCTCCTTGAATCTTCAGGAACTTATAGGTTACTTTCTCCCTGTGCCAGGTATATTTCTCGAGTGCACGGTATTGTTTGTAAGAAGATTTATCAAGCCCGTGTAGGATATTCTCAAGGTCATCTGCTGTGATTCTCTTCATTGTATAGACACACCTTTTCTTAAGTTAGTTTCGTCTCGTTGAATTTCCCCGGGTCTGTAGTCAGCATTAGCATTCGAGGTATTCAGGCATATAATCATAGCGGCCTTTTCCCTATGATTTCTCTACCATATATAATCTATGCATGTGGGAATCTCTATCTATGATTTATCTTTTCTAGATGTTTTCATCTTTGACAGTTTACTGTTTGCGGAATCGTCGTTTATTGAAGACAAGGTTTTTGTGTTAATGATTATAAGTGGGTTCTACTAAATTACATCTACTAATTATTTTATTAAGTTAATATATTTAGTTAATTTAATAATATCAACTAAGAATAGGAGACATGGCATATTATATATCAAAAACCTAATGCTTCTAGTATATGAATACTTTCCTATTGAAACTATTGAAACTTACGATTGTTCACGATCTATAGAATTATACAATTCTCTAGAGTCCCCATATTAGGGCGCTTATTAACCAATACAATTTCTCACAATTCCCCGAATATTTTAATATTATAAATATTTAATAATATTTATACTAGACCTATCTACTATCAGTTAGAATAAAACAATGTATTTTAAATATAACTATAATAAGAACTTACGTAATATTCTACAAACATTCTCTGTGTAATACTACATTGTATTTACACTGAGACAAGTTGTCTTAATAAATAACAATAATATGAGTAGACTTTTCAACCCCCACTAGCCTAAATAATGGAAAGAGGGGAGGGAAACTAGCCATGTATAAATATGCTGAGTCAAGAGCTATAGAACTTCAACCAATACAGTTCAGAGAGATAATAAAAACTGGCTACGAAAGAGTCGAGGAGCATGGAGAGCTAAGAAAATTAATATACGAGACGTTGAGCGACTTCGACGAATTATGTAATGAGTTAGGTGAAAAATGCACTATTAGGATCATGTTTGAAGCAGACTCAAATAATTTATCGGACTATTATGAAATAAGATTGCTAAGAAAGAATCCGGATAATTATGTAATAATAACGAACCTTGATGAAAGCTTCGACAGGAAAAGTATTTATGGCGTATTATATGAGATCTTTACCGTTTCAGACGATATGATAGATATTGAAATTACTAGGGCAACCTCATTAAAAGCAATAATAATCTATAGTAATGATATTGAGACTGTGTTTACAAATCTACTAGCCCTATTCGGTTATAATGATAGGCTTAATCTACTCAGTCAACAACCAGAAACTAATGAAAAGTATAACAAGATAGAAGGAATATCCAACAATATACTGAGAGAATGTGTAAGATATATGAAGGAAAAGAATCCTTCTATAGACCTCACGGAGCTATTATTGAACACTATTCTCGACGGAATGGGATATTATAAGAACGGCAATGGCCTAGTCTATTGTTTAACAAGCACCGAGAACATAGAAGATAATTGTAGATATTCTATGATTATTCTGCAGGACGAAAAAATTATAGATACAGAATGCTATCATGACTCTAATGATTTCTTCTCGAGGTTCCGTCTATAACTTTTCTCTAGAACCTGTAGCTCAGACATCCCGCCTAGAAGGCCGATTAAGCCGCCTATCCCGACACCAATTATAAGGCCTTCGATAATTCCCCATGCCAGACTACTTAGATAACCGGTCATAATACCTATTATAGACGAGCTCGCAGAGAGTATTAGAAAAGTTTTCCTATTTATACGTTTCACTTTTTTGAAATCTTGCATGGTAGTATCAGTGGACGTTTCAACATTAGCTTCATCTACATTTGTTGCAGGTTCTCCCATAGAAGTAATATATGACCCGCATGAAGGGCACTTCTTTACCGTAATGTCTCTTCTACAAACCGGACATTCATTTGATGCAAAGGGAACTATAGAACCACAATGTGGACATTTATAGGTGGCTAGTGTTAGATCAGCATTACATGATTTACAAGTAATCTTCTTACCTTCGAGATATAATGATATAGGATAGAGGGCGCCCTGCACAGTATTGAAATCGCCATATAGGGTTACCAGTAATTCGCGGCTTTTAGTTAGGGCAAGAGCCTTTCCCTCGCCGGTGTCTATATATATTGTTCCTTTTTGTTTCCCGATAATTTCTTTTATAGTTTTATACGATGACTCTACGATATCTACGCTTAGTGCAGCAATTGCTTCTGCCTTTCCAGATGATGTATTCATATATGCGGCTGGTAGACCATCGATTGATATTACAAGATATTCTAAGCCTGTTAGCTTTGAGGTAAACTCTTTAATTCTTGAAAGGTCCTCGAGGTCAGAGGTTTGACTGGGTCTTTTCTCTTGCATTTAAAATTTCCTCCTCCGCGCTGAACAGTGTGAGGGTTGAGAAGAAAAAATTATCGTATGATTACCTCTACTACTAAAGGCTCGTCCGGAGTTTTTTGTGGGAGAACCTTGACTCTTATCTGGGCGTCAGGCTTGATTTTACGGATCGCCATTCTTACTATTGCAGCGGCTATGAATGATTCTGGGCTCAGTGTATAGTTTATACCTTTCTTATACAGCGTCCTTGCCACGGGTTTAAAGACGCTGTCATAGATTTTTATTATGTATTTGTCTCCTTGTGATGTTCCATTGTTTGGTACTTCGACTTCTACATCATCGCTTATTCCCAACATACTGAACGCCTTTTTTATATCGCTTTGCAGGTCAGTTATTTCATGGAGCTCGAATCCGGAGTCTTCCAGGAGCTGTTCTAAGACTTCTCCTATATCCCGTATTAACAGCTGGGTCATAGCAGCCGCTCCTTTTCCTAGAGTTTTGTTTAGGGCTATCTGGTATCCGGCTATTACTGCGTTTATCAAGCCGCTCGGTATAGTGATTTTTTCACTCAATGTTAACTCCTCTCCCATACGTCTTTATCCCTCCTACAGGGGTTACAACGACTGCTTTATTCTCGGAGCCTGCTTCTTTATCTCGTACCTGAGTCTTCCGAGTATGGCTTTTGCTTTCTCTGCAATAACAACAACCATATGGTCTCCACCGAGATCGTGGAGAAGCACGTAGTGTCCTGGATATTCGAGTGTTACTGTATCAGGCGTACCGAGTTTGAGCTCATCGCCAAGCTGCGAAGTTGATCCGTAGACTGTTGTTATCATTGCAGCTGCTGCGTCTTCGTCGATGTCTAGTCCTCCGCCAATAGCTTTCTCTACGATGAATCCTTCTTTGCTTACAACAAACACAGCCGATACTCCGGGAACTCTCATAATATCGGTTAATACTCTTCCTACTGCTACCGACATTTTTCTACACCTTTTACATATTACTGCATAACATGTATGATCAACTACTAGGTATATTAATTTTTCTATTGATAAATACTATATCTTAAATCAACTAATTAATGACGCTCATTATTTACTATTATATAAAATATTTAGAATTATATATCCACAGAACGAATTAAATATCCACCATAACAAACCTTCTACACCTTCATTCTCAATCACAAAGACAAATTATACACTTAAATTATGCAAGTATAGATATCCTAACAATAATAAAAAATTAAATTATTTAAAATTTTTATAATAGAAAATACTACAATAGGTTCTACACTCTTATGGAATACCCTTATTAATTAAACATTACCCGCTAACTAATCTTATCCGGCAAAAATAAATCTAGAAAGACAAACGATACATCCCCTTATATGACCCCGCTCCCCAGAATATTCCTAGCATCCTTAAACTCTTATTAGAATAACATTAGATAAAAATAATCGGCTATAAGGATTTATCTCAATCACCTGTGTATATAGGGTTATCATAGCTACTAGAATATATGGGTGCCAGAACTGTCGTCCAACATAGACAACGCGATAAAAGAGCTTAGACGCCGATTGGGAAAAGCCAAGGTTATAGATGATCCAGCAATAGCAATACTCTACACCAGGGAGCCCAGCGGTATAAGGGGGAGCCATGTAAAAGCAGTGGTTTTCCCAGAAGAGGAAAAAGACGTCTCCTTGATCCTGAAAACCGCGTACAAGTATAATGTGCCGATTTACCCGCAGGGTTCTAGTACGAGTCTCTCCGGCAACAGTGTTCCGCTGGAGCCGGGAATTGTTGTCAGCATGGAGCGGATGAACAGGGTTCTCGAGATTAACATTGTAGACAATTATGTAGTTGTGGAGCCTGGTGTGAGGATGGAGGATCTCAATGCCGAGCTTGCAAAGTATAGATACATGTTTCCCGTGGATCCTGCTAGCAGTAGTGTTGCTACTATTGGCGGAGCAATAAATAATGGGGCGGGAGGACTCCGTGGAGCCAAGTATGGTACTATGCGTGACTGGCTCCTGGCAGTTAGGCTAGGTATAGCCGATGAGGAGGGATCTATCCTAAACCTTGGATGTTATACTGTTAAGTGTAGATCTGGCTATGATCTCGCACGCCTCATAGTGGGGAGCGAGGGCACCCTCGGCATTGTTACACGAGCTGTCCTCCGGATAACTCCTCTGCCAGAGGACACAGTTTACGCGTTATCATTCTTCGATAGCTTAGAGGATCTAATGGAGGCATTCATAGAGATAAGAAGGAGCAGGCTGAATCCCTTCATGCTAGAATTCATGGATTCTGCAACTGTAGATTATGCGAGCAAGAGCCTCGATCTCCCCTATGAGCCCAAAGGAAACTTGTTCCTCGTAGGGATAGAGACTAGTCCAGAATCCAATCAGAGAATACTCGACACGCTTACAAGCCTACTAGAAAGCCACGGTGCACATACTATAATCACAGCGCATGGCGACAAGGAGGCACATGATAAGAAGCTATTCGCTGTGAGAAAGAACCTGTTCACTGGGCAAGCACGATATACTCTAGAAAAGGAAGGCTCCAGTGGCCGTATAATGGTCATGATAGAGGACATAGTAGTGCCTCCTAGCAAGGTGCCGGAGGCCGTAACACTGATACGGGGCCTCGGCGAGAAATATGGCTTCACTGTTTTTATCGGCGGCCACATAGGCGACGGTAACCTACACCCGGCGGTCGGCTTCAATGCAGAGGATGAAGAGGAGAGAAAGCGGGTCGAGCAGTGGTTCCATGAGGTCATGGAGATAGCCCTAAAGCTGGGAGGAAGTATTAGCGCAGAGCACGGCATCGGGCTATTAAAGAAGCAGGGCCTAAGAATGGAGCTCGAATACAAGAATAGTCTCAAAGCGCTCCAGCTCATGAAGGAGATTAAGAAAGCATTCGACCCGAAGGGACTACTCAACCCGGGCAAGGTGCTGTAGCCTTGAATGATCCCAGAGCCAGGATAATCGAGACGGCTGGAAAATGCCTTTACTGTGGTTTCTGCGAGGCTCTCTGCCCGACGAGGCCCCTTGGACCACATAGAGGCTATGGTCCCCGGGGGAGAGTGAACATAGCATATATGCTTGCGAAGGGAGACGTCGAGGCGTCTAACCATGTAGTAGAGAGCCTGTATAGTTGCCTGCTCTGCCGTGCATGCGAGCTAAAATGCCCGATAGCTCTGCCTATAGCAGAGATAATTAGGAATGCACGGGGCCTCGTCGCCGAGCCGGGTTTAAAAGCCTCAAGGACTCACAGCATAAATAGGGTGCAGGTGTTTGCTAGACGTACGTAGTATCCTCCGCATCCTAGCCGATAATATCAAGCGGACAGGCCTACCAGTGCCAGGAGACCAAGGCCTTCTCACATCTTGGAGCACTGGCCTGGGTCTATCAGAGAAGGGAGACACAATACTATACACTGGTGGACTCTACCAGTTACTGCCCTATATCGAGGAGTTCGCAGAGTACCTCGAGAAGCTCGAGGGCGGTAAGGCTGGTGGACTACTCCTAAAAGCAGCGGGCAGACTAGGGAGGCTTGCCAACCTCTCAAAGATCGTTGTCCGCCCTTCACGGGAGAAACTCGAGTATTCTAGGCAGGTTCTTGTCTCTATCGTGGAGCTTCTAAGGCGTGCGGGAGTAGAGATAGCTTATCCTGGGGGCGTAGACTCGTATAGTGGAGTCTTGCTCTACGATATGGGACTAGACACGGTATTCGTGGAGCACGCCAGGAGAGTCGCGCAGAAACTAGAGTCTGTCGGGGCCGAGACTATTGTGACAGTTGATCCTCATACAACCCATGTGCTCCGCAAGGTATTCCCGCAGTATGTGGAGGGATTCGCTCCTATAGTGAAGTCCTATATAGAGGTGCTCGCCGAGAACATTGATAAACTTCAGTTTAAGCAAGGAGACGCCGGACGCGTAGTCATCCATGATCCCTGCTTCTATGCACGCTACGAGAACATAATAGATGAGCCTAGACAATTACTGAGAAGAGCGGGCTATACCGTGGTGGAGCCACGTAGGAGCGGTCGAATGACTTATTGCTGCGGCGGCCCAGTCGAGAGCATTGCTCCCAGACTTTCACGGAGGATCGCTGAGACTCGTGCCAGAGAACTGGATGAGGCTGGTGGCGGGACTATCGTTACGCTATGCCCGATATGTTACTCTAATTTGCGGAGGGCTTACCGGGGCCTGGGCATTGAACGGGATATACAGGATCTCAGCATATTATTGTATAGGAGGCTGGGGCCTTGAGCATAGTATTGGAAAAGGTCCTCGAAGACATCTATAGGGGGCTCGAGGACCCGGAGTTCTCGGAGGCGATATCTAGGAGTGTTTCTAATGCCGAGGGCAAGCATCTCCGAGTAAAAGAAATGTACCCCTATGTCGAGGAGCTCCGCTTACAGGTTCTCGAGGCTAAGAAGAAGGCGTTAGAGAACATAGACTATTACATAGATCAGTTGGCTAGGTCACTCGAGCGTAATCATGGCGTGCTCCATATCGCGGGAGACAGGGACGAGGCACAGAAGATCCTAGGAGACCTTGTCGGCTCTGGAAAACTAGTAGTGTTTAGTAAGAGTATAGTCGCCGAGGAGCTCGGACTACGCGAGCACCTTGAGTCCCTGGGTAACCGTGTGTGGGAGACTGACCTTGGACAACTCCTTATACAATTGGAACACGGTAGACCCATGCATACGACTGCGCCCGCCGTACATCTAACAATAGAGCAGGCTGCTAGACTGGTTAGAGAAAAGCTAGGAGTCGAGCTACCGAGTAGCCCTGAGCCAGAAGATATAGTCTCTGCTGTCCGCCGATTCCTCCGAGAAATATATTACAGGGCCGATGTAGGGGTCTCAGGGGCTAATGCCGTCGCAGCAGACACAGGGTCAATCGTGCTTGTCGAGAACGAGGGCAATATACGGCTTGTGACCGGGTATCCGCCGATTCACATTGCCGTCACTGGGATTGAGAAAATAGTGCCTACCCTGAACGACGCGATAAGCTATGCTCTAGTCCAGGCAGCCTACGCGGGTCTCTTCCCGCCAACTTATCTCAACGTGATAAGCGGCCCCAGCAACACTGCCGATATCGAGCATAAACGCGTCTATGGCGCTCATGGCCCCAGAGAGCTACATCTTGTACTCATAGATAATGGCCGGAGAAGAGCACTACTCGATCCCGGCTTAAGGGATCATCTCAGATGCATAAGATGTGGCCGGTGCCAGTGGGAGTGTCCTGTATGGCATCATACCGCGAACAGGTGGGGAGGCCCAACGTATGGAGGGCCTATGGGGGTCTTGTGGACTGCGATAACTCTCGGCAAGGAGGCTGGAGCCGAGCTATCTATGCTCTGCCTAGGATGTGCACGGTGCGACGAGGTCTGCCCTATGGAGATTCCCTTGTCGATGCTGATAAGGGGTCTTAAGAGAGTTTATTCTTCGAAGATCTGAGCGTTTATTTTCTCTATTATGGTCTCGGCGTATCTTAGTGCTTCTATATTTTCTGGTGGTGTGTTCTTGGCTATGTTGTAGAGGTCGACTATGACTACGCTGGCATAATAGTTCCGGACGGCCCATATATCTGTGCCGGGTGGAGCGTCCAGATCGTATATTCGCTCCGGCTCCCATACTGGGAAAGCTGTGTTTCCTTCTACCTTTATTCTAGTCCTGTAAACGTTCCATGCGAGTCTGGCTAGTACTATTCGCCGGGGGTTAACCGGGGAGTTAACAATGATCAGGGGAGCAGCCCTACTCTTCCACCTCGAGATCAGACTACCCTGTATTAGCTGATCCGCTATCTCAGCAGAGATCCTTGCAGCCGGCTCAAACTCCTCTCTCCTAGAAGCCTCCCAATCCGTTGTGCTCACCGCTATTGCAGGCACTCCCTGGAGTGCGGCTTCTATGGCTGCTCCTATTGTGCCGCTCGTGAGGAAGTCCTCGAAGCCTAGGTTTGGGCCATGGTTTATTCCTGAGACGACTATGTCTGGTCTCTGGGGAAGGAGTGCTTTTAGAGCAATGTATACTGCGGCGGCGGGGGGAGCGTCTATGGCCCACGACATTACTGCGCCGGGAACCTCTCTCTCCTCGAGCCTGACGCGGAGCTTTATTCCTTTTCCAGCACCGCTCTGCTGGCTTGAGGGAGCCGCTATATAGATATTGTAGCCTTTCTCTATTAGTGCTTGTTTGAGTGTTTCTAGGCCTACTGCGTCTATTCCATCGTCATTAACTAGGAGGGCTGTCTTCAATTCTACAGCGCACCTAGGAGGATTCTGCCCGTTACCTTATCTAATAATTATTGTGCCCTGCAGGGTGGATTATTTGGATCCTTTATCTCGACGCCGAGGAGGAGGCATACCCCTGTTCTGCCATAGTAGATGCATTCCCTGCAGTGTCTCGCGGGTGACCCGTCTAGCCTTATGCCTATCCTTCTTGCTTGTCTTGGCCGCTGGGCTTGGACTGTTACTTGTTCTGCTTGTTCTCGGGGCTCTGTTTCCTGTAGGTATTTTTCTTTTTCCTGGTAGACTTTACATTTCTCATATTTCTTTGATAGACATGGATAAGCTAGTGGATTTACTCTTTTCCTTAGTACTTTACAGTATACCGCGGCTCCTTGTCTTTCAGCATAGGGGCATGCCATGATTCTACACTCTCTACCGTCTCAACAGCCTTCTATATAGGTATGGTCAAGAGCTAATGGGAAAGACTGTATTCAATAGTCATTACTTATTCATGTGCTCCGGGACGCTTATAGAGTGTAAATGTATAGTCGATGGCGCCTAGACTGCTTCCTTAGATTCTTTCTCTAAGAGTATCGTAGCGTATACTGCAAATAATGCTGGTATAACTCCTCCAAACGCATACCATAATCCTAACGCCACTGTTCCAGCCTCCTTGGCCACTGTATAAGTGGGTAGAGTTAATCCGTGTATTACGAATCCTAGACCATAGAATAGTATACTTTTCGTCTGCAGAGTCCTGTACAGGCTTGCAAGTAAATATCCTCCTACTATTAGTGCTACTGGTACAAGTATGCCCATTACCCTTATGGCGCTCGAGGCATAGATCCTGTCTGAGAGAGGTGTTATGCCTGAGTAATGGTTAAAGTACACCGTCTGTACAGTACCTAGTACCACTATTGCGGCGGGGACACCATATGTTATTGCTTTATTATCGGAGCCCGACAGGGAAGCAGCGAACATTACCTCCATGCTAGCCCATAATACTATGAAAATTCCCCTAATAGTATCGATCGCCAGTATCTTTGAGAGTTCTTGCGTACCGGCCAGGGCATTCCAGTCGCCGCCAGCCGCGTTGTATAAGAGCTGTGCCTCGTAGCCGTCCAGGATCGATTCTATTCCTACGAATACTAATCCGAGAGCTAAGTATGCAAGGCTAATAACACCTGTTCTCTTATACACTAGCATTATTAACGCTGCCGCGGCAAAGAGTACTACTCCTGTTGCATAAGGAAATGCTATCTCGGCCAGCACTATTCTATCCCCACCATTAGAACATCGCGATAACAAGTATAAATGATAACACGAGGAACACGTGTATAGATTCTTGGTTCGACCACGAATACCTGGGTTGGAGTAGAATACACATTAGGTCTAGTAATAATACTGGGAGGATCAAACATGAACAAGATTAGCATAATAGGAGGAGGCATAGCAGGTTTATCGGCAGCAATACAGTTAGCCAGGGAGGGAGTTAGAGTAGCAGTATACGAGTCAGAATATCCAGGTTATGGCGCCAGCGGTAAGAGCGCGGGCATACTTGTAACGATAATGCCTGAGGAGCTTCTCGACTATCCATTGGAGAGCTTGGAGATCTACAGGTCACTACCCGAGAGCACGAATAATATTTGGCGTGTGAGGGCTTTATGGATCAACAAGAATCCCGGGTGCATGGATAAGCTAGTAAAGGTACATAATAGAAAAGGCCTAGACTCTGTGATTATCGACGCGGATGAAGCTACTAGGGTCGCCGGCTTCTCTATGAGGACTTATAGCGGAGAGGGCTACGCCCTGGTTAGGGAGTTCGTGGTCGATATAGGATGGGCTATTAACGCGATGGTTCAGGAAGCCTCAAGGCTTGGAGTAGACATAATTAGTGGAAGAGTAGTTAGAGAGGGAGACGTCTTCAAGGGGCCTGGGGGGAGAATAGATCAGCCCATAATTATTGCAGGCGGTGCATGGAGCCTCCAGCTCCTACCCGGGCTCAAAGAATATCTCGTAACCTATCGGTGCCAGATGGCTACTATAGAAGGAGCCAGGCCTGCTAGAATTATCGAGGACGACGCGCTCCACTACTATATTGTCCCGGTTAGCCCGTCTCGATCAAACATTGGGAACGGCGCTAATACTTTGATCAATGATCCGCATGAAGGCTTTAACCCTGACCAAGAAGACATATATGACATCATAGAAAGATACGCTGAGCGGAATCCTGATGCGTGGAACGCTGGCATAGTCTCATACTGGGCGGCGCCATGTAACACCAGTGGCGACAGTCTACCTATAGCTGATCGACTAGATAGCCTAGGCGAAGTATATGTACTCACAGGATTCAATGGAGCAGGGCTAACTATGGCGCCCTCGACGAGTAAGAGGCTAGTCCATCACCTACTCTACGGTGATAGATTACCCGGGATATTCCGGTTAAGCTCCTCGAAGAAAACAACAGGCCTCAACTCTCCACCTGAGCCATATGAGCCGTGCTAGGCCTGAGATATTGTTTCCTACATAACACGATACTTTATAATACCTTTACATCGTATTCTTCATAAATAAGAAGCCAACATCTCTCCAGGTGAACGGGCCTAGGCAAATTGTCCGCTCATATGGGCCCTATACCTGGGGGAGGGCTAGACGGGTAACTCAAGTAGACTCGGGGAGTCTCCCTTCATAATGCTATAATACAATTGGAGGGACGAAGGGTGAAGGGATCCAGAAGAATACTGGTAACAAACGATGATGGAGTATACAGTCTAGGCCTAAAACTACTCTACGACGCAGTAAAGCCGCTGGGTAAATCCATAATCTTCGCTCCTGAGACCCCTAAGAGTTCGAGCGGTCTAGGGCTAACGCTCCACAAGCCGCTACGGATAAGGAGGATAAGGTATTGGAACACGCTCATATACGTTACTAACGGGACGCCAAGCGACATCATTTATCTCGCCCTCAACGAGATAACTCCTAGAGTCGACCTCGTCGTCTCCGGAGTCAACATTGGCGATAACACTAGTATCCAGGTCATATTGAGTAGTGGTACCGTGGGGGCAGCTGCGCAGGCCAGCCTGCTCGGTATCCCTGCTATAGCCTTCTCTGCTGCGATAGAGGATTCCCAGGACTTCCAGGATCCTGAGTACTATGAGTACGTTTTGAAGGCTACGAGGATCATCTCATCGTATGTGTTGGAGCATGGATTGCCGGATGGCGTCAACGTGCTCAACGTTAATTATCCAAGGAATATCGGGCCCGAGACCCCTATACGTGTGGCTAGGCCTGCTAAGATAAAGTTCCTCCAGAGGGTAAACGTCAACTATGACCCGAGAGGTAACAAGTATTATTGGCTGTACGGCATGCTTGCAGAGATGATACCGGGCACAGACGTCTACGCCGTCCATGTAGAGGAGGCAATTACGCTGACTCCATTACAGCTAGATCTCTCGCCTAGGATAAACAATGAAGAGATCGAGAAATACCTTGATCGGCTAGCCGGTTATCTAACTGAGGAGGTAGAGGCTACTGCTTCCGTAGAAGCGCGATAAAGAATCCTGGTATACCGTCTAATGGGTTAAACCATAACGTGTCCCCAGCATATGTTGGCCTCCTTAGACCTCTCGGAGGCTCTATTAGTTCGAAGCCCAGGGTTTCTGCCCATGCGATATTGCCCGTGTTTTCTGGAGATGTAAGGGTGCATGTCGAGTATACCAGTATTCCCCCTGGTTTGAGGAGCTTGTAGGCTTCCCTTATGAATCCTCTCTGGTACAGTACCATGTTTCTAACGTCTTGTTCTCGCTTGAGATCGTAGACCTTTGGTCTTACTCCTAGGTTCGTGCATGGAGGATCGACGAGTACGATATCCGCTGTCTCATTGAGGCTGGGTATCTTTCTAGTTATTTTCCGGGAGTCTAGGCCTAGTACCTCTACACGGTCCTCTAAGCCTAGTCTTCTCAGGGTTTCAACGAGTTTCTGCTTCTTGCTCGGCCTATCTACTGCTATTATACGTGTGTCAGGCGGGGCTTTCTGGGCTATGTGCGAGATTTTCCCTCCTGGCGCCGCTGTCAAGTCTATTATTGTCTGACCCGGCTCGTGGTCTACTATGTGGCCGACGTACATGCTCGATATGCTCTGGCCATATATGTATCCCTCTTGGTAGCCTGGTAGGTCTCGGACCCTATAGCTCTTGTATCTTGGATGCTCTAATCTTACTGCGAGGCCTTTCCTCGACGACATCATCTCGCCGGGATCCATCATAGCTGTCCCGGCTCCTACAATTACTCCGTTCTCGGAGACAACGGTTACTTTCTGGCCCTTCCTAAAGTGGCTCGCGCCTATTACTCCTGGAGCATAAAGGTCGCTTCCTAGTAGGACGGATTCGCTGGCTTTTTTATCCGCGATTACTCTTCCCCGGTATATTGGTACCTCGAAGGGACCGTAGACCTCTGCCCATATGGCTTCCGGTATCTCTTCGTCTCTGTAGAATCTTATTCCGTGCTTGTCTAGTAGTTCTAGGTATTGTTCGACGCTTATCCTCGCCGTGTTGACCCTCACATATAGTCTTGTCACTGGCTTTGTTAGTTCTTTTACTAGCTTGCATGTGTCTCCGAGGATTGGTGGTATTTTCACTAGTACTCCTATAGTGTATTGTAGCGGTGTCCCGCATGATTTTATTTTTGTTTCGATGGTTTCTTTTCTTGTCATTGTCACTATACAGCCTCCATCGGAGGGATCTGGTATTGTCTATTCTTCCCCTTGTATTATATTGTGTTTTAATAATGTGAAAGATGCAGGTTTTATTTCGGCCAACTATACAATTCTGCGTCGAGGGCTGGGAGCAGGTTGAACAGAGAGAAGATACTGAAGGGTCTGCTACCGCTTTTGGGTACGAGTACATTCTGGGGCTCGTCGTTTCCAGCGATAAAAGTCGCTGTAGGATATGTAGGCGGAGAGCTCTACACTGGTATGAGGAGCCTGTTGACTATCATGCTCCTGGCCCCCTATGTATGGTATAAGCGGCATCTCTTGACTAGGGATGTTGTTAAGGGAGGTCTCCTAGTCGGCATAGCATATACTCTTGGCATATGGCTCCAGGGCTGGGGGACCGGGCTAACCACGGCTTCGAAGAGCGCCTTTATAACGGGTATGAACGTTCCCTTTGTACATGCCTACATGGCGCTTGTTCTAAGAAAGTATGATCGATACCTCGCCATTAGCCTTGGAATGAGTCTCCTCGGCCTCTATCTTCTTACTCGTCCAGACGTTGCGCTTAACATTGGCGATTTCCTTGTTCTCCTCGGAGCCGTTTTCTGGGCGGCTCAGATCATCATGGTGTCACATGTCAGCCGTGCTGATCCTCTCCTCATAGTTTTTCTGGAGATGATACCCGGACTAGTGTTTCTTCCTGTTGGGCTGGCTAGAACCGGTATCGAGCCTCTAATGGATGTAAGGGCCCTCCTCGTACTATTGTATCTCGCCCTTGTATGCACTATTGGAGCATTTGGACTACAGGTCTACGGGCAGAGGCATATAAGCGCGGGCGTCGCGGCTATCGTCTATTTGCTGGAGCCAGTGTTTGCCGGAATATTCTCGTATATAGCGTTGAATGAGACCATGGATCACTACCAGCTTGTAGGAGCAGGCCTCATCGTGCTGGCTATAGCTGTATCGTCGATGATGGAAGATCAAGAGACAGGATCCGAGAAGTGAGTATCCTTAGTCGGACCATTCTAGGTGTTTGCGATGAGTGAATGGGAAGGAGCCCGTTGACGTGGTTATGTGGCGGGCCCGCCGGGATTTGAACCCGGGACTTCCGCCTGTGCGGCCAGGTTGCCATGCACGTCTACGGGTTAAGAGCCCGCCGCTCTACCAGGCTGAGCTACGGGCCCACCTGTTGTTTTAGGCCAGTTTCCTTTTCCTGGTTTTTTGAGATTTAAAAGGATTACCCTAATAGATGTTAGATTGGCCGGGATGAGCTTGCCGACATAAGGGGTATAATATTATAGGATGCCCTAGGGTCAATGGGGCGACCGGCCCTCTTCGATTACTCAACGTATTACCTATGTACAATGCGGCATATATCTTGGATATCATGTATATGTTTAATAATACGTCTTGCAGTAAATTAATCTTCGAGCGATCAGGTCCGGAGAGGCCCAGGGCCGTCTGCCCCGTATATATAAACTGGTCATATTTATACCTTGTCGACGAGTGTATATCTATTTTTATTTGAACTATTTAAATAACGCATATTCACTTATAACATGTGGGTGTTATAAATGTCTAGTTCTGAGAAGCGTAGCCCCGGTAGGAACCCTAGCCCACTAGAGACTCTCGAGGTCCCAGAGGGCTACCGGAGGCCTGAAGCAAAAATAGAAAACATAGTAGCAACAGTCATACTAGACCACCCTCTCGACTTAAACCTCATAGAGACGAGAATACCGGACGTAGACTACAACCCAGACCAGTTCCCAGGACTAGTATACAGGTTAAACAACCCCAAGGTAACGGCCCTCATCTTCAAATCGGGCAAGATGGTTGTAACTGGGGCGAAGAGCGTAAACCAGCTAGTCTTCGCAGTAAAGAAGATTATAAAGAGCCTAATAGATGCAGGCATACCGGTCAGAGGAGTCCCGAAGACCCAGATACAGAATATAGTAGCAAGCGCGAATCTCCACGTATACGTAGACCTTGAAGCAGCAGCCTACAGCCTAGAGGGAAGCATGTACGAGCCAGAGCAGTTCCCAGGACTCATCTACAGAATGAACGACCCCACGGTAGTGCTCCTAATATTCAGCAGTGGAAAGATGGTAATCACAGGAGCAAAGAGAGAAATAGACGTTGAGAGAGCGGTAGCAAACATCTATAGAAAGCTCTGGAAAGAGAAGTGTATTTTAGGACCTGCAGACTAGCCCGGAAAAATTAAATACGCGCTGGAAAGAAAGGGTTTTCCGCCAAGGACTTATACCAGGATATTCTTCGCCTCCGGGGCCCAGGCCCTATGGGTCCGTTATCTATATCCTCCTCTTTTCTGCCACGGAAATTACATGAGGCCCCTTAGACATATCTTAGATAGCGAGTACCGTTCTCAAATCACCCAGTGGTGGAAGAGGCATCAGGCCCTCGTCTTCATCTATAATAATTGGTTTCGCCTCTTCTAGGACTGCTCTTTTCCTTATGATCGGGCTTAGATAGTTTTCTTGTTCTAGCGTTATGTTGTTTCCTACCTGGTACGCTCCGCTTGCTGGGAGAACTATTGCTGTACCACACTCCTCCAATGGCACTATGAGGAAGACTGGAAACTTGGTCTTTGCACCTCCTATGCTTACCTGTAGAGCGGGGTGCTCATGGCCCATTATGATAGGTTTACCGCCACACTCGATGTCTTTGTGTCCGTGAGTTATCAGTGCCGTGCTAGTGTCTAGGTCTTCTACGAATTTTCCGCCGAGGTTCTCTATTAGGGGGCCTATAAAGTTATCGTGGTTGCCTCTTACAACTATTACTTCCTTGTAACCAGCACGATACGCGTCGTGGAGGAGTTTTGCGACCTCCAGTTTCTCCTGTTTTAGTAGACGCGAGAATTCATGTTTTATGTCTCCTGCGATAACTAGTTTTGATGCTTGTGTAGTTTCCAGTAGTTTCTTTATAATTATTGATATTTTATCGTATTGTAGTCTGGGAAGGTATACTCCTTGCCTGGCCATGGCTTCTTCGTAGCCGAGGTGTATGTCTGCTATTACTACGGCGTCCTCCTCTTCTAAGTATAGTGCTGGATATGGTTCAACTATTCTTATTCCTGGCGCTATCATCAATGTTCCTCACTCGCAGCCCTGTCTTATGGATTCATGTATTACTCTTCTCCGTGTTGAGCCAGGTTAATCCTGTGGTTTTACATTTAATACCTATACGGTTGAGTGTTAGATATTATACCTCGGCTAGATGCTATTTTTCTGGGCGGGATGGGGACGCGGGCAGCCATGGACCTCGAGAATGAACGGCCTAGTCTCACACCGACCGCCCCATATCGGTTCCCAGGGGTTCAGGGTTCTCTCATAATCATTGACCTTGACAGGTTCGAGGAGATCGTCTCAGAGAGGGGATGGAGCCGATATAAGCCTAATCCGGCCACGGGTCTTTTAACTAGGCTGGTGGAGGATTTTGCCCGTAAGTGGAGCGCCGTAGTGATCTACGGGCTCGACTATGAGAGGGGGACAGAGGAGGTAGTATTAGAGATACCTGGCGTGTGTCCTTGGGAGCTAGAAGATGACCTAGTGGATATCGCGAAGCACGTAGAAGCTGTCGATGTCACTGTAACGATCGTCGCTGTCTGCACGGATGTAACCGGTATTCCTGCCCGGAATAGGAGGGAAGCATACTGTAGTTATCGTCGTGAGGCCCAAAGAATGCTTGAAAGGTTGAAGCGAAGGGGTGGAGGAGTAGTCTATATAGATGGGAAAATAGTTTATAGGGCTAGTGTCCGGCGATCGTGAAGTCCGATACAACTATTGAGCTTGAGCAGACGCCGAACAGGCATCTCCGTGGACCAGCAGTGTATTGGAAGGAGTCGGCGAGCGCCTCGTAGATGTTTCCGCTGATAGCTACTCCTTTCACGGGCTTCTGTATCTCTCCTCCAACTATTAGGTATCCGAGTGTTACCGTGGCGTTTATCTGTCCGCTGACAGGGTTCGAGAGCCAGCTACCAATCGTTGATACCACGTAGAGTCCCTTCTCCACTTCTACTACTGCGTCTTCGAGCTTCTCTTTATGAATCGCGGATTCTAGGATGAGGTTTGTTGGCGACGGGCTAGGTGGCGTGTGGTGAGACGACTTGAATCCGTTGCCGGTGCTCTCTCTCCCTTCTATGCTCGCGGTATAATGATCGTATAGGTATGTGGCTAGTACTCCCTTCTCGAAGACGTGTTTCTTGCTCGTCGGATGTCCCTCATCGTCGAATACCGCGCTACCCGTCTCATAGGGTAGGAATGGGTCATCGATTATGTTTATCTTCTCGCTTAGGACTTTTTCGCCAAGTCTTCCTGTGAGGGGACTCCGCCTCTGCTGCACGTTGTCGGCTGATATTGCGGGGACAATCAATATTCTTAGGAGTGAGGCGACCTCGGCATTATCCAATATTAGTGTACCTTTGAATCCTTCTATGGGAGATGCCTTGACAGCGTCGGATACTCTGCTTATTGCTCTTTGAGTAGTCTCCTCTATTCCCTCGGCGTCGAGCTTCACGCCTAGTTTCCAGTCTATATAGGTGCCCTCGCCTTCCCCGGTCTTCTTCTTAAGCTCCAGTACATACGAGTAGGAGGTTGATTCCTCTCCTAATGGGCCGCCGTAGGAGTTTATGAATCCCGAATAGGATCTTGAGACGCGGAAGCTTGCTCCTGCAATTGTTATGCTTGGATCAGATTCTTTTACTAGCTTCAACTGCCCTTGGAGTATCCTTACTCCCTCTTCCTCGGTTAGGGAAGCTGTTTCCTCGCTGTAGACGGGGACATCTACAGGTGCCTTACCTATCTTTGGGTTGAAGCCTGGCCATTTTTCGTCTTCTCTTGTGCTTTTCGCTATCTTTATAGCGTGCCTAATTATTTCGAGGGCTCCTTCTTCCCCGGTTATCTCTCCGCCGGCGGCACCTATCTTCTTCCCTATCGCCACTCGTATGCCGAATCCAATAGTTGTCGTTGAGAGAGCCCGCTCTAGGCTGTCCTTGGATATCTCGAAAACGTATTTGTCTGTTACAGACGCTGATAGCTCTGCCTCGGAGGCTCCCATTTTCTCAGCATATTTCAATAGCTTCTCCAGGTCGAGATCTAGTCTCATTCCTCTATTCACCTCCCTCCAACAATGATCTCTCCTACGAGAACGTATGGCCCTCCATCGCCTACACGCACGAGCTGGCCGCTTTTACCGCATCCTCCAAACACGCTCGTGTATACGTGGAGGTCTTTTCCTAGTGCTTCAATGTTCCTGAGCACATCTAGTATCATTCCTGTTAGCGTTACTCCTCTCAGAGGAGTCGTGATTTCTCCGTTCTCTATTTTCCACGAGACTCCTACACCGAACGTGAATGTTCCCGCGCCGGGATCTACTTCTCCTCCTCTTGCACCCTTCCCAGTAACGTATATTCCATCTTTTGCTTCTTGGACTAGCTCGTCGAACGCATGGTCTCCTGGGAGGATATAGTAGTTTGTCTGCCTTACAAGTAGAGGGTGCTGATAGCTCATTACTCTACTATTGCCGGTGGGATCTATTCCAAGCTTCTGGCTCTCTGCCCTTCCGGCAAGGTATCCTTTCAGGACACCGTTTTCTACTATCGTGGTCTTCTTCTTTTCTACTCCCTCGTCGTCGAAGGGGACATAGTATCCGTCTGGGTGCCGGCCGTCGTCCACTATGCTTACTAGGTCGGATCCTATTTTTTGGCCTAGCTTGTCTTTTATCACGCTAGCATCGCTAGCGACCAAGTCGCCCTCGCTCGCGTGTCCTAGGGCTTCGTGCACGAGTAGGCCTACTACTTCGGGGTGGAGGACTACACGGTATTTTCCTGCCTCTGGTACAGTCGCGTGAGCTGCTTTTACTGCGAGCTCTCCTATTTCATTTGCCATGGCGTTTAGGTCTGTGTACTCTACTAGTTCCCAGCCGGAGACTTTGCTCTTCGAGTCATAGGCCATCTCCATGCCTTTATCGGAGCGTGCTACTGCGGAGACAAAGAACCCTGTTAGTACAACGTCTGTCTCTACTCTTGTTCCCTCATTGTTCAGTACTACTCTCTTATCGTGTTGTAGGCCCAGCCTTGCAGTGGCCGATACTACTCCTTTGACTTCTTTGGCGGTTGAGACGAGTGTTTTCACGACTTCTATTTTCTCATCGTCGCTGATCTCGAAGGGATATTTTATGTATCCTGATCTACTGTAGGCCCTTATCGCTGGGTATTCTGCTAGTGGACTAGGCTCTCCTCCAGCATGGTAGAGGGCCTTGGCCATTCTGTAGGCGGTGAGTAGTGCCTTCTCGATGCCCTCCCAGGTAGGGATGGTTGTCGAGGAGTATCCGTGGAATCCCTTGTATACTATCCTGAATCCTACTCCGGTCGTAGTCGTGTAGGAATAGCTCTTTACACGGTCGTTATCGTAGACTATGCTCTCGTACCTGTAGTCTTGTATCCTGGCGTCTATGAAGTCTACTCCGAGCTCTTCTGCTTTTCTAAATGCTTTCTCTACATAGGATTCTAGTCCTGTAATTATATCACTCATAATTACTACACCATGCTAGGATTTATTCCGGTATAGAAGGTATTGTTCGACGACATATTTATTGATAGAGTAGGTATTTCATGAAATTACTTTAAGTACTTTAAGGGATCCCGGCTGGGGCCTGTGGGATAGGCTAGTTTATCTCCTCGCTACATAGATGTTGTCTTTGGAGCGTGTGATCCTAACGGTAGCTAGTTGGCCGGGCCGGCAATTCTCGCAGAAAACCGCTATGAGTCTCTGGCGCCTCGTGTCCATTGCTAGTAGTTCTCCCTTGTGCCAGCCTGGGCCCAGTATTTCTACTCTTACCTTGTCTCCTAGCCTATATAGTATGGGGAGCTTTGGAGCAGGCTTTATGCCTAGTTCTTCCATGGTGGGCCTTAGCTTATAGCCTGTTTCTTCCTCCAGAGACCTTAGCCATTTGTAGAATTTTGACCATGTCCATTGACGCCTGCCTAATGGTTTGCGGCCCCATTTGTGTATTTCATATTTTTGTATGAGGACTCCTGTAGGCCATCCGGATTTCTTTCCTAGCTCTCTGCTCTTCGCGTATTCTATTAGGTCCTTCATGTCTTCCTCGTTTACTCCAGGTACTACTACCGGGGTTAGGACGACGTCTATAGAGGTGTTTTCGAGGATCCAATCGATTATGTTGAGGATCTTGCTCACATCGTACCAGGGTACTCCTGCAAGCATTCGTGCCTTATTCTTGTCGAGGCTGTCGATGCTTAGGTTTATTCTGTCTAGGCCTGCTGAGTCTAGTTTTTCTGCTAGTTTTCTGGATAGGAAGCCTCCATGTGTCTCGATCGCTACCCTGAAAACGTTTGGGTCGTTTCTTATGGTTCTTGTGATTTCGAGTATTTGTGGATGTGTCAGGGGTTCTCCTACTCCGTCTATTAATGCCTCTACTTGTGTTTTCTTTATGCTTGCAAGTATCCGTGTCCATTTTATTATGTGCTTGGCGTCTACAAGGAACTCCGTTGTCCTCGTTTTAGAGTATGGTCCGGCGTCTACGCTGCAATAGATGCAGTTGTGGGGGCAGATCGTCGATGGCCTCACTTGGATGACATTGGTGCCTCTGTCTATTACTCCTAGTGCTATGTGTCCGACTAGTGGTGCAGGATCTTTTATCAGTGCTAGTCTGCGGCCGTGTATTTTTCCTATTATCTTGTAGGCTTGGGGCAATGTTTCGTCTATCCCCCTTTTCGACAATAGTCTATCCTAGTACTAGTCAGATGGCGAAACCCTTATAATACTACACGCCTTCATGTAAAATATCGATGACGTTTACGGAGGATTAAACAATGACCCAAGAACGTCCTGAATCAAGGACTGGAATCCATGGATGGGGAGCCTATGTCCCACGGTGGAGGCTCCCCATGGAAGAGATAGCAAGAGTCTGGGGCTGGCCACCCCACCAGTACAAGGGCCTTAATGTTAAAGAGAAGAGCGTAGACAGCCCCGACGAAGACTCAACTACTATGGCTATAGAGGCAGGATACAATGCTTTGCTTAGGGCCAAGGTAGACCCTTCAGAGATAAAGGCAGTATTCTTTGGAAGCGAATCTAAGCCGTACGCCGTGAAGCCCTCGGCCACTATTGTCGCTGAAGCTCTCGGAATAACGCCTGTCACGATGGCGAGCGACCTAGAATTCGCGTGCAGAGCCGGTAGCGAAGGGCTCAGAGCATCAATAGGACTAGTATCAAGTGGAATGATGAAATACGCTATGGCTATAGGAAGCGACACGGCCCAAGCAGAGCCCGGAGACGTATTAGAGTTCACGGCTTCTAGCGGTGCAGTAGCATTCATAGTAGGGCCAAGGGAGGGAGCCGCTGCAGTATTCGAGGCAACATACACATATGTAACGGACACACCCGACTTCTGGAGAAGAGCCCTAAAACCCTATCCACGCCATGGAGAGGGATTCACGGGAGAACCCGCGTACTTCCACCATATAATGAGCAGTGTAAAGAACCTCCTCGAAGAAACAGGCTACAAGCCCTCAGACTTCAAATACGCCGTCTTCCACCAGCCAAATGGCAAGTTCCCGGTTAGAGTAGGAAAACGCCTCGGATTCACAATGGAACAAATAGAGCCAGGCCTAGTCACGCCATTCATAGGAAACACCTATAACGCTAGCGCGCTTCTCGGACTAGCTAGAGTCCTCGACAGGGCAGATCCCGGCGACCTTATACTCGTGGCTCCCTTCGGAAGCGGTGCTGGGAGCGATACCTATATCCTGAGGGTTACAGAAGCAGTCAAGGAGAAGCAGGGACTAGCACCGCGCTTCGACGACTATCTCGCTAGGCGGAAAACAATAGACTATGCTCTATACACGAGGTATAGGAAGATCCTTACAATGCTTCCCAGGGGATAACAGGGGTGAATGATAGTATGGTGAAAGTATATATTACTGGGACGGGAGCGGTCAAGATAGCCCGTCATTATCCTCTCGGAGTAAGAGACCTAGCGTTCCAGGCAGGTAAACAGGCACTAGCCGAGAGCGGCTCTGATAACGTGGACTTCGTCATTGTCGCCAGTAGCTTATCGTATCTCCAGGCCCCACAACTTGACCTAGCCAGCTATATTGCCTCGAGCCTAGGACTCCACGGAGTAAGGGCATTATCTGTAGAGGCAGGCGAGTCTTCGGGCCTAGCCGCCCTTGAAACTGCTGTTTCATTGATAAAATCCCAGGAGGCCAGCAGGGTGCTACTCATAGGAGTTGACAAGATGACAGAGCATCCCAGCGGCCCAACATACGTGATGCTGCAGGCACTGTACGATACTGAGAGCGACGCATACTATAATATAGGGCATGCGGGTATCGCCGCCCTCCTGATGAGGCTATACATGGAGAAGTACGAAGTCGACAGGCTCACCCTAGCGTACTGGCCCGCTATGATGCATATGCACGCCAAGAACAACCCCCACGCAATGCTGCCCTTCGCAGTCGCCCCAGAAAAAGTCATGACAGCCATGCCCATAGCCGAGCCAATCACACTACTAGACGCCTATCCACTAGGAGACGGAGCCGCCGCAATAGTATTAGAGAACGGGGACGAGCTTGAGGGAAGACCGCTCGCCGAGATCGAATCAGTAATATCAGCAACGGGAATGCCCAGCCCTGCGCTCAGAGAAGATCCCCTCGACCTCGAGAGCCTTAGAACAGCTCTAGGCAGGCTAGGCGGGCTCGAGAAGATAGACGTGATCGAGCTCCACGATAGCTTCTCGATATATGGTCTCCTAGAACTGGAAACCCTGGGCCTGGCAGAGAAAGGAGAATCCGCTAAGCTAGTGGCAGAGGGCTACTTCTCGGCTGAGGGCGAGGGACCACTAGTCAATCCAAGCGGTGGACTAAAGGCTAGAGGCCACCCGATAGGAGCCACAGACGTATACAAGCTCGTAGAGGTCTCACGGATACTGGCAGGAACCTGGCAGGGAGTAAAGCGGGGAGATGAAGAGACTGGAATGATTGTTTCCATTAATGCTGCAGGGTCAAGTTCAAGGATAGCATTGCTCAGGAAGGTGAAGGGATAGGAGGTGACTGGTCTATGACGAGGAGTCTTCCAGTATGGTGGAGGAGGAGAATACCCCGCTACAGGCTTATAGGTGCTAGGTGCAAGGAGTGTGGCAAGATCCACTATCCTCCACGGACAAGTTGCCCCTACTGTGGGAGCAATAGTCTAGAAGAGGTACAGCTCCCGAGGAGAGGCATACTAGAGAGCTATAGCGTAATATATAGTGTTCCAGGAGATAACAGGCTAAACGCCCCCATAATAGTCGGCCTAGTAAATATCAACGGTGTACGCATCGTCGCAGAGCTAACCGATGTATTGCCAGGAGAGCTAAGCACAGGCCTAGAGGTCGAAGCCGTTGTACGAAAGATAAGTGAGACGAGTGATACAGGTATAATTACTTATGGCGTGAAGTTCCGCCCAGTGCTGGGTGCAGGTAGTGGAGCTGGACAAGATACTGGAGAAGCTTGAATCAGGCGAAATAACCCTTTCCCGTCTCGAGAAGGAGCTTGGAAACGCGAACCTCGCCGCCCTCGTTAGACGTCTTTTTCTCGAACGTAAATACGGTATAGGTCTTTCAGCCATAGCTAGTACGATTATTGACTTTGAAGACGTGTTCGGCCGTAACATCGAGAACCCTATTGGAGCCGTACAGGTGCCTCTCGGAGTAGTTGGCCCATTACTGGTTAAGGGAACTTATGCTCGTGGAGAATACTATGTTCCTCTCGCGACTACTGAGGGTGCACTGGTAGCGAGTGTTAACCGGGGGGTTAAAGCCCTAACGAGCAGTGGGGGAGTAACCACACGAATAGTAAAGGACGGGATGACCAGGGCACCAGTCATATGGACGCCTAGTATTGATGAGGCCCTGTCACTCGTGGAGTGGATAGAAGAAAACAAGGAATCATTCCACAGTGTTATATCCAGGATCACGCGCCACGGCAAACTAATAGACTTCTACCCCTACATCGTGGGGAACATCGTATGGATACGGTTCCGCTACCATACAGGAGACGCTATGGGAATGAACATGATAACGATCGCCACAGAAGAACTCTGCAGATATATCGAAAAGAACTATCCCGGGAGAATAGACTGTATAAGCGTCAGCGGAAACATGTGCTCCGACAAGAAGCCTGCCGCTATCAACCGTATCCTTGGCAGAGGAAAATACGTGGTCGCAGAGGCAATAGTAAAGAAAGAAATCGTAGAACAAACCCTCAAGGCAAGCGTCGAAGAGATACACGAGCTAAACACCGTGAAAAACCTTCTGGGTAGCGCCGCAGCTGGAAGCCCAACGTTCAACGCACACGCAGCCAACATAATAGCAGGTATCTTCCTGGCAACCGGGCAAGACATGGCCCAAATAGTAGAATCCAGCATCACCTATACATGGACAGAGGTAAGAGGCGAGGACCTCTACATCAGCGTAACCATGCCGAGCCTCGAGATCGGGACTGTAGGAGGAGGAACTTGGCTTCCAACCCAGAGAGAGGCTCTCTCGCTCCTAGGAGTCGCAGGTGGAGGAAACCCACCGGGCACGAACGCGTTAAAATTCGCTGAAATCATAGCGGCGACCGTGCTCGCCGGCGAATTAAATATACTCGCCGCGCAGGCAGCAGGACACATGGCACGTGGCCATCGACTCTATGGAAGAAGAGAGGTGAAGAAGGATGGTTGAGTGTAAGGGTAGAAGGGTTCTTTTCCGGGCAGAGGAAAAGGTTCTCCCAAACGGCCACCATATGATAGTGGATCAGGTAATATTTCCTAACGCAGTAGCCGTTCTCCCAGTAATAGGGAAGGACGTTGTGTTGATAAGACAGTACAGGCCAGTAATAGACAAGTATATTCTAGAGGCTCCCGCAGGGGTCATCGATAAGGGAGAGAACCCCGAGGAAGCAGCTCGAAGAGAGCTCAAGGAAGAAACAGGATACAGGGCGACCCAACTCATACCAGTAGGATCAGGATATGTCTCGCCAGGTTACTCCACCGAGAAACTATACCTCTTCCTAGCCCCAGACCCGGAGCCAGGAGAGAGTAGTCCAGAGCCGCATGAAATAATCCGACTGGTCAAAATACCGCTAGATGAAGCCCTCAAAATGATAGAGAGGGGAGAGATCGAAGACGTTAAGACAATACTGTTACTATTGGCCGCTAAAGTAAGGCTAGGAATATAGACATCATAACTTTATCGATTTACAGTCGCTGAAGACTCCTATTAGTGCTAGGAGACCTATTGGTGAGTATAGAGTGACCGCTTCGCCCAGGCTGGCTATCGTCTATAGCATGCGTGATACCGCAGGATCTGGAGCTGCAAGGGCACTCCGTGAACTCGTAGATGCTGAAAAGGCTACTTGTCCGCCGCCAGCAGAAGAATGCTGGATCCTAGGCAACGATGTTTATCTAGCGGGGTACGATGAGGAAACCCTATACTTCACTTGGCTAGACAAGTCTCCGGATCCATCTGCAGACGCGGTCATCGTCTTGTCACGACACAGTGCGAGTAGCGGCAAGCCTAGTCTAACCACTCATCATACCGGTAATCCTACAAGTGACTCTAGCTACGGCGGTGAACCCTATACATTATCCTTCTCGGCTCCCCCTCTAAGCAGAACATTGCTAAGGAACTATCGGGAAGCAGCAGAAAAAAGAGGACTATTAGAAAAATACGTTGTGACTCTTGAGGCAACCCATCACGGGCCAACATCGAATAGGAAACCGCTTGTCTTCATAGAGATAGGCAGCACGCCTGAAGAATGGAAAGACGAGAAGGCACAGGAATCAATGGCGGAAGCTGTTGTGAGTGTTCTCGAGCATGGCATAGACACGGGTTGTCGTAGAGCGGCTGGATTCGGAGAGACACATTACCCGGCGAAGTTCACGGAGCTCCATCTCGACAGCGAGTACTGTTTCGGACATATTATTCCAAAGTATGCTTTCCAGAAAGGCATAACCGATGACGTCATAAAGCAGGCAATCTTTAAGACATGGCCTGGCCCGGCTGAGGCCGCTGTGATACGTAAGAAGAGCATAAAGAGTAAACATAGACAATTCGTAATTGATGTAGTGGGCTCCCTCAGTAATGTCGAGGTCCTTATCCTTTAGTTCCTTCTACTGTTAGGGCTCCACGTTCTCGTTCCCCTTTTATTCCCACCGTATTTATTTTTCATTTATCAATTATTATTTACAGCTAGTAGCTTACAAAAATACATGTAAGGATACAACCAACCTTGCAAATAATCCTTTTGTTCTCGCCCTAATGGGGAGGATAAAGTTTGACGTCTAAGGCATTAGTGTTTGATATCGGGACTACAAAGATAAAGGCTGGCCTCCTAGACTTGGAGTCCCTTAAAATAAACGAGGTTAGACAGGCCGAGTCCCAAGTTATTTATCCCTCTCCAGGACTGGCAGAGCAAGACCCGGAATGGCTCTGGAGAACTGTGACGAGGCTTGCACAGGATCTTGTCTCGTCAAGCGATGGTAGTGTAGATACAGTCGTCTTTGTTGCTTACATGGCTGGCTTAATACTTCTCGACGAAAATGGTGAACCGTTAACTAACTTGATTACTTGGCTGGATGAGAGGGCTGCTGGTCTACCCAAGGGTGTTTGGAGCGGCCTACTACGTATATCAGGGTACAATGTGTTTAGGCTACTAGAATTTCTAAGGATTACTGGAGGCGCTCCTAGCAGTACTGGAAAAGACGTTATCTCAAAGCTTGTATGGATCCGGGAAAACTTGCCCGAAGAATATGAGCGGACCAAACATGTTCTAGGAGCTATAGGATACCTAGTCTATAAGGCCACCGGCACGCCGGTATATCCTGCGGACGATGCTCATCTAACTTGGCTCGCCGATACAAGACGGATACCTCCAGAGTGGAGCAGAAAGCTATTCATGAGATATGGCTTGGATCCTGGTAAGATGCCTACTATAATGCAGGCACACGAGATAGCTGGAACCCTAACTAAGCAGGCCAGCAGAGAGCTTAGTTTATCAGAGAATACCCGGGTATTGGTGGGTATGGGAGACGTCGCGGCCGTGGCACTGGGATCCGGCGCGGTGGAAGAACACAGACTCCACGTTTATCTAGGCACAAGTGGATGGACAGCGTTTCATACAAGGAAGAGGATTCTCGATATTAGCCATTATATTGGGAGCCTTGTATCAGCCCATCCTGGATACTATCTCGCAATAGGTGAGCAGGAAGTAGCTGGTGGAGCCGTCGACTGGGCGAGCACCTTATTAGGCTTCCAGGACGTGGGCGAGGCTCTAACCGCTATAGCTGAAGTACCGCCTGGAGCTAATGGATTACTCTTTGGACCATGGCTTTATGGAGAGAGATGCCCAGTCGACGATCCATATGCCCGCGGAGTGCTTATAGGATTCGATCTTAACACTGATAGGAGAGAAATAACGAGGAGCGTCGTTGAAGGCGTCCTACTCAATACAGCTTGGGGATTCAAGTACGCTTCAAAGCTCTCAGGTAGTATGGAGCCTGTAAGACTAGTTGGAGGACTGGCACGTAGTGAGCTCGTAGGGCAACTCCTGGCTGACATGACAGGCTACATAGTAGAAGTACCTTCTGCCCCCGAACTAGCCGGGCTAAGAGGTGGGGCCATGATAGCTGGCTTCGGCCTAGGATATTCTACCCTGGAACAATACGCGTCAAAGATAAAGATAGCTCGCCAGCATAAGCCTGGAAAATACAGGGAGACGTATCAGGAGCTCCTCGCATCATATACGAGAATGTATAAGAATGTGAAAAAGACGTTCCGCGAACTTTCACATTTTAGACAACAACATTAGCTTCTATACTTTTCCTCTGGTCACGAGAATATCTCATTTACAGCTATCTTCAATAACTCCTCTACCTTGTCGGGTTCAAGCCAGTATATTAGGAGATTCACTAGGTCTAGTCCCTCTCCCTCTCCGCCACCCGAGACCAATTGCTCCTTTACCATTCTACCCATTAATGCGGCGGCTTCTCGGTCGTGGCCTTGTCCAAGCCCCAATTGTTGAATTATGCTCTCAACAAGTTGCCAGTTCCATTCCTCGGCCTCATCGACAAGCATTGCCAGGTCTTCTACGAACTTGTCCGCTGGACCCTCTGCGTGTACGGGGCTTATCGTCATATGAAGGCTGGGAGGATATCCTAGATGTCTGTTGCCTGGCTGTGACTGCAGGATCCATCCCTTCTTTTTGAGGAGACGTCCTAGATGGAATATGTTCTTCTTATCGCTTGTAAAGGCTAGGGTGCCTGCCTTTGGCTTGCCAATGACGTATAGTGAGCCAGTATTGTTTATGCCTTCCTCAATAGTCCTCCTCGCCTTGTAGATTTTCTCTGCCATCCGGGAATATCCCTCGTATCCCAGTAGTCTTGCTATTGTCCAGGCAGCTGCGAGTGTACCCGCGCTCCGCGTTGAGAGGACTGCCTGGTTGACAAGCGGGTATCCTGGCCATGATGCGTTCACATATAACTGGCCTAGTCTGAGATGCTTGTCCCTGTATAGGATCATCGATGAGCCCTTGGGTGCATAGCCGAACTTATGCATGTCCACGCTTATCGAATAGACTCCTTCTACGTCAAATCCTACACGTGGTATTTCAGGATCCTTCTCCCTCAGGAATGGAAGAATCATGCCTCCAAGGCATGCATCAACGTGTAGCCATACATCCTTGTCTCTCGTAGTGCTTGCCACTTCCTCCACTGGGTCTACTGTCCCATAAGGATAGTTGGGAGTGGAGACTACCACCATAGCCGTGTTTTTTCCTATAGCAGAGTCTATGTCTGCCGGGTCTACTGTCCAGGTTTCACGATTAGCCCTAACTATATTTGTCCTCATTCCGAGGTACTCGGCGGATTTACGAAATGCTGGATGAGCTGTTTCGGGAAGAACTATCTCCGGCGTTGCGTCTCCAGCTTTTTTCTTGAAGTATTCTCTTGCCGACTTGGCGGCTAGCATTATGCTCTCGGTACCGCCATATGTGAAGGATCCAACGCTGTTTTCTCCTCCCTTAAAGATCCCTAGGAGGAACCTGGCGAGGTCTGTCTCATAGAATACTATGCTTGGATACACTGTGAAGTCTAGCATTGTTTTATCATAGTTTCTTAAAAGTGCTCCGCGGGCATATTCTATTAGTTCTGGTTCTCCGGGATCGTATATGTGTGTGAATACTTTCCCCGTCCATGGATCCATGTCGCGGCTCTCGACTTTTTCTATAAGAGAAAATAAATGTTCCGGGGATAGACCCTTATAGTAGGACTCTTTCAAGGAGCATGCACCGATAGGGATAGGTATTATTGCTTGAATTAATCTCTAATGCCACGGCATTTATTCGCTATTGCCTTTATTGTTTCCCGGCATTTCTCGATGTTGTTTCTACACTCGTCTGCCCTGATGAATACTATTTTCCCGATGTTCTCGAGTATTTCCTCGAGATGTATCTCGCGGTCATCTATATAGACTATGCATCCCGGCGGTATCCTTCTACCGCCGCACTCTTCTTCTATTTTTTCGAGGACCTCTCGCATGTAGGAGTACTTGTCTGGTGTAGGCCTTATAGCGTGATAGTCAAACAAGCCGTTTATTCCAAGGGTTTCTAGTGCAGATAGCGCATGGCTTTGACGGTTCCAGCTAAGAGTACTAGTTAGCCCGCCCAGCTCCTTAACATATTTGACTAACTCCACCATCTCGGGATACAGTCTCAGTTTTTCCCCGTTGGAGTCCATTATTACGCCTTCTCCTACGAGCCTAAAAGGAGGCTTCATAGCAGACACGTCGAGATGAGTCCACATAGTACCGTCTAGATCGAAGAATACTATGAAACTGCATTCCTTATTTTTCTTGCCCATCTACTATTCTCCCAGTGGAACAATGGACTCTTATACGAATATTACAATTTGGATCGTGCTCAATCTATAGTTAAGACGATTATATGGTCGAGGAGTGGTAGCCGGGCGGGGATTCGAACCCCGGTCACGGGGGCCAGAGCCCCGCATCCTGGGCCGCTAGACGACCCGGCTACCTGCGGCCACTATATTATCGTATCGCGTGACGGGTTTATTTAGTTGACGGCCATGTGATATCTACTAGTTTATTTATAAGGTGTTAGCCTTTCTCCTCGGGGTTTCTTCCTTATTCGTATTACGGGATTAGGTTCATCTACAGGGTCTCTCTGTGAGTGTACGATTATTCATCGTATTACCAGATGTGAGCGAAGCGAAGAGTGAAGCGCTTGCAAAGCTAGGTGCTAATGGTAGTAGGCCTGATGTTTTGATTAGTTATACTATAGTCAAGTGGAAGCCTATTAGTTTGGAGAGGCTCCGTGCTCTACGTAGGAGAAAGGTTCTCGGCTATGTTATGCTTGATAGTGGTGCTTATCATTTGATGAAGATAGGCGAAGAAGTGGATGTAGAGGCTTATACGAGAGTCATAGAGGAGAATAGAGATCTGTGGGACTTCGTTGTCGCACCGGATGTTCCTGGCGACCCTAGAGCCACTTTAGAGAGAACTCTCTGGTTCATGGAGTCTTATAGTGGCGAGTTCCTCCCTGTACTTCAGGGCAATAGTCCTAGGGACTATGTCTTGTTCTTAGAGGAGTTAGCGAGCTATGGTGTTACGGATCGAGCATACACGGTGGATGGAAGGCCGGTTATAGGTGTCGGGGGATTGGATGGGTATAAGAAGAGGGTTTCTTTTGTGGCTGAAGTTGTGAGGATGCTCGCCAGATATAACGTGCTCCTACATATCTTCGGCGTCGGAATAAGGGTCCTCAAAGGCCTTAGGCGGCGTGGCCTTCTAAAGAACGTATTCAGCGTGGATAGTAGTGGATGGCTTGCCGAGATACAGTGGAGGCGTAGAACCATATATGGCGCCGTAACCCCCGTTGAGGCGAATATGCATGCGATACGAGGATACCTGGGGAGGGCTGAGGGGCTGGTATCGGTTTGAGACCCGTGTACTCTCCTAGTTACACGAGCCAGGGCCATATTCTCCTAATACTACCGTGTAATCAGTGTGTGAAATATGGAGATTATAGTCTCTGTCCTAATTGGCGGATAATACTTCGTGACGTCTGGGAATACGTGGATCATGGCATAGTTGATCTGGCGGCTATTGATAGCTGTAAACCAGGGATCGTTCCTTGGGGAGAGGAACGTAGGCTAACATGGTGCGATATCTATCCGAGCTATCTCCTCTACTACCATAGGGAGCCGTGGAGACGTGAAATATTGTTCCAACACGTATATAGTGATTTGAGAGATCTAGTTTTACGGTACAAGTACATAGTATATTATGTCAACGTGAAGGCCTACCGAGAGGTCCTCGACAAAGCCAGAGAAAAAATAAGCACTGATAGAATAATACTAGCTGGGCCTTCGAGACTTGATCCCTTATCGTATAGGAGTAGAAAGGAGCGCGCCCAACTAAGGGAAATAATAGATCGCCTCAGGGAGAGCGTGCTACGCTGACATCCCCAAGGGTTCTCGAAGGATACCAGTCGTATGTACCATGGGCCAGTATTACCATGTGATCGTTACTTGTATTGGATATAGGCTTGAATACTCTATAATAATAGTTTATTTTGTTCCGCTAACCTTTAATATAGTGGGAGAACTGTTTGAACACGATCCTAAAGGTTCCAGAGGAGCCAATAGAAATAAGGGTTGCTTTAAGAGCCCTTCTAGAGGCTCAGGGAGGCAGAGCTAAGTATGTAATATTCGCCGGGAATAGACTCGCGAAATACCTCTGGGACCACTGGAAGGATGATTTACACAGGATGAACCTGAGGTGGCAGAATCTCCTTAAGAGCCTCTCACGCCATGCAGGTGAGGCTATTGAATGGATCATGGGGGAGAGAAGCTGGTCGGACTTCATCGAGGTAATAATAGCTGATCTCGAGGCCCAGTCCACTGGTAGAAGCATTATCAGGGAACGACGCAAGAAAAAGACCCTAATGGACTTCCTCTAGCATCCTTAACTAGATATCTTGCCAAACTCTTATTGTTGTCTTCTCACAGGTCTTAGCCTTTCCACCATTATCAGTAGTGGGATCCTCCTCTCTGGAGCGGCCAGACCTGTGAGTAGGGCTTCGCCTCTGCTCGGCTCAAGCTCGGGGAGCCTATCTATTATCTCTGCAGCAGCGCTTTCGACGCCCCGCTTTATGCTTGCCAGATCCTCGGGATTAGTTGTTCTCAGCAGTATGCTTGTCGCTGTTTGGCTTAGTATACTTGAGTCTACGAAGCTTGGCCTTTGTGTTACTAGCCACATGCTCAGGCCCCATTTTCTCCCTTCCCGTGCTACGCGTAAGAGAGCGTCTTTGCTGGATTTCGATATTCCTGCCGGTGCCAGGTTATGGGCCTCCTCTACTACAAGAACCGTTAATCTGTCGGGATCATAATTTCTGGCATGCCTGTAGAATAATCTTCTTATCGTTAATCCGAGGAAAGTGTCTACGTCTCCGACGCTTGGAGGAGCTAAATGAACAATAGAAAATCCTGTCATTAATCTATTCATTAGTATGTCAAATACTATGGTGTCTATCATATCGCTCGTCATTGTTGATAGTTTTTTCAATCTTCTAACTATACCATATCTAGTATTCTTATCTATTTTTATCGTTTTTGAACTCACATAGAACAATAGATCGCTAAGCATTTGTTTTAATCTATCTGAATAGCGATCGTCGTTTAAAACTTTACAAATGGCAGATGTCTCGTTATCCATGAAGGGATCAGCAACTTTCCACTTGTAAGCTTTCCATGCAATATATCTAAACAATGAGTAGTATAGATCCTTATTTCTTCTGTCAAGGAGTAAATTAATCATAATATCCTTTGAAGGTAATCCGTATTTATTAGTTATTTCTTTATTCGATAATAATTCCCTAAGTTTTATAGGATCCGGCACATTTAATTCGCAAGTGATTAAGAAAATTTTCAGTATTCTTTGAACAGTTTCTTTAACATTAGATACTTTCTCTAAATTATCCCAATTTCTAAATATAGAGTACAATAATCCTACTCCATATATATCCTCCCCGTGGTATAGATCAAGTATACCTGCAATCTCGTTTATTATTAACTCGAAATACTCGCTCTTTGTACCGCTTAATTCTATCATTGCGTCCATATTCATAAATCCTGGGAGCGGCATACCTAATACTAGAAACCTAGAACTTTCTACTATGCTTGCAAAATTATTGTAATTAATTTTTGCCTTATTCCCACTCGCATTATATGTATGACAGGAATAGGGGCTTATTCTTTCATACAATCGTTCATAAGGGAATACGACTAGTAAGTCTACGTCCTCGTCCAATCTAGAACTCAGTTTACACGCAAGGTCTCTCATATTGTTCCATATGTCTTTTCTAGTTTCCTCCCAATGGCCTCTTGTAGTCTCATAAGGTACAATAATAGTTACTTTTTCTGGAATAGACGGATCCTCCACAAGAGAATTGTAGCTACTTGGATCCAGTACAGCATCTAGTAGAAAAACAGTATTGCGGTCATCGTAGGGGTAACCTGTGTACTCCCCTGCAATGTCGAAAACTACTATTCCACCCTTAGGTTTATGCATGAGGTTTCTTCTCTGACTTATCTCAAAGACCAACCTTTTTACTGTCTCTGTTTTACCGCCTCCTGTTTGAGCTAAAATACTCAGGTGCGTGTTTAATTTTTCTGGGTTAATATAAATTCTAACTTGATCGGCTAGACTTAGTTTTCCTATATAAATACCTTTTAACTCGTAGTCTTTGCCGAGACTATGATGGATAATTTTCTCTAATCTTATAGGGTCCGGTTCTATAATACTTGAGAAGGGTCTTGGTGGTCTCTCGTACGGTGATAAGCGTTCGAGGTCGTGGTGACGTGTTATTTCTCCGAGTACTCTTAGCTCTACTTTCATTATACTGCTCCACTTTATAAGCTGGTGTGTTGGGCTGAGTAGTTCTAGGAGTACGCGGTTCGCGTCTTGGAGGCTCGTCTCGCTGAGGCTCTGGTAGAGTTTTCTTAGTCTTTCAACGTCGAGCGCGGGATGTGGGGTTTCTTCTTCTACGTTCACGATCATTGCAAGGTATCGTTTTCTCTGGCTGTTGTCTTCTATCTCGACTATTGTGCCATATTTTACTATCGCCTCTGCTGGTCTTAGGATTATGCCTTCTACTCGTGTATATTCGCGTATGCTTGTTGTGAAGCCTGTTATCGGTGTCTCGTTATTCAAGCCCTATAACACCTCTATAATAGATGGTGGCGTCTAACAGAAAAATCTCTTATAAATGTTGAGTAGGGAGTAGCCCGTCTACTTAGGCTTTCGAGGAGGCCTGCTAGTGCCCCGTATTCCCACTCGTTTATTCTACTCCTAGAGTCGACTACGAGTAATTGGGGTGGGACTCCGTAGCTTGTCACCATTGCTTGGCTGACTATGTGGTCTAGGACCTCAGAGACGTCTGTTGTCTCCGAGAAATATTCTACTCTGATCGGTGGAATCACCCTTATGAGCTCGGCTAGGAGCCTTCTATCTATGCCTAAGCGTTCAGCGTTTTCTCGTATCTCTTTGCAGTCTGGTATTGCTTGTGTTAGGAGGTATCTTAGCTTGACGCCCGATGTATGATCTAGTAGTTCATCTAATGTTATGGAGGGTTCGGCTCCCTTTAGCCTTTTATTGTACGATTTAAGGAATCTTCTACTGTATAGCCAGCTCTTATCTAGTTCTACGGTACTGGACGCTTCTAGTTCTCCGTTTCCTGTACCTCCATAGAGATAATTGTATAATAGTATGAAGTGGCTGTCGCTTGCTAGGTTAAAGTTGTTTAGTACTTGTCGCTCGTATATTCGTTCTAAGAGATCCTCTACCTCTAGGCCGGTGATTATGTCTTCGAGGTCAGTGTTTTCTCTGGACTCTATTGATCTATCTATTACCTGGCGGAGATACGTGTGGGCGTCTCCCATGAAGTGTGGTAGGGATGATATGCCTAGGTCCTCCAAGCAGTGTCTTATGTCTCTTACTGCTTCCTCTAGTAGTATGCCTGGATTGAATTGTCTTCGTTGACTGTTCGCTACACCTATAGTTACTACGCTTGCCTTTATGGATTCTGCTAGGACCTTCGCCAATAAGTGTCTCCCCCTCGAGACATCCTCTGTTAGGCCTATGACCATGTGGCGTTCTCTCCGGGCAACATTCTTTATTTGACCTAGGATTGCCGCCGCCAGGAGTCCCGGGTTTACTTTTTCTGTTGCTCCTCGTTTCACGGTTGCGGAACGTATGAGTTCTATCGTTGTTCTCGGATCTAGTCCCGTGTATAGGAGTACGGCTTCTGCGCTTTCTCGTTCGAGGTCGAATACCGGGTTAAAGTATGTTCCTAGTATTTGTAGTAGGCTTCCGTGTCTTACTATTAGTCTCCTCCCGTCTAGCTCTGCTTCGAGTGGCGGGGTTTCTTGTAGCATTGATAGTATCATTGCGAGCTCTGCAACGTATAGGCTGGCCTGTCGTTTCCGGTCGTCTCCTCTCACTAGTAGGAAGGGAGGGCTCCCCCTACTATAGGGATAGAGTATTCTTTCTTCTAGTGTCTCTCCATTCCAGTATCTTAGCAGGATACTGGTTTTGAGTATGAATCCTTCTTCTACTCCGCTTGTGCTTCGGGCACTTCTGCTTCCTGTATCGATGTATACTTCTGCTACGTAGCGTGTTCCTAGTAGGGGTTTCATCTGTATCTTTGGTCTCCATTGTTTGTCGAATACTAGTGATCTGTCTTGGAGCAGTTCTGTTCCTCTTGCTAGGAGTGTGAGAACGATTCCGCTCCAGGGCGGGGATACCTCGACGAGCTCTTCATCGTATAGCATGACGTCATCTCCTGCTGTACGCGTATCCCTTTATCTAGATTTATTCTAGCAGTGATTATTATTACTGCTATTCTGTAAATACTCGGCGTTACGGGTATGTGCTAGGGCAGGGCAGAATCCTGGTCGAAGTCAATATAGTTTATGGGGAAAAAGGGTAGCCGGTTATTTACCTTCCTTTGAACTTTGGCTTTCTCTTTTCTAGGAATGCTGTTACTCCCTCGATGACGTCTTCTGTGCTGAAGAGTAGTCCGAATAGGTGTGCTTCTAGGCTGAGTCCTGCCCAGATATTGGATTCTAGTCCGTATTCTACGGCGTATTTCGCGGCCATTAGTGCCAGCGGTGGCTTCTCTGCTAGTTTGAGTGCTAGTGCTCTCGCTTCTTGTTCTAGTCTCTCTGGAGGTACTACTTTCTCTACGAGTCCTATCCTTAGTGCTTCGTCTGCCGGTATCATGTCTCCCGAGAATATTAGTAGCTTTGCCTGTCCGCGTCCTACTAGTCTGGGTAGTCTCTGTGTTCCTCCTGCGCCAGGTATGAATCCTAGGTTTATCTCTGGTTGTCCGAACATTGTTCCTTCGGCGGCTATCCTTATGTCAGTGCTCATTGCTATCTCGAGTCCGCCTCCTAGTACGTAGCCGTGTAGTGCTGCTATGATTGGCTTTGTGTAGAACTGCATCTTTAGAGTTAGCTCCTGGAATCTCCTGGAGAACTTTGCTATGTCCATTGGGGTTACTCCTGCGAATGCTGTTACGTCTGCTCCGGCACTAAATGCTCTTCCTTCTCCCTTGAGTATTACTACTCTTACGTCATTGTTGTCTTCTAGCTCGTCGAGAGCCTCTCCTAGCTCTTTGAGTAGCTCTGGGCTTAGCGCGTTTAGTCTCTTTGGCCTGTTGAGGACTATCCATGCTATTGGCTTCTCGATCCTTATTACAAGGTTCTTCTTCTTTATCTCTTCTACTTCTCCATACTCGTAGAAGCCTTTGCCTGTCTTGCGGCCTAGTTTTCCTTCTTCCACCATTTTGAGGAGTAGTGGCTGTGGCTCCATCTCTTCTAAGCCTAGTTCTTCTTTTAGCTTTTTGAGAGCCTCTACTATTTTGTCGATTCCGTACTCGTCAGCGAATTCTAGTACTCCCTTGGGCCATCCTAGTCCTAGTTTTACTGCCTTGTCAATATCTTCTTTTGTGGCCACGTCGTTCTCGAGGAGCCATGCTGCCTCGTTTACTGCTGGTGCTAGTAAGAGTACTGGGTCTACTTTGCCTGCGAGGTCTTTGGGTATGTTTGGTCTAGCGTATTTTCCTGGTGCTGGATACGTGTAGAATCCTTTGCCTGTCTTCATTCCGAACTCTTTCTTCTCGAATTTCTCCTTTAGGAGCGGGCATGGCGTTGTCTTGAATCCTCTCTCGGCCATTGCTTGGAACACGTAGTAGAATACGTCTATTCCGCTGTAGTCGGATAGCTCGAAGATGCCCATTGGTAGTCCTAGCACGTACTTTACTGTGGCGTCTACTTCCTCGATTGTAGCTTTACCCTTGGCTACTAGATTGCATGCTGTGTTGATGAATCTTCCCAGGATCCTGTTTACTATGAATCCCGGTACGTCTTTCTTTACTACTACTGGTTGTTTACCGAACTTCTTCGATAGTGCAACAGTTATTTCTACGGTTTCGTCGCTTGTCTTCTCGCCCTTTATTACTTCCACTAGTGGCATTAGTGGCGGTGGGTTGAAGAAGTGCATTCCTACGACTTTCTCAGGCCTCTTGGTGGCGGCGGCTATTTCGGTTATGGGGAGGCTGCTCGTGTTTGTTGCTAGGATTGCGTGCTCGGGAGCGTGCTCGTCTGCGAATGCGAAGAGCTTCTGTTTTATGTCTAGTCGCTCGATAATAGCCTCTATCATGAAGTCTGTTTCCTTCAATACCTTCGCGAACTCCTCTGTATATGAACCGTCTGGATTCAAGTTTACAACGGTCTTTATCCTTGAGAGAACTGTTTCTACAGGTTCTCTTACCACGCCTTTCTCGTATAGTTTTTTGAGGCTCCACTTGATTTTTTCAACTGCGTTGTCGAGGAACTCTTGCTTTATGTCTACTAGGTACACGTTATAGCCGGCTATTGCTGCTACCTCGGCTATTCCATGACCCATAGTGCCTGCTCCGACAACGGTTATTGTCTTTATGTTCTCGAGTCCTGCCATTTCTACTAACACCCCTCTGTCTGGGCTTTCCCCTTGGATGCTTAGGAGGGATTGTCTATCGTCAATTATATTTGGAGTATTTAGGGAATAATATCCCTGCGCTGTCCTTATAGTAATAATACAAGTTGTATAGATAGCTTTAAAACAGTCGAGCAAGCCCCCGTTAATGCGGTGAAATAGTGTGTCCGAGTACCTAGATCAAGTCAAGAGCATGGTCAAGCCCGAGGCCGCGAAATACGGTCTCAAGATACTACCAAGAGGAAAAAGCAGCTTTAGCCTAATCAAGGGCGGACAGATATATATGACTATTAGAGACACAGGTGAAAATATCGAGATATCGTTTGCCGGTAAGAAATACATGTACGACAAGTACTACACGAAGCCCGAGCACCTAGCACAGGTAGTATTCAACGTGTTGGAAGCACAGCACCGCGAGGTAAAGAAAGAAGAGTAACTTCGCGGCCGCTATTTTAATGCAGTTACATGGGCAATCCCTGGTTTTTCCCGTGGCAAAGTATTTCTTCGCGTAATTCTAGCTTGTAAAGGCATAAACATGTTCTGGGACTATAACATACTCATATACATATAATAATTACTACAAGCGCCCACATTATAGCTTTGGCCATCGACCGACCATTGCCTGCGAAATAGGTGAAGAAAATCATTGAACGCCAACGATTACAGCGGTGGATAGGGAAGCATTGGACACAAGTGGGAACGCCCGAACTACGAACGAGCATTACGGTGATGGGGGTATGAATCTCTCTATTGATAGAGACCGTGCCAAAAGAGCCTGGAAAAAACTGCTTATCGGTCTATTGTTACTCTCGGTGTTGTCCGCTGGATCCCTGATGCATATTGTGGGCGGTCCAGGAAACCTTCTCGATATATTGCTAAGCATAAGGCTTAATGTACTATTGGCGTCGTTCAGCATTCTGTTTATCGCCGAGATAGTTAAATCATGGAGACTGACCCTCATAGGCAGGCTCCTAGGATTCAGGATCCCTGTCAAGGACAGTTTATTAGCCAGGATATCTGGGAGATTCGTTGGCGTACTGACCCCCGCCTATGCCGGGGCAACTCCGACGCGTGCAATTATAATATCTGCGTATACAGGGCTCTCTCCGGGTAATAGCTTCGGGTTAAGCGTCTATGAGAGTATCCTTGATAGCTTTATACCTGTATTCTTCTCACTACTATTATTGATCCCGCTTCTCCCCGATTCCTGGCTCTCTGTTCTAGTCGCATTATTTATTCTGGGCATGTGGATAGGCGGGATAGGCTATGCGAGTACTGATAGGATAGAGGGCTTTCTCAGACGGATAAATGCTCCCGAGGAACTCATCTGCTATGTTTCGGGCCAGCGAAAACTGTTTCTTAGCGCCATAAAAAGCAGTACGAGTACAAGGATTCTCTTACCCACTATAACAGTGACGCTTATCTCTCATGTGATAGAAGCATATGCTCTCTATATTGTCCTCACAGGGCATTTCTCCCTAGTTGATCCGGTCTTCTTGATAAAAGCATTCATACTATTAGAAGCCTCGTATGTCCTCACGATGAGTCCTACTCCGGGTGGAAGTGTTTTCTTCGAGTACGGGCTCTCCGACATTATGAGTAGTTATAGCTTAGTGGTATGGAGGGTGGTCTTCCTTCTTTTCAGCATATTACCTGGGGCAGTTATACTGGTCGCTATAAAGTCTGTGCGCAACTATATAGAACAGGCCCTTGTTAGAGAGGTGAAAGACTGTGCGGCTAGCACCGATAACCAAGATATATGATATGCATTGTCACGCATACGAATTCGATACCGGTGAAATAGCGGATATCCTCGAGAACGCTTCAAACCTTAGAATAGTGGCCGTTTCGGATGATCTCGAGAGCTTCTATAAAACCCTAGAGCTCTACGACCTCTTCCCGGAAAAAATAATCCCATGTGCAGGCTTCCATCCCTGGAATATAGGAAAACGGAGCCTCCAAGAGGTAGACGAAGTTATCCGTCAAGCCTATAAGTATGGCATACACTGTATAGGCGAGGTAGGTCTCGACAAAAAATTCGTTGATCCCAACACGTGGCCGGCACAACAAGCCATATTTACCAGGTTTCTCCAAGTCGCCAAAGAACTAGACGCCTATGTAACCGTACACAGTCCGTATGCGTGGAGAGAAGCTTTGAAGTTAATGGTCCAAGTAGGTGTTGGGAAGGCCATGTTCCACTGGTATACAGGACCTTTGAATCTAATAGACGAGATTATATCGTCAGGCTACTACATAAGTATAAACCCGGCCTTGAAGATTCAGACGAAACATCGCAGGGTAGCGGAATATACGCCTCTCGAACATATGGTTTTTGAAAGCGACGGACCCTACAATTATAGAGGTCTCAGATTATCTCCCATAATGATACAAGGAACAATAGAGGAAATCGCGTCTCTAAAGAAGGTATCCGTAGATATTGTTCTCTCTCATGCCTCGTTGAATAGTGAGAGACTACTCTACGGCTAAGGGTATCTTCTTTAGTCTATTATTATACAATCTGCTGTGTCTTTCTCTGCAAGCCAGATTTTCTCTACCCGGAGATCATAGTTGTAGGGTCCCCTCCTCTCACGTGAGCCCTTTAGGCATAGTTTTTTCCTGTAATGTGGTGCGTCTACAACTAGAGTTTCTGCTTCCCCTCCTTCGAATGCTGGGTGGAAACCATACTTTTTTGAAGAATCGAGAATCTTATCAAGTAAGTCCGAGGTAATAGGTCTACCCAGAATCTCCGGCTTTAAGCCATATGTGCTTATTCGAGTTATTATGAAGATGAACCCCTTGTTTACTAGGAGTTTCATGTATTCTACCGGATCCATTTGCCATGCTGGAGCATATACTTCCGTATCGGTTTCTTCGGATATACGTTTTATCCTCTCGTACTGGTATCTGCTGGCTAGAGCCCCTACTACTATAGTATCATAGTCGTATTCTTTTTTGAGATGTTTTAGTATGTTGAGTAGTTCTTCTACTTCTTTTTCCTTTTCTCCAGAGACCTCGGCTACCACGAGTCTCTCTCTGAGACCCATTGCTTCGGCCTGTAGTATAGTGTAGTCAACAAGAGGCGTGTGGAACATCCAGCTATAGTCTTGGCGTGGTCTTATCGATAGTATACAGGATGGTTCCCAGCCGTTTTCGAGTGCTCTATATAATGCATAGTTACTGTCTTTTCCACCGCTTAGAAGACTACAGAATTTCTTCATGTCTGATTTTTCACCTTTTTCCTATAATTTCTCGTATTGTTTCGTCGCACCTCTTTTTGAAGGATGCTATGTCTTGTATTGGGTTTTGTAGTTTGACTCTATAGTTTATTACCTCGTATTTTTCGCCGTTACCTGTTGCTAATATTACTGCTTGACAATTATCTGTTAGCTGATAATAGCATAGCTTGACGTCTCCTTGCTCTATGCATGCAAGGGGCTCTATAGGTAGTTGGGGGATTTCGATAAGGAGATATGTATCTATAGAGTAGAGTATAGCACCGTCTACTTCTATTATGACGGCTCTTTCATGCCTAGTAAAGTATTCTTCTCTTGTCAATGGTTTTTCTTTCATTGTAGTTGTCCGGCTCCTAGAGCTACTCTTCCTGGAATATTGGTGTCGCTATTTTTAAGTCTCTGCCGCAGAATGGACACTTATATTTTACCATTCTTGCATCTGCTGCACAGAAATATGCTCCATAGTCTCTGGCACAGTGTGGACAGTAGTATACTACTTCTATTTTTCTCACCGAGCCTGGTTGTTGCCCGGTTAGGCTTAGGTATCTACCGCATACACGGCATCTTACAGTTACCCATCCTACATGTCCATGCGCGTTTGTTCCCTTGTCTAGGCCGAGCGTCATCCTCTTCACCACATCGAGTGTCATAGACAATTGGATTTAAATCCTACTATCTACTACGAACCCTTACAAGGCGCGTGTATAAGCGGTATGCGTATAGCTAGTTGATAAATAGAAGAGGTGTAGACAGGTCATGAATGCAAAGCTGATAATTGCTTCATTGTTCATATTGATGGTCATACTCGGAGTGACTGGCGTCGTCTTATACCATAAGAGCCTTGCTCCCTTAAGGGATGTTAAGGAGTGTACAGCTGTGAGCAATGTTCTTGACCGGGTAAAATACCTTGAGTACAATATAACTGACAAAGAGGGTAACTTCTATCTCGTCAAGGTGTATAATGATCCTACAACTAGATCTGGAACAATCGAATATTATGGCAATAACACACTCATTGCAAAAGCCTCATATACTTATGGAACGCGGCTCGAATCCTTTAGCATAACTTATCTTGATACTAATACTAGTATTAACGCTAGTGGTAACAATATATATCTCTTCGAGGATAAATTCTATACTAGCCTTAACATGACTTATAATGAGACAGTGGGTATTACTGGAGCCGAACCATTTCCCGGTATCGCTCCTATTTACATGATATGTTATGTAGGAAAGGCGAACGATATAAACTGGGACTATTATGCTAGTCTTATAAAGCCTAGAAACTACACGCTTGGAGTCATGGATGTCCAGGTTTCTTACGCGAAAACCCTATTCCTAGGAGAAGAGACTGATGCTCTATTAGTGAGGCTTGTTAGGAGAGGTACTCCTATTAACATGTGGACTTATCCATTATATGAGTTCGTACTTGTTGATTATAATGGCCTTGCAGTTGCAAATACTATTGTCGTGGATATAGCAATGCCGCAATATATAAACACATTTGTGTTCCATCTCGTGAACATACAGCTTGCAGATTAATGGGTTTTCCCTTGTTATAATATATCCGGTTAGAGACGTATTAGTTACCCCGACCTCTCTCCACGTTAATCATATCTCTACTTTCTCAAATACACTATTCGATATTATAGAGTAATACCGGTGAAACAGCATGCAGATCACACACCTAGTATTAGTAAGTCCGGAGCAAACACTTTACGAGAGACTAAGAGTTGTAACTTTCAAGATAACACCAAGCGAGCTAGAACAAGTTGACAAGCTGGCCCGAAAAATGGGAATGAGTAGAAGCGAGCTAATACGATACGCACTAAATAAAATTCTAGAGGAGCTCGAAGCCAACAGACAACCTAAATAACCCCTACAATAATATACGATACAAGGCATGCCGCCGTAGCTCAGCCTTGGCAGAGCGCCGGACTCATACGGCCTGCAGCGTTCCTGCAGGTTCCGGAGTCGGTAATCCGGGGGCCTGAGAGATCCGGAGGTCCCGGGTTCAAATCCCGGCGGCGGCACCACTCTCCAGGCCCCCTACAAAATCTCACTATTATTTCTTAGAGATGACACTACTGAGTTTAGAAAGAATTTAATATTGTTAGTTTAATTGGACTTTTTTCAGTATTTTATATTTTATATACTTTATGTAATTTACATAAATATATTAAAAATACTTATTGTTAAAATAATATACAACAGAAATAAATAGGTCCGAGACCATTACATATATACTGAGGGAGAGGGATAGAGGAGATAGTAATGTTATGGAACTCATTAATACAAAAAAGACTGAAGATATCATTATCAAGAGACACTGCAAGACTAGTAGACTACTATATTAAACATACAGGAAAAGGCACGAACAATGCCATAGAAACCCTAATAGGCCTAGGCTTCGAGTACTGGACGGCGAACCTTAAAACATCCCCACTAGCCTCAGAACTAATAGAAGATAACCTCCGGTATAGAACACTACTACTTGAGACATCAGAAAAGATAAGGACATTAACTGTAATAATATCATCATTGCTTAGCGATCTAAAAGGAAACTGTGAAACCTGCTATACAAAGAAACACAAACGGATTGAAAGCTATATCGAAAAACTCTACGAGTACTCCTCCATGCTCGTTATAGAAGCTACAACGAAAAAATAAGCTGTCTGGGAAAGAAACCGGCCTCTATCCTTTTTTATGAAAACAATTATAGCTCCTCGAAAAGAGATTATAGCGAATCCGGCTCAAACCATATCGACAACCGATAATTATAAACTGTATTCAGTAATACAGATCCAGGTGTAGAATCATTGCCTACCGAGAACCTAGTCGAACCAATACTCATCGGGTTACTCCAAGGACTACTAGAATGGTTACCTATAAGTAGCTCGGGGCAACTAAGTCTAATACTTACACAAGTCCTAGAGGTATCGCCTGCCATAGCATATAGACTAAGTATAGCTTCCCACCTCGGAACCGGACTGTCGGGAGCTATTATCCTGCGGAAAGAGCTACTTCGCGCCCTACGCGACCTAAAACTAGTAGAAATAATAATAGTACCTGTAATTGTTGGAGCACCACTAGCACTACTATTAGAGAAACAAGTCACAAGCATAAATGGAGACTTCTTTAACTTCATGATAGGAGCCTTGCTCATTGTAACCGCCATCATAGTCTATAAAGCTAGATCCAGCGGTGGAAGAAAACTAAAAGACTTGACTATAACGGATCTAATAATCCTTGGAATAGCCCAGGGACTCGCAGCTCTACCGGGACTCTCTAGAAGCGGGATAACAATAGCCGTGCTTCTTCTAAGAAGAGTGGATCCTATCGACGCTGTTAAGGCTTCGTTTCTTACCGGTATCGCGGCAACTGGCGCAGCAGCACTATACGAACTTATATCCTATAGCTTCGAAAACTGGAATATTTCAATGGCAGCGGCACTAATGCTAGCATCATTGTTAGCAGGTCTTCTATCGGCTAAGTCAATGCTTGTCCTTGCTCAGAAGTACAACAGAGAAATAACAGTATTCGCTGCAATAATAGGAATTCTCGCAATAATTTCTGCCATACCCGCATTCCTATAAAAACATGCATAGAGAAACAGGACATGAAAAATTTAAACCATCAAATCTCATCTATGAGATACCGGATGCCGCCGTAGCTCAGCAGGCAGACCCGACATAGGAACCGCTGCGCGGGGCCTACAGCGCTGGCCTTGTAAGCCAGTGGTCGCGGGTTCGAATCCCGCCGGCGGCTCCAACAATACCATCAATTTACTCTAAAATATATGATCTAGTCACCCGGGATTTTGCACCAACAAGTAATTTTACGCAGTCAACGAACATAGTTTCTGATTTAGCAGCCCTATTCATAATCTTATAGTTAGTTTATCCCTGCTTCCTCATAATTTTCGCAAATTTTAATAATAACAAGCCTAACAGACCTATTCAAACTTGCATTATAATTGCTACTACGGAATCCGAAAGTGTTGGAAATCTTCTTGATTATATAAGTAGGACTCCCCACAAATTGATAGTTGGGATAAGGTATGCCAACTATCGAATTTAGAATTAGATACGATAAGATTGCAGATGCACTATATATAAAGTTTAAGGATGATAAAGTTGTAGATTCTGACGAGGTTGTGCCTGGAGTAATAGTTGATTATAACCAAAATGGCGAGGTAATAGGAATCGAGATACTCGAGTTTTCTAAGCATAAGTTGGATCTCGTGGAGTTAGTGACAAAAGGTCCAGGCATATTGGTGACTGAAGCTTGACAATACGCTATACACTTCACGCGCTAGAACGTATGAAACAAAGAGGAATCGACAAAGAACTCGTTGAAGAATGTATAACAGACCCCGATAAAGTAGATCACCTAAACGACGTTTATCGCTGCATTAAGAAGCACGGAGAAAAAGTACTAGTAGTCATCTATAAGAGATTCCATAATACCATATTAGTGATAACCACATTTACTTCATCTAAAATTAACAAATATCTATTCTAAATATTATAAAATAAAAGTACACTTTCTCAGCTATTATAAAACATCGATATCATCTCCATCATATTTATTGCGTTGATGGCCTTGTAAGCCAGTGGTCGCGGGTTCGAATCCCGCCAGTGGCTCCAAAAAATCTACTTCTCGAATAGCTAGTGATAAGCGATAATTCGATATACCTATTTGAGCTATGCTCCAACTACAAAACCTAGATATTAGTTGAGCGAAATTAAATAGAACTCTTAATCTATCTCTTGTATATTAAATAAGGCCTTGTCTATTTTCAATATTTTCAATATTAAGTGGGCCTTATTTTCTAAAAGAGCTGTTTCTTCTATTTTCAATGGTTCCTGAATTGCCAAGGTAACTAGTGCTGGTGTCCCCCACGGGGCAAGATGATAGTTTCCTACGAGGTTGTTTTTCACTAGTTGTCTCATATATGTGTCTAGTCCCTCGGTCTTTACCAATGTTACATAGCCTGTTATTTTATAGAATCCGTCATTGCTTATGAGTTTGTTCTTGTCTATAATTATATGGGGCTCCCACCGAGGCTTAAATGGATCTGGTGTTACGAGTGATAGGGTAAGATAATAGTGTTTTCCTATATGGACTGTTGGGCCTATGATTGTTTTGATTTTGCTTGCTACGATCTTGAGAGGGATATAGATCTTTACTGGTTTCAAGACTTTCACCATGTTATGACGAGTGCTGTTATCGTGAGTAAAAGTTGTATACCGAGTATTAGGATAACGACATTTTTCTCTGTTGATTTTATGCCTAGTTTCTTTAGTATATAGATCGCTAGGTGTGTTACACTGTATATTTTCTCGTATGGTAGGTCTAGTTCTCCGGTCGGTGAGGGTTTTCCGAAGTTTTGCTTGTATACTCCATTCGCTAGTCCCGTTAGGAAAAGTGCTAGCTCCAAGAAGTATAGGGCGAACAATGTTACTCCGAACTTTTCAAAGTTATCTACTATAACTATTGCGGCGAGAAGTGCCCCTACGGCGTAGGTGAAGGTGTTTCCGGGGAATGTTCTAGCTGGATAACGGTTCCAGTAAAGGAATCCTAGAACGCCTGCAAGCGAGATTACTGCAAGCTGGTATGAGAGGTATTTTCCGTGGTGAAAAGCATATAGTGCGTATCCGGATAGTATTATGGAGGCCATTCCTGCTTCCAGGCCGTTGTATCCGGCGAGCATGTTGAAGGCATTTGACGCACCCATTATGCCTATGGGGACTAGTAGGAGGCTATAGTATATTCCTAGGTCTAGTTTGCCTATTTTGGGAAAAGATATTTGGCTTACTCCGGCTTTTACCGTGGCTAAGGGTATGCTTATTAGTAGTGTCGCTAGCAACCTATGTTTTATGGGTAATCCGTAAATATCGTCAAGCAATCCTATGAATCCGCCTAGTATTAGGAGAGTTACTATACTGAAGATCTCTGTTATGAAGTATCTGATGCCCTGGAGATACACGTAGTAGGCCTCGAGGACCAGTAGACCGAATACTATACCTATTACTGCCCATAAGCCTCCATATCGAGGCACATATATCTCGCCGGGCTTATTCATATCTTTTCCGAAGAAGAATTTGAGAAGCAACATTCTTTCTTGTTCGTCGACTGTATTTAGTCTATTCTGGAGACTTCGTATCCATATACCTGTGAGTAGGATTGATACTGTGAATGCGGTAGCTGAGCCAACTAATAGATCGGTGGGTATCATACGTGGTGCTCCCTTGTCTAAACGCGTAATAATTCACGGTATTTAACTCCTTTTATATTACATGTGTGCATAGGAGTATGAACACGATGAACTGCGATAAGAAGAAAGTGCTTGAGAAGCTAGTGAAACATATGAATCAATCAACTAGCGAGGCTCTCAGCATGATAAGAAGAAACTATGAACTACATCCTCTTACTGAGGAGAGTACTCCGCTCTCCGTGATATTGGAGAGATATGCTGCAAGTCTTCTGGCTCCTATATTCTACTATATTAGAGAATCCTCTTCATGCGAAGAATTAGAGAGGCTCCTAACCTTTATCGAGAAATATAGAGGACTTGCTCCTCCATAGGATGTATGCTATTACGTGTGTAGCTAGATAACTATAAGGACCAATACTTACCTCGCTATGCTTGTATCGTTTCAACGCTTCTTGGAACATGGCTGGAGGATCCTTATGAGCCCCCAGCACATAGACCGTTCTCTCTTTCCCAGAGTAGTTTTTGATGGGTTTACCGCTCTCGCTAAGGTATATTATATCATACTGCTTAGAAAAATCGTATAAGTATTTGTCAACATGTTCTTCTCTTACATCTAGGCTAGTCTTTCTTCCCCTTAATGCCTTCAATATTTCTAGGACAGCTTGTTTTTCATGTCTAATCATGCCAGTTGGTCTATATTCGAGTACTGTGATTATTTCTTCGTCTTTGGGGAAGACACCATGTACTAGTAATTGTTTCTTTTTTTGAACCAGTGTGTATTGTTCTATAATTATAAAGGCCCTTGCTAGAATATCTATCCGTTTATATAGGCCTGCGTATCCTTTGAGCCTGAGCTGTTTCACTGTGGGTTTCTCTGGAAAAACTATCATAAATATTTGCTGTTGATGGTTTCCGTCTGTTTTTATCAATGTTCTAGTCCGAGTATTTTATTATGGATCATTCAATATTTCTTCGATTGCTTTTTTAGCTTGTTGATATGCTTGTTCCTCGTCGGGTTTTGTTGTTTTTGGATCGAATGGATATTGGCCTAGTACTAGTTTGACTGTTCCATCTTCTAGCTCTGCGAATAGCTGTGGTAGTGCGGCCATTCCTAGGTCGTCTGTTAAACCATGGTTTATAGCATACATGTAGTCTTCCTTCTTTATTTCTAGTTCTACTCCTAGTTCTTCGGCGAGTTTTTGTGCGAGTTTTTTCCATGCATTGTGTAGCGGGTGGAATTCCGCTGTATCTAACACGATTTTTACTATTTTACCCATATCTTGTTCACCTTGTTGTCCTCCATAGATCGGGTATTGTAGGCTCAACTATAATTAAGTTGTGGTGTTTCCTATAACAGGTTCTCGCATACTTGCTTCATGATTAGAGCGTCTTGTTCTAGTACGGGGCTTTCACTTATTATAACTGCATCTATTCCGGTCTCAATATATGCTTTACATACTGTCTCCCATTCAGGTCCGTATTCTTTTTCTGCTAGTGTATGATGTTCCCTTTCTCCACCTGAGCCATATTCTATTTTGGAGAAATGTGTGTGGAGAGGTTTCAATACCTGATTTCCAAGTTCTTTTTCTAGTTTATCTATAACCATGATTACATCGTCTATCGTTCTCACATGATTACCTTCGTACCGAGCATATAAATGCGCCCAATCAATCGTTGGTTTACAGCGTTTCCCTATTTCTCGGCAGATTTCTATTATTTCATCGATGTCTCCTATCGCTGTTTTTCGGCCCATGAGCTCTGGGCTTAGGTTTGGCGTTTTTACCCAGCCTGGTAATTCTTCCAGGACTCTCTTGTAGCCTTCAATTGCTTTTTTAAGTGCCTCCTTCCGATCTTTGTAACCTTTATAATATCCTGTATGCACGACAACCACATACGCCTTCATCCATTCAGCAGCCTTCATCGAGTCTATTATTCTCTTAATGCTTGCTTCTACCTTTTCAGGCTCCTTGCTTGCCAGATTAATGTAGTAGGGAGCATGGAGACTCATTAGAACATCGTATTTCTCCGCGTTTTCTCCCAGTTTTCTTGCTTTTTCTTCCCCTATACGAACTCCTCTTACCGCTTCATATTCCATGGCGTCTAACCCAATGCTTCTGAGGTATTCTGGTGCATCCTCAATTTTTCCTTTGAATGAAATTGGTTTTCCTGCTGGGCCGAATCTTAGTTTCATATCTGTATCTCCCTCCCATTCGTAGAAATTTGGCCTACAGCTACTATTAGTAAATACGGTATATAGATCCTAAGCCTTTGTTCAGCATTTTAGGCTCCTAATTAGATCCTTGTATTTTTGTTTCGGTCTTTTATAGTAGATTTTCACTTTATCTGAAATGTATGCGTGTGTGAATTGTGTTATCCATTTTGGGGGAGTTGTCTTATAGGATATTATGTTAATATTGTAATTTCTAGATACGAGATAGTATAATGCCGGCCAGAAATCTAGTCTAGGCTTTTTCGACATGCTCCAAAACATTATAATGTTGTATGTCTCTCCTGGGAAACGATTTAGATCTGTGTCTATTTCGATTGCTTGTTTTAGTGCCCATAGCGGTTCAGGTATTCCGGGCATAAATGGTGCCTCTTCTAGTGCCTTTATTATCATATTCAGGTTGTTAGATTGTTCTACTATTGGTAGTGCATGCCTACCAAATATTACTAAATTGTAGATGTCTCTGCATTTGTCAAGTATTATTTTTACTGTGCTAATTGCCCAGGCTCTTTCAAGGGATTTAGTAGCGTCGACTAATAACGTTATCATATAATTATCCTCCCTTCAATCTTTCAATATATTCATAAGTGTTGATATTAGCGAGTTTTTAGAATTGGCATGATTCCATTCAAGCAATTTCCTCTCAGTTAGCTCTAGCAGAATGTTTTTTATTTTGACTTGTTGAAGTGCCCCGATAGTAACGTAATGTACCCAGACTCCCATGTTTCGTGCATAAAGTGACGCATGTTCTATCGGGGTTCCAGTATTGAACTCGCCATCGCTAATGACCACAATTTTTTTCTCTGATGTATACGTTCTACGTAGTAGTTTTACCGACTCTACAATAGCGTCTCCAGGCGCTGAGCCCTCATACGTTCTCGTAATTATGCCCAGTGCCCGGGCCAAGACATCGTACTCTGTTGTCAAGGGTACTACTGGTGAAGCAAATCCTGCAAATAGTACTAAGCCTATTTTTCCCCTTCGCGATAATATTCTTTTAGCTGAAACTGCCAGAGCACTTAGGGATGCAGCCAGTTTATGTGGGAGGAAGTCTCCATGTGATCTGGCCATACTTATAGAGACATCCACCGCGTATACAATGGCAGGCATTTTTCGCTCACCTAATATTGGTTGGTTAGTAGTAATGACTCTAGTTTATAGGGTAGGATAACTGGTATTGCTTTGAGGCTGAGTAGAAGTTCTTCAATATATGTTTTTTCCATTTTCTCCTTGTAGAAGTATACGAAGTCTAGCCACGAATATACGCTAAGATTAATTTTTTCCGCAAATTGTCTTAGTCTTATATCTTCTGTTATCAATGTATAGCCACAGCTCTTTGCATGCACAAGTGTATCTCGTTCTAGACTAGAAATTATAATTCCTTTCTCCTGTATATTTGCTTTCCCACATTCTGTACTTAATGATATGGTCATTGGCGACCTTACATTCTTCGTAAATAACGCCTTTGCCTCTAGAACTTCTAAATACGATTTTAAAGATCTCGGTACAAGAATCACATATCCTAATTCTCTAAGCATACTGACAAATCCGGACAATCTAGAGTTATATAGCACATAGAGGGCAGAGGGATCTATAATAATATTATCTTGCTCCCTTATTATTGGTTTATCTTTTACCTCTGTTGATCCAAGCAAAGGTAAAACCTCTTTTTCTAACAAGTAATCAATTATCTCAGTACAGCTTGTACTACTGAATTCGCAAATATAATTTAATGTAACATTCTTTTCTATGTAGAGTTTTAGGGCTATTTCTTTGAGGTCGATTGTACTTAATAATCGTCTAACTCCTTCCCTCACTGCTTCTGCTACGCTAGCATATAATCCTAACTCTACGAGTCTACGTAGCCTCTCTTCCAGCACTCCGGTAATATCAACGCTGACAACCATAGCCAGTATACCACATTAGCATTAGTACTCGGAGTAATAAATACGATATCTGTTTAATGCCTCCTGGTATAGCAAAATCCAGGAATACAAGGAATAATATTTATCGGGGAAAAAGGGTTGGGTTTAAAGTTTACGAGTAAGACTAGTTTCCTAATGGTTATGTTCTTGCTCTACCGAAGATCCATCCAACGGCTACTACTGCTGCTAGTAGTACGACCGTGCTTAGGCTGCTTATCGTTGTGACTCTGCTCTTGAGCTCCTGGTTGGCTGTGGTTAGGTTCTGGTCTAGGCTTTGTATTTGTCCTGTTAGTGTGTTCTGTAGATTGTCTAGCTTTGTGTTTAGTGTATCACTTGCCTGTGATACTTGTGATGATAGGTCGCTGAATCCGTTGCTTATGCTTGTCTGTAGACTTGTGTTGACCTGGTTGATTAGGTTCATTACTTCTACCTTGGCGTTGTCTATCTTCTGCTGTGTGGTCTGTATGTCGTCTCTTACTCTGCCCTCGCTTGCTGCTATTGCGTTCTGTATGTTTGCGCTCTCACTTGAGATTGTATCGGTGATCGCTGTTTGCGCGCTGGTTATCATGCCCATTATGTCGTCAAGCTTTGTAAGGTTGCTCTTGATTATTCCTAGGTCTGCTAGTATTGATGTTGCGTAGCTTGTTAGGTTGCTGCTGAGGTTCGCTATGCTTGCCAGTATTAGTTCTCTGTTTGTCCTGATTCCATTGCAAAGTAGGTCTCTTGTTTCATTGATACTGGAGATTATGTTTCCTGCCTGTGTCTCTATTACAAATTGTATCATTCCGCTTTCATCTACTATTAGTCCTGAGAGTGATGCGTTTAGGTCGTTGATTAGTGTTGCTAGGTTCATGTATACTGTTCCTAGTTCGGTGTATATTTCTACTGTGTTGTTATAGATCTCGCCTACTGTTGCGTTGATTGCTGTTAGTAAGTTTAGTCCGTTGTCTACCTTTATGTTGAGCACTGATACACCGTTTGCTACGTCTACTAGCTCCAAGTATATTGTGCCTAGCTGGCTTGTGATGTTGTTCTCGGCGTTTGCTATCTGGTCTTGTATAGCTGCCTGGTTAGCTAGGACTAGGTCGACCTGTAGTCCTAGGTTGTCTACCATGTCTTGTAATAGGTAGAGTGCTGGTACAACGTCATTGTTTAGTGTATCAGAGATTACTACGAGCTGTCCGTTGATTGCTGTTAGTGTTAGGTTGAGGTTTGATAGCTCGTTTAGTATTGCTTCTCTGGTTGCGTTGACGTTGTCATTTACGTTTTCAATCTGGTTGTAGATCATTGTGAGGTAGTCTTCTAGTCCTCCTGCTACGGTGAGTGAGTCAAACTTCATGTCGCTCTGTGGTACCATGTAGAACTTTGGCTGTATTGTTGCTTCTACCTTAATTAGTAGCTCGTCTCCTTTTACATCTGCTGTTACTGGGAACCTGTAGTGCCATATTCCTAGTTCTCCTGTGTATGATGCTGGCGCTCTATTGACTAGTTTTTCGAGTGATGTTCCATTGTAGTAGTATACTGTTACAGTGATGGTTGCATTATAGAGATCGTCTCCGTTAGCTAGCTCGTCTCCTAGGTATACCACTATGTATACGTCTACCGTGTCTCCAGGATAGGTTACCTTGAGTGTTCCTGTGTGTATTTCTATTGTTACTGGTGCTGTTATGTTGTAGTAGATTACGAATCTTGCTTGTATTGTGGAGTTGTAGTATACTGTTAGATAGTATTTTCCTCCTCCGTTTACGTCGAGGTAGTCACTTATGTTAGTTTCAACATTGAATGATCCATTTGCATTAGTTGTGAAGTTCTCACTGTAGCCTGTTGATAGCCCTTCTTTAATTATTGTCCATGTTACGTTCGCGTTTCCTGGCCATCCATATCCTACTACCGTTATATTGGTTGGTGTTCCTAGATATGCTACTGTTGTATAGTTTGTCGCGTTGTAGAATAGTAAAGCTACTGGATCTATTATCATAACGGTGAAGTTGACGAATATCTTTGGTTCATAACCTGTGAATACTACTGTTCCGTTCTCGGCTCCGGCATAGTATGGTCCGTATGGTGCAACAGGTACATCGACTGTTCCGTAGAAGTAGCCGTTACTGAAGGTTGTTGACAGTGCTGGGAAGATGTTAGTACCGTTAACCAGTGATACGTTGCCAGTCGTGAAGTTTACTCCCATTACCTCCACTGTAAAGTTGGTGTACCCGCTTAGCATATCTACCCATGGGGTTGCTGCAGGGTATGCTGGATCGACCACAGGTACCTGGTCTATAATTGCACTATCTTCATTCCATACTGTTAGATCTACCCATACTGGGACTGGGTTTACGAACACCTTGGCGTATGCTCCTGATAGGTTAAATACATATGTTAGCGGGCTGGGTCCTCTATCTGCAGGTGTTTCTCCCTGCGCATATATTATGTATGATGGGCTGGTGGTGTCTACTGTTGAGGGTATTTGTAGGATTGTGAAGAACATTCCGCTGTCATTCACTGTGATTATGTTGTCTCCATCACTATCTAGCTTTACGATTAGTTCTGTGTCGCTTACTCCATCAGATATGTATACGGTTATGTTCTCTTGTAGGAATCCGTGACCTTTGACTAGTAGGTAGTCTCCCGGCACTAAGTTAGTCTCTGTATCGAAGTCCTTGAATGTTCCATTGTTCTGAACTACAGCGACCTCTAGGTATGGGACTATGGTTAGATAGGTTATATCTCCTGTTGTATTACTGGATGCTGGTAGTCCCCTGAAGCTCGTTCCTTGTTTTACCATCACGAAGTAGTCTAGTCCGCCATATGGTTCTTCTGGTAGAGTTACAGTTACAGTCGCGTTTCCATATGTTGTATCTACAGATACTGTTGTTGGTATCGAAGCTACTTTGGTTCCTGTGGTTGACTCGAATAAGCATACGGTTAGAGTATCAGCCGTGTTTAAGAACTGGTGTACTACTACTGTTATCTGGTCCCCTGGGTTGAGGTCTGTTGTGGAACCAGTTATAGTTGCATCTGTTGATACAACTTCTGTGCTTGGATAGATGTTTATTGTTGTGTCTAGTGATCCTATGTTTAGAACTACATTATCTAGGGTGTAGTTGACTTGTGATCCTACTTCTACGTTGTTATCGATTATTACCACGTTACCTGTTAGGTTAATTGGATCTCCTGATGCTTCCAGTGCAAAGCTGAACTCGGCATAATTGACTGGTTTACCTAGTACTAATGTGGTGTTAGTATAGGTTAGTAGTGGGAAGTCTAGTAGGGTTCCTACTAGGTGTACTGTGTCTGTTGTTACCGAGTCCGTTGTTAGGTTTACTACTTCGCTTGTTCCGTTTGTGCTACTGCTGGTGTTTGTGTAGAGATTCATTGTTTGGACATTGTCGAGCGAAGTCATGTTAATTGTTATGTTTAATGTGGTTAAGTCTACTGTTAGCCCTAGACTGCTGAGGTTCATAGTGAAGTTCAGTACGTTTGTTGTTCCTGCTTCACTGTTTGGTACGTAGGATAGCTCTGTGTTAGTTGTTATAATGTCTGATACGTTGGTTACGATATAGAATCTGTTAGAGGTTACTACGTTTGATCCGTCTGTGACCTTTATGTATAGGTATCCGCTTGATCCTCCAAGGACACTGTTGACTACGGTGTCGTTTATGTATAGTGTTCCTGCTATGTAGTCATATCCTACTATGTACACGCCTGTTACAAGCCTGTAGTCTGTTGGTGATATTACTGCGTAGGGGTCGGCTGATACATAGATGTCTACTCCGCTACCTACCCATCCTAGTGTGTCCCTTAGATACGTTAGGTTTACGTAGAAGTAGATTTCGTTGTTTACGGTTACTGTCTCTGTTACTACTGTTACTCCGGTCGCTGCCTTTGCTGGTAGTGCTGGTGCATATGCCATTACCATAAGTGCTATTAGGAGTACAGCGTAAAGCGCTGTCTTAATTCCTAGTCTGTTCGACTTCATGATGCATACACCCTTCTAATACGGGTAATACTTTGTGCTCGTTATTTATCGGGTGATGCATCTAGTTATTTAAGGGTTAAGCCGTATCTAGGAGGAGAGATTTCCGGGAAATCCCGGGGTTTCCCCGGGGCGTTTCCAGGATTCTGCTTATGGACGTATTGTCGGAGGAAACTATACAACTATAGATCTAAGACTTTCTAATTCATCTAGACGGATTATCTTATTTAGATAAATTTGGGCAATACCGGTATCTATGTTGCGATTTTCTGCTAGTGAGACGATTCTTACTCCTATTAGTCTTCTTTCTTGTATGAAGATGTATTTTGTTAGCTTGTATTTTTCCTGATAGATCGGTGTCTCTAAATACTTGACAATGTCTAAATTATTTATTGTATTATTTATTTTAATATCTATAGGAACATTTGACGCTCTTTTAGTTAGTAAAAGAACTTGTGCATCTACATATTCTGGGTCTAGTTCATAAATTGTTGTACTGCATTCTTCTTTTAGATAAGTGTATATTTCTTGGTCTGTTTTATCTGTTTTATTTACTAGGAATAATGGTTCGTGTTTTAGATTTTTGAGCTCAGAGATTATTTTGCAGAGTTTCTTTTTGTTTTTTGTTCCGGATGTTATCTCGAAATCAGTTATTATTAGCGGATCTAGTCTTGTCTCGTTGGATCGTAACAGTGCGTGCTTTAGGGTTTTTTCAAGGTTTGATCCTTCACAAATCTTTAGCTTGTTTGGCGTAGTGGGTCCTTTTACATTGCTACACCATGAATACACTTCTATTTTATCGAGAAGCTTCGCTTTTATCAGTTTTTCTAACCGTTTCCTCGTCTTGTATAGTATTTCTCCGTCCATTGAGGGGCTTGTATCAACATACAGTATTAGGCCTTTTTTAGTGTGGATTATAGGCTTTACTTCTAGTTTAATTATTTTTGTATAACTTTCACTATTCTTATTTAGATAGTAGTATTCTTCTGTTGTTTCTATGCCTTGTTCGTTATATTTTATTATTAATTTGTTCATATCTACTCACGCTATATTCATTGTTATATTATAATAATTGTTTCATAATAATTTAAAATATAAGCAAAATGTGCAAGATTATCTAAAGAACCTTGAGGTCGTTACTATTCCTACAGGTATTTGAACAGGAGAGATAGTAACTAGTTGTTCTGAGATACTCTTTGCTTCTCCCTCGCCTATTATCCACTCACTAGACATAGGAGGCCATGGATACGTCTTTGTAAGAACTACTTCTCTTATAACTGGTCTACTATGTGATATATGCTCTGTGTAGTCAAGTATTTTTCTCGTATGAGTCATAGCGATAACTAGATAATCATTAGGATCAATTATAGATGAGAGCACTATAACAGAGTATTTAGGTGAAAGCATAGCGAGATCACTTGGATTAGGCTTCCTAGTCTGCCTGATTACTGCCCCTGTCATTGATTGCGAGTCAGATGAATGGATTATGGGAGATATTATAAGGCCTTTCTCTTTGATTTTTTGTATAAGAGAGGTGACTCTTTGCCATGAAAGCCCAGTCCTTACTGCAAGTTCTCTCGTGTGAGTGAATTTTATGCTAAGTTCTTTGATTAACGCTATCTCTGCAAGTGAAGGCCTCATGATTTTTGACGCCGGGAGACATATAGTCATTTTCTTGGCGCTGCATAATACGTATGAAACCCTGTATAATCCTTCAACTTTGACGCCTAACGTTTCTAGTATGTTCTTAACTGTTTTTGACTCGCGTGATTTAACGTAGAAGAGGTTATAGGTATTCAGGCCTGATTTACTTCTTGTGTTTGTAACTAAGATCTCGTAGCCAAGAGCGTTTATGTTTGGTATGAATCTTATTACCTGGCCCCTTGCATAAAAATCTTTGAGAATCTTATAGAATGTGGGTCTTGATATTCCTAGGAGTGTGGGTATTTCTGATATAGTGAGTCCTTCATTCCAGGCCTCACATAATGTGTCTCCTAGGATATCAGTTTCTAGCGTTGTCATTGGCCTGGCACCCCCTAACCTGTAGTATAGTCTGTGAAGCGACACATCCCTATTTAAATAATAGGTTGTTCCTATAAATATATTTTTGTTTACTTATAAATCTTCTTGTTCTTTTTAAATAATCTAGAAAAATACAAGCCACCAAAATAAAATAACATAACTAAGGATATCTTATCATACACCTAGCTCAGGCAGACTTACTGAGGCCATGGTTTGCAACACGTAGTCTACGGCTCGGCTACTCAAGTACGCAGATATTCCTGTTGTTATAAGCATTATACCGAGATATATCCAGAAACTTCTCTGGCTGAAGGGTCTAACTTTCGCTATAAGATACGAGTTAACTATAGTGAGCATTACTATGAAAGCATATATTGTCTTGTTTAAGAATTCGATGTTGACAGGCTGAATGAAGATGTATCCTGCAACTTCTGGCGTTAACTGGCTTGTTAGCTGCATCAGAACCTCGTTAAAATATGTTATTAGGCCAAGAACAAACATTGAAATCGCTACCACTGTCGAGTGTATAACTATTGTTGTCGATGTAAAGTTTGACGCTATTTGGTTCCTTAATCGTCTTAGGCCAAGGAGCATATTGTTGTGGTCGGATATTGCCTTTCCCGCAAGTTCGGAGTCCCCACCGTATTCTATTGTGTCTTGGAATATTCTTGAGCCCCTACGGACCAGCTCTGATCCGCTTTCTATCGAGAACCGTTTCCATGCGATATTTGGTGGAATCTCGTTCTCTAATCTAGAGTGAAATCTGTATATGAGCCTAGATAATCCTCCAAGGTCGGCTCGCAGTACTTGGCTTATAGCATGCTTTAGGCTGGGTATCGTCGATATGAAACTTCCAAGGCTTCTGATAAATACAGGAAAGAATGTATCGACGTTGTTCACACGGGACTCGTACATAAGCGCTATTATTCCTGGTACCAGCATTGGAATACCTGCAATTGTTACTGCTATTCCAAGCGTTAATGCATCGATCGGTTTTCCTTTAAGATAAAATGCAGGTAAGACAATTGCAAATGCAATCGCTAAGCCTGAGGTTAAGTCAATTAATTTAACTAGTTTGTTTTCGCGGGCATAGCGTCCCTTGATATCAAATACCTTTTTTGGAAGAAAGAATACGATGAGCCCTCCAAGTACTATGACCATGGTTATTCCTGCAATATAGGCTTGGAGAAGTATTGTGTGTGACCCGAAGAAGAAAAATGAAAGTAGCATGAAGTTTGCTAGGGCAAAGACTAGGGCTGCTAGTGTTGCTACGTAGACTCCTAGTAGTACTCTCATATTGTTGAGTGATCTCTGGTACTGGAACTCATATTCGTGTGCTAGGGTATTGTATTCTGTTTCCAGAAAAGTTTCTAGGTCGGCTCCTAGCTTTATTGTAAGTGCGAGTCTCTGGACTACCTCTTTGAAGGCTTTCTCCGTTATATTCTTGGCAATATAGGATAACGCTTCTGAGAGATTGTACCCCCATTCTCTTGCTAGTACAACTGCTTTTGCAAAGGTCCTCGAATAGATTCCATAGAGGCTAGGATCCGATACCGATCCTAGTACTTTCCCTGCCGGGTTCTTTCCGGAAGCCACTAGCCTCATATGGAGGAGGCTGTATACTAGGTCTAGATCTACTCTTGGTCCTGAGAGGAACTTTCTCACGAAGGGCATTATGAATAGAAGCATGAGCGAGATAATAGTAACTATTATGCCTAAGCTCTCAAGCATTGTTGACGCTATACGTGTACCTAGTATGAATACAGCTATCCCTACAATTAGTAAGGCGATGTATAGAAATGTCTTCTTCTCTTTTGCTGGTAAAAACATTCGTAGATTAATTTTTGATAGCATCTCTGTTCGGCCTCCTTTTATTACTAGAAGTCTAGTTGTCCTTGGCGTATTCGCTTCAATGCTGTTTCAATGCCGACCCTATCCGCGTAGACTATTGCTTTGAAGACTTTCGGATACTCGAATATTTTTCTGTTGACTAGTTCTCGGAGATATGCTGCTCTCATCTCGAGCTCGTCGTATATGATTTTCATTTCTCTCTTTGTGAGTCCCCTCATGGTTCCTATTTTTTCCTCAAGGAGGTAGCTTGCTCCTTTTCCGGCGAAGATGAATCTGTCCTCTACTGGGTCCCATGTGAAGACCGGTATAGCGGCTATCCCGTCACTTGCAGGATCATAGCCTATTATTTCGTTAATAGCTATTACTCTCCTTGCTAATAGTCCCGTCTTCGTATAGACTGCGCTTTGGAACCAGGCTATGTTTAGGCTATCCATGTTTGTCTTGGGTACGCTTATAGGTGGGTTGGTGAGTCTCTGGATGAGCCTGGTTAGGTCTGCTGCGTGGAATGTCGCCATTACGGGATGGCCTGTTTGCATTGCTTGGAAGGCTATGTTTCCTTCTGCGCCTCTTATCTCTCCTACTATGATGTAGTTTGGTCTTTGTCTTAGTGCTGCCCTGAGTAGATCGAACATTGTGACACTTGTCTCTGGCCTGCCCGTGTCTCTTGTTAGTTCTCGTGTCCAGTTGGGGTGTGGGAGGACGACTTCTGCGGTGTCTTCTATGGTTACGATCTTTGCTGTTGGTTTTATGAATGCGGCTATTGCGTTTAGGCTGGTTGTTTTTCCGCTAGCGGTTTCTCCACATATGAAGACGCTCATTCCTTCTCTTAGCATCATCCACATGTAGGCTGCTATTTTTTCGTCGAAGGTGCCCCAGTTTATTAGCTGGGTGACGCTGATTGGTATCTTGGCAACTCTTCTTATTGTGAAGTTGCTTCCGAATAAGCTGACGTCTTTTCCATATACTATGTTTATTCTGCTCCCGTCAGGGAGAGTAGCGTCTATTACTGGTCTTGCGTGGCTTATTGGTTTTCCTATTTTCTCTCCTAGCTTTACTATAAAATCGTCTAGTTCGTCGTGTGTCTTGAAGCCGGCTGTGCTCTTCATGTTGCCGAATATCTTGTGGACCACGTAGATTGGTCCGGCTCCATTACAAGTTATGTCCTCGAGATATGGATCCCTAAGGAACGGTTCTAATACTCCTACACCTACCTTGTCTCTGACAACGTGATATTTTAGGTAATCGATCTCGTCCCTCTTTACCGGGACTTTGGTTACCGTTACTCCTTTTTCTAATAGTTCACCGTAGTCTGGACCTTCGTCTACTGGTGTTATTACCTCGTCTATCAATGTGAGGAGTAGTGCTTTCTTTTCTTCAGCACTTCTGGGCGTGTGTTCTTCTGATATGATTATCGCAAGCGCTTCGTCTATAAGTCTTAATAGTTTGGCATCTGGTCTCGGCGGTTCTATTACCCCGTAAATATTGAATGCTTCCAGAGGATCCTTGGGTGTATAGGCATGGATGAATACTCCTCCGCCAACTGGGTAGACAACATTGAATTTTCTCGCTCTTTTTAGCTCGCTACTTGGTTTATCTACTAGTTCGGGCGTCTCTCCCAGTTCTTCTGATATCTTCCTCATATATTCTTCCAGGTATGCCGGCCTCTCCCCAAAGTCTATCTCTTTAATCCCTAGTTGCTCTAGTAACTGTTTTTTGGGGCTACTCTTTCTTCTCAGCTTGAGCTTCGGTACTCCTAGCGCCATGCTCCCCCACCCCCCAGGACTATGCCTGGCTTACCATGATTGGGACTAGCTTGATACCAAAGGCTGGATCAACATCGAATGTGATAGTTGTATCAATTCCAGGAGGAGCACCTCTAAGCTTTACGACCGAGAGGACCTTGAGTCTTCTACCACCTATCACGGCGGCTGATGTTTTGAGATAGCCGTCTGCTGAGCCTGCTAGTCTAACTCTTGCTTCTTCGGGCACGATTCCGGGATGAGATGTTATGATTATTCCTTTATTATAGACGACCAGGGATTTGAGCTGTACAAATAGCTCGTTAAGGAGAGCCGGTGTCGCTGATGCCGCCAGGTATGTTATTGAGTCTATTACTAGGAAGTCGTAGTGGTCCGCCAATTTCTTTATCGCATAGGATAGTCTCTCGACGATTGCGTTGGCTAGCTCTTTTGTAAGCGGACCGGGGTATTGCATACTGTATATTCTTAGTTTCCGTGCTAGGTAATGATTCTCTAGTGGGAATCCTGAGGCTTCTGCTTTTATAATATAGTCGAAGGGCTTTGACTCACTTGTGAATACTATTGCCCTGTAACCTGCGTCTAGCGCTCCCTTCAGGAAGAGTAGGCTTAGGGCTGTTTTACCGCTTCCATGTTCTCCCTCTATTACTATAAGGGCTGGATACGGTATTCCTCCTCCCAGCTTCATATCGAATTCATCGTTTCCTGTAGGTAGAAGTTTGAGTGTCATTGTCTTTTCACCCCGTAAATTCAAGGTATTCTTTTCCTCCACCCGGGGTAGCGATTGTAACTGTTACTTTGGTAGCCGGATCAGGAGTTGAAGGTAAAATTATCACTATGTCTAGGGTTGTGTTAGGTTTCCATGGAGTTGGCGATGTATTGTTGTATACCTGTGGGAATCCACTTGCATCATATATTGCCCTAATGTACCACCCTGGAGTTGTCGATGTACTAGTATAGGCTCCTAGGAAAGATGCATAGAATATAATTGAACTAGTATTGTTTATGTATTCAACTATTATATCGAAATCCTCGTACCGGTATATAAGATTACTACCAGTGTTAGTTACGTTAATTTCTATTTGGGCTAATGTATCATTGTAAGTGAAGTTTTCTAAGTCTATACTATCGTGTGGGAGTTCGTCTACTATTAGTTGGGCTTTCACCGTGCTCGATAGCATCATCACTGTTATTCCTGCAAGGAAACCTATCATTGTGATCAGCATGTAGAAGATTATTGTCGACGCCATCACTGTGCTCAGACCCATCCCGGCTCACCCCCTCCCCTTTATCCAAGGTCTACGACCTCCTCTGAGACGACACCATTTGGTAGGACTACCTTTATCCTAACCACAGAAGCGTAGTCCTTTGTAGGATTAACGTTAAATCGCAGGGTTTCTCCAGGGCTCCATACATTGTCTTGCTTGTATAGTTCTGTTATGTTGAATGTACCAGGTGTCGCTGTGGCATTGTACTTGTAGTAATCTAGGCTTTGTGTGTAGTTACCTACATATATGTCGATTTCTTGTATTTCGCTGAAGGGCATTGTTCCGATATTCTTAACATAGATATATATTGTGTTATTAACAGTATCACGGTATGCATTTACAATCATTAGCCTTACTCCTAGAGCATTCGTTTTCTCTGTGACCATTTGCGAGAAGAGGGACTGAACATAGCTAAGTTTTCCTAGTACCACGAGTGACAGTACACTGGCCATCACCACTGACACGACTATGAACACTGCATGTGCTACGGCTGTTGACTCTCCCATGTCTCGGCACCTCGTCGTCGCAGTATTGACCGTACTAGTTCCTCTGTGATACTTGCAACGTCGAGTCCTAGTTCCTTAGCAAGTGCTGCTAGTATTGCGATACTCTCGTCTACTCCTAGCTCGTACTTGTAGCTTATCTTACCGAGCTCTATGATTTTCTCGAGGGTTTCTTTTTGGGTCTCGTCGATAAGTGAACTCTTCATCAGTATGTCTGCGAGAGTATGTAGGTATTCCGGTGGAACTCTTGATTGTAGCTCGTATACTAGTCTTAGTAGGCTGGCAAGTTTCTCGAGATTCATTTCTTCCATGTTTTTGCTTGATATCTGGGATTCTTCTCGTCTGAGTTCTCCTTTGGGTCGGAGCTGTAGTATCTCCTGGTTCGTATATTGCTGGGGTGTCTTCGGAGCTGGGTGCTGTGTGAGAGAGGGAGTTAGTCTCTGTATTGTGGCTAGTTGTTGAGAGGGGAGGGGGGAGGGGGGAGCAGCTTCGGATGATTTTACTATTTTGACTTGTTTTTTATTCTTAGATGCTTCTTGTGTTGAAGTTTGGTTTATTGTCGGAGTAGGGCGTAGGAGAGGATTTGATATTTCGTCTACGACGCTTCTTAGTTCTAGGACTAGTTCTTTTAGTGTTCTTATTAGTTCTTTGATGTCATTGCCTCCGTTATTTACTTGTTCTATGCTCATCATAACCACCTTACATATATATTATATAAAAATGTTTTAATTAATAGGAAAAAAGAAATATTTTTAGGGTTTTAGCCTAGACTTAGAGGACCAGCAGTTCCTGGTAAGGATGGCGGTATTACTCTCTCAACTACTAGTGGTGCTCCTTCCGGCGGCTTTATCTCGATCTTGAACGGATCATATGGTTGTAGTCCTGTAGGTATGTGGACTATTACAAGGGCTTTCTCTCCGAACTCTAGTACCTGGTCTCCATCGTTAGTTAGGAACACTATTGCTCCTTGAGTTGTATTCGCTGCGCTGAGGCCAGTTGTTGTTAGAATAGTCTGTAGGTCATCAGTCGTTGAGTTTGGATAGACTGAGAACTGGATACTTGCATAATACTCTGAGCCTGCCTGTACTGAAATCACGGTTTTACCCTGTTGTAGGTCCACTGGGTATTTTCCAGAGCTAGGTCTAATAGGTACCACTACATCCGTTATAGATGTTCCATTGTAGTACGCCATTACGTCTCCGTCAACCATTAAGGCGCTTCCTGCCTCTCCAAGGCTTGAAGATATGGCTTCTTTTGTTTTCTGAGTTGCTGTCATTCCCATGTTTAGTGCTACGAATGCTAATGCTGCAGCCACTATTACGAATGCTATCATGACGATCGCTGCTTCGATACCGACAATACCTTTCCTCTTCCTAGCCCGTGCCACGTCTTCTTCACCCTTTTTCTATATAGGTATTTGGACATTGAGGTCATGAAGTTTAAATATAATCGTGTACTTATAAATACTTGTAAATCATGAAAAGCCCACTATTGAACAAGAACACACCGCCTAATCGTCTTCATCAGGAAATCTAACAAGAACTCGACTCTATTCCCGATAAATGCTGCCTAGAACGTAAAAGAACGATATGTTATAAAGGAAGGGGCCCATATATTTGGGGTTTGTGGCGGGCCCGCCGGGATTTGAACCCGGGACCGCCGGCGTTTCCCGCACAGGGTTCCGGTTGGGCGCTTAGAAGGCCGGCGCCCTATCCTGGCTGGGCTACGGGCCCTGCCTTGTCCACTGTATTGGATATTGTGGTGGGTTTTATAAAGTCTTGTGGCATGGTTTGAGCTTTAGCTCGGTTATTTGTCTGTGTTTTAGGTCTATTACGTAGAGTGTTCCTGTCCTGTCTGTTATCCCGGAAAGATACTCTATAGCTGTTAATGCCTCGAGTGAGGCTATTACGCCTACTCCAGCCCCTACGTTTGGTATCGGGGTCTTTCGCTTGTGTTCGGTCCGAGGCGCTATGCAGTCTATGCAGTATCCTTTATTTGGGTCAAGTAGGATTACTTGGCCGTAGAAGCCGTCTACTGCTGCATGTACTAGGGGTATATTGTTCTTGCACGTGTATTTTCCTAGGATTTTCCTCGAGGTCCAGTTGTCTAAAGCGTCTATTACTAGGTCCGGTTTTCCTATTGTCTTCTCTAGGTCTGTGTTTTCTGTGATGCGTGTTATATTGTAGTCTACTTCTGTGTGGGTATTGTATTGGCGTATTCTCCGTGTCGCTATTACTGGTTTTGGGAGGCCTATGCTTGCCTCGTCATATAGTAGTTGCCTGTTCAGGTTGCTCCATTCTACCCTGTCTCCGTCTATTAGGGTTAGTTTGCCTACTCCTGCTAGGGCAAGATATGTTGATACAAGGCTTCCTAGTCCTCCGAGCCCGACGACTACGACGCGTGAGTCAAGGAGTCTTCTCTGTCCTTCTTCTCCGATGAGTGGGATCTGTCTAGAGTATCGTTCATGGGTCTCCCAGGTCATTTCCAGCTCCACTCGGTCCTATTCTTGTAGTCTTTTAGCTGTATGCCGAGTTCTAGTAGTTTTGCACGTATTGTGTCTGCTAAGTCGTACATCTTGTTCTTTCTGAGCTCTGTTCTAACCGATACTATTAGGTCGACTAGTTGCTCGGTTATCTCTGGCACTGCTCTCTCAGTTGCTTGATATACGTCGTCTGCTATAGCATATACCTTGTTCATCTCTTGCCCTATCTTGTAGGCGTAGAGGATAATCGTGTTACTTTCTGTGCTTGATAGTTTTTTATAGTAGAGGTTTGTGAATTCCCATACTTCTCTTATTGCGCCTGCGAAGTTGAAGTCGCTGCTCATCTCTGTGTGCCAACGTCTGTGTATTTTTCTCAGCGAGTCTAGTACGTCTAACTCGGAGGGTTTAAGCACGTAGGTTGGCTCCTGCTTCTCTAGTCTTTTGTGGAGCTCTTGTACTACTTCTCTGAACCGGTTGTAGAGGCGTTTCGACTGTTGCAGGCTTTGATCACTGTATTCTAGCTGGGTTCTATAGTGGCCGCTTAGAAGCCAGAGTCTTAGGGGTCCTGGACCCCATTCTTTTACTGCGTCTTTTACGCTTATGATGTTTCCTAGGCTTTTGCTCATTTTTTCGCCTTCTATGGTTAGATATCCTGTGTGGAGCCAGTATTTTACCCAGGGCTTGCGTCCTAGGAGGGACTCGCTTTGTGCTCTTTCGTTTTCGTGGTGTGGGAATATTAGGTCTGCGGCTCCGCCGTGAATGTCTAGGCTTGGCCCTGTGTACTTTGTGCTCATAACGCTACATTCTATGTGCCATCCTGGCCTTCCTGGGCCCCAGGGACTCTGCCAGCTTGGCTCTCCTGGTTTGGCGGCTTTCCATAGTGCGAAGTCATAGGGTTTCTTTTTCTCGCTGGCGTGTTCTTCTTCTTGACCCCATAGTTTTTTGCTTGTTCTACCGCTTAGTCTCCCATAGTCTGGGTACTTGTCTACTTCGAAGTATACGCTTCCGCTTTCTGCTACATATGCGTAGCCTTTCTCTATTAGTCTCTGGATGAATTCTATTATGTCGTTGAAGTGTTCTGTTACCCTTGGATGTACGTCTATTTGTATGTTTAGGGTTGAGAGCATATACATGTAGTCGTTGATGTATTCCTGGACGAGGTTTCTCCAGTCGATTCCTCTCTCGCGTGACCGGTTAATGATTTTATCATCAATATCAGTTATGTTCTGTACATGGAACACACTGTATCCTCTTAGGCTAAGATATCTCTTGATACCGTCGAATGCTACGAACGTCCTTGCATGACCTATATGCGTGTAGTCGTAGGGCGTTGGCCCGCAGACATACATGTTGACAAATGGAGGTTTTACCGGCTCGAAGACTTCTATTCTTCTCCCTAGAGTATTTCTCAACTTTATTACTCTCATTATTATTCCCTCCTCGCTCTCTAGCCTCACCCGTGAAGCTCTTTAGCAAGTCTCTTATAGAACTCAATCGTCTTGCATAGATGCTCTATGCTAACGTACTCGTCTGGTCCATGTATGTTACCTCCGAGAGGCCCATAATCTATGGATTCTACGCCTTTTGGGCTAAAGTATCTGCTGTCACTTGCCCCTCCAGCCTCTATGGGTTCTGGGTCAAGACCTAGGAGCTTGTTTATCGCTGAGGCTTTCCTCACGAGTATAGAGTTTCTATCGGTATAGAGGTATCCTTTTCCGCCTGTTACTATAAGTGTATATTCATTATCTAGGTTGTTTTCTAGTATTTCTTCCAGGATTTCTTGTATTTTGTCCTTGTCTGTCGTCATTGCTCTTATATCTAGGACTAGTTCATGGTATTCTCCCTTGAAAGTATAGTAGTTTGGGTTTATAGATACTCCGTAGTCGCTGTATTTTTCTGTCGGAATCGGTGCCCGGACTAGAGGTACTATGCTTTTAAGAAGCTGCGTTAGCCCGATATCTACTTCTACAGGCTTGTCTCCGCCTGTCTCCACGTATCTTACCACAGTTTTTCGCGGTATAACGTTGCTTTTTACCCATTCTCCAGAGAGGCTTGAGACTGATATGTTATTGTCTCTTACCCAGAGACTTGCCGCGACTAACGCATGGGTGTCTATTCCCGGTATGAAGTATGCGCTATGCATTGTTTCTCTCAGAAGGATCTTGGTCTCGAATGTTCTTTCCTGTGTACGTCCCTTTACTATTTCCCTCCGGGATTTTACTCTTATCCGGGCTCCGAACCCTCCTCGTCTCCTGATTATAACTTTTGATAGTACCCCGTCAGCGTTTACCATATAATCAGGGAACAGGCCTATTTCTCCTAGCTTCTCGGCTAGATATTCTGCGCTTTTGCCCCCTATTTCTTCGTCTCCAGTAAAGGCGATTATCATTGTTCCTTGCTTCGGCTCGTATGAAGCTAGGGCCTCTATTAGAGCAGTAACATTACCCTTATCGTCCGTAGCCCCTCTTCCATAAGCTTTCCCGTCTTCCACTGTTAGCTTGAAGGGATCCCTGGTCCAGCCAGGGCCCGGAGGCACTACGTCATAATGAGCAAGCCATAGAGTTACAGGTCTACCTTCTCCACGTATATCATAAAGTATAGGTACTGGAGCGTGCTCGTCGACATTATGGGTGAAGCCATGTTTATGAAGAATATCGCTTATAATTCTTGCCTCGTTGATTCCTACAAGTTTACCTTCGGCCGGACTATTTACGGTGTCTACGGATACTAGCAATGATAAAAGGCCCAGCGCGTTCCTGCATATGTCCATCTTTGTTCTCCGAGTCAGCTAACTGTAAGCCGGCATAATATTTATCCACGATCCAACCTAGAAGATAGTTTTAACGCCTCAAAACATGTTTAAAGCGGGCGTACCTAGGATGCCCACCCAGTGATTAGTGCTTGGATTCCCTCTCTTATTATCGATATTGCGAATCCTGCTAATATTAGGCTCATAAACTTGTCTATGAATAGCGAGCCATGCCGGCCTAGGAACCTTAGTATAAGGTTACTGGATGCCAGGATAGGGTATGCTAGTGCTATGTTGATTATGGTAGCGGCTATCGCGGTTCCTAGCCCATAGATGTACTTGATGTAGATGAGTGTAGTGATGGATCCGGGCCCTGCTAGGAGGGGTGTTGCTAGGGGAAATATTGCTACGCTAGTGCCTTGACCTGTAGCGCCTAGGTTTATTTCGAATATGCTTGAAACAGCGTATATTAGGAGGATGAGTCCTGCCGCTATCTGGAAATCGCCTATTGTGACTCCTAGTATTCCGAAGAGGTATTCTCCTAGCAGTGCGAAGCCTAGGAGCATGGCTAGTGCTGCTATTACGGCTCTTCGCAGTACTTCTTTGCGTGATGATGGCGGTACTTTGCTTATTATTGCTTGGTAGTATGGGATTATTCCTACTGGGTCTAGTACTATGAAAAGCATTATGTATGGTGTCGGATCCAATACTATTGTTGGCATTGTTTCTCCTCCTCCGATTGGTGATGGCTTCTCAGATGTATGGAGTATTGTTTGTCGTGAATATTAGATTTCTTCGAGTAATTGTGCTAGTCGGCGTATTCCTTCTCTCAGCCTTTCCGGTGTTTCGCTCACGAAGCTTAGTCTGAGTGCATGTTTGTAGTGTTTGCTAAAGTATGAGCCTGGTACTGTTGCCACTCCTTTTTCTTCTAGTAGTTTCAGGCTTAGCTGCTCTGCGGTTATTGATTTCGGCTCTAGGTATTTTTCTAGGTTTAGGAAGAGGAACATTCCTCCATGTGGCTTTGTGTATTCTGCTTTTGATAGTGTCTTGTTTATTTCGTCGATTATGGTATCTCTCTTCCTCCTATAGACTTGTTTGACTTTTTCGATGTGTTGCCGTCGTCTTTCTCTGTCTGATAAGTATATCTCTACTAGTCTCTGTGCTACTGCTGGTGTACAGTAGACTGTTTCCTGGACTACTAATTTTACTCTTTGTATTATCCACTCGGGTCCATAGGCGAATCCTAGTCTCCAGCCTGGTATCCCTGGATCCTTGCTGAAGGCGTTGAGAGCTATTACCCTCCCGGGAGCGTATTTGTATAAGTAGTGGTGTTCTCCTTCGTAGACTAGTGTTCTGTAGGCTTCGTCGACTATTATGTAGAATCCGTGCTTTTCCGCGAGTGATGCAAGTCTCTCTGCTTCATCTCGTGTTAGTATTCGTCCTGTGGGATTGTCTGGTGTGACTATTATAACTGCTTTTATCTTCTTTTTGCTTGTTATTTCTTCTAGTTTATCTAGGTCTGGCTTGAATCCTTGCTTAATGTCTTCCACAATGTCTATTACGTTTACTCCAGCGTAGTCTAGCAATGGCCAGTACCCAAAGTACATGGGGTCGAAGACTACTACATTGTCACCTTCATTGAAGAGTACCGTGATTGTTGCATATAGTGCTGACTGGCCCCCAGCTGTTAGCGTTATTTGTTTATCTCTTAGCTTTACCTCGTGTTCTTCGAGCTCCTGTTTTATGGCTTCAAGTACAGTTTTTCTTCCTTGGGTCGGTGTGTAGGCGTAGAGACGCATTGATTCCTCTAGAAGTTCTCTAGAGAGTTTTTCTCTAGCCCATTTAGGTGGAGGTATGCTTGGCTGCCCCGTAGATAGGAGTATAATGTCTTTTCCTTCTCGCTGTAGTTTTTCCTTTATGACGTCGATTTTCCTCGTCGGACTCTCTTTGAACAAGTCTACTCTTATATTATAGTCGGGGTTAACGGTCAAAGTGGTGCACCTATGGTGTGTCTGGTATTTGTCTTTCTCTTATTAAAATGTTGTTAGGATACCGGCTGCCCAGATTGTTGTTATTACAGGCAAGAATAGATGCTTTATATTATCCGTTTATGATCATTATTACTGGTGCTTTTGATTCTTCGCCCGTATAAACTAGCACATTATTTGATCGTAGTGTCTCTTGGAGATCTTTTATTGTTGTTTGAGTGCTCTTCACGTATATAGTTGTTCCATTATATAGTATTGTGAAGGGGTATTGTAGCATTGTTATATTTAGTTTAATAGCAAAGATTGTGTCGGCATAAATAGTATCGAGCGGAAATACGGTGGTCGTTGGGGTTAGGGTTGTTCCTGTTATATTGATATTAGCCTGTTCTCTTGTTATCGTGATTGTTATTGACTGAGTCTCATTGTCTACGGTAATAGTTATAGGTATGCTCCATGGTAGTGGTAGTAGTTGTGGTTTTGATATTCCGGTGATTTCTACCGTATATGTGTTCGATGTATAGCTGGTTGTTGTTTCTAGGTAGTATGATGTGTTCTGATAGAGTGTTTGTGGGATGGATAGTGCTAGGTAGAGGTCTATTGGTGTGCTAGTAGTCAGTGTAATTCCATTCTGTGTGGCCAGGTTCCATACTCCTCTTAGCGTGTCGCCGTCTCTTGCCTCAACGTTCAGAGCGAGCTTCTGAAACTTTTCGAGGAGGCCTATGTATGCTTTAGCGGGTTGATCCTCTGGGTAGGGCTTTATATGGATTGTTTTTATAATCGTATGCCCGTTTATTTTTCCTAAATAAATTGTCTGTGTGGAGGGATCTATTCCTGTTATCTTTCTTATTTTAATGTTTAGGTCTATTTGTCCTCCTACTGGCTTGTCTTGGCTAGCATATGCTAATAGGAGTACGTTGTCTGTTGAGAAAGTTATAGAAGCATTATTGTTTATGTATATGTAAGTATAGGTGAGTGACCCCGAGGCCACCTTTCGTGTGAATCTGTAGTGTATTGAGCCCTCGATCCGTGTCCCATATGGTATCATTAGCGTGGTATCTTGTAGCCCTCCAGAGGGTCTGAAACTTAACCCATAGTAGACTGCCTTTAGGTTCATCGATGCGTTGATGTCTCCTAGGAATCGTGTTATTGTATGGTTTGAGTCTAGCCTAATGTATAGTATTGATATGTCTTTGTATATCATTACACCAATATATGCCGTCGTTCCATTTATATTCATAATTGGTATTTCTTGTCCTATAGATATCCTACCTATGTATGTATTTTCGAGATACACGTCGAATGTCATCGATGAATTGGTTATGACGAATCCTGGGGTGACTAGAGATAAGTTCATACTGAGCGGATTATTTAATAGTGTTATGTTTGTTGGCTGTCCAGTATACATTATGATTCTTGATATTGTTCTCGTTACTGGATTATAGTATTGGGCTAGGGATTCCGGTAAATTTATGCAGTCCTGATATGAATAGCTTCTTGATATGATTGCTCCTGACTTATCTATTATCGTTATCTTTATTGGTTGACACATGTAGTTGTAATCTATTGATATTGTATATGGATGGCCGGGCATTATCGTTGTGTTCGCTGTCTTGATTATTTTTATTGTTCCGTTTGTTCCGTCTGATATAATTATGTATTGCGGCGACAGAGTTGTTTGGGAGATTATCGTTAGGTTTAATCTCCCCGTATTGGTGGGATATGGCTGTATTATTATGGGTGCTTCTAGAACTTCGAGTCTTCGCTCTCTCTGTTCTATTTGCTCAATAAGTTTTTTGTTAGCTGAATTGATCACGTGCGTATATGTGGCCGCGAGTGATAATACGATTATGGTCATTATCATTGCTCCCAGTAGTTCGCTTAGTCCTTTCCTCATTCTGTGCCCCGGTATTCTTAGGTATTTTCTGCTTTGATGGGAGAGGGAGCATGTTGGATATAATCCTATAATTGATAGACGCTATCGTGATGGTTTAAGTTATCCTCTCCCAGTATGCTTTGAGGTGTGTCTTTTCTTTAAGACATATGTTAGGGTTATGATCCCGATTAGTCCTAGTAATAATGATGCAACTAAAAGTTGTCCTATGTTGTTTTGTTCTGGCGGCGTGGTGTTGTTGCTCCTTGTCGTAGTAGTTTCTGTAATTGGTTCCTGGATTATAGTATTATAGAATGCTATAAAGGGAACGTATCCCTGTAGGCCTCCAACTATCAGGGTGTCTTGATCGATAGTGAGAGATGTTATGGATATGTTGTCTTTTCCGGTTATTAGTATAGGAGTCACGTCTGTGTATGTTGGAATCTTTGTGATAGGTTCTAATAATAATATTCCGTCTGTAACATGAGTTGTCTGATTGTACATGTATCCCGCTACGAGCAAAAGATCCTTATCTATGAATACAGAGCTTAAGAAAACTATACTTGTCTGATTTATCTCGACTAATCTTTGTCCACTAGCGTTGTAGACTATGAATCCTGGAGTGTTTTTCATTGTTCTCCCCAGTATGATAACTATACCATTATTGTTGGTGTCGAGTCCTATGGGCCTAAAGCCCAGGATAGTTGTAAGTTGTCTAGGAGGACCCTGAAGACTATCTACCGAGTATAATGTAAGATTACTACCACTAGTAGCGTTTAGCGATAATACATATATTGTTTCTGTCGAGGCTTTCGCGTCCAGAATTGCCTCATCTCCTACCGAGCCCCAGACAAGTTCGCTTATTCTGTTTCCGGTAGATCCCAATACGACTAATAAGTTCTGGTAACCATTTACGGGGTCTATTTTAGAGCCGTATATTATATAGTTTCCATTACTTATTATACATCCATTTATTACTGATCCGGAAGGGGCTGGATACCTAAACCCGGGGATTAGCCGGGACTCTGCAATATCGTAGATATATTCTTCTATAATTGATCCCTTATATAAGACCAGGTCTAGAAGGGTGTTCGAGATTTTTTCCATGCAGAGAGGTCGGCTTTCTTTAAATGTTCGTTTATCGATTATATCATTTGAAGCCTTATCGACGATATATAGGTTGGCTGTATGGTTTCCGCTATAATATACCATTACACCTACTTTACCTCCAATGATAGTTATTGATACTGGAATCCCCCGGCAACATACCTGTTCTTCGAGGAATACTCGTCCATTATAGATTAAATTGGCGGAGACAGTGCTTTCTTCAGCCGAGACATACACTATTGATACGTTTATCATACTAAGTATCAAAGCTATTATAATAATCATGATCAGTAGCATTTTTATCCGCGCCAACAGAGGTCCCTCTCGATAAGATTACAGACTATGCGTGTGGTTAAAAATGAGCTAGCCTACTATCCAGATTATTATATTGTTGAACTACTAGTATAGTATCCAGGATATGAGTAGACAGAGAAACAAGTTGATGGGAAATGGCGATGATCTCGCTGGCAGAGGAAACGCTAATAGACAAAATCGTGAAGAAAGGGATAAACGATCCTAGAATCGTTCTCGACATAAATGCTGCTAAGGAAGAAGCCTTGAAGCTACTTGATCAACTTAAGGGGTTCGATGCAAATAAAGCAGACTTCGATAACGAGTTACCACCTGTCATCATAGTTCGAGGCTCGAAATTCATCGCCTATATCGTAGTGCTTAGCCCCGGGTATCTACTCACAGGAAGAGAATCGTATAGGATTATTACAGGGCTTATTCCCTACTTGGAGAAAATAAAGGAGCTAGGGAAGAAGCCCCTGCTAATATTTTATTCGAAAAAAGGCAATTTGTCAAAGACTGCGTATCTCTATCTTGGTAATGTTATAGAGAATCATGGAGTCGGAATCCTCTTCGTGAATGGAGCTCCAGACGAAGTAGTCGAGATAATATGGCACTTAGAAAATACAGGAAGCTACTCCGTGGAAGAGGAGGAATCCATCGACTACAGTTATCTCAAGTGAAATACCTCCCTTGAACTATCGCTTATCATCCCCTGGCTGTTATCGAACCAGGGTCTTACGGTGGTCGGCTCCTCATACCCTTCATTACTATTCTGAGTCGGCACTCGACTTGTTCATTGTATAACTGTGGGATTATAATTTGATACTAGCAAAGTAAGTGTTTTATCGAGCATATTCATTTATCATTTATCGAAACAATATATTATTAATAAATGTGAGATAAAAGAGGCGAGAGCTATGCCTACGTTGAGGAGCGGGCTCGTAATAGCAGGAGGCTATGCGGATAAGGTTCGAAGAGTCCTTTTCGCGCAGCTTAAGGATAAGATAAAGAACGGTGAAGTAGAAGCGAAAAAGGTCGCTCAGGCAGCTGGCGAGCTCAACAGGTTACTTTTCGAGATTCTAGTAACTAACCTACAAGTTGATAAGGGAGATGTCGTCAGGATAAGTGTAGACTACGAGATAGAAGATGGAGATATAAAATGGCTACTGGATACGTTAACGGTTCAAGTATGGAAGAGAGTGTCAGACGAAGAAGTTGAATCTAAACTTAAGTCAGTTTTATCCAGAGCAGAGGAAGTTCTAGAAGAAGAGCCGAGTTACCAACTCGAGAAACTCGGAGAAACCGACACCGGAGACATAGTGTTCAAGCTTACTTACCAGGGCCAGGACGCGGGAGCAATAATGATAACGCCTATAAATGGCCAGGCGATAGTGAGAGCATCAGTACTAGCGCCGGCTCCGAAAGCTATTAAAAAGAAAATAATCGAAGTGAGCGGTGATATAAGTTCTTACCTGGAAGATAACCTGTCCTCGCTTCTATCTGATGCCGAAGACGTTGAGAAAAGAATAGCCGAAAGAATTTATCGTGAGATATTAGCACTCGTAAGCCTAGAAGAGGAAGAAGAGGAATCGTAATCCTAATAAGATGCTACATATCATTTTTCTCAAGAGGATGATGCGGGGGTGCCCGAGCCTGGTCAAAGGGGTCGGGCTTAGGACCCGATGGCGTAGGCCTGCGTGGGTTCAAATCCCACCCCCCGCACCAGGATATTTCTGCATCGACTTGAAGAATAATCAGGTAGACTTAGGTGTTGTCGAAAGGCATAGCAGCTAGAAACAGTTTGATGCCACAGCTAATAGGATGATTATTGGGACAAGGGACATTATTATGCTCCACGCTATTATGGTCTTGAGTTCTTCTCTTGAAAGACGTGCTGTGTTTATGTAGAGGATCTTGTTTAGCGAGGCTGCGCTTATTGTAAGTAGAATTGATGAAATGATTTGACAATGGGTGAGGGATGCCACACTTGTGCCTATGGAGAGGATTACTGCTGTTGCATTAACGAGCCCGCCTATGAAGGATAGGAGAAGGGGCATACCGTACCAGCTTCCTATACTTGTTTTCGGGAGTATGAAAAATAGGCCAGTCAGTACTCCATACGCTACTGCTCCTTTGAGAGCCGTGCTCCACGAGAGTGGGCTCTGGATCTCCACTTGTTGCAGGGTAGAGGTATATGTTGAGGTTTTTGCCGCTGATATGTAGCCTATAACTACTGCTACGAGAACTATTAGGAGCCCTGCTAATACTACGTCTCCATATATTATGTCTGCAAATAGATAGGTTCCGATTATGCCTAGAATAGCAAGCTTCGCTTGAGCGGTAGCTATTATCAAAGGGATCAAGCTCCCCAATAATCGTTTTCTATCCACTAGATTACCTATCCGAGATACAACAAGAGCTGTGCTACTAGCCGTCGCCTCACTGTTAACGAGGGATCCCAGTAGCGCGGCATAAAATAATCCCTTTGCTCCCCAGGCCTTGGCCGTCATATAGCTTGCAAAAGATATCATCAATATAATCGTGAAGAACAAGTATATCTTAAAAACAATGCTTAGACCGCTCTGCTCAGCATATGACTGTATTAAGGGCCCGAACACTAGTGCTAATGCGGCTACTTCTAGCATTGCTAGTAACTCGTCATAGTTAAGTGTCATTGCTATTCTCTCCGCCGGGTTCTTGAGTGCTAGAACAAGAGTTACTATCACGCTTGACGCCGCCGATTCTAGTACGAGTCCTATTCCGGAGAGGAATCCTATGACAAATGTTGTGAACATAACGATGTAAGTTGTTATCCCCGAGACTCCTCTTTTAACCATTCTGGAATAAGCGTAGAGAATTACGAGCGCCGATAAGGCTAAATAACTTACTGCGACAAGAGAAACGTCGACTCTCTGATCTCCCTGAGCCATTGAGAGATAACCTATAAGACCTCCGAACAGGCTCAGCAAGCCAAAGCTCCTTAGCCCAGGAATACTTCCTTTCTCTCTAGTGATAGAGCTAGCCTGGGCCCTTTCCCTCTCTAAACCTATCAACATTCCTCCTAGAAGAGCTATCAGCATCCGTATCAAGAAATCAGCAGGCGTCATCATAAGTCATCACCTTTTAGTTAACTCTGCGAGTTCTCTCAAGCATTCCTCGTAGGCTTTGTCTACATCGTCTAGGTCTAATTCTAACTGTGAGGGAAGAGGAGGACTAATAATCCTTTTCCCCCAAGTGTATTTTCCAGGTTTTAACCGTAGCCTCGACTTCTCGACCTCTATTTCGAACGCTACTATTCTAGAACAGAGGATCCCGACAAAGTAACGGTTCCTGCGGGGACCTGTATATTTCTTAAATCCTAGTTTTTTCAGACTATTAATTAATTTTTCCGCCCTACGACGACCCGATAACTTACACTTGATGGATAGTTCAATTCTCGCCGTTCCAAGCCCTTCTATTAGTCTTCTACATATGGTACCAGTCAAACTTTTCCTAGTTGTGGCAAACACTATTCTTCTGCTTTCTTCGTTTAAGCTTAGTATACGTCCTTTACAGTTTTTTATTTCTTGGACTACTATTGGTAGGCTTTTTTCCAAAGGCACATATATTACTACGATAACGGTATCCTTGCACTTCATTTCTCGTTCACCGTATCTTGGAGGGGTCAGACGGGGATAACGTCCACACAGGGGTTCGGTTTACCTCGATATCATCATCCCACAATTATCAACATATTGTGAAGCGGTGAGCTATATTGTTTGACTCGTCTAGAAAGCGGCAACTATAATAGGAAAACAAATCAAAGTCTATTCTATGCCCTCGGTAACACAGGCCGAATTCATTCCAATTTCGTCGGAGAGGTCATTCGCGTGGCGTTCCTCATCGGGCCATTTTATATACATTTTGGATTAACAATAATAATTTAGATAGCCGGGAACGGGAGCGTGATAGTTATGGTATACAAGAAAATTCTTGTGGGAATCGACGGTTCTGAAGCTTCTCTCAAGGCTGCTCGAAGGGCGGCTGAAATCGCTAAGAGTATGGGATCAAGCCTCTTGCTTGTATCCATAGTCCCGCCTCCAACTGTTCTCCTAGGCGAACTACTAGTCCCGGAGGTAGTCGACACCCGTCCTTTAAAAGAAGCTGCAGAAAAGGCTCTTTCGAAACTCAAGGAAACAATCACTTCCGAATATGGAATAGAGGCTCAAACAATTGTCGCTATAGGAGATCCTGGCGATCAAATTGCTGATATAGCTATTCAGGAAGGCGTCGATCTTATCGTTGTCGGTAGAAGAGGTCTAAGCCGGCTAGAGAGACTATTTATCGGAAGCGTAACCAAGAAAGTACTTGAAAGAACACACACAGACGTATTAGTGGTTATCTAGCAGGAGACCTATCGTGATACCTAAATAACCCTCCTATGCTAACATTATTTGTTGGCTCGGGAGTGCCGGGGTGCCCGAGCGGACCAAGGGGACGGGCTTGAGACCCGTTCCCCCACACGGGGGGCGCGGGTTCGAATCCCGCCCCCGGCGCCATGGGGGACTATTGGCTGTCCTGGCCCTGTCTCCTCCACATCCTCGGATAGATTCCTGGTTCCATTATGATTCTCTTTGGCTTCACAGCTATTCCTTTCTCTGACTGGATAATTGTTTCTGCATTCATCTCTGCAACGCCTAGGCCTATGAGCTCTCCTTTTCCTGTGAGCATAGCTACTGTCTCGCCTTTCTTTATCGTGTTCTGCACCATGACAATTCCGGGTACTGCAAGACTTGCTCCGTGCACAATGCTTTCCACTGCACTATCTCTCACTACTACTTTCGGTATATGGCATACCGAGTATTCTCCTGGTAGAACTACTCTCCGTAGAAGATCCTCTTTCCCTTCGAGGCGGAGTCGTATAAGTGCCATTGCAACATCATGCATTCTGACCAGGTTCTTGTCTTCATGGAAGGGGCCTGTTCTTATTCTGCGTAGTTCTCTCATATGGGCTCCTACGCCTAGGACTAGTCCTACGTCCCAGCACAATTTACGCATGTAGGTTCCTGCTTCGCAATCTATTCTGAGGAGAGCATATTTCCCGGTATATTCGATGAGCTCTATTTCATTGATACGTTTTTTCCGCAATGCTCTTTTAACACTGCTTCTTAACGGCGGCCTCTGATATATGACCCCTGTAAATTCTTCTAGTACCTCTCTTAGCCGCTCTTCGAGAACGGGGCTGTGGAGTTGCATGACGCAGATGTATTCTTTACTTGAGTGTATAATGTTTCCGACTACTCTTGTCATGCGGGCGAGGGCAACGGGCAATACTCCCGTTACCTTAGGGTGTCCCCGCCCTGGTCCGGTACAGACCTAGGGCTCTAGGGTGCCCCCATGCCCTGCCCGCTTCATATTGAACATTTTCTTTATCCATGCAACTACCTCGTGGCTTGTTGGTCCTGGAGGCTTGTCGAGGTTAATCACACCGTATTCTACGTATTTCTCGAGTGGTCGCTCGTAGGGGAGCCAGCCCCATTCGGGGCTCGTTGGCTCGTCTATTTTAATAAGCCAGTTAGCTTTGTATCCGCAGAATTCGTTTAATGAATTAATGAACTCTCGGCCTTTCTGAGTTACGTCTATGTCCATTCTTTTCTCTCCTCCTAGTTCTAGTTATTCTCATCCAAGAGGATCTATTATATCTTGAGAAATCGACTTGTATTCTTCCGGAATGATGCCAAGGATAATCTAATATATAGTGTTTATTGTGAAAACAATTATTAAAACTATTAAACTTATATAACCGGTGCTGGTTTGACTCTTTCCCTCATGAAATCTACGAGACCAGCACTGGTTATCGCATTGAGAACCTCCTCATCGGAGGCTCCTTTACTGATTTCTATCTTTTTATCGAGAGGCTCTATATGATCGATGTTGGCACGCCTCCTTCTTACGCCTGTAAGCTGCTTAGGGCCAGTTACTAAGACAAAGTTCTCATCTATAATATCAACGATAACACATTTTCTACCGGCCTCTCTCCCGTATACTTTTACACACAGCCTTCCTACTTCTATTGCTGGCATCATGTCTCCCTCCATACACCGGATTCGTCTCTAGAAGGCTATCCCGATATAAATATGATTCTTTCAGGAAATCTTACAAGAAGCCTAGTTTCTTGAGCTTTAACCTAACGAAGGACTCGATAACGTGATATACTTCATCCACTCCTAGCACGCTTGTATCTACTACAATATCGAACAGGGAATAATCTAATAAATCGAATCCATAGTATTCTCTAAATCTCTTATATTGGCTCAGCTCTCTTGTAAAGGTTTCCCTTATTGTAGTCCACTTATCTTTCTGTTCTCTTGAAACTATTCTCTGTGCTCGTATTAGTGGATGGGCTTTTACGAGTATACTTATATCGGCGATTCCAGCTAGTACCCAGGCTGCAAGATGACTATCAATAACTACTCCTCCTTTTCTAGCATATTCGAGAGTGGTCGAGTCTATGAGGAAATCTATCTTTGGATCTTTCTCGGCTAGTCTGCTAAATTCCTCTAGAGTGTAGCCTAGCTTCTTAGCGAGTTCCCTGAATATCTGGCCTGTAGTATAGTATTCTAGTCCAAAATCCTTGCTTAGCCTCTTAGCATATGTTGTTTTGCCTGAGCCTGGGGGGCCGGATACTACTATTACTGGCCCCTTACTATGGATAATCTTAGTAGTTCCGCTAGACACTTCGGGCAGAGTACACCACCATATGGCCTCTCTGGTCTCTTACCGGTTTTGCTTAGATGCTTTAGCTTGTTGGGACGGAGCCTTGGTACAGCATTTAATGGACGCCCGCACCTAGCGCATCGCGCTGGGCTGGGTTTCCTCTTCTCGAAGTGAACCGTGGTGCGTCCGCCTGGGAGCCTAACGCTGACTCTTCGTAGGCTCCTGCTTCTATAGGCGGGCCTCACCACGTTTGTCCACCTCCGTGATGGTCCGCCAATATCGGATGATATTGGTGAGGCGCTATAAGAAGGTATCGCGTATTGCCAGATAGAAGACCATATATGATATAAAGTATAATAGGAATGACGGAATAACAAGGCCGAAGTCTGACTCTATCGAGATTAATGGAATATAGTATGGAGCGGGAAGAACCGGGACGATATAGAAAAATATTACGCTTCCCGAGATATAGCTCGCCATTAATAAGAGCATTTTTACTATGATGCTTCTCGTCATTATTCTTTTTGCTTTTTTATACTCAGAATCCATTGCCCTGAGCTTCTTCAATACCCTCTTGCTTTTCCTAGACTCGTTCTTAAGAACCCGATACTGTGAGATGACCTCGATAGCTCTCTCTATTGCTTCTCGTGGATATATGCTCCTGTATATCATGGCAGTACTATAAACGAGCAGCATTGGTAGAATCACGATGATTAGCGGTAACGGATTCATTCCCCTTTTTCCTCCACTAACCCGAGGGTATATTATCTCTTTGAAATAATTTAATTTGCTTTTTAGTATCGTTACCACTCACTCCCGGCGAGGAGAACATTATAGAAACAGGAAAAGAAATTATAGTTTTATAGGTTTAGCATAAGACCTAGAAGTTTCTGGGCAGCTTCTTCGGCCTTTCCTTCCTCGTTCTCTATTATTGCTACTGTGCTAGCATAGTATGTCGCGCTCGCGAAGGACGCTGCTCTTGCATATTCCATTAGCTTCGCTACTCCCGATGCTCCCCCCATGTCTTTCCTATACCTTGCCGTGTCCCTTTCTTGTCTCTTTACTATTACCTCTGGATCTGCCTCAATTATCGCGATCATGTCGGGTTTTAGTTCGTCTATAACGTGTCTGGGCAGGCCCGGCCAGTATCCGGCTACTGTTTTTACGAGGGCATGTGTATCAATTATCAAGTAATCATTCTCGCCAAGGTCATCGGCGTCATTTATTATGCTTCTCGCGGCTAGGCTCTGGAGCTCTAATTGTTTCCTTAGAGGTAGCTTCCTCAGCTCATCTCTGTCTTCCACTATTCCCTCTTTTATAGCATAGTTTAGCATCGCCGTACCGAAGTTGACTACTTTGAGCTTAATGCCCTTGCCCACTGCTATTTCGGCTAATTTTGAAATAACGGTAGTCTTTCCTACTCCCGGGACGCCCGTTATTATAACGACCCTAAACTTGTTCCTCATGGCTTATCCCTCGCCTAGCAGCTTCCTCAGCAGCGGGAATGTCTCTAGGGCTCTCTCGTAGCTTATCATTGTATAGTACTGGTTTATAATACCTACCGCGAGAAGTATTCCTGTCCCCGTACCATATGCTCCAAATATGTCTGCTACAACAGTAATTATAGCCACGATTATGCTGCTTAACAGTGTAAGTGGATAGATGTATTTGGATAGAATTGACTCTAGGATCTTCGGGTTTCTCCTCATTCCAGGTATCTCGAGGCCGCTTTTTATTAGTCTATCCGCTTGTTCTGAGGGGTTTAGGCCTGCTAGTTCTACCCACATGTATCCGAATATAATTGACATTATCGTCCAGCTAATCACGAATGTCACTGTCCTAATCGGGTCTGAGACAGCAGTAATTATTCCCCTCGGCGGACTGATATAATAGACAAACTGGTCATATGCTTGATATATCGGGTGCGTATTTCCTAGGAAGTTTCCTATTATTCCTCTGAAGAGTTGGAGGTCTGCTACTAGTATACCGACTAGTAGTATGGGTATGTTTGTCACATACATGAACTGTAATGGTACCTTTGACCTTATACCTCTCATCCTTGGAGAAGTAACTGGGATCTCTACTCTCATCGCTTGGACGTATACTAGGAAGAGTATTATTGCTAGTGTTGCCACGAGGCCTGTGAGGTCAGGATACCCTCCTGGCCTAGCAATTATCATGGGAGAAGGATTCTGTACTAGTGCAGGTATGAATCCATAGGTTTCTGCTACTTGGGGGATATATCCTAGGAAGCTCCACATTACCTGATATGCTACTCCTGCCAGGATAAAGAGGCTTATCGCGCTTCCTATACCCCAACCCTTCTGAAGCATCTCGTCCATAAGAATAACTATAAATGCTGCTAGCGATAGCTGTGCGATAACAATGATCTTTATTTCCCATGAGGGGGTTATGTTGGTTCCGGCCCAATACTTGTTCCCGAGGACATACATTGTAGCTTCAAAGATTGCGAAGAATATGGCTAGGCTTTTCTGAGCGGCGGTGAATGTTTTTCTTGCATCTGGGTCCGATAGATCGATATCAATTATTTTCGCACCTGCAAGCACCTGTAGTATGAGTCCTGCCGTGACAATGGGGCCGATACCAAGCTCCATTAATGTGCCCGCGCTACTGGCAAAGATAATCTGTTGAAGAGTAATAGTAGATCCAGTGACCTGCTCAGGTATCCCATAGAGCGGAATATTAGTCATAATAAGGTATAATACGAGGACAACACCCGTCCACGCAAGTCTTCTATACAATGAAGGTTTCGGCACTGGTTTCTCTATTGTAGGAAATCTGTCAGCAATTGCTGCAAGTATATCCAGTACGCCCACATTGATTCACCTAATCGTCGATTCCCTGGAAACCGCCTTGTAGACCTTGGATGCCTCTCGGGGAAATAAATGAGTAACCCCGGGATTCGAAATATTCTTAATAACCTGTGATTGAATTAGACACGTATAATTGGCGAGGACGCGGGGGTGCCCGAGCCTGGTCAAAGGGGTCGGGCTCAGGACCCGATGGCGTAGGCCTGCGTGGGTTCAAATCCCACCCCCCGCACCATCTAACGTCTTCGGCGTTAACATTGAATTGTTCTAGTATTTTCTTGAGTGGTATGTGTGCGATCTGTCTCCTTTTACCATTGCCGAGGTATTCTTCTATGACGAGATAATAGTACGTCCAGTTGTTTGTCTTTGTACGCTTAATGTAGACATACATTTTGAAGTCGCCTGTTTGAGAACTTCCTAGAATGCCTCTATCTAACCTGTTATGCACGGTATTAACACCCTCTAAAACGCTTGCTTCAAAGGGTTTTTGCTAGACTCGACTTCAAAAACCTGGCTAGGTCACCTTGAAGCAGATTATAGGTGTTTGCGAGGATCGCCTGTATGTATAGAATCGAGACCGCTAGTAAGGCGGTTCTACTCTCTTAGCGAGCAACCAGATGATCTAGCCAGCAAACAGATTGGCAAGTAGCAGTAGCAGGGGATTCACTCAACGTTAAGCGGGCAAGAAAGCCAGGCATGGACACGTTAGCAGAAGCAGCAGCAATAGCCGAACAAAAGCTATAAGGCTAGGCATCCCGTGTGTTAACCATAGGACTGGTGAGGAACATGCCTAATCCTAGAGTCGTCGAAATGAGGAGAAGGCTGGCAAGAATACATGATCTCGCTGAGAGGGCCGCGGAGAAGGCTGGGGAAAGGGTCGTGGAGAATATGCTTGATGAATGGGCCAGCGGAAAACTCTCGACAAGCGAGCTAGTTTCAGGGCTCAAAAGAATAATAGCTAGAGATGGTCGAGGATAGTCTTTACTAGCCTATAGCCTAGGTATATCATTCCGCTCGCCACGAACATTATCATTACGAACATTAGGGGATCCTGGTACCACAAGCCTTCTACCCCCACTCGAACCAGGCCCCATTCGCCTGCTGGGGAGCCAGTTCTATACTGTCCACGTGTACCTCTACGTTGCTTCTCTTAAGGATGTTTACTACGAGGCTCGGGACACCGTTACGGGCATCGACGAAAGCTATTAGCCTGTATTGCTTTGGGGGTATTCTGACTTTGTATGAGGTGATTACTACTGGCACGCCTAGTTCTAGCATTTAGTGGCCACGTATTTCATCATATATTTGAAGCCTGCTAGGCCCAGAGCTTTTCTTGTCTCTTGTAGCTTCCCGAAAGGTTTACTGTTTTCTCTTCGGGTTTCTCGAGGAAGTGTACCAGAAGATGTGTTTGTTTCCCTTTATGCCAATTGAACTCTGCTCTTTAATAGGCCTTGTGAGGCCCGTTTTTATCTCGTTGTCTCCTGGGACGTGGGCATCTTTTCTACTCTTCTTACTTTTCATATAGTTGAATTCCTCGCAGGCACTATTATTATTCTCCACAAAGCATTTTAGCCAGCCGCTTATAGGCTGTGATGTGTCGCCTCGAGGACTAGTAGACCTAGATCAGTATACTAGAGAAACCGATATCTTAGCATTTTTGAGAAACATTTATTCCTAGTTTCTGCTTCAAAAATAATGTATTGTCATGATTACCTTGTGTTGCTCGGAATAATAGGTGCCTCTTCCATGTCGGGCTTAGGACCCGATGGCGTGGGCCTGCGTGGGTTCGAATCACCGCACCATGAGGTGACAGTCTTATCATTTATCTCATAGTTGAAGTGTTCTAGGATTTTCTTTAGGCCTAGATGTGTGGGAGTGTATGTGTTTTTTCCATATTAAGCTCCGCCATATTATTGCATGAATAGGTTATCACGGATGCTAAGATTGGGCGCACCGGATAGAGCACTACTCTCTAGGCCCTATATGGCGCAGGGATGTAATCTCTGCTTCGGTGGGTTAAAGGCAGTTATATTCATCACAGGATTATGCGATGACGGGTGCTTCTACTGCCCCGTTAGCCGTGAGAAACTTGGGCATGACGTGATCTTTGTGAACGAAGAACCTGTTTATAGAATCGATGACATTATACTCGAGGTCGCAAGGAGTGGTGCCAGCGGAGCCAGTATCACAGGAGGAGATCCTTTAACCGTCCCACATAGAGTATTCCACGTTATAAAATCCCTAAAGGAGAACTTTGGATACAGTTTCCATATACATCTCTATACAAGTGGAAGATATGCTACTAGGAACGTTTTATCGAGACTTGACCAAATTGGCCTCGACGAAATACGGTTCCATCCTACACATGACTCTTTCCTCGAGAAAATCAAACTAGCAGTCAGTTACACATCTATTAGTACAGGAGTCGAGATCCCTATTGCTCCCGGCCTCCTAGAATGGGCAAAGAAGATAATACTTTACGCGGATAAGGTAGGAGCAGAGTTCGTGAACTTGAACGAGCTAGAATTTGTTTCTCCAAACGCAAGACAACTCATGATAAGGGGATATAGAGAAAGTAAAAAACGCCCATTTACAGTTGAAGGAGCCCTAGAGGCAGCAATAAGAATCGTCGAATGGGCACGTGAAAACGTATCAATACCCGTCCACTTCTGTCCCGCCACATTTAAAGATAAAATACAGACAAGAAACCGACTAAGAAACACCGCGGTTCTCGACAGAAGATGGTGTGAAAGTGTAACACGTGACGGAACACTCCTATACTACTCAATAGATGCGAACAACACATGCTTTCCCGTCAGCCACGAGTGCATGCCTGGTTCTACCCTAATCGAGGCCTATCCTACTAGATCCAGGAGGCCGATTGTGAGAGAGGAACCATGCCAGAGATGACCCGGTTTAAAACACGGGAATCACATAATTAGATATAGCCGTATTAACGTAGTTCGGTGATTAGACTTGGAGGAAAACTGTTGCATAGACAAAGGATTATTCAATCACGATGAAGGAGAACTCTATAAGGCGCTCGGCATCGGTGATGATGAAAAAGACCTTGTAGACGACTTCATCGAGAAGATCCTAGGAGAAAAAACAAAACTAAGCGAGCTTATCGAAAGCATATGGAGCGAGGAATGTGATAAGTTTTCCCTTCCAGGAAGGGTTTATGCAACTGTTAGAATTGCCACAGAAATATACTCTATGTATCTGGAGACCATAGCTAGGAGAATAGAGGAAATGGAAAAAGAAAAGAGGGAAGAGAATTGAAGCCCCGCAATATAAGGCCGCCAAGAGGCTTCCGCGATTTTCCACCCGACATTATGCTTCTCAGAAAAGAGCTCATTTCACGACTTGAAAATGTATTCCAGAGATACGGGTTCGACCCAATAGATACACCAGTACTCGAATACTGGGAGATACTGGCAGGTAAGTACGGCGAGGAAGCCGAGAACAGGCTTATATGGAGATTCAAGGATCCCTGGAGCAAACGCGAGTACGCGCTCAGATACGATCTCACAGTCCCGCTTGCACGGTTTGTCGCTACTAATAGAAATATAGTGATGCCGTTCAAACGATACCACATTGCTCCGGTATGGAGGCATGAAGAGCCCCAAAAAGGTAGATACAGGGAATTCTATCAGTGCGACGCTGATATAGTTGGAAGCCCGCATCCAGAGGCCGATGCGGAAATAGTTAATCTCGCGATAGACTCATTGAAAGCACTTGGATTCAGCACTGGATACACAATACGATTAAACGATAGAAGACTTCTCAAAGGCATATTCGAGGAAGAACTCGGATTATCAAACATAGTCCCCGTCTACAGAGCAATCGATAAACTGGACAAAATCGGTATAGATGGAGTGAGAAAGGAGCTGGAAAAGCTAGGACTAGCTCAAGGAACCATAGAAAAGATACTTGACATAATATCAATATCAGGCTCGCCTAACGATATACTAGAAGAGATCAGCAAAAAGTATTCTAATAACTCTAACGTATCAGCTGCAGTTGCTCACTTAGGAGAGATGAGTTCGCTTATAATAGAATCTGATAAGATTAAGATAGATATGAGCCTTGTCAGGGGTCTGGACTATTATACGGGACCCATACTGGAGATCGTGTTGGATAAGCCCAGGATAGGTAGTGTAGCGGGTGGAGGAAGGTACGATAATCTTATTGGTCTCTTCATAGGTGAGTCTATTCCTGCTACTGGTGTTAGTATAGGGCTCGAGCGTATAATTGATGCTGGATTAGAACTGGGAATATATGATCTTAATAGAAGGACTGTAACAGAAGTCCAAGTAATAGTAATGAAGCATGACTTCTTCCATTATGCTTGGAAAGTAACGGATCTACTAAGACAAGGAGGGATTAGTACAAGGATAGATTTAGGAAGAGTTAATGAGAGAAAGCAGAGGAAGAAGGCCCAGAGACTCTCTATACCGGTGCTGGCATTCATAGGTGGAAGAGAAGTAGAATCGGGTACTGTTACCTTGTACAGTGTCAAGTGTGGCGAGAGATTTACCGTAAAGCTAGACGATGTAGTTGAGCGGGCTAGAGAGCTTCTCAGTAATTGTTAGTTTTCAATTCCCATCATCCAAAATTAACATTTAAAACTTGCGGAAAACCCTTTATTTTACATGGTGAGAATTTTGTCCTACAGAGACAAGAAGTATATCCTATGGCTAGAAGAAGTAGACAACACACATCATGATCTCGTAGGAGGCAAAGCAGTTGGCCTCGGAGAAATGATGAAAGCAGGAATACCAGTACCACCTGGATTCGTAGTAACCAGCGAAGCATACAAACAATTCATTCTCGAGACAGGGATCTCTGGCTTCATAAAATATGTCCTAGAGGAAGTTATAATTAGCGGTAAACCGGAAGAATACGAAAAAGCAAGCCAAATGATCCGATCAAAGTTCGTTAGAACACCAATGCCTAAACGACTTAGAGATGCAATAGCACAAGCATACCTTAAACTAGCCGAGAAAATAGGAGTAGAAAACCCACGAGTAGCAGTAAGAAGCAGTGCTACCGTGGAAGACCTGCCGGAGGCGAGCTTCGCCGGCCAGCAAGACACATACCTAAACGTATCAGGAGTAGATGAGGTAATCGAACACGTAAAGAAGGCGTGGGCAAGCCTATGGACCGCGAGAGCCCTAAGCTATAGAGACTCTCTCAACGTCTCCCACGAGAACGCCTACATGGCCGTAGTAGTCCAGAAAATGGTGTCAAGCAGAAGTAGCGGTGTCATGTTCACACTACACCCCGTAACAGGCGACGAATCAAAAATAGTAATCGAAAGCATCTGGGGCCTCGGAGAATACATAGTAGGAGGAAAAGTAACCCCCGACTCCTTCGTCGTAGACAAAGAAACCCTAGAAATAGTCGAGAGAAGAATCTCGCCGAAGACAAAGGCATTATTCTATGACCCAAGGAGGCGACAGAACGTCGAAATAAAAATACCCGAAAGCCAAGAGGAGCTAGAAGAACTAAAGAAGATACACCCAGAGATAGCACTGATAATAGAAAAATACGATATCAGGCCGGATAAGCCCTCTCTAAGCGACGAAGAAGTCAGAAAGCTAGCCGAGGTAGCTCTAAAAGTAGAACAACACTTCGGCCACCACATGGATATAGAATGGGCAATAGACTCAGAAATAGAGCCTCCGGACAACCTCTTCCTAGTACAGGCAAGGCCGGAAACCGTATGGAGCCAAAAGCGAAAGGTAGAGGCACCAAAAGAAACAGAAGAAGCCCAGATTAAAAAAGGCGAAGTACTCGTACGCGGAGTTCCTGCAAGCCCAGGACAAGCAGCCGGAATAGTCAAAGTAGCCCTCAGCGTAGAGGAAGCCGCCAAGAAAATGAAGAAAGGAGACATACTAGTTACAAAGATGACGGATCCAGACTGGGTACCCTATATGAAAATGGCCGCTGCAATAGTAACTGATGAAGGAGGAATGACTGCTCACGCAGCAATCGTAGCAAGAGAGCTAGGTATACCGGCCGTAGTAGGTACAGGTAATGCCACAGAGGTCCTAAAGGACGGAATGCTCGTCACCGTCGACGGTAGCAGAGGCGTAGTATATAGTGGAAAAATCATCGAAGAGAAGCCCGAAAAAGAAGAAGCAGGACCCACAGGCGTCCCAGCCGAGCTAGTAATGGAGCTCTATCCTGTAACCGCTACTAAAATCTATATGAACCTAGGACAACCAGACGAAATCGACAGGTACAAGAACTTGCCCTTCGACGGAATAGGACTAATGAGAATAGAATTCATAATCTCGAGCTGGATCGGATACCATCCACTCTACCTAGTAGACCAGGGAAGAGGAGTCTACTTCGTAGACAAGCTAGCCGAAGGAATAGCCAAAGTAGCATCAGCAATATATCCGAGACCCGTAGTAGTCAGATTCAGCGACTTCAAATCCAACGAATACAGGCGCCTCAGAGGAGGCGAGAAATACGAGGATATCGATGAGAGAAACCCAATGATTGGATGGAGAGGAGTATCACGATATATAACGCCAAAATTCGAGCCCGCTTTCAGGCTCGAGCTTAGAGCAATAAAGAAGGTCAGAGACGAATGGGGCCTAAAGAACGTATGGGTAATGTTCCCCTTCGTGAGGACAACGTGGGAACTAAAGAAAGCCCTCCAAATAATGGCTGACGAGGGCCTCGAAAGAGGAAGGGACTTCAAGGTATGGATAATGGTCGAAGTACCAAGCACAGTCCTACTAGCAGACGAGTTCGCAAAATTAATAGACGGATTCAGCATCGGTAGCAACGATCTAACCCAGCTGGTACTAGGAGTAGACAGAGACAGCGGATTATTGGCGAGAATGGGCTACTTCGACGAGAGAGACCCTGCAGTACTCAAGGCCATCAAAATGATAATAGACGCAGCACACAAAAACGGAGTAACCGCCAGCATATGCGGACAAGCACCCAGCGTATATCCAGAACTCGTTGAATTCCTCGTCAGGAACGGGATAGATTCCATCAGCGTAAACCCAGACGCCGTCGTCTCAACAAGGAGAAGAGTAGCAAGCATCGAAAAGAAGATAATGCTAGAAAAACTGCGGAACCTCTAAACAAGCCTCATTAGTCTCTCATTTTCCCCTATCCAGCCAAGGATCCAAGTAATTATTCCACTTAACCTTCACAAGTTATGACGTAACTACTTCTTCACTCATTTATCCACTAACAGGATACTGAATTCTAAGCTTGGATGATGAAACATTGAGCATGAAACAGGAAAAAAGTGACGTGGAATCGGGTATCAGAATAGATCGTATCTCTAGGATCGAGAAAAAATGCGCTTTCTGTAATTACTGGCGCCCAAACGTGTTCTATAGCTTTATCGGATATTGTGAACGCCATAACAAGTATACTTTAGATATAGATACATGTAGCTTTTTTGAACCTTTAAAAATAAATGAAAACAAACTATATTGGTGCTCTACGTGTAAAACAAGGATAACTGGCTATGAGGCCCTCCAACACGTGAAAGAAGGACATAGGGTGCATAGAGGGGCCTATGTCGACCCAGATATTAAGGAGGAACTATATAGTGTCTTTTGAGAAAGAATGGGGTGCACGGGGTGAGTAACAGCAGCATAGACCTGAAATTCCTCATCGGCGGCCCCCAAGGAGGGGGCATCGAGTCCGCCGGTCAAATAGCCCTGAAAACATTCGTCCTCAAAGGCTACCAGGTAATAGGAACAAGAGAATACCAAAGCAACATCATGGGTGCACACAGCTATTTTACAATAAGAGTAAAGCCAGAGAGACCTGGTGCCATTAACTTCCCTGTAGACGCTGCAACCGTCCTCGACGCGGAGAGCGTTCTCACCCACTTCACCGATGTTAAGAAAGACGGCTTCATAGTATACGATTCCTCAACGAGAAAAACGAAAATAAAAACGATCGCGCCTATGCCTAAGCCACTTAAAGAGCGGCTAATTAAGTTCTTCGAAGAAAGAGGAATGGAGCCCACAGCAGAGAGCGCGGTGAAGGTAGCTGAAGAAAATGGCGTAAAAACGATAGGTCTCCCAATGAGAGACTTAATAAGAAAAGTAGCCTCAGCAACAAACGCTCCTCTAAGCAGAGTCTCGAAAACACTAAACACCATAGGTCTAGCCACAACACTATACCTCCTAGGAGTAGAGCCTAACTGGATCGAGAAAGCGATAGCAACGCATTTCGCCGCAAAGAAGAAGGTAGTAGATATGAACATTCTAGCAGCACGTATAGCAATCGAATACGTCGACGAAAACTACGGAGGACCCTGCTGTTTCCTACCAGAAGGACCGCATCTAGGAAAAGAAACCATGCTAGCGACAGGCAACGAAATAGTAGCAATGGGCAAGGTGGTTGGCGGCCTAACAATGCAGACATACTATCCGATAACGCCTGCTAGCGACGAGGCACTCTTCCTAGAAGGCCACAGAAACTTTGAACTTGCTCCTTGGGCAGAAGAAGTACTCGGGCTAAAGAAGCTCGGCGCGGTAGTTCTCCAGACAGAAGACGAGCTATCAGCAATAATGTCCGCTCTCGGCGCGGCTGTAGCGGGAGCCAGAACCTCGACATCCACAAGCGGTCCTGGCTTCGCCCTTATGAACGAGGCAATTAGCCTAGCGATAATGGCAGAGATCCCTGTAGTAATAACAGTTTGGCAGAGAGGAGGACCGAGCACAGGACTGCCAACTAGGGAGGGACAACAAGACCTTCTACACACGCTCTTCTCAGGACACGGCGATAATCCAAAGATCGTCGTCGCCAGCGGAGACCACATAGAAGCGTACTACGACGCCATTAAGGCCCTCAACTGGGCGGAGAAATACCAGACACCCGTAATACATCTAGTAGACAAATACCTTGCGTCAACAATAACAAGCCTACATAGAGAAGATATCAATCCACTAAAAGCCGCGATCGAAAGAGGCAAATTCGTGGAGAACCCTGGAAAAGACTACCTGCGATACAAGATTACCGAAGACGGAATAAGTCCACGTGCTCCAATGGGCAAAGTTCCACTAACATGGACAGGCTTAGAACATACCGAGGACGGTATGCCCACAGAAGATCCTATAGTTAGAGACCAAATGATGGCTAAGAGGAGAAGAAAGTTCGAGACCATAGCAAGAGAGATACCTGACTCTGAAAAAGTAGTGCTCCATGGAGACCCTGATGCCAAGATAACACTAGTAAGCTGGGGATCCACAAAGCCAATAATACTTGAAGCAATGAAGCTTCTAGAAAAAGACGGGATAAAAGTAAACTTCCTACAGCTTAGACTATTCTATCCGTTCCCGGTAAAACCTGTGCTCGACGTGCTAACAAACGCTGAACTAGTAATAGACATAGAACAGAACGACCTCGCTCAAGCCGCATTCCTCATACGCGGCTATACAGGATTCACAATAGAGCATTTCGTCAAGAAGCTCACGGGCAGGGCCCTCTGGGATACAGAGGTAGCCCATGCAGTTAAACGCATAGTCGAGACAGGAGAGAAAGAGGTGGTGGTGAGCGGTGGCGCGTAGCTGGCTAGACTATAAGACGGATGCCTGGGTACAGTGGTGCCCTGGATGTGGAAACTTCGGTATACTCAACGCATTACATCGAGCGCTCGCAGAGCTAGACATTGATCCAAGCAACCTTGTCGTCGTAACGGGAATAGGATGTAGCGGAAGATCCTGTTACTACATTAAAGGAAACACCATACATGTACTCCATGGCAGAGCTATACCTACGGCAACAGGAATCAAGATTGCAAACCCCGAGCTCACAGTCATAGCAGAAGGCGGAGACGGTGACATGCTTGGAATAGGCGTAGAGCACTTCGTCTCCATCGGACGAAGAAACCTCGACATAACGGTCATCGTCCACGACAACGCAGTATATGGACTAACCAAGGGCCAAGCAGGACCAACGCTCCCAAGCTGGTGGCAAACCAAAGCGCTCCCAGGACCAAACCTACACGACAACCTAAACCCTCTGCTCCTAGCACTAGCAAGCGGATACACGTACATAGCACGTGGCTACGCATACCACGTCAAGGAAACAAAAGAACTAATCAAGAAAGCAATCGAGCACAAAGGCACAAGCCTCGTACAGATACTCCAACCATGTCCAACATACAACAATATAATGACCAAAGACTGGTACGAGGAGAGAATATATTACTTGGACCAAGAGGATCCAAACTGGGACCCACAAGTAGCATCAATAGACGACTTCAAGAACAAAATGGGGACAATACTCGAGAAGATGCTAGAATGGGGAGACAAAATACCTCTTGGAGTATTCTATGTGAATCTAGCAAAAGACACGTTTGAACAGAGACTTGAAAAAGTCATACCAACCTACAGAGAATACCCACCAGCCAAGAGGCCAGTGAGTGCAAAAGGAAAAACACTGGTAGATCCATGGATACTATTCACGGACAAAGTAGTAAAACCCTAAAATCCCCCGAAATAACAGTTAGCTCAAGAACTGTTTTTTCCCATCTAAAATATCATTCCAACGCTCGGTTCTACAAACATTATATTAGATCTTATCTCATAGACGTTGAAAAGGATAGTTAACATTAATGTGTCCCTATTATAATTCTCTTAGGACCGGTGAATAAGAAACATGTTTCACATATCAATATATAAAACGCCTTACGGAACTATGCTCTTCGCTGCCGACGAAGAACTCGTAGGAAAGGCATTCTATGATGAAGATCGTAAAATCGCGCTATTAGTCTCCGAGAAGCTCTACGGAGATAAATTAGTTGAAGAGGCTGATCTAGTAAAATTAATGTATGAAGCCTCAGTATTAGTCCTGACAGGAAAGAAAACCGTCGAGATAGCGGTAAAACTGGGGCTGGTTCATCCCGAGGCAGTATTATATGTAAAGAATGTCCCGCACGCCCATGTTTATAAGATGTAGTCGAGTCCCCGGTGATTTCCTTAAGGGGTTTTTATCCTTAGGGACGAGCTTCATATGATTCAAATCCATATTGTTAAAATAAAGGTGATTTGCACACACAAATCCTTAACCTGGAGCTAAGGCTCTATACGAATTAAAGGGTGTTAAATATGGGAGACATTGTAGTACTTGTCAAACCCTCCCTCAATCCAGACATGACACGTTCAAAACCCGATGGGACAGTGGATCTCGACGCGATCCCCTTGAAACTAGACGATATTGACGCAAACGCGCTAGAGGCAGCAAAAGAACTCAAAAACACGCTTGGAGGAAAAATCATTGCCCTACTACTACTACCATGGGGACCAGTACAGAAGAGGACAAGAGAATTAAAGATGGTTACCCAGGAAGCCCTCGCTAGGGGAGCTGACGAAGCATACATAGTATCAGACGAAAAACTCCTACCCGGCGACCCCATCATAACAGCAACAGTCCTATCCAACGCAATTAAGAAATACGCACCAAACGCCAGTCTAGTCCTCGTAGCAGAGGCCTCAATAGACCAGACAACGGGACAGATTGCAGGAAGAGTAGCAGCCAAACTCGGACTCCCCTTCATCAGCTACGCGAGAAAGATCACTATCAACGGAGACAAAATAGTTGCTGAGAGAGACGTAGAAGACCATATAGAGGTAATGGAAGCCTCGCTCCCCGCAGTAGTAAGCGTAACCCAGGAGATTAACGAGCCCAGGCCGCCTACACTATTACAGATTAGGAGAGCAGGGAAAAAGCCTCAGAAAACACTAAGCGCGGCCGACGTCGAACCGATACCGGAAAGAAAGAAGGAACCGGTAGAGTACAAGATACTGACCGTAAGCAGAAAACAAATCATCATAGAGGGCGATACGCTTGAAGAGATCGCTGAGAAGCTTATAGAAGCCCTCGAGAAGGAGGGAGTTCTCTAGGGGGTGAATAGGAATGGTCGATGCAATAATTGTGGCAAGCAGTGTCCAGGAAGTAAAAGAATCGCTTTCAGCTGTCTCCAGCCTTGGAGACGTGGAAGTTCTATTCTATGGCAAGAACACTGACAACGCTGCTGAAGTGGCCAAGCTAGGCGTAAAAGTATACGTTTTAAAAAGCCAGCATCCCGGCGCATTATTCAACGCTGTCAAGAAATTATATGATGAGAAAAAACCCAAAGTAATAGTAGGATACGGTACAAAGAACAACAGAGACGCGCTCTCAAGACTTGCAGGAACCTATGACCTTCCAATGGCCACAGACGTAATAGGTGTAGAGTTCAAAGACGACCACATAATATACAAACGTGGATTCCTCAGCGAAAGAGCAATCGCCACAGAAAAAATCCCATATCCAGCCATCATATTAGTCAACGCAAAAGTATTCGAACCAGTTCAAAGAGAAGGCTCAGGCAACATAGAAGAGATAACCATAGAAGAAGACAGCGTAAAACTACTAGAAATAAAACCGAAACAGCTAAGTGGAATCAACTTAGAAGATGCAGAGATAATAGTAGGTGTAGGAAGAGGATTCAAGAAGAAGGAAGACTTAGAGCTCGCATTCAAGCTAGCAGAACTACTCGGCGGACAAGTAGGAGCCAGCAGACCTATAGCGGCAGACTATAAGTGGCTTCCAGAAGACGCTTGGATCGGAATAAGCGGCAAGAGAGTGGCGCCAAAACTATATATTGCCGTTGGTATTAGCGGTGCTCCACAGCACATGGCAGGAGTAAATAACTCAAAAATAATAGTAGCAATTAACAAAGACAAGAGCGCCCCAATATTCAAGCTAGCCGACTACGGAGTAGTAGCCGACCTATACCAGTTCCTACCTGTGCTTATAAAGAAACTTGAAGAGAAGAAAGGAAAATAAATTATTTAAAGAACTATATTTTTACCCACAATACCACATTATTCATAAGCATGTAGATAAGATAGCCAGTATTTCTCCTTCATTAGAAAACGTAATGACTACATCGTTATATACAAACTATGTTCCTAGATCTGCATGGTTGTACGGTGGGTTACCATGGAATCAACCGTGGGAGAGCCGATACTCGGGCTTACACTAGGGCTCTTCGCTATACTATTCTTAGTACTATTCTTGCCATTCGTATCTAAGAAAATCGAAGAAAACCTAGAACCGTTCTTCCTACTCATGGGACTAGTAGGGGTAGCACTAAACTATCACTATGATATACTTAACCACGAGGAACTAGTTGCCCTAGCTAAAAAAGCATTGACAACCCCCGTATCCGTCTCTGGACTCCCAATAGGCATAACGCAGGTTGTATTCATATTTGGACTCATATTCCTCTACTATCACAAACCCATCTATAGATTCATAAATAACCTGATAGAAAGATTGGGCTTCTACATGTTCGCATTCGTATTCATCGTTATACTAGGCCTCATATCTAGCATAATCAGTGTTATTGTTACCGCAGTAATCTTATCCGAGATAGCGGCCGCTCTCAAAATGTCGAAGGAAAGAAAAATCGAGTTCGTCGTACTAACCGCCTTCGCTGTTGGTCTTGGAGCAGCACTCACACCTATTGGAGAACCATTATCTACCATAGCGATAAGCAAACTTGGAGCATCATTTGACTACTTATTCCGTCTCTTAGGCGTGTACATTATACCCGGTATCATAGGTATAGCGGCGTATACAACGATCCGGTTGAAAAGAGAAGGAGTTCATGTCGAGGGAGTAGAAGCAGAGTACAACGAAACTATGAGAAACATCATAGATAGAACCATTAGAGTATTCATATTCATTGCAGCACTAGAACTATTAGGACATAGCTTCACACCACTGGTAGCATGGTACTTTAGTAAGCTAGAGGCATGGCAGCTCTACTGGCTGAACACTATTTCAGCCGTTGTTGATAACGCAACCTTAACTGCTGCTGAAATTAGTCCTGTGCTAACAGAGGAACAGATTAGGAGTGCCCTTCTATCTCTACTCATATCGGGAGGCATGCTGATCCCTGGCAATATACCAAACATTGTAGCTGCCGGAAGACTAAAGATAACTAGCAAGGAGTGGGCGCGCATAGGCGTTCCATTCGGAGTAGTAGTTCTAATGATATACTTCATATTAGTAGAAGTAGCAGGCATACACATAACAATCTAACAAGAAATAAAATAAATGGGTGACATAACCATGAAACCTTTAAACAAGCTCCTCGTAGCCGTCGACCTAAGCAAGGCGAGTGACGCCATAATAGATTTCGCATACTCTATAGCCGAAAAATATGGGTCTGAACTAGTATTGTTTTATGCAATAGAAGACTCTCTAGTAGATCATCCAGCTGCTGGCTTCGATCCAAACGCGATAATCTCTGAATATGTGAAAAAAGCAAAAGAATACTTTGAACAAAAAGTGGAGTTCTTGAAGACTAAAGGAGTAGACGCATATTATGTAATAAACGATACACCAATGGATCCTGCCCAGGCTATATGCAAAGCAGCAAGCGAAGAAGGAGCCACTGAAATACTAATAGGACACAAAGGACGAGGCCTACTCAAAATATTCCCTATAGGAAGCACAGCTCTAAGCGTAATCAATCTGTCAAGAACACCTGTTATCCTTTTGAAGGTTAAAGCAGAAGAAGAAAAAGTCTCTATACTCTACCGTGAGAATACTGCAAAACAAGACTTCTTGAAACGTGTCCTAATAGGTGTTGATGACAATATGAGCGATGATATGATTCGATACTTTGGATCGCTACTTATAACTGCTTGGAGACGAGAACCAGGAGAAGCATACGTAGTCCATGTTATAGAATCGGGAGAGAGCGAAGCGGACTCGAAGAAACTAGTTACTCGCGCTGTCTCCATATTAAAGGAGTACGGTATTGAAGCTAAGACAATGATACTGGAAGGGAAACCCTCAAAAGCGATTATCTCGGCGATAGACCAACTAAATGTCACTGGTCTATTGGTTGGAAAAACCTTGAAGAAGAAGAGGCTGCATGAATACATCACGGGAACAACTTTATGGCGTTTAATCGCATATATTGATATACCCATGATTGTATACCCGATAAATGTCGGTGAAGAATAACGTTTCTTACTAGCGAATTACTGAGGGTATCCCCAATGAAGATGGGTGCAAGCACTGAGACAAAAATATGAGACCACGTTATTATTTATTAAAAATATTCAGAAATAGATGCTCTACTTCTTTATACTTGCAACTATAATTCCAACTAGAACTCCAACGCTCGCTGGACCCACAACAATAGTTCCAAATACAGTCATGAGACCTTTCAACAGTGGTAGAAGCTGTTTTACTTCCATACCTATTTTCTCTGCGATCTCTGCACTATTTGCTCCTATACTCCACACTGAAAGAGCAGATCCGAGGAGAAGTATGCCTATAAACGCTAGAATATATCTTAATGCTTTCACCGCCGTGTATCCCAATCCGAAACCTAGCAAGAATTCTATTAGCATTACTGTTCCGGTCTGAGGATTAGTCATAATAGTTCCCACTATGCCTGCTATACCGGTGTCAGTGGCATTTGCCGTGGTAGTCTCGTTTAATTCTTGGGCGTTTACAACGAGGGCCACTGAGAAGGCTAGAATCGTCAATATTCCTAGTATGACAAATCTTCTATACGTCAAGTTTGTTTCACCTAGGTATTATTTAGTGGTGGTGTCTGATCTAATATATCCTAGCCATGAAATCCTGTGTCAATATAGTTATTTATGATCCTAACTATTCATTAGTATTCAATGATAGAATCGTCCCAGAGAGACCCTTAAGTATTATGAGATCCTATTATTATCCCTTAACCTTTACCATGTTAAATGGAGGGTGCATATCTTGGCTCATAGGGAAGTTCTGGCTGAGCCAGGCTCAAGAGTAGTTATGCTTGGCAACGTAGCCTTTGCACGAGGAGCATTAGAATACGGTGTAAGTTTTGCTTCAGCGTATCCTGGAACTCCTTCTACAGAGATTACAGAGGCTCTCTCATACGCTTCTAGGATTCTCGGCGGACCCTATGTGGAGTGGAGCGCTAATGAGAAGGTAGCCTTGGAAGCAGCAATAGGAGCTGCTCTTACCGGTATTCCTGCTCTAGCCTCTATGAAACATGTAGGAGTAAACGTTGCGGCAGATCCATTGTTTAGCTCCGCCTACATGGGGGTAGAAGGTGCCCTCGTTATTGTATCAGCAGATGATCCAGGCATGTGGAGTAGCCAGAACGAGCAAGATAACAGATGGTATGGTATCCATGCCTATATCCCGGTAGTGGAACCTGCGGGGGCCCAAGAAGCAAAAACAGCTATCATCGAGGCATTCAAGTTAAGCGAAAAGTGGAAACATCCTGTAATATTGAGGACGACTACAAGAGTATCACACACAAGGGTTATAGTCGAGGCCGGCGAGATAGATATAGCTAAGATTAAGAGAAAAGGAACATTCGTGAAGAATCCAGAAAAATATACTCTAGTTCCCGTACATGCACGCAGGTTACGAGAAGAACTCGTTGAAAAATGGGAAAAGATATCAAACGACCTCTCACAGAACCAGGTACTTAACCACGCAGAAGGAAACCCTGATTCAGAAACCCTAGTTGTAGCCATAGGACTAGGATATAGATATGCAAAAGAAATCCTTGCAGCCCACGGCCTACTAGACAACGTAAGATTACTGAAACTAAGTGCTCCAGTACCTCTCCCGAAGAGTCTTCTCCTGAACGAGGCCGAAGGACGTGAAAAAATAATATTTGTAGAGGAAGGCGACCCTGTGATAGAAACCCTTTCAAAAGCATTATTCTATGATTACAATGTAAGAGCTGAAATCTATGGGAAAGGCACCGGGCACCTCAAGAAGACAGGCGAGCTCGAACTACACCATGTAGAAAAACTTCTAGCCAAAGCATTGGAGCTTGAAAAAACCTATTTCAGCCATGCCATGATAAAGCCCGATATAAAACTGCCTCCACGGCCCCCTGTATTATGCCCTGGATGTCCCTATAGAGCAGTATTCTATGCGCTGCGAAGAGCAGTCGGTAAAGCAAGAATACGGCCCATTTATAACGGAGACATTGGATGCTATAGTCTCGGTGTGAACCCACCGTTCCAGATGCAAGACACTATTGTGGAGATGGGAGGTAGCATAGGCCTAGCCAATGGAATGGCACACGCGCAAGATGATAAGGTACCTATAGCCATAATAGGAGATTCAACATTCTTCCACGCTGGACTACCTGGACTAGCTAACGCAGTATATAATAGGAGCCCCATGCTAGTGGTCGTCCTCGACAACCGCACAACAGCAATGACCGGACACCAGCCTCACCCAGGTATAGGGGTTACAGCTAGAGGAGTTGAAGGAACAGAGCTATCTATAGTTGATGCTGCAAAAGGTCTTGGAGTAGAATACGTGAAGGTAATCGACGCGTTTAACATTGCAGAAGGAGAAAAAGAATTCTATGAAGCCTTAGAATACGTGAAGAAAGAAAGGAAACCTGCACTAATAGTGGCGAAGGGAGCATGCATACTCTTGGCACTTGCAGCTGGTAGAAGAATAGGAGTCTATCCAATCGTATATAGAGTAGACGATGACAAGTGTACGGCCTGCGGGCTATGCTACAAAGCTTTCAACTGTCCAGCAATCTACTCTAAAGATGATGGTAAAGCATACATTAACGAGCTTCTCTGTACTGGATGCGGAGAATGTGCCCAGATTTGTCCATTCGACGCCTTTGAACCAGTCGACGAGGTCCCACCAGAATGGCTTCGCCTCATGCGGGAGGCGAAACCTACTTAGAATAAAGGGAGGTGTTGAATCATGAAGTCTCTCAATATAGTACTCTCCGGTGTAGGCGGGCAAGGAATAATCTCTCTAGCTAACGTGATAGCCAACGCTGTTCTGGAGTCAGGAGGAAAAGTAATCGTAGCAGAAACACACGGACTTAGCCAGCGAGGGGGCTCAGTCATAGTCCATGTAAGAATCGGCGACGTAGAAGCTCCATTAATTCCACCAGGTAACGGAGACCTTATGCTTAGCCTTGATCCTATTGAAGCAGCGCGATACTCTGTTTATCTGAAAAAAGGTTCAATGATCTTTGTAGACAATAACATAACTCCTCCACCTCTTCCTGGAATAAAAATACCATCACTAGACGAGATAGTCGAATCCCTAGAGAAAGAGGGATTCGATATCATCGTCGTACCAGCAGTCGATGAAGCTAAGAAAGCAGGAAACCCTCTTGGAGCAAACATATTCCTGTTAGGGGCATCATACCAAACTGGTATCCTGAAAGAATACATTAATGAAGAAGCCATTATAGACGCTATTAGAAAGAACCTAAAGAAACCCGAGAAAAACATAGAAGTGTTCAAAAGAGGCAAAAAATGGGCCGAAGAAAGATTAACCAGATAATATAGCCCTATAATCTTTTTCTCATCTAACCATCACATCTTACGATTCTTACGTCTACCGCATAAGCTCCATCTCTATTAACAATAATCGGGTTTAGATCGAACTCCACTATGCCCTTTCTATTGAGGAGCTCTGAGGCCCTATACACTAAATCTATTAGTGAATCGATATCTGCCCTGAACCCTCTGTATCCCCGGAGGACTTTTGATATCTCTGTTTCATCTATCATCTTTTCAGCCTCACATCTGTTTAATGGCGCTACCCTAATTGATACGTCGTTGTAAACTTCAACAAGCGTTCCTCCAGCCCCAAATAGGACAACTGGGCCAAATACGGGATCTTTCTTTCCTCCGACGAATACCTCGATGCCTCCTTCTACTTGTTCCTGGAATAGTACACCTTTGAATCCGTATTCTACGCCTAGTTTTTTCAATTTGTTGTAGGTTTCGACCGCTTCCTCAACACTTTCTATACCTAGTACCACTCCTCCAATATCGCTTTTATGTACGAGATCCTTTGCGACAAGTTTTGCTACTAGAGGCTTAGAAAGCCTATTATAGCACTCTCTAGCATCGTTAATCGATTCCGCGAAACAATATCTAGGAGTCTTAATTCCTACTTCTTCGGCCAGGCGAAGGGCTTCGACTTCGGATACTTTTTGTTTTGTACAGGATTCTGTGTTATTGTATTCGGTTAGGGGCAGCTTATCCATGCATATTCTCTGGCCAGCTATAGTTAGTGCTTTTGCTGCGTGTACCGCCCGTTCTGGTAGATTATAGCTTGGTATCTTGTTTTCATCTAGATATCGGAGCAGTTGGTCTCCTTCAGGGCTGGCACCAGTCACTACAATTACCGGTTTACCCGTCTTTTTAGAGAAGTCTATGATAACATTACCGACACTATTAGTTATAGTCGGAGGCTGAATATAGGCTATAACAATGTATATATCGAATTCCTCGTTATCTCTGAGGACCTCTAATGCCTTCCTATAGTCTTCCTCGGATGCGTCTCCTGTTAAGTCAATTGGATTCGTTTTAGCCACTCGTCTCGGAAATACTGACTCCAGTCTCTTTACTAGTTCCTTGGAAAGTCTTGGAACCCTTAAACCGTTCGCCTCTAGTAGATCTGTGGTTATAACTCCTGGACCACCAGCATGTGTTAATACTAAGGTCTTGTTTCCTCGAGCCAGAGTGCTCATTGAAAGTGCTTTTGCCGCGTCTAGGAATTCTAGTGGTGTAGATACCTCTACTATTCCTGCTTGCCTAAATGCTGAACTCAGAACCCTATAGTCGCCTGCTAGAGCGGCTGTATGGCTTGATGCGGCTCTTTTACCGCTCTCAGATTTTCCTCCTTTTAACGCCACTATCTTCTTTCCGTACTTTAGTTTTGCTTCAAGTGCTATGTTCATTAATTCCCTGCCTCTGCCTGGCTTAATATCTTCGAGATACATCATGATAGTATTGACGTCTGGTTCATGCGCGAGATATGCCAGTAGGTCGACTTCATCAACGTCGGCTTTGTTTCCGAAGTTTACTGCTTTTATGATTCCTACTCCCTCTGTCGCTATGTAGTCCATGAAGGTTGTTAGAAAAGCCCCGCTCTGGCTTATAACGGCGATATTTCCTTTAGGAGGTCTTCTCATCCTGTTATGTGGGATGAAGAAGGTGTCGACTCCTGTGTCAGCATCATAGACCCCTATACAGTTAGGACCTATCAGCCTCATATCGTATTTTCTCACTATTTTTACGAGGTCCTCCTCTAATCTTTTTCCTTCCTCTCCTGCCTCGGAGAATCCTCCTGCAACAACAATAATTCCCTTTGCGCCTTTCTTTCCTGCCTCCTCTGCAATGGGCGGAACTAGCTCGGCCTTGACCGTTATTACTACGAGATCCGGGGCTTCAGGCAGGTCGAGAAGAGAACTATAAGCATCGAGTCCGAGTATTTCTCTATATTTAGGATTTACTGGGAATATTTTACCACTATAGCTATTGATAAGGTTCCACGTTATCGCATATCCTATAGATCCCTTCCTATTAGAGGCTCCTACAACCGCGATACTTTTCGGTTTAAAGAAGACCTCGATTCCTTTTCCTGGCGAGGGCCTGTTAGTTTCTCTCATATCTGGATTACCCTTGTTAATCAATATGATCGCTAGGATCTTATACTTACTAGCAAAATCGTTATTGACCCATCAGCGTATCCTATGAGATCTGGTGTTGGGAGTGGGGAGATTAGTGAATACTCGAGAGTTGAGAGATCTATCCGAAGGAGAAGAGGTAGTAGTTCGTGGTTGGGTTTATAGATGGAGAGACCTGGGTAAGCGAGTCTTTATTGTTGTACGAGATGCGTATGGCATTGTCCAAGTTGTTGCGAGCAAAGATTATACTGATTCTATGAGTTTTAAAGTGGCTAGAGAAGCAAGTATAGAAAGCAGTGTGATTGTAGAAGGCATCGTTAGACGTGATAAGAGGGCTCCTGGAGGCGTAGAGATACGGGCTAAGAAGATTAATTTGGTGCATAAGGCTGAGGAATTCCCTATTAAGGGGGGTGAAGGCATTGACTTTCTCCTCGATAATAGACATCTATGGATAAGGAGCCGGCGTTTGACAGCAGTCTGGAGACTCAGACAAAACCTGTTCAACGCGTTCAGAGAATTCTTCCATAAAGAAGGATACTTTGAAGTAAGCCCACCCATGCTTACACAAGCTGCTGTTGAGGGAGGCGCGACACTGTTCAAAGTGGACTTCTTCGGGAGACCAGCCTACCTTACACAGAGCGCCCAGTTCTACCTTGAAGTAATGATATTTAGCCTGGAAAAAGTCTGGACTCTTGCGCCTAGCTTTAGAGCTGAGAGGAGCAGGACTAGGCGACATCTCTACGAGTACTGGCATCTCGAGGCCGAGGCGGCATGGTCTAGGATGGATGATATGATGGATCTTGTCTCGAGACTCGTCGCCTATACTGTTAATAGAGTACTAGAGACCTCCCAAGAGGAGCTCTCGATTCTAGGTAGAAATACTGAACTACTTGAGCCGGCAAGAAAGCCTGCATATCCTAGGATAATGTATGAAGAGGCTATAGATATCCTCAAGAGGAAAGGCGTAGATGTTAAATATGGCGACGATCTCGGTGCAGACGAAGAGCGTGTACTTACATCAGAATTCGAGACACCATTCTATATAACCCTCTTCCCGCTTGAGCTTAAATCATTCTACATGAAAGAGGACGAGAGCAATCCAGGTCTAGCACTTGCTTTTGACTTGCTTGCTCCTGAAGGAGTCGGGGAAATAGTTGGCGGCAGTGAGAGAGAGGACGACTACGAGAAGTTAAAGAACCGTATTATATCTAGGGGCTACAACGTAGAAGACTATAATTGGTATCTGGATCTACGGCGCTATGGTAGCGTCCCGCACAGTGGGTTTGGTCTGGGAGTTGAGAGACTAATTATGTGGATAGCCGGCCTAGACCACATTAGGGACACGATACCATTCCCTAGGTTTAGGGATAGAATATATCCATAGGAGGTCAGTGACGCCAACCGTCCTCATTTTTATCTCTCGGTTCCGGGTTCGTCCTCATCCCTCCTAGGTTAGAGGTTTGATAATCATTATTATGGTATTTCTATAGTTGAATTGATAATGTATCGGTTAAAGACTTATATTTTTAGTCGATATAATCCTCGAATTAGTGATATACATTGAGACATGAGACATGTGCAGTTGAAGCAATAGACTTAGAGAAAACCTATAAGAATGGTGTAAAAGCACTAAAAGGTGTATCGTTCTGCATACAAAGGGGAGAAATTTTCTCCCTACTTGGACCAAATGGAGCAGGCAAGACCACCACCGTAAAGATCCTATCTACACTAATTAAGCCGAGCGGTGGAACAGCTTATGTCGGAGGCTATAATGTTGTAGAGGAAAGTTCAAATGTCAGAAGAATTATTGGAATAGTACCTCAAGACCTCACAGCAGACGATGAGATGACCGGATATGACAACGTATACGTTCAAGCACGACTCCACGGGCTCTCGCGAAATGAGGCGAAGAAGAAGACAAAAGAAGTCCTCGAATTCATGGGACTCCTAGAAGCCGCAAACAGAAAAGCACGAACATACAGCGGCGGTATGAGAAAACGTCTCGAAATAGCCATGAGCCTCGTTCACAGCCCACAAATCCTTTTCCTAGATGAGCCGACTCTAGGGCTAGACGTCCAGAGTAGGCGTCATTTATGGGATCTGATAAGGAAACTGAAAAGAGAAGGGACAACGATCTTACTCACGACGCATTATATGGAGGAAGCCGACACATTATCAGATCGAATAGCTATTATTGATCTAGGTAAGGTCGTTGCTCTCGGTTCTCCAGAGGAGCTCAAAGCGCGATTAGGTGGCGATAGAATCTATATCAGACCTGCATTAAATCAAGATCTTTCACTTATTAAGGAGAAGCTTGTAAGCAAAGGATATGAAGTATCTATTCTTAACGGTGAAGTCATAGTAAAGGTTAAGAAAGCCGAGGACTCCTTGTTTGATATAATAAATCTTCTTAGAGATTTGAAGATCTCTTCCTTGCGGATATCTAAACCTAACCTAGAAGACGTGTTTCTAGAACTTACAGGAAGAAAGCTCAGGGAGGAGGAGCCCTTGGATAGCTTCAGATATAGGATTCACAGTATGAGGGTGAGGAGATAATGATGAGAGCTACACTTGTACTACTCGTTAGAGAGTTAAAGAAATGGTTCGGTAGGAAACCGGTCCTAGTTATGAGCCTCCTAACACCTGTGCTCTGGATAGCCTTGTTTGGAAAAAGCCTTAATTTAACCAATATGCTAATGCCTCCAGGATCTCTTGAAGGGATAAGCCCAGAAATGATGAAGGTCCTTCAACAGATGGTTACTGCCAGGCTAATAGAGTTGTTTGGCACAACAGACTACTTCACATATATGAGTAGCGGTATGTTAGTTGTATTCGCGGTCTTCCAAGGAATGTTCAGTGGGATAAGCATAATATTCGATAAACGCCTCGGATACATGGATAGGCTACTAGTAGCACCTATACCTAGGTTAAGCATATGGCTTTCGAAAATACTAGCAGTTGCCGTGAGAGTTACACTATTATCTCTACTATTATTAGCCGTATCATTATTACTTGGAATGAATCTCAAAGAAGGAGTAGGCGTCATAGACCTGCTAGCGTCATGGAGCTACATAATCCTCCTGGCAATGACCATAGCATCACTCTACGCTCTCCTAAGCTTCTATGCGGATAACCAAGAAATAGTATTCGCAGCGGGGAACCTTCTTAACCTACCACTAATGTTTACCAGTAGCGCCATGTTCCCAGTTGAACAAATGCCTGATTGGCTTCAGAAACTGGCAAGCGCGAACCCAGTAACGTTTGCTGCCGATCTAGTGAGATACCATCTAATAGGTAGACCTGTAGGCGACTATACTGCCGAGTTGGTAAAGCTTGTTGTAATAGCATTAGTTATGCTGGTTGTTAGTGGTTGGGCTAGTTTGAGATGGATGAATAATAGATAGATTTACGCTCTTACTATATCCTAGACTAGCTCTACAGCTATAGCTGCCGCTCCGCCGAGCCCATGGCATATCGCCGCTATTCCTTTCCTTCCTCCATGCTTCTCTAAGACGTTTATTAGCTCGAGAGTTATTCTCGCTCCACTCATGCCGAGCGGGTGCCCCAGCGCTATAGCTCCTCCATGTACATTCATCCTTTCATATGGCACACCTAGATATTTGTGGAGGAGGAAACTATTGACTGCAAAAGCTTCATTGTTCTCCCAGTAGTCGACGTCTTCTGGTTTCCAGCCTAGTTCTTTAAGGAGTGCTTTCACGGCTTCTATAGGTGCATATGGGAACCTGGTAGGGTTCACTGCTGCATATGACCAGCCGAGTATTCTGGCTTTGGGCTTGAGACCTAATTCTTCTGCGATTTCTTTTGATGCAACTAGTAAGGATGCCGCTCCATCACTGAGCTGGCTACTTGTTGCCGCTGTATGGTATCCGTTAGGCTTGAATGCTGGTTTTAGACTATTTATCTTTTCCAGAGACGTGTCTCTTCGTATTCCCTCGTCTGTCTCTAAGAGTGTTTTGCCTCCAACTTCTACCGGCACAACATAGTGTTTGAATAATCCTTCATCCCAAGCCTTCGCGGCTCTCCTATGACTTTCATATCCTATCCAGTCTAATTCCTCTTTCCTGGCTCCATGTTCTTCTGCCGTCTCGTCTGCTTCTTCGCCCATAACCATTTGGTTCAGAGGATCGTATAGGCCTTCATGCACCATAGCGTCCTTCACGGGTAGATATCCTTTGTATACTAGTTTGACCCCCCATCTAATCCCAGGAGTTATAATAAATGGTGCTTGGCTCATAGACTCCATTCCGCCTGCTAAGACAAGGTTATATGCTCCGCTATGGATATACATTGCTCCCGTTATAATTGCAGACATTCCACTTGCACAAACCATGTCTACAGTCATAGCATCTACTCCTACTGGTAGGCCTGCCTTTAATGCAACTTGGCGTGCAGTATCCATGCCTGTTCCTGCCCTTATTACATGGCCGTAGACAACGAAGTCCACTAGGTCTTTTCCTATCCCTGTTTTTTCGAAGAGATTTTCTGCTGTAAGCTTAGCTAGATCTACTGCCGGTATATTTTTCAGACTTCTACCGAATTTACCTATCGGTGTTCTAACACCGTCTATTATAAAAATCTCTTTAGCGAGAACATGAGCCTTTGCATTTGTCATTACTACTACACCATGCTAGATGTATGGTTTTGTGTTCATTAAGTTTTTGAAATAAAAAGATAATATTCACTCAACATTTATCAGTGTTTAGCCTGCTCTTCATCATCTATACTCGGTGCCGGCGATCCTCATCACAATACGAATTTATAATTGGAAAAAGGGAAACAACTGTGAAGAATGTTAATTAGAGTTGTGCTATAGGAAAAAGATTGTGTGAATATGGACTAGGATTAGGGTGCTACGTAAACTATGTAGTACATGAATGACATGTATGGTATGTAGGCTAATACTCCGCTTGATCCTTGTGCATTGTAGCCCCATATTATTGATGGATACGATCCTGTTATTGGTACAAGTACCAGGTAGTAGCCTGTCGCGGTGCTTGATGCATTGAACGCTACTAGTACTCTTTTTACTGTCGCTGGTGAGAGAGATGGGTTGAATATTGTTACTGTTAGGTCTCCGGGGCTTCCACCCGATAGTGGTATGATTATTGGGTCTGATAGTGTTGCTGAGCCCATTTGCTGGCTCCATATGCTGGTTACTTTTATCTTTACGCTGTCGGAACTCATGTATACTATGTTGTTATAGACTGTGACAGGTGATATTGTTATCAGTGGCCGGTCCTTGCCGTAGCCTGTGAATACCTGGTGTACTACTAGCCAGTATGTTGATGCTTGTGGATCGATTAATGTTGATGCGACTGGTGCCAGTATCTGGGCTGATCTCTGCGATGGCCAGTCAAAGTATGTGTATACTCCCTTTGCTCCAACAAATCTTGATAGTCCACTGAGCTTGGCTCCTACTACGGCTGCGTCGATCCATGTTGTATAGTTGAAGTCGCCGACTCCCCAGAAGTTATACCCTGGACCTATTAATCCTACGTCGAAACTTGTCTGTGTACTGCCCCATGATACCCTTACTTGTAGTCCTATTATTCTACCATTATCGTTGTCTAACACTATTGGGAAGACTCTCCAGTCTCCTACTTCTGGTCTCCATGATTGATCTAGTGCTCCCTTGTAGACATAGTTGTCGTAGAATAGGCCTTGTTCTTGTCCATAGCCTATGACTGTTCTGCCAGGTTCGACGACGAATGGAACTGCGATAGTTAGCGGTACGTTTACTTTCTGGCCATTGTAGCATAGTCTTAGGTATCCCTCATATACTCCGGGCTTCGCGTCTGTTGGGACAGTTGCTGTGACATTGACTGTTCCGGTGAGTGGCGAGTATTCGGCGGATATCCAGGACCAGTCCTCGTACTTGTAGTTTATGAATTCTACTTTTAGCGGTATTACTACGTTTGTGTTTGCTCCATAGTAGCTGTTTATGAAGAATCTTATGTCTAGTACTGGCATCATTAGAGAGTCTGAGGCGTTTATGCCATAGTATTCTTGTAGGTATTGGAGGGCGGTCGTCTTTGTGATGTTGAATGCTTCTGCTGGATTGCCTAATTGTACGTGGAACGAGTTGCCTGCTCTTATATCATATTGCATTCTTGCTGTCTCCCATGGTACAGGTATTCCATAGTTGTTGTAGTCTATCCAGTAGCTGAGTTCTACTCCCATGTAGAAGTTGTAATAGTTGTAGTCTCCTGCTCTTCCGTATGGGTCGAAGTATCTGTATGGATAGTATACGTTTATCTCTGTTAGGTCTCCATTGAACGCGTTCTCCTGCACTGGTATGAGGAGTCTTGCTCCTGGTAGTAGCTGGCTTGCTCTTACGAATATGTAGTCTCCTACTACTGCGACGTACTTGTTGGGGAGTGGTAGGAATCCTTCTCCTGGTACGTAGAGTACTGCCATGTCTGAGTTCATTATTGAGTATAACTTATATGATGAGTCTTTTACTAGTTGTACTGTTTTTATTGTAAGGTTCTCAGGATTATCTACGCCGTATACTGCTAGGCTTGTAGTTGATGATTCTCCGGGCTTTACCACTCCAAAGTAGAGTGCGGTGTCTGCATAGTTAGACCATAGGCTATAGAGTGTGGCGTAGTCGTAGCCTGTTATCGCCGCCATTGTTGATATGTAGTATTGTGAGACCTGTAGTGGAGCATCGCTCATCGCTATTAGTCCGCTTCCTAGTATCGTGTTTATCGCGTTAACTAGGTCAACGTGGCCTGATCCCTGGCTGAAGGGGTCATAACCTAGGTCCTTTGCCGAGGACTTTAGTATGGTCTTCACAAGTGCGGGTGGAGTCGGATATCCGTTGTCTCTTAGGGCCTGTATAATTATTGCTACTGCTCCTGCTGTCATTGGTGTTGCTTCGCTTGTGCCTCCGAATAGATCAAAGGCGTACACTCCGTTTCCTAGACCGTCTATTACTCTTCCTACGCTCCATGCGAAGCTACCAATGTTTACTACGTCGGGCTTAGGATATGCAAACTGTGTCGGTCCTCTGTCGCTCCAGCTTACTACCTGGTCGTAGCCGCCGGGTAGGTATCCGTACAGTGGTCTGTAGTAGAACTCGGTGCTTGCTCCTACTGTTATGACCGCTGTTGCGGCACCTGGCATTGTTACGCTTCCGAAGCCTGGGCCTCCGTTACCTGCTGCATGTACTATTACTGTTCCTGTTGTCAGGGTAATGAAGTCCTCGTAGATTGAGGTTGGATCTGCGTCGCTTGCATATCCGTTGTAGAGTAGGTAGCTGCTTCCCCAGCTGTTGCTTATTACATCTGCCTGTGTCCAGCCTGTGTATGTCCAGGTGAAGTTTGCTGGATCTAGTAGATAGTAGCCTGATAGATAGAGTTCTGCTATTATAACGTTACCATTCCATAGTGCTGGTGCTCCACCTATCTTTGCTCCTGGCGCTACTCCCGTTAGGTTGTAGTAGATGTCTCCGTAGCCTAGTGGTCTTGGAACCTTGCCTCTACCGGCTATTACATGTGCACAGTATGTTCCGTGGCTGTGGAAGTCGAATACGAGGTCATAGAATACTCCTCCGCTGTGGAATCCTGGTAGTATGTATCCTGTGTTCTCCCAATCGTTTAGCCAGTCAAATGTATAGTTTGCAGCGAATACACTGTTTGCGTCGTTGAATGCTCCCGCTACTGCTCCAAGGCTGAAGTCGTTTACGCCGTCTCCGGTGAAGTCTCTTGCCACGATTGGATGCGTGTAGTTGAAGGGTGTTTCATCGGTAAAGCTAAAGTCTAGCAGCGCTGGGTCTGGTGGTGTATCCGTGTAGCCGAGATCATATAGAGCTAGGAGGAAGTAGTAGTATACTGTTGAGAGGTCAGCGTATGCAGCGTCGAAGACTCCGTCCCCGTTATAGTCGACCATTATTGTTGGTACCAGGTACCATACGAAGAAGGAGCCAACGTAGAGGTTCTGGCTTATTAGACCAAAGTATACGGTCGAATTTGCTGTTATTTCTCCTGGTACTTTGAATGTCTGGTTAAGGACTGGCTCCGTGTAATATGTAAAAGTTCCCGAAGAGAAGTCAGCTACATATACTATCATGGAGTCAGTTAGATAAATTCCGCCGTCGTAGCCGTCGTAGAATATTACACCATTATAGCTTCCATAGGGGAGAACCGTTATAGTAGAATTTGCTTCGTCATAATATGTTGGGTTTATGGTTAGTACGAGTCCTATTTCGTCCGCATCAAATAGGAGTGGTCTACCGAATGCGTCTCTTGCTAGTGCTTCTTCTCCGAGGTCTGTTTCTCCCATGTCTACTCCTGTGTCTACTACTGCTACTTTTACTCCTGACCCGTTGTATCCTAGTGACCATGCGTATGTTGCACCCATTATTTCGACTGCTCCGTATATGTCGGGTTCAAATCCTCCAGCGTATTCTGTTGTTTCAAATGATGCGTCGCTTTTAACGCTGGGTACGGGCATCTGCTTGTCTGCCGAAATATAGGTTACATAGGGGAGCATTGCTAATTCCTGGACTTGGCTCCTGTCGGCCCATGCTATGAGCATTCCTGAGCCAGCGTTCTCGAACTTCACTCCGCTCGCTAAGGTTACTATGTTCTTGATAGCGTTGATGGCTTCCTCTCCACCCTGGAAGAATACGACTATCCTGGCCTTACCGTCTATCGGGCTTGGTAGCTTCGTAGCTACAAGTGACTTCACAGTGTCTAATGGAGCAATTATATTGTCGGGTATTGGAAGTAGTGTTTCCCTATTATACGCGGCCTCCGATAGAAGATAAGGATCAACCTTGCTCTTCCACGAGTCTTTAGCCGATGGAAGACTCTGAGTACTAGGAACCGGTGCTTGAGCGGCTCCTGGCATAGGTAGCGCATATGATACCGTGCTAGCAAGCATCACGACAACGAGTAGTAGCGCCGCTAGTGCCTGATAACGTGAACCCACTGTTCATACACCCACAAACAAGACTCATAATAATACACCCGTACGAGCCCCCTTATAAAACTACAAGCATATATCGACAATGCAACAAATAAGAAGGATCCCGATACTAAGAACACAACTAACGGAGACGTACCATAGGGCCCGTAGCCTAGCCAGGATAGGGCGCCGGCCTCCGGAGCCGGAGGTCCCGGGTTCAAATCCCGGCGGGCCCGCCACATATAAACTCTATTTCTAATACGTTTTCCATTATTTTAAATGAGTTATTTGGTAACTCTTAATTTATTGTGATATGTCGTGTATGGTTGTTTGTGATCAATGACTCATAGTTTTTACTATGAAGTCATATTATTTGCATTGATTATTGATTAGTTCATACATTGAATTTTCTAAATTCGGACTCCAAAACTTAGACATTGTTATAAACTAGTGATGTAAAATGCTAATCATAGATCTCTATGTATTCATGCTCTATAATTACAAGTAGCCCAGGCTTAGGCTCTAGTTGGTTGGCCATTGAAGCTATTCTCTCGGCTAGTCTTTGTATTTCGTTCTTAGAAGGCTGGTAGGAAATGTAGATTACTCCATATCTTATCAGGGATAAGAGGCTTGGTACTGTAAAATCGGCGTCTCTTGTCAATACTATTCGCTCAAGTTCGTTTGCTATATTGGCTAACTCTCTGTCGCTAATACCCCGGATACCTAAGTCTTGTAAACGAGTAACATCTACGCCATACTGTCTCAAAAAGGTTACCAGCTTTTTAGGTATATTTTCATCAGCTAGAAGCTTCAGTAACAACTCTAACCCTCTTTAGCGTCTTAGATGCAAACCTCAATGCCTCATATACGGCTTCCAACGGTATATCAAATTCCTCAGCAACCTCTTTGGGTTTCCAGCCAGCAGCAAGCATGTCTAGTATGTCGTCAACTGTTATGCGAGTTCCTTTAATGGTTGGTCTGCCACCACGCTTTCCTGGCACTACTTCAAGCCACTTGTATCCTGGTAGTACCACCATTTCCTTGGATACCTCCACGCTCTCATCTTACCTAGATGGTATTACGGTGCAATATCTTTATCTCTCTAAGATTCCACACGATAAAAGAGCTCAAATATAAATAGAATTTAATAGAGAAACAATCTCGATAACATGGGTGTCTCATGCATTATCCTACAGGGTATAAATGGATTAGGAATCGTCCCAAATTGCCATCAGCTTCTGGGACACTCGCTTATAAGTGTCGGCCTCCGGAGCCGGAGGCTCCCGGATCCATGAATCCCGGCGGGCCCGCCACCCTTACAGACTACCAGGAGAACTTATAGTAGCCATAATAGTTAGTTTATTATTAAATACTATTCTCGATTACTCTCGATGTTATTGTCGAAGGAACAGTCATAACTCGAATTAGATTATCAATATTATATATAAGCTCTCTGGGCCTTCTGTTTTTCATATTTTATTATTTAAATTTAGAATTTTTAGATATTTTAGCTCTCACCTGCTGCGTTGAGTATCTCCTCCTCGAGGCTCTTGGATATGCGAAATCCAGTCTCTTTGAGCTTATTGAGTTCATCTCTTAGGCTCTTTATTAGCCCTAGCTTCTTGGCTCTCAGTAGTACGCCTAGGGTACCAGTTACCCTGAGTCCTAGCCTCTTAGCCTGTAGCCGGGCCTCTCGGTCATCGAGTAGGACTAAGCTAGCTTTAACCTCCAATGCCAGTACTATTACTTCTGACTCCCCTTCGTCTAATAGGAATTGAAGGAGTCTCTTCAAGTGTTTATCCCTTATCTCTACTACTCTAATCCAGGAGGCCTCTCTAACCTCTTCTGAACCCGGGCGTCCTCCCCCCAATCACGACCTCACGGTATACGGCAGGAGGAATTAAGAGTTCACCGAAGAATTCTTTCAGGAGGTTGAGACGCCCTATCTGTGAGAGGTGTATCAGCGGGCTTGAGTCAGAGACTACTATTCTATTCTTCTGCGAAGGCGATGTCATCTTCTAGCTCCTCCCGCGTATAGTGCCTCTCAACACCCTTCCTGGCTAGCTCCTCCAGGAACTCCCACTTAGATATCCCGGCTAGACGGCGAGCCTGGCCAAGGCTAAGTATCCCCCGGGCGTAGAGAGCTACTGCTAACTCTATCCTAGCTATTCTCTCAAACTCATCCTCTGGAATACGAGCGCCCTCAACAACGTCTCTTGGAACGCGTATCACTATAAACCTGTCCTTAGTCAATTATCATATCACCTAATCCTCTAAAGGGCCCGTGGCAGGCTATAAAGCCCTGGCTCGTGGGCGTAGCCATCCAATACGGCCTCGCCTAACCGCTAAGAATTAACATACCCAACATATACTATGTTGTACGACCCATCTATAAATGATCTCTAAGCTTCCAGGCTAGATGTTGCGTACTTATCAGCTGCGAGTATCTTGGCGTAGAATGTGTCGATTATCGAGACCGCAAAAGTTGCCGAGGCTCCTAGCAGGTCTGATAATCATCTAACGTGATCGATTATTCTCTCATCGTTAAACTTAATGATTTTAAATATAGTTTATTAAATTATCTTTTTACATTTTAGGATATCGAGTAGGTTTTCTAGGTCATGCTTATTTAAGATGAAGAACGACCTGATCTTAGACTTTTTAGCATTAAGTGCTTGTACTTTATCGCTTGTTACTAGAGGCGCGTTTAGGGTCTTAGCTAAGCCGATGTAGTAGGAGTCAGTGCCCCTAGAGCCAGTAGTCAGGGCTATCTCCACCGCCTCCGTGAAGTAGAGGTCGTCTCCGACAAGAGTTACCTCGTCTCTCAGCCTCTCGACTATACCCCTAACTATATTGGGCGAGAGAAATCTAACAAGAACCCCCGCAACCTCCGTTAGGAATAGGCGAGGAGCGTAAACACCTATACCCTGCTTCGTTACACACTCAAACACCTTCTCAGCCGACACTATGCGAAGCTCCTCCCTGCCAGCGAAGAGGTCTATGGCGACTGAAGCGTCGATTACTAGCTTCTCCACCCTAGCCTACCCCTTTCCCGAGAGAGGACCTCGCTAGGCTCCCCTCGGCCTGCTAGGCTATGGCGAACACGGCGGGCATACCTCACCAAATCCTCCTTCAAGACCACAATCACCTCTTCACCCTCCTCGAGCCCTAGAGGCTCAAGAGGCTTCAGTACACCATTTTCATACTTAACGCGTATAGCCTTAGACAACACTATCCCCGTCTATACACGTGACTGATAGAGCCTCTAAGCTTTTCTCTCTAGAATGTTACATTATTATTAAACTTAAGAATCAGAGCGGATTATCATATCTGAGTGAATGATGCATTTCTTCATGAATTCATGCAACATCAGTTTATATATCACAGGTCTCCGGAGCCGGAGGCTCCCGGGCTCAAACCCGCGGCGGGCCCGCCACAAACCCATCCAAATCATCATTAACCCCGGTGTTGAATGTGTCGATTATCGAGACCGCAAAACGTGGCCGAGGTTTCTCCAGGTTCTTCTCAGAACTGATAATCTTTTCAACATATATTTGGAAATATATCATTATTTTTATGATAAAATAGCGGATTAACTTGTTATAATGAGTTGACATAGCTCTTTTCCACAGGTGAGTCTCGCATCTAGTTTCTTAAGGACTCGCGCCCTCTCTGCACGTCCTAGTGCTTCATCCGCTACTGCTTGTATCTCGAGACAGGGTACTCTAACGGGTATTTCATCGGTTAGTGCTACTTCTATTGTGCACGGGGTTAGGTTCTCATATGTGAGGTGTAGCCACTTGCCTCTGTACCTCAGCTTTACATCTGCCAGTATATCTACGTTAACAGTTTCAACTTGGACTCTCCCGTAGAGCCCCCGAATATTATCACCTTCACGGTACCCCATCGGAACTATGATTTTGGCATCGCCCTCCTCCCGGATTGCTCTAATAATTCTCTCGGCGTCGGTATGACCAACCAATACGTCTATGTCACGAGGGCGCACAAAGTCCAGCCCGAGGAGGTAATCAGCAAGACTCCCAACGACTATGAAACCGATGCCGTGCCGGTCGAGGATCCTCTTTAACTTCAGAGCTGCAGAGATCAGCTCATCCAATACTGGTCATCTCATCGCGTTGTCATGCCTGGTAGTCCCACGGCGTTTGCTTGGCAGGAATGTGTCCCTGAGTGGATATCATAGGGGTACTAGGGGATTACTTTCAGCCATGGTATTCGTTTGAAGTCTTCGTCTAGAGTTGCAATAACGCTTATCTCGTGTTGCCTGCAAGTCAATGCTATAAGGGCGTCTGCAGGCATCAGGCCGTACTCCTCTATGAGCCCTGTTACTTCACCGGGTCCTGCGACTAGCGGTAGTGTTGTGAATAGTTTTAGTAGGGGATGGACTTCATCTTTAATCATTCTTATAAGCCTCTCATCCCTCCTTGCCAGTAGCTTCCTTATTCTCCTAGCGCTATGCCCGGTGGCCAGGCGTAGATACCCGTAGATGACCTCGTCGATCACTAAGGGATTAATATAGCCGGTGATCTCGCGCCTCTCGACCCTCCTAACGATTTCCAGCGCTCTATCGTCTTGGCCTGCGAGGAATGCTAGTATGACGGTAGTGTCCACGAAGACCCTCATCCTCTACCTCCTCTAGAACCTCTAAGAAATCCTCCTTATCGAGACCCGGCCTGTGCTTCCTGGCAATGCCATAGAACTTCTCGGCTATAGATTCGCTTGGCTGTATGACTATCTGAACCTCCTCGCCTTCCTCGAGGTTTAGGGGCTCAAGAGGCTTGAGTACCCCCTTCTCATACTTGACCCGGACGACTTTGGACAACCCCGGTAACCCCCATTAGTATAGCTGTACTTCGGAGCCTCTAAGCTTTATCTCTCTGTATTTACAGTTATGCCTCTTCGTACGTTGCATTCTTATCGGACCCAAGATTCGAGGCGGCTTATTACGTGTGCGTGTGTGTCGCATTCTCTCACGGAATTGTGCAACCTGGGTATTTATGGCGCGGGTCTCCGGAGCCGCGGGGTCCCCGGATCCATGAATCCCGGAGAGCCCGCCACCAAACCCAGCAAATCCAACATAAACCCCTTAGTGTTGAATGCATCGATAGTTGAGACCGCAAAACGTAGCCGACGCCCCTCTTAGGCTCGATAGCTATGTTTGCATAATATAGAATAATTTAATAATTAATTTATTTAATGGAGTTGTTTCATTATATCTTCGACGTCAGTGTCACGTAGTAGAAATACTTTTACTCCTAGTGTCTCCGCATGCCTGCTCATAGGTTTATCGTCAGTAATGAGGAGGGCGTTACGGTTCCAGGCTAGGCCTATGACATAAGCGTCAAATCCTGAAGAGCCCGTGAGTAGGGCAACTTTCAACGCCTTATCCCTATACTCTTCCTCGTATACGACAGTATAATTCTTGGTTGTTCTAAGAGATTCAACTACCCTCTCCGCTAGCTCTCGGCTCACAAGCCTTGCTATGACGGCTCCGACCTCTACTATTACTGGATACGGGATGAGGACAGTTATATCGCTAGACTTAAGCTTCTTCACAAACGTCCTTGCCTTAAAATGAGTTTCCAGCTCTCTTTTGTAAACTTCCTTATGTAGCCAACGGCCTGGCTTCAGAATGCTCTTGATTATAACACTGGAGTCTAATACCACCTCTTCCAACGCTCACGGGCTTCCCTAAGAGTCTTATCGACGTCCCCGCTAGCCTCTACGCTTACCTTATCTACTAATTCTGGAAACTCCTCCGGTAATACTTGAATCCTAACTTCCTCGCCTTCTCGAAGCTCTAAAGGCTCCAGGGGCTTAAGCACTCCTTTCTCATATCTGACCCTGATGACCTTGGACAGGATTCCTCCCCCTCCTCAATATAGCCAGCGGAGGCTCTAAGCCTTTACTCCGCAAGTGTTGCATTACTATCGGGAGTGAACCTCCCACGTGCTTATCCTGCTGGAGTGTATGTTGTACTCTCTCACGAACTCATGCAACCTCAGTTTATATATCACAGGTCTCCGGAGCCACGGGGTCCCCCGGCTCAAACCCACGGCGAGCCCGTCACTATTCTTTAATTCTATAATTTCTTTAGAATCTCGTTTATTATAATATTAGATACCCGGAACCCGTGTTCTTTTAGTTCTCTTAGAGCTCGGATTAGTTTGTCTTTGTCTATGATGCCTTTATCGTAGGCTAGTCGTAGGAGGCCTATTGTTCCCTTGACTGCTAGGCCCCATGGATCTTGCTTTAAGTCTTGCAATTCTATCATCTAGGATTACCGTGCAGCCATGCTCAACTGCTAGGGCTATTGCCTCCGACTCACCCATACCTAGAGGATCGTGGAGAGCCTCTACCAGCGCTCTATCTCGTGCCGCTAAAACCTTTACCTTACCTTGGCGTGCGAGATCTTCTAACTCTCCTGAGCCAGGCCTGTCGCGGCCCTTAACTACGACCTCCTCATAGACCGCTTGAGGCACGATTATCTCCATACCAATCACTTCAATAATGTTCGCCATGTTTATCTCTGCAAGAGCTATTATGACACTAGAATTTAGCACTAGGCATTGGCTAGCCTGGCTATTCAAATCCCAGCTCATCCCGGATCTCCTCATCACTATAAGGGTAGGCTTGTAGCCCCCTCCTACGAAGCTCTACTAGGAAGTCATATAGGCTCATCCCGGCTAGCTCGGCTGCACGCTCAACACTAACAACACCCCGAAGGAATAGATCGACAGCAAAGGCCAGCCTAACCTCTCTCAACATCACCAACATAGTGAGAGGGCACCCTAACCCTAACAAACACCTCACGAGACAACCCATCCCCCCGCTACAACTTATACATCATAACCCTTAAGTCCTTAAAGCCTAGCTATCCTGAATGAAGCGTCCCAAACATTACCCTATCGAGTATAAATGAGTTAGAGAAGCGTCCCAAAATATTGGAGAGCTATGGGACGATAGTATTTATAGCGCGAGTCTCCGGAGCCGGAGATCCCAGGGTTCAAATCCCCGCGGGCCCGCCACTTTATATTAGAGGAATACTAGAGGTTACCTTGTTGCTGCTCTGCCTTAGGGGATGACGGTTAGCCAGGGAACTCGTTTGAAGTCTTCGCCAAACGTTAGGATCCTCTCTATGCCATAGTGTCTGCAGGTCAAGGCTATTAGAGCGTCTGCGGGTAGTAAGTGATACTTTCTGGCTGTATTAATGAGTTCTTGGGTTGTCGCTTTATCCTCTAGTACAGTCACTTTCGCGTCTTTTAGTAGCGTGGTTAGCTCGTTTAGTTCCACTTCGAAAATACCATAGCCGTGGGTCTTGGTGTGTTCCCTCAGCTTCTCTATACGTCGTATCCCTAGCTTTAACAATGCCTTAGTCCTCACGATTGTGAACATTGCCTCGTCTATTACACGAATACTAGTGTACAACTCATCCTCACTCGAGATTATGTCCTCTACTGCCTGAGAGTAGGGTTTAACATCGTGGAGATAATAGATTATTGCGTTAGTATCTAGGAATAACATTACTGCTCCTCAGCCTCCAACATGAACCTATCGAGAACATCCTTAGGAGCAGGGCCCAGAGCCCCCCTATGCCTCCTGAGGAGCCTCCTCCTGTCCTCGACCGCTATAACCTTGACGAGTACCTCCTCTCCCTCCCTAAACTCTAATGGCTCCAAGGGTTTAAGCACACCCTTCTCATACCTAACCCTTATCACCTTAGACAACACGTATCCCCACTAACATGTTGATGCCCGAGGCCTCTAAGCCTTTACCCTCGAGCGTTGCATTCTTATCAGACCCGGGATTCATAAGGGCTTATCACGTATGAGTGCGAGTTGCATTCTCTCATGAAATCATGCAACCTTGGTATTTATAGCGCAGGTCTACGGAGCCAGAGGCTCCCGGATCCATGAATCCCGGCGGGCCCGCCACCTAGGACTTAAGGATTGAACTGAGAGGATGTCGAGGTTGACTGCTGAAGCCTCACTATATTGTTCACATATGCTCGGTCTGTGTGAGTTTGAGTAGGCGGTTGAGCTTCTCGTTAAGGAGGCCTTCAATTGTTGTGTTCAGTTGGATTTCCACGTAGAGGGAGCCGGGCCCTTCGCCTTGTACGGGCTCTCCACAGCATACACGTATTATTCTGCCAGGTAGCCCCGCGTGTGCTTGGAATACCCTTAGGTCAAGCTTTCCCTTGGCCTTCTCCCATTCCTTGCAGTCTCCGTTTTTTAACTCCTTGGTGCGGCGTTCTAGTTCGTTTGCTTCATGGTCTAAAAGTGCCTTGGCCGGCTCTGACAGCAGGTACGAGTATGTCTTGAGGCAGTCGAGGGGGATTGCGCATGTGTTGTCGTTGACGGATACCCTGCATAGACTAGCTATTCTCTGGAGCAGTAGTAATAGGTAGAGGGCTGTTAGCGCCCATGATTCCTTTGGGGCGCTTACGTTAATGTTGAATAATACGGTGCTGTTACGAACTCTATGGTCTATCGTGTACTCATTGTAAAGTCGTGCGAGCTCCTTGATTAGCTGTCTAGGGCTCTGTACCGTGAGGATTCTGTCTTCAAGGCGCTTGGCCAGGCAGAGGCTGTAGGGCAGTACGCCTCCTGCGAGGGCGGCTAGCATGTGGGCTAGGTCTTTTACTGCGCTGGGGTCAAGGGAGTCTTTCCTTGTAGTGTTAGGGAGCGTTTTAAGCTCTCCCTTCAACTTGTCCTCGAGGCACCTAATGTTGTTGCATGAAGAGTCTTCGATGACCTTAGAGGCTAGGCTCTGGCCGTGGCCGAGACCTCGTCCCTCGAGGGTGCTTGTTTGGACTAGGTGGATCTTGTAGGCCTCCTGGCCGTCGGGTTGTAGTACGGGAAAGAACACAGGGTCGCTATTGTACACCATTAACTCTATGCCAGGAGGCGACTCCCTTTTGCATAGGATGGGTGCGAGTAGTGCCGCTAGGCGAGCGCTTAGCTTTGCGGCTTCGTAGAAGGCTATAGTTGTATAGTTGACGCCGTGGGTGGTGTCGGCTATGAAGATCACCCTCCCGTTTGGCTTGACATCGCACACGGCATCCAGTAGATCCCGTGTAAGCCCGGCTAGGATGGTCGTCTTGGCCGGCTCGAAAGCGCCTCCGCCGCCCCTCATGCTAGCCACTAATCTAGCACCCTTACAAGTCACGACCTGGGTTAAGGCCGTGGGGACGACCTCCACATCCAAGGAGGCCTCCCGCGAATTCATGCGTGTCTCGGCGTATCCTCGAAGGTAGCTTCTTACAACCTCGACGCCGCACTCGGACACCAAGCGGCCAAAGTCGTTCGCCGAGCTGCATTTACTACTCAAGAGCTTGAGGGCTAGACTTGATAACCCGTAAATCTTAACCTTAGCCTTAACTCCTTCACATCTGTCTCGCTTACCATTGAAGAAGCTCCTAGCAAACTCCCAAAGCGCTAACGTGGACGACGAGCTAGTAAAGGCTCCGCTCTCAGGCACTACTTTACGCTTGCCCTCCCACACGAGCTCCACCTTATATGGGACCTCGTTCCACCGGGAGGGATCACCCCACACGCCGGCCACAATCAAATACAAGCCTGCATAATCTTCGTGTACCGCCAACCCCTACCAATCCCTATTCCTGAACGTTACATCACGATTTAATATAATACCACAATCGTCGAGATCCTGAACTAGGTAGACCTACAGATAGGCCTCAAGCTTTTACACCTGTGAAATATTTCTGCAGTACTTACAACGTGGGCATTTGCACAAAATCTCTAGCGAGCCATTGGTAATGGTAACACCGGTTTTGGCAGCTGCCCATCAGCGGCAGGGCTCTCGGCATGCTGGCCCTTAGGCCCAGGCCAGGGGTTTCCTTGTGGTACGCGGGCGGCATGATAGTAAAGTGTCGGAAACTGTCCCAAAGTAATGGAGAAGTATGGGACAATAGTTTTAAAGTGTCGGCCTTCGGAGTCGCATCATCCCGGATTAGAGTTCCCGGAGGGCCCGCTATGATCATGTCTTTCGATAAAAATCTGTTGAATAGCTTGTAACTAGTTTCTCTCGAAGCTCCTTCATTACTTTTAAGACACCGTTAGGGTATCACGTGCTTCTTATCCCCCTTCTTCACTGGCTATAGTCGCTCCATGCGGCCATTCCGGTAACTAGTCAGAAATCAGAAAACGCTTACAGAAGCATTAATTGTGCGAGACCTAGCTTAATGATTTCTTTGCTTCCCCGTGACTCTGTTCCTGCCTAAACGGTAACGTGATCTTGAGAGTGGAATTTCTTGATTATAGAGCCATGCTTACTAGTAGTTAATCATGTTTACTCTGAAATTGAGAGTTTAATATGAGTTTTTGACCTTATTTTCCGCTTTATTCTAATGGGGATAGAAAGTGAAGCGGGAGAATAGTAGAGATAATGAGCGCCTCGACTTAGAAGATCTTGCTCGCGTATCATTAATGGCAGTGAAGTTGAGGAGATTTTTAGAGCATATCGAGAGCGCGTACTTATTTCTGGCATTTATGATAGGTATTATTGCTGTTTCAGAGTTCACTATTGGGCTAGGCGAAGTGCTAGGTCTCCCTGCTAGCATGCTGGCGTCTATTGGAGGACTGGTTGGACTAATACTCTCGGGCCTAGTATATATTGTTTATGCCAGGAAGATTTTCCAGTTTACCGGTAACAAGTATAAACGTCTCTTCTCCAGCTTTGAAGAGATAGTGAGATATAACCTCCTGGCCTTCGCCTCATGGATCTCGGTAGTAGGTATTGTCGAGTATGTTAACCCGAAGGCTCTTAGTGTAGTGTGGTTTCCCGGCCTCTCGTTAATGTTTATAGTCTTCTACTTGGCCAAGCAGGATGAATTACTATTTCCACACTTCCTAGCGGGCATCATAATGCTACCTATTGTACCTCTAGTAATTGTTTATGGGTCACAACAATTAGCATGGGGCGGGCTGCTTCTAGCCTATTATGTAGCGGGAGTCTACAGTCTTCACAAAGCAGTGAAGACGTTTGAGGAAGAATCCTAGGCTGGAGGCCAAGGCGTATGGATATAGACGATCGAGAGGTCAGGGTGCTGTTTAGCGCTAAGCGTTTCATTATTGTGACAGTACTCTATATTCGAGGTGCGCTAACTATGGCTGATCTCCGAAAGTACACTGGGCTCTCCTGGGGTGACCTAGATTCTAATATTAGGATCCTGTCTAAGTATGGGCTTGTAGAAGTGAGGAAGATCCTGACAGATAGAGGCCCGCGTACACGGCTTAGGTTAACTAGGAAAGGTGAGGAAGCTTACGAGAAATTATCAGTACTCTTAAAAAGCCTTATTAGCAAAGCAGAGGAGTCGAGACGTGAATCTGATAACCCGTGACCTGTGACTGTAAATGATCCTAGGAACTTGTTGGCCCGTTTTAAGCTATAAGCGAATAGTTGTATCCCGGTCATTTTAGGAGAGATTTTTATTTGTGGAGAAAGCTCTAGTGTATTCTTTTAGTAACCGACTATAATTTAATTAATAAACTTTGTCGAGAAAATCGAGAAAAGGCTACGCAAATAGGCTTCCGGCATTGTTCACTCTAGACAATATTGTACAACACATATTCTAGCGTTAAATCTAGATTTCTTCCCATCATTTAAATCTCTATTTGAACAAAAATTAATTGGCCTTGGATGACGCATCTTTCACTGACTTTATGATGCTTAAGCTGAACCGGTAGGAATAAATCTTTTTATTCAAATTATTTTTCTTTATTTTTAATTAGCGTCTTTTTCGTGAGGAGACACATTGCTTTCTTGGGTCGTGGACTCCTCTTTATTACAGTTCATTTTAGTAGTTTAGTTTTAATTAGTCCTAATTGGGGAGTTTTTCCTGCTAGTACTCTATTTATTGCTTGATATTCTGCTTGTTGACTCAGGTCCAGGATCTGTTGCTTCAATTGGAATAATTATATGTCAAACTTTGTGTCTTGCTTACTTAGTGGAGAGACAAAAACCATCTTTGGAAAAAGCATTCGTATTTTTAATTATGTTCTATGTGGTAGAACTCTATGTTAGTATTATTAATTAAAATAATGGCAACAGCGCTAGGACTTCTAATATCCTCAATTTTTAGTCTAGTATAGTTATCGCTAAGATTGTTAATTTTAAGCAATAGGATTGTAGTAGGAAAACTATGCGTGAGGAGATTTAGGGACTTGGATTTAGTAAAGGAGTTTAGGATTAAGTTTGGAAAAATGTCTGAGAACATTCTGGTTATATTTATGGCATTGCATAGGAGACTGCGTTTATTAGTAGCTGGTGGTGTGATTGGCTGTAGAGTCCGTCTGCTCCAGGAGTGTTGTATCTCATCCAGTAGCCGTCTACTCCTTGGAAGATGAATACCCATGACTCTTGGCCGGGTGCATCGTAGACTGCTAGTATCGGTCCTTTCACGTACCAGTTCCACCATGATTTGACTGCGGTATATGCTAGTATTGTTACACCTGTGTCGTCTGAGAAGTCGGCGTATACGTAGTCTGCATATGAGCTTTGTGAGGTGTCTGCTAGGTAGTAGCTTCCGCTTATTCCGTCGAATATCGGGTTCGTGGTGTCTGGTATGTATACTGCCACGTATGTGTCATATGTGTAACCATAGCTTCTGCTGTCTGGGGCCGCATAGCCTGCTGCTTCTACGTCGCTGTTGTAGTTATACATTATTAGTCCCATTGTTCCACTTCCTTCGTATGCTCCGTCTAGTGCTACTAGTCCTATGTCGTTTGAGTCTAGATATTTGAGGAAGTTTACTAGTTCGGCTGAACTCGGTGTTAGGTCTGTGTTGCTTGCGTCCCAGTGGTCTACAACTACTACTCTTACTGCTGGATCCGGGTTAGCCATGTAGTCTGGTACACTTGTGTAAGTGACGACTGTGAATCCTGCCTGTTCTAGTAGTGTTGATATCTCTCCGTATGGATCGCCTATTACCGCTACTTTTGGCGTTGTAGTTGGTACTGGCTGGAGCTGGAAGTCTAGTCTGGTCTGTGCCCCATCCTGTATTGTTGCGGTTTGTGTTTGTGACTGGTAGCCTGAGGCTGACGCTGTTACCTGGTATGTTCCGGGTGATAGTGTTACCTCATAATATCCCTGGGAGTCGGTGTAGACTGAGGTCACGCCTTCTACTTGTACAAGTGCTCCTGCTATTGGGGCTCCCGTTGACGCGTCTGTTACGTAGCCGTAGAGTACTCCTTGTGATGGTTGCTGTCCACCACCATAGTTTTGTAGGGCATATGTTACTGCTGCGTATGCGTCTATTCTTCCGTATCCGTACTCTGTGTCTTGTCCTTGGCTTCCTAGATCTACTGCGGTGTTTATCAGTGCTTCGTAGATTTTTTCTGGGGTGTCTGGCACGTCCCAGTTTGTCCATCCTAGGGCTGAGAGGACGAGTGCTACTGTTCCTGCGACATGTGGTGTTGCCATGCTTGTGCCGTCGAATGCTGAGTATCCTCCGCCTGGAACCGAGCTTACTATGCTTACGCCTGGGGCTGATACGTCTGGTTTAATGTAGCTGCTCGGGTATGTATCGTAGAATGGCCAGCTTGACGGTATTGATTGGTAGTTTACGACTTCTCCGCTGGAGAATGATGCTACTACGTCGTTCTGGTCTGTTGCGCCTACTCCTATTACTCCCCATATGTTTCCTGGGTTGCTACTGGTTCCTTGTCCCTCGTTTCCTATTGCTGCTACTATTATGATGTTGGCTTGTAGTGCGGCACTTACTGCGTCGAGTAGGTAGTCTCCGTAGTATCCGGAGGCTCCTAGGCTCATGGATATTACGTGTGCTGGTGCGTTTGTTGGGTTTCCGTTACAGTCGTATGGTGAGACTGCCCATTCTATTCCGGCTAGTACGCTTGCGAAGCTTCCTGATCCGCTGGGGAGTACTAGTGCGTGCATGAGTTGTGCTTGTGGGGCTACTCCTATTACGATGTCTACTCCGTCTCCTCCTAGTACTGTTCCGCTTACGTGTGTTCCGTGTTGGTCTGTATCGTGTGGCTGGCTACATACTGGGTTGCCGTTCGAGTCGAATTCTATCCATCCTCCTGGATAGTTGGGGTCAGATGGGTTTACTGTGAACATTTTTCCTTGTAGTGCGGGGTGACTTATGTCGACTCCTGTGTCTAGGACTGCTACTCTTACTCCTTGCCCCATGTCATTGTATGTGCTCCATACTTGGTCTGCTCCTATCTTGTATATTCCCCAGTCTTCTACTGTTGCCTGCGGCGTTATTGTTGTGGCTTCCTGTTCGAGGTCTAGTGCGTGGACTGGGAAGTTGGGTATTATTGCTTTTACTTGTGGTAGTTTTGCGAGTGCTGCGACTAGTTTAGCGTCTCCTTCTACTAGGACTGCGTTTATTATCCAGAATGATCTGAGTACCTTGCCATTGTTTGATGCTATTAGCTGTGTTATGCTTGCTTGTGAGATCTTAGTATAAGTCTGTGCTAGTTTTGTGAAGGTATAGGGGTCGTTTGCCTGTATAGGTTGCTGGTCTAGTATTACGAAGAATGTTGCTTTTCCGTCGTCCGATAAGTCTTGGATAACCTGTGTGTCTACCTTCTTTGCTACTTGTAGAGATCCTTGGATGAGATTTATCGCATTATAAGTTGTCGGTTTAAAGGATATGTTTATCGCAAAAGCTATCGTTGATCCTAGCATTAGGGTTATTAGGAGCACTGCGGCTAAAATCGTCTTTTTGTCCATTCTATCCCACCCTCATATCTTGGGATGTCAGTGGGAACAAATATTACACGTACAAATACTTATGTTTTTCTATTAAAACACGGCTTTATATAGCTATAAAATAAATATTGAAGACCTTTTACGATCGTGGCGGAGTCCCCAACGCTATGATTTATTTTTCCAACAATTACTTATTCATATTATTAGCTTGCGGGAGGTGTATTGTACATGTCCTCTAGCCAGGTGGACCTAGAAACTATTAAGGAATGGCTTGAAGAAGGTAAAGATAATCCTGACACTCTCGTCGATCTTAAATGGGCAATTATAGAGGAGAAACGGGAGCAGGGAAGGCTTGTAAACCTACGCGCTTCACATCCAAGTTTGCCCATAAACCTCCTCATCCTCTTGCTTTCGCCGCAGAGACTTGCTGAGGCCGGCGTCATACAGACTATTAGGCTTGTCATCGAGACAGATATCCCTACTGTTGACCTAGATCTACACGAGAAACTCTTCGTTTATAGAGATCTTCTATCTTCATCGAGACTTCCACTAGTAAAATTCTATATCTATGGCGAGCACCATTTTATCGGAATAGCCGTTGACCTAGACTTGAAAAGTCTATCTAAAGCCGAGTTCAATGATGCTCTTGCAATGCTTATGGCAGCGTATCTTTATCTTAGGGATAATGAAGCATTTACAAGATACTTGCGGAGAGAAGAGCTAGTGATGCTTGCAAAATTAGTCATTAATTATATTCGGAAAGGCGCGTCTAAGGAGGAGATAATAGAGTATCTTGTCGAGTCTGGTGTTGAGCGTGGACAAGCCGAGGAGATAGTTGATTCTATCTATAAGTTATCTGGAGAGTCTGAACAAGATAAAGGAAAAATGGGTGAGTCGATGTATATTTGAAGGCGTCGAGTTATTTGTTTCTCTCCAATTATCGTGTGAACTTCCATGCGAGGGCTGCTAGTACTATTATGGCAACTACTATTCCTGCCATGAGCATGTTGTTTGTTCCTTGAGTTGTTTCCTTTGTTGTAGTGGTGGTTTGTTCCTCTCCGGTGGTAGATGTCGGTGACTGCGTTGTTTCTGTTGTCGTGGTGGTTGAAGTTGTAGTCGTAGTTGAAGTTACCCCGGTCCCGGTGTTGGTGGATGTTTGAGTTGTTGTTTCGGTGGTCGTGGTTGAAGTTGATTCAGCCCCGGTCGTGGTTGTGGTGGTTGAAGTTGTAGTCGTAGTTGTGTTCTCTGTTGGTGGTGTTGATACTATTTGTACGGGTAGATATGTGCTCTGGGTCGATACCTCCGCTGTAATGTATCCGTTGTCTAATGTTACGTTTGTTAGGAGCTCGTATGTTCCGTTGTCATGTATTATTAGGAGTCCTATGGTTCCTGTCTGTGAGTCTACCTTTATTTTTACGAGTGCTGTTCCTGTAGCGTTTTTGATTGTTAGCGCGTTTCCTATCGCTTGTACGTCTAGTTCGCTTGGTATTGTTACTAGGTCAGGGCTGTGGTATGATACTTGTAGATCTCCTTGTATCATGGTGTCTTTGTGAAGTGTGATTGATGCGGCTGTTTCTGAATTGGATTCAACTGTTATCGATAACTCGTCTGCGAGCTTTGGTTGCTCGAAGGGCAGTATTATTGTCGCTGTATTCACGTTCTTTAGTGTTATGTTGTTTGTGAACGGTGATATCATAACTTTTGCGTTTTCTTGTGTTATCTCTGTTGGCTTATTGAATCCATAGTATGTTGTCCCGTTATATATTATTCCTAGGTCTTCTAGAGAGTCTATGTTTTCGTTGGTTATTTGTATCGTGTTCATTATTTGTCCGTTGTATATGAAGGATACTCCGTTTGATCCCTCGAGTGTAAGGTTTATTGTTGTATTGTGTGACCGTTCTCCTGTTTTCATGAGTATTTTCTTTATGATAGCGAATGGTGTGAAGGGTTCTGGGGTTTTGAGGTCTCCGGTTATATGTGTTTCTATTGTGCTGGTCGTCGTGTTTAGATTAGAGTATATTTGGAGATTTGTTGGCAAGTATCCGAGACTGCAGGCTTCAGGAGGTAGGGTAGCGTTTCCTTGGAGGTTTGCGGCGAGATCGCCGTCGTTTATCACGAGGTCTAGTACGGCAGTGTATGAGATGTTTCCTGCCGGTGGCTGTGATGGCATGATGACTGGCATCATCATGGATGCATTTATTCTACCGGGCATCATTGGACTATTTGGCATACCTGGCAAAGGCATTGTCGTGTTAACTATTTTTGTTAGATTACCTTGGTATTCTACTATTATCGATACTACTGGATTAGTTGTTGTTGGGGGTACTAGGGTTAGGTTGTCTCCGAGGTTTAGGTATAAGACTAGATAGCTGAGCATCATGTATGCTTGGAAGGCGGTCAGATAGTCTTGGAATTCTAGGTTTGTGGTTGCTGTTATCTGGATGGTATTGTTCTCAGCGTATACTGTGTACTCGTAGGATATGTCTACGTTCATTGATAATTGGTACGTGTCCTGCTGGAATATTACTGGCCCTGTTATTTGTCCTGAACCGGTGGTCATATTAGCGTCTCCTTGGGCTTGTGAAGTCGAAGACAGGTTTAGTTCCAGGGATATGGTCGAGGTTGTATTCATGTATGTTATTGACAGGTTTAGTAGTGAGCTTTGTTGTCCTACGTAGGAGTACGTCTCTAGCTGGTAGGTTTTATTGCTTTGTTTTTCATAGTTGAGGTTTATCGAGTAGTAGTTGGAGCCATTGATAGCCTCTCCTTGTAGGAATAATATGTCAGTACTGGAGCTCCTAGCCTCTGTCCCGTTTACTTGTACTTGTCCTCTGCTATCGTAGTTTGCCTGAAGATTTACTCCTTGTAGTTGGGGAGACTCTAAGTATAGGTTGCCGAACACTTCGGCTGAGCACACTGCTGGGTTCAATGTATAGTTGAGCTCTGCCTGGAATAATGTTAGGTTACTTGAATCAACGCTTGTATAGAGGTAGATGTCCATGCTAGTAGAGTCTGGAGAGAACGTTATTGTTCCCTCAACACTACTAGACTGATTGTACGCCGATGCGCCTGCTACAGGCATCACTGATAGAACTGCCAATAGGAGGATCGATGCAATTATCCTTGTAAGCTTCATGTTCTCCACCATTATACGGTATTACTATTCAATATAGTAGGAAACCTAGAACATTAATATAAATAAGTATTGTATTCTAGACAGAACTATATATTAAATCAAGGAAGATCAAGACTATGACCTTGCCACTAAGAATTCCCTAAAATCACCTGAACGTTTACAATCTAGAGCACCCGTACAGCTTAGAGAGCAATATAGGGTACGCTGAGAAGACGAAGCCAGCCAAGAAGCTGGGCCTCCGGGATATGCGCCGTGTATAGGCTGATGCCCATTCTTGCCAACGCCTCTACAACAGGGCGTCTTCTCCCGCGTCCGTGTGGGCCTCGCAGGGGCCATGGCTCCATAAGGGGCCCTTACTGGGGGCCCAGCGGGCCACACCGTTATACTGTCGTGCAGCCCGCCCCAGGGTGAGCACCCTGCGGCCTCGGGCGATTGGGAGCGGCGGGCTGAACCCCTCGGGAATACCCTTGGGGCTTACACCCCCGCCCCATCAACCCCGTCTTCTACGGGAGCCCTCGCCGCCGCCCCCGAAGGAGCGGCGGATGGCCGCCTCTTTTCGGGGAGGGGTTCCCGCTTAGATGCTTTCAGCGGTTACCCCGCTGCGGCGTGGCTGCCCGGCGTTGCCCGCCAGGACAACCGGTACACTAGAGGCCGCGGCGCCCCGTTCCTCTCGTACTAAGGGCACCTTCCCCTCAGGCGGCCGACACCCCCCGCGGGTAGAGACCGACCTGTCTCACGACGGTCTGAACCCAGCTCACGTTCCCCTTTAATGGGCGGGCAGCCCCACCCTTGGGGGCTGCTGCACCCCCAGGATGGGAAGAGCCGACATCGAGGTAGCAAACCGCGGGGTCGATGGGGGCTCTCGCCCGCGACGACTCTGTTATCCCCGGGGTAACTTTTCTGTCGTGCCCGGCCCCCACCGAGGGGGACACGA
>JALVZQ010000002.1 GCA_027037535.1 Acidilobaceae archaeon | reverse complement strand
TTGTTTTTATTTTTATACAATTATCAACAGAAGAGAGTCCGAGTTATTTCTCTTAGTTTTGCTTGTTTTTAACTAAATACTTGTGTGCGGAATCGACCAGAGGGAATCTCTTAGTTTTGCTTGTTTTTAACTCGGAGGACAGGGTAAGCGGGCTATGAAGGTCTCTTAGTTTTGCTTGTTTTTAACTATCTCTTCTGGATCTGTAAGCGATGTAACTCTTAGTTTTGCTTGTTTTTAACGTGATAAAAAGAGAGTGATAAGAATGGAGGTAATCTCTTAGTTTTGCTTGTTTTTAACTTGCCCAACACTATTCGAGAGCGTGTATAGTCCCTTGCTCTTAGTTTTGCTTGTTTTTAACTTGTCCCCGAGGGGGGACCGTATCTCCTACTACTGCTACTCTTAGTTTTGCTTGTTTTTAACCAGCAACCAGTCCAGGAGCAACTGCAGGGAGAGAAGGTAGCTCTTAGTTTTGCTTGTTTTTAACCAACACCGAAGGATACATACAAAAATCTGGGGAAGCATATCTCTTAGTTTTGCTTGTTTTTAACCTAATAGTTATATACGAAGGGTGATAAGTATGGCTCTTAGTTTTGCTTGTTTTTAACCCGGCTAGGTGTTGACGTCGATGTAGTCGTTTCCTCTTAGTTTTGCTTGTTTTTAACCAGTACTGTCGCCGTAATATTCGCTGATCTCTTCAACTCTTAGTTTTGCTTGTTTTTAACACGGACACAGGATATACTAAACGAGTGCGACTTCTCTTAGTTTTGCTTGTTTTTAACCAGGCTCACACTCGGCCTCGGAGCCGAGGCCACTCTTAGTTTTGCTTGTTTTTAACTTGGCTTAGGAAGCATTATTAACACCTCAGTATCAGACTCTTAGTTTTGCTTGTTTTTAACTAGCGATCTCCTGCTCCTCGTTCACAAGGAACTCTCTTAGTTTTGCTTGTTTTTAACTGGCGTGGTACATTCTCTCGCCACGGGTATCCTCCTCTTAGTTTTGCTTGTTTTTAACCCTATGTATCTGGCTGGGAGTTGGCAATCATTATCCTCTTAGTTTTGCTTGTTTTTAACACTTAGAGAGGCCCCAGACCTAGCCGATAACGCTCTTAGTTTTGCTTGTTTTTAACTGATAAGCGCGTTTCAGCCTGGCCTTCTTTTCCAGGCCTCTTAGTTTTGCTTGTTTTTAACTAGCCGGCCTTTCAATACACGGATACCGACCGGCACGCCTCTCTTAGTTTTGCTTGTTTTTAACTCTTTTCTATTACTATACCTCCTTTCTGTTTACTCTTAGTTTTGCTTGTTTTTAACAAGCTAGAGGGTGCAAAATAATAGAAGTAATAGCTCTTAGTTTTGCTTGTTTTTAACTGTGGTTTGTTTTCATTCTGGTTGTATTCTATTATATTGTTTTTGTTTTTAAAGGTTGTGTTTCAAGTGGAAACGGTACGAACTTAGAGAAAAACATATAAACCCATCCATGAAAAACTCGCACCAAAAACATAAATAGAAGCAGTTAATGACATGAAAAGACGTGTTACATTTTTATGTAGTTTCTTTTGTTAGTGTTTATTTTTCTTTGGTTAATCCTTTGTTTGTTATGGTGTGTTGGTGTGGTTGGGAAACAGGGAAAGGCTTCTAGTAGACGTGTAGTAATTGTGTTTGTGGGGTTGCTGTTGGTTGCTCTTGTCTCTGTTGGCTTGTATTCAGTGTTCTTTTCTAAGAGTGGTAATTGTGCAGGTATGATTGATACATGCTGTGTTACTAATCACTTCGTCAAGGTATCTATTACTGGTAACTGTGACACTTATACATTGGTCGTAGTTAATCCGGCTACCGGGGACAGGCTTGTTGAGGCTGAGGTTCGGAACGGTGATAATCTGGTTAATGGCTCGTTCCTTACCTACGGTGATTATATTGTCGAGTTATATTATAAGGGTGAGTTACTGGACTCAGTGAGGGTTCCTTTGAGTCTCCAGCCTTATATTGAGGTATCAAAAGCAGTATTGTTCCCCAACGGTACCTTGCTCGTGGATGTAAACTATAATGTTGTTAACACTACATGCTTCTCGGATTACGGGATCAAGAGCGTAACTCTATATGTTGAATACAAGAACAACACTAATACTACTATACAATATACGGGTCCCTGGCATGGTGATAGCTTGACAATTGATACAGGGTTGAATCCACTTGATATCTATAGTCTCTACGTGTATGTGACAGATACGCTTAATACTACGATCCAGGTCCCTGCAGCAATACCCAGATAGCCATATTCCAAAATTCCATAACCTGACTAGGGGTAGTATCGGTGAAAGAAGATCGTATAATAAAGAATCTTATAAGTATTGGGGCTGTAAAGAAGGGAAAGTTCAAGTTGTCAAGTGGGAAGGAGTCAGATATATACGTTGATCTCAGGCTGGTTCCAAGCCATCCAAGCGTGTTCCAGATGATAGTCGAGCACTTATTCCTCGAGTTCTATGGATTGCTGAGAAAGAGGAGTGCTCTGGTTGGGGTCGCGACGGGAGGCATACCATGGGCTACGGCACTTGCGTATAGGGCGGGTCTCCCATCAGGTTATGTGAGGCAGAGGCATAAAGAGTATGGCTTGTCTAGAATAATAGAGTTGGACGAACGCGTTGCTGAGAGCGTTATCCTTGTTGACGATGTTACGACGACTGGTAAGAGCTTAGCCATAGCAATAGAAATTTTAAGAGAAGAAGGGGTATTTGTGGATACAGCACTAGTTATTGTTGATAGAAATGAGGGAGCACGAGATTTGCTCAGGGAAAAAGGAGTCCGCCTCAATTCGCTATTATCTCTTGACGATATTAGGAGATTATTAGAAGGCTTAGAGCATTAGCTTTAGTTTTCTCTTATAGTTGTCTATAGGCGTTATTTCTACGGGGTCTATTCCTTTCATAACTGCGTATTCTATGCTCGCTATTCCTATTGTCCATGTCGGATAGATTAGTCGTGTGAGGAGTTTCTCTCCGGCTGGTGTAAGCCTATGTGTTGATAGCGGAGATATTATTGATAATGCTGCCTGCAGTGTTTTATCCTCGAAATCCTCTCCTGTAAATATTATGAGAAGATTATCGATTCCTTCACTGGCCCATGCAACGATATCGTTATGCCCGCTCTCCGGGAAGCATCCAATTATTGATTTCGTCTTAGAGTTTTCAGCCAGCTCGTTTTTCGCTCTGACCGCTACAGGACACATGCTTGATCCTGTCACGATAACGGGTATTCCTCTTATACTACGAAGCCATTCGGCCAGGTTCCTTCCATGGTCATAGACTGTTTTTTTCTGTTTTCTTAGAAACTCGAGGCTTTCACCTATACCGACTCTATCTGCATCTATTATGCCGAGACCTTCTAGTATCCCTAGAGTAGTGTATAGTAGTCCCGTGAATCCTGCTCTCGGCGCGGGCGCCTCCGGAACAATTGCCACCGCCTTCAGGTCTTCTAATATGGAGAGTTTACCTCCATGTGTTACCGCGACTATAGAAGCCTTCTTTTCCAAAGCTTTCCTAGTACAGTTAAGCGTCTCCAGAGTGTTCCCTGAGTAGCTCAGTGCGATTACGAGAGTGTCTTTATCGATCCAGCTCGGGGGCTGGTGGCTGAGCTCGGGATATGCGACCGTGTCCGAGCATGTTTCCAGGATTTTAGAGGCGTATAGGCCTGCAGCCCCGCTCCCTCCCATTCCGCAGAACACTATTCTTCCTGGTTTCTCGAGGCCTGATTCCTCCGCTATTCTTCTCCCTGTTTCGAGGCCCTGGGCAGCGGGCTTGTACCAGTCTAGATAATAGTCGATGAACGCCTGTCTTTGTTTGCTCAAGTATAGATCCCCTCTCTTGGTATAACCTGGTATTTATGTCTTATTGTAGGCCATCATTTTATAGTATTATCGGAACGCATCTTATATCGTTTGACGATTAGTCCAATCTAAATACCATATATAGGTATTAATAATAGTTGCTTGGAGGGACAAAACAATATGATAAGCCTAGTAAACCATGAGACAATAACAAGGGAACTACTCACAGCCGCTCTACTCGCAGGCTACGTCCTCCTAGTAGTCTACGGTACAAAACTCGTATACAATTACTTGCGGAACCGCGGCCTCCCACACAACGTAGCCATATACTATAACAGGAAAATAATACATGTCGCAGCCGGCGGAATCGTAGCAGTCCTAGTCCCATTCCTATTCAAGTCACCAATAGTCCCCTTCTTGATGGCACTCTCCCTAGGAGCCTTCCTATACTACTGGCACTGGAAAGGAAAACTACTAGACTGGTTCCAGACACGGGAAAACATGTACGAGGTAAACTTCACAATAGCATGGGGCATAAGCCTCCTCCTACTATGGCTACTAACCGGAGACCCCAAAATCGCAGTTGTCCCATCAATGTTCATAGCATTTGGAGACGCCATAACAGGAGTAATTCGAAACGCAGTATTCGCCAAAAGAACAAAACACTGGTACGGCAACCTAGGAATGCTAGCAATAGTAGTCCCACTAGGATACCTATACGCAGGAGAACTAGGAGCACTAGCAGGAATCGTATCATCAATAATAGAAAGATACGAGTTCCCACCAATAGACGACAACATACTCATAGCACTAGCAAGCACAGGCATACTACTAGCAGGAACATACATATGAACCTATACTCCTAATACTATAATAAACGATAGAAACAACCTATAATAAGCCAAGCACGCTAAACCCAAGTTAAAAATGCTAAACAAAGATATTGTTGCTCATAGTAGCAGAAATATTTAAACTATTATGATTGGAGCCCGACTGTGGTCGGACTCCGGGCGGGTATGATGAATGTGCTGCACAGCCGAGGGCCCATCGGGAGATCCGATATGCCCGATAGGCTATCGGGTGCAACCGTCTTAGATTATCTCGTCTTGACCCTTAATACCCTTTTCTCCTAGTAGGTCAACTTCACGTCTCTTAGTTTTGCTTGTTTTAACAAAGTAGAATTCTCTCTAACTCTTACCCTTACTCAAACCGGGACAGGCAAGAACCTCCTTTTCGCAGCAGCACTCTCCATCATAAGCACGATAGCGGGCTACTGGGTGACAAGCGCTATAATGCCGGGAGCCCTCCCAGGCTCAGGCCTAATAGCGTACAGGATGCTTGGAAGAGGAGCGGGAGGAGCCGCAGCAGGAAAAACACAGATGATGGCAGCAGTACAGCCAGGGATAGAGCCAGGAACAAGCCACGCGATGATCGGGGCAGTAATAGGAGCAGTACCTCTACCAGCTCTAGTTAAGAGCCCAGAGCCACACATTGTAGCAAGCGGGGCCCCTGGAGAACCAATAATCCCTAAACACGGAATATCCTATCCTACAGAGACCCCAGATGACAAATCCCTAAAACCAATAGAAAAACGCCCCTAACAAAACTAAAAGAGTGGACAAGCATAGCAAAAGGAGAACTAGAAGTAGGAACAACACAATAGAGCATATTCTGGCAAAGGTATTGCAAGCGATAATTCTCTCGGATCGGGAATATAACCGTCTTCGGTCCATTCTCCTATTGGCTCCTGCATTACTTGTTGTGTAAAGTCCCCGGTTGACGCTTTTTTATCCTTTCTCTTCTTGAGGAATCCTAGGACCATCTTTGATTCCCTGTGTATTCTATGTTCTGGGGGACGCGGTTAGTGGTTCTTTCATCTTGTCCTCTTTGTTCTCCTGGAGCTCTGTTAGTAGTTGTTTGTGTATTGCCTCTATGATGTCGTCTATTGTTATTGGTTTAGTGGGGTCTAGTCCTAGTTGTTTGATTTTTTCTTCTTCTGCCGCTATGAATACGGTTGTTCCCCGGGGTTTTTCTAGAGGATCGAGGCCCTGATAGTATAGTTCGACTTTAGCTTCTGTTGGGAGATTCCTATAGATGGGGTCTTCTGGATCGAGTTGTATTAGTTGGTGTATCCAGGGCCTTGTTAGATAGGCTAGTATGGGGACTTTTTTCTCTCCTCGGGGGTTTAGTTTTTTCCCTAGCTCGGGGGGGACATTGATTATATATCTTTCGTAGATTTTTTCTCCGCCTTTTACGGCTGCTCTGGTCCTGGTCTTAACGAGCCATAGTGTCGCCTGTATGTAGGGTCTTCCGAGTATTAGGACTTCGCGATATTCCATTTTCTGGACACCATTCTGTGTTATTCTGTGTGTTTTATCATGTAACATTTGTGTTCCTTGATCCTTATATACTTTTGTATATGAGTACAATTGAATCTTTTGCATGTTTGTGCAAAAAAGATATATACTTATAACGACACAATCTTTAAAAGGGGCGTGGAAATGAACCAACCGGATTTAACAGATATTGAGATCCTTGTCCTCTGCTCATTATGGAATAAAGTAGGATTCGCAACCGGAAAAAAGCCAGCAAACATAAGATTTGATACTATCTATAGACCAATAAAAAACACAGGGATACGGAAAAGCGATGTAAAAGAGGCACTAAAAGAGCTCATCAAGAAGGGACTAGCAAGAAAATACGAGAAGAGAAACACTTATACCCTTACACCAAAAGGGGCAATACTAGCAAGTAAAATATGCTCCGAGTCCTGGGACAGGATCAGAGACAAGTACAAGCATAGATAGCATCGTGCAAGGAGTATAATCTGGTTATACTTGGCCCGGTTCCTCTTCAGCTCCTCCCCCAAATAATACTAGGATATAGGTGTAAAGCAATGCACACTAGACGATTACCTACAAAGGACTTTATTGACTGGTTAAGGCTGAGAGCACCGTATTCCGCTTACACCTATGCTAAGTACTTTGAGAAATACAAGGAAGAGCTGGCATCCTTTAACATAGCGAAAGCTACCACGCAACAGTTAGGATAGGATAATAACTCATCAAGTCAGGCAAGGACTGGCTGATTTGACACGACATGTTAGAAGTATAGTCTCGGAGAGAGGTGTATGGTCTCTAAAAGAAAAACTCGGCTATGAATAAGTTATGATAGAAGTCCTAGTTTTCATAGTAAAGCTATCTGGGCATAGAAGGATCCAATAGCCGCATATATCATATCTTTTTCTTTTCGTGTAAGCTGATCGTGGTTCTTTTCGAACAATTTACGTAATTCATCGTCTTCAGGGAGATAGCTTAAGAAACTTGTTAAGTTGTTTTCTATAAGTTCCCTCGCGGTATATTCTCCTGTAGCATCGTGAAGAATGCCAAATGTTAATCCATCTACTAGATATATGTTGCCTTTGCCATCCTAGACCAGAGCATCATAAGAATACTTATATCCGGGGACACGAACTGGGGTACTTAATATTCTTCCCTTCTTGAGGAATCCTAAGGACTATCTTTGATCACCTGTGTATTCTATGTTGTGGGGGACATGGCGGGTTTAGTGGCTTGTTCTCGTATGAGTTTCTCTTTTACGGCTTCAATAAGGTCTTCGAGTGTTATCGGTCTTTTTGGGTCGAGGCCTAGGTCTTTTAGGTCTTCGGGTCTTGCGACTAGTATGTGTGGTTTTTTGCCTTTGCATATTGTCTCGGGGGCTAGGGTGGCGCAGAGCTCTGTTAGTTCTTTCTCGGTGAGGCGTGGGAGGATTTCCTCTGCGACCTCGGGATCGCTCCAGTTGAAGAGATGGTACCATTTTGCCTGTGTAAAGAATGCTAGGATCATGTCTTCTTCTCCGGGTTTGAGGCCTAGCGTGTTCTCTGCGAGTTCTTTTGGAAGGTCTATCCTGTATATGGCGTAGGTGCGCTCTTCTCCGTTCTGGAGTTTTTTCTTCTGGAGGTAGGACTTTACTACGAGTGGTATGGCTTCGCTTATCATATTTGTTACGCCTCCGTTTTCTTGTATTCTCTGTGGCGTGGTTTATAAGTCTTACAGTCTGTTACTCTTACAGAATACTTAAATAATGCCCCTATTCTTACAGAATAATACGGTGACCCGGCAATGACAAAACCTGCACGAAGACACCTAATAAGAGTCCTATGCGCTCTCTACCGCATATGCGGCCACTCCCAACACTGCCGAGTCCCAAAAGAAGCAATAACAAGGAAACTACATCCGGCTCTACGAGGACTAACCTTAAAAGCCCTAGAAGAGCTCCGCCGTCAAGGCCTCGTCTATAAGGCCGGAGGCAAGGGAAAGACCTATGGCTTGACCAGAGAAGGCTTAGCCCTAGCGAGAGAAGTCTGCCGCGAGAACTAACAAAAGACAACCCACAGCTGTAATTAGGTTGTACTTGGCCTGGTTCCTCTTCAGCTAGTCCCCCCAATACTACTAGGATTCTTGAACTAGCGGGAAGAGACATTGAGTGGAGCCTTGTCACAGGTAATCTAAGCCTAGAAGAGTACGCTGTAAAACGGCTGGAGCTCTGGGCAAGGATGAAAATCTGCAAACCAGCTCTTAACACTAGTATAGGAATGGAACGCTGCAGAGGAGTTGTCCGTGCACCCGACAACTTATTGTGGATAATAAGACCACTACTCGAGTCGGGTGTCCGCCCTTATACCGCTCCTCACCAGACGTCCAATAGTCTTAACTCTTTTATGGCGCTGCATAGGCGAGCTTCTCCGCCACACTACCCTCAGTAAGGAGACGCTTAACTGCCTCGATATACTTCTCCGTGCTCTTACGCCCCAGCTTATAGCTCCCAATATCGAAGCTCACAGCCCATCACCTATATTAGTGGCGGGGACAGATAGTGAGAGTGGTGCTTGGTAGTGGCCCAGACGGTCTCCGTCCCCAAGAGCGTTATAGAGGCCCTTAACAGGCACGGCATCAGGTACTACATCATAGACGGGGAGCTCTACCTCGACGGTCGTCAGACTGCTAAGGTTCTCAAGCTCTGCGACGAGGGCAAGCTCCCCAAGTACATATGCGGCTAGCGCCCTACTCGCACCCCAGCTCCTTGTAGACATTCTTTCTCAGCCCCACCCTCTTGATCACAATTAGGCAGCCCCTAACCTCGAAGACCACCCGGAGACTGCCACGCTTATGCCGCCTATACTTAGAGCACCTACCCCGGAGCCGCTTGAAAGAGTATGGGTTCCGAAGGATCTCGTTCTTCATCCTCTGATAGAGGGGAAAATAGTTCCGATGCTTAGCTAGCCACTTGATAACCCTGCGATCCTCGGCAATCTCCCACTCCCTACAGGGCGAAGACGACATTAATTATCCCCGCAGGACGTGGAGCTTGAAGTGTATCTTCCTCTTGACCCGCTTCCAGTGGCTCTTCGCTTCTCTTTATGATGTCTTCCTCTTTGTTTTGCTTGTTTTTAACGTGGAGAGCCAGAGGTTAAGGAGGTTGATACCAACTCTTTGTTTTGCTTGTTTTTAACGCAACTATCCAGACAGACCCAAAGAGAACTGGGCTCTTAGTTTTGCTTGTTTTTAACTAGCTAAACTAATAGTTATATACGAGGGGTGATAATGTATGGCTCTTAGTTTTGCTTGTTTTTAACCGGCAACAGCCCAGCATGCAATCCAGCACGCGGCTCTTAGTTTTGCTTGTTTTTAACACAAATTGTTTTGTCTTTATCCTCACGGTGTGGCCAAAAGCTCTTAGTTTTGCTTGTTTTTAACGTGCTAACAACCATGCTTCCTGGACTACTCGGCCTCTTAGTTTTGCTTGTTTTTAACCCTACTTGTAGTCTCAGGCTCCTGAACGCGCCGACTCTTAGTTTTGCTTGTTTTTAACCATTAGACCCCTTCCACTACTCGATAATCTATGGGAAAACTCTTAGTTTTGCTTGTTTTTAACTTTTGACACCTCAGAGAGTGCCAAATCCCATGATAAAACGACTCTTAGTTTTGCTTGTTTTTAACTCGTTCCTAAACTCCAATCCTAAGCCTACTACTCTTAGTTTTGCTTGTTTTTAACTCGCCACCATATACTGGTACGATACCGATACAGCTCTTAGTTTTGCTTGTTTTTAACTTAACTCGATTGCTTCGGCTAGTCGCCTAGAGTCCTCTTAGTTTTGCTTGTTTTTAACGCTCTATTGTCTATAAGGCTTATTTTAGTGTTTCTCTCTGCTCTTAGTTTTGCTTGTTTTTAACTAAAACAATGAACCCAGATGATCCCGACGATCCATATATGACCGAATACTACTCTTAGTTTTGCTTGTTTTTAACAAGAAAAAATACCTTGAACAAGTCAAAAGACAACACTCTTAGTTTTGCTTGTTTTTAACTGGCCCAGGAACTGGACATGTTGGCGTCTCCTCTTAGTTTTGCTTGTTTTTAACTCAATATATTTTTTAATTATTACTGTCGGAATCTCTTAGTTTTGCTTGTTTTTAACTAGTGTACCACCTAGTAATAGTATTCTTCTGGCCGTCTACGCCTCTTAGTTTTGCTTGTTTTTAACATGTACTCTATCTTCTCCTCGATCGTCTCGAATACTCTTAGTTTTGCTTGTTTTTAACCTGTATCGGGTTCTGTCCCTCCTCTAACACGTTCTCTCTTAGTTTTGCTTGTTTTTAACATATATATACACATGCTAGACGTGAACATATACTCTTAGTTTTGCTTGTTTTTAACCCGTTTCCACTTGTGTTTTGTTTTCGTTCTTGTTGTATTCTATTATGTTGTTTTGGTTTTTAAAGGTTGTGTTTCAAGTGGAAACGGTACGAACTTAGAGAAAAACATATAAACCCATCCATGAAAAACTCGCACCAAAAACATAAATAGAAGCAGTTTTATGTGGGCTGTATTACTTGGGTAATTCTTGGGTATTTCTTTGGTTTACTGTGTAATGGTTTTCTTGGTATAATATTGTATTGGGGGATAATATGGGTTTGGAGAACTTGCATAATGCGGTGTCCACTCTGTTGCAGGCTCTTAGGGTAAATATTGATACCTCTGGTATTGGGTATTATCTTGCGCTGATAGGGTTACTGATATTCTTGGCGTTTGCTGCGGGTGCTACTGCTTGGGTGGCGTCTAGGCTGGTGAGGAGGATTGCTGATATGACGCCTGGAGAGTTCCTGAAGATGCTGTTCATCGTCGCGGGTATACTGGTGTTTCTGGGAGCGGTTATACCGTAGAGGAGAATAATATAGGAGACGAACAGGGCCTCTAGCCGAGGCTTGAGGATGCCCTCTCTGGGCTCTGAAGTTTTTTCTTCAACATCTTGAGTCTCACGAAGTCTTCTCTCATTCGCTCGTCGAGGACTGTTTTTATGAACTTGATTGCTTGCTGGTAGCTGGGCAGTATGACGTAGTCCATTGCGTTTATGAGTCGTTGTGTTTCTCGGAGCTCTTCGATTAGTCTTCTCATGGCTTCCTCGTATTCCGCCATTTTCAGTAGGTCTGGTAGGAGGTCTCTGAGGAGTAGTGCGCTTTTGGTTAGGTGTGGACTTGCGTCTGTGGGGTAGGGTGGTGTGGGTATTGTTTTTGGATCTATTTTGAATGTTGGGGTTTTTACTGCGAATAGGACTCTTGTTCCTACTTCGAGTTTGAGTGTTTCGGGGGCGCTCTCTGCGTAGCTCTGTGTGCGTGTGAATCCTTCCTCGGCTACTCCCTTATAGTATTCTTTGAATATCTCGTTCATTTTCTCTAGGACTTTCTCTTGGTATGCTGCGTATTCTTCGGCGCTACTTTTAATGTAGTGGAGGAGTACTTCTCTTTTCTCTTCGAGTACTCCGCGTATCTTTTTTAGCATTTTTACTTCTCTTCTTAGCCGTATGAGGTTTATCTTTGTGGGTAGTACTTTTCTTGGATCTACAGCCATTTTCTTTCACCATCCTGCTTCATTTGTATACTCCACGAGTTGGGTTCCAGGGGGATAATGTGGGGTGGTGACGAGTAGGGGTTAGGCGGTCTTGTATTTTGGATGGTACTTGCGTATGTGTTCTTCTTTGATGTTTGTGAGCTCTTCTTCTGGTAGTATGCTTAGGATTTCCCATGCTAGGTCCAGTGTTTGTTCTATTGTTCTATTTTCTCTCTCGCCTTGTTTTAGGAAGCGTTTCTCGAATGCGTCTGCGAACTCTAGGTATTTTCTGTCTACTGGGCTGAGGCTTTCTTCTCCTACTACTGCGGCTAGGCTTCTTAGCTCTACTCCTCTGCTATAGGCGCTGTAGAGCTGGTTGCTTACTCCTGCGTGGTCTTCTCTTGTCTTGCCGGGGCCTATTCCTTCCTTCATGAGTCGTGATAGGCTCATGAGGACGTTGATCGGCGGGTAGATTCCACGGTTGTATAGTTCTCTGCTGAGTACTATCTGTCCCTCGGTTATGTATCCTGTGAGGTCGGGTATTGGGTGCGTGATGTCGTCGTTTGGCATCGTTAGTATAGGCATCTGGGTTATGCTTCCCTTCTTGCCTTTTACTCTTCCTGCTCTCTCGTAGATGCTTGCTAGGTCGCTGTATAGGTATCCTGGGTATCCTTGTCTTCCCGGTACTTCTTCTCTTGCAGCACTTATCTCTCTGAGGGCTTCTGCATAGTTTGTCATGTCTGTTAGGATGACTAGTACGTGCATGTCTCTCTCGAATGCTAGGTACTCGGCTAGGGTTAGTGCTGCTCTTGGAGTCACGAGTCTTATCATTGCAGGCTCGTCTGCTAGGTTTACGAACATTGCTACTCTGTTCAGTGCGCCTGTTTCCTCGAAGAACTTCTTGAAGAATAGGAAGTCATCGTACTTGATCCCTATCGCTGCGAATACTACTGCGAATTCTTCTCCTTCTCCTCTAACTGTTGCTTGTCTTGCTATCTGGGCTGCGAGTATGTTGTGTGGGAGACCGCTACCGCTGAATATTGGTAGCTTTTGTCCTCTTACGAGAGTGTTCATTCCGTCTATTGCGCTGACTCCTGTCTGGATGAAGTCTTCTGGATACTCTCTCTCCGCCGGATTCAGGGGTGCTCCGTTCACGTCTCTTTCTTCTTCCGCTATTATCGGGGGCCCGCCGTCTATTGGTTCTCCCAGGCCGTTGAATATTCTTCCTAGCATGTCTTCGCTTACGGGTATCTCGAGGGGTTTTCCTAGGAACTTGACTGTTGTGCCTGTCGTGGTTATGCCTGTTGTTCCTTCGAAGACCTGGACTACGGCTACTCCCCGGGAGACGTCTAGTACTCTTCCTCTTCTCTTTTCTCCGCTTGGTAGTTCTACTTCTACGATTTCGTCGTATGCTACGTTTGAGACTCCCTCGACGATTAGTAGGGGGCCCTTGATCTCTCGTATCTTACTGTATTCTCGGACGCCGTATACGCTCATCTTTTCTCACCTTAAGTCTCCATCTCCTAAACCAAACCAATATTGTTTCGGGGAAAAACTAGCCGGATCTAGCCTCTAGGGCTTCAAGAGTTTTCAGCGCCTGCTGTCTAAGCTCTTCGATCTTCTCTAACTGGTCGTTTGGTATGTTGAACTTGGCCTTTATCATCTCAACGTATAGTCTGCCGAGTGCTTCTCTAATCTGAGCCACTGTTATTCCATGGCTGACTAGCTCGCTTGCCTTGTGGTAGAAGTCTATGAACATCTTTAGTAGTTTGAACTGTTTCTCTGGAGTGCTGAATGCATCTATTGGATCGAAGGCGTTCTGTTTGAGGAATCCATCCTTGATCATCCTCGCCGCTTCTAGGACAAGCTTGTCTTTCTCGTCTAGGCTCTCTGTACCTACTAGCCTTACTATGTCCTGGAGCTCTTCTTCCCTAAGGAGTATCTCCATTGCCTGGTCTCTGTACTCCTTCCATCTCGAGTCTACGTTCTTGTGCCACCATTCTGCGACTGTTTCTGCATATGCGCTATAGCTCATTAGCCAGTTTATCGCTGGATAGTGTCTGCTGTAAGCCAGCTTGGTGTCGAGTGCCCAGAATACTCGTATGAATCTCTTAGTGTGGCTTGTCACAGGCTCAGTGAAGTCTCCTCCAGGCGGGCTTACTGCTCCTACTACTGTTACGCTACCAATTCTCTCGGGTGAGCCTAGTGTTACTACTCTTCCGGCTCTCTCGTAGAATTCTGCTAGTCTTGATGCTAGGTAGCTCGGGTATCCTTCTTCTGCGGGCATTTCCTCGAGTCTGCCCGCGATTTCTCTGAGGGCTTCTGCCCATCTGCTCGTGGAGTCTGCTACTAGTAGTACGTCGTACCCCATGTCTCTATAGTATTCTGCTAGTGTTATTCCCACGTAGATGCTTGCCTCTCTTGCGGCTACGGGCATGTTGCTTGTGTTTGCGATCAGGATTGTTCTCTCCATTAGTGGTTTCCCTGTCCACGGGTCCTTATACTTGGGGAAGCGCTCGAGTACTTCGGTCATCTCGTTTCCTCTTTCTCCACATCCTATGTAGACGACGACTTTTGCGTCGCTCCACTGTGCTAGGCTGTGGAGTGTCACTGTTTTCCCTGTGCCGAAGCCTCCTGGTATTGCCCCGGTTCCTCCCTTGGCCATTGGGAAGAGGGTGTCGATTATTCTTGTTCCTGTTATGAGGGGCGTGTTAGGCTCTAGCTTCAGCTTGCTGGGCCTTGGAACTCTCACAGGCCATCTCTGCCTCATGGATAGTTCTACTTTCTTTCCTTCCGGTGTCTCGACCTCGGCTATGATCTCCGTTACAGTATAGTCTCCTTCTGGGGCGAGCCACTTTAATGTGCCTTTTACCCCTGGTGGTACCATGATCTTGTGTGTTATGAGGCTTGTCTCCTCGACGGTTCCCAAGACGTCTCCTGTCTCGACCTTGTCTCCTACCTTGACCTGGGCTCCATTATATCCGGGCTGGAAGTGCCATTTCTTATCGAGAGGTATTGGTGGTACGCTTACTCCTCTCTCGATGAATATCTTTCTATTGGGGTTTTCTCTGGCTATTACGTCTGCAATAACTGGCAAGGGCCTTTGTACCCCATCATATATGTTTCCTATTATACCGGGGCCTAGCTCCACGCTTAATGGGGCCCCTGTACCTTCCACTATCTCGCCTGGTCTAAGGCCTGTAGTTGACTCGTAAACCTGTATGAAAGCCCTGTCTCCAACTATTCTGGTGATTTCACCGATAAGCTTGTCTTCTCCTACCCTGACCATCTCGTACATCTGGGCACCGCTCATCCCCTCGGCTACTACGAGGGGACCTGCGATCCTCACAATCCTTCCCTTTACAGACATATCTACTACACCCACCATCCAAAGTCTGACGACCCTATTCTACAAAAAGCTTCCGAGACGCGACACTCATTAACTTATACTCGTTCATCCTGACGAGTAGGTCAAGGCTATAGTCTAGCCTGACGCTGCCATCGGGTGCCTCTGCGATCACGCCTCCAAGTATGTCAACGGGCTCCGGGGATACTTCGAGGCCTCGGAGACCGAGCTTGGCAATTATGGCCTGTACAGTATCCTTGTCTCTCTTATTAGTTTTCAAGATAAGTTTATCATAATTCTCATTTGTAAGTTTGAGGAGTATGCTTTCGAGATATTTCTCGTACCATTCTTCCTCAGCGAGCTCATCTATTTTCTCTAGAGCTTCCTTTATTACTTCTTCAACGTATTTCGATTTCTCGCTTGACACAATAGTCTTCAAGTCTAGCTCCAGGCTTGACACTATGCTTTTTAACTGTTCCTCGGCCTTCGAGAATTCTTCTCTCAGCCTTTTCTCTCCTTCCGAGAGCGCTTTCTTGTATGCGTCTTCTATTATCTTATAGGCGTGTTGCCTGGCCTCCTCTAATACTTTCTCAGTTTTCTGAGATTCTCTATTTGCTAGTTCTTCAGCGACTTTCCTCGGATCTCCTAATAGGTCGCCTTTAGCCATACCCTATCACCCTAATCCAAGAGCCCTAGCAAGTAGTTTTTCAACGTTTATCTTCTCGGCAGGACTCCAGACAGTTGGAAGGATAAGTATCGGTATGTTTAGCTCCTCGGCCGCCTTGATGACCTTTTCCTGGTCGTCCACGACATGTTTCAAAACGATTACAAGGCTAGCCTCGTCCTTTACGGAGCGTAGTACTCTAAGTACATCATTAGTATTATCTGCCTCTACCACGCTCATCCCAGCGCTCCTGAACAGGGGAAGGTTAAGCTTATCTCCCACTACCACTATTTTTCCAGCTGGCAATAGTTACACTCCTCCAGGAAATCGAAGATCGTTTATAGGATAAAAAGTTGACAATAAAACATTATTATTATCGCAATGTAGTCTTGACCGACTAGAAGGACTTGATAAAAGTAATGGACCCTTAAAATGATATTATCCTCAATCCAAGCAATCGGCCAAGATCTCTAAGAAGAGAACTATGTGTGCCCAAGGTGACTACAAGGTGGTTACCTAAGCCAGCATCAATGATATCCTCGGCGCTTCCCTCGAGCTGGATGGTGAGTTGAGTCCTACAAAACCTAGTATATCTCGGCACAGAGTCCCGTATCTTGCCGTCTAAAACAAGCAATGCTCTCTTTCTAGGATCTAGTTTCGACACCACGACATTTCTCCCAATAGGTAGTCTACCGGAGACACTCACGCCTAAGCCTGTTTCAAAGTGAGTAGTTAGCTTATATGAAGAAGTCATTGCTAAAGGAATACTGCAGTGGCTTAAAACTAGTTCATTGCCAGTAACCATCGAGGTGTTTCCAATAAAAGAAGGCTTACCTGTAATAAAGTAGTTAGCCATAACTGTCAAGAGTGCGGGGATATCTCCCTCACATCCGAGAATTTTGCCTTCGCTATTTAATAATGCAACAGCTAGGCACGGAGTCACTTTGAGCCTTTCGGCTATGGCGAGACAATTTATAGTCGCAGCGTCAAGATTATAATCGTCCATGAGTTTTTTGATAGCAAGATATAACTGGATCGAGGCTCTGATACTCTCAGAGACTCTTTTATCGGAAGTTAATGCCTGGTATTTCTTGATAAGCATATTGTCTGTTTCCACATTCTCGTAATAAGTAATTAGTCTATCTATAGAGATGTCAATAACCTCTGTTCCGAGCAGGGATTTTAGCTCTGAGCCTGAGACTTTACTATACACTAGCCAGGGACTAATACCCCCGAGAACTCCTATTTTTGACCCTTTAAGGGATAGATATGCAAGTATAGTCCGGAGCTTCGAGGATATTTTTTCTTTATATTTATTGATTTTCGCTAGCTCAATAAAGATATGGAGGAATCTATAATTCTTCTCCCTAAGATAACTAGTTGCCTCAACTAGTGCCGGCAGACTATTGTAGCCGTCAAATGCAATTAATAGTAGAGGCTTGCTTAGCTTGGAGACAGCATCAACAATGATGTGCTCGGTTCCACCAGAACCAACTATTAGTATTACTAGATCGCAGTGCTTTTCGTGAGTTAGGCTAACAATGTTGTGGGAATTACTATAAGATCCTAGACTATGAAATCTCAGTGTCTTAGGATAGTTATCGAAAATCTTAATAACCGTGCTATATGTTTTCTCGGAAAGAGTACTTGGGTGAATTCCAGATATTGTCTGGAAAATGCATATGTTAAACGTTTTAGTCAAACCTAGACGAATATCTTTTGCCAAAATACATCACGCCATCAATACGATCTGTAACTATAAATTAAATACACCAGTTATAATAATATTATAATATGTCAGTAGAATATATAGTTAACTTATCTACAGGTATCTTGACTCGTGAATAATAATTAAATTGTCCTCGATAACAGGCATATATTATTACGCCTCGAACTTAGACAAAAATATGTTGGGGGTAATGAAGACTGTGGTGGACTATGAGGACCGTTCTAGTAGATTCTTCCTATGATTACAAGGAGCCCACTGAGCCCCCAGCTAAAAAGAGAGATAATTGATCCGGATAGCTAAGGATATATCTTTTTGCCTAGGGACTGGTAACTATTATCATAGATCTCTTTAACTCTTAGTATAAGAGCAGGGTACCATGGGTGGCTTCTTTCTCCGCGTGGAACTGCGTGCATAAGGTCGTGTAGTAGGTTGACGAATTCATAGTATGGGCCTTCTTCATATATTTCTGCTTCAGCTCTTAACTCAAGTGCTCCTCTATCTGGTGGAATTAAGACGCCGATAGCAGCCTCTCCCGTGGCTTTTATATTTGTATATGTATGGCCTTTGATCATTAGATGAGTAGAGAGAGTTAATGGATCTGATCGCTCCGGATTATATATCCATTCTAGGAGGAATTTTGCGGCTGCGGCATAGACGATGTGGCCCTTACTCCATAGTTCATTATTTAGATTTCTTAGATACTCCACTGCCTGGTTCAGGTATTTTTTATTTACTGTAAATGTGAGCATAAAAGGTGCGACGTTGATCCCTGCAGGCCCATAGGTCGCTACCATTGGTGATAAGAGGGGGCCAGCAAATTTGAATACTTCTTCTATGTTTTTAGTGTTCGAAAGCATTTTCTCGACTAAGCTTTTCCTTGCAAGATAGAACTCTTTCATGTATATGTCCGGTGGTGTTAGAGTGGTCACTTGTGTCACCGCTAATGTTTAGATTATCGTGGAGGTACTTTAGTGTAAGCGGTTGTGCTAATTAAAGATAAGATTTTATATATAGACAGTATATATATTTATTCCTGTTATATTATCGAGACAAATTAGGGTACTATCAATAGATCGGCTAGAATTAAATTTATATATAATGTTAATCATACTATCCTATAAGTGACGTTATTATAAAGGGTGTGAAATATGGACTCGAATAGAACCCTAGCTGCATTGTTTTTAGTGGTTCTAATGATACTACCACTGGCACCTCTATCAATGGCATCGCCAATACATCAAGATAATAACCAGGCATGGGTAGAAAAATTCCACCCAACTCTTCTCTCCAAGGTACTATCAGGAGAAATAAACGATAATGATGTAATAACAGTAGTATTCCGACTAGAACCATTACCATCTTATACACAGTATCTGGTTAAAGGAGACCATGATAAAGCAGTTAATGCTTTAAAGACATGGGCTTCTATGACACAAGCGCCATTTATAACAGAAGTATACAAGATGAATGGAAAGGTTCTAAACACGTTCTGGATAGATAACGTAGTATTAGTGAGAGCGAAACTCTCAGCTATAAAGGATCTCGCCAGCTATCCTGGAGTAGTAGAAGTATTCGAGAACTTCCAGGTACATGTGATTGAACCAGTGTCCAAGCAACAGGTAAGAACAAGCAGCACTGTCGAGAGCTGGGGTATCTTCAAGATTAATGCAACAGACGCATGGAGCCTAGGCTACACTGGAGAAGGAGTAAGAATAGCAGTACTCGATACCGGTGTAGACATTACACACCCTGCTCTCCAAGGAAAAATGCTCACCCTCGACCCAACAAGTCCCTATTATCCAGGAGGATGGATGGAGTTCGACGAAAACGGTAATCCTGTGTTAAGCGAACCACACGATACTCACGGACACGGAACACATACCAGTGGCACCGCGCTAGGAGGCGACACCTCAGACATCCTTATAGGAGTAGCTCCTGGCGCGACACTGATGCATGGACTTGTATTACCAGGTGGAGGAGGAACCTTTGCACAGGTTCTCGCAGGTATTCAATGGGCAGTAGAACCGTTCTATATTGATCCAGACACTAGTGAAATAGTATATACAGGACTCCCTGCTCACGTCATATCCATGAGCCTAGGCGCCTCCGGATACTATGGAGATGATCTCTTCCCAGGAATAGAGGCAGCGTTACTAGCAAACATAATCGTTGTAGCAGCAATAGGCAACGATGGCCCTGGAACTAGCAGCAACCCTGGAAACATATGGGGAGTATTCGGAATAGGAGCCACAGACGAGAACGACCAGCCAGCATATTTCAGTAGTGGAGAAATCGTAAACTGGCCGGATCCACCATCAGAATGGCCATTCTACGACACATACCCCAGCAGCTACATTAAACCAGACTTCTCCGCACCAGGCGTAGACATAACAAGTGCGATACCCGGAGGAGGATACGATTCATGGAGCGGTACAAGCATGGCGACACCACACGTTGCAGGAACAGTTGCTCTTATCCTGCAAGCCAGCGGATGGTATGATAACCCAGTAGATAATCTCCCAGAAAGAGTATATGAAATACTCAAAAACGCATCAGTCGATCTTGGAGATCCAGGGCAAGATATCTACTACGGCTATGGCAGAATAGATGCTCTCTCAGCAGTAGAAATAGCACAGAGCTACGCTAAATCGTCGGGTGTTCAGGGACTTGTCCTAGACTCAGTAGACTATCAGCCAGTTCCATGGACACAGGTACACGTCGTTGAGATCAATAAGACATATCCCGTCCGACCAGATGGAACCTTCAAGATACCACTAGATCCCGGAACCTATACACTAGTGTTCTCTGCCTGGGGATACCAAGAAAAGACTGTAGTAGTGGAGGTAACAGTATCCAATGGAACCATAGTGGGATACGTCTACGATGGTATAACACTAGTCCCGATAAGCGGAGCAGAAATAACACTTGTAGAAGCGAATGTAACCACATATACTAATGACACGGGATACTTCGAGGTAAGCGTGCAGCCAGGCACATATACACTAGAGGTATATGCGTCAGGCTATCTTCCCTACAATACTAGTGTATCCGTAGAAGAAAACGAGACTATCATGGTAGCTATACCACTAACGCCACTAGGTAGCGGAAACATAGAAGGATTCGTCTACGATAATTCAACAGGACTACCTATAGCAAACGCTACAGTTATACTTGACAATGGAACAAGATTCACATATACAGACTCGGACGGCTACTACAACTTTACCGATGTCCCTGCAGGTACCCATGCAATAACAGTGTACGCAGTAGGTTATGTGCAAGTAACTGAATACGTGACACTAGCACCAAACGAGACAATTAATCTAGACTTCTATCTTGAACCTATACCGCCCTCAATAGTAGTACTCGGAAACATTGATTACTATACAGAGCCCCATCTAGCCACGGTACTATCATCCCTGGGATACCCAGTAGACGAATACAGTGACGTAGCAGATCTACTCTCTGACTGGGCGAACGGATATATTAATCCAGTGGCAGTCGTCGTAGATCACTTCAAACCTAATAAATACGATGATCCAACACTAGAAGAAGTACTAGGGCTACTAGTCATGGCTGACCTAACTAATACACCTCTAATATTCCTAGCCACAGCATTCTCCGGAACCACATCAATAGACGCTCTATACCTCTACTCCGACGATATAGTGAACGCAGGATATCCAGCACCTATTAGCACCGACTATGACTGGCCATCACCCGAATATGTAAAAGTAAATATGCTTGTACCCTCGCACCCCATATTCAATGGTGTTATACCAGACAACGATACATGGTTCTACCTCGCGGACCTTAACCAGAGCGACTATGCAGACTATAAGGTATACGAATGGAACAGCACAATACCCGTGACACCTTTAGCGGAGGTAGTCGACGACTATGATAATATAAATGGATCGTCGATAGTAGTGTGGAATACATCTGGAGGAGTAACATGGGTATATATGGCGAGCTTCGGAGAATCTTATTGGATGCAATACATAGAGCCAGGAAGTGACGGATTATACAGTCACAACACAGAACTTGTACTATTGAACGCTGTATCATATGCTATATCAACGAGGCCTTCTAGCGTGCCGGCCAAACCAATACCGGCTAGCACAATCATAGAGCTACAAAAGCTGGCTCCAACCGCCATAAAGCCAACGGGATATACTAATATAACAGTACTATTAGACAGGCTGCCCTACGGTTACGTCGAAGGATCAGTAGTAGGAAGCGATAACGCACTACTAGCTGGCGCCAAGATATCAGTCCTAGGGACACCAATAGAAGTCAGCGCTGGCATTGCCGGATACTTCAGATTCTGGCTACCAGCGGGCAACTATACACTAGAGATATCAATGCCAGGGTACAAGACAGCATTCGTAAACGTAACAGTACAAGTCAATGAAACTACACAACTAGGCCAAATAACGCTTCAATATGTGCCAAGAGTAGCAATCCTATACGATTATCAGGGAGAGCTAAAGGACATAATACAAGAAGAGCTGGGATGGTACGCGGAAGACTTCAACGACCCGTACTCGTTCGCAGACGCCCTCTACAGCGGCTTCTTCAACGCCGGCATATGGGCAGGATACTACTATGCCCCGTTCCCAACATATGACGAATTCTACGCTGTATGGAGCGCTATAAACGATACTGGGATAAGCATGATATTCATGGACCAATGGAGCAGCCCATGGTATCCGGATCTATTTGGCTATGGAATAAACGCAATGAACTATTATCTATCAGATCCACCTGCCAGAGTAGTAGGTGATTTCTACGGAGAAATATTCATTCAGATAACAGAAGCAAGCCCGCTATTTGAAGGCTACAGCGTAGGCGATGTGATAAAGATACTGGAAGCTAATCCAGGAGGATGGGGTACAGACTATGCTGCATTCTCTGGATTTAGCGGTACATCCCTAGCCAAACTGATGCTAGGAGATGGATCAATAGAAGGAGACGCAATAGCATACAAGATACTAGATAACGGAGCAAAGATTATACTATTAGCAAGCTGGGCTCCAGAAGAATATCAAGACACAGAATACTGGACCACGGACGCATATAACATATTCCTAAACGCTGTCAAATGGGCAGCGTCAAAACCATTCAATGTAACACCCTCAGAAATAAACGCAACTGTTGGTGACACTGTAGAATACCAGCTCTCGGGACTACCGAAGAGCTATCAAGTAGACGTCTATATCGACGGAAAATACGTACTAAGCGTAGTAACAGACAAGAATGGAACTGCTACAGTAAACTTTACAGTACCACTAATACCAGGAGGCAAGCACGCAGTAACATTCGTAGGTACAGATGAAATCTATAGAGCAGACGCATCACTAATAATACTAGCAAAAATCGAGATAGCACCAGTTAACACGACATCTCCAGGTATAGTGGAGATTAATGCTACAGGACTAGAAAAAGAACAAACATACTATCTATACATAGACGGAAACTATATCAGTATGCTGAGATCAGACTCCAACGGTCAAATACTTGCCTCAATAAACATACCATACGTACCGAGCGGAGAACACTGCATAAGAGTAGTCGGAATCGATGGATTAACAGCGGCAAAATCAAAAGTCTACATAGAAAACCTGATCGAAGCAATATATGGATCGGTAGGAAGCACCTCCTTAGAAGACCTACTCAACATGATCCAGTCTATGAACATGAGCATAACAAGCATAATAAAGGATGAGGCCGGCAACATCTATGCACTAGTCTCAGACAGCTCCAACCAAACACTCTACAAACTTGACAATGTCCAGAACCTAATAACAACAAGCATAGCTAACCTACAAAACCTAATAAACGACCTCAACGGAAGCCTGCAAGGATTAATACAAGATGAGGCCGGCAACATTTACGCACTAATCAACACGACCAGCGGACAAATACTAGTGAAACTAGACAATGTATCCACACAAATATCACAAGCAGAAAACAACATACTAAACCAACTATCACAGCTACAAAGCCTACTAGGACAGAACGTGTCACAGCTAAGTAGTCAAATAGAAGAAGCGCAGAGCACAGCCAGCACAGGAGTCAGAGTAGGAGGAGTAGCCCTAGTAGCAGCAATAGCAGGGATCATCCTAGCAATAAGAGGAGTAAAACCATAACATGAGACAAGACAACATACAATACAATAATTTTTCCCCTTCAACTATTAGGAAACGAATTCTATCCATTTTTCTCTCATAGCTAGCTTCTGCACGTACACACGCACCAAATAATATCTGCATATTCCATCCTATCGACCTAATACAACATGGGTGAAACAACATGAACAACATGAAGAACGATTGCCACCAAATAATAATTGTAAACGACACGGGGGCAATCCTAGCAGGACTACCATTGAGTCTACCTGCCAAGCACGTGACAACAGAGCAAGTAGTTAGCGAAGTAATCGATCGTGAATCAAGACAGCTCCTATCAACAATGATAGAGACACAAAGACTTAATGTACTAAGCACAGACTCGAACTCGTTAATGAAGGCAAAGATCCTGACCAAAAAGAGTAGAAGACTAATCAAGTTAAGTAAAACTGACCTGTCCGTCCTAGCTCTAGCTCTCTCTATAAGGGAGCGGTGTCCGGAGAGCAGGGTTCTGGTCGCAACTGATGATTATACTCTTCAAGAGGCTGTAAGGATAGCTGGACTCGAATTCATAACTATAAGATATAAAGGTATTAGATAACCTACTCCGGATCTTTTGATTCAAACAGTATTACCTATCTTGATACCTCCTTCTTTGTGTATGTATTTAGTTATCACTGTGAGGGAGTGTCTTTAATAATTTGTCATGGATACTTTAACTTGCTAGATAGATTATGGTAGCAATAACTTTCCCTGATTAAATCATATGCTGCTTTAGTAGGTAGAAGTCGTGTTTTCATTAGAGCTAGTTATAGGGTATTCAGAAACGTTCTGATACCCTATATAGAGTACAAAGATTGATAATATTAAGAGTAGAACTCCTAGAACGGGTATAAAGTGAAAGAGAAAAAGTCTCCCGGCATCGGAGCCGGCTCTCATTCGCGGGAAAATTCGATCTAGCTCCCCAAATAGGTTATACATAGTGTATGCATACACGACGATAACAACGAGGCCTCCTGAGAGTATGGTGAGCCCCACCATGGCTTTTAGACTTGCAGGATTTATAAAATAGCTAATAATGAGTAGGGCCCCTACAAGCTGGGCCCCTAAACCTGCAAGGAGGATCTGTGATGCTAGAACACCTCTCCTAAAGATGACAGAGTACCTTATCATCCTTAGACTTGTTATTAGCAATACAAGATCAGAGGCGAGGCCTAGCAATACGGCGAAGACATATACCAATAATAGTCTCGGATCAATGTTCGAAACAGCTTCAACAAGTGTTAAACCGCTAATTTTCATCACTATTATCTGGAGGAATAAGAAGGGCAAGATAATCGACGAAAGTGCGTAGTACACGGCATAAATCCCCAGGCCCTTTATCATCTTATTGAGATTAACTGTCAGCGACTTCAACTCTTCGGTCATGTTAGGCATCCGTTATCCTCCTCGGCCAGCATTTGCTATTATTATAGTAATATAAATTAAGAGTTAACGATTTCTCTTCTATAGCATAATACCTTCTCATTGCTAATATAACGTATTATGGGTGTTAATAAAGAAATGGCAGAGTATGATAAGTATGAGTTAATGAGAAGACGCCTAGTAGAGGAACTAAGAAAGCAAGGATACATCCGCTCCGAAAAAGTATATAGAGCTATGCTCGCTGTTCCCAGAGAAGAATTCGTTCCCGAACCATACAAGGACTTAGCATACGAGGATAGACCTCTGCCTATCGGACATGGACAGACTATAAGTGCTCCTAGTATTGTCGCATATATGATCGAATTACTTGATCCATTACCCGGCGACAAGGTTCTTGAGGTGGGGGCGGGCAGTGGTTATGCCGCGGCTGTTCTAGCGGAAATAGTAGCACCTTCTAATAGAAAGGATCCCAAAGGACATGTTTATGCTGTTGAGAGAATCCCTGAGCTAGCTGAATTTGCCAAGAGAAATCTGGAGAGGACAGGTTATTCTGATCGAGTAACGATCGTTGTTGGAGACGGTTCCAAGGGTTTGCCTGGATTCGCCCCGTTTGACAGGATTCTGGTGTCTGCGTCTGCGCCAGAGGTTCCTGAACCTTTAGTTGAGCAGTTGGCTGTTGGTGGTAGGATGGTGATTCCCGTGGGGGGTTATTGGGATCAATATCTAGTTATTGTTGAAAAGGATAGAGATGGCGTGAGGATTCGTAGGGATCTTGAGGTTTTGTTTGTTCCTCTTGTGGGAGAGTTTGGTTGGAAGTAGACGACTCTGATTATTATTTTATTTTAACGGCGTGGTAGAGAGTAGGGCAGTCTGTATTTAATCTATTTATATTATTATCGATGTTTGATATGTCTCGGTGTACGAGATATGTTGAAGAGTATCATAAAAGACAAGCCATGGGCAATAATAATAGCATGGATCATAATAATCGCGCTCCTAGCAAACTACGCTGCACAAATAAACGACGTCGTACTCACCGAGACAGAATCCTTCCTCCCCGAAACAGTAGAAAGCGTAAAAGCAGAAAACATGCTCCAAAACCTAACAGAACAATACTCAGTGAACAAAACCATGGAACCCGACTATCTCATAGCGATACAAGGAGTCCCAGTATCCCTAGACACATACTATAAGCTAAAAGAACCATACATAACTCTAGAAAACGAGACAAACGACTCACTAGTATCGTGGATAAACATAGTCTACCAAGTAGAAAGTCAGATCAAAGAAGGCATGATCCATGCAATCAACGGCACTTTACAAGCTGTAAACGGCACAGTCATGCTCAATCAAGCATACAAAAACACTTACGCTGGAATAAACACTACAAGCCATATAATTATAGGACTAGATACAGGCTACAGTCAATTATACCAGGCGTCCTTAATGACCTCACAACAAGTACCAGAAATAAACAACACTATACAGGGATACCTAACAGCATGCAATAAGTTCCTACCAACACTAGCCTACACTACAGCAGACATTATAAGAACAGAGGCAGCACTAGAAACACAAACCAATGCATATCAGACACTAAACCTGACTCAACAAGACATTGCAACAGTCATAAACGCAACAAACCTAACAGCCTACGGAATACCACCGGTACAGCCAGATCTCGTACAAACAACATACTACTACGTACTATCAATAGGAGGCCCAACCAACTTCACAAACATAGCCGCACTCAACCTAGCATCGCAACTCGTACTCCAACAACTACAGACACAAATACCACAAGACCAGCTACAATCGCTACTGCCTATCTACAACGCAACACTACAACAGCTCGAAACGAGCCTATCCCAGAGCCAAGACCTAAAACAAATAGTAATATCAAACCCTGGAGGATTAGAGCAAGGACAACTAGCCCTGTACCAAGAAATAAACCAGATAGTCCAACAAACACGACAGACACTACCCAGCTACATAACACAAGTCCTACAACAATTACTACCACCTGAACAATCACAGCTACTCTACATTGTCCAAAACCTCACAGAACAGTATTCTTGCAACCAATCATACAGTGACCAGATACTCTACACGACTATTAAATCACTTCTACTAGCTAGAGGACTAAATGAATCACCGCTAGTCGACGAACTCGTACAAGAAATAATAAACGAGGACATTCAACCGACTACCGTAATGGCAATTATAGCATCTTCCTCACAAGAACAAATACCAACAGACATGGTTCCTCCTCAGATAAATATAACTGAAATGATAAATCAAATAACACAAATAATATTAGAAAAAGATCCTGACGGACAGGGAATACTAGCAACTCCGGCTAACGCAACTTACTTAGCAGCTATACTATCCCTGAAACAATCCAATATAACACTCACACCAGAAATAAATACATGGCTACAGCAGAACTCGACATCAATAGAAAATGAGACCCTCACAGTTATGAGGATAATAATAGCAAACATGATGGGTGATCAAGGCGTATCCACTCTAGAACTATTACACAAAAGCGGCCTACTAGGAGTAGATAACGAAACACTACTAGCCAGGCTACCAGAGCTCCTCGCCCCATCAATAGCAGTACAAGCAAACATGACCGAACGAGAAGCACAAGAAATCATAAACTCGGCCATCCTAGTCTATAAAGGAGAATCCACTATCGAGGAAGAGGCCATTAAACTAACAAGAAATATTCTACCACAAGCATTCGATAGCATAATCGAGGAGATAAAAGGCCTACTAGTCCAAAGAGACCTACAAGGATTCCTAGTAGCATACACTCCAGAAAACGCATCAGGAAACAACATAGACGAATTCAAGAACATAAGCGCCAGGCTAGAAACCATTCTCCGAGATGCAGGCTATAATCCAGAGATACACCTAGGCGGAACAATGTACATGGAGCACGAGATAAGAGAAGGAGCACTACGAGACATACAAAGATCCGATAGAATAAGCATGGTACTAGTACTCATAATACTAGCCATAGTACTGGAAAGCATAGCCGCGGTAATCCTACCATTCATAGGAATAGGATTCGGCCTCATGCTAGGACTTGCAGGAGCCGTCATCTTAGCAAAAGCAGGAATAGTAGACGTAACCACCCACTCCCGTACAATAATGTACACTACAGGCCTAGGACTCGGAATCGACTATGCGGCATACGTATCAAAGAGATTCCGCGAAGCATATGCAAAGGATCCAGACCCACGAGAGGCGGCGGCAGAAGCATTCTCAAAGAGCTGGAAACCTGTACTAGCAGGAGCACTAACAGCGACAATAGGCTTCGGAAGCATGCTTTTAGCTAGCGATTTCCCATTCCTCTCAAGTATAGGAGGAAACGCTCCACTAGCAATACTGGGAGTAATGATAGCTAGCATAACATTCATACCGGCACTCTTAGCCATTGTTGGAGGAAAAGACTGGTTCTGGTGGCCAAGACACCCAAGAGAAAAGACACACGAAGACTCGAGGACAGCACGGGTACTCTACCCACTTGTAAAAACAAGGATAATACCACTAGCAGTAGTTCTACTACTTGCAGTAGGCGCCTACACAGTAATGGCAGGATTCACTGGAAGCTACGATATGTCATTGAACCTTCCACGTGACAGCGAGACGGCAAAAACTAACGAGATCATAAACACCTACTACGACCCAGGTGTACTATACCCAGTATACATAGTAACATCGTCACCAGACAAGGCAGAAGCCATAAACCAGTCTATATCACAGCTCTCATGCGTAGCCAAGGTAGTAGTACCAGCGGAATACAATGGTAGACTAGTGAGAGCATACATGTCAGTTAACCCATTATCCTACGAGGGGATCCAGTGCGCAGAACAAATACGAGACCTAGCACACCAGGTTGACCCGGGATCACTAGTAGGCGGAATGAGCGCTGTAAACCTAGATCTCAGAAACTTGATAAACAGTGTCTTCTACAATAAGGTGTACCCGGTAGCTATAACACTAATGTTCCTAACAATGCTGATAGCATACGGAGGCCTATTAACTTCCATAGCAGCAATACTCTCAGTGGTATTGGCGGCCTATACCGCCAGCGCTATAACGATACTAGTATATTCTAAGATAATAGGAATCGACGTGCTCTGGTACCTACCAGTCATAGTCTTCACAGCAATACTAGGAGTAGGAATGGACTACAACAGCTTCTACCTAGCAAGGCTAAGAGAAGAATGCGAAAAAGAATGCGGATCCCAAGCTATAAAAGCAAGCTTGGCCCATGCAACCCCGATAGTATTAGGCCTAGCGACAATAATGGCAGGCGCATACATAGGACTTGCAGCAACAAGCACGCCTGGACTATCCCAGATGGGAACAGCCCTAGTACTAGGCGTGTTACTAGCGGGACTCTACGCCAGCGTGCTACTCACCCCGCCACTAGTATTACTACTTAGAAATAAAGCTTGGTGGCCTCGAACAATTAGAAGAGGTGAAGGGCGACGGAGACAAGAATAGACCCCCTCAAATACCGTATCAAGTTTCTCATACTAAGCCTACTAGCCATTAAGCCCAGCCACGGCTACGAGCTATCAAAGAAAATCGAGGACATGACAAAAGGACTAGTTAAAGGTAGCCCCGGCAGTATTTATCCAATATTAAAAGAATTGAAAACAGAGGGGTTGCTCGAAGAAGATCTAGTGATCGAACAGGGAAGAGCAAAGAAAATATACAAGCTGACGTCGAGGGGGGCTAAAGTCTTAAGCGAAGAGCTAAACAGGTTCTACGATATAGCCAAGGTCTTCATAGAGCTCGCCACGGAAGCAAGAAGAAAACTCCCACTCATCGCGAGAGATCCAGACAAACTCCCATGTCCTTCCCAAGAGGTCCTAAATAATCTTGCGAGGCTAAAACAGATGATCGAGGAATACATGGACACCATAAGAGAAAGAATAAATGAGTGTATAGAAAAGAAAGACTAGTAACAGAAATCAATACCTATGGCAGCAGCCTCTCGGGGTCCCTAGGTAGGAGCCTGGCCTCTCTAATGTTTTCCAGACTCAGGGTCTGCATCACGATTCTCTCAAGACCCATGCCTGCTCCTCCATGTGGGGGCGCGCCATGTTTGAAGAATGACAGATAGAACTCGAAAGCGCCCGGGTCTAGACCCTTATCTTTCAGGTTTTCCAATAGTACGTTATACCGGTGTTCTCTTTGGCTACCAGTTACAACTTCTAGTCCCTTATATAGTAGGTCAAAGCCAGTAGTCCACTCGGGCTCGTTCTCCAGCCTCATCGTATAGAATGGTCTCGCCCCCCATGGATACTCCGTGACGAATACAAAATCACTATCCATTTTTTCACTGACATATTCTCCGAGGAGGCGTTCTGCTTCGCTATCCAGGTCTTCGCCGTATGGTAGCTTCTTACCATATTCTTCTTCGAGAATTTTATATGCGTCTCTTATTGATATCCTTGGTATTTCTCTCGGTACCCTTATCTCTTCAACGCCGAACTCTTCCAGGATACGCCGTATTTCATCGTTGGTTTGAGCCTCCTTGGAGATTCTTCTAAAGAATCCCTCTACTTTTTCCATAACATCTTCTGGTCCCTCTATGAAGCCCATCTCTATATCTAAGCTATGATACTCTGTGAGATGCCTACTGGTGTGATGGGGCTCAGCTCTAAACACGGGGCCTATCTCGAATACTCTTTCGAAGCCTCCTATGACGGCCATCTGCTTATAGAACTGTGGGCTCTGTGCGAGGAATGCTTCTCTGCCGAAGTAGATAACCGGGAATACCTCGGCTCCACTCTCCGTTCCGGCGGCAACGATCTTAGAGGTAAATATTTCCACGAATCCCTCACTCCTAAAATATTCTCTAAAGATCCTAGCAATGTGTGCCTCTAGCTGGAATATCATGTTAACCTTAGGATTCCTGGAATCCAACCACCTATAGTTCAACCTGGTCGCCAGCCCAGCCTCGAGACTGGTATCCGGCTCCAGCGGCAGAGGCTCGACTGGTTCACTCAATAGCCTTACAGCCTCACCCTTTATCTCGAATCCCTGCTTTGCCTTTCCTCTGACTAGAATTCCCTCCACGCATATCACTGATTCGAGCCTGAGCTTTCCAATACGTTTAAACTCTTCTTCCTCACAGCATCCGCGCTTGAAAACTGCCTGGATTATCCCGGTACGATCCCTTAATACAAGGAACTTTATCCTGCCAACATCTCGTATATTATGTAGCCAGCCACATACCCTAACACGGGTGCCTTCCAGCTCGTTCCCAGAGGCGTAGAACTCTATTATAAACCGGTCCTTCAACACCACTATACACCCTACGAAACCCTCCTATTTCAGGCTGCCGTTAAGCTAACCTTCACTCCTATGCATTAAGGGAACCCGGCTACCCCCCTAAAATATATTAATGCAAGCGTCTAGGTTCCAGGCATAAGGCGAGCGTTTCCCGGAGAGACCGGGAATTTTCCCGCAGTAATCTAGGTAGGGTACCTTATCTAGTATAAGAACCATTATACAGGGATGGAGGGCAAAACAAGAGCCCCCAAGAAAAGGTGAGCTGAAATGAACGTGTCTGTGGTTAAAATCGCGGCGGGCCTCCTGGTCCTGGCCCTGATCGCACCAGCCATGCTGGGCGCAGTAGGCTATCTAGCCAATGCGGCTACTGAGGAAGACGTATCATTAGATCAGTCATCCCAGGCGGCCCTACAGTTCATACTAAAGATAGAAGCATATATAAATAAAACGCTCAGCTTAGCAGCTGAATTCAACGTAACAATACCAGACGAATACCAAGCAAACATCGAGAACAGTACTATGCTACTAGAACAAGCAAAAGAAATCGCAGGAACTGATCCGGAGACAGCTGTTAATCTGGCCATAGAGGCAGCCCAAGAATACGCACCAGTAGCCATGTACATATATGAGAATCTACCAGTCGACTATAAGGCGACTATAGAGAAGAAACAAGTAGAGCTAGCAATCGAACATAGAGAAAAACTAGTACAAAAACTCCAGATAATGCTTGAAAAGATGAATGAGACAGGAGTCCTAACAGGAGAGGAGTGGCAAAAGATCAAAGCAATGCAGCAGATGATAAGTCAGGCCCAAATAGCTCTTCAAGAAGGAAATATCACAATCGCAATGCATAAAGTAATGATCGTGGACAATATGATGAGGACGGAAGTACACGTCCATATGAACGAGCACATGATTAAACTCGAAGTAAAATATGGAATGGGCTCAGCCATAGAAGGCCTAATAGGCCAATTAAACGGTATAGCATCAACAATCAATGCAACTATAGTAGCAGTAAACGATACGGGAGCAGTTGACGAGAACATTTCCCTACTGATAGAATCAATGATCAACAGGAGTGAGAGACTAGAATACAAGATCGAGAGAATACTCGGCGTCATAGACCAGAACGCTACGAACCAGACAGTACTAGAAGCTCTATACATGATACAAGCAGCGCTAAATCAATCAACTACATACCTATATCAAGCATATAATGCTAGCCTTATAGGAGACGTAAACGCCACCTTAGACAATCTAACACAGTCATATCTAGTGTTAAACGCTACTCTTACACAACTAGAGGAAATGAACCTGGTGCCACCAGAGCTAAGAATAATGATAATGCACGAACACAAGGTAATGATAGAATTCAGGCACAGCAGAACGGAACACACGGATGAAACCTGGACAAACCTATATAATGAACTACAAAATAAAATGGAGAAACTACAAAACGCATATGAGAAATACCAAAACGGGCACATGAGTAAAATGAAGTATAAGGGACTTCTAATGGTAGAGAAAGGAGAACTATTAATGCTTAAGCAGAGGATTGAGGGTCAAGCACCAGACTATGTGATCCAGAAAATCAATGAAATACTCGACTGGATAAATACTCATCAACCCTAACTTTTTCCCTATCTGGAAGACCTCTAATTTTAACGATAGACGTTCCTGGAAGAACCAGTATCTTGAAGATATTCATGTATGGATTAACTAGACTTATACCCTATATGTGGGAGTGGTGGGAATGAATATAGTATACACAAGATACAACATGACAAAGGGAGGGGATTAGGAAAGCGAAATAATCTCTAGAGAGCTGGAAAACGGTGGTAAATGATGAATAGTAATTCAACTAAATCGACAAGCGTGAGAATACTAGTTGCCATAACTATAGTCTCGATTCTAGTATTAGGATTAAATAATATGATCGTACAGGGCCAGCAAGTAGAATACTGTGGCGAAATTGTAGTAAAATTAAACGTTGATGGGAGTGTTGAAGTAACTCAACAACTAGATATTGCAGGCCTAGAGCTACCCGCTACAGTAAACATTACTCTATTATCAACTCCTATATTCGTAGAGGTTAGAGGACTAGACACCGGCGAATTACTCCCATTTAAGATAGTAGGTAATACTACCTTGTCAATCACGGTGTTTAATGACACTAGAATACAAGTGTATTATGTAACCACTTCTCTGACCACAAAACAGAACCTCTACTGGACGCTCGAATATTCGTCACAATGCGAAACAATACTTGTAATGGCGGCTGAGATTGTTCCCCTAAGGATCTCACCCAGTAATCCGACGCCGGTACTTGTAAATGGAACTGCAGGATTGAAGTTCCCTCCCGGCAATGTTTCAATAGACTACTATGTTGTACCAGACTTAACCACGACTCCACCAGAGTCGACAACAACATCCACTATTACTAGTCCGTCGCAGGGATTAAACCCAACACATCTTGGGATAGCGCTAATTGTTGCATCAATACTAGTTGCTGGGTACTGGTTTACAAGGAAGAAGAGTAGTGGAGGCTCTCCCAATAATAAGGGAAAAGGCCCAGGAGACAAAGGCTCTCCTAATATATCTATAGTGAACGAAGCGCTAGATGAAAGGGATCGCCTCATAATAGATGCACTGTCGTCAGGGCCAAAAACCGCATCAGAACTAATGGATCTAACAGGTATACCTAAAACACCGCTTTACCGAAGGCTCCGCAAGCTTATAGAAAGAGGTATAATAGAATACAAAGACGAGGGAGGCTCCAGAAAATATATGCTAAGAATTACAAAGAACTAATATTATAATATTCTTTACCGAACCGGAATTCATAATTTGTTGTACAGTATTTTCTAGACTGGGTGACCAACTACTTGGCTGATCAAGATAAGATCGATCCATGGGGAGCAATAGAAATTAAGGACTATAATAGGCTACTAGCAACATTTGGGATAAAGCCATTCTCCCAGCTAAGACCACTACTAGTCGAGCAGGGAATACCCCTCCACCTCTACATGAGAAGGGGAATAATCTTCGGGCATAGAGACCTGGACATCGTTATGAACGAGTTCAAGAAAGGTAAGAGGATAGCCGTTTTAACAGGCTTCATGCCGTCAGGCAGATTCCATTTCGGCCACAAGCTAACCGCAGATCAACTAATATACTATCAGAGCCTGGGATTCAAAATATTCGTAGCTCTAGCGGATGCAGAAGCATTTGCAGTGAGAAGAATACCGAGGGAAACAGCGATAAAAGTAGGCGTAGAAGAGTACGTGGCGAATTTAATTGCTCTAGGACTCGATCCCAAGAAGACAGAATTCTACTTCCAAACAAATAGAGGCACACCATATTATAGACTAATACAACTATTCTCCGGTAAAGTAACGGCTGCTGAAATGACAGCGATCTACGGAGATCTAACTCCTGCAAAAATAGTATCGTCTCTCACCCAAGCCGCCGACATACTCCACGTACAGCTAGAAGAATACGGAGGATATGATTACGTGATAGTACCAGTAGGCGCAGATCAGGATCCTCATCTCAGGCTTACACGAGACTTAACTGATAGGCTCAGGGAAGTAATAGACCTCACGAGGCCGGCATCGACATATCACAAGCTAATCAGGGGCCTGGACGGAGCAAAGATGAGTAGTAGTAGGCCAGACTCCACGATATTCCTGACAGATCCACTAGAAACTGCTCGCAAAAAACTAATGGCTGCACTGACCGGAGGCAGAGCAACAGCCGAAGAACAGAGAAAACTTGGAGGAATACCTGAGAAATGCACTATCTATGATCTCTACATGTATCATCTTATACTAGACGATGAGAAACTCAGAGAAATATATGAAGAATGCAGGAGCGGGAGACTCCTATGCGGAAAATGTAAAAGATACGCATGGAGTTTACTTGAGGAGTTCCTGAGAGAACACCGGGAGAAACTAGAGGTAGCAAAGGAAATAGCGTATAAGATTGTTGAAGTTCCAGGCTTTTAGGATCGCCAACTATATTATTTTTTGGGTCTCGCCAATTGGCGCCCTCTTAGATGTAATACTCAGTATTACCTTTATCTATCTAGCTGGATTTAGTCTTTATTAACCTCGGGTATAGGAATGGTATGGTTTAGATATCTTGATCAGTTCTTCGGAACAGAAAGATTTATATAATATCAACGTATAATTTGAGTAGACAAAGAAATCGTCTATAGTTGGCTGGGCAATCCTCACCTTGTATCGGGCTCCTAGCTAATCCCACTGTTGTAGTATTCTATATTTGATGAAATTGTATAGTAGAATATATGTAGATTTATTTATTCTATAAACTAAGCGGCTAAACATTTAAATTCTGGGTGCGCCGTTCTACAATTGATCAGAAAATAAGTGTATACATGGTGGTGATCACATGGACTCAAAGGTTGCATTGGCAATAGTTGTTGTGATCATAATTATCGCTGCTGCAGCATTTTACTTAGCAGGACAGGGAGGGGAGGAGCAGGCGCCAACTGGTACAGAAGTCCAGACTATACAGATCGGCGTACTTCTCCCACTAACCGGTGACCTTGGAAGCTTCGGGAAGACAAACCAGGAAGCAGTGAAGATGGCCGAGGCAGATGTAAACAAGTACCTCGAAGATCAAGGCGCAAACTTCAGGATCCAGCTCGTAATCGTTGACACAGAGACTAAGCCGAGCGTAGCCCTACAGAAGTTCGATGCACTCTACCAACAGGGCATTAGGTTCTTCATAGGCCCCATGAGCAGCGGAGAACTCAGCGAAATAGTGAGCGAGATCCAGCAAGGTAAAGAGGCAGTAGTAATAAGCCAGAGCAGCACCGCTCCATCACTAGCACTAAAAGACACGGTATTCAGATTCCCACCGCCTGACGAGCTCCAAGGTAAAGTACTAGCAGAGCTATACCAGAATGACGGAGTAACCCATGTAATCATTGTCTACAGGAACGATGACTGGGGAAGCGGACTAGCAGGATTCGTAGAAAACTACTTCACCCAGCTCGGAGGAACAGTAGCGGCTAAGATACCATACGATCCACAGAGCCCCAACTTCGACAACCTTGTACAAGAAATCGCTAACCAAGTAGACCAGCTGACAGCCCAGGGCGTAGCACCCGAGAACATTGGAGTCGAGCTAATCGCATTCGAAGAAGCCAGCCAGATACTCGGAACAGCCAGCCAATACAGCCAACTAGCACAAGTAAAGTGGTACGGTAGCGACGGTACAGCCCTAAGCCAGCAGATACTCCAGAACCAGGACGCAGCCAGCTTCGCAGTCCAAGTAAAGTGGAAGAACACCATTACCTTCGGCCTAACAGACAAGACAAAGGACGTCTACTGTGCACTACTAAACAAGCTAGGATACCCACCGGACCCATACAGCCTCATAGCATATGATGCAGTATGGGTAATGGCTCTAGCAATCCAACAGGCAGGAGGCCCAGATGCAAGCGTACAAGATGTAGCAAACGCAATACCACAAGTAGTCAAGACATACAATGGAGTAACTGGAACAATAACTCTCAACGAGTACGGTGACAGAGTGGCTACAGACTATGGTATATTCGAAATAGTAGAGCAGAACGGCCAGTACCAGTGGGTACTAACCGAGATCTGGAAGTACCAGACAGAGCAGTTTGAACAAATAACAGAGAACCCGCTCCAGTGCTCGTAGCCTGTTTAAAGCTCCTTCTTTTTCCTCTCTAGGCTTTCCAACTATTCCTAATGTATAATTACTCCTAGTGACAGGCTGGGAGTCCAGTATATTTCCAGCCTGTCACTAGGATAGAAACAGTTTTCTTTCCTCCCCTAATGTGGACACATATAAATAGAAAAAGGGTTGCGTTTCCAGTGGGGGATAGAGTGTGAGTGTGTGGAAACGGGAGGGATAACCGATGAGTGATCCGATACTCGAGGTACGAGGCGTAGTTAAGAAATTCGGGGCCTTGAGGGCGTTAGATGGAGTTGACTTGGAGATTCCGAGAGGAAAGATAACTCTATTAATAGGCCCTAATGGGAGCGGTAAGACTACGTTAATGAATGTTATTAGCGGGGTCTACACTCCCGATGAAGGAAGAGTAATATTGGATGGGGAAGATATCACAGGGCTCATGCCTCACGAGAGGTTCAGGAAGGGACTCGTTAGAAACTTCCAGATACCAAGATTATTCTCCGGCCTCACAGTCCTAGAAAACACTGCATTTGCAAGATATGGGAATCCCGGAGAAGGAGTAGTATCCGGAGTACTCAAGAAGAAGTGGATAGGGTTCGAGGAAGAGACCATTAGAAGAAGTGTAAGGATGATTACATTTACGAAGATCAGGCACCTATGGGACAAGAAGCCAAGTGAGCTCAGCGGTGGACAGATGAAGCTACTAGAAGTAAGCAGGAGCCTCATGCCAGATAATCCCAAAATTATACTAATGGATGAGCCTACAGCAGGAGTTAACCCGACACTAGCACACGAGATTTTCCAGAGAATCAAACAGATCAAGGAGGAGAGAGGAATAACCTTCCTTATTGTAGAACACAGACTAGATATAGCAGTAGGATACGTGGATTATGCATATGCAATGGCGTTTGGAAAAGTAGTAGCCCACGGAGAGCCAGAAGAAGTCCTCACACACCCCAAAGTAATAGAAAGCTATCTGGGTGGTTAGACATGGCGCTGTTAGAAGTAAAGGCCCTGAACGCAGGATATGGAAGATTCCATATACTCTTCGACCTAGACTTCAAAGTCGAGAAACAAGAAATACTCATAATAGTAGGACCAAACGGTAGCGGAAAAAGCACCACGCTAAAAGCAATATTCGGAATAGCAAAAGTATACAGCGGCAACATAATCTACAATGAAAAAGACATAACCAGACTACCACCACACGCAAAGGCAAGAATAGGTCTTGCGTATCTGCCACAGACCGACAATGTCTTCGCAGAGCTAACAGTCGAAGAAAACCTCAGAATGGCAGGCTATACTCTGCCCCCAGCACTAGTTGAAGAAAGAGTAGAGAAAGTCCTAGAATCATTCCCCTTCCTCAAGAGCAAGCTCAAGGACAAGGCAAAGAGCCTAAGCGGTGGCCAGAGACAGCTCTTAGCAATGGCTATGACCCTTATAAGAGAACCAGATCTCATAATGTTCGATGAGCCAACAGCAGGCCTAGCACCAATAGCTGCAAAAGAAGTTGTCGAAAAAATAATTTGGCTTAGAGACGAACTAGGAAAAACAATTATTTTGGTCGAGCAGAACGCGAAACTAGGCTTAGAGATAGGAGACAATGCCCTCCTACTAGTCTCTGGAAGAATAGCGTTCTACGGCAAAGCGCAGGAGCTTCTCGAGAACAAGGATCTAGGCAGGCTATACCTTGGGCTGGCAAAGTAGGAGGTGAGGAGCTATGGTGGAGATTATTCCAAGCGGAGTCTTCCTAATGAGTGCGATAGCTTACGCTGCTGCTTTAGGCTTATTGAGCATGGGTCTAAGCCTAACATATGTAACTACTAGAGTCGCCAACTTCGCACACGCAACAATAGGAATGCTTGGAGCAATAGTAATGCTTTTCCTAATAGATAGAGTCTACTATGAGGGAGCTAGTTATCAGCTCTTCATTGTAGGACCACTCCTATCATTCGTAGTAGCAGGAGTATTCGCAATGATAATGTACCTACTAGTAATGAAGCCACTACAAGACAAGGGCAACGATGTAATCGGCCTAATGATTGCAACATTCGCGATAGACATCATCCTCCTCAACATACTAAGCTTCCTTCTAAACGCTATGACAGGAAAACACTTACCAAAGCTCTATGGAGTAAACATAGGCCCTTGGGACCCAACAATACAATGCTGCGGGCTAGAACTCAAAGCTTCAAACTTCGTACTACCAATAGCAGCAGTACTACTAACACTCATCTTCCACCTGTTCCTTACAAAGACCAAGTTCGGAGTAGCCATGAGGGCCACAATAGAGAACCCTAACCTCGCAGCAGTCATGGGAGTAAACACCAACCTAGTATATACTGTATCATGGTTCGTGAGTGGAGCACTAGCAGGAGTTGCAGGATCACTAATAGCGTTCAGCCTAAAAGACACCAGCCCTAATAGCAGTGCCCTAATTATAGTAAGCGTATTCGCAGGCAGCATAGTCGGAGGACTGACAAGCATATACTGGGGACTAGTAGGAGGATTCATCGTAGGACTAGCCGAGAAACTACTAACATCAATAATAAACGCACTCTACAACGGATACTTTGCGCCTGCACTAGGACTACCAGAAATAGCAATTATTAACTACGAAAAAGTGATGAGCCTGGGCCTAGTAATAATCGTCCTACTCTTTGCCCCACAAGGACTAGCAGGAGTAGACTGGTCAAAGTTAAAACAAAAGATCCTAAGGAGGTGAAGGCGCCATGGAGTTCCTAATATTCAGTGATACATGGCTCATCCTACTAATAGCATATATCATAACCACAATAAGCCTCAACCTAGAAGCAGGCTACACAGGCATACCAAACTTCGGAAAAGCAGTATTCGTATTCATGGGAGCATGGGCCGCACAAGGAATCGGAATAAGGCTAGCCGCATGGATAGTAGAAAAACAAGACCCCGCGCTAGCCCAGGAAGCCCTAGAATTTCTGAAAAACCACTTAGGCCAGGACTATCCAAGCCTAGTAGCAGCCGCAGCAGACACAGACGCTAACAGGATAGTAGCTAACCAATACATATACCCGTTCCTCCAGGACCACCCAATGATAGTAGCTATGTTATTCATAGCGATCGTCCTGATCGCAGTTGGACTAGCGGCTATCATGGGCCTAATCGCAAGCTATGCAGCGCTCAGGCTAAGGGAAGAGTATCTAGCTATCCTACTACTCTCATTCAGCGAGCTCATGGTAATGGTCATATTCAGGCAGACAGAAAGCCTGAACGGTGGACCCAAAGGACTATGGGCCGTAAAGTTCGCCGCGGATAACAGAGTGTTCGCAATAATATTTGGGCTAGTTGTAGTTGTACTAGTATACCTATACGCTGAAAAACTGGCACACAGCCCTATGGGCAGAGCAATGAGAGCCGTGAGAGACGACGAAATAGCGGCAGGCGTATACGGTAGGGACGTTGCGGGGATAAGACTAAAGGTAATAATTGTGAGTAGCATAATAGCGAGCCTAGCAGGACTAGTATACATAGAGGCAAACCTAGCTGCACAGTCATTATCATTCGATAGAGTGTATTGGACATTCTTCCCTTGGGCCTTCCTAATACTAGGAGGAATGGCCAACAATAAAGGAGCGGTACTCGGAGTAATAGTATTCATGGTACTCAGAAGAATGATAGACTACGGACTCCCACAGCTCGCAGCAGGACACAGCGCACTAATACAGATGGCCGCAGCATACCTAAGCAACATACTCGTAGGCATCATAATACTACTAGTCCTATACTTCAGGCCCCAAGGAATACTACCAGAAAAGCCCAGCAAGACACTGGACTTCGGAGAGATACTAAAGCAAGAAGAAGCATAAACTCATCCTACCCATAATTTTTACACTTTTTCCCAGAGAAAAAACAACTAGGATAATAATATTATAGATAATAGTTAAGGAAAATATCTAGTTAATGCATGTAGAACCAGATTAACAAGGTATGAGGCGGATGGCCCAAGAATCCTCACCATAGCCTCTCTTCCCTTAGATCCTCTATCATATATCACGTCGGGAACTCTTCCATTATTCAAGGAAACTGCCTGCTCAAGGCTCCAAGGCAAACTTCGGCCCTCAAGACTGCCTACTATTGAAGGCTCCCTTTCTCTATCAATGTATACGACGCTCAATCCCGACCTTCTAAGCGCTTCAATAAGATCATCCGAGAATCTAAGATTCATGGCTGCTCGTATTCTTGGATCAAACCTCTGGGCAGCAATAATGAGTCTTGCCATGTGTCTCGAGGCACCCCACATAATAGAGCCAGCAGATAGGCCTCTCATGCCTCTACGAATTCTCCCATCTATGGCTGCAACGTCATGTATGCTCCTAACATACTGAGCCGGGAGACTCATCGCAATATTCGAACCAACCTCTGCAATGTGATCATAGAATACGTCCTCGTTTTCGAGGATTATCCATAAAGCAGTTTCAAGATCTCCAATCACACGGTGTTTCTCCGCGTCAAGTTCGAGCCACACGCCAGGGTTAACTAGGCAGTGTCCCGAACCTATCTTAAGCCCATACCGTATTGCCTCAATAATGAATCTTTTAGCCCTATATACAGCTTCTTCGATAGGATAACCCTTCGCAAGATTAGCAGTTATAGCGGCACTAAAACTAGAACCTCTACCCTGATAACATCCATTTATTACACGGGGAGACCTGTATAGAGAGGTTCTACCCCTATAATACAATACATCTACGCTTTCACTCCCCTCTAAGTATCCTTCTCTAAAAATTACGGACTCAACACCATACTCTTTACTGATAAGCTTAGCTGCTTTCTCCGCATCAGACAATCCACTAATCTTAATACCAGCAAGCCTCTCCGCCTCCATCCTGTTGAGAGCCACTACATATGCCCTAGGCAACAGTGACTTCGCGAGGGCCTCAACCGCATCTTCTTTAAGAAGCAGATCACCGCTCTCCGCAACAATGACGGGATCAACCACCAGTGGAAAATCATATTTTCCTAAGATCCTTGCCACAGCCTCTATGATACCCTTATTACTCAACATACCGGTCTTAGCTGCATCAACGCCAAGATCCCCGACAATAACCTCAATCTGCCTAGCAACGACTTCTGGAGGGAGATCATATACATTATAGACGCCCATGGTGTTTTGAGCAACGACACTAGTTATAGCAACAGTACCATGGACCCCGAAGACCGCGAAAGTCTTGAGATCTACCTCTATACCTGATCCTCCAATGCTATCACTACCGGCAATAGAAAGTGCTACGGGAACATGTTTACGCACCAAGGAAAATCACCCGTCTAGACCTGTATATCCGTAAGCGAAATAACGTTTCATATATTACAGAATAATACTCGCCACTATTGATATAAACAATTAGAATCTTGTGTGAGAAGTTATGGGCTGGGAAATAATAAGGCCAGACGCGGTCATAGTCTGGAAAAACGAGGAAGTAAGGCGTAGACTCTCATGGTATTATAATGTGATGAAAGGCTGGAAACCAGCCAAGTTCATTATAGCAAGATCTCTACAATTAGACGCTTACAGTAGCATACAGGAGCTCTCGGAAGCAGACGAGCAAGACCTCTGGAGACACCACGAGAAGACCCAAGAGGAATTCAATAAGATATGGCGGGAAATAAAAGAAAACGATAAGCCTAGATATTCAACCTACATAGGTACAGCAGAGCCGAGTTTTCTTGACTTAAAAATAGAACTAGTTAAGAGACTGACTACACCGTGCAGACTATGCGAGAGGAGATGCCTCATAGATAGAACAAAACAAATAGGAGCATGCAGACTCAAATATGAAACATACGTTCACAGCGCGTTCCTCCATATGGGAGAAGAAGCACCACTAGTCCCCAGCGGCACGATATTCTATGGCGGATGCAACTTTACATGCGTATTCTGCCAGAACTACGATATAAGCCAAATAGCTCCTCGCCTAGGGAAAATAGTCTCGCCAATAGAACTAGCCTACATCCAAGACATACTAGCTAGGAAAGGAGCAAGAAACATAAATCATGTAGGCGGCGACCCAACACCAAGCGCCCACACCATAATAGAGAGCCTGAAATATGTTAGAAGCAATATTCCACAGCTCTGGAACAGCAACATGTATATGACAATAGAGACCCTAATGCTACTAGTAGACCTAATAGATATCTGGCTCCCAGACTTCAAATATGGAAACAACAAGTGCGCATTCAGACTAAGCGCAGTAAAAAACTACTGGGAAGTCGTAACCAGAAACCTCAAAATAGCAGCTACCCATGGGGACATGATAATCCGCCACCTAGTCCTACCAGGACACATAGAGTGCTGCAGTCTACCAATAATGGAATGGATATCGAAAAACCTACCAAAAGACAAGATATTAGTTAACATAATGGATCAATACACTCCAATGCACTTAGTTAAGAAAACTCCACATAGATGGCCCGAGATCTCCCGGAGACCAAAGGCAGTGGAGATAGAGGAGGTAAGAAAAACGGCTACAAGACTAGGGATACTATGGGAGCCAGTCAGTTAACGAGTGAGTCCTACCAAGCTCCTCGTCATAGAAAATCTTCATTTGCTTAATCTTGCCAAGCACACTGTCAACGAATTCGAGGAGCCTACTTCTAACCTCGTCGTCCAACCTACCAAGAATGTATTCTTCTACAAGCCTATACTTCTTGAACTCCTCGTTGAGCCTTCTCCACGGAACACCTTTAAGTGCCTCGGCAAGAGACTCGTCATAAGGAAGATATCCGGAGGCCATCATGACGGAAATTATAGGGTACCCGACATATCTCCTATATACTGTGCCATTATCATTACTATAAACATAATAAAGAAAATCATGTTTCCTAAGCACAACAACCCTATATTGCCGCGAGCCATCACTAGACACAACCCTGGCACGTACAACACTATCTTCCAAACGCGGGGTCACACGTCTATCAGCCAGCGCCCCTAAAGCCTCATACACCTTAATGCGTGGCGGCATTCTCAAGAAAATAACCAATCCTAGATCACCACTACTCTTCTTAATCAATATAGTAAGTAATATAGCTAAACTACATAACAATTTTCCTATGGAAAATGGAACTAGTATAGAGGCCATATAAGGAGAGTAGAGAAACTTGAAGAAATGGAAAATAATAGAAACAACACCGGTGAGCACCAATCCAGGACCAGCACTAGAAAAACTATACCGGAATAGGAACCATATCAAACCATACATAATCAGGCGCTCATCCAACAGAATAGAAATACTTGTACAAGAACAAAAGCATAGACGAGCACTCGAGATAATAGAGGAAACAGGCCTAAAAGTGGCAGTCCGTAATCCCATAGATCCCAGGGAATGCAAGGGAATAGAAACAATAAGAGAGCTTATAGCAAGCGAACGATTCTATGAAGCCCATATTTGTAGCGAAGCACTCGAAGAAAAAGACAAGGATACAGGAGAATGTCTGGCACTATATACCGCTCTACTAGTAAAGATCGCCGAATTATCCCAAATAGGGGTAATGGATTTATCACAAAAACTCCTATCCAGAGAAAACTGTCGGAGAATCCTCGACTATAATTGTATAAAGCATCTAATCAAGGAACACGGATATAATGTCAAAAAGATAAACGGTAGAGACGCTCTGAACTGTATTTTGAACCAGGCACATTCCTGACCACAACATAACGGAATCCTAGTCCTCCACTCTAGACACCTTTATGCATTCAGGAGGAACGTGTCTCACCAAGATTACCTTATCAGATGCTCTAAATAAGGTAATGTTCCTCCTCTTAAGACAACTAGTATCAATTTCAAGTAATACAACAGGTCTCCCATATCTCCTCCCAGTTTCTAGAGCCATCTCGGGCATCGTGGTTAAATGAACCCAATGCCGCTTGCCAGGTAGTAAACCCCTAGTCATTATACTACTAAGGTTTCTGAGCGGGGTACCATGATATAGTATGCTGGGAGGATTAGCAGCCTCCTCATACTCCGGGGATACATGGGGCATGCTATGCCCGTATCTTGCCCTTATATATCCGTCCTTGACCTCGTATCTTCCTTTATCATCCCTCCTTACTACCTCAAAAACATGTCTTTTCTCGACCCACTCATAGCCGGGGATACTTCTCAGAGCCCTCACAAGATCCTCTATCCTAACCCATCCATTCTTATCGATCCTAAGCCCATATCTATCACCATAATGCCTTAATAGCCCAGTCATCTTCTTGCTAAGCCTTATTCTCTCTCTTTCAGTAAGCATGCACCTACGTCCCCCACCATAATTTAAAACTACACAACGAATAAATCAGGAATCAGTGTATCCGAGAAAGTTAAGCTAAAACATAGTTTCAATTAACCGGATAACTATCTATTAATGATGTCTTCAGTATCGGTAGTCCAATATATTATAGTATTGAAGACCGTATAGTCTATTTACAAGGAAGAACCTCCAGATAACCGAGAGCATACGCTCCGACATTTGCATGCCCGACTCCAGGATCTGATGTAGCAAATACTACAATTTCGGCACGTATATCGATGACTCCGTCACCGTTTATATCTATCAGACTAGGGTTTTTCTCGCATCCAGGATAACTCGTCGAGTACATTACATACTTGTTATCTCCCTCTCTAGACGCCATGCCAAAACCTATAAAGTTACGGCCTATTAGATTACCTTGTTTATCATAGAAAGCCGCTGCAACGATAAAGCTCCTATTCGTCATTGTATAATTAAAATCCCACACAGCACGTGTAGCAACTATGAACCGCAGAACCCTACACACATCTCCTCTGACTGGAACCTCAATAGTCTCATTCCACATATAACCATATACCGCGGATCCCAAGAACGCTGAACCAACTGTTTTATTGCCTACCTTATACTCTACCATGGAATTTGCAGACTCGGGAAATACGCTACTAAACCAGTCCATAATCTTTTGAGTATCCATAGACTTAGGACTCCACGAACCATTATCATATCTTACATAATAGCTGGAGGGATTAATGAGAACATATCCCCAGGGATCCGAGAAACTCTTCTCAATCGTCTTATTATCATAATTGTTTATTAAAATACTAGTCGAGTTCAGATAGTAATCCTCGACAGTGGTATTTATTTCATCGGTAAGTTTGCATGAATAATATAGGTTATAGATAAGGATAAATGAAATAGCGAGTAAAATTAACAATATTATTAAATTATATCGCATTTCTCCTCGTCCTCCTTTGTAAATATAGCTATGAGCAATCTATATAATTGCAGTTAACAATTCATAGTTATCTCCAAATCCATATATATAAACTCGGAGATATATAAGAGTTAACATGAATTCATTAACGAGCTTTGTAGTCTTGTTTTTCCAACATGCTAGTAATTTTATCTTTCGCATGCTGACTCAAAATGTGGTGATAGATCTAGTGAAAAAAGGCTCAATAGATCCTGCTAGAGATCCTAAAGTAGTAAAGAGAATGGCAGAGCTTATGCTTAGAGGAGCTGTCATGCTTGCAGATACCTGTCCGCTTGATGGGCTACCATTATTCAAGCTTAAAAACGGTGATATAGTGTGTCCAGTCCACGGCAAAATAATATTGGTGCATGACGAGAAAGAAGCAGAGGATCTTATGATCGATAATACGTTGTGGAAACTAGAAACGTTTGCAGCTAAGAGAATCGAAGGATTAATGGAGCAGGGAAAGCCAAAGGAGATAATTGAATGGCTAGATGTCATTGAAGCCGTAGAACGTATCAAGAATCTACGTAAACCAAGAACTGAAAAACCAGAGGAAATAACAAAGGAAAGACCGGCTAAGCGTGGAGGCCTCAAAAAATAGTATACTTTTTTACACGATAATTTGCTAGATAAAGAGTTATGATAAATAATATGTCATCACTCTATATAACAAGGATGACCATAGCGTATGTGCTAGTGTTGGTGATGTTTTTGTGACAGAGGAATATCCATTAGTATTCAAGGCAAGAGTCAAGAGTATAGTAACTCCACGTAGCGGGTATCGGTGGTACGGTCTTCTAATCGTGCAGTCACCTAACTGGAAACTCTTAGGTCTCTTGATGACCGGTTCTATTGCTCGCTGGTTTATCCCCGGAGAGTACGTTAGGATAGAGTCAAAGGCTGAGCCAAAGCCTGCAAGGGGCCTCTATATTCTGGAGCCTGGAGACTATAGACTGTGCAGGCTTACAAAATGGGGAGAAGTCCTCGTATGGCCAGTATGGCGGAAGGAGATCACAATTGATAAGCCTTACTATAAGGGAAGAATACTTGTACGAGAAGCCGTGAGCGAGGAAGACTATGAGAATATTGCAAGCCTAGAACAATACCATTATGCAAGCAAAGAAGAGCTTGTAGCAGTCTGGAAATGTCCCCGATGCGGTACAATAGTTGAAGCCAATCTAAGGCCTTCATGTCCTAAATGCGGGGCGAGGATGCTTCTCCAAGAAATAAGGGGGAGCCTCCCCTCGAGCAGATTCCTTGTATTAGAACTATTAACTAGGAAAAGCTACGAGCCAAAAATCATAGGTTATGTAAGGGTAGATACTCCTATACCCTTAATGCATAGGAGAATTCCACAACCTGACGGAACATTCATGGTTGAGAAACTAATAAGAGAAAAGATATTTCCTAAGGACTGGTTCCATCCAACCTTCTGGCCAATAACAGGAAAGGAAAGAAGAAAAATACTACGCCTCTACTCGGAGCTCGCCCCAATATATGGTAAACGCCTAGCTAGAACAATGGTAGCCGAGAAAGTAGCACAGGATGCACTGGCAAGAGCCAATACGGCAGCGGCCAGGATAGCAAGAGTCGTTGTACACCCGGACTTCAGGGGAGGAGGACTCGGAGTACTCGCGGTAAAAACAGCCGTTGAATGGATAAAGGAGAGAAGGATACCGGAAATGAAGAGAGAAAAACACGTAGTCGAGACAATAGCGGCGATGGCAAGGTATAATCCATTCTTCGAGAGAGCAGGATTCAAATACATGTGGGATACAGCCAGCGGCCGCCCAGTACTAATGTATCCATTGACGGAGACAGCACAAGAATACATTAGAAACTATCTGGAGAGCGATCCTCTAGGTTCACAGCATAAAGGAATGCTATACAGGCCACGTTACAGGCCGGCTCCACCACTTCAAAAACCGATAAGACTCAAAGGCGTGGTAAAATCATATAGAAACGCTCTATCACTGGAAGGCCTCCCAGAAAACGTAGCCGAAGCACTCAGATCCTTTGGCGTAGAGAAACGAATAGTTGAGAGATACGTGTTAAGAGACGTGAACCTAGATATCGATCCGGGCACAGTGAATGTCTTGATAGGTATAAGCGGTGCCGGGAAAACAACACTGCTCAGAATGATAATTGGAGCAGTCAATGATATCGATGATCCCGCATATAGGCCTGATGAAGGTGAAATAGAGGTTCCAGTGGGAGCGAAGCTCTCGGCTTATCTACCGGGAGAGCTTGAGCCAAAGTTCGGGGATGGAAGCCTACTTGAGGAGATAACAGCTATAACGGGAGATGTAGTCGAAGCCCTCGAGGTTCTCAGCGTAGCCGGTATTAGTGACGCTGTATTATATAGGGCTAAGGTCTCAGAGCTCAGCACCGGCCAGAAGGAAAGAGCTAAGATAGCGGCTTTACTGGCGAAGAAGCCTAACATTGTTATAATAGACGAGTTTACTGCACACCTCGATCCTACGACTGCTAGATGGGTCGCTGGAAGAATAGCGAAAATGGCTAGACAACACGGTATAACGTTAGTCCTCGCAACACATCGAAGAGAGGTTCTCGACGCACTCAACCCAGACAAACTGATACAGGTTGGTTATGGAGGAATAAAGGTGATCACCCGTGAAGAGTTATAGCGGAGACATACTTGCGCTAGCCGAGGAATGCAGCGATATCCTAATGCACTACTATAGCTCGGATACCGTAAAGAAAGTTGAAACAGAAGTCGTATCTGAACCTAATATAGGAATAGATAGTGATCGTGTAGACGTCTACGTGAAGAGTATTAGAGAGGTGAGCCTTGACGAACTACCAATAATAAACAGCATACTCCTGGCTCTCCAGGATAAGAGAACAGTCTTCTACGAGTATGAAAGCATAAGGATAAAGGAGCCTAGACACAAGGTCCTCTCAAAACTCATATCAAGGAGCCTTAAGCTAGGAGTGCCAGCAATAGTCGTCATGCCAAGCGCCCTACCCGTGTCACTCCTGAACGCCTTGAACGAGGATGTGCTACAATTACTCGATGAAAGCCTATACATGAAGATAAACGTAACTTACGAGAACTATTTCTATCTCCCTACTAGGGAAAAAGCAAGCTCAATAGAGCTAGTTGCAAAGGATAATAGTAAGAGTAGTTATGAGAGAGTAGAATGGCTGAGCTCTGAAGCCCCGAGGAGAGGAATCGAGATAAAGAGAGTATTGTACTTGCCCGATAATAGGAGTATATTCGATTATACGCTAGGCGCCGGCCCCCAGGGCATATATGAGCGCGTACCCGTCAATAAGCTGGCCCTATACATCTTAGCCTTATCCAAATGTATAGGATTCAGCGGTCTCGAAATGATATCAAGGATAGAGAAGAGTACCCACTTGTTATACGCGGTTAGCCTAGATTATGAGACGCTCAGCAAGATCCGCGAAAACGTATCTCAGGCCTACAGGATGCCTCCCCTGGGATTACTATTTTCCAGTATGAGGATTGGTGCATCGAAGGTATTCTCGGAAATAATATCAAGGCTCCTCTAGTCTTCAATTTCTGGTTCTTCTACTATCTTCTTTCCTGCTATAACTTGGTCGACGCTATGGATAATGCATCCGAGCTCTTCGAGTTTCTCGCTGACCTGGTTGAAGTTGATGTCGGTTCCTTCAATAGTCATGCTTAGAGTAACGGTCTCAACGTCTATTTCTTTTACAGTTACATTTACACCCTCTATTCCTGGAAGGCTCGCCACTTCTTTACTAACGTCTATAATACTAAGACCTTTCAGAGGCTTGAGAATGTCTAGGACTATTCTACGTATAGGTGCACTCATCCCCTATTTCCCCACATGCTATATCACTGTTACCTAGAAATTTAAGGGTTAACATCATGTTATCTCTTCATTGCTTCTTCAAATGCTTTCCTAATATCCTCGGGGACCTCTACGGGTTTCATTGCGACGGGATCGAGGGCCACTGTTATGATCTTGCACTCGGCGCTAAGAACCCCGAGGCTTGTATTGTAGATCTTATACCTCCACCTTATACTGCTTCTACCAATCTCTATGTCCACGATATCGACACGGTATTTGTCATGGACCCTTAATGGAGCGTGGTAGTCGCACTCTGCGTGTACCCTCGGGAATATTATGTCGAGTCTACCTTCGAAATCTATACCGAGCTTGGATAAACCTGTGAAAAGGAATTCTTCTTCTGTTTTTTCACAATATTTGAAGAAACTTGTGAAGTGGGCAATATGTGCTGCGTCGCTCTCACTCCAATATACTCTTCCCTCAAGACTGTAGATTGGTTTTTCCTCGCTCAAAGCTCCTCCGCCTCCATTAGTAAACATATCTTTTTGTACTCGCAATTACTTTTGGCCTAGTCGTTATTGGTGATATGATCTAATACATATGTAGTTATAACTATTATGATCATTATTAATACTCTAGGCTGTCTATTAATTATCGTCGTTTTACTCTACTAGATGTCTTGGAAGGAACAGTGTTTTCCCTTTAACTCTTAGAGATATAATACCTATACCATATGCGGAGTGCAGGATTTTTTCTCCTAGATTTTCGGGTCTTCCATGGAAAATTATATCTCCTTTTCTCAAAACGGTTACAGTATCGAACAGTCCTGCATAGTATATCTCGTGGGTTGTTACAAGTGTAATAGCATTGTTTCTAACAGTATATTCCCTAACTATTCTAAATATTCTTTCCTTGTTACTGATATCGAGGAAGTTGAAGAGTTCGTCTAATAACAAGATCCTGGGTCTACGGGCTAGCACTCTAGCGATACATACGAGTCTTTGTTCACCGCTACTCAGAGTATTGAATCTCCTGCCTACAAGCTGAGATATGCCGACTAGCCGAATTGCTTCATTGATCGCTTCGCTCTCGTCCTCGATAGAGGAATCATATAATCCTGCTTCAATAACATTCTCAACAGTAGCGAGGGGATCAACTTCTGGTAGGGCAGGAAGATAGCCTATCATATCACGGACCTGTCTAGGTTTATCGCCGCAGACACTAACGGATCCAGAACCAGGCGGCATAATTCCAGAGAGAATCTTTAAAAAAGTTGTTTTCCCGGCTCCATTAGGGCCTAGGATAAGATGTAGTCCTCTTCCCACAGTATATTTATTAATGAGAATTATCCTAGATCTATTTACTATTACTTCTAAGTTTTCTACAGAAATTCTACAATCATTATAGGAATCTTTAGATGTCACGGCTCTCACCATCCAGTTCTCCGCGACAAGTAGAACAGTAGGGGTCCACCAAAGAGGGCGGTTACGGCAGTTAATGGTATCTCTCCATTAAATGATAACGCTCTTACTATTAAATCGCTGGCCACTGTAGACGCCATTCCGAGCATAATACTAGCGTAAAGCACCGTTGAGAATCGGCTTCCAAATATTAGTCTAGCAGTCCATGGAGCGGCAAGGCCTATGAATCCTATTGGTCCGGCTAAGGCTACTGCGCCGACAGCGGAGAGACTGGCGAAAATTATCGTGTAGAGCCGTACTTTTTCGACGTCTACGCCCATTGATTTGGCAGTACTATCTCCTAGGATAAGGGCGTAGATACTTCTCCTATACAGGAACATGTAAGATATAGATACTATTGTTAGGGTAGCGGTGACCGCGAGATAAGTTTTAAGAGCATAAGCAACAGTGCCAAACAGCCAAGTGAACGAGATCATTTGGGCCTCTGGAAACATGTTTATCATAATAATAATTAATCCAAAAAACGAGTAGCTTATAGATACACCAGCCACTATGAGGCTAGTCGGCCCACTTTTCACATAAGCACCTATTCCCGCAACAATTAGAAATGCAACAATGCCCCATATCAGTCCATACAAGTAAACAGTGCCAGGTGAAGGCCCACTAGTGATAAGAGCCAAGACGACTCCAAAAGCAGAACCTGTAGACACCCCTAGCAAATAAGGGTCAGCAAGAGGATTCCTGAGAGAGAACTGGTATGTGAGCCCGGCAGAGCCGAGAGCGGCGCCGACAACTAGTGCGGCGAGGGTTCTAATGAATCGATAAGATAAGACACCATTATCACTGCCCTTAACCCAGTCCAATATTTCTCTGAGCCCAATTATCCCCGTGGTCCCGTATGATAGTCCGAGGAGAAAAAGTCCGAGCACGATGAGTGGTAGTATGGCTAGGAGGAAAAAATTATTCTTCATGTTTTTCTCATCCCTCTCACATAGCAGTGTATTCTATGCGTGGATAGAGTCCTACGGTGTGGGGAACGATATAGGCGGGAACTCTGTTATACAGTTAGGAATATCGGCTGAGGTCGCGTTGTATAGTTCAGGATAGACGATGTACTGTAGAAGTAGTAGCCCATCCGCCAGCCGTGGGCTAGGCCTATTCAGAAGGTTAGTTAGAGGATACTGTATACAGTAGACTCTCCCTTCCTGTATTGCTGGTATTGAGGTATAGTCGGGGCCGAGGGTCTCGTTCAAGTATGATAGGAACGAGTCAACGCTTATACCTGTTAGTATAATGACATCAGGAGACGCTGATAATAGGTCCTCTGGACTAATGCTAGCCCACCCGGTATAGTTGGCGAAGGCGTTTACTGCTCCTATCTGTTCTATGCCAGCTGCCTGGAAGGTTCCATTTCCAGCGACGAATATAGGATTAATCCACACAATTATCCCTACTCTTAGAGGTTCGACGTTTTCAGCAGCTAGCTTCAATGTTAGGATCTTGGATTCAAAATCTGCGGCCACCTGGGAGGCTTTGGCCAGGTCTCCAATGGCTTTTCCTGTTAGGAGGATTGATGTTTTTACATCGTATATTGTGCTCTGTGGGAGTAGAATCATTGGTATTCCCCTTGCCGATAAGATTTCTTTAATCTGGCTATGGGATGGGACGTTATCTAGTCCTATTACTAGATCGGGCTGTAATGATAGTATTGTTTCGATATTCGGTGTGAAGAATCCTCCTACGTCTGTTATGGTTCCGTTTTGGAGTGCTTGGGCTACTTCTGGTGGCCAGTCTGTATAGCTTGTTGCTCCTACGAGTCTATCGGTTGCGTTAAGATAGTATAGTATTTCTACTATGCTTGGAGCAAGCGCTACTATTCTCTCTGGCTTTGCAGGAATTATCACTTCGTCGCCGGTGGCATCTACTACTGTTGTGGGGTAGAGTAGGGATTCCACCTGGGATTGTAGGCTCTGGAGTTTTTCTTGTAGGGTTTGAATCTGTTCTAGAAGACTCTCAATCTGTTGCCTCGTCGTCTCGTTTGACTTGGCTAGGGTCTGGTTTAATACTGTGAGGCTTGCCTTAATGCTAGATATCTCGTCTGCTAGCTGGTATAGGTCGTCTGCTGTCGGGCTGTTTTCAAGTTGTTGGTTGATGGTGTTTATCTGGTCTGCTAATGTGTTTACTTGCTGGGCGAGCTGGTCTAGGTTTCCTAGTTGTTGGTTCATGTTGTTGAGTTGTTGCTGTATATCTGAGGTTGTCTTGTTTATTTGAGTTATACTGTATAGTGAGATTGGGAGTGTTATTAGGGCGATTATTATGGCTGCTAGCGCGAGTTTATTCATTGTAATGCTGGACACGGTATCCACCAGGGGCTTAAAGGGACGAGAACAAGTATATAACTTGTATATGTAAAACACCGAGATATAGAGCCAAGGATAGAAATTGGCTTAGACAGATGCAAAACAATACGAGGCTCCGCATGTTTTTCGGGTAACCAGGCCTTCGACCTCCAGATAACGTAGGTGAGCCAAGGCTTCTCCCATAGCAAAGAACCTCTCCGCATACGGGTATTCGCTCCAACTAGAGTACCGGACCCTCCACTTAATGCGCTTAGCTATCTCGTATCCTGTGAGGCGACCCTCTCTTCTTAGAACCTCGAGTATCTCTCCAAGCCTAGCCTTATGATGCTCTAGGAGTTCATTTATGCGTCTGACTGGATTAGTGATGTCTTCCCTATGGCCGGGATGGATTACTTTAACGCCTAAGTTCTGGATTCTACGTAGTGTATTGAGATAGTCTTTTAGCGGGTTATCTCTCCAGTCATGGATCGTTACGTGAGGAGTTATCTTCTCTAATACAACGTCTCCACTGAACAGCCTTGACCCATCACTTGACAGCAGCCCTATATGGCCGGGAGTATGCCCAGGTAATTCAATGACCCGGTATTTTTCTTTACCTAATGTGATCTCGTCATCTTCTCTCAAGAGGTTCCATTCAACGTCAAGAAGTTCTCTATAGGTATCTGCCAGCCTTACTGCTGGATGATTCTTGAATATTGCTTCAGCTTCTTCTCTGCTCATACCATGTTCTATAAACAAGCGGACAGCTCCACGAACAAAGGATTCGACACCCTTCTCTATTACCTTAAAATCGCCTGCACCAATGAATAGCTTTGCGTTACTCAATCTATGTAGGAATAGTGACATCGTACTGTGGTCAACGTGGAAATGTGTTATGTAGACGTTACGTATCTTGCATGGATCAAGGCCTCCGCGTTTCAGAACTGTGACAAAACTCGTTATACTTCTACCAGATAGGATACCGGAGTCGAGGAGATCTAGCGATCCGTCATCGGAGCTGAAGGCGTAAACGTTTACTGCCCCGAGACTCTTTATTGGAAGCCACACTGGTACCTTGTACAATACCCACGCCCATGTCAATCAGAGGCAGGTAACGGTCTATAACTGTTAGTAGTACTTAGCGAGTATGCTCTGTGATACCGGTATCCCACTATGTTACGATTGGAGAGCTTTATAAGGATCCTGTGTATCGATGATGCATAAGCTCAATGAAATGAAAAACGGGGGAGGATTGAAACAGTGATAACGGAAATAATACTACTATACGGACAGATAGTAGCGATAATGAATCCATTCACAGCATTAAACAACTATCTAACACTGACAGAAACAATGGACAAGGAAGAAGCACTGACCGTCCTAAAGCATGCTATGCTAGTAGTACTCCTCCTAGGACTAACATTCACAGTAGCGGGAAGGCTGATACTAGAATTCTATCATTTAAGCCTAGCCAGCCTAAGACTCGGAGGAGGGATCCTCCTTTTATACATATCGATAGACATGCTCAGTGGCCAGCCTAAGACTAGGAGCGTGGAAGGAAAAGAAGTAGCGGTAGTGCCACTGGCAACACCGATGATCGTGGGACCAGGAACAATGACTTTATTGATACACTTGGGAACAATTAGTCCGTTACCACACGTGGTAGGAGCATTCCTACTATCATTGGCCACAATTGCATTTTCTCTGAGGGCAAGCCAAATATTTAAACGAATGCTTGGGAGGAACGGAATAAAAGCAATGGCGAGATTCATGGCACTGATAATCGCTAGTGTGGCTGCAGAAATGATACATGGAGCAGTAGTTGAATGGCTGGTTTCTTGATTTAGTGAATATAAAAGTAAAAAAGAGGATTTTTAATTTATTAAGGTATTAGAGGCTTAGTGTTATGGCGGTAGAGTGTTTCCTAGATCAGCTGCGTTGGGACTATAGTATAATCCAATGCTGAACGTGTCTGTTGTGTTTACAGTTGTTCCATCGGCTACCTGTAGCTCGAATACAAAGTAATAGCTATAACCATCTATTAGAACAATCGTGCTGCTACAACCTGCTACTGTTAGATCTAGTGGTGATATAACTATATCGGTTGTGTCAAGGTCTACATACGTTCCATTGGTAGCATTGTAGAGATATAGGTTGGCTACAGTATAGTTTGCTGAGTTTATAGGTGTTTCGACACATATCTTAGCAGAGTAGTTTCCGTCTCCAGCTATATTATCTGCTATGCCTAGTACGTCGAAGTAATACGTTGGTGCATAAGTTGGGTGCACTTCAATTGTCGCTGAATAATTTCCAGTGACTGTTACTGTTATTGTGTTATTTCCTAGATCAGTTGCTCCCGCGTTTGTGCCTGCTACTAATGATATAGGGGCACTAGTGCTTGTTGAGCTAACTTCAAAGTTATAGACTACTAATACTCCTGCATAGCCTACTAATGCGGCAGTTAGTAGTAGTGATGCAAGTAATATAATGCTTCTCTTAGCTTTCATTCTTCTTCACCAGTTATTATTATATGGAGTGGTTGCTCAATAGTAATGATTTCTGTTTAGAGTTTTTATTTTTGGAAAAAATATTTAAACCCGACTACCCGTATCACCTTCCCCTAATAGACAACGAGGATGCTACCTTTTAATTAACCATGAAGACATTATGATACACACAGGTAACAAGTAGAATATGAAGTGAATCCATAAACCAGATATAACATATAGTTCATAACTCAATTATCATAGTAAATTCAACCCAAGTAGACAAGAATAGAAATCGAAAAACATAACTGTAGCAGCATAACGTGGTGCTAGATTGTGACAAAAAACACGTACATGGGAAAAATACCAATTATATTACTGATAATAGCAGTATCTCTAGATGTTATAATCATGTACTCATTCAGAGAAATAATCACCAACGGATTAATCACTATCGACGTATCAATACCGGGCACACTGCTATTTATTTTAGGAAGTGAACAGAAGTTCGATTCAGCTCACCTCATTACACTCCTAAACCAGTCACTCATAATACTAGAGATAGGACTATTAGTTATGGTTCTCGTACAGGAATGGCTAAATACTAGCAAGTTTTCTAGGTTCGTTGTTACCTATGTAATAATGGATCTAATGGCTCTGCAACTGGGTTTAGCATATAGGGTACATTCCTTGTACCACGATTATGTAAGTAATTTTTCATATATCCAGCTAGGAGGAGCTCGAGCCCACCTATCCGTAATAAGTATCGGAACCAGTATGGTCGTTCTCCTAATCCCTCTAGTACTAACAATCATAGCTTATGTGGTATACGGATATGAATGGGCTGTCTACTCCGAGGATAAAGAGAAAGAAAGGGAGAGTGATTACGAGATCTATATTTATGCTGCAATAATTGTTGGATTATTATTGTTCATACCGTTCTCCCGAATAGTGTTGGAGTTTCCAAGCGTGAATTATCCTGGATATACGCTTAGGAATACCGGGGACTCAGTTATTATATCGAAGAGAATACTAGGTGCTAATTTAACACAACTCAATGTGTGCTCAGATGATCTTTTCGGAGTGAATCTAACTATTTTACAGGAATATTATGTTATAAGCCCTAGCCAAGAATCAATCGAGAACGCTCAGCTGTATGGTAAACCTCTTAGTATAAACATGACTATTGCAGGCAAGCTCCTCTACAATAATAATTATGAGGGAATATTCATCTTTAAAACCAAGTTGAAGGTACCGACACCAAAACCTGTATTTAACGTGTCATTCATAAATGATACTCTAATAGTAAAGGTTGAGAATTATCCGTGTCGCGGTGTTAAGCTAGTCGAGGTAACAGCTTATCTTGACCCAGAGACTCCTCTCAACGAGACGATATACACTAGTGCATGCCCCTATCTATTATATCGAACAGATGCACCAATAGTAGCATTAAACATAACTTATCAATATCTGGGGAATCTCTCAACATACAGTTTTTATGTACACGAGGGAACGAGAAAAACTATAGAAGTACAATCGTAAGTGATTATTGACTATTGTTTTCTATAATGGCAGTCTTACATACAGGTTTCCCCTACGGGAGATCCTTACATATAAGGATCCCATATGCTTGATTGTTCTCATTTTTAGGCTTGAAACATCTACTTCGATTAAACAAGGATAGCCTAATATCTCGCCTATCTCTATTACTAGAAGACCGTCATGATAGCGGTACGGAACGGATCCTCCGCCGCGATTAAAGTAGGTTTTTATTCCACATTCCTCGTCTGAAAGAATTATGTCTAAGTGGGGATACCTGATTCCCCTACATGTGGCTGGATGATAGAATGCTTCTAGCTTTATGATATTGTTCAATGACCCTCTAAGATATGCACTTAGCCTTTTCTTACTGCAGTTGTTCTTCATGGTATATCCATCTCTCGTCGGCTGTGTATTGTTCATGGTGTTCTCCTAGTAATACCTGGTCTACGACTATACCCTATATCTTGTCCTATAGTGTATAGGTTGGGGGTAGCCTGGGTTGGAAATGGTTTCTGAACATGGAGAATATCGCGTTATGACAAGGGGCTTCAGGCATGCGATAGACGCGAATCTGTCTGCGGCAGCGGCTATGATAGCTTATTCTCTCGCTAGCGGATCTGATCCTGCCCAGTTTATCCATGTTGACTGGGCGGTTTCAATTCTACTTGCAGTATCCGGTATTGTTGCTGGGCTACCCTCTTGGCTTATAATAGCATCCAGTGTGCCTGGAGTGGTGATAGATCAGGCATTTGCGCAGAGCCACTTATTTATTTATATGTTGGTTGTTATGAGGGTCTGGAGGATCCTATGGAACCTTAACTGGTTCGCTAGCCAGGCTAGTAAGATAGGCAAGGAGATAACGGTATTCGCTACACAGGCTACCCTAATGGCTATAGTGATACTCTTCGGCGGTGCGATCAGCCTATACGTGGTCGAGAAGGACGCTCCTGGATCCATGATCCACAGCTTTTGGGATGCGCTATGGGCAAGCATTGTTACAACGACAACGGTGGGGTATGGAGACATAACCCCCGTGACATCAGCTGGTAGGCTTGTTACTTCGTTGATGATGATATTTGGAGTAGGCCTCATAATGTTTCTACTCTCGCAGATGGCATGGATAATAGCAAGGATGACAGCACAAGAAGAACTAGACGCTCATCTACCACCGCTTGACAGGGAAAAGATAAAACTATTGCGAATGCTTGAAGAGATAGAGTTCCTCGACGATGACGAGTTCCTCATGGTGATGCATAGGCTAAACACTATAAGACTACTAAAAAGACTGGGCTCACAAGGATCAAAGAGCCCTATAGATATGCTGGATCAAGATGAAGAGGTAAAAGTAACGATATCACCCACCGCAAAGGACGCAAACTAAAGATATGTCGTGTTAATCGAATCCTTACACTCTTCTTTCCTAAGACAATGGTATAATATACGGTCTCCAGCACATTATTCTTCAAGGGAATTGAATTGGAGAAGCAGGCATCGTTCATAATATTGATCCTAGACGATAAGGTGGAAATAGTAGAATATCTAGGCCGGTATAAAACCCCGCCATCAATGATATTACTCGCTGAACCTGGTACGGGAAAAGTTTATAAGTATGTGCTTGAGACCAACAACGGATCCCCCCGTAAGCCAGAGGATAAGCATATGCTTGTGGTGGTATTAGATCAGATGTTCCATGGATTCGGGAAAATAATACGGCGAGAAGTACCAGACAAGGCCTTAGTAGTGGAGATCTTGGGTAGAGGGATAAAGAGCCCCTATGAGCAGGGAGGCGTCCTATACTGGCCTGCCCAGGATGACTATGACGTGATGAAAGCAGTAGAGGAGTTTGCAAGAAAGCATGGAAGAGCCGTGTTATTCACCGGGGATAAAAAGCTGGCCAAGCAGACTAGTATGCTCCTATCAAATCTAGGAGTAATAGTAGAATACATGCCTCCCAACGAGTATCCAGGCAAAGAAGCCATAGCAAGATCCATGGTCCAGAAAATACGTCTGATAGTAGGAAGGGAGTCCTTATAAGTCCCAGGCAATGACATGTATACGATGGGCTTATAATGCATGGCTCGTGGAAGGGAAGAGACGTAATAAGCATTCTCGACTTCTCCCGGGATGATCTCGACGCGCTCTATTATCTGGCTGATAAATACCTCGAGAAGATCCAGAATGCGACTCCTCTTAGAACACTAGAGGGATTCGTAATATCACTTGCGTTCTTTGAGCCAAGCACACGTACACGAATGAGCTTCGAGACCGCTGCCAAACGGCTGGGAGCCGGTGTCATAGGGTTTACAGCGGCGGCAGGAACAAGCCTTGAGAAGGGAGAGAGCTACGCTGATACTATACGGATGCTAGACGGTTATAGTGATCTAATTGTTCTAAGGCACAAGTATGAGGGAGCAGCTAGATTCGCCGCCGAGATCGCAAAGCATCCCGTTGTTAACGGGGGAGACGGTAAACAACATCATCCGACACAGGCATTCATCGACCTCTACACTATAAGGAGGCTAAAGGAAAGGCTTGAAGGCTTGAATATAGGGGTATTAGGCGATCTAAGATACGGTAGGGCCGCGAACAGCTTCATTCTTGGAACAGCCCTTTATAGGACTAACACCTTGTACTTGATTAGCCCGCCTCAGCTACGGATGAGGGATGAGACGAGGATAATATTGGAGGATCTCGGTGTACGCTTTTATGAGACAGAGAGCCTAGAAGACGTCGTCTCAGATCTAGATGTCCTATACGTGACCCGGATACAGAAGGAGAGGTTCCCTGATCTAAGCGAGTACGAGAAGGTAAAGGGAAGCTACAGGGTCACGAGACGCCTATTGGAGACAAGGGCTAAGCCAGACCTAATAGTCATGCATCCACTGCCACGCGTAGACGAGATATCATATGACGTAGACGATACACGATACCAGGCATACTTCAAGCAGGCATACTATGGGGTCCCTGTAAGGATGGCGGTACTGAGCCTCGTCCTCGGAAAAGAGGGGTGAAAGGGATGGTAGAGAAACACTTGCTCGTGTCTAGGATAGAGAAGGGGACGGTAATAGACCATATCCCTGCGGGAAGAGCCCTAGCAGTCCTCAAGCTCCTAGGAATAACCGGGCGAGAAGGATACAGGGTAGCGCTCGTAATGAACGTTGAGAGCGGACGCCTTGGAAAGAAAGACATAGTAAAAATAGAAGGAGTATACGTCGACGAGGAACACGCGAAGAAAATAGCTCTTGTAGCTCCAGAAGCCACACTTAACAGGATAGAGAACTACGTGGTTGTATCCAAGAAGAAGCTAGAGCCACCGGAAGAGCTTGAAGGAACCCTGACATGTACGAACCCCACCTGTATAACAAGGAAGCCCAGGGAACCTGTAACGCCGAGATTCTATAGGGTCAGGGGAAAGAAGCTAAGATACCAGTGCATATACTGTAGCACGATCATTAGCGAAGAAGAGATCGTTAGACAGCTAGCCGGTGAACATGTTTGAAGTGTCCTCGAAGTGCTAGGTGGATATGCGGAGAAATATGGGAAGAGGAAGGGCGTAGTTCTGGATGCATAGACGTGTTAACCGGGGAGTTAACAGACAAAACAACAAGAAACCCACTAGACCTAACCCACACAACACTCATAATATTCCCAGGATACGCAGACATACACGTCCACCTACGCGGACTAAACCAATCATACAAAGAAGACGAGTACACAGGTACCAAGGCAGCTGTAAGCCAAGGAATAACATTCCTAGCAGACATGCCCAATACAAGCCCCAGACTCGACACACCAGAGGCACTAGACCTAAAACTCAAAGCAATCAAGGAAAAAGCACAAATACCAGTTAAACCATACGCCGCGGTACCACAAAAACCAGAAACAGTAGAGAAACTCGCTAGAAAAAACATCGCAGGCTTCAAAATATATCCATCGGACCTAGAAAAAAGAGTAGGATCAATCAAGAAAATACTAGAAACAGGGAAACTAGTAGTCCTACACCCAGAGCTCCCCGAAGCCGATGGGCTCGAAGCAGAAGATATCTCTCAAAGAGGAGTAATCCGCGGATGCCACCTGGAAGGAGCCGCAGTAGACGTGCTTGCATCGCTCTCAGACAATAAATCTTCAAGAATCCACATAACACACGCCAGTTGTCCAGAGACAGTAAAGAAAGCTAAAGAATATGGATTCACTGTAGACGTCGCACCCCACCACATAATATACAACTATGACCAGAACCTGGACAACTCCACCTATAAGGTGAATCCTCCCCTCAGATCAATGCTGGATTCCCACAGGCTCCTACAACTCATCATCGAAGAGAGAATAGATATGTTTGCAAGTGACCATGCTCCACACGCCCGGTGGGAAAAGAACGATCCATTATCCTCGAGACCAGGCATACCATGGCTGGAGGCATGGCCTTCAATCCTACGTAGAGTACTCGTTAAACCAGGAGCACTGAGCCAACGAGAATTCTTTCAACTAACCGTGTGGAACCCGAGGAAACTCATAGGAGTAAACACGTGGGAGACAATCGTTGTATATGATCCATACTACCAGGGAAGATACTCGGGATCCAGGTACTCTAAGGCAATACCATACTATCACTATATGCTGGAGTATTATGGAGAGGCAAGATGCGTCTACTGGAAAGGCAGGTTAGTATATGGCTAGGAAACTAGGATAGTTTCGAAAGCGAGATGAATGTTTCTAGATATCTGTCTGGTCTTCCAATATCTAGGTATTGGACTCTGCTGGATAATGCAGTACACATCTCATGTCCCCTCGATAATAGAAGCCTCAGCCCATCTGTCACTTCTAGTTCACCGGTATTTGGGTTCCTAGGAGTATTTTCAAGGGAGGAGAGTAGTTCCCTGCTTGGCAATAGGTAGATGCCAGTTATAGCATAGTTGCTTGGAGGATCACGTGGTTTCTCGACTAGATCCTTGACCGTAAATATTTCGTCTATTTGGCCAATGCCATCCATTATTCTTGTGCCGGGAACTACGACGCCGTAGTTCTGGGGATCTGGTACGGTCAAAGAGTGTATTAAGGACTGGCATTTGTCTCCGAGGTTATTGAACGCTTTGAGCATATCCTCTACGATGTTGTCATTATTGTTCTGTTTGAGAAGTATATCTCCTAGATGGATTAGGACGTATTCGGTGTTCACTGCCTTAAGTCCTCTCAGAACAGCGTCTCCAAGGCCCTTTGGAGAAGGCTGATCTACCCATATGATATTACTTTTTTCGAGCATAAGATAAAGCTCCTTCAGGGACTCGGCCTCAAGAGTCTTTCCCTTCTCCATTAACGTATCATATAGTCCCCAGTCTGGTAGGAAGTGGTCCTGAAGTATCCGCTTACCTCGGCCTACTACGAAGACGAAGGTCCGGATACCTGCTTTATAGAGGGTTTCATATATTAACTGGATGAAGGGCTTGAATATGGTTCTCTTATCGTATCTAGCTGGTACAGGAAGCATTTCTTTCGGCATTTCTTTAGTGGCAGGAGTCATACGTGTTCCAAGACCGGCTGCCGGTATGAGTGCTGTAACGCCGTTCTTGATACTTGTGCATTCTCTTGTAGTCGTCATGGTTGCCACCAGATACTGGTGTTGCTTATGTTATGGGTTTCGATGCTGGTTTAATTATATATTATGCATGATTTATAAAGTGGTGGACGAATAAATATTCAGAACATCAATGTAGGTGAGCTACCATGAGTTGGGAATGCACCTATACATATAAGGTCGAGAGAGAGCATGCGGCCCAGCACTTGGCGGAGAGAGGCGAGTATGTTCTTAGCACGCCTTGTCTTGTACTCTTCATGGAGGCTTCCGCCCGGAAATGCCTTGATAATAATGCTGGAGTCACAAGTGTGGGATACCGTGTAGACGTTAAGCATAGGAAAAGTGTAAGGATCGGAGAAGAGATAACTGTTATGGTGAAGGTTTTCGAGTGGGATAGTAGACGGGCTCTCGTATACATGAAGGCCTACGATAGTAGCGGGGACTTGGTCGGAGAGGGGATTAATGAGAGGTTCAAGAAAGGCTGAAACCTAACAGTTTAGTGGAAGAGTTTTCTTCCGAGGTTTATATCGCATACATAAATATCTATGATGAAAAATAACAGTCAATATGAGAAGTCTATCGAGGGCAAATAAAATGGTAGAGTTCAAGACAAATCTCGAGCTACTCAAGAAACTAGTCTACACTCCTGGAATCCCAGGCTACGAAGACCAAATAAGACAAGCAATTATCAGCGAGGTAAAGAACCTCGGAGACCTAAGCGTAGACGAGCACGGCAACATAATACTAGACCTTGGCGGAAACGGTAAAACACTCCTGATAGCCGCACACATGGACGAGCTAGGACTAGTCGTAACCAACATATTCGACGATGGACTACTAAGCTTTAGAAAACTAGGAGGAATAGACGACAGAATACTCCCCGCGAGACACGTAAGAATACTGGGAGAAAAAGGAGAAGTACACGGCGTAATCAACTTCCCCAGCCCACACCTCAACTTCGAGAAAGACCAAAACGTCATACCATGGCACAAACTACGAATATTCATAGGGGCAGAATCCCGAGAAGAAGCCGAGGAGACGGGAGTATACATTGGGGCTCCCGCCGTGTTCATAAAACACTGGACCCTCCTAGCCGGAGGCAAAGCAGTGGCTTCAAGAGGATTCGACGACCGGGCAGGAACCTATGCACTAGTTGAGCTAGCAAAACTCCTAGAGGATACAGAGAAGAAGCATAGAATAGTGATAGCCTGGACCGTTAAGGAAGAGATAGGTTTATGGGGAGCATACGCTCTAGCCGCTAAAACCAGGGCTGACGCGTTCATAGCAGTAGACACCATGGCTTGCTGTAGACCAGAGATAACGGGTAGAATGAAGCCCGGAAGGGGACCGGCTCTCAGGCTAATCGATAATGCATACGTAGCTAACATGACTATGGCTAATGAAATGAAGAGAATCGCGAAGGAGAACAATATCCCCTTACAGGTTGCAACGGGAGGAGGAACTACTGATGCATCAGCCTTCCAGAGACTCGGAATACAGGCGGTAGCATTAGGAATCCCTCTACTAAACACTCATACACTTGCCGAAACAGTCTATCCAAGCGATATAGAGAACATTGTAAAACTACTCTACAACGTAGCCGTTAAAGGAATCAACATATAATAACCTCAACTTTTCGTCAGGCCTCTTTCATCCACAACCTTTTATTATCCTAGACGGAGGAGATAGGGACGTTTGTTTATACTAGGCTTGTTAGATAATCTAGGATTATTCCCGTTGATACTAGTATTCCTACTAGGAGATTTAGATTAAACGATAATGGTATCTTGTCTAGGTCTTTGTATGCTATTAGCCAGCTTGTTATCATTAGTGTGATTCCTATTAGTGTGGAGACGAGTGTTAACCCCCCGGTTAACACCCTGTACTCCCACAAACCATACAAGAAAAAGAACCCCGCCAAGAAATAGAACAAAAGCGATGCAAAGAACGCCCCTCTTACGCCCAGTCTAGCCGGAACACTTCCCAGTCCGTGAACTCTGTCAAAATCAATATCCATAATACTGTAAATAATATCGAACCCAGCAACCCAGAAAGTCACGCCAAAAACATAGCTCCAAGGAATACTCGCTAAAACACTACATATACTAGTCAGCTCGTCTCCACTAGCCGCCACAGCTCCACCAAACACCGCGTATCCAAGCACCAGTCCAAGATGAATATGAGGAAGCCAGTGAAGACGCTTAGCGTATGGATAAGTCATAGCAAGAAGCCACAGTATAGGGCTAAATAACAGAGCATACTTGTTCAGCAAGGCAGCGCTCGAATAGTAGAGCACCGTGCCGAATAGAACCACTAGGTAAGCGTCCCTGACTGATAGCACTCCTGTTACGAGGGGCCGCTTAGAGCTACGTGGATTAAGCCTATCTATATCGAGGTCAGCGATATTATTGTATGCCATTGCCGCTGTACGAAGACCGAATAAGGCCAATCCTATCAATACCGCATCTCTAAGGGTAAAATTATATCCGCTGAGTATAGCTCCTGCGTATGCAAATGGCAGGCTGAATAATGTATGTTCTATTCTTATTAGTCTGAGAACAGCGTGGATCTTATTCTTCTCCCTTAGTTTACCGGGATCCCAGCTGTTCATTCCTTGTTGAGCCTCCTCTTGATCTCATCATATATCTTGTCTGCTTTCCTCCTTGTCTCATCATCTTCTTCGACTAATAAGGGCCATTCTCGTCCAAAGTTCTCTTCCGGAAGCTTCCGGGTCGCATCTATACCGAGCTTTGAGCCGTATCCTGGTGCCTTCATCGCTGGGTCTAGAGCGTCTGTATGCGTATTATCGATTATTAGAACATCTCTTTCTGGTAGTACGTTTGAGGAGACTGCCCAGATTACTTGGTTTATATCATGCGGATCAACGTCGTGGTCTACTACTATAATGATTTTTGTCAAGCTTGTCTGCCCTAGGCCCCATAGTGCCTGCATGACTTTCTTAGCGTGTCCAGGATACCTTTTCTTTATGCTGACTATCATGAGGCCTTGGAATACCCCGTACTCTGGTAGATTCATGTCTACAATCTCGGGTAGTAGCATTTGTATGATTGGGAGGAATATTCTTTCGATTGCCTTGCCTATTACAGCGTCTTCTAGCGGTGGTAAGCCGACGACGCTCCCATAGTATATTGGATTGTCTCTATGATAGATCTTTTCCACGTGGAGGACAGGGTATTTCTCAACAGGTTTATCATAGTAGCCCCAGTGGTCGCCGAAGGGTCCTTCCTCCGCTAGCTCTCCTTTCTTAACGTATCCCTCTATGACTATCTCGGCGTTTGCCGGTACTAGTAGCCCGCTTGGGAGCTCGTAGAACTCTATTCCTCTCCCCCTTACTATCCCGGCGAAGAGGTACTTGTCCATGGGGTAGGGTACAGGGGCTACTCCTGTGAACATAGTCCCAGGATCAGAGCCTATCACTATTGCTACCGGTAGTTTCCCGTTGGCGTCGAAATAGTCTTTTGCCCCACGCTTGTGTATCTGCCAATGGATTACTCCTCTCTTATCGTCGAGGAGCATTACCCGGTATACTCCTATATTGTATGTACCGGCCTCTGGGCTCCTAGTTATGACAAGCGGGAATGTTAGGTAACGGCCTCCGTCCAGAGGCCAGGTCTTGAACGCGGGTAGCTTATCCAAGGGTTTTTCCTCTACAATGTGTTTTGTGAATCTCGCGCGTCTGGTCTTCTTGGGGAGATACTTACCCATGTCACCAAGTTCCCTTAGGGACTGTATTTTTTCTCTTAGGGAGAGTGGTGGTTGTTTTAATGCCCCTGCAACTAGGCGTAATCCTATGTCTTCTAGTCTCTCCACTCCTAGGGCTTTCCTAAATACTTCTAGGCTTGGATAGAGGTTGCCTGCCACTCTCCAACCAGGATGTCCTTTTATGTTTGTGAACAGGAGTGCAGGTCCTTTATCGTACATCGCCCTTCTTAGTACTGCTGGTATTTCTAATATGGGTGATAGGGGCTCGTCTACTTCTACTAGCATGTTGTTGTGTTTGAGCCATTCAAGATAGCTTCGAAGATCTGTGAGGGGATCCATTTCTATTGACCAGTCCCCTTGATTGTATTTTCTTATTATTTTATGTTTCTATTATTGTTGTTTTGAGATGAGAGGCTTGTTGGTAATGTATATCTGGCTGTTTGTGCTTGGATGTATTGGCTGTGTATAGTGGTATTGTTATTTAGTTCTATGCGTAGTGTTGAACCACTGGTGAGTGGTTTATGGAGTATAAGATGGCCCTGGGAATATTAATAATAACTATAATAGTAGTAGGAGCCCTAATATACACAGTCACATCCCCGCAGAAAGAATCCCAGGAAACAGCCGAGAAATACACTATTAGGACAGCTACACTCCAAGGAGGAATAAGCACACTAGACATCATAGAGCAAGACAACCTCCTAGAATCAACAGGCTATGGGCTAAAAGTGCTACGTCTACAGAAGACCCCAGATATCATAGCGGCTCTAGCAAACAACGAGACGGACCTGGTAGTCGTCCCAGCCGAGATGGCCGCTAAATTAATCGAGCAGGGGGGAGACTACTATATTGTAGCAGTAGACATGCTCCAGAACCAGGCGATCCTAGTGGTAGACGATAACATAACTAGCCCGGCAGATCTAACAGGCAAGCTTGTGGGAGCAGTAGTCGCGAGCGGAACCTACAAGGTCTTCAAAGCATACATGCAAACAGTCTACAACCTCACAGTAGTAGAATCCGATCAGCCCCAGCCAGGCGTGATTAGCGTCGTCAACGTACCTCCAGGAAGCATCATCGACGCATTGCTCAACAGGCAGGTAGACGCTGTAGTAATATGGGAGCCGCTCGTAAGCATAGGTGTGACTAAGGGAGCAAAGATATTGGCGTCGTTCAGCGATCTCTGGCAAGAGGCAGGTCTAGAAGGGCAACCGGTCATGCTTGTGTGGCTAGCAAGAGGTGACTTCGTAAATAATCATCCCGACGCACTAGAGGCGTTCCTTGAGGCTAGAAGCCAGGCGGCCGATACATGGATAAATGACATGCAGGAGACCAAGCAAATAATCGTCAGCCTATATAACCTAGACGATGCAACATTCAACACGATGTATAACAGGACAGTAATAGTAGCAGACAAGTATCTCAGCGACGAACTAATAGACTCCATACGTACAGAATGGTGGCTTGCATGGAAAGGAGGATACCTAGAACAAAACCCGGCAAACATACCAGACACAGTCTTCTACAAGGGCTAGGCTGGATATATCTCATAATACTGATTCTTCTTGGCTGGCACCTCCTCTCAGAAGCCTACCCCGTGCTCATACCATCTCCGACCAGCACATATGAGGCTATAACACGTATAGGCACCGACAAGATCCTCAATGCAGTAACCACAACCCTAACAAACAGCCTGCTCGGATACCTCCTCGGGCTAATAGGATCAATAGCGCTCGTAATCGGAGCGTACCTCAACAAACACATAGAAGCCCTAGTCAATGCAACCAATACATTTGCGCAAAGCATATCAGTACTCGTATGGGCAATAATATTCATAATGATATTCGGGGTAACAAGCAGGAAGCCGCCAATACTAGTAGTAGCAGCGGCGACGTTCCCAATACTCCTCTCAAGCCTAATAGGAGCAGTCAGAAGCCTAGACGAGAAATTCAGCCTCCTAGCGAAAATGCTTGGGGCATCTAAGCTACAAGAACTATTCTACTTCATACTACCCGGAACCGTCTCATATCTGGCCGCGGCCAGCAGGGCCGCCATAGGGATAGCGCTGAGAATAAGCGTTGTCGCCGAGGCATTCGGGGCTAGTGGAGGAGTAGGATACTGGCTTGTCTACAGCTATGATATAGGCTTCAAGGAAGGCGTATTCGCCTGGGCATCAATACTCATTATTCTCATGATCGCTGTCGACATGCTTATACTGAGACCAATAGAGAGGTGGACGATGAAGTGGAGACTATAATCAGGGTCAGGGATCTAGTTAAAAGATATGGAGAAGAACTAGTCCTAGACCATATAACTCTAGAAGTACGGAAGGGAGAGTCAATAGGCATAGTAGGTCCTAATGGAGCAGGCAAATCCACATTTCTAAGGGTCTTAGCAGGCATAGAGCCATACGACTCCGGCACCGTAGAGGTAAATGGGAGTATAGGATACGTTCCACAGGAGACGATACTTCTACCATGGCGAACGCTTAAAGGCAACATTCTGCTAGCTGCAAAGATCCGAGGCATAGAGAAGCGTGTTGCGGAGAGGATTCTGGATGAGAATGCCGACATTCTCGCGATATCAGGTTACTTGGACATGTACCCCTCACAAGTAAGCGGGGGGACAGCTCGTAAAGCCCAGATACTCATGGCACTGGTCTTGGACCCAGATATTCTCTTGCTCGATGAACCATTCACAGGCCTCGATATGGAGACAATCGAGAGCTTCCAGGCACAGATAAAAATGCTAAAGGAGGCGCATAATTTGACTATCATAACTGTATCACACATGATGGACGAGCTAATGGAGATATCAGATCGACTAATAATGTTCACTCATAAGCCAGCTAGAATAAGGAGGATTCTTCAAGTAAAGTGATTCTCATATACAATACAGGCTACTTAAATAGGATCTCTTGAAACAAGTCATAGCCGGGCACATATGAATGGGAACGGACGCAAGCTCCTGAGCGGAGCCCGATGGGCATATATCTACTTCACCGATCTCATGGGTTATCCTCGCAGAGTCCTCGTCAAATCAGACATGCTAGACGAGAAAGCATTCAACGAAGGACTAGGCAAACTCGATGGTAGTAGCGTTAAAGGATTCGCATCAATAGATGAGAGCGACCTAGTACTCAAACCAGATCCAAAGACACTCGAAGTATATCCGTTGACGGAGAAGACAGTAAGAGTAATAGCTGACGTCTACAAGCCAGGGGGAAGGGAGCCGTATCCTCGGGATCCTCGGTACGCGGCTAAAGCCACGAGGAGCCTCCTAGCCGATCTAGGCTATAACATAGTGATGGCGGCCGAGCTCGAGTTCTTCATATTTGACGAGGTAAAGGTAAGCGTGGAGCCATGGAGTCAAATACTGGAGATATCTAGTATAGAGGCTCCATGGTCCGGTGAAGCCTCATATATGAACCTCCTCAAAGACGGCTACTATACTATTCCGCCACGAGACGTGACGGAGCCTGTCAAGATCGAGATAGCCGAAATACTCGAGGACTACTATGGGATAAAAGTAGAAGTATTACACCACGAGGTCGCTGCAGCAAGCCAACACGAGATAAACTTTGAGCCGGGAGACCCGCTAGAAACAGCTGATAGAATACAGCTAATTAAGGAAACTGTGAAGACGGTTGCTGCAGAAAACGGGTATATGGCAACCTTTATGCCAAAACCCCTATATGGTGACAATGGTAACGGGATGCACATACATGTAAGCCTGTGGAATGGCGAGAGGAACCTCTTCTACGATGAATCAGACGAGTACGCAGGTATAAGCCAGCTAACTAGATACTTTATCGGAGGCCTAATCGAGCATGGAAGAGCCCTCTCAGCAATTGTGAGCCCAACTGTCAACAGCTATAAGCGGCTAGTTCCAGGCTATGAGGCACCTATATATCTTGCTTGGAGCAAAGCGAACAGGAGCGCCGCGATTAGGATCCCTGGCTATGGTAAGGGAATGAAGCATGCAAGGATAGAGTATAGGAGCCCTGATCCCTCGGCAAACCCATACTTAGCAATGTCTGCTATAGTACTAGCTGGTCTCGACGGGATAATCAAGAAAATAGATCCTGGCGATCCAGTTGACAAGAATATCTATATGCTGTCTCCGCAGGAAAGAAGAGAGCTGGGAATAAAGCAGTTGCCGAGGAGCCTCGAGGAGGCACTTGACTGTCTTGAGTCAGATATGGAGTGGCTTCTTAGGTCTTGGCCAAAAGAACTCCTAAACGCATATATTGATTTGAAACGAGCAGAGGCGAGGAGAGTAACTTCCTATGTCAGTCCAGCTGAAATAATGGAGTATTTCAACATCTAGCGGTATTACCCATTTTCTTATATATCAATATTTACGTATCCAATAAACGCTACAACATAGAAACTATTTCTACGAAGAATAAGAGGTGAGCACAATGAAACAAGTCACAATTATAGGAGGAGGAATAGCCGGAATAGGAGCTGCACGAGCACTACTAGATAAAACAAACAACGTCAAAGTCACGGTAATAACCAAAGACACATTCTACCTAGCAGGTCCCAGCAGGCCACTCCTATTGACAGGAGAACAAAAATACGAGAGGATAATCAGAGGATACGAGCTACTAAGAGAAAAATATAAAGATCGACTAGATATCCGCTTCGGCCTCGTCGACAAGATCGACCCCGCAGAAAGAAAAGTAAGCTACAAGGAGACACCCACTAAGCCAGAAGAAGGTGAGATAGGATACGACTACCTAATAATCGCCCCAGGCGTGGTATACGACGGCTCAAACATAGAAGGCTACAAGAAGCACTGGCACAAAATAGCAAACGTATACGATCCAGGCAGAATCGACACGCTCAGACACAGGATATGGAGTGTAAAGGAAGGAAACGTAATAGTGTATGCACCGCCAATGCCCTATAGATGTGCCCCCGCTCCCAGCGAGACAACAATGCTTCTCCACACAGTGCTAAAACACCGCGGAGTAAGAAACAAAGTAAACGTAATACACGTAGACGCAAATGATAAGCCACAACCACCAGTAATAGCAGACATAGTCAAGACAATATTCGAGGAGAACGGAATAGAACTAATAACGAACAGGCAAATCACAGAGATAGGAGAAGACTACATAGTCCTAGACAACGGTGAAAAACTCGGCTACGCGGTCCTCAGCCTTCTAGAGCCGAATAGGGCACCAAGCTTCATAAAAGAAGCCGGACTGGGAGACAAATGGGTAGAAGTGAGAAGCCCACAAAACCTTAAGACAATAAGATATGATGACATACTAGCAGCAGGAGACGCTGCAAAGCTACCGTTCCCCAAGAACCAAGAAATAGCGTATGAATCAAGCCTATACGCCGCGAACAACATACTAGAAGACCTAGGAGAAGGAGAACCCTACAGCGTCCAATACGCATTCCTAGGATGGGCATACCTAGGAAACCCAGAAGGAAGATTAGAAACACTAAGCTTAAAATTCGGCCTAAACTTCACGACAAAACCGCCGAAACCAACAAAAGATCCAGAACTAAGACAAGAATACACCAAGGCAAAGGATCAATGGGAACAAGCATATCTCAAAAACCTATTCGAGTACTGAGAATAACACTTCTCATATCCGTCTAACAATTCGATAACCTAGGTAAAGACCTAATCCAGCCAGGTAGTTTAATGATGACCTTCCGGAAAGTATTTGTCATATAGCCTCTTTTCCCCAGTATGCTTCCTGATTAGCTACATCTGGTTTTAACATATTAGAGTTATAGCATGGCTTGGTGTAGTTATGTTGGGTGAAGAAGCCCTGTTAACTCCCCGGTAAACGCTCGTTAAATATAGTGGACCCCTCGATAATGGTGTCGTAGTAACTAGGTAGGTTTCAGATAATATTAGAAAACATTGTGTTAGAGGACTAAAGGGGTTCTCCTCTGGAGAGTTTCTCTACGAGCTCCTTTGCATAGTCGAATCTTATTCTTTGGTCTTCTATCATTTTCTGTGCTACTTTGTCTATGAGGTCTCCTGTTGCTCCAGCCATTACGGCTAGGTTTTTGGCGTGGAGCTTCATGTGTCCTCTCTGTATTCCCTCTGTTACTAGTGCTCTTACCGCCGCTAGGTTCTGTGCCAGTCCTACCGCCGCCATGATCTCTGCTAGGTCCCTCGCGGTTTTGACTTCCATGATTTTTAGCGCTAGTCTCGCTATTGGGTGTACTCTTACTGCTCCACCTATTATTCCTACTTGGAGTGGTAGCTCGAGGCTTCCTACTAGGTATCCGTCTTCGTCTTTCTCCCAGTAGCTGAGAGGCTTGTATACTCCTGTTCTCGCAGCGTAGGCGTGTGCTCCTGCCTCTATTGCGCGGTGGTCTTGTCCTGTTGCGAGCGCGACTGCTATTATGCCGTTCATTATTCCCTTATTGTGTGTAACTGCTCTGTATGGGTCAGCCTCGGCTAGGATGCTGGCGTCTACTATCTTGTCTACTACTTCTGGGCCTCCGACTGCCTCGGGCGGTGCTCTTGCCCATGCCCTGGCTATCCTGTAGACTGCGTAGTTCGAGATTATTCTTAGCCTGACTTCTCCTCCGGTTATCTTTTCTAGTAGTGGAGCAATGCTCTCTGCCATAGTGTTTACAGCGTTTGCACCCATAGCGTCGAGGACGTTTACTATTAGGTGTACTATGATGGCGGGGCCTCTACGTGTATCTACTACCCTGACCTCGAGGTCTTGGGCTCCTCCTCCCAGTTTGACTAATACTGGATCCTGTTGATTGGCGTGATCAAGTATCTCTTCCTTATGCTCTAGGATTTTCATGGCCTTATACTGTGGAGCAGTCACGTTTACTATGTGGATTTGCCCGATCATTACTTGTTTATCCGCAACAGCGATTATTCCGTTGCCTTCGCGGAGCATTTTTGCGGCGTTGCTAGCAGCGGCTACTACGCTTGATTCTTCTATTACCATGGCGACTAGTCTGTCTCTGCCGTTGATCTTGAAGTTTGTAGCTATTGCGAATGGATATGTCATTCCGCCTATTACGTTCTCGATCATTGCATCGGCGATCTTCTCGTCTAGGTTTCCGAGGTTTCTCAGGAGCTTCTTTTCTTCCTCGTCTAGGCCTACGAGCTGTGAGATAAGATCTAGTCTCTCCTCGATACTTTTCTTATAGAATCCAGGTAGCCTAGAACTCTCTACCATGCTATGATCACCAGCTAGGCTATTCATAATTATTAGGTGTAGGGGTTGCGGAATTAATTTCTTGACTCATATATTTAGGCGTCGGGAAACGGTATATTTATCACTGTCCCAAAGGATATTAATAATTATTGAAGCCTGCCCGTGCGAGTGCCTCGCAGATCGGGGCGTGCAGTGAGCACGGGAGGCTCCACCCTAGGCCTCTATTCTCTTTGTGAGAATGTAGATGTATACCATTGCTATTATTAGTAGGAGGATCGATACTGCTAGGAACGGGATGCTCTTCCAGGGCGTGTACTCGTATAGTGTTCCCGCGATTATAGGGCTAATCACCATTCCCAGATTGCTCATTGCATTGCTTAAACCTACTACTGTGCCTCCTGCTCTGCTAACTATCTTCGCGTTTCGTGTCAGGGGCATGCTTGCCCTGACTCCTGCTCCGGCTAGGAGATAACCTAGGTATAGGGCGAGGAGGGATTTGACCTCTAGTCCAAGTATGATGCCTCCCAGTATAGTTATTCCTAGAACAGGCAAGAGAACTTTATCGGGCCCATATTTGTCACTCGCATACCCAGCGATCAGGCCTGCTACTACGCTTAGGAGTCCGGAGACTAGGAGGAGGTTTCCGAGGCCTTCTTTTCCGATGCCATATACCTCGTTACTGTATATGTAGAAGAATTCTTTTAGGACTCCGCTCATCATGCCTAGGGCTAGTGCCGAGGCCAGTACGAATACTACTCTTACGTCTAGTAGGCTCTTCTTTATGTGCTTGATCTTGCTCTTCGGCATCCAGGAGATACAGCATGCGCTAGCTATTATTAGGAATGAGGATAGGGCCATGAGTACTGCGCCTAGCCAGATAAGCTTGGTATATGATAGCTGGAGTGTTCCGAAGAGCTTGTTTCCTATAGATATTCCTAGGCTTCCTGCCGCGAAATAATAGCTTAATGCTTTGCCTCCTTTCTCGTCTAGGTAGGCTGTTACTACCTGTGCGGTTGGCCAGGCTAGTCCTGCTAGTAGTCCCCATATGCCCATTATTACTAAGACTAGGCTGGGAGCCTTTAGAAATGGTATAATTGCGATTAGTATTGCTGAGAGGGCTATTGGTATTCCTGCCATTATCCAGCGTTTCTCTGGTACAAGGTCTCCTATGACTCCTCCTAGGATACTTGTGATTGCTCTCCCCATCATAAATCCGCTTGTTAAGCCTGCGGCGTATAGCATTGTGCTTTGTAGATCGTATCTTACATAGTAGGCTATGGATGGCCTGGCTATTCCTGCGGCTATGCCTGCTATTGTTACTCCTATTATCATCAAGTAGAGTCTAATCGATCTAGTTGTCAGCGGTTGTCACCTCATTATCTGTGGATTCTTGGTCTGTCTGCGCGGTTGTTTCTAACCGAGGCTATGTCTAGGTTTCCGATACTATATCTTTCCAAAATACAAGTATCTAGACGTTTAGTTATATTTTAGGATATGGTAACGCACTATATTATGTGGTGTGATTAAAGTGTCGAGGTATCTTGGAAAACTTACTCCTGTGCCAGAAGCCTTAGAGATTTTGAAGAGTCATACCCGTCCAGTAACGGAATCATTATCTATCCCTGTATGGGAGTCTCCTGATCATGTGCTTGCAAAGGATGTACACGCTCCCTTCGACTGGCCACCCCGTCACAAAAGCGCATACGATGGCTACGCTGTTCGTAGCAGTGATACGCCGGGCAGGCTGAAACTAGTTGGCGAGGCTGTTATTGGAACGAGCGATGTCGGTATTAGGATCGGCGAGGGCGAGGCCGTCTATGTGACAACTGGCGCTTATCTACCGGATGGAGCTGATGCGGTAGTTCCTGAGGAGAAGGTTGAGGTCGAGGACGGATATATTATTGTTAAAGATAAGATAGAGCCACACCAATATATCGATCCCAGAGGCAGTATAACGAGGAAGGGCCAGCTCCTAGCAAAGAGAGGCCAGCTCCTAACAGTATACGATGTCGTGGGACTCTTAGAAGTTGCAGTGACCGAGGTAGAGGTCTACAGGAAGGTTAGAGTAGCGATAATAAGCACAGGCACCGAGCTCATAATCCCGAGCGATCCAGTAAGCACACAAATGAAAGTGTATAAGGGTAAAGTAGTAGCAACAACAGGCGGACTCCTAGAAGCCTTCATATACGAATACCTGCCATGGGTAGAGGTAGTCGACAGCGTCCTATTACCAGACAATAAGGAAGCAGTCTCATGGTATATTAAACACCTATTGGACAACGTCGACCTGGTTCTTTTAACTGGTGGAACAGGGCCCAGCAACATAGACTTATTCTATCAGCTAAAAGACGACATAGGAGGAAAACTGCTCTTCAGGGGACTATTCGTAAAGGGAGGACGACCGACAAGCGCCTTCATAGTAGGCAACAAGCCTATAATAGGGCTCTCCGGCTATCCGATGAGCGCTTTACATGGATTCGTAAGACTTGTGTATCCATATCTTAGATATCTAGGTAACGTTGAGAGGGGAGCACCGCCACTCTATATAGTCGACGCTGTCCTCACCGATGGCATCAAGGCGGGCAGGCCGAGGCCAATCAAGGTCCGCGTAGAATACAGGGACGGAGCATACTACGCTACCCCATTAAACAAAGTATACCAGTTGAGTAGCGCTAATGTGGGACTAGTCCTCGCCAACGGAATCGCGTTTACAGGAGCCGAAAATCTAAATCCTGGAGACAGGATCCCTGTATTGTTGTATAGGGATCCTATTGGAAGGAAATATCCGATATAACCCGCTGAATCCTTTACATAATCATGTAAAAAACAATACTAGAGACCCACTATCTTTTTATTCTCTACTAGATCTATAATCAAGGATTTGGTGTCACCGCAAAATGGTCAAAGTTCCTGTAAAAATAGTGTCCTGGGACGAGATAGTGGAGTGGACCAGGGGCCTCTCTCAGAAAATCAAGGATAGTGGCTGGACACCGGACGTAGTTGTAGCGGTTGCCAGAGGAGGGTATGTCCCAGCACGACTCCTATGCGACTTCCTCGATATAACAGATCTACTAAGCGTACAGAGCCAGCACTGGACCGAGGCCGCCAGAGCCGCGGAGAAAGCTATCTTGAAGTATCCCTATAAGGTTGATATGGAGGGCAAGAATGTTCTCGTAGTTGATGATATTGTCGATACTGGTGAGACACTACTACTTGCACGGGATTATATTCGGAGAGAATGGAGACCTGTCGAGGTAAAAGTGGCGGCTCTACAATGGATTAGTCAAGTGGCTAAGTTTGAGCCAGACTACTATTATTTAGAGGTAAGGGACTGGACCTGGTTCCAGTATCCATGGACAAGGCTAGAGGATCTACAGCAGTTTATAGCGAGGATACTTAGGGAAGATGAAAGATTCAAAGATAGAGACGAGGTCAGCTTAGCAGAACTCGTTGATGTGTTCGTTGAATGGTATGGTGTTAAGCCAGAGGATTTCGGAGATTATTGGGAGCTTGCGATTTCGAGATTAAGGGAGAAAGGATACCGCCTCAAATAGCGGGTCTTTCTAGTTATTATTAGTTTAATTATTTGTTTTCCATAGTTATTGTTTTTTAGGATCTAATAGTGAATATTTCTCACTTTTATTTGAAAGACTCTGTTCTCCCTGCTCCATGAAGCCTCAACGAATGTACTGTCACTTCCTAGCCTCTCTAGGACGATGCTTGATGTCTTCTGTAGGCCTTCCTGGTAGTCTGTTGCCTCGACATGGATCGGGAATATGCTTCTCAGAATCATTAATTTTCTATAGACAAGGGGATCTCTAGTCCCAGCGTATACTTTTATAGTGGGCTTGAAGCTGGCTATTCGTTTTGGGAGTCTGCCTTTCATAGTATAGGCTATGATTGGGGCGTCTATGTCTTCGGCTGTTTCTACTAGTGCTAGTGCGAGCCTATATGCTACTCCTCGCGCTTCAGGTCTCGGAGACCTTACCTTCGATGAGGCGAGAGAGGCTACTCGAAGGGCCCATTCTACTGCTTTAACAGGGAAGCGTCCTATGGCGGTCTCGCCTGTTAACAATAGGCCGTCTGCGCCGAGCTCTACTGCTTTATATATATCTACTATCTCGGCTCTTGTAGGTATGGGTCTCTCGATCATGCTTGTTAGGATTTCTGTCGCGACTATGAGGGGCTTATAGTTTTTGACGGCTACTTCTGCGATCTTGGATGAGACTAGTGGTATTTCCTCCAGTGGATAATGCATTCCTAGGTCTCCACGTGCTATTACTATGGCATCAGCTTCCTTTGAGATCTCCTCAATGTTCTGTACTCCACGCGGTGTCTCTATTTTTGCCATGATGTCTACGTGGCCTAGACCCCGTTTCTCTAGCTCGTGTCTGAGAAGTTTCACGTGGTCTCCGTCCGCTACGTATGATAGCATTATGTGGCTAACTGGTTTTCCTCTAAGATAGTCGAGGCATCGTAGGTCTTTTTCTGTAAGGGGTTCTAATGGAATATGCTTGCCTCGAACAGCGATGCCTTTACCGGGCTCAAGACTATATCCTCCTACGACCAAGGCTGTGACGCTTTCATCACGTTTTTCTACTATGCGGAGCACGGTTTTTCCATCGTCTACTAGTATTATGTCTCCAGGCTCGAGATGGTTGATAACTCCCTTATGGGTTAGCTTGAGGCATTCATCTTGTTCATCTTCGCATATCTTGATTTTCTGCCCTGGCTCTACATGAGTAGCGGGAGACTGGGCAATCCTGATACGGGGACCTTCAAGGTCAAATATAATGGCGGGGTAAAGGCCTAGGCGTTCTTCGGCGTCTAGTATCAGTTTAAGCATCTCGTCCCAGACACTGGGAGAGCCATGGCTCATGTTTATCCTGAAGCCGGCTACTCCTGCCTCTACCATCGACGAAATTATTTCATACTTCATGCTGGTTGGTCCGAGTGTGGCTAGTACTTTTATGCTACAAGGCTTCATGAGCTTGTAGCATTCTAGTACTTTTGTACCCTTGTTTGAAAGCAAGATTCCTACACACTCCTCTTGGTGTATCATCACGTCGTTGCTCGATACAATTGTTTTATCTTAGAGAGATGATATGCGTTTCCTTGTTCTCATACATGGATAATACAAGAGTATATGTGTTGAGCATTTATTTGAGGGGAATTCCCGAATCCATTATTCGCCTTAGTATGACTTTTTCGTCGTCGAATAGCGATGCAGATTCGTATATTTTTTGTGGGTCTATCTTTAGCTTCTTTTTCTTTATTAATCTGCCTATTTCTTTCAGTCTCTCTATATCGCTTCCTCTCCCGCTATTGGCTTTTAGCACGATATGGTCCTCGAGCGATATGGATTTTATTGAGACTCCTTCAATTTTGATTTTCTTCGCTTTTTTCAACATTTCTTCTGGAACGTAGAAGTCGTATATGTTGTCGTAGAACTCGACTGGCACCTCTTCCTGGTCGATTCTCGCGATAATTCTAGGGGTTCCCAGCCAGGTTTGGCCTACAATCCATCCTTGGGACTCTGCGAATTCATAATACTCTTGTTCTCCGAGTAGGACTCCTGGTTCCTCCGCGAACAAGTCTATGTCGGGTCCTAGATCTTTGTTCTTTAGTTCTAGTTCTACAATTGTTCCTCCTATGAGCGTGAATCTGAATCCATTGTCTAGTAGTATCCTGATAGTTCTTGCGAATCCCTTTTTTGTAACCATCTCTTAGTTCACCACCGTGCTAGGTTGTTATGTGTTTTTTGCTACCTCTAAATGAAAAATGCTTTTGAGAGTATTATAATAATGTGATTAAAAAAGAATTGTACTATGACTACATATTTATGAAGGTGGAGAGTATACTGAATATTCCTGGGCGATAGGTAGCTGTACTGAGATCCCTCAGTGTGCCGGGGTGGCCGAGCGGCCCAAGGCGGCGGGCTCGAGGTCGGAGGGGATTGGTTCCCCGCCGCACGTGAGACCCGTTGTCCCATACGGGACGCGCGGGTTCGAATCCCGCCCCCGGCGCCATACTCCTACACTGTTTGGTTTGTAACTATAGTATCCTTGTATACTGTTCCGTTCTTGACGACAAGATGTACATTATCTGGTCCGAGGAGTAGTGTTGGGTCTTCTAATGGGTTTCCTTTCACCGCGATAGTGTCTGCCTTGTATCCTGGTTTAAGAAGTCCTATTTCATTGGTTAGTCCTGCTACGTATGCGGAGTTGACGGTGGCTGCTTTAAGTGCTTCTATTGGGGAGAGCCCTATTTCATTGACGAGTAATAGTATTTCTAGAGAGTTTAGTCCGTAAACGTTATAGCTTCTGCTATTAATGAAGAAGTCGGTACCAGTAGCGAGTTTTATGCCTTCCTTGTATGCTTTTTTAATACTATTGATGTGATGGTCCTGGGCTTCTCGTGTTTTCTGAATTGCCCACTCTGGAAGACCGCTTGCCTCTCCGAATCTTAGTATTAGGTCTATGATTGTTAGGGTCGGTATGATTACTGCGTTTTTCTCTTTTGCTAGACTGATTCCGTCCTCGTCTAGGTATATTGCGTGTGCTATCCTTGTTATTCCTGCTTCCAATGCTGCGATAATTCCTTCTCTGCCCTCTGCATGGGCGTGGACAAATTTATGGGCTCTATAAGCTTCTTCTACTATTGCGTTGAGCTCTTCTCTTGTCATTTGCTGGTATTCGGGGCGATCCTTCTCGCTGGCTATTCCGCCAGTGGTGAATACCTTTATGAAATCGGCTCCAGTCCTGAGAGCATATCTTGCCGCTTTCCTACACTCACTTGGACCATCGCATAGTAGGATTTGGAACGGCATCTTTAGCTTGCTTGTCCTGGGATCTACTAGTTCTGGTGGGAGAAAGTGTATGTCTCCGTGTCCATAGGTCTGTGAGACAGGATATCCCGCTGCAATTATTCGTGGCGAAACTATTGCTCCCTCTTTCTCTGCGTGTTTTAGTTCTAAACTTATAATACTTCCTGCGTCGACAATCGTTGTGTAGCCTGCCATTATAACGGATTCCAGATCTTTTATTGCTCTCGCGACTAGAGTAGCGTAGGGTGTAATAAGACTCTCTTTGATATAATCCCCGCTTCTAAAACCAGTTATATGGATATGGGCATCTATGAGTCCGGGCATTAATGTATAGCCTTTAAGAACGACTGGATCTTTGCATTTCTCTATTGAGCCTTTCGTACCTGCTTCTAGAATGCGGTCTCCTTCATATACTACACAGCCATTATTTATCACTTGATCCCCTGTGAATAGGAAATCGGCACAGTATCCCTTCACGGGCAAGCAAGGGTCACCTGCGAATTACGGCGGTGATATAGGTCTCGGAGTATCAGTATTGTGTGTGTTAGTTATTATTATTGATCCGGAGTAGGAATCTAGACTCTCTTTAGTAGAGAATATTGATTTGTTGATATTTGAGGAGAAAGATTATAGTTCTTCCCAGTCTCCACTGATACTGTCTATGAGTACTTTTTTATTGTCTTGGTGAACTAGCCAGAAGATCTTGTATGTGTCTTTTTTCTCTATTATCTCGATGTCTGGGGCTATGCCTACTCTCCATTTTTTAAGCGTATAGTATAGGGCGGTTCTGCGCGCTATTTTATCAGCTTGCTCATCGTTTAGTCTTGAGGGTATTATTTCTCCTTCGTCTTCTATGAGCTCTGGAAAGATATCGGATATGAATCCTTTCGCTCTGAATTTATCAACGCTTATAACTAATTCGAAGGTACGGGGAGGTTTGAAGGGTCTCTTCACGTATACTTTGATTCTGTATACTGCATATGGATATAGTAGTTTTTTCACTATATTTTTCGGCGGGTCTATGGCTGGCTTTATAGCTAGCAAGACTTTTCATCCCTGTATGGTTGTGGATTATAGATTAGTCATAAGTTTATGGGCTTAGGATTTTCAAGAGTCCACGGGTCTCTCTATGAATGTATGCTTAGTTCTTATTAGGAGATGGAAAAATTAATGAAGGATTTTTCTGGGGAAAACAAACTTGTTCTATGTTCATATTCCTTTATAGGTTAGATAGGCTTTGACGACGTCTATTTCTGTTACTGCTAGTGGTTTGATCTCGCTTGTATGACTGGTTGCTTGGGTCTCTGTTCCGTAGAAGTTCTTTATTATTTCTTCTAGCTCGTCTTCTGGTGGAGGGGTTGTTACGTATCCTGAGGCGAGGGATGCGACTATTGCCATTGGGAAGCTTATTAGTAGCTCATACCACCATGCAGTGTAATCGGGGTCTAGCTTATATCTTAGGAATACCCATAATACCCAGAGTATGCCTGCTGCTATAGTTGCTGCGATTGCGCCTTTTGCTGCTTTGCCGGGATCCTTCTCGATAAGGTACATTCCTATGAAGCCGAGTATTAGTACTATTATTGGGACGCTTATGGCTAGTGCTGTTAGGGCTCCGTTGGGGTCTCCTCCAGGCATTAGTATCCATCCTTTACTGTAGCTCTTCCAGATTACTACTCCTGCGGCTCCTGTTACTAGTCCTGCGAGAGCGCTGGAGGCCGTCATTCTCTTCCATAGTACTGTTAGGAGTGTGACGCTTCCTAGTGCTGCTCCCAGTCCTCCCCAGCTGAATAGTACGAAGTAGTATACGCTGCTCTCGAAGTATAATGCCCAGATGAGTGCTAGTATACCTAGGACGAAGGTGACTATTCTACCGTATAGTACTAGTTTTTTCTCGTCGATTTCTTTTGCTAGTGTTCTCCTATAGATGTCCTCGATTATCGCGCTTGTTGCTACTAGTAGCTGGCTGTCTGCTGTGCTCATCATTAGTGCGACGGGGGCTGCGAGTATTAGTCCTGCTAGTATTGGGTGTGTGAACTGCATTGTTAGGGCTGGGAACGAGTATTCTGCGTCTTGGGCTACTAGATCAGCTAGGTTTTGGCTCATTACTCCCTCTGTTATGGCTACTCTCGTGAGCCATCCGACGCTCATTGCGAGATAGTATATTACTAGTAGGAGTGCTAGGGCTACGAAGGCGCTCTTTGGTATGTCCTTGGTGCTCTTTATAGCCATGTATCTTACTGTTATGTGTGGGTTGCCTGGCCATCCGAATCCTATCGCTATGTATGACAGTATGATTACCATGAGTAGGGCTCCGGTGTACTCGTATCCCCAGAAGTTGTGGATGTCTGTGTATGTTACTGTGGATCCTTGGCTTATAGTGTATGTTGCGAGCTTGTCTAGGGGATTGCCTAGTTTAGCTAGTGCTATTAGGACTACTAATGTGAATCCTAGTAGGGCCCAGAGTCCTTGTATGAAGTCTGTCCATGCTACTGCGAAGAATCCTCCTAGGACCGTGTAGATTATCATTATTAGCGCTCCTACAATTATCCATGTCTGTATAGTGTCGGGTGTTACATTTCCTCCGCTTGCCGCTATTACGCTTGAGAATACTTTTCCGGCAGCCGTGGCCTGTGCTCCAACGTAGCCTGTTAGGAAGAGTATGATTATTAGGGCGCTCGTTATTCTTAGTACTCCGCTCTTGTCTGCTAGCCTGAACTCGTAGTATTCTGGGACTGTTAGTGCACCTACTTTCTCGGTGAATCTCCTCATCTTCTTTGCTAGTATTGTCCAGTTCATTAGGTCTGCGTAGAAGCATCCTATCGCGTTCCACGTCGCGTTGAGTCCGGAGTAGAATCCTTCGCTGGGTAGTCCTAGTCCTACCCATCCGCTCATCTCGCTGGCTCTTTCGCTGAAGGCTATTACGTAGGGTCCTACTTTTCTACCTCCGAGGAGGTAGTCTGCCAGTCCCTTAACCTTCTTCTCGAAGATAAAACCGATAACGAGGACTATTACGAAGTATAGTCCTAGGGTCGCAAATATTGTCGCTGTCGTACTCATATCCTACTCACCCCTCCTCCTGGAAAGCTATCTTTAACGCGATAGCAGCCATTATTAGCTGTAGGATTATTTGTCCGTACCAGAAAGCTGTACTACCGGCGAAGGCTATGAGAACTATTATTGCTATGAAGACTGCGATGACTAATAATACGGTCAAATCCCTCTTGAGGGTCTCCATTTATTCCACCTCTAGGATGTGTCTGTGGGTTTACTGTAGTATTTCATATAGCTTAACAAATATTTATAGTAAAATTCATCAGAAGTATTGTCAATGAGGTTTGAAATAATTACGAAAACTTAGGAAAAACAAATTATCCCACGATCTTCCCACCTATTCCGACAAGTACTCTGATATTTTAAACCTAACAATTAAGACTATACAGATAATAAAGCACGTAAAGGGCTCTGAGAGCCAAGTCCTACAATGGAGAGAAGACCGAGTAAACCAACAACATATGCGTACTCTGGACCAAGCAATAACGCTATACCAATACTCAGTAAATGCAAGACACTACTTATAACACCAAATTTTGGAACAAGCAGTAAAACCAATCGCTGGACACAATCGTATAAAACAATCAGACCAAGCAGGCCAACAGGATCAAGGCTGGTAACAATCAGCGAAAGCAATACTACTAAGTATTTCAAGGAGCTTACAACACAAGGCACATCACACTTTCCGAACTTTATATTAAGACGAGAATATCTCCTGGAAACTATCCCTGCTAATACACCCGTAACTATTAGCATTATCAAACCCACTAAATACACAGAGCCCAACACGATAACGACATTATGTGTGTGTGAAGCCGTGAATAAGGCAAGAAAGAAGCCCGTAGCAATACCCAAAACACTAGATCCGAGAACAACTCTATATAATCCGCTTCGAGCCAAAACCCATCCCAGCAAGCTCCTTACAGATAACATTAACACCATAGACACACCGATAACCATATCGGAGAAAGCAAAACCCAACCAATATAGGCCAAGACTCATAAGGAAAAAAATTAGACTTGGAACACCCAGAACGAAAACAATGCTGGAAACTATGATACGGAGCTTCGCTAAAATTACATTAACTTTTTTCGAACTAATATTTTTCTCAATACCGTGTTCGAGAGCCCTACTTAAACCTTCAGACAAAGCAAAAACAATACCAAGCCAGAAACAACCACTGAAACAACTAAAACCATGACTAAACAAGAATAGTAACAATAGTGAAATACCAATTCTCTCGACTATACCTACGACTGACGAGTAAAGGAGACCTTCTATATAATTGCGACTAGACTCCATAATTACTGGCACCTACGTGATAAAGTTCTATTTCTAGTTCCTTATAAGCTAAGATAGCCTTGATATTTAAGGATTTATATTAAATCTTTCACAACTTCAGAAAATCATATGTATAAGAATATGCACTAGTCGATTGATCAGATAGTATACCGTAGTCTTTTATAGCAGTTCTTCCAAGTATTATACTATATTAAGTAATCGACCGTGACTACGTGATAGATATACGAGTACAATAAGAGTAGTATGCGTCATAGAGAGATTTTAAATTTACCAAAAATACTGCCGAGAAATCTCTATATTTTAAAGCCTCAAATTCACGTATAGGATATGAAATTTCCCATGAGGGATTACCTTGATTATCCAAAAGTATTCTTTTTACTTCAACATGATAACAATTATGGTTCAATGGACAAAATTGTTTACTTTGATCTCCTCCATTATCGAATAATAGTGGGCAGTCTTTTAAATCGTCTCTAGCACAACAGTCGTTGTTGTTCAAATTATATATTATATAATCTACTAAACCTATTTTTATGTACGTAAGTAGCGTACAAAGATCAATATTCTCTTCTTTATTTTTAGTAAGCTCCTTCCAGAGGTTTTGGATTCTGATTCCTATTATGTTTCTAGTTTCAAAAGCTTTTCTCATTTTTTCTAAATTATATAATTCTTTCCAATCCCTGGGTACATAGCCTATTAAAAGAAAGTTCATTTTACCTAGATATCGCAGGTTACGGGTCATACTAATAAGATAAAGTCGTAAACTCTCAATGTTATTAGGAGATAGTTCTTCTCTTTCTGCAAGCTCATGCTTAATTGCATCACTCAACTTTACAGGTCTATAATTATTTGATTTATAATAATATATAAGAGTGTTCCAATCTAGTCCTCCTGATATTCCCGGATCTAGTTTTTCCTTTTCAACAGCTACACTTTTACTTCTTTGCTTAATAAGTATAGTACCGTCCTTGGTTACAAGAAGTATTTCGATGCCTAAAGTATTTGGTATTGGATTAGATCTTGAGAGCCCTATTTCTTTTTTAATATCCGAATCTTGAGTTATAGTTGCAAAAAAGTAGGGAGACAATATATCTCTCAGTGTTCTGTTCTTATCTCGATAAAGTACGTAATCAGCACTTTGCTCTGCGAAAAAGCTATAATAATATGAAATAGGCTCGACGAATAGTTTAATTATAGTATTAGATTCTTTATTTGGATTATTGGGTTGATTATACTCGGGAGAAGAATCTATTTTAATCGAGTGTGGACGATATTTTAATTGGTTCCATCCATTGTTCAATAATATTCTACTAAAATCTTTTTCATAAGGTTTTAGTAACATGTCAAGTTGATAAAGCCACTTTGGATAGTGTTTTGGAATAAAAGGCTTCAGTAGGACTTTGTCTGGATTATTATTAATTTTCACAAAATAATTATACCCCAATCCATAACCTGGAATAAAAAGAGTTTTTTCACAGTTTTCATTGATTTTCATTGTGGTTTTTTGCTTAAGTAGATTAATTTTTTCTTTATATAAATTAAACCTATATTCTTTACTTTTGTCATAAAATGATGTGTAGTAGTTTCCCAAATCTTCAAGCGGTCTCATACGGTATTTTTCAGATATCTTGAATTTATATTCACGCCAGCTATCGTAAAAAGATAGGATAAAGATTATCAGTATTTGTGAAAATAATAATACAAGGTAATTGGTTAGTACATCTGGTGATAGAAATTTCAATAATGAGAATGTATGATATCTTAAATATACGATTCCAAGAATAATAATTATGTTCAAAAGGATAATATAAAGTAATTTATTTATATTAGAAATCATGAATTTATAAATGTTTTTAAGATTATTAATTAATGTTTTTAGTTTATTATTTATCATACTTCGAATGGTCATATATCCCTGCCTCGTATAAGATAGACTGAAGCAGGATGACTTTTAACTTTTTTTCTACTTGTTGTGTGGTTAACTCTATGTTAACTCTACTTTTCTTGCTGGGGTGGTAGAGTTAAGGGGCACTTAACTCAACCGGGTGGAGCCTTACTTGATATGTATTAATTGTTTCAATGTTAATTATTTAATATATGAATAGTTATAAATTTGATGTTAAATATATGATTGGAGGAGTGTCGAGATAAGTATTACATTAGGGTATATTTTATCCCTGATATCGTTGCCTGATATAGCCCACCGGTACGTTGTTAGCGCTGAAACGTTTCATAACGTAACACCAAAAATAAACAAATAACATAAAAATAAATACAAAAACTAACAATAACACCGTGTTACGTTATGGTGTGAAAGGTTGTTGGTGTACTGTGTTTAGGTAGCCTATTTGTTATTTGTTACTCGGGTCATTGTCGTATGGATATTATTCTTTTTAGTTGTTTTAATTGTTATTAATTATAGTTTTCGTATTTATTGGTAATACTATTATGGTCGAATGGTATCCGATTATGGGTCGTTGGGCTATATGATGGCTTATTATTTTATGGTTTTTTAGTCATAGAGTATTATCCTAAAAAAGTTATTTTTATAATTATTTATCGCTCTATATCTTGTATGTATTTAGTTTTGTGAACTGGTCAGTTGATTGACTAGTGAACATTCTAGTATACTTAGATGCGGGGTATACTAGCCATATGATTCATGGAGGTTCATATAATGTAGTAGGAGGAGTGTAAAATAATTGTGGGAATTGTGAGTCTGGAGATTAGGAAAGCTCCGGGTTTAGTAGTTTGATATTAGATATCTCCATGCCGAGAGGCTTGAGTACACGATTTGTTGGACGACTGTATCTACCACGGCTCCGTCTCTTGTGTAGTCCCAGTCTATGTGTACTGGGTTTATGACGATCATTCCTGTTCCTTCTCCTCCTCCTATGATTGGGTTATATACCCAGAAGCTGCTGGTTCCATAGTATTCTGTTAGTCCAGAGGTATTGGTATAGAAGGTGCCGTTAGCTACATACAGGTAATCATATGCCGGGGAGATGTAGGCGAGTGTCTTAAATTGCACGGTGTTAAACAGATAGAAGGCATAGGCCTTTTGACGATACTCTATTCCTACATCCGTGATGTTTGCTGTGTAGTTTCCTTCGGGTAATAGGTTCAACTCGGTGTTATAATTTTGTAGATTTGTTTTTCCTCCGAAGGGGGTTCCGAAGGGTGATACGAGAATCCAATGATTATCAATAATGTACTCCAATGCATCTTCTTCGGTTGTGAGGCATGGTAAGACGTCGGATAGAGGAACTGCGCCTTGAAGCCAGTAGATCACTGCATATTTTGGAGGTGTGTTGCTGAACAGTAAGTTGCATGCATCAGTGGCATTTGTTATGATCGTGTATCCTGATACACCTGCGTAGTTTAGTTCTTCTATTAGCTTGTTTAGGAGTGTCTTTTGGGCTAGTACTTTTGCGGTGTTTATATCGGTAATATTGTATGCAAGTGCCAAGTCGGTTTCGCCTATATCACTTATGTAGTTGGCGTCTGGTATTGCTATTATGTATAGGGGAGGGCTCTCAACGAATATTGGGTTATATATTCCGTATTCTACTATTAAGTGTTCTAGTGAATATGTGAAGTCTGTAAAACAAGAGTATCCGTAGCCGTCCCAATCTCTATAATTGTCGAAGAATATTAGGCCTATCCTGTAGACTCCATTACTGTTTAGGGGGAATACTGCTGTTTTTTGGAATTGGAGGGGCTTAATGTTGGTATAAGAGTAGGCCTGGTACTGATATATATCCCAGCCACCGGTGGTGTTATCGTATTTCCAGACAACTATAGCGAATATTTTGAGCTTCCTATAGTTCCAGTCCGGACATGACCCTGAAAACGTCTGGGTCCAATAGTAGTTTACTTTTACTGTTACCTTCACATAGTTTACGCCAGATATGTCTCTGCCCACTATATAGGTCCAAGCATTAGCGTCATAATACTGATAACCGTCTCCGTCAGAGTCATAATTTGTCGGAGTAGTTACACTGGGACCGTTTAAGTAGCTATAGAATGCAACTTCATCTACGCCATTTGAATCAAAGTCCAGAGTGGTTATTCCTCTAGTCCCTAGATTATATGTTGTGTTATCAACATAGTATACTATACCGTTGATCTTTATCATGTATGCGTAGCCGCTGAAGTAAGTTGAGGGATCTGTATCTGGACCGGTATCATACGTGCCGAGGAATCCACGGATCTCTAATTCGTCTCCACTGTCTACGGTTATAATATAAGAGTCTCCTGTGTTCCTATCATAGATGCTAATATAGAAAGTCTCTGCCGGAATTATATAGAGATAGTATAGTCCTGGATATAATGGATCGTCATATATGAAGCTTGTATAGAAGTCGAAGGATGAGACATACCATCCACTCCGGGAACTATACTTATAGGGGACTACTCGGAGTGGAGGTGTCCATGTATATGAGGTCCCGGCTTTTTCCAGGTCTTCCGCTCCCCTAAGAATGAAGCCGCTCTGTGGGCTAAATATTCCTCTCCAAGCTCCTTGTCCTACGCTTAGACTTGTTCCAGCCCCTCTCCCTGGATAGAGGGGTTCAGCTCCTCCCTGGCCGATTATTGGATGTATTACTCCGGTTGAAGATTCTACTAGAACAACGAGGTTACTTGGATAGGGAAGCAAGGATTCATTAAATGATATAAGTAGGCTTTCTCCTGGCATTAATGTTATTGGTTCTCCTGCTGGTGGAGGAGGCTGTCCTGTTCCGGGAAGTGTCACGTTTACTAGCATATATTTAATTAGTGGTGTGACTGGATTTGGTCTAGCGTATCTTAAATCGAGAATAGTATATATATTATTAGTCTCGGTATCTAGAATATATAGTTTGACTAGTGTTACTTGTGTCGTCCCAGTATTATTAATAAACACTCCGGGGATCCATCCCGCTCTTATATATGCTTCGTTGTTGGGATCCAGAGGCGTAACGGTTATTTTCTCATTGTATTGTGTTCTTAATTGTTGGAATGCTTGTTGGGCTTGCTCACTTGTTTGAATAGTGGAATAATAGACGTTGATCATAAGAGGTATGGCGAATGCGAATAGAAGTGTTAGAACTATGAGTCCTCCGATAATCTCGCTCTGACCCTTTCTCTTCAATCTTATCCGTTTCTTATATCTTGATTTTATCATTATTGTCAATACGTAACCACCATACTATAGGCTGTTAGGGGGCTCTTCGTTATATTGAAGTCATTACTAGATATAATATATTTATCTTGGAAACATTACTTGATATAGTGATGAAGAACTGTCTCATAGATATCATCGTTTGATCGATAGATATCATGCGAAATATCTATTTAGAGTGATGATAGTGTGTGGAGAGCATTGGCAAGGGATAAAAGGCTTCGTAGGAAGGGTCAGGGAGAGGCTATTACTCTAATGATACTTGTGAGTGCTACGCTTGTACTTGCACTCATGCTATACGCATACTTTTCAGGCATATTCTCTGCAAGACAACAAGAACAAATAATTGCTGACATTGTTGCATCATATACAACAGGTATTAGGAGCCAGGTTATTTATTCAGCGGAAAATACCACTAGTGGAACATACCTTTACTGTACCATGATTACACTATCCAATATGGGAGGAGACACTATGCGTCCTTACATTAGTGTTGTACCCGGTACACCAGGCGGACCACTCTTAAATCTCTCTTCAAACGTATACCGGGTCCCGATTGACTATACTGTTAATCCGCCTTTGAGAGATGTTTACGTATTCGTTGCAGATGATATTGATGAAGACGGCGTTGTCGAGTTGATAGGATCATCTGCTGGAGGACTAGTGGTGGCCTCTGAGAATATTGTTCCTTGCCAGACTATATATGCAAATGCTACGATTAAAGCAAACGACTATAAGCCAATCATCATAACTGGCGATACTGTGACCTTAGATCTTGCAACTGGATTCAAATACTCAGAGCTAGTGAGCGAGAAAACCAGTGTCGATCCTGGCACGGTCGTATTGCCTTTATGGAGTTTTCTAATGAATCCTGCTGAGGAACTTACCCTCTACATATATATTGAGTCTCCTGTGCCACTAAGCGATATTAGTCTGCTGGTTCTAGCCCAAGTCAATAACCAGTATTATTTAGCGAGCGCCTTGTTATTCTATAGCGGCTAGTCTCCAAGGACCTAGCCGGACCTCCTTACATTGTTTTACCCAGTCAAGGTCGAAGAGTTCTCTCAAGTAGACTGTAGCATAGGAGCCCCGGGGTAAACTAAATATGGCGATCACATTGTTTTCATTATTATACTTAATTGTTGAACGGCATGGCCTCGACAAGATAGGCCTGATGCCTCCAGAGACCCCGTATTTCTTCATCTCTTCGAGTAGATCCCAGGCCTGTTCCTGGTCTAGTATCTTGCCAAGTATTTGGCTCCATAAGCTCTCTCTTAGAGATATGTTTCCTGAGGGAAGAACTCCTGCTGGAACACGTATCTTGCTCTGTGGACAGTATAGCCTGATGACTCTGTCTCCTATATCGTCCTTGTTCTCTATGATATATTCTATACTGTATGTCTTGACGAGAGATGATAGAGCTCGGTTCCAGAGATATGATTGATATGCTTGTACCATGAACTTTACAATTTTATCAGGTATCCTTCCACGCCCTGTTCTCTCAGGATACTCGATCCTATAAGCGTAGTCGTGTTCTCTTCTCAGCATAAGGAATCCGGATATATGACTGTCAGGCTTACATGTGCCGAAACGTTGGGGTCCGAAGTAATTAGGGAAGTACCTAATGGCGTTTATCTGGGATACGCTGGGTTCTATATCCTGCTTATTCAATCTTATGAGTATTCTGAAAATGTTGTAGTAGTGTGATCCTTTCCATGGCTCAGAAATATTGGTTTTAACCAGCCAAGCTTCTAAGTAGCGGCCTATCGCATGGAGTTTTCGAGGCGTCCGCTGTGGATCCAGTACATACATGTACTGGTAGGCGATAGCCTCTTTGTCCTTTAGCCCAGAAACAGTTACTTTTCTCGCTCCAAGCATGCTTTTAAGTAGACCCGTGGCTTGTAGAGTTGTCAGGTTCTTCTTTTTAACAAGATATAGTGAATAGTCTCCTTGTATTTCGAGCGGTCTGGGCTCGACAACAATGAATCCTTCTGGCCGTGGAATATACGCGTTTGGCCTTGTTGGTAGTCTATTATGGTCAGCTATACCCCATAGACATTCTAGAACTCTGTTGATATAGTGGCTGAAGAGGCACATAACTGGGTTACCTCCAGTGGAAGTAGGTATGAGGTTAGAGTAGTTTCAGGTGTCCCGTTATCTTATCTATCTCGTGTTCTGGAGCTGGCCCTATTGCTATAGCTGTAATTGTGCCTGGAGGAACCTGTGTGTGCCCTGCGTCCCTAACGAGTGATATTGGTAGTCCTGCGGCCTTTGCTTTATTGTAGAGTTCGAGCAGTTCATTCAGGGTATCTACTCTTAGCACGACTTTCTCCTGGCCAGATCTCTTCCATGAGTCAAGCCATTCTCTCCAGACAGCGCTTCCTCTTTCAAGTATGCTGAAAACGGCCTCACAACTAGCGTGTGCTACTTGTGCAGCGAGTTTTCCCTTTCCTAGCCGGAGATCTCTGCGTACCACGATAACCTGCTTATACATAGTATATAGCATGATCATGCACCGGTTTATCCCCTTGTTTTTCTCGTGTAGTACCTTGTAACCGGGTATTGGCTTAGAGTATTTCTCCATGGTAAGTCAACTAGAGCCTTGGACGCTATTGAATGTTTTTATCCGCGCGGATATGCCAAGTTTTAACCGATGGGAAAAAGGTTTCCCTCGTGAGATGAGATATAATTTGGTTAACGGGTGTCCTGCCATGAAGATAGTTGGGATAACAAGGCCTGGAGACGTCAAGGCCCACGTAGGTATTATTGGTGGTTCTGGACTGTATGATCCGGGAATAGTTGAGGATCCCGTAGAGGTAAGAGTGTATACTCCCTATGGAGAGCCCAGCGACTTTATTATTGTTGGAAAAATACAAGGGGTCAGAGTAGCGTTTCTCCCCCGCCATGGACGAGGCCACAGGATTCCCCCGCACATGATAAACTATCGTGCAAACATATGGGCTCTCAGGGCCCTTGGAGTAAAATACATCATAAGTGTATCGGCTGTAGGTAGCCTGCGTGAAGACTATAAGCCGGGAGACTTCGTTGTACCCGATCAATTCATAGACATGACAAAGAAACGGGAATACACGTTCTTCGACGGCCCAGTAACAGCGCATGTCAGCATGGCGGATCCATTCTGCGACGATCTAAGAGAAAAACTACTAGATACGGTGAAGTCACTTGGGTATCCAGTTCACTCTAAGGGAACATATGTATGTATCGAGGGTCCGAGGTTTAGTACAAGGGCCGAAAGCAGGGTATGGAAAGAAGTATTCAAAGCCGATATCATAGGAATGACGCTTGTTCCAGAGATAAACCTAGCGTGCGAGGCAGAGATATGCTACGCGACACTGGCCATGATAACGGACTATGATGTATGGGCAGAGCACCCAGTAACGGCGTCCGAAGTGGAGAAAATAATGAAGCAAAACACTGAGAGAGCCCGTAAAATACTATACGAGCTGATACCAAAACTAGCAGGGGAGCCAGACGAGAAGAAGTGTAGCTGTTGCCGGGCGCTCGACCATGCACTCGTATGAAGAACTAGAAAAATCATATAGTAAGGCACTGGAAAGAGCTAAGGCATTACCGAGGATACAGATAGGGGACGAGACGATAATCGTCTCTACTACTCGAGCAAGGGCAGCTGCCCGTATACTATACATGGGCATACTTCACTCGGGAAAACAAGTTTTTCTCTCATCTCCTACAGAGGCCATGTACCATCTACTCCCATACAGGGAAACGGGCAAAGTAGTTGTCTTCAACGATGAGCCTAGAAGCCTGAGAATAGTAGGATTGGCAGAATCAGCTGGATTATTAGGAGCTGAGACGACAATAATAACTCCAAGCCTCCATCCAGCAGTAAAAGAAAGAATACAGCAACAAAACGCTGAATTAATAGAGGTACCAGATAAGGATCCACTGCTAATCATGGCGCTATACGCGTTGCTAAACACGCCAAGCCTCATGGGTAGTAGACAGGAACGTTTCCAAGCAGAACTAGACCACTTAGACTCAGCACTAGAATGGATGCGCGATAAAATAACTGTTGAAGAGCCTAGGCTATTAGAGAACTCCGAGACATTATATTATACTCCTGCAACCGAACCAGGAGGATACTATTACTATGCGCTAACAGGCAAGTATCCGCTCCCACTCGATGCTCTTATGCCGGGAAAGGCAAAAGGACTAGTAATTATAACGGGCGTGGAGGAGCTCACCTACAAGGACATTATAATGCAATATCGTATAAGAGGAGGACAAAGGAGAATCCTAAAAATAGACACTGATCCCATAACGGCAGGACTCTACAGTATCCTAGCAGTGATATTGCTTATAGGAAAAACCACATAGATTTCCTATTATCGTTCATGATCCAAGGAGGACTAAACTATATGGCCCTCTAGCTATACATAAAAAATTGTGTCTGGGGAGGCCCATGACGAGGCCCCTACCCACACCGAGCACCCCCCGGGTTATCCCCTGGGGATTGAGGTAGTGGTTCTTCACAGACGGCCTCCCCTATACCTACCTACCAAGAGGCTCTATATTGGGGGGACTAGAAAATGAGGTCATATATCAGATATGCACTAGTAGTTACCAGTGATAGAGTTAAGAAGGGAATAAGAAAAGATAAGATCCGGCCGATGCTAGAGGAATGGCTTGAATACAATAACGGTATCCTAGTATACTATAAGATTGTTGGAAACAAGGTCTCCGAGATAGTAGATACTGTAAAAACAGCTGTAACATACGCAGACGTTGTGCTTGTCACAGGAGGCACAGGGCCTGGTCCAAGAGATAAGTCGATTGAAGCCGTTGAACTAGTAGCTGAGAAAAGACTTGAGGGGTTGGGTGAAGAACATCGCTTTAGAAGCAGGAAGAGTGTAGGACTAAGAGCATCGATATCAAGGGTATCAGGGTATACCCTGGGAGAATCCCTGATAGTAGTCACACCGGGATCCCCAGATGCAGTAAAAGTAATGCTTGATATCCTCTCCGAAATAGCTCATCATATTGTCGAGGCTCTTAGAGGAGCAAGTCACTGGGATAGACACCTTAATAAAAATTCTCCCCATTAGGATCGTAGGAATCCTGATAATCTATAAATTATTACCGTAGAGGGGCTATTTTCTGCTTAAATCTTCTTTATTTTCGCTGAATTACACTTTTAAACTCCGAAACATTATTGAACGGAATGAAATCCAAGATATTACGCTTTAGAAAAGCTTGCCGATAAGGGTGATGGAGGGTGGCCCCAGACATAATAGTAGGAAAACACGTCTATGGGAGTCTCTATGGAGTACCAGAAGAGATCGCCAGCGACGAAGAATACCTGAAGAACCTAGTATTAGAAGCTGTAAAGGCTTCGGGGGCCACCCTACTAGATCTACGAACCTGGGTGGTTCCAGGTAAGAAGGGCGGGATAAGTATAATAGCAATAGTACTGGAGAGCCATATCGCGATCCATACATGGCTTGAATATGGTTATACGACCGTAGACGTCTATACATGTGGAGAACACACGGATCCCTGGAAGGCATGGGAAGTAATATTACATGGTCTTAGGCCAAAATACTATAGTGTACACTATGCTGATAGAAGCCAAGTGCCAGGATCAATAAGGGAATACAGGAGAGATCAAGTTTAACTCTTCATCTTCAATAGACTCTTCTTAATGTTCTTCTCTATAGCCACACCTAGTTCAATACCTCTCTTGGTACTTTCCACGACTACTTCCATTAATCCTGCCTTTACCCCTCTAGCCTCTAGTAGTTTTAACCCGTAGATTGTTGTTCCACCCGGCGTAGTTACCTCGTCTCTTAGCTCGAGTGGATGGACTGGTATTGTCTGGAGGTGCTCTATGGTTGCTTTTACCGCGTCTAGTAGTGCTTCTTGTGCCAGGCGTCTCGGCATACCTGTCATAACCGCTCCTAGTACTAGGGCGTCTATTATTTCTGCGAGGAACGCGGGTGTGCTTCCTATTAGGGATGTCCAGGTGTTCATGTATTCTTCTGGTATCCAGTATACTGAGCCGATACATTTGAATAATTGTTCTATTAGTCTTCTATCTTCTTCGGATACTTTTGTGGAGGGATCGTATGTTAGTGCGGTTGTGCTTTTTCTTATGAATGCATTTATATTAGGCATTGCCCGGAAGATTTTTGCGTTGGGGAATGCTTCTCTTATGGTGTTGAGGTTTACTCCTGCCAGTACTGATACGACTATTTTGTTCTTAACTGTTTCTTTGAGATCGTTAACGATGCTGGGGAACTGGTAGGGCTTTACACTTATAACTACTATGTCTGCTTTCTCCGCGGCTTTTTTATTGTCTCTAAGTGGTTCTCCCCCGAGTTGTTTAATTACTTCTAGGGTTTTCTCGCTCCTAGCTGTAGCGTATACTTGTGATGAGCACTTGGATAGTTCTCTTACGAATATTTGTCCTATTCTTCCTGCTCCTATTACTGCGATCTTCTTTGTGTGGAGCATGGTCCGGGCACCTTTCTTTATGCCGGGCTTTGCCGTGTTCTAGTGTGGGAGTCGTGTGGGCCTTAGAAAATATATTTTATTTTCTTATTACTCAAATATTAATACTATATCGGTTTCCTAGGTATTCACCCTGGATAAAGGGAAGCGATAAACCATATATAATATGCCAACTGGCGGAGATGAGATCGAAGTGAAGCTAGTCGATCCACTATTAGCATTTGTTCTTGGCTACACGCTATTAGTTGTTGCTAGTAGTAAAGGTGTCCGCGTATACTATAGTCTAGTGATTCTCATCGTGGTATTCTTCGCGTTATCTATGAGCATTGGTGAACTAGAGAAATCATTCCTTGGCCTCTATTCTTGGAATGATATACGGGTTTTCGTATACATATTTCTCAGCATGTTCCTAGCAGGTATAATGAAGGCTCAAGGAAAACTAGATGGGCTGGTAGAATCGACTTCAGGAGTCAGCTGTAGGTTCAGTCTCCTAGGTGTTCCAGCGATTATAGGATTAATGCCGATGCCGGGCGGAGCACTTGTAAGCGCTATAGCGTTAAAGGATAAGTTTTTCAAGGAAGCCCGACTTTCACCCGAAGACGCGACATACATTAACTACTGGTTTAGACATCTATGGGTGCCTGTATGGCCATTGTTCCAGAGCGTAGTTATTACAGCTGCAGTTCTAGCTATAGATCCTTTAGATGTAGTGAGTCATACATGGCCGGGAACAATTGGTGCGATAATTGGAGGCCTGGTCATGGCCTACTTTGTGCTCCGCGGACTAGCATGCGGAAAAAAGAGCATTGAAAATCCACTTAGATTATTCTTGGCGAGTTTCTGGCCTTTACTATTATTGGCTGTCCTCTTCATATTATCTAGGACAGAGATGAGTTCGACATTGTCATCTATGATTCCATGGTATTCTGATGAGCCGATGCTGGTCTCACTTGTTATCGTCGTCTTGTTAACTGTTCTTAGCAAGATCCCGGATCGGAAAGGATGGATTGAGGCACTAAAGCTTGCTACAAAGCCTACAATTCACATTGTATTGTTTGAGAGTCTTTTGTTCAAGAATATGATAATTAATAGTGGAGCAGCTACTAGTACAGCTAATTTACTAGACAAGGATCTATTACCATTGACTATAATGCTATACATTATACCATTTGTACTTGGACTGGCGGCAGGAGGAGAGAACTTCTTTGCTAGTACAGCCATACCTTTGCTTGCAGCTGTTATAGGTATAGGCAGCAGCGTCAACTGGGGTTATCTCTCCGTCGCCTATCTGGGAGGCTTTCTGGGCGTGATGGCTAGTCCGGTTCACCTATGTCTAGCCCTTACACTAACATATTTTAATGCAAGGTTCTCTCCTGTGATTGTAAAAGTACTGGCCTCCGTCGTAATGGCGACACTGATTGGGGGCGGATTAATATACGTGTTGTATTGGTGATCGTTAGTTCATAACAATGCTATTTAAGGATTTATTTTTGGGTGGTATTGCACATTTACATTAATTTGTCTTAATTTTCTTTCTAGTAACTATATTAATACGTATTGAACATAGTAGAATTTCGACGCTAGTGGCTGTATAGGCCATGTTCGGGTCCCGGTAGAGACTAGATATTTACAACGTTAGGAGGGTGTAGGTTTTGAACGTGTTGGTTTTCGTAGGTCATAGGAAGGAGCTCGCGGAGGGTCTAAAAGGATACATACTTAGACTGCTCGAATTCTTTCCAGAGAGTGAGCACCACTTCTATATTTTCTCAAGTGAAGAATCGCTGCCCGTTCTAGAGAAAGAACTCTCAGAAATCGATAGGAGGCTTGAGGGCTGTTCCGGATGTAACATTATTGTTATGAGCGATGATGTAACTCCCATCGACAGGATTAAGGAACTAGTGAGTGATGAAACCAATAGCGTCATAGTTGCCTTGCCTCATAGCTGGGTGATCCTAAGCAGATTCCTCAATGCTCTTAGGGAGAGCGAAATAAGCAAGATTCCGGAGACTTGGTACATGTATGAGCCAGGCCTTCTATGGAAAGGTCTCGAGTACCCGTATATTCCTGGATCCGTAGTACTTCCCAAGAAGAAAGGATTCAAGTGTAAGATACCGTGTACTAAAGGCCTTGCCAACAGATACCAAAACCTAGAAAATTTATGTTCTATTAGCAAGGGCAAGCCAGGACTACCGCCTCTACGCTGTGCAATAGCTGAACTGTCTAGGAGGATAAATGTGGCTCTTAAGACGGTTATTCCCGGACCTACACAAAGACTATCGCTAGATGATATCAAGCCACATGAAGCATCGTTCCGCTTAGCTCTCTCAAGCGACTACATGGGTGAAGCCATAGACTTCATCCTACCTATACACGACGAGCGGGAATTCATAGAAGCTCTCGGAAACTTGACGAGTGAAGTTTGTAGGTTCATGGATTCGCTATGGGGCCAACTAAAGATCCATGGAAGACTAAAAACCCATAGACGTAACGCTTTTAGACAACTAATCTATATAAGCGGCCTTTCCATGCCGAGAATAGTTGAATGCTCCGGTGCTTCATGTAGCTCAAGAGTGGCTGGTAGAAAGCTAGAAGATTTAGCTAGGGGGAGTGGTAAGTCCCTGCTTGTTGATTCTAACATGATGTATGCCGGGGTCCACAATATAGCATATAAGGGTATAGAGGTCTTAGTCCCCTACTGTATATTCTATGAGGTTTCAGCCATATATTCTGAGAGCGCTAAAGCACATGAGTACGGAGACGTGTTCATAGATCTCGCGGCATACATGGGTCTCGAAGAATTATTAATTAGTGGCAGGGGAGAGCTGGTTTCATCCCATATGGCCCATAAGTGTGAGGCAGTTCTACCAATGATGGATCCATTTCTACTATCAAAAAGTATCATAGTGACACGAGACATAGGAGCATATAGGCTATGGAAGATTCACCCTATGCTTGCCGGTACAGACATAGTATTGGTAGATAGCCCATCATGTGAAGAAATGGCTATGCGGGTACGGGATCTTAGCTATGACGAGGCAATGTACTACTTCTTACAGCTAGTGGTATTGGTTCGATTGCTGACGCGTGGGAGATACCACAAGGAGAACATGAGGTTTCTTCAGGTGGACTTTGAGGCCGCAGGGGAAAAGGTATATGTGCCGTATCCTAAGATATCACTCTACAAGTAGGATTTGATAGGCTACGGGAAAACAAAGAGAATCCATGTAAAGATACAGTGGGGAAACAAGGGTTAGAGTCCGAGATATGCTTTTTTAACCATTGGGTTCTCTTTGAGCTCGTCTACTGTTCCTTCAAGAACTATGCGACCGTTCTCGATGATGTAGGCATAGTCTGCTATTTGCATGCTCATGTGTATGTTTTGCTCTACAAGCAGTACGGTTAGCTTCCATTCATCCCTGAGCTTGCTGATCGTCTCGGCTATTTCTTGTACTAGTTTGGGCGCTAGTCCCAGGCTGGGCTCGTCAAGCATGAATAGTACTGGGTTTAGCATGAGTCCTCTTGCAATTGCTAGCATTTGTTGTTCTCCACCGCTCAAGGTGCCTGCTAGCTGGTTTCTTCTCTCTTTGAGTCGGGGGAATAGTTGGTAGACCATTTCTAGTATTTCTTGTGCCCTCTCCTTGCTTCTTGGGATGCTTGCTGCCATAATTAGGTGCTCCTCTACTGTTAGTTGTGGCCATAGTCTTCTTCCTTCTGGCACTAGTGTCATGCCAATATTGACTTTCTTATAGGGTGGTAGCATGGTTACGTCTTCTCCGTTGAACAGTATTTTGCCTCCCCAGGGCTTGACTATTCCCATTATTGTCCATAGTGTTGTTGATTTTCCGGCTCCGTTGCTTCCGAGTAGTGCTGTTATTTGTCCTTTCCTGGCCTTGAGATTTACTCCAAAGAGTACTTGGGTTTCTCCATATCCTGATTCTAGTTTTTCTAATTCAAGCACGTACGTCACTGCGATCACCCCTTTTTCAGCGATTTGACGAATTTGAGGGCCATTTCTGGGTCTCCTAAATATGCTGTTATTACTTCTGGATTGCTTGCCACTTCCTCGGGCGTTCCTTCTGCTATCTTTCTTCCGAAATGGAGTACTACGATCCTGTCTGCTAGGTTCATTACAGCGTGCATTACGTGCTCTATCATTATCATTGTTACATTCTTTTCTGACCGGATCTTCCTTAGTAGGTCCAGCATTTTTGCTACTTCGCTTGGGTTTAGTCCGGCGAGTACCTCGTCTAGTAGGAGTAGTTCTGGTTCCTCTGCTAGGGCTCTTGCGAGCTCTAGTCTTTTCTTCTCCTGGATGTTTAGTATTCTGGCTGGGAGATCTGCTTTTTCTTTTAGTCCTACGAATTCAAGTATGTCTAGTGCAATGTCTCTTGCCTCTTCCTCTGTTATATGGCCGTGTCTTCTCCCATATAGGGCTCCTATCATAGTGTTTTCTAGTACTGTTAGGTCTCCGAAGGGCTTGACTATTTGGTGGGTTCTAGCTATTCCCATTCTTGCAATCTTATGGGGTCTTAGCCCGGTTATGTCTTTGTTCTTGAATATTACTCTTCCCTCTTCTGGCTTGTAGACTCCTGTTATAACGTTGAAGAGCGTTGTTTTTCCTGCTCCGTTGGGGCCTATCAGTCCTAGTATTTCTCCTTGGTTTACTTCGAAGCTTACGTCTGATAGAGCTACGAGCCCTCCGAATCTTTTAGTGACTTTCTCGACCCTGAGAATTACAATATCTCCTTCCGCCATCTCTGTTCCACCCCGGCTATTCGAAGTATTTTCTTAGGTTAGGGAATTTTGATCGAATGAGTCCTGCTACTCCTTCTGGTAGGAATGATACTACCGCGACGACTATGATTCCAAGTATAATGTATGCTAGCTGTGGCAAGTAGGTGTTTGTTAGTCTATAGATTATGTAGTATATGAATGCTCCTATTATTGGTCCTATGAATGTTCCTAGTCCTCCGATAACATTCATCACGATCATGTCTACGCTTATACCTAGGCTGAAGTTTTCTGGAGTGAAGTTGAATTGTCTCCAGCTGTATACGCTTCCCCAGATGGCTGCGAGCCCTGCGGCTATCATGAATGCGTAGATCTTGTATCTTACCGTGTCTACTCCTATTACTTCTGCTGCGTCTTCGTCTTCTCTTATCGCTGCGAGTCCGTAGCCGAACTTGGAGACTTTTACAATGTATGCTATGATTAGTGTTATTACGAACGCTATGAAGAAGACGAAGTATGTTTCTTCGAGGAACCTTGGTCTCGACACGTTGAAGTATATTTCTCCTCCTCCTGCTCCACCTTTATAGGTCATTTCTAGGTAGAGGATGACGTAGTCTAGGCCTATGGTTGCTATTGCGAAGAATGCTCCTCTGAGCCTTAGCACGGCTGCTCCCACTGTTGCCGCTAGGAGTACTGAGAGTCCTACTCCTATCAGCATGCCCATTAGGAATATAGTGTAGGGGTTGCCGCCTTGGAGTATTTGTTGCGAGTACTTGCTTAGTTCGTATGCTGTGAAGAATCCTCCTATTCCGAAGAATACTACATGTCCGAAGCTTACGTATCCTGTGTAGCTCATTATTACTGCAAGGCTTAATGCTATGCCGATGAACTTCATTAGGTCCATAAATATTGCTGCGGTGGATGCACTGATGTATCCTGCATAGTATTGTACTCCGACAATACCGAATACTATGATGAGTAGCCACATGATGTAGGATGAGGGCTTCTTGAGGTACTTTGTTATCTCCATCACGGCTATTCACCTTCCGAACAGTCCCTGTGGCTTTACGAGTAGGATTACTACTAGGATAACGAAGGATACGGAGAGTGCTATTGCTTGGGTGCCGGTTAATGCCATCGTTATGCCATAGGCTAGTCCGATGATGAGGCCTCCGATAAATGTTCCTATAACGCTGCCTAGGCCTCCTAGTACTACTATGACGAAGCTTAGTGGGGCTAGGAAGTGTTCTAGGTCGGGGTTTATACCGTTCTGTATGTAGAGTGTGAATATTGCGCCTGCGCTTAGAGCCATTGCAGTCGATAGGACTGTTGTTAGGAGCTTGACCTTTACAGGATCGTATCCTGTAAGTGCCACTGCCCGTGAGTCCTGTGCTACCGCTCTTATTGCTAGTCCCCAGACGGTTTTTCTCAGGAATAGTTCGACTAGGGCTATTAGTATTACTGCGTAGAATAATCCTACAAGCCAGCTATACTGTATTGATACTCCTAGTATCTCGAAGTAGGGTTTTCCTCCTACTTGTATTGTCCAGCCTGTTAGTCCTTCGAATTGTAGATACCAGCCTTGAGCACTACCATAGTAGAGGAGTCCGTAGAGTGCTACTCCGAAGCCGAATGTTGATAGAAGGCTGCTCATCTCTACCTTGAGGGTCATTGTCTCTGCTTTTCCTACGATGACGTGTAGTGACGTATAGTAGAAGAATATTCCGAAGAGGGCTCCTATGATGAACGCTATGATAGGGCTTAGAGAGGGGTCGATTGTTATCGGCGTGTATTTATAGAATATTACTGCTAGGAATGCTCCTAGTACTGCTAGGTGTCCGTGGGCTAAGTTTACTACTTTCATTACTCCCCAGATGAGTGTAAGGCCGCTGGCTACGGCGCCTAGTATTGCACCATATATTAGTCCGTATATTATGTTGCTTATGAACTCCATAGTGTTTTACACCTCCAATCACGAATGAAGGGGTTCAATATTGGATTCCTCCAGTTTTGACTCTGTGTTTTCCCATCTTTCATAGAGTGAACTAGACTTAGGGGTTATTAAACAATAAAAAGATTGTTATAAATATATTGTTGAGGGAAAAAGCTAGGATTCCGTGAAAGGAGCTTAGCCGGTTGGCCACCAGACTGCGGGCGCTATTAGTGGCTGTGCAGTAGCTGAGTCCGGCGGATAGATTATCTCTTGTACTAGTTGGCCATTCTGTTCCTGCCATTGTATCACGATCATCGGGTGTGCTATTTGCTTACCTGTATCTGGGTCTATCTTTAGTGGTCCGAAGAATGTATAGATTGCTAAATTGTTCATTGCTTGTCTTACTGCCTGGTTGTCTAGGCTATTTGCACTTTTTATTCCCTCAACGAGGAATACTATTGCTGCACCTGCTTCTGCTGCCTGGTAGGCGGGTGTTTCTATATCGGGGCATACTTCGTGGAATGCTTGGAGCCACTCTTCCTTGGTTGGACCAGCCCATACATATCCGCTTGGTACATTGTCAGGCGAGTATGATGCTTTTACGTGCCACTGTGCTGGTGCTGCTACTCCTATCGCTGCGTCTCCTACTGCTTGCGCGAACTCTGGCTGTGCTGGTGCTACCAGTATGCTTATGAACTTTAGGTGCCAGCCGTTGTTGTATGCTGTGTTGATTAGTATTTGTCCGTCCTCGAAGTGTCCTCCTCCTATGAGGACGTTTGCTCCTGCTTGCTTAGCTTCCTGGACTAGGCTTGTGAATTCTGTCTGTCCCTTTTCATAGGTGTTGTTGTATACTACTTGTAGACCGTACTGCTGGGCTATCTGGCTTGCTCCTTGCATTACTGCGTTGCTGAATGCACTGTTCTCATAGATGAAGGCTATCTTTGCGTCGGGGATTTGTTCTTTTACTAGTTTGAGTGAGGACTCGAAGTATTTGCTTGCGGGTGTTAGTACTTGGACTACGTATTGGAATCCTTGGCTGAAGATCTTGTCGCTTGCTCCGCCATGGCTGATCATTATGATTCCATACTGTTGGCTGATGGGTGCTGCTGCTAGTGTGAGTCCCGAGCTGTAGGGTGCTAGGAGGAAGTTGACCTTGTCCTTTGTTACTAGGTCGGCGTAGTAGCTCTGTACTAGTTCCTTCTTCGACTGGTCGTCATAGTATTTGAGCTCTAACTTGTATTTTTTGCCGTTTACTTCGATACCTCCGTTGTCATTGTACCACTTTATCGCTGCCTCAACTCCGCAGAGCGCCTGTTTGCCCTCTGTCTGGTATTTTCCTTGGAGGCTAATGGTCATACCGATTTTGATCGTTCCATATTCTTCAGTGGTTTCTTCTCCTCCACCCTGCTTCATTAGTATGGGTACAGCAGCGATTATGATTATTATAACCACTGCGAGAGCTATCGCCAAGTTTTTGTTCATACAGGACACCTCTCGAAACTTAGGTGTTTATTCTCGAATTGTGTAGAAATAGTGGGATGCTTATTTAAGTCTTTGAGGGTATTACGCATAGACACCTAAAAGTATATATTTGATTCTATATAGATGATTTATAAGGATATCTTATTTAATCTAGAGGACCGATCTGCAAAGAGAATAGAAAAACGATGAGACAATATGAGAGTATATGTCTAGATTTCAAGCCCCCTTCATATTAATAATATTAACATTTGAGAAACAAAAACACCTGGAGATGAGTCTAGCCCTTTGGTGAAAGACTATGACTTGTCTAAATTCGAGGATCACCGATATTCATTGTTCTAAACTAGTCGATCCCGAGACAGCCGCAAATAGAATCCTCCAACTAGCACAGAATAATAGGATAAACATAGGCACCAGCGGCTTCGGAAGCGTGGGATACCCGAAGATGATACCACCAGTGCTTGCACAACTCGCCTCGGAAAACAATGTAAAGGTCAGGATACTGACGGGAGCAAGCGCATATGCTATGGATGCACACTATGCCTCTCATAATGTCCTAGAGAGACGCTACCCGTATCAGAATAATCCGCTTCTCCGCAAACAAATCGATAACGGAATAGTCCACTTCATGGATTATCATCTAGGCGAGTGGCCCTACATGGTAGAGCACGGATGGCTAGATAAAACAGTCGGCAAACTACAAGTAGCACACGTCGAGGCAAGCCTCGTAATGGAAGAGGGCTTCGTACCTACAGGAAGCGTAGGCGCTGTGCCAGCCTGGGTACAACAAGCAGACTACGTGGTAATCGAAGTAAACACAGATGTATCTCCGAGTATTCATGGAATACACGACATCTATAGACCGGTTCCCGGTGAGCCTATACCGCTGAAAAGAGTCGAGGACAGGATAGGAGAACCAATAGTGAGAGTGCCGCAAGAAAAGATTCTTGCAATAGTAGAATCCAAAGGCATAGACCACGGTGGAACACCAGTAGAGCCCGGCAAAGTAGAGAAACAAATTGCAGAAAACCTGCTAGAGTTCTTCCAGGAGGAAATATCACGGGGAAGGCTCCCCAGAAACCTGTACCCGTTGGAAAGCGGGGTAGGAACAGTCAACGACGCGGTATTCAAGGCACTAGCCGGAGCAGGCCTAAAAGGGCTAAGAGCTTGGACTGAAGTCGTACAAGACAGCCTCCTCGATCTCTATTATCAGGGAGTAATGACCGCGCTCTCTTGCACAAGCCTAATGCTGTCACCAAAGAACCTAGAGAACTTCTACGCGGAGACCCGGGGCAGGGAAAACATAGTCCTTAGACCACAGGACGTGACGAATAATTGGGAGCTCATTAGGCGTCTCAGAGTAATAGCCGTAAATACGGCGGTCGAGATAGACATCTATGGAAACGTGAACAGTACACATATTCTAGGTAGAAGGATAATAAACGGTATAGGTGGGAGCGGAGACTATTCGAGAGCAGCTCATATGAGCATATTCATAACGCCTAGTACCAGGAAGAATGGCAAGATATCCAGCATAGTACCAATGGTTACTCATGTTGATACACCGGACCATGATGTCGACATTGTTGTAACGGAGCATGGAGTCTGTGATCTCAGAGGACTCTCTCCAAGAGAGAAAGCTAAGGTAATAATAGAGAGATGCGCCGACCCAGATTATAGAGACCTACTCTGGAAATACTATAGGCTAGCACTTGAGAACAAGGGAGGACACATACCGCACCTATTAGACAGGGGGTACAGTTTCCATATCGCACTCGAAGAACATGGCGATATGAGAAAGGCATCAATCTAGAAGATAAGTTAAGTCTATGTTTAAACAAACCTATTATCTCTCGTCCTCTTCAGAGTCAGGATCGTAAATGATTGATGGGGACCTTGTGTAGAATATTGTTTTCTTAGGTGTATAATGATATATGTACATCCATTGTTCCTATTATTATGTGGAGGGATAAGTATTGGTTTTTGACAAGTTCGGCAAGTTTATCGGTAAAGGAACCAAAATAGTCGCCGGAGACCCCGAAGTCATCAAATGGCCTGATCATCTGGATCCACGCAGCTACGTTGCATGGCGTTATCCTAAGAACGAGATACGTATTGGAAGCGTCCTAATAGTTAACGAGGCTCAGAAGGCCTTGTTCTTCCGCGATGGTAAACTCATGGGAGTCGTAGATGCTGGACGGCACTTCCTCGATACCCAGAACGTACCCTTCCTACAAGGCCTAGTTACAGGCCTCTATGGAGAGTCAATATTCAAGGCAGACGTAGTATTCGTTAACCTCCTAAGGTATCAGGACCAGCTGGGAGGAAGAGCATTCATTGACTGGATAGGCGTGCATCTCCTCTACAACGGAACGTATTATTATACGGTTGATGAGAACAGGCTAGAATCCTTCTATACCCGGGTCATGGGAACCAGTAGTGAAGTAACAACAGATGACATACGTGAAATGATAGCCCCAATAATAGATTCGACCCTAAGAGACGCTCTCGCAGAATACGCCACAGAACAAGCTCGTATGGGGAGAACCATACAGAACGTCTCGGACTTTATGGCTATGCTAGACGAGTTCAGCGAATACGTGAAAGCAAGGATCTCGCAGCGAGTAAACGAGATGTTCGGTATTGTTATAAGCGAGCTCGTATTAAGACTTGATATATCCGATGAGGACAAGAGAATCCTGCAGATGAGTGGCCCCCGGGCCTTCGCAGCGATGTACGAGAGGGAATGGATGGGTAGAGAGAGGATAGCCGAGAAGCTATCCCAAGGACAAGGATCAGCTGGCACAGCTGCAGCGGTAGCGCCGTTCATAATGATGCCGTGGATGATGTACCCGCCGCCGATGCCGCCAGCCCAGCAACAGATGACCCCTCCCCAGCAGCCGGGCCAGCCACAACAGCAGAGGCCCCCGTACCCATATTATCCGTATCCTTACCCATATCCACAACAGCAACAGTATCCAGGCTACCAGTATCCATATCCGTATCCTCCACAGCAACCTTATCCACCGCCACAATACCCGCCTCAGCAGCCAGCACAGCAACAGCAACCACAACAAATGCCGCAACTAGTATGTCCGTATTGTGGAAGACCAATACCTTACATGGCACCGGTATGCCCACACTGTGCTAAGCGAATAAAATGGTGCCCCGATGGACGGCCAGTAAAAGAAGAAGACAACTGCTAGATCATGATAGAGTCAAGGTATCTTTCCTCATGCTACGCGAGTAAAGAAGAGTAACAATAAATACTGATACCGTTTGATATGGGTGAAGACCCGGTTGTCAGGCGGACATGTCGAGGAAATGAGAGGAGAAGTCTTTAAATGTCAAAGATGTGGAGCCCCACTAGATATAAGTCCTGAAACGATCGTTGCCATATGCCCATATTGTGGATATCCAAACTGGATAAACCAAGCATTCACCCACCCTATAGTAATAGTGCCGGGGAAAGCCAGGGGGCTTGATAGGGTATTCTACGAGTGGCTCTCCATAGACGAGGAAATGAAGCATCTAAAGGACAAAGTAGTCCTCAAAAACATAGATATGATCTACGTACCTGTATACTACGTCTCTGTATCTGCCAGCAGCCATTATCGTGGAAAAGCCACTGTTACTCTTACCAGGACACGAGTAATAAAGACAGACAAAGGAACACGTACCGAGGTTCAAACCAGGTATATTACTGTATATGTCTCAGGAAACTATCAGGACTCCTACACAATACCACTAGTGGCGCGCAGAGCTGCTGATCGAAGAATCATAGATCCACTGATAGAATACTATTATGGCTTCCTCGAGAAAAGGGAGAATCTCCAGGTTCCGATAGAGAAGGTAGATTGGAAAGATGTCAAGGGCCAGGTATTGGCTCCAGAGATAGGTCCTAGAGACGCAGAAGACTATGCTAGAGACCAGGCATGCGAATCAATGCATAAGGAAGTCGAGAAACGCATGAATACTGAAGCCAGGGAAAAAGCCGCCTTAATGAGTCCTGGATGGATACCTACATTTGTCTCTTGGCATTATAAGATTATACCATGTAGAACAAGAATAGAGAATATAACTCCTATAATACTCCTTCCAATGATCCATGCATACTATACCTATCAGAGAAGACTCTATCGAGCAGCCTTCGCCGGCTGGGACGGGAGAAAAGTCTATAGCGAAGAGCCGGTAACGCAGGGTGCTAGGATAATCAGCTATATCGGGGCTCTCTTTGCTAGCGGTATATTGGGAGGAGCCGGATTGGCTGGTATCTATCTTGGCGGGGAAGCAGCTATAGCTGGTGGAATAGGACTTGTCGCTGGCCTTGCCGGATCCTATTTCTTGACTAGGGAAGCTTTGAAAGATGTTGAGGTAGAAGAGCTGGAATAAGGAGACTCCTAGGGGATGAAAATGCGATGAAGAGGATTAAGTGCAGTTACTGCGGTGCAGAATTCGAGGTCCCGGAAACAGTAAGTGTAGCTGTCTGCCCGTACTGTGGTTCAACCATATGGGTGCAGTCAGGCGAGATCTTCAAGGAACACTATATCTACGACCTCAGGATAGAATACAATAAAGCCTACAATAATGCAATAGGAATTGCCCAAAGACAATTTGCAGCGCCAGAAGACCTAGCAACAAGTGCTACACCCAGCGAGGGAACACTACACTTTGTACCACTATACCTATACCAGATCAAGATAAGAGCAGAATGCCCGGAAAACCCACATGCAGGGATAGAGGAGCGTTGGAAGACGGTACTGGCTATGTCCACGCCTCTAAAAGGGCTTACCCAGGAATACAGGTTTCCTACCCGGGGAAGAAGGTTCTTTGAGCCCAGAGTACTAAAGCGAGGGAAGTATCATCAGCCCGACCGAGATCCCCATGAATTATTGGAGCTCGTCGTAAGTAGTAGCAGGATCCGTGCATTGAGAGAAGCATATAATGAATGTGATAATCCAAGGCTACATGACGAAAGCAAATGGCTTGGTATAATACACTATCCATTCTGGCAGGTAGGGTATACTTATCAAGGAAAGGAATATTATGGGCTTGTAGACGCCTCCGACGGCACAGTCGTATACCTTGAATACCCTATAGGATCAAAAAGGAGGCAATTATTATTAGGAGGTACCATCGGACTATTATTGGCCGGTGCCCTCTTGGGAGCAGGCATTGGTTCTGTACTAGGTGCCGCTAAACTGGGTCTTGAGGGAGGAGTTATAGCTTCTCTCGGCGGAGTATTTAATATGTTAAGAATGGGAACCGCTAGAATAGGTAAATACAGAGTAAAGTAGGTTTTTACGGCGGGCTCTGGCTCGTTGTGCTCCCCTACGGGAGATCTATATTATAGTGTTTGGATAATCTTGGCGGGTGGAGGCGTTAAAGAATGCGAGTAGGAGCGAGAGAGAAGGCCGAGGCATTGTCCCTTGCGTTGATATTGTTTATTGTTGCAGTGTATCTTTTTGTAAGAGAATTGTCATTGTCCCAGTTGGTCGGATTATTAATTATGGCTCCTAGTCTTGTAATGCTGGGCTATTATGTTGTTAGCAGGGAACGTGACAAGTACTATAATGTTGGCTTATATACTGTATTATTTCTAGCGGGATCCTATGTCTATGGATTAACTACGCTTAGGGTTGTAGCTGGACTTGTTCTCGTAGTAATTGGTGTGCTCATAGTTGTGTCTTATCTAAGGAAATAATCATGATATTTATTAATATAATTATATTACAGGTCTTAGCCTGTCTCTTGTCTTCCACCTGGAAGGGATTCGGATCCATGTAAGAATCTGCGTCTTTCAGCTATGATTCTCTCGAGCGCGTCGAGACTTTGTTGAATAGTGTAGAGGTATCTTGGATCAAATCCTCTGCTTGACCTTATCTGGCCTAGGATAATTTTGCTTGTCTCCGATATGACGTTAGAGTATCCTATTAACTGGTTATCTATTTCTAGGAGTCTCTCTAGTTCTTCTTCCTTTACCTTAATCCTATCAAAGCTCGGAGAGTATCCTGCCTCCAAATGCTCTATCTGGCCTGCGACATCATATATTCGCTGAGTCAGCCAGTTCAGTATCTGTACCGGGTTGCCTGGTTGTTGTAGCATCATCTGTGCCTGTACGCCGAGGAGCTGTACGAGCTCGCTACTGGCCTGTCTTAGAGTATTAGACGCATCCCGGAGTAAATCGGCGACGTATCTTCTTAGGAGCCGGTCATCCTCCCTCAGTAGTTCACGTTTTTTATATCCTCTATAGCCGGGTACTAGCATCATCGCTTTCTCGATCCATCCAAGTCGGGCACTCAACTATTATCTCCTCATAATAATATAATAGGTCGAGGTAACTGTTTAAGCTTATGTATCCTGTGTATAGAATCATATAGTAGGGTTCCAAGACATGGCCTGCAACAATATTATTCCTTTCAGAGAAAAAGTACCAGTTCTAGGAAGAAACGTATATGTAGATCCCAGCGCGAGAATAATGGGTGCTGTTAACCTCGGCGATAACGTTGCAGTACTCTATGGATCGATTATCAGAGGAGACGATGATACGGTGACCATCGGTTCGAGAACAGTTGTATTAGAGCTGAGCCTCATAGAAGCTCCACGTGGACATCCAGTCATAATAGGCGAAAACGTACTCGTATCCCACGGCGCAATTATTCATGGCGCTGTTATCGGTAGTGGATCACTTATAGGCATAGGGAGCCGGGTCCTTGACGGCGCTGTTATCGGCGAGGAATCAATTATTGCGGCAGGAGCCCTGGTTCCTCCTGGGAAGAAGATACCGCCGCGGAGCCTTGTAATGGGAGTGCCCGGAAAAATAGTGAGGACTCTGACCGATCAGGATCTTGAAATCGTGAAGAGTGAACTAGAAGCCGTGCATAGAAAGGTACCCGTCTACAGAGAAATACTAGGGTGTAACGAGAAATGAGCTGGAGAGACCTTGTAGAGGAGGCAGCTGAAATACTTGCAGGGTCGAGGCATGCGATCGTCCTAACAGGAGCCGGTATAAGCACTGCAAGCGGTATACCGGACTTCAGGGGAAAAGACGGGTTATGGAGGAAAATACCCAGCTATAAGTTTACTATAGAATACTTTATGGAGAATCCCATGGAGGTCTGGAAACTCTACTATGAGAGATTCAAGGCCATGGGTAGAGTAAAACCGAACCCCGGCCACTATGCCTTGACCGCATTGGAGAAGGCCGGAGTAATAAAGGCGATAATTACACAGAACATAGACGGCCTGCATCAGGCCGCTGGCTCCCAACGAGTGATAGAGCTCCACGGAAACTTCCGACATGCAGTATGCCTCTCATGCAGACGCCTCTACCCGATCGAGAAAGCGTTCGAGAAGGTGATAAACGGGGAGCTTCCGAGATGCGAGTACTGCGGAGGACTCCTTAAGCCAAACGTAGTACTCTTCGGAGAGCCTCTCCCGGCTAAAGCGATAAATGAGGCCTTTATGTTGGCGGAGAGAAGCGACGTTATATTGGTGGCTGGTAGTAGTCTCTATGTTAGTCCCGCGAACCAGGTACCAGTAATAGTAAAGGCTCGCGGAGGCAGGGTCATAGCGGTCAATCTGGGCGAGATATTTATGAGGGATATAATAGATCTCTTTATCGAGGCTCCTACGGAACAAGCACTGCCTCTATTATGTGAGAAGACTCTTGAGAAGCGTGGACAAGACCCTAGTATATGCCGTGAACCAAGAGATAGCTCGTGAGTAGTTTTTTTGGAGAATAGCACACTCCTAATATTCCCTAAATACCACGATAATGACTACAGGGAGAACAAGGTATGCCGGCAAACCTACCGCCAGAAGCAAAGGCTAAACTAGCAAAATACAGCGATGCAAAAACGGTAGAAGAAAAAATTCAGGCCCTAGAAGAATTCCTCAGCGCCGTCCCTAAGCATAAGGGTACAGAGAACCTTAGACTATGGGCTAGGCGTCGATTAGCCGAGCTGAGAGAAGAATTAGAAGTCAAAAAACGCAAGAAGGTAGGCGGTGGACCACGTATATTCATCGAAAAGGCTGGTGCAGCACAAGTCGTTATACTTGGACCACCTAACTCTGGTAAAAGCAGCTTATTGGCGGCTCTGACTAATGCTAAGCCAGAGATCGCCCCATACCCTTTTACAACAATGTTGCCTAGTCCAGGTATGCTACACTACGAGGATATACAGTTCCAACTAGTAGACACGCCTCCACTCGTATTGGATCAGCCTGAGAGCCCGGTCAACAATAGGGTCATTGGACTAGCTAGGAATGCTGATGCAATAATAATAGTCATAGGCCTCGATGACCCGGAGGCGGATAAGGTTCTCAGGAGACTACTCGAATTCTTGGAAGACAGGGGAATTATCGTCACGAAGAGGAAAGGAATAGTTAGGATAAAGAAGGATCGTAGCGTAACAGGTATCAGGCTCGTATCAAATGGCAGAATGATAGGTTTCACAGAAGACGATCTACGAAAACTCCTTTCAACCTACAGGATCTATAACGCCATTGTAGAGATCGAGGGGGACGTGACCCTCGACGACGTCGAGGATGCATTATTCACGACACGCGTCTACAAGCCCGCTATAATAGTGCTGAACAAGGCAGATCACCCGAATGCACCAAAGGTCTATAAGAAGGTCCTAAAAGAAGTTCCCGAAGGAGTCCCTGTACTCATAGCAGATTCGCTAAGGAAAAGAGGAGACCTGAACAAGCTAGGAAAACTATTATTCGATATGCTCGGCATAATAAGGATCTATACCAAACAACCCAATAAAGAACCGGATCCCAACCCACTCGTTATGAGGCGTGGAGCAACAGTAATGGATGCAGCGAAGAGAATACATAAGGATCTTGCGAGAAAATTCAAGTATGCCAAGATATGGGGTCCCAGCGCCAAGTACCCCGGGCAAAGAGTAGGAGCAGATCACGCGCTCGCAGACAAAGACATCGTAGAGATCCACATAAAATAAAACCTTACAGTGATAAACTAGATACTACAAGTATTCTACACCATAAAACCTATAAGATATAATTTTATGAGAACCATAGCAATATACAAGAATAATCACCTTAGAGGAAACAAGGGTATACTATAATGCTTCGCAACAAGTTTACGAGATATCTTGAGAAGTCGCTCCGAGTAATGGATACATTTCTAGACGTAGTAGAGGCGGTATTAGTCGCGGTAGCAATCCTATTGTACTCGTTGTTAAAGATATCGCTATTCAGGGTCATTAACAAGTTAAAGTTCAGACTAGTTCTAGCTATCCATATGAGGGGTGCCGATCCAAGCCTCAAACAGTATCTTAGAGAGACATATGATAAATCATTATTAATTATCAGCCCGAGCAGTATTCTGGGGCTCTTATCTAGAGGTTCTTGGAGATGGAGGAGGCAGTCACAAAGCAACACATATACATAATGACGGTGGCCTTGGTACTAAGCATAATAGGAGCAGTCTTAAAGCTCTACGGAGGCATAGTATATCAGAGCAAAGCAGTTATCATCGACGGAATAACCTGTATAGCAAATATTGTTGCTGGAGCAGTAATAATTGTATCAATGATAAAATCCCGCATGCCACCAGACGTCGATCATCCATACGGTCACCAAAGAATAGTCTATATTGGGATACTAGTCCTCCTCCTCTCATACGCTTTCAGCGCAGGGCTATCAGTAGGAGTCCTCCTACAATCACAGAAATACGAGGTACAGGCAGAATCAGCCGTATATGCATTGCTCGGTGCAGGAGTCTATGCTATTAGCGTATTTGTCTCCTCTAGGGCATCTACTGGCGGAGAATCTTATGCGTTCTTCACGTTCAGCGAAGTCCTAGAAGGTATCGTAAGCGCCGGAGCCGCATATGCTGGCGCAGAGCTTAGCTACCTAATAGACTATGCTGGCGCAGTACTCATAACAGGATACATATTCATTGAACTCTACAATGAGTCAAAGAAGCTCAACGTCGTGATAACCGATAGGGTGCGGCCACAGGTATTCAATGAGATCTATCGTCTCCTGGAAGAGAGAGGGTTCAAGGTAAAGCGTCTACGGCTCCGTCCGCTGAGTAGCGATAGCTATGTGGGAGACGCAATAGTAGAAGCTCCAGGAATACCTGCGGATATATCGGATCTCCTTGCAGAAGAAGCAATTTATTATGCGAAGAGACTGGGAGTGGATCTAACCATACACATAGACGTAGCGAGATACGAGGAACCAGATAGAAACTAGACTTCTCTTTAGACATTGCCTTCGCGGACAAGCCTTATCCTCATCTTGTTACCCTCGTGCTCGACTCTAACAATACCGAGTCTCTCTAGCTTACGGATCCTCTTCATAAGAGTAGTCCTACTAGCCCGTCCCCTAGACTCTCTAATAGCCTTTTCAAGTCCCCTCAGACTAAGCTCTTCCTCGACGGCTAATACCTCTATAATCATGATATCCAAGTCATCAAGAGAACCACTTGGAGCCCTACGAAGAATACTAGATAACGAAGATGCAATACGTACAGCTTGATATGCGGGCAGAGAAAACACAAATGCCAAACGAGCAGCAAGCTGAGCGGTCTCGGCATCCTCTATACCGGATATAATAGACTCTAACCTTTCCAACCTCAACAATATGTCCCGCAGCATTCTCTCGATTCTATCTAGCCTATCCTCTCCCCGCGACACGATCCTGATACCTCGCTTCATACCACGAAGTCTAGGTGTAAACTTATCACTGATCCAGGCACAGACCGGCCAGTGTAACTTGTATCGTCTGATTATGCGATCCCTGAGTCCTGGGAGCTATCTATGTGGGATGCAAGAACGGGGAAAAAGGCTAAGTCAACAGTATCCGTTGAACGCATGTATTTCTCAGGCGAGTAACGATCTATCCTACTCGACTTTTACATCAACCCCTTCTCCGCTGTCATTATTATTCTTGCTTGTATCCTGGTTTTCCTCCTTATTGCCCGATGCCTTCATAAAAGGAGCCAAACCCTCCTTCAATCCAGCTAGTCCTTGGAATCCCTTAATTATATCGGCGAGCCGTGTCCTTTTCTCGAAGTATTCTTTGGTCATCTCAGCAGCAAGCTCTTTCGGCATACCAGAATCGATAAGGCTCTTGTAGAATGTAGCTACCTCCTTACCTAGTTTTTCTCCATCGAGTGCTCCGAAGAACAGGTCTATAAGCTTCTTAATGGGGCCTTCGATATCTTTCAAGAAGTCAGACACCGCGCTAAGAACCTCTCTAAGCTCCTCGGCATCATCCTTGTCATCGTCGCATCCAGGAACCTTTACTATCATAGGTGTCTTGGCTGTGGAAGCACCGGTCTCTGAGCCAGCCTTGGATAATTCAGGGAGATACTTAGATATTACACCAGGGATATCTCCGTATCGTCCCTGTCTAACGAGTTCCTCAATCTCCTTCCTCATACGCTCCTTGATCTCGTCAACCGACATATTACTTCACCAGACACATACATCAATTATACAATATAGAACCGCGCAGAATTATACATGTTAATGACTAGAACTAGACCAACACTAAACCATAAAAACACGCCGACATCCACCAAACAATAAATGGGCATAAACCATAGAAAAAGGGCCCGTAGCCTAGCCAGGATTAGGGCGCCGGCCTGCGGAGCCGGAGGTCCCGGGTTCAAATCCCGGCGGGCCCGCCACAAACCACACAAAATCATCATCAACTAAGCGTAGAATGTATCGATTTCCAAGGCCATAAAACATAGCCGATGCCTCTCTGGAGTGATAATCGCCAGATATCTCTTTAGTAGGCATGAGTTTCAATATTGTGAATTTCTGTGTGTTAGGGGATTACTTTTAGCCACGGTAGTCGTTTGAAGTCTTCGTCGAAGGTTGCGATCACGCTTATACCGTAGTGTTTGCATGTTGCCGCTATTAGGCGTCATTTGGCAGGAGCCCATATTTGGTTGCTATATTGCTGGCTTCTCTGACTACCTCAAGGGTTATGGGAAGGTATACAAGTTTATTTTCTCGATGGAGTTCGCCTAAGAAGTCTTGGAGTATCGTGTAACCCTCAAGTATGTCACGGTCAAGCATAGCTATCTTAGATTTCATGCTGTAGAACTTGTATTGGCCATACTTATTAGTATATAGTAGCTTTAGCAGGTTGAAGGCTACTTCACTATAGACTATAGAGTTAACTGCTAGGCGTCTAGCCCCTTCTATAATGCCTCTGGCCTGGGGATCCCCGGTTAGATAGTGGAGTATAGCGCTACTGTCGAGAAATATGGCCTCGCTCGGAGATGTATTCATAGTACTCCTCCTCTTTTATAGATTCCGACTCTTTCACCTTCACTATGCCAAAGAACCTCCTCAACCCGCTCTTACCTGAGACCTCCCTAACTTCCAGAATAACCTCTACACCATCCTCCAGCTCAAGGGGTTCTAGGGGTTTGAGTACGCCCCTCTCATATCTTGCCCTAACTACCTTAGACAACCCAAATCCCCAATGCTTATAGACGGGCTTGGAGCCTCTAAGCTTTTATCCCTTAGATGTTGCATTATTATCAGGAGTGAGCCTCTGATGGACTTATCATGCTAGAGTGAACGTTGCATTTCTCCATAAATTCATGCAACATGAGTTTTTATAGCTTGGATCTGCGGAGCCGGAGGCCCCCTGGCTCAAACCCGCGGCAGGCCCGCCACCAGACCCCCTTCTAGTAATCATAAAAGCCGATGTGAAATAGCTCGACAACTAGAACTGGAAAACTCGACTAAGACTCGCTCAGTCCTGATAATCGTAATGTATAATAGCACGCCTATGGTTTTAAGCCTAATTGACTCGGAAGGGCTCTTATGGTATAACCTTCAGCCAAGGTATCCTTTTAAAGTCCTCGTCAAATGTTGCTAGCTTTCCTATGCCTCTATGCTTACAAGTTAAGGTTATTTGAGCATCGTTTGGTGCTAGCCTGTAAGTCTTAATTGTCTCGACAAGTTCTTCTGGGTCCTGGTAATCTCTTGGTATGGTTACCTTGAAGTCCCTAATGAAGCCGTTCACCTTTTCTATGGCTTCTTCGGGAAATCCGTGTTTAGCAATGTGTTTCCGGAATGAATATTTTCCCTTAACACCATACCTCATCCGAGCAATCTTCGCACCAGTAGTGTAGAGTAGCTCATTGTATACTATCATGGGGACGGCCATGCCTTCAACAATTGCTTCCCTAATAACCTTCTCTGAGGCACTAGTTAGCTCAGTCTCGAAGAGGAAGTTATAGATTATGTTCGTGTCGAGGCATATCATTGGGCTTGTGCCTCCTCCTCTAGCTCCCGGAACTCCTCAACAGAGGATTTCCCGAGAACACCCCTATACTTCTTGACTAGCTCGTCTATATCCTCCTCCACTATAACCTTATACTCCTTGCCTTCTTCAAGGTCTACGTTACCTAAAGGCTTGAGTACTCCCTTTTCATACTTGACCTTGATTACCTTTGACAACCTTGCCTCCCATCAATAATAAGGCAGATAGAGGCTCTAAGCTTTACCCCTGTGATGTTGCATTATTATCGGTTGTGAGAAGCTGGGCTGAAGATCGAGTCTGAGTATATGTTGCATTTTACCATGGATCTTTGCAACATGGGTTTTTATTGCTTGGGTCTGCGGAGCCGTGGGGTCCCGGGTTCAAACTAGCGGCGGGCCCGCCACAAACCACACAAAACCATCACTAACTCAGACGTGGAAATATATCGGTTAACGAGACCTCAAAATGCGGCCGAGTTCTCTAATTCCTTCTCAAAACTGATAATCGTTTCAGCATATATTTGGCAAATATACTGTTACTTTTTTGATAAAATGAGTGTGTTACCTTGTTATTAGGCATTGATGTAACTCTTTCCCACAGGTGTGTCTCGCAGCTAGTTTCTTAAGGACTCGTGCCCTCTCTGCACGTCCTAGTGCTTCATCCGCCGCTGCTTGGATTTCAGGGCAGGGGACTCTTACAGGTATTTCATCGGCTAGTGCTACTTCTATTGTGCATGGTATTAGATTCTCATATGTAAGGTGTAGCCACTTGCCTCTGTACCTCAGTTTTACGTCTGCCAAGATATCGACATTAACCGTATCAACTAGGATTCTCCCGTAAAGCCCCCTGATATTATCACCTTCTCGGTACTCCATCGGGCTTACAATCCTGAGGCTGCTCTCCTCCCGGGCTACTTTAATAATTTTCTCAGCGTCGCTGCGACTCACCAATACGTCTATGTCATTGGGCCGCACAAAGTCTAGCCCTAGAAGATAATCAGCAAGGCTCCCAACGACTATGAAACCGGCACCGTGCCGGTTGAGGGTCCTTTTAACTTCAGGGTCACATAGATAAGCTCATCCAATACCAGTCACCTAGATGCGTTATCATGCCCGGTAATCCTCCGGTATCTGCTTGGCAGGCATGTGCCCCCCGAGTGGATGTCATGGAGGTACTGGGGTACTAGGGGATTACTTTCAGCCATGGTATCTGTTTGAAGTCTTCATCAAATGTTATGATTTTCTCTATGCCATAGTGTTTGCATGTGGATGCTATGAGCGCATCGTTTGGTAAGAGTCCGTATTGCCTCATTACCTCTATAGATATTTGCTTAACACTCTCATTTACTTCCAGCTCGATGAAGTATTCCCGTAGAAACATGATCTGCTTATCAATCTTTTTAATTAGCTCTCTTACTATCTCGGGTTTCCTCTTTAGCTCGTAAGCTTTCATGTCTGTTAATAGTTTGAGTAGTATGAATATAACTTCAGAGAATATAATATTATTG
>JALVZQ010000001.1 GCA_027037535.1 Acidilobaceae archaeon | reverse complement strand
TCCTCAGGTCTCTCCATGCCGTAGTCGATGACAGCCTCCTTCACATTGCTGAAACCAATTATAACGCTTCTACCGAGGACCTCCCCAATGTCATCATCTATATCCACGACTAGTATTAGAGGCCTTCTACGCAGAGCCCTCTCCGGGGAGGTCCCCTCTATGACAACCACCCTTAACGCTATATCCAGGATGGAGATTACCAGCTAATCCCTTTATAGTATCTACACCTATAATATTACTTCCCGAATACATATTTTGTAAGGTGAAGTAATTGGCGTCATGTATTTTATTTTATAATGTGGTTTTTGTCGTTTAGGTCTTGTTCTAATAATTATTTTTAATCATTGATTATATAAATATTAATTATATTATAATATTATATATTGTTATTTTTCAGATAACACTTATATATCCTAAGCCATTAATAAGTAAGCTTGAGACAAACGGTGATAATTGTGTTCCCAATATACCTTATCGCCACAGGCAAAGTCGGATCAAAAATTTCTAAGAACCTAATAACCCTTGGGATCAGGCCTCCCAAAGGCATCTATGAAGAGCTAAGTGAGTATAAGAAGCCCTACAATCTTCCAATCGAGATACAAATGATCGACATGGCTCGTGAGACATTCATAGATGAATTAGTTAATAAAGGATTAATAATTAATAATGATCACTTCATACAACTAGTATTCTCTGGAGACTATTACAAGCCGGATATACTATTCCGCACCTCCCAATACTACAAGTACTACAATCTAATAAAATATTGGAACAGGGTAAGATCGATAACAGCATACCTCGGCCCCGGCAAAGGAGTGCAAAGATTCAGGCCGTTAAGCAGGCTATTCACCTCTTTAAAGGTAAGAGAGCTAGCAGATAAGATAAGAGAAGATTATTCTGAAGACTTAAAAATGTTTAGCGATATAACAAACGTATTCATTACCAGTGCAGGAGGAGGCTTCGGATCCGGTTCGCTAACAACGATAGCCGCGCTGACCAAGCATATAGCACAGACCAAGAAGACTGCGAACGTGTTATTCGCAAATATCCCACTCTACACTCGCTATCGGATCCCAATAGAGGAGCTCCCCTACCAATCACATGAGCTGCTGAAGGCAGCGGTTGGAATGTTCTTCTTAGAGCTGATGTACTTGGAGAAACTTTGGTCTGCGGGCCAAAAGGGATACAAGGACAGGCTAACCGAGAAGATCGCGACGGATGAGTTAAACCTCCAGGATCCCAGCGGTTTTAAGTTATACCACTTCGATGAAGTCGTACTAACGGGTCTTACCAATGTGAATGGAAACGATATCAATGAAGTATTTGATAATCACGATGAGAAAGCCGCAATGATTCTAGCATTCTACCTCTCAGCGTATGATAGAGGAAAGCTTCAACCGCTTAGGGATAACAAGAGGAGCAATAATTTCATTAGTAATATAGTAAATGCTCTTATCGGTTCCAGGTTACCACCTTCCCTACTCATGCCTGTCCACGTCATTGGCACAAGATACCTAGTACTATTAAAATCAGATATTACAGATATATCTAAAAAAGTAAACGAACTAGTTGAAAAGAGCGACGAGTTAGTTAAGAAGGCTAGAGAGGCTGAAGACGAGCTGAATAATCTACGCCAGGAGAAGGAAAAAGAAGAGAAAAAACTAGAAGAGGCGAGAGCCCGTTTAGCCGAGATAGAATCGGCCGAGAAAATCGTGGAAATAGACAAGATAGTTAGGATCCTCCAGGATACCTATAATTATTCTTCGCAAACGCTCGGACTACACGCAGTCATCCAGAAAAATGCTCAGGATGCGCTCAAACACTTAGACAATCTTAATAATTTACTAAATTATGCTAAAAGCCTGATCAAGAAGGGCAATAAGAAGGATTACAGTACTGTGATGGAGCAATACGAGCAAATCATTGAAGAGTACAGTTCTCAAGTGCATAGTAGAATTAGTACTCTATCTTCTAATACTAAGCCTATTCTAGAGGAGTTTGAAAGGAAGAATCTGGATAAATTAGATATAATAGAGAGAATATATATTTTAAAGTTTATTAAATACATAAGAAACCAGTGGGACGTCCTAGCGCCAAAGCTAGAGGAAATAAAGCAAATAAACACAGAGATAGAAAGCCACGCTGGAGAAGACTGCAGTCTATTCAATAGGAAGCCGTGTAAAGTAAGAGCTAGGGCTCATAGTATTAAAGAGGACATAGATAAAGACATAATAACCGTGCACTCAAATATCGATATTCTCGCTGGGCTATCCGAACAGCTAAACAAGTCTGTCCAAGAGATAAAGCAGAGTACGGTTAGCCATATCGAGAGCCTCAAAGGCAAACTGAATACTATTCAATCGCGCATCCACCAGAAATCCGAGGAACTGGAGAGCATTAGATTAGAGCAACGGAAAGTTGCTGAGGAGCTTAAGAACGATGTGGCAAGCTTCGTCGCCAAGCTACTAGGCTTGTTCACCATTGACGGCCAGTCTATTATAGACTCTAGTACCCGCACGAGTATTCTTAGAACACTACTAGCAAATAAGGATAAGCTAGTAAAATTATTAAACTATAAGGAGAGATTATACTCTATAAGCGGCGTGATAGACGCGCTAAGCGAAGTCCTAGGAGAAGACAGGGTAAAACAGCAACTACTAACCTCCATCTCAGAAGCACTGAAAATATCCGCCGGCGAGTTCGACTCCTCCCACCACACCCTGACACTCCCCCCCGATGGTAAGGAAGCTGTGAGGAACTTCGTGGCGAAAGTAGCAGGAGAAGACAAAGCCAAGGCAATCGAGGAAACCCTAAGAGACGCGTTCAACAAACAGTTCTTCGTCATATACACTACTGATAACGAGGAGCTAGTCAAAGACCTAACCAGAGGGAGCAACAGGGTCCTCATCCCCCTAGAATCCAGCAATACATCCCTAATAGGAGTAATAGAGTGGATCTCCAACGTCCCCCTAGTAAGCATAAAAGAAGTGAGAGACTCCCTGAAAGCCGCACTCCACCAGGTAAAACACAACGTCTTCGACGTAGACCCCACTAAGTTCTACCACTCAGACGAAGAACTCCAACTCAAAGAAGCCACCGAGCCCCTAGGCCTAATGTTCAGCGTCTTCGACATCTTCGATGAAAAATTCAGGGACTTCCTAGAACAAGTCAACCAGGCACTCCAACAATACGAAGGATAAACCCAGGAAACCCGAATACCCCCAACCCCTTCCTTTACCCTTACAGCGAGATACGGTCAACATAGTAAGCAACATTCTCAGGGGAATACAAGGTAATAATCTCCAAGAAATCCGTATCACTCAACAAGTTATAACAACGGAGCAGGGACTCATAGCCTCCCTCACACTTGCACACGCTCTCCGGCAACCCTCCCAGCTCCCTAACCGCAATACACATAGGCCTACAACTGCTAAGAGGCCCATGATACCTCCCACGCAGCCTTAGGATATACACCCTAACCCTATCCCTCAACCCTGAAACCAGCCTAGCCAGCTCCCGGGCGCACTCCACCTCCCTATTCATCGAGCCGGAAGGCTCAGAGCAAAGATCCGAGACAATAACAACCAAGTGCCTCGCCAACACCTCGCCACCTACAACCTCGAAAAGACTCCTCAGGGAGCAAGCAACATCACTAGCACCACCCCCCGATCCAACCCCCTCCCAAACCCCAGCCGGGAGCCTAGAACCCCTCAACACGAGGTAAGGCACAACAACCCTCAACCCATCAGAGAACGCGTAAACAGTAGCACGAGCACCAGGATACCTACCAGCAACACCCTCTAGAACAACACGGGCAACATCAACCGAAACACTCCTACCCCCCCAAACCATACTCCTACTAACATCAACCGCCAAATGAACCCTAACAACACCCACTCCTACAAACCCCCAACAATAACCAAGCAACAACAAACTAATAAAATCAAAACAACGCCTCCTCAAAACAAGAAAAGAAAAAATATAAGACACAACACCCACAATTATAACACAACACCCAGAGGCGAGGCACCCTGACAGGAGAAACAAGCGTAAACTCAGAAACCAATCACTTCTCACTAGACGAACTACTCGACATAATACTATTCTCCAGGGAAATACTTGAGACGAGCCCACCCGAGGAAATAAAACAAAAATTAAACAATATAATATTGCTAATACTAGCAGAACTAGCAGACCAACTAGGCGAACACCAAGAAGAAATAATAAAATACATAATTGAGTTTACAGAGGCCGCAGTAGGAACAGATATAGAAAAAGAAGCTGAAATAATAAATAAAATAGAAAAATACGATAAAAACATGGAAACCCTAGCAGAGTACATGAAACTAACAGCCTCACTACAAGCAGCAATACTACAACTACTAGCACTAGAAAAAGAAGAAAAAGAAGAACTAGCAAACAATATAAACAAAATACTAGCAGAACTACAAACCCAATACCCAGGACTACAAAAAAACCTACTCCACACAATACAAAGAATACCCATACTACTGAGAGGACAAAACCAAATACTAAACAATCTACAACTAACAATACTAAACAACCTAGAAGCACTAAACACAACACTATACAAATCAGACCCCCGGAACCCCATAGTAAAATATAATCTCGCCAAGACCCTCATGAATAAGGGTATTGTGCTTGATGAGTTGCGTCGTTTTGGTGATGCTCTTGCTAGTTATGAGCTGGCTGAAAAATTATTCTCTGAATTAGGCGCCAAACATGATCTCGCCCTGACCCTCATGAATAAGGGTATTGTGCTTCGTAAGTCGCGTCGTTTTGGTGATGCTCTTGCTAGTTATGAGCTGGCTGAAAAATTATTCTCTGAATTAGGCGATAAGTATAATCTCGCCAAGACCCTCATGAATAAGGGTATTGTGCTTGATGAGTTGCGTCGTTTTGGTGATGCTCTTGCTAGTTATGAGCTGGCTGAAAAATTATTCTCTGAATTAGGCGATAAGTATAGTCTCGCCAAGACCCTCATGGGTAAGGGTATTGTGCTTGATGAGTTGCGTCGTTTTGGTGATGCTCTTG